>NZ_LN865153.1:495295-2375804 GCF_001244405.1 Eubacterium sp. SB2 | reverse complement strand
CCGGTGATTTTTTTATTTGGGATCTATATCATCTTAAACGGGCACCTGTCACCGGGGGGCGGGTTCTCAGGGGGCGCGGTGATCGGCGCGGGGATGATCCTTTATGCGGCGTCTTTCGGGTTTCCCAGGACCCAGAGGTTCTTCAATGAAAAGATCTATGTGATCGTGAAGGTGACGGCGCTGCTGCTCTACGGCCTGATCGCCCTGCATTTTTTCTATACGGGGGCAAACGGGCTGGAACACCTCTTCCCGCTGGGAGAGCCCGGTGCTATTTTAAGCGGGGGGATCATCCTGCCCATCAATATCTGCGTGGGGACAGAGGTGGCATGTACAATCTATGCATTTTATGCATTGTTCCGGAGAGGGGGGCTGTAAGATGGGAAGCCATTTAACGGCAAATTTCATAGAGGTGGTGGCGGTCATTTTGTTTGGGATCGGGTTTACGGACCTGTTCCTGCATAAGAACCTGATCAAAAAGATCATCGGCCTGAACATTATGGATACGGCGGTGTACCTTTTCCTCGCGGTAAAGGGGTACATCAAGGGGCTCAAAGCGCCCATCATCGTGGACGGGGTGCAAAGCGTGGACGCCTACATCAACCCGGTGCCCAGCGGGCTTGTGCTGACGGGGATCGTGGTGTCGGTGTCGGTGACGGCGCTGCTGCTGGCGCTGACCATCTGCCTGTATCAGAGATACCACACGTTGGACCTGGATAAGATATCGCTCAAGATAAGGGAGAAGGAAGAATGAGTTTTGTACAGAATGTGCCCTGTTTTTCGATTTTAGCCGCCATGTTTGCGGCAATCATTACGTCCGCGCTGAAAGGGAAAGCGGCCCGGCGGCTCAGCCTGTGCATGACGGGGGCGGTGGGGGTGATGTCCGCCTTCCTGCTGGCGTTTTTGATGGGGACGGGGGAGAGTTATGTGTATGTGATGGGCCACTTCCCGGCGCCCTGGGGAAACGAACTGCGTGCAGGCATGCTGGAGGCGGCCATGGCGCTGTTGTTCTGCGTGATCATGCTGCTGGCATTGTGGGGCGGCATGGAAGAGGCACGCAGGGATCTGGAAGCGGATAAGGCGAATTTTTACTATATCATGGCGGATCTGATGCTGGCGTCCAACCTGGCGCTGGTATACACCAATGACTTCTTTACCGCCTATGTGTTTGTGGAGATCAGTACCATTGCGGCCTGCGGGCTGATCCTGGGGAAATTCAATGACCTGACCATTGCGGCGGGGGTGCGCTATATGATCATGAGCCTCATGGGCTCGGGGCTTTTGCTGCTTGGCATCAGCTTCTTCTACGATATGACCGGGCACCTGCTCCTGAGCAACATTAAGGAGAGCATCCTGCTGCTGTGGCAGACCGGGGAATACCGGGTGCCGCTGATCGTGACCATCGGTCTTGTGAGCGTGGGGCTTGCCATTAAGAGCGCCCTGTGGCCCTTCCATGCGTGGCTGCCCAATGCCTATGGGAATGCCACGGCGTCCTCATCGGCCATGCTTTCCAGTATCGTATCCAAAGGCTATATCTTCCTGCTGGTGAAGGTCATCTATCGGGTGACGGGGGCGGAAGTGTTTGCAGGAAGCGAGATCATCAATGTGCTGTTTGTATTCGGGATCATCGGCATGGTGCTGGGGTCCCTGGATGCGGTGCGGCAGAAGAACCTGCGGAGGATGGTTGCCTATTCCTCCGTGGCACAGATTGGTTATATTTTCATGGGCATCGGCCTGGGGACTGCGGCGGGGACTTCAGCAGGGCTTTATCATATCTTCGCCCATGCGGCGGCAAAATCCCTGGTGTTTGTGGCGGCCTTCGGCCTGATCAAGGTGTCTGCGGGGAACGCGGATATCCAGGGGCTTCGTGGGGCCGGGTTCCGCAATAAGGTGGCGGGGGCGGGCTTCGTGGCCGGCTCGCTGTCCATGGTGGGTATCCCGGGGTTCGGCGGGTTTGTCAGCAAGCTGATGTTTGCGGAGGCGTCCCTGGAACGGCCGGCCTATGCGGCAGCGGTGCTGGCGGCGCTGGCGGTGAGCACGGTGCTCAATGCGATTTATTTTATGAGAGTGGTCCTGATCCTGTATACTCCGCTGACTGCAGAGGAAAAAGCGGCAGGGATGAAGGAGCAGACAACCGGAAATCCCTGGCAGTTTAAGGCGGCCATTGCGGGAGGCGTGGCCCTGACGCTGTTTTTGGGCATCTGTACGGCGCCCGTGATGCAGGTGGTCAGACAGGGGCTGGAGATCTTTGGATAAGGGGGGTACTGCCTTTGGAGTGCAGTGACCGGCGGAAATTTTGAGAAGAGAGCGCTGGCGGAAAACCAGCCGTAAAGCTGGGGACAGGAAAGTTTCCGAAGGTGCTCTGAGGCGGATAGGAGGAAATATGTACACACAGGCGTGGATTCTATGTTCAATCTTTATACCGGCAGCGGCAGGGCTTCTTTTCCTGGTGCTCCCTGCCAAAAAAATGGAGGAGAAAAAGATGTCCCGGGCGGCGGTGGCAGCCCTGGCCCTGACCGTAGTGTCAGTGGCCCTGCTGCTGGTTTCCTACGGCAGTGGGAGCGTGGCAGAGCTGACCTTGCTGACCCTGACCAAGGGCCTGGACATCACTTTCCGGCTGGATCATCTGGGCGCTTTTTTCCTGGGGTTTATTGCCTTGATCTGGCTGCTGGGGGGCATCTTTTCGGTGGAATACCTGCACCATGAACACCATAAGCGGCGGTTCTGGGGCTTTTACCTGCTGACATTATGTGCGCTGCAGGGCTTAAGCCTTGCGGGAAACCTGGTGACCATCTATCTGTTTTTTGAAATGATGACCCTGGTGTCCATGCCCCTGGTTCTGCATACCCAGAGCCACGAGGCGGTCATGGCGGGGCTGAAATATCTTTTTTACTCCATGTGCGGGGCCTATATGGCGCTGTTCGGGGTCTTTGTGTTTTACCACTTTGGAACCAGCATGGATTTCCTGCCCGGGGGCGTGATGGACCCGGCGGTGCTGGCCCAAAACGGGACCATCCTGCACCTGGGGCTGTTCTTCATGATCCTGGGGTTCGGCGTGAAGGCCGGTATGTTCCCTATGCAGGCGTGGCTGCCCACGGCCCATCCGGTGGCGCCGGCCCCGGCTTCGGCCGTGCTCTCGGCCATCATTGTAAAGGGCGGGGTCCTGGCGGTGCTGCGCTCGGTGTATTACATTGCGGGGGCGGAGTTTCTGCGGGGGAGCTGGGTGCAGTATACCTGGCTGGTGCTGGCGCTCATTACCATCTTCCTGGGCTCCATGCTGGCCTTTAAAGAGCCGGTGTTTAAGAAGCGGCTGGCCTACTCGTCCGTGAGCCAGGCTTCTTATATTATGCTGGGCATGGCCATCTTAAATCCCGTGGCCCTGACCGGGTCCCTCCTGCATGTGTTATTCCATGCATTGATTAAGACGGCTCTTTTCTTAAGCGCGGGGGCGGTCATTTACCAGACGGGATATACCAGGGTGGACCAGCTTCGGGGGATCGGGAAAGAGATGCCCGTGACGCTGTGGTGCTATACCTTTGTGTCCCTGGCCTTAATCGGGATCCCTCCGGCCAGCGGATTTATCAGCAAATGGTATCTGGCGGAAGGGCTTTTGGAGAGCGGGGTCAGGACCTTCTCCTGGCTGGGGCCGGTGGTGCTGCTTGTGAGCGCGCTGCTCACGGCGGGGTACCTGCTTCCGGTTACCATCGACGGGTTTCTGCCCGGCAAAGATTACAACTACCAGGCAATGAAGAAACGGGAGCCTTCGCTTAAGATGGTGGTGCCCCTTTTCATCCTGGCCGCAGGGGCGCTGCTCATGGGCGTGTTCCCGGGCAGCCTGATTACATTTCTTGGAAACATAGCGGCAGCGGTCGTATAAGGGGGGTGGGGACATGAACGAAACGTTTTTAATCATAGCCGTGGTTTTTCCGATCGTGACAGCGGTCTTCATTCCGCTCATTCCGTTTCGGAAACGCGCGCACATGGAAGTCTATATCGAAGCCGTGGTCCTGCTGACTTCGGCCCTTGTTCTCCTGCTTTTGTTTAACCGGCCGGGGGAACTGGTGCTGCTGCAGTTTTCAGAGAAGGTGTCCTTTGCTTTGAAAATCGACGGGATGAGCATGGTGTTTGCGGGGCTGATCTCGGTCCTGTGGCCCATTGCCACCTTGTATTCCTTTGAGTATATGTCCACGGAAGAGCGGGAGCAGCCGTTCTTTATGTTTTATACCATGACCTATGGGGTGACCCTGGGCATTGCCTTTTCGGCCAACATCGTGACCATGTATTTCTTTTACGAGATGCTGACCCTGGTGACCATCCCGCTGGTGCTCCATACCTTTACCCGGGAAGCGGTCCTTGCAACCAGGAAATATATTTACTTCTCCATTGGAGGGGCGGCCCTGGGCTTTATGGGGCTGGTCTTTTTGGTCCGCTACGGGGGCCCCGGCGGGTTCACCCTGGGGGGGATCCTTCAGGGGCATACGGCAGGCCTTGGGCTGGACCTGGTGCTGCTGCTCTATGTGGTGGCGTTTTTAGGCTTCAGCATCAAGGCGGCCATGTTCCCTTTCTATTCCTGGCTTCCGGATGCGGGCGTGGCGCCTACGCCGGTGACCGCGCTGCTGCATGCGGTGGCAGTGGTAAAGGCGGGGGCGTTTGCCGTGATCCGGCTGACCTATTACTGCTTTGGCACGGAGCTTCTGCGGGGGACCTGGGCGCAGAACGTGGTGATGGCCCTGGCCATGTTCACGGTGGTGTTCGGCTGCAGCATGGGCGTGAAGGAGACGCACATGAAACGGCGGCTGGCCTTCTCCACGGTGAGCAACCTGTCCTACATCATCTTTGGGGCCACGATCATGACGCCGGCGGGCCTGTTAGGCGCGCTATGTCATATGGTGTTCCATGCGGTCATGAAGATCAGCGCCTTTTTCTGCGCCGGGTCTATCATGCACCAGACCCACAAGCACTATATCTATGAGATGGACGGCTTCGGGCGGAAAATGCCCTGGGTGTACGGGGCCTTTACGGTGTCGGCTATCGGGATGATGGGGGTGCCCGGGGGCTGCGGGTTCATCAGTAAATGGTACCTGGCAAAGGGGGCCTTGGAAAGCGGGAACCACCTGGCCTGGATCGGAGTGGGGTGCCTGCTGGTGTCGGCGCTTTTGACGGCCATCTATATGATGACCATTGTGGTACGGGGCTTCTTCCCGGAGAAAGGGTTTGACGAGAAGGCCCTGGCGGGGGTGAAGGATCCCAGCTGGCAGATGGTGCTGCCCCTGATGCTGTTCTCCCTGGCGATCATCGGGTTCGGGCTGTACAGCACGCCGCTTACGGAGTTCCTGACGAAGGTTGTGACGGGGGTGTATTAGAGGGGATAACCGGAGGGCTTTTGTGAAAAGCCGCCGGTTTCCTATGGAAGTAATCTGCTTTTCTTCCTGTCAGAGGCTGTAAAGCAGGCATAGTTGTTTGGTTTAGAAAGACGGTAACCGGTGAATTTGAGGAAGCAGTAACCGGTGGATTACAGGAGGTTGAGAATGAGGTATTTTAGGAGGTGGCACGCATGAATGGAATCCAACTGGCAGTCCCGGTGTTTTATCCCATGGCCGGGGCGCTGCTGACCTATCTGATCGGGAGGAAATCCAGGGAGGGGCGGAATTACTTTGCGGATTTCATCGTCATTACGGAATTCCTGCTGCTGCTCTATGGGGCACTGCGCCTGCAGGGGAGCGAGGGCATCCTGGAGGGGATCTGCGGGATGGGCCTGCATTTCAGTATGGACGGTTTCCGGGGGATCTACGCGGTGGTGGCCGGGTTCATGTGGATGATGACCATTGTGTTTTCGCGGGAGTACTTCCGGCATTACCGGAACCGGAACCGGTATTACCTGTTCCAGCTGGTGACCCTGGGGGCCACCGTGGGGGTCTTCCTGTCCGCGGATTTATATACCACGTTTCTGTTTTTTGAGGTGATGTCCTTTACGTCCTACGTGTGGGTTGCACAGGATGAGAGGAAGGAATCCTTAAGGGCCGCCCAGACCTACCTGGCAGTGGCGGTGATCGGGGGCATGGTGCTGCTGATGGGGCTGTTTCTGCTCTACACGTCCGTGGGGACGCTGGAGATCGGGGCGCTCTATGAGGCCTGCCAAAGTTACCCGGATAAAAGGCTGCTTTATATAGCCGGGGGCTGCATGCTGTTCGGGTTCGGGGCAAAGGCGGGCGCCTTCCCGCTCCATATCTGGCTGCCCAAGGCCCACCCGGTAGCGCCTGCGCCGGCTTCCGCTCTGCTGTCCGGTATCCTGACCAAGGCGGGGGTATACGGGATCCTGGTGATCAGCTGCTACATGTTCTACGGGGACGAAAAATGGGGCAGCCTGATCCTGGCCCTGGGCGTGGTGACCATGTTTGGGGGCGCGGTGCTGGCGGTCTTTTCCGTGGATTTAAAACGCACCCTGGCGTGCTCGTCCATGTCCCAGATCGGGTTTATCCTGGTGGGGACGGGGATGCAGTGCCTGCTGGGGGAGGAAAACGGGCTGGCGGTGCACGGGACCTTCCTGCACATGATGAACCACTCCCTGATCAAGCTGGTGTTATTCATGGCGGCGGGCGTAGTGTTTATGAACACGCACCAGCTGAACCTGAATGAGATCCGTGGATTCGGGCGTAAGAAACCGTTCTTAAACCTGGCCTTTCTGATGGGGGCCTTAGGGATCGGGGGCATCCCGTTCTGGAACGGGTATATCAGCAAGACCCTGCTCCATGAGAGCATCATCGAGTATTCCAAGGCCCCGGTGTTCGTGTTTGTGGAATGGATGTTCCTGATCAGCGGGGGGCTGACGGTGGCGTATATGCTGAAGCTGTATGTGTCGGTGTTCTGGGAGAAGAATGCAGACCCGGCAAGGCAGGCGGAATTTGACGGCATGGGGAAACATTATATCAATAAGCAGAGCATGTTTGCGATTGGCGTAAGCGCGGTGGTCTTGCCGATCCTGGGGATGACGCCGGTGAAAACGATGGAAGCGCTGGCAGGTGCGGCCCAGGGCTTTATGCGGATGGAAGGGGAGGCGCATATCCCCCATTTCTTCAGCATGGAGTGCTTAAAAGGGGGCCTAGTCTCGATCGCCATCGGGGCCCTGGTGTACCTGCTGGTGATCCGGACGGTGTTTCTGCGCAAGCGGGAGGGAAACACCAGCACCTATGTGGACGCCTGGCCGAAATGGCTGGATCTGGAGAACCTGGTGTACCGTCCGCTGATCCAGCGGGTGCTGCCGTTTATCGGGATCTTTGTGTGCCGGATCGGGGATTCGCTGGTAGACGGGCTGGTGGTGCTGCTTAGGAAGACGCTGTTTAAGGACCGGAAGATCCCCTACCGTACGGGGTCGCTGCCGAAAGTGGACACAGCCATCGGGAAGCTGCTGGATCAAGGTGCGATGTACTTAAAGAGGCAGGAGGAGAATGTGTCATACCGGAGGAAGCTGGGAATCCGGGCGCTGGAGAGGAAGGAAAGCCGGGATATGATCCGCTACAGCCTTTCTTATGGGCTGCAGCTGGCGGGGATCGGGATGATCCTGATCCTGATGTATCTGCTGCTGTAGGGCTGGATAGCTGAGGAAGAAAATAAATGGGGAACGACCATTTATAATAAAAGAGAAATAGAAGAGAAAGGATTGGTATCAGAATATGGAAGAAGTAAGAGATATAATCAAAAAATTTTCTCCCGAACAAATCAATCAATATCTGGACCGTATAGGAATGCCTCCGGTGAAGGAACCTACCAGAGAAGTATTAGACGAGCTGATCTATCGCCATCAGTGCACGATCGCATTTGAAAATCTAGACAGCTACGACTTTCATAAGGAAGTATGCCTGGATGGCGACTATTTGTTCCAGAAAATTATCCAGGGAACAAGAGGCGGTTACTGCCTGGAGTTAAACGGCTTATTTTACCGTCTGGTGGTCAGCCTTGGATATGATGCAAGGCCATGTTTTACAAGGGTTTTACTGGGGAAAAATGACCTGAGATGGCCGGTTGACCACAGGGGAACCCTGGTAAAGCTGGACGGTATAGAATACTTTTGTGACGTCGGTCTTGGCGGGCCAATGCCGTCAGGCGCGCTAAACATCGAAACCGAAGAATGGCAGACCTTTGGAGATGAGTCATTCCGTGTCGTTCCCTGCATGAGAGGCTGGTTAGCAATCCATCGCAAAACCCGCATCAAACAAGAAGTCGAACCGGGGAAAGCACCTCAGACCGAAAGAATTGAAGTGGTCATATCCGACATCGCATGCTTTGACACAGACTTCAACTTCTTAAACTACTATAAATCGACTAAAGAAGAGTCTTTATTCTGTGCCCACAGAGTCTTTAACCTAAGAATCGACGGTGGGTATCGGTCGATAAGAGACGATATGTATAAAGAGGTAACAACAAAAGGCGTTGTTATAGAAAAAATCAGTGAGCAATTGGAAGAAATAGAACCATTGATAAAGGAAAAGTTTAATATAGAAATATAACTGACAACGAAACCAGCTCCAAAAGGTGTACCGCTGTAACAGTTCAGGCTTGCCTGAACTGTTAAGTACCGCTTTCTACCCCATCCACTTTCCATAAGTACGGACTACTAGTACATCATAAAATATGTAACTGCAACTTAAGCTGAGATAAATTTTCGAGAGTGCTGCTCCACAAACGCAGGCAAAGCGGACTACGCGAGGCTTGAGGAGCAGTGCTATCAGCAGTGCTATCGGAAATTTAGGTCGGCTTAAGTGGCAGTTAATTATTATTTATTATATGAGGTACTAGTTTTGAGCAAAAGATGATACAATGAAAAGAAAAGGGTTGGTGAAGCTTATGAAACTGACATTTATTGGAGCAGCCCATGAAGTGACGGGAAGCTGTCATCTGCTGCAGGCGGCAGGTAAGAACATTCTGATTGACTGTGGCATGGAACAGGGCCCGGATCTGTATGAGAATCCGGGGCTTCCGATTCCGGAGACGGATATCGACTATGTGTTTTTAACCCATGCGCATATTGATCATTCGGGAATGCTGCCTTTACTTACGAAAAATGGGTTTAAAGGCCAGATTATCACAACTTATGCAACGGCCGATCTGTGTAACATTATGCTTCGTGACAGTGCGCATATTCAGGAATTTGAGGCGGAATGGCGCAACAGAAAGGGCAGGCGTGCAGGGCAGCCGGTGTATGAACCCATCTATATGCTTCAGGATGCGCTGGATGCGATAGAACTGATTGTACCCTGCCAATATCAGGAACGTATCCGGATCTGTGATGGCATTGAAGTACGTTTTACAGACGTGGGGCATCTGCTGGGATCTGCGAGCATCGAAGTATGGGTTGCGGAAGACGGTACTACAAAGAAGATTGTATTTTCCGGAGATGTGGGCAATACAAATCAGCCGATTATTAAAGACCCAAGTTATACCGAGTCAGCCGACTATGTGGTGATTGAGTCCACCTATGGGAACCGCGTCCATTCTGCAGAAAAGATCGATTATCTGAAGGACTTTACAAAGGTGCTGCGGGAGACTTTTGAGCGCGGCGGCAATGTGGTCATTCCCTCCTTTGCAGTCGGCAGAACACAGGAGATGTTGTATTTTATCCGTGAGATTAAAGAACAGAATCTGCTGAAAGAATACCCGGATTTTGAGGTTTATTTGGACAGTCCGCTGGCCATTGAGGCGACAAAAGTATTTACAAAAAACATGCGGGAATGCTTTGATGAGGATGCAATCAAGCTGGTAAATGAAGGAATCAATCCTTTGGTATTCCCTGGGCTGAAGACCTCGACCACCAGCGAAGATTCAAAAATGATCAATTTTATCGAAAAGCCAAAAGTGATCATATCTGCTTCCGGCATGTGCGATGCCGGCCGCATCAGACATCATCTTAAGCACAATCTGTGGAGGCCGGAGTGCACGATTTTATTTGTAGGATATCAGGCAAATGGCACGCTGGGAAGAAGGCTGCTGGATGGAGACAAGAATGTCAAGATATTTGGTGAGCCTATCGAAGTACGTGCCCGGATAGAAAGTCTTCACGGGGTCAGCGGCCATGCTGATATGAATGGCCTTCTGGACTGGCTGGGAGGATTCAAAACACCTCTGGAGAGAGTTTTTGTCGTACATGGTTCAGACAAAGTAACAGAAGAATTTGCAGAAACGATACAGGAGAAGCTGGGGCATCCAACCTGGGCGCCATTCCCGAGCTGTGCAGTCGACCTGTTAACCAACGAAATTCTGGACGAGGGCGTCAAAATCCCAGTCAAGGCGAAGAAACCAACCCAGAAGAAGGCGGACGCAGCATTCGAAAGACTGCTTGCGGCAGCCAAGAGGCTTCTGGATGTTATTTACAGAAATCAAGGCATCGCAAACAAAGACAAGGCCAAATTCGAAAACCAAATCAACAACCTCGCAGACAAGTGGGATAGCTGGGAGTAGGAGGGGAAAACTGAACTGTTACTCTGCCACATCTGAAACAAGATAAGAAAGAAAGATAGGGCTTGCCTTTACGTAGCAGCCCTTATCTTTCTATGTGATAAATAGCAGCATGAGATATTTACAGGACATTTTTCATCAGTGATATTTCATATTGCAATTGCTTGGGGGATATATGTATAGCGGCTGGCTGTGAATAAATTTTGTACATAAATCCACCTTTTTTTGAACTGAGCGCTTGTATCATCTTAGCAGTATATTCTTTCATTTGTTCAGGGGTCATGGCAGGACTGGATTGAATATCTATTGGACACCAGAAACAGATTTTATTTTTCCACTGGCTAAGGATATCAAGCCCCATATTCATTTGCTGATCCAATTGAATAACATCAATTCCCATTTCTATAAATGTATCTAGAAGATAAATAATATGCCCGCAAGAATGTAATATGTATTTCATGTTTTTACCGTGTACATAGTTTACAAAATCTTTCATACGCTCATAATAAAAATCCTTCCATAAATCGTACGATATCATAGGGCCATTTTGAAGTCCCCAATCTTCCCATGCGATCACCGCATCAAGTCCGGCATTGGCATATCCGTCAACCATTTTTTTGCCTGCATCATAGATACAGTCAATTAATTGGTTCAAATTGGCTTCCTCATCATAATAATCCATCATACAATTCGCATAACCGCGCAGATTGATGATCTCCATCATCATCATACTTAAACCGCCAATCAAAAATTTATCCGGGTATTTTTTTCTCATTATATGAGATTCACGATATCGGCTATTTGATGTGAAATCTGGTAAATTTGCTTTCCAATGTTCAAAATTATCCCAACGTCCAAGTGGGGGATTGCGAACTTCTCCCATCGTTTCTCCGAATGATTCTAATTTATATCCCCATTGGGAATACCCATGCTTTAGCGGTTTGAAATCAGGATCATCCCCATAAATAGAAATGATATCACCTTCTTCTTCTGGCGGAAGTTCCTGTGCTATTTTTTGGTTATAGGGGGCAGAATCAATTGATAAGCAAATAGGGATTCTGTCCGGACATTTTTGCTCAATTGCGCGAAGAACACATTCTTTAGAGGTCTGCATAAGTAAATTCCTTTCTGCTGTTCATTTTATGTTTTTGGGCATTCATGGGCCCCACAACATCTATTTAACATTATAGATAAAATAGAGGTGAAACATAATGCTTATTTTTGACATAAATGTGCAAAATATTTAACAGATGATACGGAAAGTAAAAAAAATACACATTTTTGTCATGAAAGGTAGTAGAAAGAGTTGGAGATTTTTAATAATATCTAAGTATAGAAATTATAGAAAAGGAGAGAGGATCATATGAAAAAGAGATGGGTATCTGTTGTTTTGGTGATTTCAATGTTAGCGGCAGGTGTTATGACAGGATGTGGAGGAGAAAAAAAAACAGAAGAAAACAAAACTGAGGGCGGCAGTGAAGAAAAACAAGTGCTGACGTTGATGGGTGTTGGGACCTCCAGTGAGCAGGCATATGTCGATTTAATGGAAGATCTGGCAGAGGAGTTTAATAACACAAATGAGTATAATGCGGAAATCCAAATTGAATGGTATGAAAATGAACAGTATAAGACTAAATTACCAACATTAATGACCCAAAATGAGGCTGGAGACATTTTCTTTTCATGGACATCAGGATGGCTTCAACCATATGTTGAAAATGGAAAAGTGTATTCAATAAGTGAAGCAATGGAAAAAGACCCTGAATGGAAGGACCGCTTTTATGCAGGAATGTTAGATGGCACAACATTTGATGATCAGATATATGCGCTTCCATCCACACAATCACTATATGTAGTGTACTATAATAAAGGGATTTTTTCTGACTTGGGACTTTCAGAGCCTGAAACATGGGATGAATTTATTGAGATAACTAAGACTTTAGAACAGAATGATATAGTTCCGGTTGCAATTGGCGGTCAGGAGGGCTGGATAGCGGGATTCCATATGAATCTATTGGCCAATGGGCTTTACGGCAAAGCGCTGACAGATGATATGGTTGATGGAAAAATAAATTGGGAAGATGAAAGATTTGCAGAGGCAGGGGAATTGTTTCAGGATATAGGAAATTCCGGTATTTATAACGATGGATTTTTAGGATTAGATTATAATGGCAGCCGCGAATTATTTTTAAGTGGAAAAGCCGCCATGTATCCGATGGGAACATGGGATACATCAGCAATTATGGATAGTTTTGGCGGAGATATTTCAAAAGTCGGAGCATTTATTTTGCCGGCTGTAAATGCCGAAAATCAGAATGTTACATTGTCTCAGACAGATAAAATTTACGCGATTAGTGAAACATGCAAAAATAAAGAAGCCGCATGTGCATTTTTAAAGAGATTAACAGATCCGGATGTGCAGGGAAGACTGGTGGCAGAAATTGGTGCGATACCTGTATCAGAAGCAAAATATGACGAAGCGGCAGTAGACGATCTTACAAAGAAAATTTTAGAAAAGCTTCCGGATTTAACAACAACACTTCCGTTGAGTTTGATTTTTGGTGCTACGGGAGAAGAATATAACAATATTGCAGTATCAATTGCAGGCGGAAATGATGTTAAAGAACAATTAAAAGCATTGCAGGAATATGCAGCAAATGCTGTCGAATAGTTAAAGAAAGTAATTACAATGTGGCTGTCTGTGAGACAGCCACATTGTAGGAAGAGGAGAGTATATGGATAAAATATTAAGAAAAAAGAGATATATTATTTTATTTGTTGCTCCGGCATTGATTTTATATATTATATTTGGTCTAATACCAATATTTTATAATCTTTATCTTAGTCTTTTTCAGACTAATTTGATGGAAGTAAAGAATTTTGTCGGCTTAAATAATTATAAACAACTGTTTCAAGATCATTTTTTTATAAAAGCATTGGGGAATAACTTGAAATTTGTCTATGGCTGTTATGTAGCGCATATGGGATTTGCGTTGGTTTTAGCACAGATTTTGACGCAAAATATAGTGAAGAGCCGCCTATTTCAATGTGTTTATTTCATGCCAAGTGTTATTTGTGGAACTGCAATTGGCCTTCTCTGGAAATTTATTTATAATCCGGAATTTGGTTTACTCAATTCATTATTAGAATTTCTGGGGTTAGAACATTGGATACATAATTGGTTAGCAGATGAAAAAACCGTAATTCCAGCTTTAATAGTTGTTACAATGTGGCAATTTGTGGGTTACCATATGTTAATCCAAATTGCAGCCATGCGGGAAGTGGACGGTAATTTGTATGAAGCTGCAAAGATAGACGGGGTCACGGAGTGGCAGAAATTCCGTTGTATTACGTTTCCATTGATAAAGCCTGTATTGGCAATCGATTCTATATTAATTATTTCTGGTTCATTGAAGTTATATGATTTAATAGCTGTAACAACCATGGGCGGTCCAAATCATGCAAGTGAAGTATTAACGACTTATATGTATTATACAGGGTTTAAAACACTGAAATTTGGATATTCCAGTACAATTTCTGTGGTATTACTCGTTCTTTGCCTGATAGCAGCAGCATTGGTAAAGATGGTATTTCGTACGAAAAGAGGTGTGGATGAGTGAGGAAAATAGGGAGAATCTTAATTTATTTGATTTTGATCATATTTTTATTGACATGTTTATATCCCCTTATATGGATGATTTTAAGCTCACTAAAGACTCAGCAGGAATTATATGCTAATCCATGGGGAGTATCCACGGCGCTTACATTAGATAATTATATGAAGGCATTAACGGAAGGAGCTATTGGCCGTTACTTCCTGAATTCAGTTATTATTACTGGTGCATCTGTGCTTATTACTGTTGCTTTGTCAGTATCAGCGGCATATGGAATCGTTAGACTAAAATGGAAAATGTCAAAAGTTGTATTGAGCTTGTTTATGCTTGGGATGATGCTGCCGGCTTATAGTGCGATTATTCCATTATATTCAATATTTATAAAAATGGGAATTTTAAATACCTATCTTGCGGTAATTATCCCTAATGTAGTTTTTGGCCTTGCAATGGGAGTATTTATAATGAGCGGTTTCTTTTCCGGTGTCCCAAGGGAATTAGAGGAATCGGCCATCATAGATGGATGTTCCTTGCCAAAAGCATTTTTAAGCATTATTTTTCCATTAGTGCGTTCCGGTACAGTTACGGTTACAGTTATTACTTTTGTAAATGTGTGGAATGAATTGCTTTTTGCACAAATTTTCCTGAATGATAAAAACCTGATGCCTTTAACGGTTGGATTAACAGAATTTAAAGGACAGTATGGCACGGATCATGTTGGTATGATGGCTGCAATTATTATAACAGTTATTCCGGCAATATTGTTGTACACGGTCTTTCATGATAAAATAGTTGACAGTATGGTGGCCGGAGCTGTAAAAGGGTGAGTGCGCCCAGAAAATCATAAAGAAGAAGCCACGATTGCAGGCAGATGTCCGAGTATATAATTGTGAAGAAAGATCAGGTGGCGGGGGATGAAACTTTTAATTGCAGATGATGAAAAAATAATCAGACAAGGCCTAATGGAAGTTGACTGGAAATCCATTGGGATTGAGAAGGTGAAATGTGTGTCAAGTGGTACAGTGGCCTTGCAAATTATTGCAGAAGACTGTCCGGATGTAATACTGGCTGACATTTGCATGCCTGGATTTTCAGGGCTGGAACTGGCCAAATTTATAGATGAAAAGAAGTATAAATGTAAAGTTATATTGCTAACAGGCTATGAAAAATTCTCATATGCAAAAGAAGCCATTCGTTATCACGCTTTTGAATATCTTATGAAGCCTGCCAATGTGAATGAAATCTTACATACAGTACAACGTGCAATTATTCAGCTGCAGTCTGAATCAGGATATCAACTTTATGAGCAGTCCCAAAATGAATATAAAACCGTATCAGAACAACAGGGGAATAAAATCATACAGTCAATTATACTGTTTTTAGAACAAAATTACATGAATGATATTACACTGCAGCAATGTGCAGAATATGCACATATTTCTGCGGCATATTGCAGTCGGTTAATAAAAAAGGAAACATCATACAATTTTACTTTTTTACTAAATATGATGCGGATGATAAAAGCTGCTGAACTAATTTCACAGACAGAATACAGGATTTTTGAAATTTGTGACAAAGTGGGAATATCTGATCAACGATATTTTAGTAAACAATTTAAAAAAATGTTTGGGAAAACTCCTTTGGAATATAGAAGAACTATGGCGGATACTAAAAAAATAAGCATATTAGACTTTGTATATTCCGGAAATGATGATGTGAGATTATGAGTAGTAAACAAAAGATAAAAAATTGGTTTGGTAATATGCCGATACAAAAAAAGTTAATAGCTGTTTTGATTGGTTTCGTATTGATTCCAACCACTATTATAACTTTATCATTTTATATTACTGCGGAAAATATTATAAAAAAAGATGAGCGGGTGTCTACAGAAAATACATTAAAGCAAGTGACCAATAACCTGGATGCTAAAATAGAGCGTTTGACAAATGTCATATATCAAATATCGGTTGATGAAGAAATACAAAAAAATATAGAAAAGTTAAATAATAATAATCTTCGTGGTATGGAAAAAATAAAAACAGAGCAGGGCGTTAAGGATAGGGTTATAAAGTTAGGTGTTCAAATAAATGAATTCCGTGAGGTTAAAATTGAGACATTAAGGCAAGACCGCGTGATTGTGAAGAGTGCTTTACAAGAATACACAGATGTTTTCCCATATGGGCGAATTGAAGAAAAAAAGGGAGCCAATGTATGGGACGAAGTGTTAGAAGGTGAAGTTATCCCTATTTATAAAGAACTCAATAACTTAGAGTATCAAAACCCAATAGGAGTAATGGCTGTATATGTAGATAAAGCGTATTTTTATGATATTTTGGATGATTTTGAAATGCAGGGTGTTGGAATGTGCTATTTATTGAATGAGGATGGAAATGAAATAAACGGCATACAAATTCCGATAGAGAATAATAAAAGATATATTTATCCATTAACGAACAATGATTGGTCACTTTTATGTATACAAAATATAGATAAAATTAATTTGGATCTTGTTTTGATTCGATGGCTTGCAATAGGCCTATTCCTGGTATTGGTTGTTTTAATGGTGATTATAAGCATTGCCATGTCCCGTACTATATCAAAACCTAT
Source organism: Eubacterium sp. SB2 (assembly GCF_001244405.1). Classification (NCBI taxonomy): domain Bacteria; kingdom Bacillati; phylum Bacillota; class Clostridia; order Eubacteriales; family Eubacteriaceae; genus Eubacterium; species Eubacterium sp. SB2. The sequence continues at coordinate 2,359,140 of NZ_LN865153.1, read as the reverse complement.
TATTGATTTGGAATATTCAATGAAAGAATTTTCCAGGGGGAATTTTGATATGACCATCTCTGCTAAATATAATGATGAGATTGGTAATTTACGCAGATGCTATAATCAGATGATTTTAGATATGGGCCGATTAGTAGAAAGAAACTTACAGGAAGAAAAATTAAAGCAGGAGGCTCAAATAAAAATGCTGCAAATGCAGATTAACCCTCATTTTTTTTATAATACATTAGATACCATCCACTGGTTAGCACAGATGCATGGAGAGAATGAAATTGATGAGGTTTCACAGGCATTTGGAAAATTGATGAGGTTTTCTTTGGAAAAAAATGAAATAATACCGTTCGAAAAGGAATTAGATGCTATCGATAACTATATGAAGATACAGTTTTATAGATTTGGAAATCAGTTATCTTTAGACGAAAAGGTTGAAGAAGACTTGTATTATGAGTACATACCAAAACATATTATACTTCCAATAGTAGAAAATGCTATAGAACACGGTTTCTCTGGAATGGAAGATGAAAAAAAACTTATAATCAGAGGCAAAATTAATTATGGCCAGATTATAGTAGATGTATTTGATAACGGATGTGGGATGAATAAGGAACAAATAGAAGATATATTGTACCGTAAGAACATGTCGAAAGAAAAACATATGTCAATTGGCCTTGCAAATGTGCAGCAAAGATTGGCGTTATTATATGGGGAAAAGGCGGGTGTCAAAATAAATAGTAAAAAAGATATGGGGACTGTTGTGTCTGTATTTTTACCGCTGAATAGAAGAGGTGAGTAGCTATATGAAAGGAAAAGACTTTTTAAAAGACATTTGGAATATGGTGGAGGTAAATAGACCGGGATTTGTTTTGGAAGAGCCGGCATTTCGTTATCAGAGCCTGAGCGTGAATAAAAGTATTGAGCAAATATATCAAAACCGTTATCAGAAATACGAAGCTTTAAATGCCGGAAGAACAGATAATGTGGGAGTAATGGACTGCATGTTTGGCACACATATATTGCCGTGTCTTTTTGGCGGAGAAGAACGGGTTTTTGCTGATGGACATACTTATTTGGAAGGCCCGATTATTTTTTCGCCGGAGGATGTGTACAAATTAAAAGTGAATGATATTAAGACGGGGGTAATTGGCCGGCAAATTGAGATATTGAAATATATGGCCGATAAAACCCGGGGAGAGATTCCAATTCGGGTGGGTGATATTCAGAATCCATTGGGCGTTTTGGATATGATGTGGGAGACAGAAGATTTTTATTGTTCGTTGCTGGAAGAATCGGATGCTGTTCATAAAGCATTGGAAATTATAACCGAAGTAGAAATTGAGTATATCCATGAAATGTATAAGATTAGTGAAAATATTGTGCCTCTTTCCTGGCCGTTTATTTGGGCACCGAAAGAAAAGGGCATATATCTTGCTGATGATACAATGGGTATGATTTCTCCGGATATATATGAGGAATTCGGTGTTACTTATAATAATAAAATATCAGAAGAATTTGGTGGTATTATGCTGCATAGTTGTACTACAAAAGAAGAATATTTTGACAAGATTATGAAAAATAAAAATATTCGCTCTATAAATTTCGCCTCACAATATTCATCGGATATGAATAAAATCTATGAATTTTTTGGAGGGAAGGTTGTAATAATTCCTCATTATTGCCATACTGACAATCCCCAAATTGGTACAGCGACAGAATTTTTAGAAAAAGTTATTTCTTGTTGGAAGCCCGAGTATCCGTCAATAATTTACATTATGGAGAATCCGGAACAACTGATACAACAGGATGTATATGAAGTTTATTGTAAGTATTTCAATTTAGGAGATTAGTATGAATGATAGAGAACGAGCGAAACTATTGGTATCCAAAATGACATTTGCTGAGAAAATGGCGCAGATGCGGTACGATGCACTGCCTATCGAACGACTTGGAATTCCCGCATATAACTGGTGGAATGAGTGCTTGCATGGTGTGGCAAGATCAGGAAGAGCAACCGTGTTTCCGCAGGCAATTGGCATGGCATCCAGCTTTAATACGGAGTTAATGTATGCGGTGGCAGATGCTATATCAGATGAAGCCAGGGCAAAATATAATGAATATAAGAAGTTTGGAGAAACAGAAATTTATCAGGGCCTGACGATGTGGTCGCCGAATATAAATATTTTCAGGGATCCGCGCTGGGGCAGGGGGCAGGAAACATATGGCGAAGATCCATATTTGACAGGGAGGATGGCAGTTGCATTTATTCAGGGGTTACAGGGAAATGGCAGATATCGAAAAGTAGATGCTACGATTAAGCACTATGCAGTTCACAGCGGTCCGGAAGACCAAAGACATGGTTTTAATGCGGAAGTAACGCAGAAGGATTTGTATGAAACTTATTTGTGGGCTTTCAAATATTGCATAGATAATGCAGACCCTTCTGCGGTGATGGGAGCCTATAATAGTGTAAATGGTGATCTTTGCAGTGCCGGTAAGAAAATGCTCCGGGAAATTCTCCGCCAGGAATTGCATTTCGATGGCTATGTTGTATCAGATTGCGGTGCAATCTGTGACATTAACAAATATCATAAGGCAACTAAAAATGAAGCGGAGAGTGCTGCGATGGCGGTTAATAATGGCTGTGACCTAAATTGCGGAAACGCTTATAAATGGTTGAAGACAGCGGCAACAATGGGATTGGTATCAGAAGAAACTATCACAGAGTCTGTGGTTCGTCTTTTTACAGCCAGATATCGTCTGGGAATGTTTGATACAGATTGTGAGTATGATAAGATACCTTATGAAGTTGTGGAATGTGGAAAACATAGAGAGTTAAATCGGAAAATGGCTCAGGAAAGCATCGTGTTATTAAAAAACGATGGCATACTGCCGCTGAAAGAGGATGTTAGAATTGCAGTGATTGGTCCGAATGCAGATGATGTATCCGTTTTATTGGGGAATTATAATGGAACACCTTCATATTATACGACAATTTTGAGAGGGATACAGGAGAATGCGAAAGGACAGGTGCTGTATGCCAGAGGCTGTGAGTTGTATGATGATGCTGTTCGTGAGTGGGCTGAGAAACCAATGAGAGAAGCGATAATAGCTGCACAGAAATCAGATGTGGTGGTTTTGGTTATGGGCCTGAATCCTTATATGGAAGGAGAAGAAGGCGATGAGTATAATGGCTTTTTATCTGGAGACAAAAAAGACCTGGAATTTCCGGCGCCCCAAAAAAAATTATATGAGGCAATTGTAAAGACCGGGAAAAAAATAGTGTTTGTTAATGTATCAGGAAGTTGTTTGAATTTATACAATCAGGACAGGGAATGCTCAGCAGTGCTGCAGTGTTTCTATCCGGGAGCGGAAGGCGGAAGAGCATTTGCAGACATTTTATATGGACATGTCAGTCCCAGTGGAAGACTGCCGGTCACGTTTTATCGGTCTGTAGAAGACCTGCCTTTATTTAAAGACTATTCAATGGATAATAGAACTTACAAATTTTATAAAGGGAAACCAGTTTATGAATTTGGTTATGGCCTCACCTTTTCTGAAATCCAGGAAAAATGGATGGATGAGAACCATGTTGAAGTCCACAATGTGGGGGAATATGATACTGCTTATACAGTATTAAAATATGAATGGATACCGCACAAAAGTTTGTGTGGATTTCAAAAGATTTTTTTACGGAAAGGCGAAACAATAGAGGTTCGTTTTTAGTGTGGATAAAAGATTTGTAATAGGGCTGACTAACTGGAAAACATCTTCAGGTAGTCAGGAAGGAGGACACAAAAGATGGCATTCAAAGAGTTTACGGCAGAACAATTAAAACATATCATAGAAGGTAAAAATGCCTATGAAAGGATTCCGATGATTTATGATTTCTGGACCCCAGCAGAAAGATTGGGAAAAGATGAGGCAAGGGCGGTAGAATTGATGGAAGTGTACCCTTGTGATGCGCAGTGCATACAAATATGTATGCCGGACGTATCAGATGCACCAGCAGATGATCCGGAGTACAAATGGCTTTACAGAGAACAAAAGAAACAGAAATCAGCGAGCTATGACGCGCAGATATTAATCGAAGACTGGGAAGAGCTGGATGAGATTATTGCTCATTTTCCAGACCCCAAATATCCGGGGATATTTAAGGAGAAAGGAAAGGAAGACTCCAGGTATAAAGTCGCCTGCTGGTGGTACTGTTTTTTTGAACGGCTGTGGTCATTGCGGGGAATGGAAAATGCGCTGACGGATTTCTATTTTTATCCGGATGAAGTACACAGATTATTTCAGAAGCTGACAAATTTTTATATGCAGGTTATGGAGAGGGCTAAAAATGAACTTCATGCAGATGCTATATTCACATCGGATGATATAGGTACACAGACAGGGCCTTTTTTTTCTGAGAAAATTTTTGTTGAATTTTTTAAACCCTATTATAAACAGCTGTTTGATAAGGCCCATTCTCTGGACATGCATTTCTGGTTACATACATGTGGAAATATTGAATTATTTTTACCGCACTTCATTGAAATTGGTTTGGATGTGATTCATCCAATTCAGAAATATACGATGGAAGAAGCAAGAATTGCAAAGTTATATGGTGATAAGATCTGTATCTGGGCCGGATTTGATGTACAGAAGACCATTCCATTTGGAACGGCTGATGAAGTTCGGGAAGAAGTAAGATTTATGATAGACACATATGTCCGTAAAAACGGCAGATTTATGCTGGCCTGTGGAAATTGCCTCACATCAGACTGCCCAATAGACTCCTTTGAGGCGCTGCTGAGGGAATCTTATGATTATGGTAATAAAAAAATGAAAAATTTGGTTCGTGCAGAAGAGGTTTAAGGCAGTGGCCTAAGCGGAATGCCGGAGTCTCGTACAAAGGTACAGGGAAAGTTTAAAAGTAGGCTGTTCCCTATTTTGGTGAAAAAAGAAACTTATAATTTTCTTCGGGAACTCCCAGCCTGTTGGCTGGGAGTTCTTGGGATATAATCTTTACGTTCATCGGCCCCGCGAATAGTAACTCAGTAACTCATTCCCCAAAAACTATTGACTTTTGGTTGTGATATGCTAAAATTATCGTGACATGCATAGATACAATCGTTCTATCATGCAAATATAGGCCTGACAGTTTTTTCTGTGAAAAGCTCATCGGACAGGGCTGGCCGCTGCCGCGGGTGGCGATAGCGCCACATTTATTGATCGAGTTAAAAGCTCAGTTTTATAAGTTGGTTACTTTATAACCTGCAAATGCATACCACTTGTGAAATGTTCAATAGAGGAGTAGTAAAAGTATATTTGCTGTATAGACTCTGATAAGAGGACAAATTGATTGTATACGCTGTGCGGATATTCTATCTTTCCGGAGGAAAGGCGGACTCTATTACCCATAATGTATATGACAGGTAGTGTTGCTTTTGCACACTGCCTTTTTTATATAGGTAATTATTTTGGAATTTCTTATTGCGAATGTTTTCTGTTTTGTGTTATATATCTGCAAAACTTAACGAAATCACAGATACACAGGAGAAAGAAGAATGGATAAAAAGCGACAATTACAGGCACCGATTTACAGCGCTCTGGAGCGTTTCCGCAAGCAGCGGGTCGTACCTTTTGACGTGCCGGGCCATAAAAGAGGCAGAGGGAATCCGGAGCTGGTGGAATTGCTGGGGGAAAAATGCGTCGGAATCGATGTGAATTCCATGAAACCGCTGGATAATCTCTGTCATCCGGTTTCTGTAATCAAGGAGGCGGAGGAACTGGCGGCGGATGCGTTTGGCGCGGCACATGCTTTTCTGATGGTGGGCGGAACGACCTCCTCTGTGCAGAGCATGGTTCTCTCCGCGTGCAAAGCGGGGGATAAGATTATACTGCCCAGAAATGTACATAAAAGCGTGATCAATGCGCTGGTGCTTTGCGGGGCCGTTCCGGTATATATTGACCCGAAAGTAGACCAAATGCTGGGGATTCCGCTGGGAATGGAGCTGGAGGACGTACGCAGTGCGATTGAAGAGCATCCCGATGCCTCCGCGGTCTTCGTTAATAATCCGACTTATTATGGAATCTGTTCTGATATCAGGAGCATTGTGGAGCTGGCGCACAGCAAGGGAATGCTGGTGCTGGCAGATGAGGCTCACGGGACGCATCTTTATTTTGGTCAGGGCCTGCCCTGTTCTGGTATGGAGGCGGGGGCGGATATGGCCGCGGTCAGCATGCATAAGTCCGGAGGGAGCCTGACTCAGAGTTCCCTGCTGCTTCTGGGACCGGGCATGAACGAGCGCTATGTGTCCCAGATCGTGAACCTTACGCAGACGACCAGCGCTTCCTATCTGTTAATGGCAAGCCTGGACATCTCGAGGAGGAACCTGGCGTTAAGAGGTGAGGAGACTTTCCAGAAGGTGGCCCAGATGGCGGAATACGCCAGGGAAGAGATCAATGGGATCGGCGGGTATTATGCCTATGGCTCCGAACTAAAGAATGGCGGCAGCATCTTTGATTTCGATGTGACCAAGCTGGCTGTCTATACGCGGGACATCGGGCTGGCTGGGATTGAGGTTTATGACCTGCTGCGTGATGAGTATGACATACAGATTGAATTCGGGGATATCAGTAATATACTGGCCTACATATCTATCGGGGACCGGCTGCAGGACATCGAGCGGCTTGTGGGGGCGCTGGCAGATATTAAGAGGCTGTACCGGGAGCCAAAGAAGAATGTTTTTCTGGCGGAATATATCGCCCCGGTTGTGGTAACAACGCCGCAGCAGGCATTTTATGCGGAGAAGGAGAGCCTGCCGATTGAGGAGACCGCGGGAAGGGTCTGCGGGGAATTTGTGATGTGTTATCCCCCGGGAATTCCAATTCTGGCTCCGGGCGAACAGATTACGGAAAAACTGATCCACTATATCCGGTTTGCGCAGGATAAGGGATGTTCTATGCAGGGGCCGGAGAGCCTGGATCTTTCGAGGCTGAATGTGCTAAAGGAGGTTGGCGATGGATTTTTGGGTAAGTGAGATGCATACCAATAATGTAAAGATCTCGATTCGTGCAGAGAGGCAGCTGTTTAGCGCGCAGAGCGAATTTCAGCGGCTGGATATTTTCGAGACGCCTGAATTCGGAAAAGTACTGACTTCGAACGGAAACGTGATATTTACGGAGAAGGATGAATTTATTTACGATGAAATGATTGTCCATGTGCCCATGGCGGTGCACCCTCATGTCAAAAATGTACTGGTGCTGGGCGGCGGGGACGGCGGAGTGCCGAGAGAGTTGTCGTATTATGATGAGATAGAGCATATCGATGTGGTCGAGGCGGACCAGCTGTTTGTCTATGCGTGCCGGGAACATTTTCCGGAGGATGCAAACGGGCTGGATGACGACCGGGTGTCCATGTATTATGAGGACGGACTGAAGTTTCTGCGCTCCAGGCAGGACGCCTATGACCTGATCATTAATGACTGTACGGATCCTCTGGGGCATGCGGCGGGGCTGTTCACCAAGGAATTTTATGGAAGCTGTTTCCAGGCGCTCCATGACGATGGGATCATGGTGTACCAGCATGGAAGTCCATTCTATGCTGAGGACGAGGAAAGCTGCCGGATCATGCACAGAAAAGCATACCGCAGTTTTCCCGTAAACCGGGTCTATCAGGCCCATATCCCCACCTGCCCTGCAGGGTACTGGCTGTTCGGCTTTGCATCGAAAAAGTACCATCCACTCAGAAACCTGGATGCAAAGAGGTGGAGAGAACGGGGAATTCAGACGAGTTACTACACGACAAACCTACATACAGGGGCTTTTATGCTCCCCAAATATGTGGAGGATTTATTAGAAGAGGAGGAAGCTTGAATGAGCAGAATATTAGTGATCGGCTGTGGAGGCGTTGCTTCGGTTGCCATTAGGAAATGCTGTCAGAATGAGAAGGTGTTTAAGGAACTGTGTATTGCAAGCAGGACGAAAGAGAAGTGTGATGCACTCAAAGAAAAGCTGGAAGGGAAAACATCCGTAAAAATTACAACCGCGCAGGTGGACGCAGACCATGCATCGGAGGTTGCGGCATTGATCCGCAGCTATCAGCCGGATGTGGTTTTGAATCTGGCGCTGCCATATCAGGATCTCTCCATCATGGAAGCCTGTCTGGAGTGCGGCGTCCATTACATCGATTCCGCTAACTACGAGCCGGAGGATACGGATGATCCCGCGTGGCGTGCAGTCTATGAAAAACGCTGCAGGGAGAAAGGATTTACTGCGTATTTTGATTACAGCTGGCAGTGGGAGTACAATGAGAAATTTCGGGAAAAGAATCTCACCGCGCTGCTTGGATCCGGATTTGACCCTGGGGTGACAAGTGTATTTACCGCCTATGCAATGAAACATTATTTTGATGAGATCCATACGATTGATATACTGGACTGCAACGGCGGGGACCACGGCTATCCGTTTGCAACCAACTTCAACCCGGAGATCAATCTGAGAGAGGTGTCTGCAAACGGGAGCTACTGGGAGGACGGCCACTGGGTAGAGACTGAACCGATGGAAATAAAGCGCACCTACGATTTTCCACAGGTGGGCCAAAAAGAGATGTACCTTCTGCACCATGAGGAGATAGAATCTCTGGCCGTGCATGTTCCGGGAGTGAAGCGTATCCGTTTCTTCATGACCTTTGGAGAGAGCTATCTCACCCATATGAAATGCCTGGAAAATGTAGGGATGCTCTCCACCAGCCCGATTGTTTTTGAGGGAAAGGAGATTGTTCCCATTCAGTTTCTGAAAGCGCTGCTTCCGGATCCTGCCACACTCGGGCCGCGCACAAAGGGAAAGACGAATATTGGCTGTATCTATACAGGCGTGAAGGACGGACAGGAGAAAACCATCTATATCTATAACGTGTGCGACCACGAGGAATGCTACCGGGAGGTGGAAAGCCAGGCTATCAGTTATACCACAGGGGTACCGGCGATGATCGGGACTGCATTGGTTGCTTCGGGTATCTGGAATAAAAGAGGCGCTGTGAACCTGGAAGAACTGGATCCGGATCCGTTTATGGATATGCTGAACCAGTACGGCCTTCCCTGGGTGGTGAATGAAAATCCTGAAACCGTGGAGTAGGGAAACACATATCCGGCAGGAGGTGCGGCAGGCCGCAGAATCATGAAATTTCGTAACAGTTCAGGCCTGTCTGAACTGTTACGAAATGGCGGTGGCAATTTCTTTTATAAAAGCTTAATGAAAACACGAGGAAAGAGTATTGAAAGAAAACTTATTAAGAACAGAAGAACTAAGGACACCGGTTTATCTTGTAGATGAAGCAAAACTGGAGCATAATCTGGAGATACTTGAAAACGTGCAGGAGGAGACCGGATGCAGAATCCTTCTGGCCCAGAAAGCATTTTCCATGTATCGGGTGTATCCGATGATCCGGCGTTATCTTGCGGGCGCTACCGCAAGCGGACTGTATGAGGCGAGGCTGGCTGCGGAGGAGATGGGTGGAGAGAATCACGTATTTTCTCCGGCGTATACTGCAGAAGAGATGCAGAAGCTCTGCGAGATTTGCAGCCATATCAGCTTCAATTCGATTGCACAGCTTGAGCGCCACCGGACATTGTGGGAAACGAAGGGGATCAGTGCAGGGCTTCGGATTAACCCGGAGCATTCTACACAGGAGGGGCCTGCCATTTATGATCCCTGTGCGCCGGGATCGAGGCTTGGAATCCGGCGGGAACAGTTTCCCAAGCGGCTTCCGGCAGGGGTGGAAGGCCTGCATGTCCACACCCTCTGTGAGCAGGATGCGGCCCCGCTTGTGGAGACGTTCGAGGCGGTAGAGGAAAAGTTCGGGGAATACCTTCACCAGATTCGATGGCTCAATCTCGGAGGCGGGCACCACATCACAAGGCCGGGATATGATATTGCAGCATTGAAGGACCTGCTCTGTCGGATACGGGATACCTACCATGTACAGATTTATCTGGAGCCTGGGGAGGCGGTTGCACTGAATGCCGGATATCTGATCACGGAAGTGATGGATATTGTGGAGAATGAAACTCCGGTTTTGATACTCGATGCATCCGCAGCCTGCCATATGCCGGATGTGTTGGAGATGCCTTACCGCCCGCCGCTGAGGGATAGCGGTAAACCGGGGGAAAAGGCAGTAACGTGCACGCTTGGCTGCAGAACCTGTCTGGCGGGGGATGTAATCGGAGATTACAGCTTTGATGAAATGCCCGGAATCGGGGAACGCCTGGTGTTTGAAGATATGGCGATCTATACGATGGTGAAAAATAATACCTTTAACGGTATGCCGCTGCCGGACATTGCGCTTCTCAGAAAAGACGGGATGTGCGAGGTTATTAAACGGTTTGGCTATCAAGATTTTAAGGAGCGTTTATCCTGATGAATAAGTTGACAACGCCGCGGGAAGACGGCTATTTTATGCCTGCGGAATTTGCCCCTCACGAGGCTGTTATTTTAATCTGGCCGGTGCGGCCAGGAAGCTGGGGAAAGAATCCAGAGAGGGCAAAGAAGGCATTTTTAGAGATTATACGAGAGGCGTCCCGGAGTGAAAAAGTATATTTACTGGCAGACCGGGAACATGAGGAAGAGGCGGTACGCGCGGCAGGAGGGTTTGCTGAAATCCTGACAGTGGAGAGCGATGATGCCTGGGCCAGGGACGTGGCCCCCACCTTTGTCACCAATGGAAGGGATGTCAGGGGCATCAGCTGGCGTTTTAATGCCTGGGGCGGCAGCACAGACGGCTTGTATGCTTCCTGGGATAAAGACGATGCGGCTGCAGGTGCGATTCTGGACAAACTGGGCTATTTTTGCTACGATGCGGGAGCTTTTGTGCTGGAGGGCGGTTCTATCCATTCTGATGGGGAAGGCACCATATTGACAACAAAGAGCTGCCTGCTTAGCCCCGGCAGGAATCCGCAGCTGTCAAAGCTGCAGATCGAGGAAAAATTAAAAGAATATCTGGGAGCCGAAAAGATACTGTGGCTGCCCAGGGGAATCTATATGGATGAGACGAATGAACATGTGGACAACGTCTGTGCATTTACTGCACCAGGAGAGGTTGTGCTTGCCTGGACAGATGATCGGGAGGATCCCCAGTATGAGCTTTCCAGGGCCTGCCTGGATTATCTGGAAAAACAGACGGATGCAAAAGGCCGCCGGCTGACCGTGCACAGGCTGCCCATACCCGATGTACCCGTGAGGGTGACACGGGAAGAAGTGGAGCAGTTTGTATTTGAAGCCGGAGAAGATATGCGGGAAGCCGGGGAACGGCTGGCCGCCAGCTATGTGAATTTTTATTTTACCAACGATGCCGTGCTGGTGCCTCAGTTCGGTGGTGAGAATAAGGAAAGTGACAGGCGTGCGCTGGAGATACTGCGGCCCCTGTGCCCCGGACGCAGGGTGACAGGGATAGACAGCAGGGCGATTCTGCTGGGAGGCGGCAATATCCACTGTATTACCCAGCAGATTCCAGAAGGAGGAGGACAATGAGTGAGGTTACGGTTGCAGTGATACAGATGCAATGTACTGCAGATGTACAACAGAATATGAGAACAGCAGAACGGCTGGTCAGGCAGGCGGCAGAGCAGGGCGGTCAGGTGATTCTGCTTCCGGAACTGTTCGAGCGGCAGTATTTCTGCCAGGAACGGCGATATGAATACTATAACTATGCCCTTCCGACAGAGGACAATCCTGCGGTGCGTGCCATGCAAAGCCTGGCAGGTGAGCTGGGGCTTGTGATTGTGGTAAGTTTTTACGAGCGGGCGCAGAACACCTTGTATAACTCTGCAGCTGTGGTGGATGCAGACGGCAGCCTGCTGGGAGTGTACCGGAAGACACATATCCCGGACGATCATTTTTATCAGGAAAAATTTTACTTTACACCGGGAGACACCGGATTTACCGTATGGGATACAAGATATGGCCGGATTGGAGTCGGGATCTGCTGGGATCAGTGGTTCCCGGAGACGGCCAGATGCCTGGCTCTGAAAGGAGCCGATGTGATCCTGTACCCAACTGCCATAGGCAGTGAACCGATTCTGGACTGTGACAGCTCGGGACATTGGAGAAGAGCCATGCAGGGCCACGCGGCGGTCAATATCGTGCCGGTGGCGGCTGCCAACAGGTTCGGGCTGGAAAAAGTAGAGCCATGTCCGGAAAATGCGGGCCAGAGTTCCAGCCTGGAGTTCTATGGTAGCAGTTTTATAACCGATGAAACAGGAGCCGTTCTGTGTCAGGCGGGCAGAGATACGGAAAACGTGCTGTGCGCCCGGTTTGATTTCGAGAAGATCAGAAGAGAAAGGCTGGAATGGGGGCTTTTCAGGGATCGGCGGCCAGAGTGTTATTGGAGTTGACGAGCTTTAGACTTGGCGGAGGATGGGGACGCACCGTAAAGGGATAGCCGGGAAGCGCCGGAAGAGTATATGCCCGGCGGAAGTGCACCCCGTACATTAAGAAATTCTAAGCAGAAAAAGGCAGAAAATTGGAGCACAGCTGACACATCACGAGAAATCGGATGATTTCTCGCGCTGGGTCAGCAGAAAACGCGCTTCGGGAGCACGTTTTCTCTCCAATTTTCTGCCTTTTTCTGCTAAGAATTTCTAAGATGTACTCCAGCACTTCCGCCGGGCATATACTCTTCCGGCGCTTCCCGGCTATCCCTTTACGGTGCTGGGTTCATCCAATCGGCAGGCAAGAGCCGTTCGTCAGGTGGGCTCCAAACGGGGGCAGTGTATGAATTCGTTTGGTGTAGCGACGTATCCCCGGTACATAGAAAAAAATTATCTTTTGCAAAGGGCGATGTGATGTGCTTACAGCGTAACTTTTCATACTTCCGAAAGTTATACCTTTCCAATTAATAATAAATGGAGATTTTTTTGTTCCGCCAAACGAATCAATACGCCGCTCCGGTTCCGAGCCGCCCGAGTTGACAATCATAACTACAAATTGGATGCACCCAGCGAAATGAAGGGAGAGACGCAAGCCTCCCAAGTGCACATATGCCGTTTCGAGGTGCTAAAGCGGACCTTAGAAATTCTTGGAAGCCGGCAGCTGAAAAAGTAGGGAAATTTTGTGATCACCGAATCACAAAATTAGGCGGCCCAGCGCGAGAAATCATCAGATTTCTCGTGATGTGCCGCCGGTGCCCTGCTTTTTTAGCTGCCGGCTTCCTAGAATTTCTTAGGTCCGCGTCCGCATATCGAAACGGCATATGTGCACTTGGGAGGCTTGCGTCTCTCCCTTTATTTCGCGCCCCCCCTTTCATCAATTCCCCGTTCATTTGTCAAGGTCTAAAACTTTTTTTAATTTGCGCATCTTCGAATAACCCGCCTCTAGATTGAGAATGATTTTACTAGATTCAAATTTTCATCTAGGAGGATTTTTATTATGGCACTGAATAAAGTTGAATTGTGTGGGGTTAATACGGCGAAGCTTCCGCTCTTAAAGGAAGAAGAAAAAGAAGCTTTGTTTGTGAGAATCAAGGCAGGAGATGAGGAGGCCCGTGAGGAATATATTAAGGGCAATCTCCGCCTCGTTTTGAGTGTGATCAAGCGGTTTTCCAACAGCAATGAGAATGCGGATGACCTGTTTCAGATTGGCTGCGTGGGGCTGATGAAGGCGGTGGATCATTTTGACCCGGACAGACTGGTGAAGTTCTCTACTTATGCGGTGCCCATGATTATCGGAGAAATCAGGAGATATCTGCGGGATAATAATTCCATCCGGGTGAGCCGCTCCCTGCGTGATACGGCCTATAAAGCGATTTACGCAAAGGAAGGCTACATGAAGAAACATCTGAAAGAACCTACCGTGCAGGAGATCGCCGAGGAGATCGGAATCTCAAAAGAGGATATCGTCTTTGCACTGGATGCGATTCAGATGCCGATGAGCCTGCACGAACCGGTATACAGCGACGGAGGCGATACGCTCTATGTGATGGATCAGGTCAGTGACAAGAAAAACAAAGAAGAAAACTGGGTGGAGGAGCTGTCCCTTGAGGCCGCTATGGAACGCCTGAATGAAAGGGAACGTTATATTATTACTTTAAGATTTTTCGAGGGAAAAACGCAGATGGAAGTCGCGGAGGAGATTAAAATATCCCAGGCTCAGGTGAGCCGGCTGGAGAAAAATGCGCTCAAGGTCATGAAACAGTATCTGCTGGGCTAAAATAAGCTGCCGTGCATACCATGGCCCTGCACTGAAACAAAAATATATAGAATCCCTGTATTTTATGGTTGAAATTTCCATGACTTCATACTATTATAAACGTAGACTAAAGGAAGGTATGGAGAGGAACCATGTATAAGATATGCATTTTTGATTTAGACGGAACTTTAACGGATACGTTGGATTCTCTGACTTTTTCTGTGAATGAGACATTGAAGGAGATGGGGCTTTCCCCGATCACCAGTGAACAGTGCCGCATGTTTGTAGGAAATGGAGCAAGGGTATTGATGGAGAAAGCACTGTGGGAAAGCGCCAAGGCTGGTCCGGAAAGGCTGGACGAGGCAATGGAGATATACGGCCGTATATTTGACGCTAACTGCACATATCATGTAATACCATATGACGGTATCTTAAAGCTCCTGGAGGGCATGAGGGCACGCGGTATCTGTCTGGCAGTGCTGTCAAACAAACCTGACAGGCAGACCGTGCATGTGGTGGAAGAGATATTCGGCAAGGATACGTTTCAATGGATTCAGGGCCAGAAAGAAGGCATACCCAGAAAGCCGGATCCTTATGCCGCCCTGCAGATCGCCGGGAGGTTTGGGGCTGAGCCGGAAGAGTCACTGTATGTAGGGGATTCGGAAGTGGACATTGCAACCGGCAGGGCAGCCGGGATGAAGACGATAGGAGTGTCCTGGGGCTTTCGGGGAAGAGATGCGCTTGCAGAGGCGGGAGCCGTGCATGTTGTAGATTCTCCGGAGGAGATTCTGAATTTGATTACTTAAAAGGGAGGGAAAAGAGTCATGTATGAATATGATGACGAGTGTCTGCTTACATTTTTAAAGAAGCAGTCTCAGCTATTTGATGAGCCGGTGGCAGAGACCATCGAGGCAGCGGAGGCTTTCCTGGAGGAATGCATGGCCGCAGTCGTGGATTCCCTTGATGAGGTGAGGGAATATTTTGAGGAAAGCGGGATTGACGTGGATGGAATGTCGGACGAGGAATTGGAAGAGGCGTCCGAGGTCTTTGCACTTCCGAACGGACAATATCTAATTGTGGAAGGTTAATCCGAATACTTAAAGCAATGAAGCACAAAAGCCGCAGCATCATTTCACTGCGGCTTTTTCTGTGGCCTCTTTTATGGCGTCCAGTATAACCTGAGATGTGTAGGGGGTGTCGTCTGACAGTGAGATATCCTCCAGGGACTGCTTGTCGTAGACCTGATCTGCTATATCTTCGATTGCCGGCTGAATCAGAGGAAACATGGTGGTCATTGCCTCATCCAGATTGGAAAATCGGATGGAATTGATGTGGGACTCATCCACGGATACTTCCACTTCCAGATTTGTATTGTTTAACGTCAGCGTCGAGGTATAGACTCCCGGAGTATACTGCTTTTTCGCATCTGCACTCTTATCTTTTCCGCCGGGACGGAACATGACAATCAGCAGTATGATCAGAAGAATGCCAAGTGCCGCGAAGACTGCCGTATAGATGATTTCTTTCATATGCAGAACAATAATTTTTGTTTTGGAACCCATTGAAGAGACCTCCCGTGTTAGTCAATTTTACTTCCCTGTAATGGGCAGGTAAGGAAAACTGTCCATTGCGCTTTTTATAAGTGTATGACGTGAAGGGAAAAAATATTCGCGTCTTTTGCGTGACAAATAGAATGGCATCCTGTAAAATGGATAAGAATGAAGAGGTGAAAAGGATGTATATCATAGCAGGTCTGGGAAATCCGGACAGACAATATGAAGGTACGAGGCATAATGTGGGATTCGAAGTGATAGATACCATTGCTTCGAAATATAATATAGCAGTGGACACGAAAAAACACAGAGCCTTCATTGGCAAGGGTGTGATACGCGGGCAGAAGGTGATTCTGACAAAGCCGCAGACATATATGAACCTGAGCGGAGAGAGTATTATCAGCCTTGTGGAATATTATAAGATTGATGAAGAGCAGGAATTGATCGTAATATACGATGATGTCAGCCTGGGGGTCGGGAAGCTCCGTATCCGTGCAAAGGGCAGTGCCGGCGGCCACAATGGAATCAAGAATATCATTGCTCATCTTGGAAGTGAGGTATTTCCCAGGATTAAAATAGGAGTTGGTGAGAAACCGCCCAAATATGATCTGGCGGACTATGTACTCGGACATTTTACCAAAGCGGAGCACGAGTTGATGGAGGAAGGTTATGGGAATGCGGTCCATGCCGTAGAGATGATAATATCCGGTGAGATTCAGGCTGCAATGAATGAGTATAACCGGAAAAAGAAGGAAGAGTAGATAATATGCAGGCTTTTTTAGCGCCGCTTGCCGAGCTGGCGGAGTACAAGGAGATATTCGGCAGACGAAAGAAAAACAGCGGAGTTCTGCAGATTACAGGCTGCGTCAATTCCCAGAAAACACATTTGATGTATGCATTGAGCGATGGTTGTTATTATAAAATCATCGCTTTTTCCAGTGATGAAAAGGCAAAGAAGGCTTATGAGGAATACCGGTTCCTGGATGATAATGTGTATCTGTATCCGGCGAAGGACCTTCTGTTTTACCATGCGGACATTAAGGGAAAGTACCTGATCAAGCAGCGGATGGAGGTGGTACGCGCTATACTCGAGGCGGAAGAAATGGAGAGCATGGATGAGGGCGGAATCACGGTTATCACAACGATGGACGCTTTTTTGGATGGTATGCCTTCTCTGCGGGAAATTGCAAAGCGCAGGATCCATGTGGAGGGGACGGGGACACTGGATTTTATAAAGCTGCAGGAAAAGCTTTCCGCAATGGGGTATGAACGGGAGGTTGAGATCGAAGGCCCCGGGCAGTATGCGGTCAGGGGCGGTATACTGGATGTGTTCCCTTTGACGGAGGAGCTTCCGGTCCGCATTGAACTGTGGGGGGACGAGGTGGATTCCATCCGGACATTTGATGTGGAAAGCCAGCGGTCGATCGAGAACCTGGATAATGTGGACATTTATCCCGCAGCGGAATTTCTTGGAGAGCGAGGAAAAAGCGTTTCTTTTCTGGATTATTTCCCAAAGGAAAAGAGCCTGTTGTTTTTGGATGAGCCTCTGCGTCTGGCAGAACATGCGGATGAAACCGCGGAAGAGTATCTGAACAGCCGGAAAAACAGGGAAGAAGCCGGGATGCAGGAGGAAGAGGAACCGGAAATTTTTTCAACGAAGGTGATTGTAGATAAGATGAACCAGTATTACGGCATCGGTCTTACAACGCTGGAATCTAAATGCGGCGGTTTTCATGTGCGGGATACCTACAGTCTGCAGACGAAAGGGGTCAATCCCTACAATAACAGCTTCGAGATGCTTACAAGGGACCTGAAGCGCCTGAAAAGAAGCGGTTACCGGGTGATACTGCTTTCCGGTTCCCGGACCCGGGCAAGACGGCTTGCCGAGGATCTGCGGGATTATGACCTGAGCAGTTTTTACAGCGAGGATATGCACCGGGAAGTGCAGCCCGGGGAGATCATGGCCGCCTACGGACATGTTGCGGAGGGGTACGAGTACCCGATGCTGAAGTTTATGGTGATATCCGAGACGGATATTTTCGGGAAGCAGAAGCGCAAAAAACGGCGCAGGACCTATGAAGGCCAGAAGATCCAGAATTTTTCCGAACTCAAGGTAGGCGACTATGTCGTTCATGAAAATCACGGCCTTGGGATCTACCAAGGGATTGAGAAGATTGAAGTTGATAAAGTAACCAAAGATTATATGAAGATTTCCTATGCTGGCGGAGGGGCGCTGTATATTCTGGCTACCCAGCTGGATCTGATCCAGAAGTACGCCGGTGCGGATGCGAAAAAGCCGAAACTGAACAAGCTGGGCACCAGCCAGTGGACAAAGACAAAGAGCCAGGTGCGCAGAGCTGTCAGGGCAGTGGCAAAGGATCTGGTGGAGCTTTATGCGGCAAGGCAGGAGTCCCAGGGATTCGTATATGAACCGGATACCGTGTGGCAGAAGGAATTTGAGGAGATGTTTCCTTTTGAGGAGACCGATGACCAGCTGCAGGCGATTGCGGACACAAAGCGGGACATGGAAAGCAAAAAGATCATGGACCGGCTGATCTGCGGGGATGTGGGTTACGGAAAAACAGAGATTGCGATCCGGGCGGCATTTAAGGCGGTACAGGAAGGAAAACAGGTAGTCTATCTGGTACCGACCACGATTCTGGCCCAGCAGCACTATAATACCTTTGTGCAGCGGATGCGGGATTTTCCGGTCAGGGTAGACCTCCTGTGCCGGTTCCGCACATCGGCTCAGCAAAAGAAGACAGTGGAGGATTTAAAAAAAGGGCTGGTGGATATTGTGATCGGCACCCACAGAGTGCTCTCCAAGGATGTACAGTTTAAAGACCTGGGGCTGCTCGTGATCGATGAGGAGCAGCGTTTTGGCGTTACCCATAAAGAGAAGATCAAAAAGCTCCGGGAGAATGTGGATGTGCTGACGCTGACAGCAACGCCGATTCCGAGGACACTCCATATGAGTCTGATCGGGATCCGGGATATGAGCGTCCTGGAGGAGGCCCCTATGGACAGAATGCCGATCCAGACCTATGTCATGGAATACAACGATGAGATGGTCCGGGAGGCCATAGAGAGGGAACTGTCCAGGGACGGGCAGGTATACTACGTCTACAACAGGGTGAGTGATATCGCGGATGTAGCGGGGAGAATACAAAAGCTGGTGCCGGATGCAGCCGTTTCCTTCGCGCATGGACAGATGAATGAACGCCAGCTGGAAAACATTATGTATGATTTTATTAACGGGGATATTGATGTTCTGGTGTCCACAACGATCATCGAGACCGGGCTGGACATCTCCAACGTGAACACCATGATAATCCACGATGCAGACCGCCTCGGGCTGTCACAGCTGTATCAGCTCCGGGGGCGTGTGGGCCGTTCCAGCCGGATGGCCTATGCATTTTTACTGTACAGAAGAGATAAGATGCTCAAAGAAGTGGCGGAAAAACGTCTTGCGGCCATCCGGGAATTTACGGATCTGGGATCCGGGTTTAAGATCGCGATGCGGGATCTGGAGATCCGCGGAGCAGGCAACCTTCTCGGGGAAGAGCAGCACGGCCATATGGAAGCCGTGGGGTACGACTTGTACTGCAAGATGCTCAATGAAGCGGTGAAGCAGCTTAAAGGCGAACTGGAGGAGGATGTCTACACCACAACGATGGACCTCAATATTGACGCTTATATTCCGGAATCCTATATCCCGAACGAATATCAGAAGCTGGATATATATAAACGGATTGCCAGCATCGAGAACGAGGAAGAGATGGATGATATGATAGAAGAGCTGATTGACCGTTTTGGGGATATTCCGAGGAAGGTGCAGCAGCTTTTGAATATTGCTGGTCTGAAAGCGCTTGCCCATTCCGCCTATGTGACCGCGGTCGAGCAGAAAGGGGATGCTTATCAGTTTACCATGTATGAAAAAGCGAAGGTACAGCCGCAGAAAATCCCGGGTCTTTTACAGGCCTATCATGGGAGCCTGGTGTTCAAAGCAGATACTCCTCCGTACTTCCTGTACCAGAAGAAAGGACGCAGCGGAAGGGAGAAGGATGAGAACGTGCTGGAATTGGTGAAAAAGGTGTTAAATGACATAAAAGGCTTGTTAGAATAAGAAAAACAAGCTATAATAATGAAGTTAAAATGTACGTAGGAGGATGTTATGGGACAGTTCAAAAAAAGAGTGATGATCATGGCTGCTGCGGGCCTTATCGCGGTTTCTTCCCTGGCAGGGTGCAGCCGCTCTATGAATAATGATGCCGTAGTTGCCGAAGTAGGAGAAGACAAGATTGTGCTGG
The DNA here is from genome assembly GCF_001244405.1 of Eubacterium sp. SB2. NCBI lineage: Bacteria > Bacillati > Bacillota > Clostridia > Eubacteriales > Eubacteriaceae > Eubacterium > Eubacterium sp. SB2. The sequence continues at coordinate 2,339,114 of NZ_LN865153.1, read as the reverse complement.
GGGTTGCTAACTTTTATGCAAGGATGCAGCAGGCACAGTATGAGACATATTATGCCGGGATGATGGGAACCACCGGCGAGGCCATGTGGACACAGGAAGTAGAAGAGGGCAAGACCTATGAGGATACGACAAAGGAAAGTACCTTGAAAGCAATCGAGGACATGTATCTTCTGAAGCAGCACGCGGCCGATTATCAAGTGGAACTGACCGATGATGATAAAAAGGCGATTAAGAAGGCAGCAGAATCCTTTGTGGAAGACAACACGCTGGAGGATAAAGAGGTGGTGTCTGGTTACGAGAAGTACGTCAAGACATTTCTGGAGTTGGCTACCATTCAGGCAAAGATGAATGCTCCGATGAAAGAAGGCGTGGACGAAGAGGTTTCCGACGAAGAAGCGGCGCAGAAGAGTATGCAGTATGTGCTGTTCTCCTATAATAAGACAGATGGGGAAGGCAATTCAGAGGCCATGACGGACGATGAAAAGTCGGCCCTGAAAGAGACAGCAGAGAAGTTTGCAGAAGATCTGAAAAACAGTGACGGTAAGGATCTGGAGGCAGCGGCTTCAGAAGCAGATCTGGAAGTACAGACAGCAACCTTTGATTCCGAATCCACATCGCCCACGGCTGACCTGGTAAAGGCAGCAGATGCGCTGGAGGAAGGCGATGTAACCGGCATCGTAGAATCTGACAACGGAATCTACGTAGCAAAGCTGACCAGCAACCTGGACAGAGAGGCCACAGATGCCAAAAAGGAATCCATTGTGGAGGAAAGAAAGCAGGAACAGTACGATTCCCTCCTGGAACAGTGGAGAAAAGATACAAAGATAACAGAACATGAAAAAGTATGGAAAAAAGTAAAATTTGAAAAACAGGGTGTGACTATCGTACAGAATGAGGAAGAGGGGGCGGACGAATAGTTAACGAGTTTTAGTTTCGTTGGCGGAGGGGGACGCTTCATGACAGGGCTGCCGGGAAGGGACTGGGGCTGTATATGCCGTTTCGGTATGCACCCGTGCTGCTAACTGCTTCTAAAAAAACGATGCCGGATATACGGGCACGGAGAACACATCACGGGGAATCTGATGATTCCCCGCGCTGGGTTCTCCAAAAACTTGATTTGGAGATCAAGTTTTTTCCCGTATATCCGGCGTCGTTTTTTTAAGAAGCAGTAAGCGCACTCCAGCATACCGAAACGGCATATACAGCCCCAGTCCCTTCCCGGCAGCCCTGTCATGAAGCTGGTTCATCCAATCGGGAGGATAATATACATTCATTTGGGGCCTCTGGACGGGAGCAGCGGATTTGAACTGGCTATGCGCAGCGGATCGCACTCCAGGGAGAGATATGCTTTTGTCTGTCAGCCGTCCTGTTCCATGCCAAGCGTCCCCCATCAAAAAAATATTTTATACTTGAAGTTTTCCTGATGGGATGGTAAAATATTAGGAGTTCGTGAGGGAGTAATTAGCGTAGTGCATACGTGGTAAGTCAACATACTGGCCGAGGAGGTCTGGCTTATCTTAAATAATGAGACTCATGTACAGTTTTTTGCTGTACATGTGTCTCTTTTTATGTTGCAGCGCAGGCTAGTACAGCAGTGCATTAATCTTTCAGTAATAAACGCCTGATATCTGCGCCAGAGTTGTGCCTGCTTTCGCGACGGCGTAGTGGTTCCTACGTCTAGCGAAAGCAGGTACAGCTATGGCGTAGAGAGCAGGTGCTTATTGCTGAATTATTCGTGCACTGCTGTACTAGTACATCGAATAATAATTAACTGCCACTTAAACCAATTTAAATTTCCGATAGCACTACTCCACAAGCCTCAGCGTAGCCCGCTACGCCTGCGTTTGTGAAGCAGCACTCTCGAAAATTTATATCGGCTTAAGAGTCAGTTACTTATTTTTCGATGTACTAGCACGTGGGAAGGTTCACAAAGGAGGAAGATGACAGATGGGAATTATTGAATTGTTTTTATTGGCGGTAGGTTTATCAATGGATGCTTTTGCGGTGTCTGTCTGTAAGGGGCTGGCGATGCCGAAGATTACCGTGAAAAAGGCTTCCGTTGTGGGGCTGTGGTTCGGTGGTTTTCAGGCGCTGATGCCGCTGGCAGGGTACTTTCTGGGGGTGCAGTTTAAAGATAAGATTACGGCTGTTGATCATTGGATTGCCTTTATTCTGCTGGGCATCATTGGATTTAATATGATCAGGGAGGCGTTGTCCCCGGGCTGCGAGGCGGCCAGCGATGCGCTGGATGTCAAAACGATGTTCGTCCTTGCTGTTGCAACCAGCATAGATGCCCTGGCTATTGGGATTACTTTCGCTTTTCTTCATGTAGATATTATATCAGCGGTTTTCTTTATCGGAGTTACAACCTTTCTCTTATCTGCAGCCGGCGTGAAGATCGGAAATGTCTTTGGAACAAAGTATAAGGCTAAAGCGGAGCTGGCGGGGGGCGTGATTCTGATCTTGCTGGGACTGAAAATTCTGCTGGAGCACCTGGGGGTTCTTTAAATCAGAAATCCCAGCTTTCCCCCAGCGTTTCGCGCGCAACATACAGGGTGCGGTCTTCTCTGGTGCGCAGCGTCCATTTTACCAGCGTCAGGCGACGGTTTTGGATTTCAATGCAGGTAATGCAACGGGGGTGTACACAGCTGCCGGTATTGAAGTAGGGAGAGGCATCCGATCCGGTCATAGGGCGGTGGGTATGGCCTGCTATGAGTACTTTCTGTTCCCTGAGTGCCCAGTCGGAGAGACGCTTTTCTACTTTTTTCTTCCTGGAATAATTTCTGGCGGCACTGGTTGGATCGGATACCCCAAGCGCCTCCAGCGGCTTCCAGAGGTACCGCACGAGAAATCTTGCGGCCGGGCTGCCTGTACTGTTTAGAAAATCAGCCTGGTGTCCGTGGGTCAGATACAGATCTCTCCCATGTTCCATATCTTTTAATATCACCCCCTGAAGATAGCACATATCAGGAAAGAGAGGGACTTCGTCCGCCTGTCCGCTGGCGTGGTATGTGGAACAGTGTTTTCGACAGTAGCCGCAGTGGCGTTTGCTCTGGTCGTGGTTTCCGTAAAGCATATACAGCCGTCCTTTGTTTTTAAATTCCCGGAGCAGCCAGAACACATTACTGTGAATGTCTATGATTCTGGAAAATGACCTGTTTTCCCACAATTCATCTCCGTCACCCAGTTCAATATATGAAAATCCCCTCTCATAATAGTAATTTAGGGCCGCAAAATAGAGGTTCTGATTCTTTAGAAAATTGTCATTGTGATCACCGGTGCCGCGATGGCAGTCACTGATAAGCACAAAACGTGAGGTGCTGTATAAGGGGACTTCCGGTGCTTCTGAAAAAGCACGCGAAATCCTCTGGTACCAGCTCATGAGTGCCTCCCGGTTCTTTTTCCAATTCTGCGGATGCGAAGTGTCTTCCGAAACAGAAAAGGGGACAGATAATAGAGGAAAAGAAGCCTGTCAGCGGTGCTGTAAAACGGCCTGGTTATCCAGAGGTACAGCCGGCAGGCCAGCCTGGATTTCCACAATACATAGCTCTGTACCCAGGTATCCCATGGAACGCCCGGCACTTTGGGGTCAGTGAGGTAAAATTGTACGGTAGTGCCGTAGACCAGGATTTCACTGTCTTTATAGCCCAGCCCAATGAGGGCGCGGGTAAAAGAGCGGCACATAGATTCTTCCGGAAAAGTCAGTACCGCCTCCAGAAGCAGGTCCTCCGGCTGCGTACAGGTACCCATGACAAATCCCCCCGGCCGCCAGTGGGTCTGGGACAGATTGAAAAACGGGCATTCTGGTCCGATCAGCCTGAGCCGGACAGGCAGCATTTCTTCCGGTTCTGCGGCTGGAAAGATTGTCTGGCGCCGCAGCGCAGGCGGTATGATCGTATCTGCATGGCAGATTCCGGCCTCGGCCCCGGTACTGATCCCATACTGCCCCTTCCAGAACTCGATCAGCCAGGTCCTACCCCGATAATTAAAGTAGACGGGCTCACGGTCAAAAACCATGTTTGCAGACAGGGCTGTCTGGTCGTAAAATTCCCCGCAGCCGGATTCTTTTTGCCACGCGTCCGTACTGGTAGTAAAAATATCCTGTACAAACTGATACGTGAAGCCGAAAGGCTCCGCGAGTTCATTCAGGAGGCTGCATTTTTTCGTGCAGGACATTTTCCGGACCTTTGTCAGGCTCCGTTTTCTGCGGATGCAGAAAAACGCGCAAAGTAAGAGCAGTATTACAATGATAGAAGTGATGATAAGATACATACGCAAAATCCTACAGTGATTCTTCCTATATTATATGCAAAATTCTGTAAAATGGCCGTAAAACCTTGAAATTTGGGGGAATCCCATATATAATACACGGGTTGTGGATATGACAGGAACAGTGTACAGCTGGGAATCAATTGAGGACTTTACGGAAGGGAGAAGAGCGAATGGGATACGACTATGGGAAAATCTGGGTTGCAGGCGCGGCTGGACGTGTGGGTACGATGATACACAATATGCTGGATATGCGGGATGTTGAACTCCTGGAGACAGATGTGGAGGAACTGGACATTACCTGTGCAGCTGATGTGAATTTGTTTGGCAGCAGAAATCGTCCGAACACAATTATTAACTGTGCGGGAATGACGGATGTACAGGAATGTGAGGATAATATAGAACAGGCCTACAAGGTAAACGCATTGGGTGCGAGAAACCTAAGCGCCATTGCCAGAAAAATTGATGCAAGGATCATTCAGATATCAACAGATGATATTTTCTGGGATAACAGCTGCAGGAGTTTTCACGAGTTTGATACGCCAAATCCGAGAACGGTCTATGGAAAATCAAAGCTTGCCGGGGAAAATTTCGTCAAAGAACTGGCGCCTAAGCATCTGATAATCAGAAGCTCCTGGGTATATGGAAAGGAAGGGCATAACTTTGTAAATTCCATTATAGAGCAGGTTCAACATGGCGGCATTATCGAGGCTGCCATCAATGAATATGCATGTCCCACCAGCGCAAGGGAGCTGTGCAAGGTAATCCTGCGTCTGATCAAGGAAGAGCAGGAGGGAATCTACCATGCAGTCTGCAGCGGGTCCTGCAGCCGCTATGAACTGGCGCAGGAGATACTGCGGATCATGGGCAGACAGGATGTTAAGCTGGAACCGGTAGAACTGGAAGAACCTGGGCAAGAGACTTGCAGGTATACAGAGAACTGTGGAAGCACGTATATCCAAAGTGCATCCAGCAACTCATGCACTTCGGGCGGATCTGCAGAAAACTGCGGAATAAGGTATACCCAAAGGGCACCCCGCAATGCATGCCCTGCGGGCGGATCCGCAGAAAACTGCGGAATAAGGTATACCATTCTGGATAATATGATGCTTAGGATGTGCGGAATTGAAGAGCCGGGACCGTGGCAAGCCGCACTGAAAGAGTATTTACAGGAGCTTAACCTGCAGGAAGGAGCGGAAATTTAATGGAAGAGACAAAGAAGAAAAAATTTGGTCTTACGACATTGATTTTCATCAGTCTGCTGCTCGGTGCGGCGGCAGGGATTATACTCCACTATCTGGTGCCGGCAGGATATACCAGAGATACCGTTATCATTAACGGGATCTTTTATGTGATCGGCAATGGATTTCTCAGGGCTATGCAGATGCTGGTTGTACCGCTTGTGTTTTGCTCTCTTGTCTGCGGCAGTATGGCGATAGGGGATACAAAGACGCTCGGGAAGGTGGGCGTTAAGACGATTGTTTTTTATCTGTTTACTACGGCAGCGGCGATCACGTTGGCACTGGGGATCGGCAATCTGATCAATCCTGGAGTGGGGTTGGATATCAGCAGCGTGGAAAAAACAGAGACAGCAGCTGCAGAGGCAGTCAGTTTTGCGGATACTATCCTGGAAATAATTCCGAAAAATCCGATACAGGGATTGGCGGAAGGGAATATGCTTCAGATTATATTCTTTGCTATATTTGTGGGGATTCTGCTGGCGAAAAGAGGAGAGCGCGCAGCGTCTGTTTCTCAGTTCTTTGCCCAGTTCAATGACCTGATGATGGATATGACGATGGCGGTGATGAAGGCCGCCCCGATCGGGGTGTTCTGCCTGATCGCAAAGACCTTTGCCGGAATCGGATTCGATGCATTCCTTCCCATGCTCAAATATATGGCGGCGGTATTTTTAGCGCTGCTGCTGCAGGGGTTCGGTGTATACCAGATCCTGCTGAAAATATTTACAGGGCTGAACCCTGTTAAATTCGTAAAGAAGTTTCTGCCGGTTATGGGATTTGCATTCTCTACGGCAACATCCAATGCTACCATACCGCTATCCATAGAAACGCTGGATAAAAAAATGGGAGTGTCCAAAAAGATATCCTCCTTTACGATACCGCTCGGAGCAACGATCAATATGGATGGAACAGCAATCATGCAGGGAGTGGCTGTCGTTTTTGTGTCCCAGGCCTTTGGAATCAGTCTGTCGCCGGCGGATTATATTACGGTGATCGCAACCGCTACATTGGCGTCAATCGGAACGGCGGGAGTACCGAGCGTCGGGCTGATTACACTCTCCATGGTGTTCAATGCGGTCGGGCTTCCGGTAGAGGGAATTGCACTGATCATGGGCATTGACAGGATACTGGATATGACGAGAACGGCGGTTAACATAACGGGGGATGCGGTTTGCACAACTATCGTGGCACATCAGAATAAAGAACTGCGCAGAGAGGTCTTCGAGAGGGGAGTTTGACGCCCAGCGAACCGCAAGAGGAAGGATGCCCTGTGAGATGCGGGACGGAATGCGCGGCAAGGTCTGTGCTGTTTTGCAGGGCGACCCGCAGGCGAACCAGCAGTAGGAGAAAAAAGACAGGATTGCAGAGAACCAGAGACATTCACCGCTTAAGCTGATGCTTAAGCGGCTCAGGTCTCTTTGGAAATTGCTTTGGAGAGCAATTTCCATCTCTGCAATCCTGTCTTTTTTCTCTTACTGCTGGTAAGCCTGCTCTACGCCCTGCAAAACAGCACAGACCTTGCCGCGCATTCCGTCCCGCATCTCACAGGGCATCCTTCCTCTTGCGGTCCGCTGGGCTGGTGCATCCTGGCGGGAGTGGGAGAAGCGAATTGAACTGGGGGACGGGGGATGTGCTGGACTCGGCAGGGCTGTGAAGCTATAATGGATAGCTTTTTTCAGGCGGTTAAATATTTTGTTTATATGTACTCTAGTTTTTCGAAGTAATGCATCAGGATGTCGGCGCAGTTTTCTACTCCTAGTTCGGAGGTGTCCAGGATCATGTGGTAGTCGTTTACATCACCCCAGGTTTTGCCGGTGTGTTCGTAGTAGTAGGCGGCTCTTTCTTTGTCGGTACTCTCGACTTTTTCTTTGGCTTCCTCGTGGGTGAGGGATTCCAGCTCCATGATGCGGGATATACGGTCTTCTTTGTCTGCGCAGACGAAAATATTCAGGACGTTTAGACGGTCTTTCAGAATGTCGGATGCGCAGCGGCCGAGGATGATGCAGGGGCTTTTGGCAAGTTCACGGATTGCTTCGGCTTCTGAGTCGTACATTTTGTCATCTATTGTATGTTCAATGTAGGCTTTGTCGTATACCGGGATGTTCAGTCGCTGGGACAGCTCATTTGCAATGATACTTGCTCCGGTACCAAAACGGCGGCTCATTGTAATTATTAATTTCATAGTTTTTCCTCCTTCGTGTATACACTTGGGTTTGGCTTATGGGTCTATGTGTTTCCTTATTATAACACTGATGTGCGGAAAAGTGTAGATTTTATTGCTTAGAAATCTTAGTATTCGCGGGTGGGGGACGCTGAGAAAAAGGGGAGGAAGGTTTCTGCCGGGGCTGTATATGCCGTTTCGGAAACCGGCCGTCCGCTAAGAATCCGTAGAAGAAAAAGCGGGAAAAACAGAGGGATCAGCGGCATGCAACCCGAAATTTGATAATTTCGGGTCTTAGGCCGCCTCGGAATTTGATGCGGACATCAAATTCCGCCCTCTGTTTTTCCCGCTTTTTCTTCAACGGATTCTAGTACGGACTTTAAGGCTTCCGAAACGGCATATACAGCCCCGGCAGAAACCTTCCTCCCCTTTTTCTCAGCTGGTGCATCCGGGCGGTAGGATTTAATTTCTAAGGAGGGAGTAAATCCGGGAGAGGCATATGTGTGTTTCTTTGGTGTTGCTTTGTCTTCTGAGGAGGGGATAAATGATATGTGAGGGACTTGTATTTTTAGAAATTTGGTGTTGTGATAAAAGGGGAGGGAGGTTATAATGGGGCTGTGACAGAAATCGGCGGGAAAGGCGGGAAGGGCATCGTGAAGAACAGGAATCAGAGAGCGGCTGTGGTTGTTTTGATTGTTTGTATGGTGTTTTTTGCGGCTTTGGAGAGCGTTGGCGGATTTCGGGCGGGCTGTCGGAACGAAGGGGGCGGTGCGCTGCAGTCTGCTGCAGCTGTTTTGGGAAACGATACATGTGCAGAGCGTTTGGGAGAAGGATTCCGGGCTGGCGGATGTGGGTATGCGGGACAGCGGATGGACGGGGGAGACAGCCTGCGTACGGGGAGTTTGGATTTTATGCCTGCTTCGGAAGCGAAGGATACGGTTTTTATGCGCGGCGGCAGGATGGATGAGGATTCTGCGGAGCCTTCTTTGTTTTTTGTTGAAGTCTTTCTTATATTAAGTGTTTTTCAATTTCTTCTGGATGGCAGGACGTGGTCTGCGGTTCAGTCTTTTTGCATGGGTTTTCAGAATTATGCCATGCTTCAGGTTCATATTATCCAGCAGCGGGACGGGAAAAAGGGCCGGCTTTCTTATTCTTTTTCATAATGAGTGTTCATAAGTGAAAATAGGGAGGATCCTCAGGGGATCATCTGGTTGAATAAGAGGAGGCTAATACTTTGAAAGAACATAAACGAAATATATGGATTGTGCTGTGTGTAACCGCAGTGTTTCTTTATGCTGCCATTTTCGGACTGGGCAGTGATTTTAAGGGTGCGGTGGATATGCGTTTTGGGATTGATATACGGGGCGGTGTGGAAGCGGTCTTTGAGCCGGAGGGTGTGACAGAGACTCCGTCCGCAGAGGATCTGGATGCGGCGAGAACGGTGATAGAAAACCGGCTGGATGCGCAGAATATTTTGGACAGGGAGGTAACTGCAGACAAGGAGCATGGGAATATTATTGTACGGTTTCCATGGAAGTCGGATGAGAAAACATTCAATCCGGAGGCTGCCATTGCTGAACTGGGTGAGACTGCGAAGCTGACCTTCAGGGACTCACAGGGGAATGTTCTGGTAGAAGGCAAAAATGTTGCGGACAGCAGTGTGGTTAAGAACAAGCAGACAGGAGAGTATGAAGTGTCTCTTGAATTTGATAAGCAGGGGGCAGAAGACTTTGCAGATGCCACGGAGAAGCTGGTCGGACAGTCCATGGGCATTTATATGGATGAGGAACAGATATCCAATCCAGTGGTCAGGGAAGCAATCAAAGGCGGGCAAGCCGTGATCAATGGCATGGGTTCTCAGGAAGAGGCGGAAACGCTGTCTGAAAAAATTAATGCGGGGGCGCTGCCGTTCTCTTTGAAGACGACGAACTATAATACCATCAGCCCGACGTTGGGAAGCGGGGCTCTTAAAGCGATGACAACGGCTGCGGCCACGGCCTTCATTCTGGTCTGCATTTTTATGATTTTATATTACCGGCTTCCGGGGACGATCGCCTGCCTGGCGCTGGTATTTCAGATGAGCCTTCAGGTTCTGGCTTTGTCTGTGCCCCAGTATACCTTAACACTGCCCGGGATTGCAGGGCTCATCCTGTCCCTGGGAATGGCGGTGGATGCAAATGTGATCATCAGCGAGCGGATCGGGGAGGAGCTGCAGAAAGGCTCCAGTATCCGGACGGCAGTGCGGCGCGGCTATAAGAATGCTTTTTCTTCCGTACTGGACGGAAATGTGACGACCGCGGCAGTGGCGGTGATCCTGATGATTTTTGGCTCGGGTACCATGCTGAGTTTTGGCTATACTCTGCTGACGGGGGTACTGATCAATCTGGCAGCAGGCGTATGGCTTTCCAGGGTCATGCTGAGTTCTGTGATTCTTTATCCGGGATTCCAGAAGCTCAAACTGTTCCGTGTGAAAAAGGAACGGAAAGTGATCGACTTTCTCGGCAAGCGTAAAGCTATCCTGATATTTACGGTATCCGTGCTGGCGGCCGGAAGCATTATAAGCGCGGTGAGGGGTGTAACGCTGGATACACAGTTTACCGGCGGGGTTATTTTAAAATATACCTGTGAGGGCACGCCGGATACGGAAAAAGCTGCCAAGGCAGTCGAAGGCGTATTAGATCGTCCTGTCAACGCCCAGGCAGGAGAGGATTTTGTGTCGGGGCAGGAGAAGCTGGTTTTGAATCTGGGAGGCAATCAGGGTATTTCACCCCAGGAGCAGGAAAAGGTGCTGCAGCAATTGCAGGCAGTTCAGCCGGAATTAAACTATCAGTCATCGGAAACCTATGCGGTGGAACCATATATCGGAGCCAGGGCTCTGAAAAATTCTGCAATTGCCATCGTTTTGGCCGCTCTGTTTATTGTTGTGTATATCAGACTGCGTTTTTCCGCGCTGTCGGGCTTTTCTGCGGGAGTGTCGGGAGTGATTGCTCTTCTGCATGACGTTTTCATTGTATTTCTGGTATTCGGAGTTTGTAAAATACCCTTAAATGATGCGTTTGTATCAGTAACTTTGACAATAATCGGGTATTCTATTAACGATACGATCGTACTGTACGACAGAATACGGGAGCATATGAGCGGCCACACAAAAGAAGGCCTGGTTCCGCTTGTGAACAGGAGTATAACGGAAACATTAGGGCGTTCTGTTAATACGGCGTTTACCACGGTGCTGTGCGTGGCAATTGTGCTGGTGTTTGCAATCATTTATAATATAGAATCTATTAAAATATTTGCACTTCCTATGCTGATCGGTATGATCAGCGGCTGCTATTCCTCAATCTGCGTAGCCGGAGCGGTCTGGGTTACCTGGAAGGAACGGAAAAAATCTTAATATTTGCGTAATATAATATTAATAAGTTTCCATCCTGTTGCGAAAAATGTTGAAAAATGCTATTATGTTTTGGTATGTAACTTAGTTTTGCATATAGAAAGTATATAAATTATTGAAATAAGATAAAGAAATGGAAGGGGCATACCGATGGGCCAGAATAAAATGAGCGATAGCGAAAGAGAGGCGTACAGGAGAGAGCAGGCCAGACAGCGCCGCAGAATGGAAGAAAAGCAGAAAAAGACGGTACAGGGGAATCCGGCCAAATCTGTGGCCAAAGGAGGCAAAAGCGGCAATGGTAAGAGCAAAGCTGCAAGGCCGGGAAGCGCCGGCAGCAGGAATGCGGCGAACGGCGGCAGACCCTCCGGGGGAACAGGTAACGGCAAAAAAGGCAATTCCGGCAGGCATCCGGCGCCAAACAAAGTGAGCAGACAGATAGGGATCGTACTCTGCGCAGTTCAGCTGGCTGTAACGCTGGTGTTTATAGCCGCTTTGTTTGTTTTGAATATGCTGCCCATGAAATATCTGGGGATTATTATTGCGGTCCTTGTATTACTTTGGGTACTTCCGCTTTCAAGCCAGCTGATATCTAAGAAAAAAGCGATTGCCGGAAAAGTGCTGAGCGTGCTGATGTCCATCGTGCTGGTTCTGGGATCCTATTATATATTTAAGACAAACGGCACTGTAAAGGACATTAGCGGCGGCAATAAAAAAGTCGATAAGATGGTTGTCGCTGTACTGGCGCAAGACCCCGCAGAAAACATCAAGGATGCATCCGGCTACGACTTCGGAGTACAATACGCGATGAAGGGCGACGATGTGAAATCTACGGTGGATATCATTAATAAGGAAGTGGGCAGCAGCATCTCGACGGTAGAATACAGCAGCCTGAATGAGCAGGCGCAGGCGCTGCATGACGGCGCTGTGGAAGCGATCATTTACAACGATGCCTATACGGCTATTTTGGAAGAGGCATTTACAGGATACAGCGACAGCGTAAAGATTATTTATACCCATGAAATTACAAGCAAGCTGGAGAATACTGCAGCTGACGTAAAAGTAGATGATGACTGCTTTACAGTCTATATAAGCGGAATCGATGTATTTGGCGCGATTGAGACTAACAGCCGAAGCGATGTGAATATCATTGCGGTTGTCAATCCGACGACGCACCAGATCCTGCTTGTAACGACGCCGCGTGATTATTATGTAGAGATTCCGGGTATTTCGGGCGGACAGCTGGATAAACTAACTCATGCAGGAATTTACGGGGTGGATGCATCAATGGCGACGCTGGCGAAGCTGTACGATACGGATATCGACTTTTATGCAAGAGTGAACTTTACATCCCTGGTACAGATGGTGGATGCACTCGGCGGTGTGGATGTCGTTTCGGAACAGGAATTCAACACCAGTTATGATTCAGGCCTTGAGATGTATGTGGCCCAGGGAGTCAATCATTTTAACGGACAGCAGGCGCTGGCATTCTCCAGGGAGAGACAGAATGTAGACGGCGGGGACTTCCAGAGAGGAAGAAATCAGCAGGCCGTCATCACTGCGATGATCAAGAAGGCGATATCACCGGCAATCCTGACAGGCGCAAACGGTATTCTGAGCAGCATCAGCGGGAATGTAGATACGAATATGTCCCAGGAGCAGATTCAGGAGCTCATTAAGAGCCAGCTGAATCAGCCGTCCGCATGGAATATCAAATCCATGTCGGCAACGGGAACCGGGGATGATCAGGAATGCTATTCCTCTCCGGGAAGCATCCTCTATGTAACGCAGCCGGATCAGAATTCAATTAACGAGATTAAACAGGCCATTGACGCAGTGGAGGCAGGAGAAACGCTGCCGGATTCTGAAGTGGCACAATAAAATTCTAAGATACCGAGGAAAAGAATATGATGAAACTGTTAAAAAAGTGGGATCTTTCGATTATCTATAAAGCATTGCTTGTAGTTTTGGATATCGTATTTATCAATGCCAGTTCCTTTCTGGCATTGTGGATCCGCTTTAATATGCAGATCAGTGAGATACCTGCCGAATATTACACCTCTGTGCTGGATCTGGTCGTAGTGAATACGATTGTGACCGTTGTGATCTTTGCTGCCTGCAGATTATATACAAGCCTTTGGAGATTTGCGAGTATCAAAGAACTGGTATATGTGATTGAAGCCTGCCTGGCATCGGTTTTGTTTAATATTCTGGCCTATTATCTCACTTACAGGACCATATACAGGGGATATTTTCCTCTTTATGTTGTTGCCTTGTTTCTGCTTACCTGCCTGAGCCGGTTTTCATACAGGCTGGCAAGGCTCTTGTACCGGGGGAATATTCACGGGAGGCATGTGCGCAATACCATGATTATCGGAGCCGGCGAGGCCTGTAATGTGGTGATGAAAGAACTGGAACTTAGTACGGAGCTGGATGCAAAAATCTGCTGTGTAATCGATGATAATCCAAGAAAACGAGGTACATTTATCCACGGAGTTAAGGTAGTGGGCGGCAGGGAAGAGATCCTGCACAGTGCGGAAAAATACCGGATTAATGAAATCATCATTGCAATCCCAAGCGCAGATAAGCGGGAGCGGCAGAAAATCCTGGATATCTGCCAGAAGGTGCCGGACTGTGAGCTGAAGATTCTTCCCGGCGTATACCAGCTGGTAAATGGAGAAGTCAGTGTATCAAAACTGCGCAATGTAGAGATTGAAGACTTGTTGGGAAGAGATCCGATTCGAATTACGACGGAGAAAATCGGGCGGTATGTGTCCGGCAAGGTGGTACTGGTGACAGGCGGAGGCGGAAGCATTGGAAGCGAGCTGTGCCGCCAGATAGCGGCAAACGGTGTAAAACAGCTGATTATTTTTGATATCTACGAAAACAATGCCTATGATATCCAGCAGGAACTGAAAGCAAAATTTCCGTATCTGGATCTTGTGGTGCTGATCGGATCGGTCAGAAACGGAAGAAAGGTGAATAGTGTTTTTGCCCAGTACCGTCCCGATATTGTCTATCATGCGGCCGCGCACAAGCACGTACCGCTGATGGAGGACAGTCCCAATGAGGCGATCAAAAATAACGTCTTTGGAACTTATAAGGTAGCGCTTGCGGCGGACAGGTACGGTGTTGATAAATTTGTGCTTATTTCTACGGATAAGGCGGTTAATCCGACAAACATTATGGGCGCCTCCAAGCGGATGTGCGAGATGATTATCCAGGCCTTTAACAACCGTTCAAAGACAGAGTATGTTGCAGTGCGTTTTGGAAACGTGCTGGGCAGCAACGGAAGCGTGATTCCGCTGTTTAAGAAACAAATTGAAGCAGGCGGGCCGGTTACCGTGACCCACCCGGATATTATCCGCTATTTCATGACGATTCCGGAGGCCGTCTCACTGGTTCTGCAGGCAGGGGCCAGCGCTAAGGGCGGAGAAATCTTTGTGCTGGATATGGGCCAGCCGGTGAAGATTGTGGATCTGGCAAAGAACCTGATCCGGCTGTCGGGCTATACACTTGGAATGGATATTGAAATTAAGTATACCGGACTGCGGCCGGGAGAGAAGTTATATGAAGAACTTCTGATGGCAGAAGAAGGTCTGGAGAATACGGAAAATGAAAAAATACACATCGGAAAGCCGATTGAATTTGATGAAGAAGAATTTTTAAACGATCTGGAGGATTTATATCGTGAGGCATATGCGGAGACCGACCGTATGAAATATATTGTCCATAAGATTGTTCCGACCTATCATCTGCGGGATGCAGATATTATCAGGGATCAGCAGATACAGGCCGGATGGAATAAAGATTTTTCAGACACCCGTTCCAAACTGCCCAGCGCTTTTTTGGACAGAGGGATTGCGGATGCAGATATACGGACAGACAGTCCCAAATCCAGAAAAAACCTATCATAACAGGAAAGAAGGCACAAAATATGAAGGTACCATTTTCACCACCGGATATTACCGAAGAAGAAATTACAGAGGTTGGGAAGACCCTGCAAAGCGGCTGGATCACTACCGGGCCGCGGACCAAGGAATTCGAACGCAGAATCGCGGAATACTGCGGTACACGTAAGGCTGCCTGTCTGAATTCCGCTACCGCCTGTATGGAGATGACACTCCGCGTGATGGGAATTGGAGCAGGAGACGAAGTGATTACGACTGCATACACGTATACGGCTACCTGCAGCTGTATCTGCCATGTGGGGGCAGTTCCTGTTTTAGTGGATACGCTGCCCGGATCCTATGAAATGGATCCAGAGAAAGCGGCGGAGGCGGTGACGGAACGCACAAAAGCAATTATATGCGTGGATCTGGCCGGCATTATTTACAGCAGATACGATGAAATCTTCCGTATTGCCGAAGAAAAAAAACAGATCTACCGGCCGGCTAATGAGCGGCAGGAAGCGCTTGGCCGTATTCTTGTGATGGCAGACGCCGCCCATGCATTTGGCGCGCGCAGGGAGGGCAAAAAGTGCGGAGAGATTGCGGATTTCACCTGTTTTTCATTTCATGCAGTTAAAAACCTGACTACAGCCGAAGGCGGGGCGGTGACCTGGTCCGATACATTGCAGAAGGCAGGTCTGGATGCGGAAGGACTATACAGGGAATATATGCTTCTTTCCCTTCACGGGCAGTCCAAGGATGCTCTGGCAAAAACACAGGCAGGTGCTTGGGAATACGATGTTGTGGCGCCTTATTATAAGTGCAACATGACGGATATTATGGCGGCTATAGGACTGGTGCAGCTGGAGCGGTATCCGGAGATTCTGGAGAGAAGAAAAAAAATCATCGGCATGTATGATGAGGGGCTGGTAGAAAGCCCGGTGCAGGTGCTGACACACTATGGAGAGCATCATCAGTCCAGTGGACACCTATATCTTGTACGTGCGCTTGACAAATCACGTGAAGAGTGTAACAATATTATAACAGAATTGGCAGAAGCTGGAATTGCGTCCAATGTCCATTACAAACCACTTCCGATGCTGACCGCTTATAAGAAGATGGGATTTGACATACAGGACTTTCCGAATGCTTATGCACAGTTTGAAAATGAAATTACGCTTCCGCTTCATACCTGCCTGACTGATGAACAGGTGCAGTATGTATCCGATACATTTCGGGCGCTGCTATGAGCGCGGATATAGCATTACGATAGAATAGAGATCCAATGTTAAGAGCCCTTCGGGACTTGGGACATGATGAAAGATGTATGCTACTGTGCACGCCCGCAGGGTGTAACAGTAACAGGTGTATAGGAATGTTATGACAGGGCGTAGCAGCCGTTATTCTTACAATCAGGAGTAAAAAGAATGATCAGATGGGAACAGCTGCCGGATTCGATGAAGAACAAGACACTCCGGCCTTATTATGATAAATTGAAAAAAAAGAAGTTCAGTCTGTGTATGAAACGCATCATGGATCTTCTTTTTGCAGTGGTTTTGACCGTTGTTTTAGCACCGGTCATGGCTGTGCTTGGACTATGGATAAAATTGGACAGCAGAGGGCCTGTCTTTTACAGACAGGAGCGGATTACACGATATGGGAAACCATATCGTATTTTCAAGTTCAGGACTATGGTTGCAGATGCGGATCAAAAGGGGCCTTTAGTCACCGGCAAGGCGGACAGCCGCATCACAAGGGCAGGAAAGATGCTCCGCAAATGCAGGCTGGATGAGCTGCCGCAGCTTTTTAATGTACTAACCGGGGACATGTCTTTTGTTGGAACCAGGCCGGAAGTAAGAAAGTATGTGGAGCAATATACCGATGAGATGATGGCAACGCTTCTCCTTCCCGCAGGAATCACATCCCGTACCAGTATTATCTTCAAGGATGAGGATTTGATGATGGAAAAATATCTGAGGGAGACGGGGAAATCGGTGGATGAAGTATATGTGGATCATATACTTCCCGTGAAAATGAAACATAACCTGCAGTATCTCCAGAACTTTCATTTCTGGGGAGATATCAGGGTAATGATAGATACAGTACTGGCAGTGATAAAGTAGAGGGGGATATACGATGAAGAAGATAGCAGTCATTACAATGGGGGTAAGACTGGATGGAGAAAAGGGCTATACCCGATTCCGCTACCTTTGCGATTTTCTGACAAAATCGGGATATCAGGTGGATTTGATCACGACCACATTCCAGCATTGGGAAAAAGCCCAGCGGGATATGGAAAAGATTAAAAAAGAGGATTACCAGTTCGGTATCAAGTTTATATATGAGCCGGGATACAAGAAAAATGTGGATCTGAAAAGAATCCGCAGCCATAAGATCGCAGCAAAGAATCTGACGGCGCTGCTGGAGAAGGAAGGGGATTATGATCTTCTCTATGCGGAAATTCCGCCCAATGATGTGGCGCTGGCGGCAGCCGAATATGCGAAGCGGCGGGGCATTCCTTTTGTGGCCGATGTAAACGACCTTTGGCCGGAGGCCATGCGGATGGTGCTGGATATTCCCGTGGTCAGTTCTATTTTATTCCATCCACTGCAGAGAGATGCAGAAAAGGTCTATTCCCTGGTATCGGGAGTCATCGGTACATCGGATGAATATAGAGACAGGCCGTTTCAGAATCAGAAGAGGGAAGTGCCTAAGGCCACGGTTTATGTAGGCAACGAGATCTCAGAATTTGATAAAGGCGCCGAGGAGAATGACGCTCTGGTTGCAAAGACAGAACATGAGTTCTGGGTGAGCTATGCCGGCACAATCGGAACCAGCTATGACATCCGTACCATGGTGCTGGCTGCGGAAGAACTGGCAGGAAGAGGCAGGCAGAATATCCGGATCAAGATACTGGGCGGCGGCCCGATGAAAGATGAGTTGGAAGCGCTGGCGCGGGAACGCCAGATCTACAATGTAGAATTTGTTGGTTATGCACCCTATGATAAAATGGCAGCTTATCTGAAAAAGTCGGATATTCTGGTCAATTCTTTTGTAAGAAAGGCTCCGCAAAGCATTGTTACCAAGATCGGTGATTATCTTGCCGCCGGCAGGGCAATGATTAATACATGCATGAGTCCTGAATTCAGAAGAAAAGTAGAGGCGGACGGCTTTGGCGTAAATATCGAACCGGAGGATGTCAAAATACTGGCGGATGCGATCGAAGATTTGTATGAGAATGAAGAAAAGCGCCTGGAAATGGGGAAAAAAGCAAGAAAGATTGCGGAGGAACAGTTTGACAGGCCCAAATCATATAGAAAGATAGAAGAGTTAATCAGGGAACTGACAGAAAAGAAGTAAATTGAGAGGTACATTTATGGATATAAAAGAGGCAAAAACGCCTTATTTTTCCATCGTTATGCCTGCGTACGGCGTGGAGAAATATATAGACAGAGCGATTCAAAGCATACAGAATCAGACATTTGACAATTGGGAGATCCTGGTAGTAGATGACTGTACTAAGGATGGAAGCGGAAGGATTGCAGAAAAATACGCCTCGGAGGACTCCCGCATCCAGGTGATACGCCATGAGGAGAACAGGGGGTTGAGCGCAGCACGCAATACCGGAACCAGAGCGGCCCGCGGAGAATACATCTGGTTTATGGATCCGGATGATTATGTGGATCCTGCCCTGCTGGCGCAAGTGTATGCCTCTATCGAGAAAAATCCCGCGCAGGCAGTGCTGTTCGGTCATATTGAAGAATACTATGATAAGAAGGGGCATCTCCAATATACACATCCTATCTGCCCGGAAGAACATTATTACCGGTCTGCTGAAGAATTCCGGCCCCATATAATAGAGCTGGAACAACAGACACTGTATGGGTATGCCTGGAACAAGTTTTATCTGCTTTCCTATATCCGGGAGCTGAAGCTGGATTATGAAAATGTCAGGCTGATCGAGGATATCGTCTTTAATGTTAAATATTTTATGGATATAGAAAGATTGAATATTCTGTCCATTGTGCCGTATCATTACGGCAAAAGGATGGAAGCGAATCTGACGAATAAGTTTGTACCGGATTATTTTAAACTCCACAGGCAGCGGATTGAGATGCTGTTTGACCAGTTTTCCTACTGGGGGATCTGCACGGAAGAAGTCAGGAGTATTCTGGGGAGCCTGTATGCAAGGTATATTCTTTCCGCTCTGGAAAGAAACTGTGACAGGCGTTCAGGAATGAATCATGCACAAAGGTATAAGTGGTGTAAGGGGGTGTTTGCCCAGGGCCTGTTCAATGAATTGATACCGATGGCACGGGCCAAGGAAAGTGTGACGCTTCGGACTGCACTGATGCTGTTCCGCTGGAAGAAAGCAATCCCATGTTTGATGATGGGGAGGGGAATCTATATGGTAAGGAGATTTCTGCCTATGGTTTATTCGAGGGTGAAATCAGGACGTTAACGTGTTTTAAAAATAACTGCAAGGAGAATTATGACAGAGAATAAGAGATTTAAACAGGTACTTTTTATATTTAAGATGTATTATATGATTTATTTACTGCTGGCTTTCAATGCCTTTGTAAACGGGACTGTATGGATGAAGTATGCGACGATTTTATCGGCGGTCTGGGGAGCGGTGCTGGGGCTTTGGATGCTGAAGGATTACCGGCTTTATCTGAAGGTTCCGAATCTTTGGCCCCTGGCTGCGTTCTTGCTGAGCGCGGTATTCAGTGCGGTTATGAATATAAGGTATGGATATCTGGAGAATATAGAAGGCCTTGTATGGATGTTTATCTCTTTGTTTATTATATATATACCGACCTGCACGTATAGCAGGGAAGAGGTATTGAAGGAATTGAAAATTACGGCGGCGGTGTATGTTGTCTACTGTACCGTTGTTCATATAATCAGCCTTTCTATGGTGTATTGGGGCAGGAATATGGGATATACAGACCCTCTGGGGACAGAGCACATCGTAGGCTTCAACTGGGGACGGCTTTGGGGAATCTATGACGAACCCAATAGGGGATCTGTTATTGCGCTGGCGGCAGTTTTTCTGGCAGTCTATCTTTTCTGGATATCCAAAAGGAAAGCCGGGAAAGTATTCTGGGTATTCAGTATCATGGTGCAGTTTCTGTTTCTTGTGTTTTCCGATTCCAGAACCGGGGAGGTCGCTCTGGCTGCCGGTCTGTTTGTAATGGCAGGTCTCTGTCTGTACCGCCGGTTTGGAAGATTCAAAGGAAGGGCTGCGGCAGCGTTCGCTGCGGCGCTGGTGATCGGATTGGCAGCAGTTGCGGGAACCATGGGATTTAAACAGGTCTATAATACTGTAGATAAAAAAATAGAAGCAGTGCACAGGGCAAAAAAAAATATTCCAAAGAAGAGCAACTCAGGAAGGAAAGCGATCGGGCGGAAAGCCGATCTTGCGCATGACCTTAGTAATGGCAGAATGGGAATTTGGGAAAGCGGTCTTGAGATCATAAAGGCATCTCCGGTATACGGCGCCAGTTACCGCAATATTACGGAATTTGCAGAGGACCGGTTTCCGGAAACATATCTTGTGAAGAATTCTTTGGGTATCAAATATGACTCTATGCACAGCATGGTGGTGGATACGGCTACGGCACAGGGCGCTTTGGGCATAGCAGCGCTTATATGGCTCATGGTTAATACGCTGTTGTATATGAAGAGAAAGGTAAAGGGAGCGCCACCTGATATCTTCAGACCTGCGGTGGCTGTTTTCACGGTAATGGTTTCTATTTCGGCGGCGGCCACGGTGCTTTCCACGATCTTTTATGTGAATTCACCGGAGACATTTTGTTTTTGGCTGTGCTTTGGATATTTCATTGCCCTGCTACAAACAGGGCATAAGGAAGAGGCAAAATGAAAAAGGTTTTAATTGGATTTATTATGGATGGTACAGGCGGAGGGATTGATGGATATCTGCTTAATTTTCTGGAAACCGCCGGGGGAGAGGATGTGCAGATGGATTTCCTTACCAACCATATCGATGAGGGGCTGCGGCAGCGGCTCGAAAAGTATCATTCCCGTTTATTTGAGATTCCCAGCCTGCGCCACCCTTTTAAACAGTATGCAAAGGTGTGCCATTTGATCCGGAATAACCACTATGATATCGTTTATTTAAATATATCTACGGCAATAGATTGTGTGGCAGCTCTGGCAGCAAGAAAGTGCATGGTAGAGAAACGGGTCCTGCATTGCCATGCCAGTGGGAATGACTGTGCAAATTCACTGAAACGACTGGTCTTTAACAGCATTCATAAAATATGCAGACTGTTTTTGTACCGGACAGGCACCGAGTTCTACGGTGCTTCCAGACTGGCCGGAGAGTGGGCATTTCCGAAAAGAATCGTGGATTCGAATCGTTTTCATGTAGTAGTGAGTGGAATTGATACCCAAAAATATACATTCAATCAACACATCAGGGATGACGTGAGAAGGGAACTACAAATAGAGGACTCTTTCGTGGTCGGTCATGCTGGTACGTTCACCTATGTGAAAAATCATGGATTTCTTCTGGAAGTATTCCGGGAAATCTATAAAAAAGATTCCAAGGCCGTTCTTCTGCTGATCGGAGCAGGAGAGGAAATGGAAATCATAAAAAAGAAAGTGCGGCAGTATGGGCTGGAAAGCGCGGTGCGTTTGACGGGCTGGAGGAATGATGTGGACAGGCTTCTTCAGGGCATGGATTTTTTTGTTCTTCCGTCTCATTTTGAGGGTCTTTCCATGATCAGTCTGGAAGCACAGGCTGCGGGGCTGCGCTGTGTATTAAGCAGTGGTGTGCCCGAAGAGGCAAAGATCAGCAGGGAGTGTTATTTTCTTCCGTTAAGCGCAGGTGCTGATAAATGGGCAGAATTTATATTAGCTCACAGGGAATATGACCGAAATAACGTGAAAATAGATATGGACAGCTGTTTATTTGACCTTAATGCCCAGAAGGCTGTTCTGAGAGGAATATTATACCCAAAGGGCACCCCATAACTCATGCCCTGCGGGCGGGTCTGCGGAAAAGCCGCAGATTAATATATAGAATGGCGGCAGCTGTTTCTGGATTTGAACAGCTGAGAACCATAAAAAACTGGTGATAAACTCTGCCAGGAAGTGAGGAAATATACACATGGTATTGGTAAGTGTTGTAGTTCCTGTGTATAATGTGCAGGATTTTCTTGAAAAGTGTGTAAAAAGTATAAAAGCACAGACATATCAGGAGTTGGAAATTATACTGGTGGATGATGGGTCCACGGATCGCAGTAATGAGATGTGTGACAAATTTGCACAGGAAGACTCCAGAATTCGGGTAATCCATAAGAAAAACGGGGGACTGAGCGATGCACGAAATGTGGGGGCAGGACAGGCTGCAGGAAAATACCTTTTTTTCCTGGACAGTGATGACTATGTGGACAGCAGGCTAATTGAGAAAGCAGTGGCGGCAGCAGAAAAATTTGACAGTGACATCGTATATTTTGACTATAAACGGATGGAACCAAATGGGGATGTTGAAGTATGTGCCTGTAATCTCCCGGAGATGCGTCCTATCAGCCTTAAGACGAACCCGGAGCTGATGCTGCAGACACTTTCTGTGTGTGCGAAACTGTTCCGCCGGGACTTTTTTACCAAAACAGGCCTGTTTTTCCCGGTAGGATACCGCTATGAGGACCTGGGGACGATTCCCAAATTAGTTCTCACGGCAGACAATGTTGTATATTTAAGAGAACCGTTGTATTATTATATGATAAGGGAAGGCTCTATTACCACCGGCACGGAGGATGAAAAGAATTACACCCACAGAAGAAAAATGGTGGAGGGGGTTCTGGACTATTATCGGGAAAACGGACAGTTTGAGACTTTCCACAGGGAACTGGAGTATCTGACATTTTATAATATGTATTTTATTCCTGCCAGGGAAATGATATATCATGACAGGAAAAGTCCCTATGTGAAAAAGTGCAGGGATTTAACCGCAAAACTGTTTCCCGGGTTTCGAAAGAATCCTTATATAAAAAATATGGGCAGGAAAGAAAAAATACAGTTCTGGATACTGGAAAAAGGGCAGTTCTGGATGATGAATGTACTGTCCTGGGCGAGAAAACAGTCGGACAAGATGAGAAGACGATAGGAGAAAAGACAATGGATAAGGTATTATCAGTAGTTATTCCATCATACAATGTGGAACGTTTTTTAAGGCAGACACTGGATTCTTTTCTGGATGAAAGAATATTGAAGGATATAGAAGTGTTGATTGTAGATGACGGCTCTTCAGACGGTACGGCTGCAATAGGAAAAGAATATGAGAACAGATATCCGGACAGCATCCGCCTGATTTCGAAGAAAAACGGCGGGCATGGTTCCACAATTAACCGTGGGATAGAGGAATGCAGAGGGACATACTTTAAAGTGGTCGATGGCGATGACTGGGTAGATACAGATGGATTTGTCTGTATGGTGGAGAAACTGAGAACGTGCAGCGCAGACTATGTTGTATGTAATTATTATGAGGTGGACGATCAGACAAAAGAGAGGACACCGCGTGAGTTTAAAATGCTGCAAAGGGAACAGGGCAGCGGGGAATACTGGGATTTTAGTGATATTGTAACAAAGACACAGATCCCAATGCATTCGCTGGCAATCCGCTCGGCAATTCTCAAGGAACATCATATCCGGCTGGACGAGCACTGTTTCTATGTTGATGTAGAATATATTTTGTATCCGGTTCCCTATGTGGAAAAGGTTGCTTATTTTGATATTTATGTTTATATGTACCGTCTGGCTCAGGCGACACAGAGTGTCAGCATGCAGGGATATCAGAAGCACATACAGAATCATATAGATGTGATCATGCATCTGACAGATTTTGTTACGGAATATGCAAAACAAGAGGGGAGCCAAAAAGAAAAAATTGAGTATATTTCAAAACGGATTGCGGAGATGGTAGGGGAGCAGATTACGATCTTCATGAGTTATCCGGTTGAGAATGAGGAAATGAAGCAGAAGTTTATAGAATTTGACCAAGAACTGCTCTCTAAAAATCCCGAGATATACAGACTGGCGGGGCAGGAGAGCGGGACATTAAGTCTTTTGCGGCGCACAGGGTTCAAGGGATATAAGACAATAGTAAAAATGGGGAAAAAAAGAAACGGGATGGAAGGATAACAGGCATTATGAGAATCCGTTCAGTAAAATTTAACTTCATAATGAATTTTCTCCTGACAGCATCATCCATTATATTTCCGTTGATTACTTTCCCTTATGTATCGAGGGTTCTGCAGGCGGCGGGAAATGGAAAAGTAGCATTTGCCACAGCGGTTCTGACCTATTTTACAATGTTTGCATCTCTCGGTATTCCAACATATGGGATACGCGTATGTGCTCAGGTAAGAGATGACAGGGAAAAGCTTTCCAGGACAGTACAGGAACTGTTGATTATCAATACCGTTACTATGGTGATCGTCTATGCGGTATTTGCAGTTATGGTGTTTCTTGTCCCTGAATTTGCGAAAGAGAAGGAATTGCTGTTTATTAACAGTATCACGATGGTGCTGAATGTGTTCGGTGTCAGCTGGCTCTACAGTGCGTTAGAACAGTATGCATATATTACCGCATGTTCCCTGACATTTAAAGTCATCTCCATTGTTATGATGTTTGCGTGGGTAAAAAATCCGGGAGATTATATTATTTATGGTGCAATTACTGTATTTGCATCTGCCGGTTCTTACGTGTTGAACTTTATAAATCTGCATAAATATGTTACATTAAAGAAGAAAGGTCCCTATAACTTTAAACGGCACTTAAAGCCTATAGGAATCTTTTTTGCCATGTCTGCCGCTACCAGTGTATATACCAATCTGGATGTTGTTATGATCCAGTTTATAAAAGACGAGACCGAAGTAGGGTATTATAATGCAGCAGTCAAAGTGAAGACGATACTAGTCAGCCTGATAACTTCACTCGGAACGGTTCTGCTTCCCAGGCTGTCTTTTTATGTGAAACAGAAAGAGCAGGATGCCTTCCGGAAAACAATTGTAAAGGCATTCAATTTTGTTTTGATTCTGGCCTCTTCCGTTATGCTTTACTTCATGATATTTGCGCGGGAGACCATTTTGACATTGTCGGGAAGCGAATATCTTCCGTCTATTCTGCCGATGATATTATTAATGCCAACGGTTCTATTTATCGGTCTGTCAAATATTACAGGCATCCAGATCCTCACCCCTCTGGGAAGAGAAAGGGAAGTGCTGATTTCCATTATCTGCGGCGCGGTTGTGGATTTTGTGCTGAATCTGGTATTGATAGGAAGATACGGAGCTTCGGGAGCTGCTTTCGCAACGCTGCTGGCTGAATTGATAGTTTTGGCAGTGCAATGTGTTTATCTGAAAGACATGCTGAGCAAAGTAGTCAGAGAGATCAGCCTGGGCAAAACAGCGGCGGCACTGACTGCTGCAGGAATTGTAGGAGGCGTGCTCAAGATGCAGCTGGAACTGCCTTCGTTTATAATGATCTGTATAACGGGCGTTGCTTTTTATGGTGTGTTTGGTATGGCGCTTCTTCTATTGAAAGAACCATTTATCTTGGAAATGTGGGAAATGGTGAAAAATATGCTTTATAAAGGATACAAATAGGATGATGAATAAAAGTATAAATAGGATACATGACAGGATAAGCCCTGTCTGGGATAAAGTGAAAAAACATAATCTTTTGACGGCAGTCATCATAAATGCCGTCTTTCTGGCACTCGTACTTGTATTCTGCGAGATTAAATACGAGACCTCGGATGATTATATTATGGCTGCGATCATGTCCGGAGCCTACAGCGGCACACCGAATCCGCATATGATATTTATTAATATCTTATGGGGGTATCTTTTGCTGCCGTTTTATTACCTGGTTCCGCAGATCAGCTGGTATCTGATCGCGCAGCTGGCATTGTGTTACTGTGCATTTACGGCGGTTACTTATCTGATGCTGAAGAGGCTGGATACGATTATGGGTATCATGCTTTCCGTTTTATTTATTACTTTTTTTTCAGATGATGCATATATTATGGTTCAGTTTACAAAAACAGCAATACTGGCGGTGATGGCGGGGAGTATCCTGTTTTTGTGGGCATTGTTCCATGATGAGAGGTGCAGGAAACGGGAGATTGCCGCGGGGGCGGTGCTTGTAGTTGCGGGGAGCTTGATACGGTATAGTGTGATTTATATAGCCGGTGGGTTTCTGTTACTGATATTGCTTGTTGAATTTGTACAACTATTTCGTTGCGGAAGCGAAGGAAAATGGAGGAAGTTTGTGCAAATTGCTGTTTGTGGTGTTATACTTATAGGGGCAGTAGTAAGTGCTAAGCAGATTGACCGGTATATATATAATAGTAATCCCGAATATAAGTATTTTAGAGAGTATAGCAGTGCCCGGGGAGGAATTGTAGATAAAAAAGATTATGGATATGAAGCATGCGAGGAAGAATATAAAGAATTAGGTCTTTCTGAAAACGATTACGTTTTATTAAGAACTTGGAATTTTGCCGATCCAGATTTTTATACCTTGGAACTGCTGCAGAAGGTGGAGAAAATTGTAAATGATTATCAGAGTGATATGGTGATCGACAGGGACTATATAAAATATGAACTAGGTAAAAGAAACTATTGGAAATATTCAGTTCTATGGGCATGTGCGATATTAGTTCTGCTTACTATTATTTTTAATAAAAATTATTGGTGGGCCTCACTTATTTTGTCAGCAGGTGCATACTTTTACCTGTGTTATTTTGTGGCGACAGGTAGAATAGTTTACAGGATTGAATATGCGGTCTTTTTGGGATTATTTTTAGCAATAGTTTACTTCTGGACGAAAAAAAATTGTCGATTTTTGCAAAACAAATTGGAATTGTGTAATGTATGTGGTATATTATTACTGGTGTTTTGTGTATATCAAATGCCCACCTATCGTCTGAATAATTGGGCTGAGTGGATCAATGGGGCAGAATATAAAACCTATGTTGAAGAACGTTTTTATAATTCTTGGGATTATGACAACAGAAGGTATAGGGGGTCAGTTTATAACGAGTCGGCATTCCCGAATTTAGAAAAAGAGATTGGGACACACCAGGGTAATTTCTACTTCCTTAATTTTAGTACTACTGTTCAGACTTTATATCTTGCGCATAATCCTTTTGAAAGTGGCGAGAAAGCAGAAGGGATTAATAGTTCTTTTTTATGTGGAGTCACAGTAAATTTCCCGGATACGCTCAGGAAATTGGATGAAAATGATATTAAAAATCCTTTAAAAGCGTTGATCGAAGATAATGTATATTTGGTAGACAATCTATATCAGGATAGAATCTATGAATATTTAAAGGAACACTATTATCCTGATGCTAGGCGAAACCTATATAAGACTGCTGATGGTTTTCAGATTTGGAAATTTTATAAAGAATAAAAAAGATTAATAAAAGGCAGTTTTAACTGACAAATGCTTATAGTAAATACTAATCTAAGGAGAAATGAGAGATGATTACTTTTAATCGGCCACCGTGTGGTCAGAATGCAATGATATATTTAAAAGAGGCAATTGATAATCATAAAATTTGTGGGGATGGAGCGTTTACTAAAAAATGCAGCAGCTGGCTTGAAGAATGTACAGGTTCAAGTAAGGTTTTATTAACTACATCTTGTACTCATGCTACAGAAATGTCCGCATTATTGACGGATATAAAGCCAGGTGATGAAGTTATTATGCCGTCCTACACGTTTGTATCCACAGCAGACGCTTTTGTACTTCGTGGTGCCAAAGTGATTTTTGTAGATGTCCGGCCAGATACTATGAATATTGATGAAAATCTGATTGAAAATGCAATTACAAAGAAAACTCGGGCAATAGTTCCGGTTCATTATGCAGGAGTTTCCTGCGAGATGGATACAATTATGAATATCGCAGATCGATATAAATTAGCAGTTATAGAGGATGCTGCACAGGGAATTATGAGTACATACAAAGGAAAAGCTCTTGGGACAATAGGGGATTATGGCTGCCTGAGCTTTCATGAGACAAAGAATTTCAGTATGGGTGAGGGCGGAGCATTGCTTATTCGCGACTTAAAAAATGTAGAGCGCGCCGAGATTATTAGAGAAAAAGGGACAAACAGAAGTAAATTTTTCCGCGGGCAAATAGACAAATATACATGGGTAGATGCAGGTTCGTCCTATCTTCCCAGTGAGTTGAATGCCGCGTATTTGTGGGCACAGTTAGAAGAAGCAGATAAAATTAACCAGTTCCGACTGGAATGTTGGAACACATATTATAACATGTTGGAGCATCTTGAAAAGAAAGGGAAGATAGAACGGCCCGTTATTCCTGATTGGTGTAAGCACAATGGCCATATGTTTTACATCAAAGTCAGAGATATAGAAGAACGTACATTACTGATTCGATATTTAAA
The DNA here is from genome assembly GCF_001244405.1 of Eubacterium sp. SB2. NCBI lineage: Bacteria > Bacillati > Bacillota > Clostridia > Eubacteriales > Eubacteriaceae > Eubacterium > Eubacterium sp. SB2. The sequence goes on along the minus strand of NZ_LN865153.1, from coordinate 2,310,721 downwards.
AGAGAATGGAGTAAATGCGGTATTTCATTATATACCTTTACATAAAGCGCCAGCTGGGCGTACCTTTGGAGAATTTCGAGGAGAGGATAGGTTTACCACTAAGGAAAGTGAACGTTTATTGCGCTTGCCTATGTATTATGGCCTTGAACAAAAGGAAATAGAAAAAGTATGTACAACTTTAGAAAAGTTTTGGGAGTAAGAAAGATTGGCATTAAAGATAAAGCAGAAAAATGAGATTGTTTAAAATAGATAAACGAGGTAAATATGAAAGATAAACTTGTGATTATTGGTGCAGGAGAATTCCAAAATCCCTTAATACTTAAGGCGAAAGAGATGGGGTTAGAAACGCATGTTTTTGCCTGGCAGTCGGGTGATGTCGGAGAGAGAAGTGCAGACTACTTTTATCCCGTCAGTATTATTGAAAAGGAAAAAATATTAGAAATATGTAAAGATATAAATCCTAGAGGGGTCACCTCGATAGGTTCTGATTTAGCAACAATCACAGTTAACTATGTTGCAAGGAATCTCGGATTGGTTTGCAACCCACCTGAAAATGATTGCTGTTCCACTAATAAGTATCTAATGCGAGAGGCAATGAAAAGAGCAGGCGCCAGAACCCCAATGTTTATAAAGTTAGATGCACAAGATTCGAAAGATATCCCGGATGAGATGAAATATCCTGTAATTGTGAAGCCTACTGACCGTTCAGGCAGCCGTGCTGTGAGTAAAGTATTTAATTATAAAGAATTGCTTACTGCTGTTGAGGCAGCAGCAGCTGAGTCATTTGAAAAGAGAGCAATTTGCGAAAGCATTATCGAAGGAGAAGAGTTTAGTTGTGAATGCATCTCTTATAAAGGTGAACATCATATACTTGCATTTACGAAAAAATATACAACAGGGGCTCCTCATTATATTGAGACTGGACATATTGAGCCGGCCTTAATTTCTAAAGAAATTTTGGAGGATGTTAAAAAAGAAGTCTTTATCTGCCTTGATGCTCTGCATGTAACTTATGGAGCTTCTCACAGTGAGTTTAAAATTGATTCCGATGGAAAAGCAAGAATAATAGAAGTTGGGGCCAGAATGGGAGGAGACTGTATAGGTTCTGATCTGGTGTGGATTTCTACAGGATATGATTTTATGAGAATGGTGATTGATATTGCATGCGGAAAAGAACCAATACTAAAACGAGAAGAAAAAGATGATATTGCTTTTATCCGTTTTATATTCAATGATTATGATCAGCAAATGATTGAAGAATTTTTGAAAAGCGAGCCAGTGACCTGCATTAGAAAAGAAGTGAAAGCAATTGGCAAAACACCTGTAAAAGATAGCTCCACTCGGTTTGGATATTATATCATGAAGAGTAATGAGCGAGTTTGTGTGGAAAAATTATTTAACAAAAGATCAATTGAACATTGAAAATAAGTTTTAATAAAGGTGTGTGCCAACAAAACGGTGTCTTCTTCTTATTTTTGGGAAATTGAATAAAAAGGTTTTTAAAAGATAGCGTCAATAATTGACAAATTAAAAAGATGTCTTTATAATAGAAATGTTTTGTAAACGTTTATACGTTCAATAGGACATTACTGTGCTATCAGCGGCTCTTTGAGTTACTTTATTTTACAGTCGGAGAGTAAATACATTTAAATTTAATGTATAGCAGAGGAAAATGTAACATCTTACCAGGAGGATTTTTGATTTGGATAAAAACGCTAATAAGAAGCAGATAAGTGCTAAACCTAAAAGTGTAAAAGAAATAGTTCTTGAACTTTATGCATCTAATTCAGGAAGATGGCTGCTAGCTTTTTTGGTTTGTATATTGTGTATAGGAGTAGTGGTCATTACCAGGCCTATTTTTTTCTATTTACATGATACTAATATGATGAAAACATATAGCGGTTATCGAACTGGGATTCCTACAGCAGAGCATACTTATGGAAATATGTTTATTGGCTATCTTATGTATGGGCTTTATTCTTTGAGCATGGCAGTGCCTTGGTATACAATACTTACATTAGGTGTATTGTTTTTTAGTATTGTGATTATTGGTAAATGCATTTTTACTGTTGCTTATAAGAAAAACCTGGCTATTAGATGGCCGTTATGTTTATTTATACTACTTTTTATCATCGCATTTTATTATCAGGTAGCGGTTATTCTTTATACAGTTAACGCTACCATTGTTTGTTGTGCCGCAATTGCGCTTATATTTGCTGCATTTCATGAAGATAGCAGTAGAATACAGATTACAGATTTTGTTCTTAGCTGTATCTGGATACTTCTAGGTTCTTTCATCCGTTATTCATCATATGTCGCATCTGCATGTTTTTGGGCACTTGCCTTAGTCATGTGTATTTTATCTAAAATATTTATCCATAAGAGACAGCAAAAGAAAACAGAAAAATCGGCTGAGAATGAACGAGCAACCGGTTTTAATCAAACCAGTTCATTAAAAATAGGTTATCGTAGATTCGTTGTGTACGTCTTAGCACTCATCATAGTTATAGTTAGTGCAAAAGGCTTAAACTTATTAGGTGGACAGTTAAGGAAAAATGCTTTCCCTGACGGCTTTTATGAATTAAATAAGTATAGAGCCAAATTTATGGATTATAATACTATTCCATATAATGAAGCACCAGAGTTTTTTGAGAAAATAGGCTGGTCAGAAGTTTTTTATGATCTTGTAAAGAAAGATTACTTTATGGATAGTAAATACAATACAGAGAATTTAAAAAGTATCTATGAGTATTCTGTACAGGAAGATGCGACTAAGAATGATATCAGAGCTATTTGGGAATTAGGGTGTGATACAGGCGTTCTGACGAATGTAGGACTATCCCTTACTTGTGCCATAGGTGCGGCCTTCATTATGCTTTTAATCATCTTGTTGACCAGAAGACGCAGGTTAGATATACTGCCTTCATTTTTATGTGGTGGGTTTGCATTTGGCGGATGTTTAATATTGTGTGTTTACTTATGCTGGCAGGGAAGATTTCCATTAAGGGCGTATCAGACTGTAGCCTTCCCAACATTAGTTACGATGGTTTTTTCTATTCTATTAATGTTATCTTTTGAGAGAAAACCGAAATCAATCAGCAATGTTTTACAAAATGAAACCGGAAAACATCCTGTAATATTAAGTATAACGCATTATATCTTAGTAGGGGGGATGTCCCTGGCTCTTGTGATGTCTTTTGTGGCTTCAATGCAGGCAAGTTATGATAAGGCTGAGATTAATCGATATACCAGAGATAATATGAGATACGGAGCTATGGTTCGTTATGCGCAGTCTCATAAAGAAAATATTTATATACATGATATCACTATTTCCGGAGATGAACGTATATATATTAATTCAAGTAAAGAAAACGCTGTAAATTTAATACTTTGGGGTGGAACTAATGTTTATACGGCTTCTTATAACAAACAGCTTATTAGTTTAGGAAAAGAGCAGCTTCTTACAGAAAATCTATTTGATGAAGATGTGTATTATATGACTGGAGAAGGAGATGAATATATGTATACTCTATGGGAATATCTGACAGAAGAGTATGGAGAAGTGTTATTCACCCAAGTTGATTATCTGGAAGAGGGGGTCCGGATATTTAAAATTAGTAAAAATACGGATAGCTCAATGTATAATTTCTATGGATGAGATGAGGAGAACTAAAATGAAGGAATTGACAGGAAAAAGACTGCTTGTGTTAGGTGGAGGATTGGCATCCTATGATGTAGTGAAAACAGCTAAGGCGGCTGGCGTTTATACGATCGTTGCAGATTATTATGAAAGTGGCGCCGCGAAAGAAATAGCTGAAGAAGCGATTACTGTCAGCACAGTTGATATAGAGGCACTTTCCAAAATTGTAAAAGATAAAAAAATAGATGGGGTTTTTTGCGGCCCGAGTGAGTTTAATCTGCTTAATGCGCTTAAATTGTGCAAACATGCAGGGCTTCCTTTTTATGCGACACAGGAACAGTGGGATCAATGCTCTAATAAAGCGGTATTTAAGGATTTGTGCAGGAAATATAATGTTCCATGTGTACCCGAATATCATATCACAGACAAATTTTTGGAAGAAGATCTAAAAAAAATAGTATATCCGGTTATGGTGAAACCAGTTGATTCATCCAGTTCAAGAGGTATCTCTGTATGCCAGAATCGGAAAGAACTGATAAAGGCTTACAGAGAAGCTTTAAAATTTTCTGTTCAAAAGCAAGTTATAGTGGAAAAGTATATAGCTAATGATATTGCATTTGCAGCAAGATATCTTGCATATAAAGGGGAGATCTATCTCTTACTGGCAAATGACCGTTATATGGTTGATCCGATAGGACGTGAGGCCCTTATCAGTGGCGTTGCTGTCTATCCTTCTAAACTAACAAAAAATTATATTGAAAGCATTAATGAAAATGTAAGAAAGATGTTTAAGGGAATTGGCCTTAAAGACGGAGCATTTTTTATGCAGGCATTGATAGATCCGGAGGATGGTCAGATTTATTTTCATGAAATGGGGCTTCGTTTAAGCGGCGGTCTTACCTATACGATTACTGGACCGACAACTGGTATTAATGATATGCTTATGATGATCAGACTGGCACTTGGGGAAGAACTCTGTACAACGGAAGAGATTTCAAAGGTGGATCCATATTTAAACGGTAAAGTGGCTATTTCTTTGTGCGTACCACTAAGAACAGGAATAATTGGCAGTATCGAAGGTGTTGAGGAATGCTTGTCGAACTTGCAGCTATTGGATTATATACAATATTATCATGAAGGAGACGAGATCACTCCACAGAAAATAGGTACTTTAGATCAGCATTTTTGCAGGGTTAAGTTTTTAGTAGATGGATATAGTGAGGCTGCTGAAACTATTAACTATATACAAAATACGATAACGATAAGTGATACAAATAATAAAAATATGATCTTCATGAAATTTGATACGGACAGATTGCGCCCTTAACTTTCGAAAATTAATATAGTGTTCTATAGAAAGGGAATAAAAAATGCTTATATCTATTGCAATACCATGTTATAAATCTGCGAAAACTATTTCAGAAGTAGTGCATAACATTGACTTGGTTTTTCAGAAAAATTCGGAATACGATTATGAAGTCATTTTGGTGAATGATGGATCACCAGACAATACATTTGAAGTGATTCACCATATCTGCCAGAATAACGATAAGGTGACGGGGGTGAACCTGTCCAAAAATTTTGGACAAAGTGCTGCTAAAATGGCTGCAATACCTTATGTTAATGGCAGTATCTTGGTGTATATGGATGATGATGGTCAGCATCCAGCTGAGGGTATTTTTTCTCTTGTCGATAAGGTGAGAGAGGGGTATGATATTGTTTATGCACACTTTGCAAATAAAAAGCATAGTTTATTTAAACGGATGACAAGTTCACTGCATAACTGGATATTGTATAAAACAGGTTCAAAGCCCAAAGATATACAGCTCTCCAGTTTTTTTGCGTTAAGCTCTTTTTCAATTGAAACCATGAAAAATAGTGAGTGCCCTGTAATCGCTGTTGCTGCTTATCTTAGAAAACTTACCACTAAGATAACAAATATTGAAATGCCCCATTTATCAAGAAAAGAGGGGAGATCTGGATACACGCTGAAGCGTTTATTTGACTTATGGAGTAAATCCATTACTTCTTTTAACACAGCGCTTCTGCGCTTAGCTATGAATACGGGCATATTTTGCGGTTTTTTAGGAGTTCTAGGGGCTCTATTAATTATTATCAGAAAGTTAATTCATCCAAATATGACAGCAGGATATGCATCACTTATGGTTGTTATGCTTGTTTTATGTGGAGCTATTATGTTTTTAATTGGTATTGTTGGAGAATATATAGGAAAGATGTATTTAATTTTATGTAAATTACCTCCATATAAGATTAGGGATGTAGTGAAAGCGGGAAGTATCGAAAATACACGAATTGTCAATGCTGATGAAGAAAGATTATCAGATGCCAGTGATAATAAGCCAGAATAAACGATATTTGAAATCGAGATTGAGCAGGTATTCAATTGATTAAAAAAATGTTAGGGAAAAAAATAAAATTAGCAGGTGACCTGGTATATACGGTTTCTGCGACTGTTGTGATGCAGGTGGCTTTACAGCTTATAATTTATCCATTAATAAACAGATTTTATGGCGAGAATGTTACGGGTGATATACTATATTTTATCGGTATTGTTTATATCTTTCCACAGGCTGTAGGTACTGCAATTAATAATACAAGACTGGTTACCAGAAAAACCATGGATTCTTCCAATGGGGATTATGCCGGTATTCTTGCAAGCATGAGTGCAATAACAGCAGTAGTATGCTTTGCCATCAGCTATGTAGGAAATACGGGGATCATATTTTCATTACTATTTGCAATTTTTTCTGTTGTTTATACTATACGGATGTATGCACAAGTTGAATTTCGTCTGAGGTTAAATTTTAGGGGATACTTCATTTATTATGCAATTACCAGTGTTGGATATGTAATTGGTTTTCTATTATATATGTTGACTGGTATATGGCTGTTAATATTTTTTACCGGAGAACTAATAGCTATAGGATATTCAATATGGAAAGGGGACATATTTAAAAAAGAGACAGCTATTGGACAAGCAAAGCATTTATATAAAACGATGAGTATGATACTATTATCAACATTAGTGCGCGATGGAATTACGCAGTTTGATAAAGTTATACTGCGATTGTTAATCAGCGCAGAATCTGTTACACATTATAATGCTCTGTCACTTGTTGGAAAATCAGTTCAAATGTTAGTGAATCCTGTTAATACCCTAATTTTATCATACCTTTCAGCAAAAGAAGCAAAGTTAAGCCGTAAGTTTTTTAAAAAGTTTTTATTCTGTAGTTTAGGTGTAGGTATTATAATGCTGGTGGCCTGTCAGATAGCAACACCAATCTACATAAGATTGTTCTATAGTAGTTTTTATGATGAAGTTATGCCATATTCACTGCTTGTAAACAGCGGTCTGATCATGGGATTTATAAGCATGTTATTTACAGCGTTAATATTATCTCAGGGTAAGACAAAAACATATACTGCTATACAGACTGTGTGGGGCGGATGTTATATGATTCCGGCATACTTTCTTACACAGTCATATGGTATTGTCGGATTGGCGTCAGTAACGCTGGTAGTGAATACAGTTAAACTTATTGTAACTGTAGTGATATCTGGAACAATTTTATCTCAGGTTGATAAGCAAGAGAAAATAAAGAACTTGGGGGTTGATGAATGAAAGAATATACGGAGGGGAATATGAACATTTCTGAAAGATTCGTGGACTTCATTTCTGGAAAAGCTGAGATGCTTAATACGGAAGAACTTGTTAGAGAAAGTAAGTTATGTATATTGGATTATCTGGGGTGTGCTTTAGCTGGGGGAAGTATACTAGAGGGCAGTATTGATAAGTTACTAACCGAACTTGGAGGAATAGGGAATACACCTATTATAGGGAAACAAACGGGCTGTGATCCAATGAGTGCAGCCCTGTTAAATGCTATGTCGGCACATGCAGTAGAGCTCGATGACGGACATCGTTATGGAATGCTTCATCCGGGAGCACCGGTTATTTCTGCTTTGATATCGGCGGCTTCAGCAGGTATTGTTCAGAATGGCCAGGCTTTTATAAAAGGAGTTATAATTGGATATGAGGTAACATGCCGTCTTGCACAGGCTATACAGCCAGGTCATAAATTGAAAGGATATCATGGAACCGGTACGTGCGGAAACATAGGGGCGGCAATGGCCATAGGGATTGCTGCCGGTTTTTCAAGACAGCAGTTATTAAGTACAATTTCTGCGGCGTCTACTTCGGCTTCAGGTTTGCTGGAGATGATTGATGACTCATCGCAATTAAAGCCCTACAATGTAGGACAGGCAGCAATGAATGGATATCTGGCATCCTGTATAGGCGCCAGCGGGTTACAGGGACCTAAAGATCCACTTGGCGGAAATCGGGGATTTTTTAAGGCGTTGGCAGATGAAGTTAATGAAGACAAATTACTAACGGAAGAAGCAACATTTAAAATCCAGCAACGGTATACGAAGGCGTACGCTTCATGCCGTCATTGTCATCCGGCAGTAGAAGCGGCACTTAAGCTGACTAATACTTTTGAGCTGGATGCAGATGAGATAGAGAGAATCAATGTTAACACGTATAAACTGGCAATTCAGGGGCATGATTTGCAAAAAGCTGATTCAATTAGTGCTGCAAAAATGAGTACACCATTCGCAGTTGCAGCGGCAATTGTGAAAAGAAAAGCTGGGTTGGAAGCTTTTACAGATGAAACGATCAGAGACGATAGGATTAAAAAAATATCGAGTAAAGTAATTATAGCAGAAGATAAAGATTTGACAGCATTGTCACCGGGAAAACGTGCGGCTATTGTTGAGTTTCACTTAAAAGACGGGCGGATATTGAATAGGCGTGTGGACTATCCATTAGGAGAACCAGAAAATCCTATGAGTGAAGAGGGATTAAAAGATAAATACCTTTCTTTAGGAAGATATTCTGGCAGGAGTGATGACGAGCTGCTGAACCTTATGAGCGTAACAGAAAAATTGAATGATAATCTGAAGGAATGGTTAGACTTATTGTAATAATTATATTTTTGAAAGGCAGGTAAAAATGAAAGAAACAAAAGAGTTTTTAAAAAGTATCGGATTACCAGCAGGAGATGCATATGATCTACCCGTATCGGAAAAAAGATTTACAGATGGTGCACAGTACCGCTTTGAGGTTCCTGGAATACAGGGGCCAGGTCCTATGAAAGTGCTTTTGGAAGAGTTAGATAGAAATGACATGTTTATACATCGTGTAACACAAACAATTGGTATTATGAGAATAACTGATGAAGAAATAGAGACTATGGTTGGACTGGCGGAGCAATATGCTGTAAATCTTATATTAGCTATCGGACCAAGAGCAGTCTATGATACCAGCGCATCTGTACATACGTCAGAAGGACAGCGTATGGGATACCGCCTGCGCGGCCAGGATCAGATTGTCAGGGCAATTGAAGATGTAAAGAGGGCTGCCCGTTTTGGCTGCAGATCATTCATGGTATATGATGAAGGATGCCTTTGGGTATTGAATGAAGCAAGAAAGCAAGGTGAAATTCCAAAAGACTGTAAATTCAAAGTATCAGCACATACTGGACATGGTAATCCATGTTCTGCCAAGTTAATGGAAAGTATCGGAGCTAACTCATTTAATCCAGTACGTGATATTCAATTACAGATGCTCTCTGCCATAAGGCAGGCTATTGATATACCGATTGATATACACACTGAAAATCCAGCGTCATCAGGCGGCTTCATTCGACATTACGAGGTTCCTGAAATGATACGTGTTGCGGCGCCGCTTTACCTAAAGACAGGTGGCTCCGTTGCTCAGACACACAGTTGGGAGTCGACGGATGCGGATGCAAAGAAAAGAGCGAAGCAGATCTTATTGGTTAAACGTGTTATCGATGAATATTGCCCTGATGCAGTTTGTTCGCCTCGTGGTTCTATTGATTAATCGGAGGAGACAGCATGGCTATTTTAAGTGTTGAAAAAATATATGCAGTATCCAAGGCTATACTTATGAAAAAAAATGTGCCGGAGCAGCAAGCGGGGATTATTGCGGATACAATTGTGGATGCTCATAGAAAAGAAAAACATACTCATGGTTTAGGACGTCTGGCAATATATATAAGGAAAATTGATAGTGGACAAATGGATGCAGATACCAAACTGACTGTAGTGCGGGATAATCCTGCAGTCACTGTATTGGATGCACATAATGGTTTTGGTCAGGTTGCCGCATATCAGGGGATGAATCTTTGTATTGATAAGGCATCAAAGTATGGTGTGGGAATTGTAGGTGTCAGGGATAGTAATAGTTTTGGTGCAGCCGGATATTATGGTGAATTAGCCGCTCAAAGGAATATGATCGGAATAGTAATGGGCAATTCATCACAGGCACTGGCCCCGGAGGGCGGCAGTAAAGCAATTCTTGGAACAAATCCAATTTGCTTTTCTTTTCCAGGAACAGAAAAATATCCTCATATTATTTTGGACATGGCATGTTCTGTTGCTGCCAGAGGCAAAGTAAGGCTGGCAGCCAAGAATGGCGAAAAGATCCCCTTAGATTGGGCAAAGGATATGAATGGAAATCCAACAGATAATCCAGAGGAAGCTCTTAAAGGTTCCATGAATTCTATTGGCGGTTATAAGGGGTTTGGGCTGGCAATCGCAGTAGATATCTTGGCCGGATTGCTGACAGGTTCGGCTTTTGCAGATGAAGTGAAAGCGCTAAATACTCCGATTGGTTTTTCTCGTTATGGACATTTTTTATGTGCTGTCAATCCAGAATTCTTTATAGAAACTGAAGAATATAAGCTGCGGATAGAACACTTAGTAGAGAGCATTAAGTCCTGCGGTGATCCAGGCAATATATTTATGCCTGGTGAGAGGGGCTATAAGCATAGCCTAAAGAATAAAGATACTGTTCAGATCAAGGATACTATTATAAACGGAGTGAACGACCTTGCAAATAAGTTGTGCGTAAGTGAGTTATGCTGATTTTATGTAAAGATTAAAATAGCTAAAATTAACGCATTACGTTTTCAATAAAAAAGGCAATAACTACATTTGGCAGATGGAGGAGATATATTATGCAACATCACAGATATAACCCGAACTACAAGTTTTTTCGTGAGCCGGCAAATTTTACTCGCTCAACAAATAGGGAGCTATTACAATATTGTCTCGGTGCAGCACTTTATATGCCCGCATTTCAGAATTTTGCGGAGATTGTAATAACTAAAAAATATTCTTGTATGACTACTATGGTCATGTGCTTTGAAGATGCAGTTAAAGAGGAAGATGTCCCCATGACTGAAGAAAGTGCACTACAGAATCTTGAGGAACTTTATGTTGCTAGACAGGAGGGGCGTCTTTTAGAGGGGGATATTCCGCTCATGTTTTTCAGAGCCAGAACAGTAGAACAGTTCAAAAGATTTGCGGCCAAGCTGGAACCAAAATATTATGAATTTATTGCCGGATTTGTATTTCCCAAATTTAATTCCTATACAGGAGATGATTTTTATGAGATACTTGAACAAGTGAATGAACGATCAGAGTATATTGTTTATGGGATGCCGATTCTTGAGGGGCGCGAGTTGGCGTTAAAAGAGGGCAGAATTGAAGAGCTTCATAAGGTGAAAAAAATTATAGATAATAATAGAGAACATACACTTAATGTCCGAGTTGGAGCTACTGATTTTTCGTCTACTTTTGGAGTAAGGAGAGGAATTGACTATACAATTTATGACATTCTAACTGTCAGAGACTGCCTTCTAGATATTTTAAATACCTTTATAAGGGATTGTGAATATGTTGTATCTGGGCCAGTATGGGAATATTTTTCTTCCAATTGGGAACAGCGTTACGAAAATAAGTTCAAGAAACTTCCTCCCTCAGAAACTATTCATACGTCATTGATTCAGAATAAAACTATAATAGATACCGCTATTGACGGACTTTTACGTGAGACTATGATTGACAGAGCAAATGGATTTATTGGAAAAACAGCAATTCATCCATCCCATATTAGATTCGTTAATGCTCTACAGGCAGTGACCCGTGAAGAATATGAGGATGCCTGCCAGATATTAAATACTGGAGGCGGGGTTATTAAAAGTAAGAATTCAAATAAAATGAATGAGATTAAGCCTCATACCAATTGGGCAAAAAGAGTAACTATGAGGGCCGAGGCGTTTGGTGTTCTTGAAAATGAAAAAGAATATTTAGAACTGATAAAGCCAAAATAGGAGGAAAAAATGATTAATCTAAAGACACCTTTAAGTGACGAAATAATATCAGGACTTAAGGTCGGAGATATGATTACAATATCAGGCAAAATTTATACGGGGCGTGATGCAGTTCTTCCAAGGCTTGTTAGATTGGCAGCAGATGGCAGGCTGGAGGAATATGGAATTAATCTACAGGGCAGTGTAATGTTTCATACAGCGGTCAGCCCTGCCGGAGTGGGCCCGACATCAAGCAATAAATTTGAAATAGAATCTAGTTTTGAAATATTGTCGCAGGAAGGTGTTAAGATTCATTTAGGAAAAGGGGCAATCAGTCCGGAGACTGTTCAAAAATTACATGAGAATAATGCTGTATTTGCAGTAATTGCTCCTGTCACGGCTTTACTGGAAAGTAAAACAAAAGATAAGAGAGTGATTGCCTTTCCAGAATTGGGAATGGAAGCATTGCATGAAATTGTAGTGGAAGAATATCCGGCAATTATCGCGGCAGCGCATAATCAAACAGTTTATTAATGAGGTGAAAAAATGAATTATCAGGAATTAGTTAATATAACAAAACATACTTTGATTAGGGCTGCATCATCTTTTACAACGGACAAAACTGAAGCTTATAAACAAGCTATCGCCGGGGAATCTAATAGTCAGGCTAAGTGGATCATGGAAAGCATGCTTGAAAATGCAGTTGTTGCGGCTGAGAGAGTAGGCCCTTTATGTGACGATACCGGGATACCGCATGTTATGCTGGAAGTAGGAAAGAATAGAACTGTGACAGGTGAATTGCTTGAAGCAATTAGAGAAGGGGTGGCAGAAGGACTTCGGCAGTTGCCGGGAAGACCTATGGCTATAATGGGTGATGAAAGACAAAGACTGGATCAGTCAGGCGGATTAGATATTGATTCAGGTGCACTTGAGATAGCACCTGTTTTAATCAGACCTGCAAAGGATGATGTACTTAGACTTCATATATTAATGCAAGGGGGTGGGCCAGAGATACGTTCAAAAACATATCGAGTTTTTCATAAGCATGATGTATCTGTAATTGAACAGGAAATTATTGAATGGGCCAAGGAATCTGTAAAGATGTTGGGATGTACTCCAACAACATTAGCGGTGGGGATAGGCAGATCACATTATGAAGCCACTTCTTTAATGATTGAAGCCATGGCCAAGGGGGACTATGCAAAACAGTCAACTATGGAAATGAGAATCACAGAAGGGGTGAATGAATCCAATGTCGGCCCGTTGGGGTTAGGCGGAACCACTGTTTTGTCCACATTCTTGCGGGTAGGTCCACAAAGGGCAAGTGGAGTCAGAATCGTATGTATGCGTCCTTGTTGCTGTTGTGAACCGAGAAGAGCATATTCTGATTTATAAAATCAAAAGATACTACAGGATAGGTACTAATTATGGAGAAAATTTATGAATCCTTTCTTTTGTCCGCGGGAGAATGTTTCAAAAGCAAAAATTTATTGGCGCAGGCATATGGCAAAGTTGTTGTTTGGCTGTTGTCATATATTTTTCATATAAAACATTATAATAAAGATGCTATAATAAAAGAAATAAAGTTGCAGGCTCCTCAGAGGATATTGGATAAGAGATTATTACGAAAAATTAAAAGAGCGTATTTTAGGTATAGGTGTTCAGCTAGAGAATATTTAGTGTATGATTTTGAAAATAAAACACCAAAGGAAATCAAATCTTATTTATTAGATATTCAGAAAATTGTTTTAATAACACTTATCAATAACCGGAAGGTATTAAAAACATTGAATGCAAAGCAAAAGGCATATGAAGTTTTTAAACCATATTATAAAAGGGAAATATTATTCGTAAGTAATAAATATCCGGTTTCACTAGAAGAATTCAGCATTTTTACAAATAAACACAAAGAGTTTATTTGTAAACCTTCAAATATGTCTTTGGGCAGAGGAATCAAGAAGTATAATATAGCTGATTTTTCTTCTGTTGAGGAAGTGTATACAGAAATTCAAAAAAGGCAGCCAGTTATTTTGGAAGAATTATTATATAATGATGAAACTTTTGCAGCTTTTCATCCTGAGTCACTTAATATTGTCAGAGTAATTGCCTTTAAACTAAAAAGCGGTAAAATTCAAATTCAAAGAGCATATTTAAGCGTTGGTCAAGGTGATAAAGATTACGCAAATGCTGCCTCTGGTGCCATCGCAGTCCCAATTGACTTAGATACAGGATTGACTTATGGAATCGGAGTTACAGAAGGACTTGATAAATATAATATTCATCCGGACAGCGGTATCGAATTAAATAATTATCAGATTGAGCATTGGAATGAACTTTTAGAATTGGTACAGGAATTAGCGACAGTTATGCCAGATGTAAAATATGTTGGCTGGGATATTGCTTTAACCCCAAATGGCTGGGTCGTTGTTGAAGGAAATGGAAATGCGGGGCAGATGCTGTATCAAGTAATGGATTCTAAGAGTGTTTTTGATGAGTTTATGAACTTTTATATGAGAACCTGAGTGTAAAAGACTATTAATCAGAGAGCTTGTTTTAAAGGTTCATAAATTTTATAATAGGTAAAAGGTATGACTAAAGAACACACTAATATATGTAAAGGATTAGCAATATTAATGATGTACATGCATCATTTATTTTATAGTGCAAAAACATATGAAGGTTTTGAAGTTGTTTTTGCTCCTTTCTCAGAAGATAGAATACTTTGGCTGGCAAGAGGATGTAAAATCTGCGTTGCTATTTTTGTATTGCTAACAGGATATGGTTACGCAAAATCAGCAAAAATGCAGAGGCAAGATCCTCAAAAAAGTGATGGAATTAAGCGTTATTTTAGAATAATGTTTGGATTTTGGTTTATTTTTATTATTGGACAAATTACTGGTTTTCTGGGACGAGACTGGATTGCAGTGTATGGAGAAAATTTAAGTGAACGTATTATATACATAATAATAGACGCACTTGGTTTAGCAAATTTATTTGGTACGCCAACTTTTAATCCTACATGGTGGTACTTAACTTATGCTATATTATTGGTATTTTTGACTCCCGTGATTGTGAAACTGGTCCGAAAATTGGGAGGAACTTTAATAATAATAGCTATATTTTTGCCAAGAGTTCTTGGTATAGAAACAGATACGACGTTTATGCGTTATTTCTTTACTTTAATTCTTGGAGTATATTTCGCAGAATATAATATATTCGAAAAAATATATGCTTGGTTTAAGAAAAAACGGATAATCGAATTTGGTATTTGGTTATTAGCTCTGATTATAACAGTATTCCTTTGGTATAGAACAAAATGGTTTAGTATTTTTGACGGATGTGTAGCTATCTGTATATGTTACTGTGCATTACGTTATATTTCACATATTCCTATTCTAAACAAATGTTTGGCGTTTATTGGAGTACATTCTATGAATTTATTTATGTTACATACATTTATTTATAGTTATTATTTTAAAGACTTCATTTATTCTTTTAGGTACTGGTGGGCGATTCTATTAGTACTATTAGTAAGCACACTTTTTATATCGGTCCTATTAGAACAAGTTAAAAGATTAATAAAATATAATGAATTAGAGGCAAACTGTATAAAAAAGGTTACAAAATTAGTGAATACATTAGAGAATTAAGCGCTTTCATTCTGAAGGCTCATGTAATATTACACATCAGGTCCGTGCAGAGCACTGGAGCAAAATCATGAATGAATGCATAAACAGCGGGATGTCTAAAACTGCTTGGTGCAGAGCTAATGGGGTCTCAGAAAAGCAGTTCTTCTATTGGCAGAGGATCCTTACACAAAAACAGAGCATACAGGTCTGAGAAGTCATAACCCGAACCAGTATGCTCTTTGTTGTTATTTATTTATCCTTACTTTCTTACTGCTGCCCCAAGCAGAGTAATATTTTGTACCTGAAACAGTCTTATAACTTCTTATTCGTACATAGTATGTTTTTCCTTTTGACAGACCGCTAATTGTCTTGGAGATATTTTTGTAGCCAGAGACAGAAGTGGTCTTATTACCATTAGAAAAAGTTTTAGAGGTGGAATATTGTATTTGGTACCCTGTTGCCTTTGAATTTTGTTTCCACTTTACATACATTTTTTTCCCGGATTTGTTTGATAAACTGGAAATTGCTGCACCATTCATACGTACTATTTTTTTGCTTGTAGCGCTTCCGCTTACTTTACTGGAGTTATAAGCCTTAACCAGATAATAATATGCTGTACCATTTTTATTTTTTACGGAAGTATCTGTCCAGCTTAAAGTTGAATTTTTAGTGATAGTTTTTACCTTACTGTAACTACCGCTGGAGGTTCTTCGGTAGATATAATATCCAGCTGCGCTGGAGCTCTTTTTCCAGGTTATTTTAATACCGGATGAATAATTTACACAACTTGAAACCGTTACTTTAGGTAAATCAAGATAGCTGATTTTATATTTGTTTTCTTTAGCATATGATGCGATTGGAGAATAGTAATAACATTTAAAGGTTAAGGACGATTTACAATTTCCGAATGCATTTTCGTCAATAACTGCTGTTTTGGAAGATACAGTTACAGATGATAAGTTATGGCAATTATAAAATGCATATTCGCCGATGGTTTTCACACTGGCCGGAATGGTAACGGAAGTAATATGTGCGTATTGATGATTACTTTTGTCACTGTTAGTCGCAAAGATAAATGCAGGGATCTGAGTCACTGATGAACCAAATGTTACTTTAAAGGAAGATACATTCGTTCCGGTATTATAAAATAAAGAGTAAGAATCTGAATAGTACCCACTACTCCGGTCACTGCAATCCCCAATATTTCCGTTAATAGTAATAGAGGATAAGTTTGTACAATTCTTAAACACACATCTACCCAATGATGAGGTTGCCTTTGGCAATACAACTGTATTTAAATTCGTGCAGCCTTCAAACACAGAATCTTCAATTGTTGTAACCTTTGGTGGTAAACTGAGGGACTTTAACGTGGTATTATTTGCAAAGCTATATCGACCTAAAATTCTCAGCCCCTTACTCCAGCTTATGCCTGTTAAATCATAGCAGTTATAAAAAGCATTCTGTCCTATTTCAGTCACATTGTCGGAAATGATCAAAGATGTAATATGTACATACTTATCTTCACTTTTGTTACTATTAGTCGCAAAGATAAATGCAGGGATCCGAGTCACTGATGGACCAAATGTTACTTTAAAGGAAGATACATTCGTTCCGGTATTATAAAATGAAGAGTAAGAATCTGAATAGTACCCACTACTCCGGTCACTGCAATCCCCAATATTTCCGTTGATAGTAATAGAAGATAAGTTTGTACAATTCTTAAACACACATCTACCCAATGATGAGGTTGCCTTTGGCAATACAACTGTATTTAAATTCGTGCAGCCTTCAAACACAGAATCCTCAATTGTTGTAACCTTTGGTGGTAAACTGAGGGACTTTAGCGCGGTATTATTTGCAAAGCTATATTGACCTAAAATTCTCAGCCCCTTACTCCAGCTTATGCCTGTTAAATCATAGCAGTTATAAAAAGCATTCTGTCCTATTTCAGTCACATTGTCGGAAATGATCAAAGATGTAATATGTACATACTTATCTTCACTTTTGTTACTATTAGTCGCAAAGATAAATGCAGGGATCCGAGTCACTGATGGACCAAATGTTACTTTAAAGGAAGATACATTCGTTCCGGTATTATAAAATGAAGAGTAAGAATCTGAATAGTACCCACTACTCCGGTCACTGCAATCCCCAATATTTCCATTAATAGTAATAGAGGATAAATTTGTACAATTCTTAAACACACATCTTCCCAGTGAAGAGATGCTTTCAGGTAAAACAACGGTTCTCAGCGCTGTATTATTTTCAAAGGCCGAGTCCTCAATTTTTCTTAATTTATAGTTTATTCCACCATACGCTAAAGTGGTAGGAACTGTAACTGAGGAAGCAGTTCCATTGTAAGAATAGATCGCGGCAGTTCCGTCTGAGAGCGTATAAGTCCAGTTTCCTATTGTCACAGTATTTGAATTTGAGCGCGATTGGATTGCATTTTTTTCACGTGTTTTGGACGCTGTACTCTTAGCGGCATTGGTTTTATTCTCTTCATCTTTGCGCTCAAGAACAACTAATATCGTAAGGCTCTCGTCTATGCTATATCCTGCTTCTAATTCCCCGCTGAAAAAATAAGTACCTTCCTGTGGCCAGTTTTCATTGTCTATTTTTATGTAGGTTTCAGACTGCCATTTTACAATTTTTATTTGTTGCGTATCTTTTTCACCATCAAGAGTAACAATAAGCTCTTGAGGAAGTAAGTTTGTTATTTTTTCAAGATCATAGCCCTCATCTTCAAGGGTGGAAAGACTAAGTACCCACGTCTTTTTTTCTTTATTAAATTCCAATTTATTTGCAAGTTTATCTATATCAACCATATCGTCTTCATAATACCATCCCCACTCCATGATTTTCTTATCAGATTCAAGAGTCGGCTCATTGCTAGTTTCATCAGATGATTCAGATTCCTGAGGAGTATCTGTGTTCGGATTATTAGTATTTTCTTCTCCCGGTTGAAGTGGCGGAGCAATACTATCTTCATTTGACGATGGCTCAGGGTTTATGATGTTCTTGTCCTCAGCTCTTTCTGGTATATTGGAAACAATAATATCACTACTATCTTGCGGGACTTCCTGGCTAGGATCATCCCCAGTCTCCAATTCAGCTGCTGCATTATCATTCGAAAGCGGCCCAGGTACACCTTCACTCCCCACGATAATGCTTTCATTCGCGGCATAAACTGGTAATGTACATGAAATTACCATTGCAGTACTAAGCAATAATGCCAGAATCCTCTTTTTCATATAAATTTCCCTCCCTCTCGGCTGGCAGCGCGAAGCTTCGCACTTAGCCCATAATTGTTTTACGTTTTTTTCTGTTTTTCAAAACGTGAACACTATTATTTGGACATGTCCTTATAAATAAAAGTGACTGCCATGTTATTTATTTTATTCTCTTATTTGGATAATTCAATAGATTGTTCATTTTTGGCTTTCTATATGTAATTATTTGCCATACCTAATTACCCTAGAGTTTGTCTTGTATTGATTATCTACTAATCGTTATCTTCTATATGTATATTATTTTTTACAACAAAGTAATCTGTTTTAGGAGGTATCGCTTTTTGATAGGCATAAATAAACGACGGGATAATAAGTTCTGGTAAATAATTACACATAAAACACCAAAAGTTAACTCCCCATTGAATTACCTGAACAAAGGAATAAAATGAATGGAAAGGGGGCTTATAAGATGAAGAAAAGTATAGTTGCATTAATCTTAGTTATAACACTGATTTTGAGTGATTCCTCAATGGTGTTTGCAGCAGAAGAAAGCAAACAGAATGATGTGTCGAAGGGACAGGGGATCGTAGTAGGGCAGGCAGAACCGGAAGAGACTGAAGAAATAGTAAAATATCAGGTGGATAATATTCTGTATTTTTTTGAAGAAGAAGGAAGACAGGTAACTGTAGCAGGCACGAATATAAGTGAGGCATCTGTAATTGTAATTCCAGAAGAAATTTGTATTGAAGAACAGAGTTATCCTGTAAATGCTATACAATCTGAGGCATTTGCAAATATGACATCATTACGGTCTGTGGTCTTTCCTGATAGTATTGTTAATTTTCCCGATTTAATGTTTCATGCGGATAGTGAGCTAACTATCTATTGCAATTATGGCAGTGCTGCCGAAACATATGCAAAAGAAAATAACATCAATTATAGTCTGGACTTATACTCTTTGGAAGTAGCGAAGGAAGAGCTTATAATTGGGGAAAGGACACCCATATCTATTGAAAGTGAAATCTTGGAAAATAACATAGTAGGTAAAATAGAAAAGAGTTTAATTAGCAGGGATGAAAATATTCTAAGCGTACAAGACGAGCAGTTGATAGCAAATAATGTGGGTGATACGGTAGTGGATATAGACTATTGCGGCATAAAGAAGACGCTGGAAATAAAAATCACAGAGGCATCAATGCAAAAAGAGGAAGAAGTAAAGCAAGTTGATGGTCGTCAAAATTCTGTGAATAAGTCTGTGCAGAGCCGTGAAAGTGATTTTGAGTATACGGTTTCCGATTCCGGACTGATTATTTCTAAATACATAGGAACAGAATCAGTTGTGAGTATACCGAATACAATTGCAGGTTTGGTGGTGACTGAAATTGGCGAAATGGCATTTCATAATTATACGGATCTACAAAAAATAGTAATACCCGAGGGAGTAGAAAGAATCAGTAGATTTGCCTTTGAGGGATGTACTGGTCTGAGAGAAGTAAAGCTGCCTGGAAAATTGAAAAGTATGGGAGAAGGTGCATTTGGATCATGTGACGGGCTGACGGGGATAGAAATACCTAAGAGTCTGGAAGACGGAGGAAGCGGGATCACTTGGTCAGGGGCATTTAATGGGTGTAAGAATTTAAAAGATGTAAAGTTTGAGGAGGGGACAAAACAGATAGCGGCCTCACTCTTTGCATATTGCAGCGGCCTGGAAGAGGTAGTCATACCAGAAACAATAGAAGTCATAGATAAGGACGCCTTTTTAGGCGCTGATTCTTTAAAAAAAGTAAGTATAGGAAGTGGAGTAAAGGAAATTAAGGAAGGAGCCTTTCAATACTGCAAAAGCCTTCAAACAGTAACAATCCCGGACAGTGTAATTAGTATAGGAGATTTCGCTTTTCAAGAATGTAGTAATCTAAGTCAGATAAAGCTGTCCGGAAATTTAAAAAGTATGGGAGCATGGGCATTTGGGTCATGTAATGGTTTGACGGGGATAGAAATACCTAAGAGTCTGGAAGACGGAGGAAGCGGGATCACTTGGTCAGGGGCATTTAATGAGTGTGAGAATTTAAAAGATGTAAAGTTTGAGGAGGGGACAAAACAGATAGCGGCCTCACTCTTTGCATATTGCAGCGGCCTGGAAGAGATAATCATACCAGAAACAGTAGAAGTAATAGATAAGGATGCTTTTTTAGGCGCTGATTCGTTAAAAAAAGTAAGTATAGGAAGCGGAGTAAAGGAAATTAAGGAAGGAGCCTTTCAATACTGCAAAAGCCTTCAAGCGGTAATAATCCCAGATAGTGTAATTAGCATAGGAGATTTCGCTTTTCAAGAATGTAGTAATCTAAGTCAGATAAAGCTGTCCGGAAATTTAAAAAGTATGGGAGCATGGGCATTTGGGTCATGTAATGGTCTGACGGAGATAGAAATACCGAAAAGCCTGGAAGACGGAGGAAGCGGGATCACCTGGTCAGGGGCATTTAATGAGTGTGAGAATTTAAAAGATGTAAAGTTTGAGGAGGGAACAAAACAGATAGCTGCCTCACTCTTTTCAAATTGTAATGGCTTGGAACAGATTATGGTTCCGGAAACAGTAAAAAAAATAGGTTCAGATGCCTTCCGAAATTGTGAGGGTTTGCAAAAAGTTTACTTCACAGATGGGGAGATATCCATTGATTCTGATGCATTTTTACAATGCCCTAATGCGGTATTCTACTGCCCGGCTGCGTCGTATGCGCTGGTCTACGCGATGGATCATAGTATAGACTTTGTAGTTACCGGGGGCGGATTTAAAATTCCGGATAAATCGGTTTTGGTGAAAGAAAGTACATCGTATGAACTAAATTCAAGTACTGCAATTACAAATGGCACTATGCAGCTTAATTTAGATTATGCTATAAAAGATGAGATATTTAATTCCATGTCGGATAAAGAGATTGTGATAAAGATTCCAGATATTGCCGCTTTAATACCGAATTCGTTAACCCTTGATGGCGCAATTTATGAAGAGTACCAGGAAGAAGGATCAAGAATTATTATTCCGGTAGAGAAAAAAAGCGGAAAGATAAGATTGAGTATTGATCCGGGTTCTGATGGAAAGATATTAAGTTATGCTTATTTGACCGATATGCGTAATGAAAATCTGGAACAAAATATTATTGGAATTATTAATGAGTTCAGAACAATATTATCAATAAATGCCCCAAGCTTAATAAATGATGCATCTGTAGAAATATCTGGTGTTGCACCGGCAAATACAGAGGCCATAATATTGATTGATGATATGGAAGTTGTTCGTGCTACATCTAAAAAAAATGGGGCTTATTCTACAACTATTCAAATTCCGGAACCAGTGGAAGGAAGAACATATAAAATTTCGATCCGCTGTAACGAAACTGAGGCAAGTACACGTGTCAAATATTCGATAGACGAGCCAATTCTGACAGAATTTAATATGTATTATAATGGAATGGTATATGATTTGTTGGATAAATCTATTATAAATAGCGTGACATTTATTGGGGCAGCATATAGTTTTCGCGTGAGATTTGAAAATGCACACAATGTAGATATAGTAAAGATTACAAGTGAAAGAAATGGTGTAGTAAAAGCTATTGAAGCTAAATGGGATAACACCAGCAAGTCATTTATAGCAGACGGATGGTTTGACCCGGATGCACATGACTATGTGCCTGGTGTGATGAATGTATACTATACGACTAAAGGCACCGGTGAGGATATGAATGATCCGGAAACCGCATTTTCAAAAACAGATGGTCTGTCTGAGGAATGGAAAAATGCTAAAATAGATGTGATTACAGATACAACCAGCAAATTTGCAGCCAATATTAATATAGAAAACAAAGGCACCCTGGAGTATGCGTGTCAAACATATTCTGTTGAAGAAATGTATCAGTGGTGTATGAATGAAATAGGCGCCAATAAAGCAGCAATGTCTTTAAGTGCATATCAAAGAAGCACGGACAGTAGTCTCATGACAATGATTTTCCGTAAACTGGTTGATTTAGGCTTTGACGTGGCTAACGATGGGATGAAGAGTGCCATAAAACAGGATGGGAAAAGTATTAAAACGATACATTATGATGCAGCAAAAGGATATTTTGTCAGCGAGACGGTAGAAATGCTTACAGAATCTCAAGCATCTAACATTGCGGAGTTTGCTCTAGGAAATACCTTTGACAATGCAGGCGGCAGTGTTGTATTTTCATTGGGATATGGAAGCGTACAAAATATGCTTTCCTGGGGAAATACCTACTATGATATTGAAGGCTTAAAAAATGAAATAAGAGTATCAGACAGAACGCAACAGCAAAAACAGTCGTCGCTTTCCCATCTAAAGTATTTAGAAACGCTTTCTACAGATATATTGATTGTAAGGTCTATTGGCACGGTCTTAAGTGCAGCCGGTAAGGGAATCATACTTTCTGGCGGTGGCGTGGTTGCCGGAGGGGCGCTTTTTGTATGCGGATGGTTTATACAGGATATCTTAGCTGAATTTATGCAGAAGGATCTTGATAATTGTATTGGTATGTATAAAGGAAATACTTCAGGGGTTCGTTTCAGATGGGTTATAGATCCCAGCGGTTATGTATATGAAGGTGTCTCAGAGAATAGACTGTCAGGTGTAACTGCTACTATTTACTATAAAGATCCGGAAACCAGACAGGCCGTGCAGTGGAATGCGGATGAGTATGAACAGGGGAATCCCCTTGTTACGGACGAATATGGTACGTATGCTTGGGATGTTCCGGAAGGGATGTGGTGTGTAAAGTATCAGAAGGAAGGCTATGAAGAATACACGACAGCGTGGATGGAAGTGCCGCCTCCGCAGACCGGCATTAATATAGGTCTGATATCAAAAGAAGCACCTGAAATAGAAGTTTGCAATGTGTACGCAGACCATGCAATTGTTGTCTTCTCAAAATATATGGATCCGGCAAAAGTCTCCTATATGGTTTTGAAGGACAGCAGTGGGAAAAATATAAAATATTCTTTAGAATATGATACATCATTACTAAATGAACAAGGTAAAAACTACGCAAAAGAGTACAAACTGTTCTTTGAAGAGGGTTACATTGCAGATACAAGCAAATCTTTTAAAGTTGTGATGAGCCGTAAAATGCTGGATTATGCCGGGATTGCTATGAATGAAGGTGAAGAAATTGTACCTGATTCAATGAATGATTTGGGAATTCAGCTCCCCGAGACAGTGACAATTGCCAATAATGAACTGGCGGAAATTACTGTAAAGATCAAAAACTATACTGGGAGCGAAGAATTGACATGTGCATCCAATTTTAAAGAAATAGCAGATATTGAATCCATAAGTAACATTGCAAGAGATGGTTCAGCGACGGTTAAGATTAATGCAAATATGCAGGGAACGACCATTTTCACTTTTGGAATTAAAGGAACAAGTATAACAGCGATGCTGGCAGTAATGGTTGGGGATCAGACTGATATCGGAAAAATTCCATTCAGCATTAATATTAAACGGAGTGCTTATGCAGTGGCAGTAGGGAAAACAATTGAAATAATTCCTGAAATCTATCCGGCAAATAAAAACGGAGGCAAATGGTCAATTGTAGATAATAAGGAAAATGTATCAGTAAGCAAAAATACATTTAAAGGCATAAAGGAAGGGATCGTTAAGGCGAGGTATACTCTAAATGATGATTCAGAAATCTATTCAGAGTGTACAATTAAAGTGGAGAAGACTAAAATTAATACGCCCTCAAAACCAAAGGTTTCTATAGCAGACGCTGGATATAATAGCCAGAAAATCAGTTGGACAGAGGTGAAAAATGCAGCGGGGTATGAAATTTATCAGGCAGAAAGCAGTAACGGCAGTTATACGAAAGTAAAAACAATCACGAATCAGAGTACAACATCCTATACGATTGGGAAGCGCGTTACTGGCAAGAGATACTATTATAAAATACGCGCCTATGTCAAAGAAGATGGAAGCAATGTATATGGAAGTTATTCTTCTGCTGTAAGTGGTTACACGAAACCATCAACTATTCAGATTACTTCTGTGTCAAGTGTGTCCTATAACAAATTAAAGATTACTTGGAAGAAGAGCAATGGAGCAAAAGGGTATCAGATTTATCGGAGTTTATCAAGTGGCGGAAGTTATTCGAAGGCAGGAACCGTGAACAATGGAAGTACAGTAACCTATACAGATAATGGCGTAAGTACCGGAAAGACATATTATTATAAAGTACGGCCGATAACAACTGTTTCCGGGACTACGGTAGCTGGTAGCTTTTCCGATGTGAAAAGTGGGAAAGCAAACGTAAATACTCCAACGATCAGTAAAATTACCGGAGGAACAAAGGCTGTTACCCTGGAATGGAATAATGTCAGTGGGGAGAGCGGATATCAAGTTTATATGGCGGCCAGTCAAAATGGTACTTACAGCAAACTTAAAACATTAAATGCAAATGCGACTTCTTATACTAAGACAGGGCTTTCTACTGCAAAAACATACTATTTTAAGGTTAGGGCATACCGTAAGGTGAATGGTGTGAATGTATACAGCAGCTTCAGTACTATTAAAAGTGCGGCAACGCGCACACTAGCTCCGACAATTACTTCTGTCACTGGCGGGGCAGGCAAAGCTACAGTCAAATGGAAAGCAGTTACCGGGGCATCAGGATACGTTGTTTATATGTCAACAAGTTCAGGCGGCACTTACAAGAACATCGGCACCACAAAGAGTGTGACAACGTCTCTGACAAAGACAGGGCTTTCCTCCGCGAGAAATTACTACTTTAAAGTACGCGCATACCGAAGTGCAGGAGGGGGTAAGGTTTATAGCAGTTTTAGTGCCGGCAAATGGTGCGGTACAGCAACTACAACACCTGCTATTAGTAAGATCACTGCAGGATCCAAAAAGATCAGTCTGCAGTGGAAAGATGTAAGCGGGGAAAGCGCTTATCAGGTATATATGGCAACGAGCAAAACTGGTACTTATAGCAAAGTTACAACATCAAAAGCAAATACTACCAGTTTTACAAAGCATGGCCTGATAAAAGGAAAAACATATTATTTTAAAATCAGGACGTACCGGAAGGTAAATGGTCAGAGTGTATACAGTAACTTTAGTGCTGTAAAATCTGCAAAAGTGAAATAATGATTTGGGTATTTCTATAATTATGGAAAATATTATTCTAAATGATTGTAGAGCTGAAAATATCAAGCCCTCTGTCGGCACTGGGTAACCAACGCTATCCATTCCTCTAGGGAGCGCCCCGGAGCCCGTTTTCTACTCATAATGAGACCTCCAAGCATAGTAAATTACTTCCTATTAGGGAAGTGTAGTAAATAACTATCTGATCTCATTATGAGTGAAAAATCGGTGGCTTTCTATTTATCCAATATTTACGCGCTTACCCTACTTACGGTTAAACAGAAATATGCGGAAGAATCAAACCCCCCGGAATACTCACATCTATATCACCTTGAGGTGTGCCTATTACGGATAATTACGTATAAAATGCCAAAGGTATACTGGCTATTGAATTACCCAAAATAAAAGAATAATATAAGTAAAGATAATTCTAATATAAAAATGTTTACTGTAAAATTATAGCAATATAGTAAGGAATGGTGTTATGCAGGAGGGCAGCTTATGAGGGAATATAAAAGACATAAAAGAATAGTTTCTTATATAATCACATTACTATTGACAGTATTATTCACCATACTCTTAATGGATACGAAAGTTTTTGCAGCAGAATCAGAGCCCATATCTGCATCATTAAGTTATTCAGATGCTGAAAAATTGGCTGATTTTGACTTCAGCCGTTATATTGCGAACCTATACATAACAGATGGAGATAATCCTATAAATAACGGAGTTCCCCCTTATGAAGGAAAAGTAGACAGTTATCATAACATTGGACATCCAAGTGCTGTACTTATGAGAGACTTGAATGATTCTGCTACATTTAAAAAGAATCTACAAATGTGGGAGTCTCTGAATTTCGATATATCGGGAAGCGCCGACTATATTATGAAGAAAGCGGATTTTTATTCCGCTGTTTTATTGTCGATGTTAAACATTTCAACTACGAGTGATCAGATGTTGGAGGCCTTTCAGTCAAAATATACGGATACGGCGCTTCAGGCCTCAGGGTGGATTCTGACAGGCCTGAAAGATGATTATAATATTACGGCAAATCAGTTGACAGGAATTAAGGTTTCAGATATTGACAGAAATGAACTAAACACTTTGTTTCAGAAAATAATGAAAGATAAGTATCACTTGGCTGATGGCGTATCCGGTGGCATGCAGATATTTTCATATTATGTTGATACGGTCAATACGATGCAGGAGTTGGTTAATATTATTTCATCATATGCTTGTATCTATCAAATGAGTAACGAATATTTTCAGGTTTTGTCGTATATGAAAACGTATGCAAATGACCAGGATCTTAAGCAGGCGATAACAAAAATCCTTGAATGTAAAGACGATATAATAAAGACGATTGTCAATGGATACAAAGATTCTGGTACAGTTGTGTCAAAAGTATTATATAAGAATATTGTTGGCTCTATATGGAGTGAGGCAGCTATGGGGAGTCCCTTTATGCCGGTATACTTGGCGCAGAAAGGTGCATCGGCATTATGTAATCTGTGTCTAAGTACTGATGAAATAGCCGAACAGTATTATAAAATGGATGCACTATGCAAGACGGAGGAAGCATTGTATTCCGCATATTTGGATATTCTCTATACATATTCAAACAACAGAACGACAGAGAATGCAAAATCCTGTACGGCAGCAGCTGAACTTTATTTTAATCTATTAAATGAAAGTTGTGAGTATGCTAAGACATATGGGAAAATTGTCTATGAAAAGTCACTGGCAGGACAGCTTCAAGATAAGAAGATCTATAATGTATGGCAAAAATCGGTTAATAGCATACAAGACACTTTCAACGAGGAGTGGGGGTGTATGCAGTATGCGTATATCAATTATATTGGGGAAGATTATCCGGATATATATAATGTTCTGATTAATAACAGGAATAGTGAGGGTGCTGTTCCTGTTACAGGTGTAGCTATTGCAGAGGAAGAATTGAATTGGGGGACGGATGATTATTTTACATTTATTAAATATAAGGTCTACCCAGAAAATGCTACAGATAAACAGGTGACTTTTAAAAGCTCAGATCCTACCATTCTTACTGTAAAGGATAATGGACTCGTGGAGCTTAAAAAAGCAGGAACAGCCAGAGTGACTGTTAGGACGCATGATGGGGGATATACTGACAGTGTAAAAATTAATGTAGTGAATGGAAATGGCAGCGGAGGTTGTGGCATTGGATTGCCTAGAATAATTGCATCAGGTAAATGTGGTAGTTATGCGTACTGGAAGCTGGATGAAAATGGACTTATGAATATTTATGGTAATGGGGAAATATGGGGAGGCAATTATATAAATGGCCAATTTTTTTACAATAGAATACCTTGGGATGATGTGAAAAACAAGATTAAGAAAGTCAATATCGCTACTGGAATAACAAGTGTATCAAGCCTTTGGTGGTGCGAATATATTGAGGAAGTAGAAATTGCAGACAGTGTTACCGCGATTGAAGAGGGTACCTTTACTGGCTGTTCCTGTCTAAAAAGTATAAAAATACCTGATAGCGTAACCCAAATTGGCGATGTTGCTTTTTTAGACTGTATAGCTTTGGAAGAGATAGAATTACCGAAAAATTTAAAACGACTAGGAAAATACTCTTATAGTGATAATGGACATGGGGCGTTCAAAGGATGCACGAGCCTGAAGAAAATAGATATCCCGGCATCTTTAACTGAATTTGGTGAAGGAACATTTTCAGGATGTACCTCACTTACGAACGCAGTGATAGAAAAAGGAGTTACTGAAATAGGATATAGTGCATTTACAGGATGCAGTGATTTAAAGTCTGTGTCAATTCCAGATACCGTCGTATCAATTGGCTGGGGAGCATTTGCAAATTGCAAATCATTAAAACAAATTGAATTACCAAATAAACTACAAACATTGGGGAATTATGCCTTTAATGGTTGTTCTTCATTAGAGCAGGTGTATATACCAGCATCCGTTACCGCTCTGGGAACAAATAGCAGCACAAGTCTGGTATATACTTTTTATGGATGTAATAGTCTAAAGATGATTACAGTTGCAGAAAAGAATAAGTATTATAAAACGATTAATGGCATACTTTACAGTAAAGATATGCAGACCTTATATTGTTGTCCGGAAAAAAATAAAGTTACTAGTATTAAATTAGGTGCAAATGTTCAAAACATCAGTGAATACGCTTTTCATAGCTGTAAAAATCTCGTGCAGATTGAAATGCCAAATAGTATTAAGAGTATTGGAAGTAATATTTTTGAGGGGTGTTCGGCACTATCTAAGATTAACATTCCAAATAGTCTTAGCTATATACCGAGGGATGCATTCAAGGATTGTTTAAGTTTAGGCGAAATCACGATTCCAGACAACATAAAAGATATAGGCTCTAATGCATTTATAAATTGCAAGAACTTAAAACTTGTAAATATTGAAAATGGTTTACAAAGTATTGCGTCTAACACCTTTTATGACTGCATTAACTTAAAAAGTATAGAAATTCCCGATACGGTTAGAACGATCGGCTCAGAAGCTCTCGGATACTTTACAGAAAGCGGGGGCGGATATGATGGAGAGATCTATAATTATACTTCTAAAATTAAAAACTTTAAAATACTATGCTGTGCGGATTCAGCGGCAGAAAACTACGCTGAAGAAAATAAATTTAGCTATGAGCATATTTCACACAAACATTACCTTGAAGTGATAAACATAAAAGAACCAACATGTACAGAAAAGGGAGAAAATAGACTGGTATGTGTTTGTGGGATGACGAAAAGCGAGCAGATTCCTGCAAAAGGACATAAATGGGATAGCGGGGTAGTAACAACGGAGCCAACATATACTGAGACCGGGATAAGGACATACAAATGCAGTATATGTTATAAAACAAAAACCGAGATTATCGCACCTCTTAGTTATAAAATTACTTATAATGCTAATGGTGGTAAAGGTGCTCCTACAATGCAGTCAAAGATCAAGGACAAAGCTATCACGCTCAGTAAGATCAAGCCAGTCCGGACCGGCTACACCTTCAAAGGATGGTCGGCAAGCAAGACGGCAGTTGCAGTTTCCTATCAGCCAGGCGAAATTTACAAGATAAATAAAGAGCTAACACTCTATGCCGTGTGGAAAGCCAATACCTACAAGGTGGCCTTTCATAAAAACGGAGGAAGCGGCAGCATAAGTACAGTATCTCGTACTTATAATAAACCGGCAGCGCTTCCGGATAATGCTTTCAAACGTTCCGGCTATAAGTTTAAAGGCTGGAATACAAAATCAGATGGAAGCGGTGTGCATTATTCTGATAAGGCAAGCGTGAAGAATTTAACTGCCTCGTCAGGTAAAACAGTGACACTTTATGCACAATGGGTAAAAGGCCAGAAGCTCATCTATAATGCCAATGGTGGGAAGATATCTGCTGCATCTAAGATGGTTTATAAAGGCTTTGCCTATGGGACGTTGTCAACTCCAACAAAAAAAGGGTATACTTTTGCAGGATGGTACACTGCAAAGAGCGGAGGTAGTAAAATAACATCTTCTACAAAGGTTACAAAAAGCAGCAGTCATACTTTGTATGCACAGTGGAAGCCTGTGAAATATACAGTGAAATATGTCTTGAACGGAGGGAAGAATCACACAAAGAATCCATCCGGCTACTACATATCCACTTCCACCATTACACTGCAGAACCCGACCCGCACCGGCTACAGATTCCAGGGCTGGTACACGAGCAGTAACTATAAAACAAAAGTGACAAAGATACCAAAAGGTAGTACAGGCAGCAGGACTTTGTATGCGAAATGGGCCTCGAATATTTACACAATCAGATACAACAAGAATGGAGCTGCCAGCGGCAGTATGGCAGACACGAAGTCATGCAGATACGGTACTGCTTACACGCTGAGAGCGAATACTTTTAAGAAGACTGGTTATACATTTGCCGGATGGAGCACCTCAGCCTCCGGGGCTGTCACATACAAAGACAAAGCGGACGTAAAGAATCTGACAAGTACAAATGGGGCGGTGAAGACCCTGTACGCGAAATGGACACCGAATGTATATAAGATTAATTATTATCTGAATGGAGGCGTAAACAGCAGCGATAATCCGTCTGACTATAAGGTTGTAACGAGTACAATTACTCTGAAAAATCCAAACCGTACAGGGTACACGTTTAGTGGTTGGTATACTAGCAGCAGTTTTAAGACGGAAATCACCCAAATTTCTAAGGGAAGTACCGGAACAAAAAATCTATATGCTAAATGGACAGCCAATTCCTATACGATCCACTACGATGCAAATGGCGGAAACGGAGCAGCAATGCAGGATACAACGTCCTGCAAATATGATACACTGTACAGCCTGAATATGAATTCTTATACCCGAAGTGGTTATAAATTTGTCGGATGGAACACGCAGAGCGATGGCAGCGGAGAAGCCTATGAGGATGGGGGAAAAGTCAAAAATCTTACAACATCTTCAGGTAAAGTAACCTTGTATGCACAATGGGAGACCTTAATCGTAGAAGTAACTCAGGTTGAGGTCAGCATCAACACG
The DNA here is from genome assembly GCF_001244405.1 of Eubacterium sp. SB2. NCBI lineage: Bacteria > Bacillati > Bacillota > Clostridia > Eubacteriales > Eubacteriaceae > Eubacterium > Eubacterium sp. SB2. Next base: position 2,279,303 of record NZ_LN865153.1, on the reverse strand, counting down.
ATGACAGTTAAGGTGGGAGATGAATTTCCGCTGGGTGCAAGGATTACACCTGTTGACGCCACAGATCCGACAGTAACATGGTCCAGTTCCGATACCTCAGTTATTGAGGTAGATGCCAATGGCTATGTGAAAGCTGTTGGCGCCGGTGAAGCGGATGTGACGGCAACCGCAAATAATGGGGTATCTGATTCCGGCAGAATTATAGTGGAGAGCAGCAGGATACCGATCGCTACCGCAGAGGAGCTTGCAGCAGTGGGGAATGACGTCAATGCGGATTACGAGCTGACGGCAGACATAGATCTAAGCGGATACGAATGGAGTCCGGTGGGCAGTAAAGAGGCTCCATTTACTGGCAGCCTGGAGGGAAATAATCATACGGTTACAGGCTTAACCATCACAGATTCCTCCAGGGTATATAGTGGTCTGTTTGGATATCTGAAGGGAACGGTACAGAATATGACGGTTGAAGGCCAGATCAATCTGACCGACAGCAACAACGACAGATTCCGTTATGCCGGGGGGATAGCCGGTTACGCACAGAATGCACATATTAAGAACTGCATAAACTACGTGACCATCAACGCTGAAAATAGAAATACTTCACAGGGAACCTACTGTTATGCAGGCGGTATCGCAGGCTGTGCAGCTGATTCTACAGTAATTGAGGAATGTACCAATTACGGCGAGGTATACGCCGGAGCTTTGGAAGGCACGAGAACCAGTACTTATGCAGGAGGGATTACTGGAGATTGTATTAATAGTGCTTTGATTTCAGAGTGTACAAATAATGGGGGGATCTCCGCGCATGCAGCCACAAGTTTTACTGATTACTGGACATCTGCTTATGCAGGGGGGATTTCAGGAGAGGTAGGCTGCGCATCTGTGAAAAATGCTATGAACAATCATTCAGTCTCTGCATCAGCCTTCCCCGAAGCAGCGACTGCTTACAGCAGCAGTGCCGAGGCTGGCGGGATCGCCGGCCATGCAACGGTGGCTGTTGTGGAAGGTATATCAACCACGGAAGATATAAAGGCAGAGGGAAATGATTATGCGGAAGCTTATTCCAATGTAGTGCTTGGGCGATATATTAATTAGACGAAGAAGGATTCTCGTTACTATGGGCTCAGATGCCGTACACTTTGCTGCGCGGCATCTGAGCCCATAAAGCGATGGAGCTGGGCATTGTAACACCGGGCATAGTAATGGGTTGTCTAAGATGATTGCAGAGTGTTATACTACTTATAGGAAAATGAGGGAGGAACTATTATGAAACGGAAGATATTAATTTTTAGTGTGCTTTCGGCGCTTTTTGTGGGAAGCAGCGTAATGCAGGTTTCTGCGCAGGATAGTAATGCGGATGAAATTGGCGAAGTGGCAGTGAGAATGGAAGAAGCAGGAGAACTCGGAGATATCTATATTGAACCTCAGGAAGGAACGGAAGAAACGTTTGAGGATTTCATGATAGAAGATTCGGATGAAACAGAGCTTCCTTCAGGATACCCGGAGATAACTCGGACAAAAAAAGCCGGAGAGGAACCGGGAATCGAAGCGACAGAAGATAAGGTTGAGAAACCATTGCCGCGGGCGGCTGCATCGTCAGCGACTGCTGCCTCCAGCTTCACTTATAAGAAGCTGTCCGATGGGACTGTTTCAATAACTCAGTATACTGGAACAGATACTGCGGTTAAGGTTCCAAATAAGCTGAAAGGGATGACAGTCACCCAAATAGGGGCACAGGCATTTGTAAACACAGATATTCAGTCTGTTGTTATACCAGAAGGAGTGAAAGTAATAGGCGAAGCCGCATTTTATGGATGCGGTAATCTAGATGTAATAACATTGCCAAAAAGCCTTAGAAAGATTGAAGCGGGTGCTTTTGTATACTGTTACAATCTGCAGAAGATAAACTTGAACGAAGGCCTGCAGAGCATAGGGGACTACGCTTTTCAAAATACGGGAATTCAAAGTATTACGATACCGTCAACATTGAAAACTATCGGCCAAACAATCTTTTACGGCTGCACATCGTTTACAGGATATGCGGAAAATAAAAACCCTTATTTTGCAGTGACAAGCGGAGTATTATATTCCAATGATAAAAAAACAATTGTGGATTATCCCACAGGAAAGACAGCGTCTTCTTATGCTATGCCCAGCAGCGTAACCACGATAAAAGAAGCTGCTTTTTTAGGAACGTATAATTTGCAGAAAGTGGTATTTGGTTCAAATATAAAAACGATAGGAGACTGGGCGTTTTCAAAATCCGGACTAACGGAGTTTTCGCTGCCTTCTACTGTAACTAAAATCGGAAATGGCATCGTAAGCGAATGCCCCAGTCTGAAAAAATTAACGATAAAAAACACAAAACTTAAGGCATTGCCGTATCAATTGGCCTATATGTGTACTTCCTTAGAAACGGTATATCTATCTGGTAAGATAGAAGAGATTGGTCAGCTGGATTTTGCTTATTGCAGCAGTTTGAAGAATGTAACACTGAACAGCGGCCTAAAAATAATCCTAAACGGAGCCTTCGGTGAATGCACATCTCTTGTGAGTATAAAACTGCCATCGGGTTTGGAAGAAATTGCATATCAGGCTTTTATGAATGATATCAAACTTACAAATGTAAATATACCAAGCTCTGTAAAGGCGATATACAGGCAGGCGTTTTATAATTGTCCGGCGTGGGAGCAGATAAAAAAGAAGATCGGGTTGGTCAATGTTGCAGGCGACGTTTATCAGGAGGCCCAAACTTTGAAAGTCACGGGCCAGGCCAACTATACCTATGCGTATCAGGTGCTGAGCTCTGTAAACAAATACCGAAAAGCAGCAGGATTGAAAACCTTGTCTATGGATCAGGAACTTCTGGATGCCGCCATGCAGAGGGCAGCAGAAATATCATTATATTTTGATCATAACAGGCCATATGGCGGAGCATGTTTTGAGGCTTCCGATAAGATGTTTGGGGAAAACATAGCGGCATATCAGACATCACCGGCATCCGTGATGAACTCCTGGATGAATTCAGACGGGCACAGAGGCAATATACTATCAGAGAATTATAATTGTGTGGGGATCGGTTGTTTCTCTCAGAACGGAACCTATTACTGGGTGCAGTGTTTCGGATGGGGAGATGTAAAGAATGCAGTGAAAAAAAGCGATTCCAATAAAAAATTTACGATCTATGCAACCGAAGAATACGTTGTTCCAAAGCTGCAGTTAGATACGCCAACGCTGAAGCTAAGTGCACAAAAAAGAATGACAGCATATGCAGGGGGAACTAAATTAGATGCTGATTCATTTAACTGGAAGAGCAGTAATACGCTGACTGCAACGGTTTCCACCTCAGGTCTGGTGAAGGCGCTTACAGGAGGAACAGCAAATATTACGATAACGAACAAGACGATGCCTTCTGTAAAGGATTCATTGAAAGTGACGGTGAATGCACCGAAATATCTGGTGAGATTTAATCCAAACGGAGGCAGCGTGTCAACGACTGCGAAAAAAGTATATAAAGGGAATAAATACAATTCTTTGCCAACTGCCTCAAGAAAAGGATATGAATTCCTGGGCTGGTATTCAGCAAAGAGCGGCGGCAGCAAAGTAGCCTCTACTACAATTGTGAAAAAGGGTGCAGATCACACGCTTTATGCACAGTGGAAAAAAACAAAATATACGGTGAAATATGTTACCGGTGGTGGAACAAACAATTCAAAGAATCCGTCCGCTTATTATATCACCAGTTCTACAATTACATTAAAAAATCCTGCCCGCAAAGGATATACCTTCAAAGGGTGGTATACGAGCAGTACATACAAAACTAAGGTAACGAAAATTACAAAAGGAAGTATCGGAAACAAGACATTTTATGCAAAGTGGTCGGTTAATCAATATACCATCCGTTATAATAAAAACGGGGCCACAAGCGGCAGTATGACAGATACAAAATCTTGTAAGTATAATACTTCCTATACACTGAAGTCCAATACATTTAAAAGAAGAGGTTATTCCTTTGCAGGGTGGGCAACGTCGGCAAAAGGCACTGTATTGTATAAAGATAAGGCAAGCGTAAAAAATCTGACAAGTACAAATGGTGCAATTAAGACACTATATGCGATGTGGAAGCCTATTACCTATAAGATTAATTATAATTTAAACGGAGGAAAGAACAATAGCAGTAATCCTGTAGGTTATAAAGTGTCAACCAGTACAATTAATTTGAAGAATCCAACGAGAACCGGATATACATTCAAGGGCTGGTATACGGACAGCAGCTATAAGACAAAGATTACATCCATTGCAAAAAGCAGTGTGGGCACAAAGAATCTATATGCAAAATGGTCACCTAACATATATTCAATTCATTACGATGCAAATGGAGGAACGGGTAAGAGTATGCAGGATACGGTGTCCTGCAGATATGGTACCGAGTACGCATTGCGTTCCAATACGTATGCACGTAAGAATTATAAATTTGCTGGATGGAATACAAAAGCCGATGGAACCGGAAAAACCTACAACAATCTTGCAAAAGTGAAGAACCTGACATCTGTTTCCGGCAGAAAGGTAACGTTATATGCACAGTGGAAGCCTTTGATTACAGGGCTGCAATTTGAAAAAAGCGTTCTGGAAATGGAACCGGGAGACACATATCAGCTCATACCGTTGGTTACACCGGCTGACATAAAAGATGTTATCATCACATACTCTGTAGCTGAAGCTGATGTAGTATTAGTCAGTAAGGACGGCTTGATAACCGCAGCAGCACCGGGAGAATGTGAAATTATCTGCAGTACTACGGATGGATCCGACATACAGGTTCCTATAAAAGTAATTGTAACAGCACAAAAGGTAAATGTTCCAGATGCAGCCGAATCAGAAGAGCGGTCTGAAAGCCAGAGTAATATATCTGATGAATTCAAACAGGAAGCCAGTGAGAATGATATACTTGGGGGAACACAAACAGATAAGGATGAGACAGCAGGAGCGGGATTGGATGAGGCCGAAGATGCAGTTGAACCAGACCCGGATAAAGCAGATACGGATAAATCTGATATAGTTGAACCAGGACGAGACGTGTCGGATGCGGCGGACGGAAGAGAAGTGATTCAGGTCAGTACAGTAGAAGAATTGGCAGAGATGCGTATGAATCCGGATGCAGACTATGAGTTGACAGCGGATATTGATCTGAACGAAACCGAATGGATTCCTGTTGGCGATGAGATAAATCCTTTTACAGGCAGCCTTGAGGGAAATAATCATACGATTTCAGGAATGGTAATCAAGGATGTGTCCCATAAGTATAATGGACTTTTTGGCAACTTGAAAGGGAGTATAAGAAATGTTGTTCTGAAAGGCCAGATTCATATGACATGTGCAGAGAGCACAGACATCCAATATGCCGGGGGCATAGCGGGTTATGCAGAACAGGCTGACATCATAAACTGTTTAAGCTATGTATCTATAGTTGTAGAAAACAAGGATGCAGAAGCACAAGGAACGGTCTGCTTAGGAGAAATTGTGGGAAAAGCGGCCGAAAATACACGAGTGGAGAATTGCATCAACTACAAATTCAGTATGGAGTATTAAAGGATGAGAAAGAAACTAACAGGGTTTATAAGCGTATTTTTGATCATATGTATGCTGGCAATAGATGTTGCCAGCGTACGTGCGGAGGATGTGCAGCAGTCAGCCGGATATTCTGAAGATGAGAAGTCAATAAGTGGTGAATCAGCAGATGAATATATGACGGGCGAGAACACGGCTGATGAGAATGTATCAGGCGAAGATGCAGCCGATGAAAACAAAGAAGACACGGAAGTATCAAGTAAAGATACCAGTATGGATAAGGAGGCAGTTGAGCCAGGGGCTGAGGAGGATACTTCCCAGGAACCTGCACAGAGTTATTCTTCCTTAGAAGCGGGCAGCCAAGAACCGGAACTGAGATCAGGTGAAGATGGAGTTACACGTACAGCAGGGATCTTAGATTCCGGACAGTTTGGAATACAATGGACGCTTTATGAAGACGGACTTCTGCTTTTAGAAGGGGAAGGCGGCATGGAATGGATGGCAGCCAATATACTGGAACCCTATAAAGAACAGATTAGATCCATTGTCTTTCAAGAAGGGGTTACATCAATCTGCGCCAATGCATTTGCTGGTTGTATCAATCTGACAAATGTGGTAATTCCGGAAAGCATGGTGAGCATACAAGATTACGCCTTTTCCAATTGCAGCAGCTTAACAACTTTTAAAGTGCCGCAGAACCTGACCAATATTAGTACGGATAATGCATTTAATGGGTGTATCAGCGTAACGAGCATGGATGTTGATCCTGAAAATACGCGTTATGCATCCATAGACGGCGTATTATTTTCCAAGAATATGGAATCATTGTTATGGTACCCCAAAGGCAGAAATGAAACATCATATACAATACCAGACGGTGTAAAAGGAATTGAGTGGAGTGCTTTTGAGGACTGTACCGGTCTGAGTCAGGTCAATCTGCCCGAAAGCCTTTCATACATAGGTGTCCGGGCATTTGCAGGATGTACCGGTTTAAAAAATATCCGGATTCCTGACAGCGTGGGCTTTTTCTATCAAGCGGCGTTTGCAAATTGTACTGGACTTACAGAGTTTCGGATACCAATATGGGCATCAAACATTGACTTTACAACATTTTCGGGATGTACTGCGTTGACAGACCTGACTGTGGATCCTGAAAACCAGAACTATATAGTTGAAGATCGTGTTTTATTTAATAAAGACAAGACAAAGCTCCTGTGTTACCTGGATAGTAATACCCGCGAGTCTTATGCTGTACCGGACACCGTTACTACGATTGGATGGCAGTCTATACAGGCGAAAAACAGCCTTACTACCATCACGATTCCTTCAACAGTAACCATTATAGATCCGTATGCATTTTATGCATGTGAGAGTTTGAAAGAGGTGATCATGAAGGGAAATGCTCCGGAAATTCATTCGAGTACCTTCGATGCGTGTTCCGAAGATCTGGTAATTTATGTACCGGCAGGTGCATCTGGTTACGATAAGGCTTCCTGGAATGAGTTGAAAATAGTATATGGATCGCCGGAACAAAGCTTTACGGTAAGCTACGATGCAAACAGTGGGAAGGATGCCCCAAAAGCACAAAAGAAAGTTCCGGGGAAAAATTTAAAACTCAGCACATCAAAGCCGGCCAGGACGGGATACACGTTTCTTGGATGGGGAAAAACGAAAACATCCAAAACCGTATCATATTCACCGGGTGCTTCTTATAAGGAAGACAAAAACATAACCTTATATGCATTATGGAAGCCCAATAAGTATAAGATAGCTTTTAACAGTAACAAAGGGTCCGGTAAAATGAGTACAGTAAGCCGTACATACGGGAAGTCGGAGGCGCTTCCGGCAAATCGGTTTACCCGTACATATTACCTGTTCAAGGGATGGAATACAAAGGCGGACGGCAAAGGAACATCTTATACAGACAAAAAGAGTGTAAAGAATCTGACATCCACGAATGGTAAGACCGTTACGCTATATGCGATGTGGGCGCCTCGTACATACAAAATAACATACGTTTTAGACGGTGGAAAAAACAACAGTGCAAATCCGGGCACCTATAAAGCAGCGAGTGGTTCCGGGACTCTGAAAAGTGCAGCCAAAAAGGGCTATACGTTTGACGGCTGGTATACAAAATACGATACTAAAACTAAAAAATACAGTGGAAAAATCTCCAGTATTAAAAAAGGTTCTACAGGAAATAAGAAATTATATGCAAAATATACAGCCAATACATATAAGGTAGTCTACAATAAGAACACGAAAGCAAAAGTGACCGGTACAATGAAATCTACCAGCCATACATTTGATAAGTCAGTAAACTTACCGTCAAATACTTTTAAGCGAACCGGATATTTGTTTCACTCATGGAATACGAAGTCAGATGGAAAGGGAGATAAGTATACCAACAAAGACAGTGTCAAGAATTTGACTTCTGTCAAAGGAAGGACAGTGACATTATATGCAATATGGAAACCAATCAGTTATAAAGTAGTCTACGATGGAAATAAGGCAACCGGCGGCTCAATGAAATCAGAGACTTTTACGTATAGTACATCCAAAACTTTAAGTTCGAATGCTTTCGTACGTAAGGGATACTATTTTACAGGATGGAATACGAAAGCGGATGGGAAAGGAACTAAGTATAGTAATAAAAATTCAGCAAAAGAAATGAGCACAGCCAATGGAAAAACAATTAAACTGTATGCGCAGTGGGCCAGTACAAAGGTGAGTGTAAAATGTGCGGTGTCTTCATTCAAGACAGGGAATAAGTATACACTGAAAGCCACAGCAACTAATAAAGAGAAAGCATTTCTATGGTCAAGCAGCAATAAAAAGATAGCAACAGTAACATCTTCAGGCGTCGTTGCTTTCCATTCTCCAGGAACGGCCACAATAACCGTGATGACGAAGGATAAAGGTGCGTCAGCTAAATTAAAAGTAACAGCGAAAGGAAAGTCATATATTGCAACTTCGAAAAAAGTGGTTAAAAACAGTAAAGTGTATCGGGGAGTTTATGTATCCGAATGGAAAAAGCAGTATACAGGCAGTGGCAGCCAGGTCGATCAGAAGGAGTGGGGGCTGGAGAAAAAAGAAAGCATAACACATACAGCAAAGTGCAGCATGAATATATCTTTTGGCTCGTTAAAAACAGCACTTCAGTTGACAAACGCAAGAGAATCAATAAAAACAGAGACCAATTTCGGCATGGTTTCTAAAAATGCAGCATATGCGGCCCTTTATATACGCGATCGGTATGAACTGTATGAATTTCAGTCACAGACTATTTATACTTCCTCATTTACAAAAGAAGAGTTGGCAGCAGGCTCTGCTAAAAAAGAAACTTTGAGGATACCATTGGAGGCAACTGCGGATGACTATAAGTGGGTGTATAACAAGAACTATGTACCGCCGCTTGTGGAAGTGAAGATTATCGGCCCTACAGCGGTAGAGAAAAAAGTGCCTGTAAACCGCATGTATCTGGACTGTACCAGCATGACTCTCAGAGCAGACTCGCGATCCAAACTGGATAAAGAATATCAATTGAGCGCATTTGTACTCCCGCAGTCCGCGTCAAATAAACAAGTAAAATGGAGCAGCAGTAACTCTGGTATTGCCTCTGTAAACAGCAGCGGCAAAGTCACTGCTAAGGCGGCAGGAACCGCAGTCATAACAGCAACGGCAGCTGACGGAAGCGGACAGCGCGCGGTATGCCAGGTTATAGTGAACGGGAATAATAATCCGCTGGGAGACACAGCAGGCCTGATGAGAAGCTATGAAGTAAAAGAGCCGCAATATGGAAACCGAATAACCGTGTACAGACGAAAAACGGATCCGATATTCATACGGGAGCAGGGAGAACAGACCGCTTACAGACAATATATGGGAGAAGAAACGCTTCGGACCTGTTCCGTAAGCGCCAGCGTTGAGATTCCATTTGTACAGATCAGAGATGCGCTGAAAAGCAATCTGCAGATAAATTATGACATGACCCGGGAAACAATAGATATGAGATATTCGGGCCGGCTTTCCAATAATACACTGCAGAACACCTACGTTTCCTATTATGCGAAGGAGACATATCAGGAATATACATATAAGATATTAACCCATGAATACGACTCCGCCGGAAATATCGTGAATACAAGAGAATCCTTCCATACAATGCTGCTTCTGGACGAGGGGGCTACACAGGAACTCGGGTGGTACGCAAATGGAAATCTTGCTGAACATAGAACAACAAGAGAAGGGATTTAGCCAAGTTTTCAAAAATTAAAATTGAAAAAACGTAAGGATTAAGAATGGCAAGGAGCTGTCGGGAAATGACAGGCCTAAACAGGGGAGACAATGACTCGCATGCGTCACTGTCTCCCCTGAAATTATCTAAAAAAGAAAGCTGTCGGTTAATACAAATTAAGATAATAAAACTTAATAAACGATCGCATGTCAGGCAATATTGGGCAAAAAAATGGACAAAATGGCAGAAAAATCACAGGGAAATTATGGTATTATATAAGTATAGTTGTTAGAACTGTTGACACAACAGTAATTTATAACAGGAGGTCAGACATGAGGGAAAAAGGGAAGAGACTGAAGATTAAGAAAATTATGGCGCTGCTTCTGGCAATTGCTTTGACAATGACGAGCGCAGACTTTACGGTACTTGCCGCCGGGGCGGACGAGAACCCGGCAGCAATCACAGCAGCCGCAGAAGAAGGTGAGATCCAAACACCGGAGGATACATATGTGGAAGGAGAAGGGGCGAGTGCAGATACGAAGTCTGACACCCCTGCTGAGGTAAACGCAGCGGATGAGATGCGCACAGCAGCAGTGAACTGGCTGTCACTTCAGGGAATGCCGCATAAAACTACATATATAATAGGCCAGGATATGGCAATGGATTATACGGGGCTGGGCGTCTGCCTAGGATACATGGATGGCGCCGAAGAATATGTATACGATGGCGCCACTGTATCTGAAAGAGGAACTGAGATTGTATATGATGAGTCTGCTATTGACTGGAATAATCTCCATCCAGGTTCCTATGAAATCATAATCAAAAGCGGAGACAACGCCAGTGAGAGCTTCTCCGTCAACTTTATCTCGGCGGACAAGCTTACCATAGCTTTAGGAGAGCCTCTGTTTTTTACAACAGATCCTTCTAAGGAATATACTATTATGGAGTTTACTCCGGATAAAACTGGTGACTATATTTTTTCACTTGAACTATCGCCAGATAAAACGATTCCCATGATGATTGCTGTTGATGAGCAATGGAATAACATGTCTATTGGGTCCAATACTGTGGAAAATACATGTTGTTTAAGTTTAACCCTGGAAGCCGGAAAAAAATACTTCCTTGGAGTAGCTTCCGAAGGCGGATTTTCGGCAACTGCAACGGTTGACACAATTCGTTCTATTCAGTCGGCAGAATTGATGACGCCACCCGAAAGAAAAAGATACATGTCATGTTCCCGGGGATCAGAGCCGTTTATAGACTTTACTGGGATGGAGATCAGGATAACCTTTACCGATGGAACGGAGGAAAGGCTGCTTAATGGGGACATACTGCCAGATGGCAGGGGGAGTTCCTATGGTTATAGTTTTGATTGGGATGACCCGGGAGAGCATGAAATAAGCTTTCAATACGATAGGAATACGGCTGTTAGTGTGCCGATAACAATCGTAACGCCGCAGGAATTTTTGAAAGAGCTGGAATCCCTTGAGGAAAACAAAGAGACAGCCATTCAGTCAAACTCGGACAGGCTTTACAGGGATTTCAAGTTCACGCCAACCAATTCAGGGACCTACAAGTTTAAGATGAAAACCGAGGAATTTACCTCAGATCCCTGGATAACCATTAAATCTGCCGAGAGCGGAAATATACTGATGGATAGAGGGGGCAGAGCAGTATCATTTGAACTTGAGGCTGGGAAAACTTATATTGTAATGGTAGATGCGCGGTCTGAAAGCAGGGCAGCAACCGTTACGGTAGAAAGAGTTATGGGAGTTACCGACATTCAGATTCTGAGTCCACCGAGTATAGAGAATTACCTGCAGGGAAATTGGAATGGCATCAACTATTCGGGGATAAAAGTAAAAGTTACTTATGAGGATGGCAGTTCCGAGGAAATCAACAGTGAGGAACAGCTGAAGGATGGGGGATATCTAAGTATTACTAATGATATTAATATAGATGTCCCCGGAACATATTATATCTATATGTCTTGGGGAGAGATAACGGATAAGGTACCTGTTTATGTTTTGACAGAAGAGGATTACCTGAAAGATCTGCCCCATGTTCCACTTGATAAGAGTCTTGATATAACATTAACCGGAGATACCAAACAGTATGTTATTGAGCCTGAACAAAGCGGCGATTATATTTTTACATTTAATGGACAGCGTGAGGATCTTAACGGGCTAAGTAATGTCTCTGTCTTTGACCTGTATGGGGAGTGGATACCTTCGGTTTGGGAATGGGCGGAAGACTGTGTTCGCGTAAGTTTGAGCTTGGAAGGCGGTAAAAAATATTTAGTTGGCATATGGGGCGAAGAAGGTGTTCCGTTGTCAATGCATGTCTCAAAGGCAAAAGATGTCAAAAGCCTGGAAATTCTGACAAAACCAGATAAAACAAAATACGTTGTATTGTCTCCGGAAGATTACGGCGATGTTGACTTTATAGGTCTGACTGCAAGGGTAGTTTATGAAGACGGGGAAGAAGAGATACTGTCAGCTTATCAGACGGGAGAAGATGGACGGCGTTTACAGTTGGACAGCAGCGAAGTAGATCTTGAGAAACTGGGTGAGTATCAGGCCAAAGTTTCTTTTGGAGGGAAGAGTTCTTCTTTTACCATTCAAGTAATAACGGAAGAGGAGTATTTGAAGCCCTATGTCCGCTTAAACGAGGGGAACGGGCAGAGCTTAGAACTCCCGGAAGGTGTTAGCAAGTATGTGTTTACCCCCCTCACCTCTGGGGCGTATGTATTCTGTTTAAGTGGATTTGACGGAAACAGTACGGCATATATTGAAGTAACAAATACAGCTGGTAATTACGTGCCCCAGTATAATTATTCGGATGCGGAATGTTACAGTACTACGGCAGTTTTAGAAGCCGGGAAGAATTATATATGCTGCTTTACAAATACCACGGCCAAAGAGTATATGTTCTCGGCGTTTAAAGCAAAAGATGTAGAGAGTCTTGAGATTGTAACGAAACCGGTAAGAACGGATTATATGGTGGGTGAAGAAGAAATCCACACAAAGGGACTGTCAGTAAAAGCGGTCTACAACGATGGCAGCGAGGAATTATTGCTGGCGGGTCAGCCAGCAGCTGATTACAGATGCCTGCAGATCGACATGGGGGATATTGACTTCTCAATGCCGGGTGAATATCAGGCGGGGGTATCTTTTGGTGCTATTAGAACCATGTTTGCAGTTCATGTCTTGTCACAGGAAGATTATCTGAAAAAATTGGACAGCCTGCAGCTTGGAACAGAAAGAACGCTGAATCTGCCGGCAGGAGGAAAAGACTATGTAATAACACCACAGGCCTCAGGAACATACATGGTGTCTTTAGCGCCATTTACTGAAGAATTTAATGTATACAATGACTTTGTGATTCGGGACATGTCAGGAAATAGACTGACACATGGGCTTGATAATGCTGACGATAGATATTCTACATCCGTTGAGCTGCAGGAAGGAGCACATTATATTGTCAGATTTACAAACGAAACGGAAGCCGATATTTCTTTCACGAGTTTCAAATGCAAGGATGTACAGTCACTGGAAATTGTAAATAACCCATACAAGACAGAGTATTTACAGCAAGATGGAGAATATTGGGGCAATATCCAATACGAAGGACTGCGTATCCGGATTCAATATACGGATAACTCAGAGGAGACAGTCGGCCCATACCAAGCTACGAAGGAAGGCCGATGGCTGATATATGAAGACAATATAGATTTTACGGAGCCGGGAGCGGATTACAACGTTATAGTTTCGTTGGGCGGAAAGTCTGTAGATATTCCAATAACTGTGCTGTCACGTGAAGAATATATAAATAGGCTGGAGACGATTTCTCTTTCTAAGACTCAAGTCCTGGATATGAAAGCTGGAAATAATGAATATGTGATCAATCCTTCCGAATCGGGAAATTATACATTCAGGATATTGGATGCGGAATATACCGATTTTTACGGTAATTTTGATTTGACTGATTTGAATGGAGTGAGCCAGATCAGTGACTATAGATGGTCTAATTTCTACTATTTTGCAGAAGCTAAGCTGCAGAAAGGCCATCAATACATTTGCCAGTTTACAAATTCAGAGGATTGTAAGATACAAATTAAAGCAGTTAAGACGAAAGCTGTCAGTAAGCTGGAAATTAACAATCAGCCTGAAAAAACAAATTATCTTGTGAGTGAGTATGAGTTTGGGTCAGTGGATACAAAAGGGATGGATATCAAAATAACTTATGAGGATGGCTCCAGTGAGATTGTTCAGCCCTATGGATATACTGCAGATGACAGACAGCTTAATGTAACCTACGAGCAATTTGATTGGCGCGAGGCAGGGACATATCCAATTACAGTTTCAGTGGATGGGAAATCAATAAGTTTTGATATTCATATTTTGCCTCCTAAAGACTATCTGGAACTATTGGAACGTCTGGAAATGGAAAAAACAATTACTTTGTCAGCAGGCAATGATTACGGCCAGAAGGAGTTCAAATTTACACCTTCAGAGGATGGTAATTATATAATGTGTGCAGATCTGGTGAATAATACTTCTGGAAATATATCAATTGGAGTTCTTAACCAAGAAGGGAAAAGACTGAGTAACCAGAGCGGCAGCACTGTAAATGGACAGGTCAGGCTGGCTGCGGAATTAAAAGCAAATGAGACTTATATTTATAAGTTAAACTATTCGGGGGATATTAGCTTAAAAATGATCCGGGGAAAAGAGGCCGGCAAGATCAAGCTACTATCACTTCCGTTAGAAACGGAATTCCAGGTTGGAGGGAGAACTTCGGATATACCGCTGGGAACAGGAATTGTTGCAGAAATAACGTATAAGGATGGAAGTAAAGAACAGCTTAAGCTGGGGCAAGTAAGTTCTGAAGGTATACCTCTGTATATTGATTCCAGCCAGTTAAATTGGAGTGAGCCGGGAATATATACAGCAAAAGCGGTATTTGCAGGTATCTCAGCTGATTTTAATATTAACATATTAAGTAACGAAGCATATTATGCAGCGTCAGAATCTTGGGATATGGCAGACAAGAGCACCGTTCAGGAGGCAGGAAAAAAACAGAAATTATCTTTTACACCTGCAAGTAGCGGATATTATCGTCTTATAGTTGATACATTAGGTGAAGTTCCGGCCGCCTCTATAATTTGTGACGATACATATAATATAATGTCCTATAGGATAAAGCAATCAAATGATTTTGAGATAGGCAGATTTAAAATGGAGTATATTATAAAACTGACTGCCGGAAAACAGTATTATCTACAGATTATAAATAATTCTGTAAGTGCGGGGATTGCATATCAGTTAGAACTTGAAAAGATGCCGGAAGTTAAATCCATTTCAGTAAATACAGATCAAGTAAATTTGGTTTATATTGCGGGGACTTCATCTCAGACTTTTGTGGCGGAAAAGCTGGATGTGGAAGCAATTTATGCAGATGGAACAAAAGAAAAGCTGACAAATGGCATGTATGAACTGAATTTGAACTATAATGCAAATATACCTGGAGTATATCCTCAGACAGTAAAGGCTTTTGGCAAGGAGGCAAATTTTGAACTTAAAGTTATTCGGCCCCAGGACTATCAAAGCATACAGGAGATAGAGCTGAATGAACTAAAGACACTAACACAGGATACAGGAGGGGGTAAGAGTTATCACTTATATAAATTTATTCCTTCTGAAAGTAGAATGTATTATGTGAATATGCAATCCGGCAGCTACACTCAACTAGCGGTATTAACCGGCAGCGGTAATACAGTGCGACAGACCAATTATAGTGGTAGTGTTGGCATTGACCTGATTGAAGGAATTACATATTATATATTTGCAAATATGTCAGATAGATCCGCATCATATGAGATGAAATTTATGATTTCAAATGCTGATCTGCAGGTTGTAAATCTGAGAGAGACAGAGTATACAGGTGAGGAGTTCAGACCGCAGGTTAAGGTAGTGCTGGATGGAAAAATACTGACTGCAGAAGATTACACCGTATCTTATGGAGACAATATAGATGCAGGGATCGGATACGCCTTGGTTAAAGTTAAAGGCCAGAACGCCCTTCCGTCAATGAAGAGTTACTTCAGAATATACCAGAAAAGTTTGTCGGGAGATGATGTGAGCGGCATATCAGCCCAGGGTTATACGGGACAGGAGATATGCCCCAAGCCTGTTGTTGCGGTAAATGGCAGGGTACTGAAGGAAGGAACGGATTATACACTAAGATATTTGAATAATGTGGAAGTCGGTACTGCACAGGTATCTGTCATAGGCAAGAATAATTATACTGGTGTCGTCAAAAAAACGTTTGAGATTCAAGCCGGCGGTACCATCAAATACGAATTAAACGGAGGAACAAACAATAAAGATAACCCGGATGCATACGGCGATGCAGGTCTTACTTTAAAGGCGCCTTCCAAAAAGGGATATACTTTTGTAGGATGGTATACAGATTCAAAGCTGACGAAAAAGATTACGCAAATTCCAGGAAGTCCGAAGAAAGATTATGTTTTATATGCAGGCTGGAAGAAAATAACGCTTGGAAAAACTTCCATCAGCAGTCTTACGAATTCAGGAACATCTGCACTGAAAGTAGAATATGGGACAGTGAAGGATGCTGAAGGATATGAAGTAAATTATGCTGTTAACAGTGTATTCACGAGTGGAAAAACAATTGAATCTTCAAAGTTAAGTGCGTCTATCACAGGGCTGAAGGCAGGAACGACCTATTATGTACGGGTCCGCGCATTTAAGACTGATTCAACGGGTGAGAAAGTCTATGGAGATTATTGCGCATTTGAAATGTATAAAACAGCGCCGGCTGCACCGCAGATCAATACGGTGACAGGAGGAACAAACAAGATTACAGTTTCATGGGATAAGGTCACAGGCGCTTCCTATTACGAAGTATACATGGCAACCAGTAAAACAGGGACTTATTCTAAAATAGCAAGCGTCAAGTCAGGAACAACCAGTTATGCAAAGAGCGGGATTTCAACCGCAAAGACTTATTACTTTAAAGTGCGTGCTTACACTACTTTAGACGATAGTAAGATATATGGTTCTTTTGGAACCATTAAATACGGAACCACGGCTACCGCGGCGCCGGCTATCAGTTCGGCAGCAGGCGGGTCTGGGAAAGCAACCATAAAATGGGGGGCTGTAACCGGAGCAAGTGGTTATGCAGTATACATGGCTTCGAGCGCAAACGGAACGTATTCAAAACTCACAACAGTAAGCAGCAGTACATTGAGCTATACGAAGACAGGTCTATCTGCCGCAAAGACTTATTACTTCAAAGTACGGGCCTACCGTAAAGGGGAAGGGGTGAATGTTTACAGTTCCTACAGTGCGGCAAAGAGCGCAGGAACGGCCCCGGCGGTGCCTCAGATCTCCGCATTAACCGGAGGAACCGGCAAGATTACATTGTCCTGGAAAGATGTCAGTGGCGAAAGTAAATACGAAGTTTACAGGGCCACAAGCGAGAAAGGAACTTACAGCAGGATTGCAACTTTAAATGCAAATACAACTTCCTACACGAATAGCGGACTTTCGGCGGCAAAGACCTACTATTATAAAATTCGTGCATACCGAACAGTAAACGGGGCCAATGTATACAGTTCATTCGGGTCTGTGAAATATGGCACAACAGCCCCATCTGTTCCCGCAATTACATCAGCGGCAGGCGGAACGGGCAAGATTACTGTAAAGTGGAAAGCAGTGACCGGAGCAAGCGGTTATGCATTGTATATGGCATCAAGCGCATCCGGTACTTATTCAAAGGTTGCGGCATTAGGCAGCAGTACGCTCAGTTATACAAAGACCGGATTATCTGCCGCAAAGAACTATTATTTTAAAGTACGCGCATACCGCACATCAGGCGGAGCCAATGTTTACAGCGGGTACAGCAGTGCGGTCAGCGGCGGGACAGCTACGGCAACTCCGCAGATTGCTGCAGTGACCGGAGGGACTGGAAAGGTTACGCTGACCTGGAAAGATGTCAGTGGCGAGAGTAAATATCAGGTGTACCGTGCAACAAGCGAGAAAGGGACATACAGCAGAATCGCTACCTTAAATGCTAATACGAAGTCTTACACAAACACCGGACTTTCCGCAGCCAAAACTTATTATTATAAAGTCCGTTCCTATCGTGTGGTCAATGGGGCTAATGTATACAGCTCCTTCGGAAGCGTTAAGTATGCAGCCACAGCGCCGTCCGTACCGTCTATTACATCGGCCGCAGGCGGAACAGGCAAGATCACCGTAAAATGGAAAGCAGTAACCGGAGCCAGCGGCTATGCACTGTATATGTCCACCAGCGCATCCGGCACCTATTCTAAGGTAGCAGCATTGAACAGCAGTACATTGAGCTATACAAAAACGGGACTGTCAGCCGCGAAGAATTATTACTTCAAGATCCGTGCTTACCGGACAGCAGGCGGAGCAAGCGTATACAGCGGATACAGCAGTGCGGTGAGCGGGGGGACGGCAACGTCCACCCCTACAATCAGCAAGGCGGCTGCCGGAAAGAAAAAGGTGACGTTAACCTGGAAAGACGTGAGCGGAGAGACAAAATACCAGGTGTATATGTCTGACAGTAAAAACGGTACATACAGTCTGGCAGCAACCTTGAATGCAAATACAAAGTCTTATACCAAAACGGGACTGACAGGCGGAAAAACATATTACTTCAAAATCAGAACCTATCGAACCGTGAATGGGAAAGCGGTATATAGCGGCTTTAGCTCTGTAAAATCAGCAATACCGACATAAGATTAAATCTAATGGATCAGGCGGAATTGCCCCATATCTTCTGCGTAAGATGGTGCCAATTCCGCCTTGATTTTTTGTTCGGCTCAGATCCTGATATTTTTTATCGGGCTTACCCCGATTTCCTTTCATAGCTTACGTATTCTATATTTGAGAAGGAGTTAAATTATGCAAAATGAGCATCAGATCATAAAAATGGTCTATGCAGCAAAGGAAGATTTACAGAAAGCTTCTGATTTAATTCAGATGTACATTCCCTTCATCCGATCAGAGACAGCTAAATTTCTTTCCAGGACCTGCACAGATCAGGATGATGAGTTTAGCATTGCCATGATGGCCTTTCATGAGGCAATTATGGGGTATTCCAAAAGCAGAGGTGCATTTCTGCATTATGCTTCGATGCTGATTCATAATCGGTTGATTGATTATCAGCGTAAAGAGTCCAGGCATCGGGGGCAGGTTTCTTTGGATGCTAAAAGCGGGCAGGAGGGCAGTACTTTGATGGAGGAGCTGGCGGCCGAGAAAGATTATATTGAGGAATCGGTTAATCTTGAGGCTACCAAGCAGGAAATTGAAGAACTGTCTGCTGTGATGAAAAATTTTGGTGTCAATTTTTCAGATGTCGCAGATAATTCTCCAAAGCAGGAGCGCACCTTGGAAGCCTGCAGCACTGCTATCTGCTATGCTGTGGCAAATAAGCAGCTTTTAGACGAACTTCTAAAAACGAAAAAACTTCCAATGGCTCAGTTGGCGCTTGGTACTGGCGTGGAGCGAAAAACACTGGAGCGCCACAGAAAGTATATTTTGGTCATGCTTCTTATTCAAACTAACGGATATGAAATCATCCGCGGGCATCTATGGCACAGCCTGAAAAAGAAAGGAGGTATGTCTGTATGAAATACATAGTAATGGAATGCAATTTGGGATATGCTGTGGTGCTTGATAGAGAAGGAAGATTTTTGAAAGTCGCAAATATGCACTACGAAGTCGGCCAAACAGTAACAGAAGTTATAGAGATGCAGGCTCCGCTGCCGGAAAGTGCATCGGCGAAGAAAAAGATAAATAAATGGATGTATACATTGGCAGCAGCAGCGGCCTGTCTGATCATTGCTTTTACCTCCATATTGCAGATGGGACAAACAACTTGTGCGTCAGTTTATATGACGATCAATCCGGAGATCCGTATTGACGTGAATCGCAAAGATGTGGTTGTGGGGCTGAAAGAAATGAATGAGGATGGTAAAGATTTAATCAATGGCTATGACTTTAAGAAAAAACAGCTTGATTTGGTCATGAGTGAACTGGTTGACAGAGCCATCAGTATGGGGTATCTCCATGAAGGCGGACAGATTGCGCTAATGCTGGATTCTGATGCTGACGAGTGGGTGACTGGACACACGGATAAATTAAAAACCCATCTGAATGAGCATTTAAGAGGCAAACTGAATGTAACAATAAAGATTACAGACAAGAATTCAGGCAGTCAAAAGATTTCTATTCCTGTTGAACCAAATGGCAAAAACAACAGTGAAAGTAATAAAAATGAAAAATCTCCGACAGGTAAACCATCAACAGGCGTTGCTTATGAAGATAGTGGTTACGATGACGGGGATATAGATGATAATGAGAGTGATGATGACGACCAGAACGACGATGATGACGACCAGAACGACGATGATGACGACCAGAACGACGATGATGACGACCAGAACGACGATGATGACGACCAGAACGATGATGATGACAATGATGGACTGAACGATAGTGATGACGGAATGACCAGTTATGAGTACAGCCAGTCTAATTATGGGGAGCAAGATGTTGACAATAGAATAACAGATTCTGATGATAAAGATATATATGACAACAGCCAATCGGAGTACGAATTAAATGAGGATGATTAAATTTGGAAAATTCTTCTTCCTACCCCGGTTTTTAATGATTCGTTTCGTATTCTATGTGTGTAAGGCAATAGAAGCCCTCACCAATAAACAAACATAAAATACTAAAAGGAGAATGAAAAATGAGGAAGATGAAAATCAAATCTGTATTTGCGGTTACCTTGGCTCTGCTTATGAGCTTGGCTTGTCTGATCGGCTGTGGGGAAAAGACTTCCCAAACAGGCGGAGACATTGCGGCAGGAGGAGTTCTGCGTTTGAGCGTCAATCCTGAAATTGAAGTCACTTATGATGATAATGGTAATGTAATTAAAGTGAAATCTCTCAACGATGACGGCAGCGAGATTTTAAAAGATTATTCAGATTACGAAGGAAAAGCGGTTCGTCAGGTTGTGACAGAATTGGTGACCGCTATTGGGAAAGCTGGTTATTTTGTAAAAGATGCTGATGGAAATGTCCGGCAAATCAGTATCGAAATAGAGCCAGGATCTGAGTTGCCGTATGAGGAATTTCTGGATGAACTTGTTTCAGACATCCGTGAATGTGTAAACAGTAATGGCTGGCGCAGTCCTTTGGCAGTAAAAGGCGAGAGTGACTACGGTATTACAGACTATGTGGATACAGACTACGGCCCTGGCAATGACGGGGATACTGATTATAATAGTGCTCGTAAAAGTGAGAAAAAAGATGCTGCGGATAAGAAAAAAGAAACAGCAAAAGGCTCAGATAAAAACAGTGCGTCCGCTCCGAATAGCGCCAATAATAATACGAATATCGCAGGAACAACAGATTACAATGATACGGATTATGGTACGAATAACGATGGTGTAACTGATTATGATGATACGGATTATGGCCCGAATAATGACGGAGTAACCGACTACAACGATACGGATTATGGCCCGAATAATGACGGAGTAACCGACTACAACGATACGGATTATGGCCCGAATAATGATGGTGTCACTGACTATGATGATACGGATTATGGTCCAAATAATGATGGTGTGACCGATTATAATGATACGGACTATGGCCCGAATAATGATGGAGTGACCGACTATAATGACACGGATTATGGCCCGAATCATGATGGCGTAACCGATTACGATGATACGGACAATGGACAAAATAACGATGGCATTACAGACTATAGTGCTGTGGATTCTAATAATAGCGACGGTTCAAGCAATTATGATGATAGTGGAGATAGCGGTTATGACGATTAAGGAAAAACCTTTGATGAATCTGCGCCACGAAGTAAAACACGGCATCAACCCATTAGACGATCAGGAGGTGTCCCAACGTCTGAGAAAATTGTTCCGGCATGACGAGAACGCAGGCTCACACGGTATCTACCGTGTGAGCAGCCTCTATTTTGACACTCCTTATGATAAAGCATTACGGCAGAAAATAGACGGCGTTAACTGCAGAGAGAAGTTCCGTCTGCGTTATTACAATGACAATACCACGTTCATCCGTTTGGAAAAAAAACTGAAAATCAATGGACTATGCGCCAAGTTCAGTGAAAGAATTACTTACCCACAGGCAGAACAACTATTAGGGGGCAACATTGATTTTCTTTTAAAGAGTGAGAAGCCGCTGTTAGTGGAACTTTACAGCAAAATGCGCGGACAGCAGCTTGCCCCCAAAACAATTGTAACTTATGACAGGGAAGCGTTTCTTTATGATCCCGGCAATGTGCGTATCACAGTAGACCGAAATCTGCGCACTGGATTAGATCGTATTGATTTCTTAAATCCGCAACTATACTATGCAGATGTTTTGGATAATCAGGCGGTCTTGGAAGTTAAATATGATGCGTTCCTGCCGGATATTGTCCGTCTTGCGGTTCAGATTCCTAATCGCAGGGCAGCGGCTTTTTCAAAATATGCTATATGCCGGCGATATGACTAAAGAAGAGAGGAAATCTTATGTCTTTCAATTTTCAAGATATTTTTAAATCCAGCTTTCTGGAAAATGTAGCGGCCATCTCAGTTTTGGATATGGTACTGGCCCTGGTATTGTCGTTTGCAGTAGGGCTTTTCATTTTTTTCATATACAAGAAAAGCTATGCAGGTGTTATGTATTCTTCCAGCTTTGGCGTTACACTGATTGCACTCTGTATGATAACAGCGCTTCTGATACTGGCCGTTACCAGTAATATTGTACTTTCTCTTGGTATGGTAGGCGCGTTGTCCATTGTCCGTTTTAGAACTGCTATCAAAGATCCCTCGGATATTGCTTTTTTGTTCTGGGCGATAGCAGCCGGAATCGTGCTGGCAGCAGGATTTATTCCGCTGGCTGTGATAGGCAGCCTGTTCATTGGACTGATCCTGCTTATCTTTTCGCAGCATAAGGGGACGGATAAACCATACATACTTGTACTGCACTGTGAAAATTCCGGGGTAGAAAAAGAAGCTTACAATTTTATTTCTCAGAGAGTAAGGAAGATGACTCTAAAGAGTAAGAGTGTGGCTCCTGGTTGTATTGAATTGAATTATGAAGTTCGTCTGAAGGATCCAGATACTGAGTTTATCAATGCTTTGGCAGAGCTGCCCGGTGTCTGTCATACGGTCATGGTGTCCTACAACGGCGACTATATGAGTTAAGCTATGCTGAAGTCAAAATATATTGACCGTATCTGTATCGCAGCGGCGGTGCTGGCACTGGTCATCACCATTTTGTTTATGAACGGCGAAGCCCTTGGACTGATTCCGGCTTCAGCCGCACCGGGCTATGAAACCCGTCTTTTTGATGACACCAGAGTTCATACACTGGATATCATTATGGAGGATTGGATGGGTTTTCTGGAAACTGCAGGTGAAGAAGAATATAGCGCCTGTACAATTGTGATTGACGGAGAAGAATTTTCAAATGTGGGGCTGAGGGTTAAGGGAAATAATTCCCGCAGGCTTACAGAAAAATATAACCTTGACCGTTATAGTTTAAAAATCGAATTCGACCACTATACTGCGGGCAGTTATTATGGACTTGATAAGTTTTCTTTAGATGCTTCTTTCCAGGACAATACTTACATGAAAACATGGATAACTTACGATATGATGAAGTATATGGATATACCCACACCATTATGCAGTTATACATGGGTGCGCGTAAATAATGAAGACTGGGGGTTATTTTTAGCTATCGAGGAACCGGAAGAGGCTTTTGCAAAGCGAAACTTTGGTTCAGATTACGGGCAGCTTTACAAACCGGATTATAAATCTTTAAATGCAGAAAATGCCGATGTAGGGCTCCGATATACAGATGATGAATATGACAGTTATGACAATATCTTCCGCAATGCTAAGTTTGATCTAACAGATGCAGATAAAACCCGGCTGATTGAATCGCTGAGGGCTCTTTCAACAGGGGAAAATCTGGAATCGGCAATCAATGTGGATGAAGTACTGCGTTACTTTACTGTACAGGTCTTCGTAGTGAACCTGGACAGTTATCTGGGAAAAACAGGTCACAACTATTTCCTGTACGAAAAGGATGGTATTCTCAGTATCCTGCCTTGGGATTATAATCTGGCGTTTGCCACCTATTCCCTGGGAATGCCTGATCCAATCAATGATTCTACCTATTATGTTAATTATCCTATTAATACTCCGGCCAGTGGGGAAATCATGCGAAATCGTCCGTTATATCACAACCTGATGAAAAAGAACGAATACTTTTCACAGTATCACTACTATTTCGGTCAGTTAATAACAGGATATTTCGAAAGCGGGCGTTTCGAAGAACTTGTGCAGCAGACCAACGTAATGATCGCTCCATATGTTGAGCAAGATCCCACTGCCTTTTGCTCTTATGAAGAGTATCAGCTGGCAGTGGATACGATTAGAGATTTTTGTCTTTTGAGGGCAGAAAGTATTCGGGGACAGCTAAACGGCACAATCCCGTCCACCATTGCAGGACAGAGAGAAGATACTAGTAACTTTGTGGACGCCTCCTCTGTCTGGCTTCCCGACATGGGGGAAATTGAAGATTTAAAGGACTGAATTTCATTTTGGTAATTCTAAAAGCTGTACACAATTCTTATTCTTAAGGCTTTTACAGTATTCACTGGGCTTTAAATTAGTATACCGTTTAAACTGATTAGAAAAATAATTTACATTACAAAAATTCAAAAAGTTTGATACCTGGGTTATATTATAAGCGCCTAAGCACAGCAGTTCTTTTGCCTTATCTATTTTAAGCTGGGTATAATAATTCATAACGGTTGAAGCGGTATACTTTTTAAATACAGCAGACAAAGTTGACTTCGAACAGTGCAGTTTTTGACAGAGAGATGAGAGCGTAAGGGAAGAAAAAAGACATTGTCTCATTATCATAATTGCTTCGCCAACCAAAGGCGGATATTCATCTTCTGGCACATGACGTTTTGGATATGTAAGAGTATCCATAGATATCAGCAACTCCAGCAAAAAGGATTCTAAATTATTAAGCAGCAGCTGTTCTTGTGCCAGGCTGTGGTCAGGTGCAATTACCTGGTAGATCAGTTCTTTTGTGTCAATAACAGAGGAAAATATCTCACTGCAGTATTTTAGTGCATTAAAAAAATATTGTTTCGTAGAATTTGTAAGAAAAATCGGTTGATCAGCTATTTTATCGAGGACATTACCCTCGTAATAAAAGGCTCCGTTACATATGGAAGCTTTTAGGTTCTTTATCGATCTATGCTGGTGATATTCATTAGGCGCATGGAAATAAATATGGCCTTCTTCAAGTATGACAGTCTTAGACCCGGTAACAATTTCTATACTGCCAATATCTGCATAAATAAATTCCCAGTAATTATGAGTTTCACCAATAGATGTAAATTTAGGATTAAGGTCGCAGTAAAAGAAACTAACGATATTATCTAATTGAATCGTTTTATTAAGTAATGTCTGCTGAAATGATTTTTGCATATCTATTTTCACTCTTTCCTTTTGTTAGGCTCAAAATCTTATTGTTTCAACCGAAACAATTTAACTATCCCTTCCTATAAAATATAACATAAAATGGAATTTCTTACAAATATCATGTAAGAAAGTGTATGTTTTTATTGCGTGATATAAGGTATTATCTAATAAATTATACTACATAAAGTTATGAAACAGGAGGGTATCAAATGAATGGCAGAGAAAGAACGTTAAAATTTATGCATGGTGAAAAAGTGGATTATATTCCATTCCATCCATTAGTCATGCAGTTTGCATCTGAATATGCAAAGATTCCGTTTAGAGAGTATTGCCTGGACTATCGGAGCCAATGTAATGCAATGATAAAGTTTGCAGAAGACTTTGGTGTGGACTGGTTCCATCCGTCGGGATTTGCATATTGTGAAGCGGGCGCATACGGAATGGATATCGTGTATCCTGAAGATGACTGCCCATATCCAGAAAAGCATTTAATCCTTGATTTTGAAAGGGATTATAAGAAGATAAGGTCGCTGAATATAAAAGAGAACGATGCGATGATGAATCGCGTGAGAGGAGTTAAGCATTATAAAGATACGGTCGGCGATGAGTATTTTATAGCAGGACACGTGGAAGGTCCTTTGGCGGAGTATACGGATTTAAGAGGCGTATCTGAGGGGCTCATAGATTTACTGGATTATGAGGATGAGCTGTCTGAGATATTTCAGATTATAGTGGATAATACGAAACGATGGATTGATTTACAGGCAGAAGCGGGGGCAGACTGCATCAGTATTGGCGACGCTATATGTTCTCAAATAAGCGAGTCAATGTATTTAGAACGTATTTTTCCATATCATGTGCAACTGATTGAACATGCAAACAAGCTGGGGATATATACCAAATTCCATATCTGCGGCGATTCTTCCAGGATCCTGCCGCATTTAATAGAAGCGGGAGCCAATATCCTGGATATAGATTCTTTAGTGAAAGATGTGCCTTCACTGATAAAACGACTGGGGAAAGGGCAGGTTTTATGCGGCAACCTGGATCCGTCCTCGGTCTTGAGATTTGGCACGCCGCAGATGATTGATAATGAAGTGAAAAAAATTATTGATGATACAAAAGGGAAATGCATGATTGGAGGCGGCTGTGAGATTCCGAAGGGGACGCCGGTTGAAAATATGCATAAGTTTTTAGAAGCGGTTAAAAAATACTCTGATTAGATAAAATATAGAATAAAATTTATTAAAATGGTATTTGTTGTCTGTAAAAGAAAGAACTATTGGTTTGAAGCGGATTCTATGATATAATTTCCTAGTGGATAAATTTGTAAGATGTTTGCGAATAAAACATAACCAGGTATCGTATAATTTTCAAGTTAGCAGCATTGTTCCGGCCTCAGTCAGCTAAATATAAAAATTTCAAGAAAATAAAACAGGTGTTTTCAGAAGGAGATAAGGCCCATGAATATACAGATCTTTGGAACAAAAAAGAGCTTTGACAGCAAAAAAGCAGAGCGTTATTTCAAGGAGCGGGGCATAAAATATCAGTTTATAGATATGAAAGAAAAGGGACTCAGCAAAGGTGAGTTCTACTCCGTCTGCCAATCAATTGGAGGCTATGAACAGTTGCTCGATCCGAATTGCAGGGATAAAGATTTACTTGCTCTGGTCACGTATATCGCAGAAGAAGACCGGGCAGAAAAAATTCTTGAAAACCAGCAAGTGATAAGGACACCCATTGTCAGAAACGGAAAACAGGCAACAGTCGGCTATCAGCCAGATATATGGAAAAAGTGGGAAATGCATTTAAGGATGGAGCAATTTTGAAATAGACAGAAGAAAGCAGACACATATGGATGACTCGTTAGGAGGGGAATAGGGTCATACTGGCCTTAACGTTTTGGGTGTTGAATATACCCAGGAGAAGCGTTATTATTAAAAACAGGATAACTAAACGAAGTAAGGAAGTATTTAATTATGCCAAAAGAAAAGATATCCCTGATTGTCCCCTGCTACAATGAAGAGGAGGTGCTCCCCTATTTTTACGAGGAGTTCAAAAAGACAGCAGGGCAATTAGCAGAATATGAATTAGAACTCCTTTTTGTAGATGACGGCTCGAAGGACAGCACATTAGATCTTGCAAAAGATATGGCCAAAAGTGACAACCGGGTCAAATATCTTTCGTTCTCCCGCAATTTTGGCAAGGAAGCGGCCATCTATGCGGGACTTCAGAATACGGACGGTGACTATGCGGTTCTTATGGATGCGGATCTGCAGGATCCTCCTTCACTGCTGCCTGAGATGTTAGAGGCGGTGAAAGAAGAAGGGTACGATTCAGCTGCTACCAGAAGAGTAACCCGGAAAGGGGAACCGCCAATCCGTTCTTTCTTTGCGCGCCGGTTTTACCATCTGATGAATAGGATTTCTTCGGCTGAGATTATGGATGGAGCAAGGGATTACCGTCTGATGAACCGGAAGTTCAAAAATGCAATTTTGGAAATGAGTGAATACAATCGTTTTTCGAAAGGTATTTTCGGCTGGGTTGGTTTTCGGACAAAGTGGATTGAGTTTGAGAATGTGGAGCGTATTGCAGGCGAAACAAAATGGTCATTTTTCAAGTTGTTCCGCTACAGTCTTGAGGGAATTATCGGTTTCTCGACGGCGCCGCTTGCTATGGCTTCCATACTGGGGATGACAGTCTGTGCGGCCGCATTTATTTTTTTGATCATTATCCTGGTCAAGACTTTATGTTTCGGAGACCCGGTTGCAGGCTGGCCTTCTATGACCTGTATCATTTTGATGCTGGGTGGAATTCAGCTGCTTTGTATGGGGATTTTAGGCATGTATCTCTCCAAGACGTATCTGGAAACCAAGAAGAGGCCTATCTATATCTGCGATGAAAGTAATTTGGAAGAAGAGGGTGAGGAGAAAAAGGAATGAACCGGGCAAAGAACTTTATGAGAGGGGAATCAGATATAATTTCGCTGATCCTGTCTATTACAATAGCAAATCTGTTGTTTTTTCATCAGGAAAAGTGGCTGATGAATCCGGTTTATATTGCAGGATTATCGATTCTGATTTATGCGGGGCTTAAAGCGGCCCGGAAGAATGCGCATCTGCTGAAGCACAGCCGTATATTGCCGGGAACCGTATTACTGGGAATCTTGTTTTCTCTGATGATTGTTGTTGGGCAGAAGATCCATGCGGACAGCGTATCATTTTTAGCTTTTACGGTATTTGATATTATCTGGTTTATTCTTTATGTTTTTGTAGGATGGCTTCTGTTTTTTGATTTATATCTGGCCGGTGTGAATGCGGCGGTAAGAGGCCGCATGACTTCAGGAGAATTACCGCTTCCAAAATGGAATCAAAGAAAATGGCTGCTCTACAGCGTGATTTTGTTTGCGGCCTGGGTTCCCACATTTGTAACTTATTTCCCGGGGATTGTACCTGATGATGCTACGGTTTCCATGGCAATTGCTTTCGGAGAGATGCCATGGGACAACCATTTCCCTGTTTTTTATACCTTAATGGTTGGCGGATTCATGCTTGTGGGCTATATCTTCCATAACTTTAATATTGGTATTGCGCTTTACTCTGTATTTCAGATGCTTATTATGGCGGGAATTCTGGGGTATTTGCTGGAATGGATTGAGCGGAAAGGGTTTAAGAAGATTCTGATCTATCTGGGGCTCGCATATTTTGCGGCCGCTCCGGTGTTTGGAAACTATGCGGTTGTTATGTGGAAAGACCCCATTTTCAGCGGTGTTCTTATTCTGCTGGCACTACAATTAATCGATCATGTTGCATTGAATCCGGATTCATTTTTAGAGAAGAAAGTTTTGATCAGCTATGCAGGGCTGATGATACTGGCATCTCTGTTGAGAAATAACGGAATCTATATCGGGATCCTGCTCAGTGCGGGACTTTTGGTGGTTTACAGGAAGCGCTTAAAGCGGGTTTTGATAACATCGGTGGTCAGTATTGGCTTGATTTGGTTTATAACGGGACCCGTATATGTGCACGTGTTTTCTGCCGAAAATGTTTTTGTGGAATCAGTCGGCATCCCGTTGCAGCAAATGGCCAGAGTCGTTGTCACAGAGGGGGAGATGAGCGCGGAAGAGGAAGAATTTATGGATCATCTGCTGCCCCTGGAAAAGTATCAGGATTATTATTGGCCGTTTTTAGTGGATCCGATCAAATGGGCGCCTGAATTCGATACGGAATATTTAGACAGCCACAAGAAAGAATTTTTTCATGTCTGGTTTTCCATGCTGACTAAAAATTTTGATGTCTATGTAAAGCAATATCTTATGGGGACATATGGCTTCTGGCATATAGGAGGGGAGACGAAATACGAGTTTGTGAAAACAGATATTGCCAGGAACTGGTGGGACATGTATCAGAATCAGCCTTTTGAAAATGTGCTGGGCTATCCCATGCAGGAAATAATAGTGGAAAAGTACGATTATATATCAACGGGGCTGTTGGTATGGATCCTTTTATTTGATATCGTTTTCTGCTGGATGCGCAAAAAATCAGTGTATATTATTCCTCTGCTGGTCATGGCGGGCAACTGGCTGACTTTAATGGTGGCTACTCCAACGGCATTTGGCGTCAGGTATATCTATCTCCTGGTAATCGGACTGCCCCTGGTGCTGCTTTACCCGTGGCTGCTGAACAGAGATCCGCAGGGGAAAGGCAGCTGCTGTTAACAGGTAAGCATGTAAACGGTAACACAGTAACTTTCAAAAGCAAGGACATTTGTGATATAGGGTTGTACTTTTGTATGAATTTGGTAAAATAAGAAGCAGGAAAATTCAGACTGAAAGGGAGAGGTTATATGAAAAGGTTAAAAAAAGTAAGTATTGTTTTGCTGGTATTACTCATGATATTTGGCATGGCCGGATGTAAGAAGAAGGAAGCGCCCAAAAGAGCAGAGAAGACAGAAGAGAAAGAAGTAAAAGAGAAAAAAGAAGAGCCAAAACAGGAAGAGGCGCCTGCAAACCAGAACCTGCTGACAGGGCTGGCTGATCTGACAGACGGCGCTATTGGCAAAAGGCCTGTAGCCGTTATGGTGAATAATGTGGAGGCGGCGCTCCCGCAGCTTGGGATTTCAAAGGCAGATATTATATATGAGATTCCGGTCGAGGGTGATGTGACGCGTCTTATGGCTTTATACGCAGACTACACTGCAGTACCGAAGATCTGTGCCGTGCGCAGCTGCCGTTATTATTTCCCTGCATATTCACAGGGATATGATGCATTTTATGTGAATTGGGGAATTGATGACAGTATTGCAGACTATCTCGAAGCGCTGAACCTGGATCAATATGATGGGATGAACAATGCAGGGGGGCTGTTTGGTCGTGACCAGGACAGGCTGAATGCGGGATATTCTTTGGAGCACACAGGATTTTTTGATGGAACCAGATTTGCAGAGGTGGTGCAGGCAGAAGGTCGGAGAACGGATTTAAACGAGGATAAAAAGGGGACGGCATTCCAGTTTAACGGGATGGACGAACAGCTGAAGCCGGAAGGGCAGGACTGCAAAAATGTCAACATTAATTTTGGGGCGGCCACGGCAACCCTGACTTATGACGAGGGCTCAAAGACTTACTTAAAGCAGATTAACGGAAAACCACAGATGGATGGCAGTGACAACACCCAGCTGGCTTTTACAAATGTATTTGTTTTGGAGACTGATATTTCAGTAAGGGATGATATTGGGCATAAAGAAATCAACTGGTATGGCGGTTCTGACTATGTAGGATATTATGTGTCAAACGGCGGTATGCAGAAGATACATTGGAGTAAAGAGGCGAATAACGAGAATTCGTACCTGCGTTTTTACGATGAGAGCGGCAAGGAGATCAAAGTAAATCGCGGGAAGAGCTATATCGCCGTAAACTATAAGGGGCAGAGTGAGTTCCAGTAGAGCCGGGAATTCTGGCTCCTGCGAGGACTAATGTACTGATACATTGAGAATTAGGCTAGCTATGAGGCTGAATATCAATGTGTCAAAACACTGGGACAATAAGCGGAAAGCTTCGGTTATTTGATTTCTACAGTTATGAATTAAAGGGAAGCGGATGGAGAGTTAAGCAATGTCGGAAAAATTTAGATCAGATGCTACAAGAAAACGAAATTTGCTGGCGCTGGGGATTATTTTCCTCAGCTCCATCTTTTTGTTTATCCTAATACAGGCCGGGAGTGGATTATATCCTTTTGGCAGCAAGTCTAATATGCTGTGGGATCAGGATATTCAGTATGTGGATTATTTTGCATATTACCGGAATGTATTGTTGGGAAAAGCAGACATCGGGTATTCGTTCACAAAATCTCTGGGCGGTTCCCTGGTTGCACTGTTCGGCTATTATCTTGGCTGTCCGCTGAATCTGCTTGTAGTGTTTTTCAAGACAGAGCAGCTGCCTTTGTTCCTGTTTATTCTTACGGCAGTAAAACAAGGGCTTGCGGGGGTGACTGCAGGAATCTTTTTCTGGAAGCGTTTTCCGGCGGTATCATTAAGGATGCGGACCCTTATTTCGCTCTCGTATGCTCTGATGCAGTACAATATGCTGCAGTCATCCAACATTATGTGGCTGGATGGTGTAATCCTTCTGCCGCTTTTACTGCTGGCTGTTTACAGGTTTGTTTCCGAAAACCGGAAGCGGTGGCTTTTCCTTACCGTTCTATTTTCCATTGCAATTAACTGGTATACAGGCTATATGACAGGTTTGTTTGCCGTATGTTATTTCCTGTACGAAAGAATCTTAAAGATTGACAAGCCGGACGCAAAGGAGCGAAAAAGGTTCATAAAAGATACCATATTATGTGGCGGCATCATGCTTGCAGGAGTGCTTGGAAGCTGTTTTATATTTTATCCGGTGGTGGTGGGCCTGCAGAAAGGCAAGGATGCTTTTGTTCCTGAGATCTTCCATCTGGCCACACATGGATCCCTCCTTGATGCATTCAAGGGATTTGCACTGGGCAGCTATTTTGAATCTGTATCGTTATACTGCGGTCTGCTCTTTTTTGGCTTCTTTCTCTATTATTTTTTCTCACGCCATGTGGAAAAAAAGGAGAAGATACTATCCGTAATCGCTGTGATGTTTATGCTGGTAAGCTGCTGGTTTGTACCGCTGGACTGCATCTGGAGCGGATTAAGGTACGTGGCAAGTTATCCGTTTCGGTTCGCTTTCATTGTCATTTTTCTTGTACTGTACCTGGCGGCAAGAGGGGTGCAGGAGTATGAAAAGGTAAGAGACGGCAAAAAAATGGCGGCGGTATATGCGGGCTGCATCCTGCTGTTCCTGGTGTACCATTTGGCGGGCGGATATGGAAAGAATCAACTGCTTTTGACAGAAGCGGTACTTGCAGTGTATGCTCTGCTGTATCTGCTTTCAGGAATGGGGAAACGAAAACAGGCAGGGCTGAAGAATTTAGTTCCAGCAGTGTTGGCCGTAGAACTGGTTTTAAACGGGATTATGACGTTTCAGATGAATTACGAGTGGAATCAGGATATTTCCGCTTACCAGGAATATACGGCGCGCAATGCAGAACAGGTTGCAGCGGTGAAAAAACTGGAATCGGATGAATTCTACAGGATGGACACTCTGAATAAAAGGTATGACGAGGAGAGCAGATGCTCGGCCTTTCTAAATGAGGCCATGGTTTATGACTATCGCGGTCTGAATCATTATTCCTCCACATTTGACGGAACGACAGGAGATCTGCTCCGGGATATCGGGTATTCCTCTGAGAGTACCATAAGCATCGTGTCCGAATCAAGCCTGCCGGCAGATTCCTTGCTGGGGGTAAAGTATCTGCTGTCTGCGGCAGAGGTGGCAGGCTATGAAAAAGTGGATTCCATACCGGAAGCAAACGGAAAATCCGTATACTATAATCTATATGCGCTGGACGCAGGCATGGAGGCGGCGGATACTGTTTATGAAAAAACGGAGAGTGCCAACCCTTTTGAATATCAGAATATATTGTTTTCCAAAATCCTCGGAAGAGAAGTAGCGCTTTATAAAAAAGCGGAGCCGGAGGTACGTATGGAAGACCAGGTGCTGATTTTTAGTATACCTGCGTCCGGAAAGGAAGATCTGCTCTATGGCTATGTAGATTCCTGGGTACATGACCTTGTACTATATGTAGATGGCGAGTACCGATGTAATTACGCCACATGGCTGAGCTATAAGATATTTAATGTCGGAGACGGGACGAAGGCGCATACAGCGGCACTGGACGGATATAGCGGAAAAGAACAGGATATGACGCCTTATTTCTATTATCTGGATCAGGATTTGTTCGAGGAAGTCATTCAGGAATTGAAGGGCAAAGAAATGGTAACAGAAAAATTTGAAGACGGATATGTGAAAGGCAGCTATACCGCAGTCGAAGACTGCAATATGCTCCTGAGTATCCCTTATGATGACGGCTGGACAGCCTCCGTGAATGGGAAGAAAGTGGAAATCAGGCCGGCAGCCAATGCCCTGATGGCAATTCCCCTCTCCGCGGGGGAGAATATAATTGAACTGAAATATGAAATACCCGGTGTGAAAGCAGGAATCGGGTTATCCATTCTGGGGTTATTCATGTTTTTGGGGATATGCTGGATGGACAGAACGAAAAAGCCGCATGCATTGCACAAGAATTGAGAGGGGCATATTTGAATTGTACGGCACCGATCGTATCCTTAAATTTCCGGCAGCACTGCTCCACAAACTTCAGCGTATTCCACTACGCCTGTGTTTGTGGAGCAGTGCTCTCGGAATTACTCGTTTCCGAGAATCTCTTTTGCAAGTCTTGCAGCTAAAACATCCATTTCTTCCATCTGTGAATCCTTCAGGGATGATTTCATAGCAAAGTTTTCCGTCAGGATTGTCATATTCTTCATTTCACCGATCTTAGCCTCCATGAGTTTAGCCGACATCGGAGCCCAGGTTCCGTTGCCAAGCACAGCGACCGTACGGTTCTGCACATTCAGCGCCTTCATGTCATCCAGATAATTGGCCATGACCGGGTATACCCCGCCGTTATAAGTAGGGGAGGCAAGCACAAGGTGGCTGTATTTGAAGCTGTCAGAAATCAGCTGGGATACATGGGTGCGGGAAATGTCATGAACCACCATGTTCTTCACGCCCGCATCGGCAAGCTTGACCGCCAGTACATTGGCAGCATTTTCCGTATTGCCGTACATAGAAGCATAGGCGATCATAACGCCGCGTACTTCCGGCTCATATGTGCTCCAGATATTATATTTTCCAATGATATAATCCAGATTGCTTCTCCAGACCGGTCCATGGAGTGAGCAGATATACCGGATGTCCAGCGCAGCGGCTTTTTTCAGTACATTCTGGACCTGTACGCCGTACTTGCCCACGATGTTGGTATAATACCTGCGGGCATCATCCAGCCAGTCTCTGTCGAAGTCGATTTCATCATTAAAAATCGTGCCGCCCAGAGCGCCGAAAGTTCCGAAGGCATCTGCAGAGAACAGAACCTTGTCGGCCTCGTCATAAGTCATCATTGCCTCCGGCCAGTGTACCATTGGCGCCATAACAAAATGAAGGGTGTGCGTACCACTGGAAAAGGTATCCCCTTCTTTGATGATGATTTTCCTGTCTTCTAAGTCCATATCATAAAACTGGCCGATCATGGGGAATGTTTTGGCATTACCGATAATCTGCATTTTAGGATAGCGCAGCGCCAGTTCTGCGATGAGGGAACAGTGATCCGGTTCCATGTGGTTCACAACCAGATAGTCCAGTGTTCTTCCGCCGAGAACTGCTTCTACATTTTCCAGAAACTGCCTTCCGATAGAAGCGTCTACTGTGTCAAAGAGAACGGTCTTCTCGTCCATCAGCAGGTAAGAGTTATAGGAAACACCGTTCGGGATGGGGAAAATGTTTTCAAACAGCTCCAGACGGCGGTCGCTTCCGCCTACCCAGTATAAGTCATCGGTTACTTTTCTAAAACAGTACATATGTGATCCTCCTTTTTATATTCCCCCAGGCAGTGAACAGGGCAGACGTGCAGGTATGGCCGTCCGGCTGCAGATACCGGGGAAGTTTGTCCTCAGTTCGTTATGTTTTTTAATAGAAATAGATTCACTGAATATGTGGCAGAAAATTGTCTTCCGTCACTATTCTACCATAAAAGGAAAAATACGCAACCCGAGTATCCACATTTTTTAGTTTATGTTACAATAGAAAATATTCAGTTCCCTTATAAATTCCTTATAATTGTCTTTTAAAATGTCCTTATAGACAAGGAGGTTTTAACATGAATGAGATGATTTTGGAGACAAAAGGAATTTGCAAGAGGTTTGGCCGTCAGGTTGTGTTGAACCAGGTATCTCTGATGGTGCCAAAGGGCTGCGTATATGGGCTTCTGGGGCCGAACGGCGCCGGTAAGTCCACATTGATGAAAATGTTTTCGGGTATGATGCGCCCGGATGAAGGAGAGATCTTTTTTGGGGGAAAGCCATGGAGCCGGAAGGATCTGAACAGAACGGGAGCGCTGATTGAGCAGCCTCCGCTGTATGACAATCTGACGGCACGGGAGAACCTGGAGGTACGCACCCTTCTGCTGGGGCTTCCGAAGAAAAGAATAGACGAGGTCCTGGAAATCGTAGATTTAAAAAATACGGGGAAGAAGCGGGCAGGGCAGTTTTCTATGGGAATGAAACAGCGTCTGGGGATAGCGGCGGCGCTTCTTAATAAACCCAGCCTTCTGATTCTGGATGAACCGGCCAACGGGCTGGATCCGTTTGGCATTCAGGAACTCCGAAATATGATACGGGATTTTTCCGATGAAGGAATCACTGTTATCGTTTCCAGCCACATATTAAGCGAGGTCGAGCAGGTCGCCGATTATATCGGGATCATATCGGGGGGCGTTCTGGGATATCAGGGCGGCATGAAGCAGGGAAAGGATCTGGAAAGCCTGTTTACGGATGTGGTCAGAAAGAACAGGGGGCTTGAGGCATGTTGTTAGCATATGTGAAAGCGGAGAATCTAAAAAACAGACATACCGTGGCCTCCAGGCTCTTTTGGCTGGTACCTCTTTTCAGCATTTTGCTGTCATTTGTTTTTTCGGGGCAGGACAGCCGGTATTACCAAATGAATCAGTATAACTGGTGGTATACAACGTTTTTCCCTATGCTGCTGCTTCTTAGCACGGCATTTGCAGGGCAGCGGGAAAGGAAGATGAAGAATAGGGCCATGGGAGCGCTGCCGATAAACATGAAGACTTTATGGAGCGCGAAGATCTTGTACAGCCTGAAAACGCTTGTACTTGCCGTTCTGATCTTATTCTGTGTACAGGAAGTGGTCAGCCGTCTGCTGGCTTCTGGCGGCGCCAGAGAGATCTCAGGGCTGACCGGCCTTGCGGCAGCTGTCCTGTGGATTGTGCTCAGTTTGTGGCAGATCCCGCTCTGGCTGTTTGTGAACCAGTCGCTGGGATTTGCCGCAGGAATACTTTTGGGCCTGGCAGGTAATATAGGGCTGGGAGTTCTGGGCGCTCTGTCAAAATGGTGGGTGGTGAATCCATTTGCTTATATCAGCCGCCTGATGTGTCCGATTCTGAAGATCCTCCCGAATGGGCTGCCGGCGGAACCGGGAAGCCAGACCTTTTTCCCGGAAGTATTAAAGATAACAGTCATCCCTCTGGGAGTCTGCATTTCTGTGGCGCTGTTTTTGGGAGTATGGGCCTTGACGGCCGGCTGGTATGCAGGAAAGGGGCGAAAAGGATGGGAAAGCTGAAACAGAAGAACAGAGGATTCCGGATGCTGTGTGCCGAATTGGTAAAGCTGCGCAGAACATGGATATTGTGGCTCCATATCATTATGCCGCTGACGGGAATCGTTATATTTCTTTTATACTACCGTATCTCAGGGTGGAGCAGCTGGGGGAAGATCTCGGGTTATGTGGAAGTGGTTTCAGTTGTATGCCCGACACTTGTAGGGTTTATCTGCGGACTTGCGGCAGACCAGGAAAAACAGGCAGGGCATTTTCAAAATCTTTTAGGGACAGGACAGCGCAGGACAGCAAATCTGTCTGCAAAACTTTGTACATTGCTGCTCTGGAACCTGGCAGCGGTGCTAGTGACGATAGTCGGTTTTGGCGCCGGATATTATTTGTTCATTGAACGGACTGCCGTACCGGAGATGTTTTATATAACAGTGACAGGACTGATCTGGATCAGCCAGATATTCACTTATTGCCTTCATCTGTTTTTAGGTCTGCGATTTTCGAAAGGCATTAGCATCGGGGCCGGAATTGTGGAAAGCCTGCTGGCCGCGATACTGATGACCGGGCTTGGGGATGGGATCTGGCAGTGGATACCGTGTGCCTGGGCGGGCCGTTTCACAGGATTGTATGTACAGCGTGCAGCTGGTATGGATTCCGCGGCCTGGGCGCTGGCAGAGTCCCAGATGAAAACAGGAGGAATCATGATGGCAGGAATCACCATTGCAGGGATTCTGCTGACATATCTCTGGTTTCATTATTACGAAGGAAAACGGATGGAAGATTAGGGGTGGGGGAAAGGTTCTTGCAAATTGACAGAAAAAAATGT
Source organism: Eubacterium sp. SB2 (assembly GCF_001244405.1). Classification (NCBI taxonomy): domain Bacteria; kingdom Bacillati; phylum Bacillota; class Clostridia; order Eubacteriales; family Eubacteriaceae; genus Eubacterium; species Eubacterium sp. SB2. The sequence continues at coordinate 2,241,305 of NZ_LN865153.1, read as the reverse complement.
TTAAAAACATGAGAGAGGGGATGTAGTGGATGGCCAGAATTCTTGCGGTAGACGATGAGCCGGCAATACGGAATCTAATACGGAGGGCTCTGGAAAAGGAGGGGCACTGTGTGACAACCTTAAATTGTGCGGATGAGATCATAATAGAAAACCTGAACCAATATGACCTGCTTTTGTTAGATATCATGATGCCGGGAACGGATGGTATCACATTTGTGAAAAAGATCCGCAGCCAGGTCGACAGCCCGATCCTTTTCCTGACGGCAAAGACAGACGAAAACAGTATCATGTACGGGCTTGCATCGGGCGGAGATGATTATATAACAAAGCCCTTTGGGATCGGGGAACTGCGGGCGCGGGTACAGGCCCATCTGCGCAGAGAAAAGCGGGAGAAGAGGCATACGGCGGAGGTGTCAGGTGTGCGCTTCGATCTGGCGGGTAAAACCGCCGGAGTTGGGGAATGCCGGGTGCCCCTTACAAAAAGCGAATATGAGATCAGTGAGTTTCTGGCAATGAACCATGGCCAGGTGTTTTCTAAGGAACAGATCTATGAGCGTATATTCGGGTATGACAAGGATGGGGACGTATCTGCGATTACAGAGCATGTAAAAAACATCCGCGCTAAATTTTCCCGGGCCGGCAGGGAGCCGATAGAGACGGTATGGGGGATTGGATATAAATGGAAATAAAACGTAAGGTAACGGTACAATCTGTATTTCGGAGGTTTTTGGTCTGGTTTTGTCTGATGACAGCAGGCCTTCTCTTGATGTGCGTAGTAATTTTTGGCGTTTTAAGTGCGGCAGGTGCAGTACTGCCGGCTAATTACAGTGAAGTGGCGCTGGAAAGGCGGCGTACAGAGATACAGGAAGCCGATATTGTGACAAAAGAAATGATACCGGACAATTGTCATTATGGGGTGTACAGCGAAGACGGTACATTTCTGTACGGAAACTTAAGTCAGAGCTTACAGGAAAAGGTGTGGAAAGAGTACAAAAGAGGCGGGAGCGGTGACAGCGCCTTAGGGTATCTGAAATATTTTCCGCGGGATGGAGAAGTTTGTCTGGCGGTCTATCAATTAAGAGCGGAGTTCACAAATCCGTTACTTAAAAAAATACTGCCGGGGGTACCGGAGGGCCTTTTTCTTTTATTTCTAATCCTGTTTTTCATACAGTCCGTTCTGTTGGTCCGGCGTTTCGGCAATGTGATACGCAGGGAACTGGAAGCGGTCAAGCAGGTGACGGAAAAGGTCAAACTTCAAAATCTGGATTTCGAAAAGCCGGCTTCCAGGATTGTGGAGATAGATGAAGTGATGGAGTCTCTTGTGAAAATGAAAGAGGCCCTGGAGGCGTCTCTTAAGCAGCAATGGGAAATGGAAGAGAACAGACGCCAGCAGATCCGCGCGCTGGCCCACGACATTAAAACTCCGCTGACCGTCATAAGGGGAAACACCCAGCTGTCCTGCGAAGCAGAGTCGCTGGAGGAGAGCAGGGAATGCCGGGAATATATTCTTCAGGAGACGGACAGAATAGAGCAGTATATCTGCATCCTGCAGGAAATGCTGAAATCTGACGGCGCCGTTAAGCTGCTGGAAGAAACCGTGGCAATCAGGGGACTTGCCGAATCCTTTGCTGAAAATGCAAGAGTCGTGGCATCTGCAGGCGGACGGAACTTAGAGGTTGTAATTTCCCTGATTTCAGACTATATTATTAGTGACAGGCAGATGCTCTTGCGCGCCTGGGAAAATCTGCTGGACAACGCAGTGGAATACACGCCCAAGGGCGGAAATATCACCATCAATCTGTACGAAGAGGAGAACAGGCTTTGTTTTCGGATCGAGGACAGCGGCCCTGGTTTTACGGAGGAAGATATCAGGCGGGGACCGGAACAGTTTTATCAGGGCGATAAAAGCCGGAATTCCAAAAGCCATTACGGTATGGGACTGTTCATAGTCCAGTCCTTCGCAAAACAACAGGGCGGAAGGCTCACCCTTGGCAACGCAGGCACCCATAAGGGAGCCTGTGTCTGCCTGGAAATCTGCATAAGGCCTGCGTGTCCGGAGATGAATGATAAGAAAAATGGAAAGTGAGGAAAACATATGTTATTCGTTTGTTACCCCAAATGCACCACCTGCCAGAAGGCCAAAAAGTGGCTGGAAGAGCAGGGCATCTCTTACGAGGAAAGAGATATCAAAACAGAAAATCCCCAAAAAGAGGAGCTGAAGGAGTGGTATAAAAAAAGCGGTCTGCCGTTGAAAAGATTCTTCAATACAAGCGGCATGCTGTACAAACAAATGAACTTGAAAGATAAACTTCCTGAAATGAGCGAGGAAGAACAGCTCGAACTGCTCGCAACCGATGGGATGCTTGTAAAACGTCCTATAGTAGTGGATGGGGATATCGTACTCACGGGCTTCAAGGCGGCTGAGTGGGAGAAATTGAGGAGTTAGGGAGTAGCGGCGGGGGGACGCGGGACACCTGCCAGGGATGCCGCCTGTGGTGTCAAGCGGGATCTCTGCCTGTGTTTTCGGCTGCCGGCCGTTTCGTCTAGTTCCCGTAGGGATAAAATAGAAAAATCTGATGGAACCAGCGACATGCAGCCCACAATTTGATAATTGTGGGCCTTAGTCGCCTCAGACTTTGCTTGGGAAAGCAAAGTCTGTCCATCAGATTTTTCTATTTTATCCCAACGGGAACACGACACACTTTGAGGCGTCCAAAAACACAGGCAGAGATCCCGCTTGACACCACAGGCGGCATCCCTGGCAGGCTGCGTTCATCCGGGCGGAAGATACCTAACTTTAGGGGGATTTCTTACGGGAGAGGCGGATGGTCACGGGCTAGGGAGCAAATGCTTCTGTCCTCCAATCTTTCCGTCTTCCCCAGTCAGCAGTGTCCCTAATCCCCATAAAAAATCCGCAGCCCCCGTCCCCGGAGCGCCCTCTCCGGGGAAAGATTTTTAACTACCGATCGGATGAGCCAGCTGTGCGGAAGCGTGGCCGGGCTATCCTGGATGCGTCTTTTGTGGTGTTACAGCCGCTTCATCAAAATGAAAGCCGGCATATGAACTTTTTGCAGGGCTACAAGCCCTGCAAAAAAGCCGACTCAAGCGGGAATGCATCCGGCATTCCCGCTTGAGTCGGCGGTGTTCATCATGCTGGCTTTCATTTTGATTAGCGGCTGTTACACCACAATACCGTATCCAGGATAGCCCGGCCACGCTTCCGCACAGCGTCCCCTTCGACTCATACTACAAATCTCTATTCCCTCCGCTCACGGATATCAATATCTCCGGAGTCGGCGTAGATTCTGATGAGCTTTTGTTCTGTTCCGTCTGTCTGATAGTATTCTTCAGAGTCGTCCCTGTCCCTATAGTACCCTTTTGGTGCGTTCTCAGGAAGGTAGATCTGGCCGTATTCGGCCTTGATGTCAAAGGTGTATGTCTCCAATTTTTCTGGAAGGTACAGGTCCACATCCCCGTATTCGCTGTTGCAGCTCAGGGAGCTGAGTTTGGCTGCGTCCAGGGAAAGACTGCCGGAATCCAGCTGTATTTTTGCAGTATCACATTTGAAATTCTCTATGGTGCTGTCCCCATATGCGCTGTATAAAGTGAACGCTTCGGTTTCTATGTCTTTCAGTTCCAGGTCGCCGCCTTCAAGAGTTAATTTCAGGGAGCTTGAACTGTTTTCTTCTAAGGTAAGGTCACCGTAATCTAATGAAATATCCATATTTGCAGCATTGGTTCCGGTTACGGATACATCGCCGGAATCGTCGTATATTTTCAGTGCGTCAAGGGTCTTGTCTTTTGGCACGTATAAGTTGATATAGGTGTTGAGCGAGTCGCCGACTGTGGAGAAGGCGAGAAATACACCGTGGTTCTGATCTGGCTGATAAAGGGTGAATTTACCATCAGTTACGTTATACTTGGGAGTTCCGAACGCCTGATCCAACAGGTATTCTACATAATAGTTATTGTCTTCCGATGGCAGAACCCGGATATCGGCATAGGCATCCATGGTGATGTCTGCTTCCGTGAAGGCTTCCAGCTTCGTTTTTTCCAGCGTGACGGGATCGGAAGTTGCAGAGTTGGGATGAATCCCGCCTCTGGAGATGGAGACGCCGGCCCTGCCTCCAAAGAGATAGCCGATTCCGGCAAGCACGGCGCCTGCCGCCATGAGGCAGACAGAGACAGTTATAATTTTTTTAGTGATTGCTTTCATTCTTTTTCCCCCCTTTAGAGATATTTCCCAGTGATTTTGAAGTCTTTCCTAAAAACCAGCGGCAGAAATTGACAGCCCCATAAACAAGAAGCACTCCTGCGCCCAGCGCGAATAAGCCTAATCCGATGGTTGCAAGGCCGTCTGCAAATGTGGAGAAAAGCAGGATACCACCTCCGAAAACACCGATGATACCGCTTGCTACAACTGCTACTGCAGCCAGAAACAAACAAAAGATTACGGCCAGTATCACGATTAAAAAGCAGATAAATACGGCCAGCAGAGCGAATCCCAGCGGAAGTGCTATTGGTGCGGCACAGATCCCCAGAATGCCGATCCAGATGGCGGACAGCCCTCTTTTGACAGTCTTGGGCGGTTCCTGCACATTTTTTGCCGCAAGGTCTATAATCAGTTGATTTGCGGCATCCTCGGGGGAACCGAGATCCTCGATTGCCTGCTGCTCAAATTCGGGTCCTGCCTCGGCAAAGTATTCTTCGAAATATTCCATCGCCTTATCATAATCTTCTTTGGGAAGACGGCGCAGCTTATGTGCGAGCGTCCTCATATATTCTGTCTTAGTCATTGCGAAATCCCTCCCTTAACAATCTCATCAATTGTTGTCTTATATATTTCCCATTCTTTCAATAGTTCCTGGTGATGTGTCTTTCCGATCTCTGTAATTGTATAATATTTTCGGTTGCGCCCCTGATACTGCTGGTCATAAGTCTCTACATACTGACTATCCTGCAGTCTTTTCAGAATTGGATATAGAGTAGAATCCTTTGTGTTGGCAGCCTTTTTAATAATCTGACTGATCTGATAACCGTATGCATCATCATTAGCAATTACCGATAGGACTAGAAAGTCGAACATCGGGGTGTTCAGTGTAAAGGTCATGTTATCATTCCTTTCTATATGTTTTTGTTTTACATATATCTTTTATGAGTATATTATATTCTGTATAATATATATTGTCAATACATATAATCTAAAGAATTTCAAAAGATAATCTTTAGAAGGACTTTCATATTGCAGTTAACATCCAAATCGGGAATTAGTGACGCGCTTTAGTCGCGGCACGGATGGGGGACGCTCCATAAAGGGATAGCCGAAAACCTCCCGGAGAACATCCATGTCCTTTCAAAAACGCGGCCGCGGGCCTAAGAAATTCTAGGCGGGAAACAGCCCTGAAAATGGAGCACCACTGACACATCACGAGAAATCCGATGATTTCTCGCGCTGGGTCAGCTGATTTTTGGATTCGGAATCCAAAAATCTCTCCATTTTCAGGGCTGTTTCCCACCAAGAATTTCTAAGGCCCGCTTAGAGCGTTTTTGAAAGGACATGGATGTTCTCCGGGAGGTTTTCAGCTATCCCTTCATGGAGCTGGCGCATCCAACCGGCAGGAAAAAGCTCGTTTCTAAGGAGGGGCCTCAAACGGGGGCAGCGTATGGATATAGAATTGGCGGGACTTTTATGTCCCCAGTAGGTGTATATAAGCAAGGTAATACGGCTTCCAGTTCATACACATCTGGAAGATGAAAAGATACGCATAGCCAATCCACATCCGCTGCCCTGGTCCGGGATCCCACCCGGTTGGCGGGCTTTCCTACCGATTTGATGAACCAGCTTTATGACAGGGAGGCCGCGGAGGTGTTGGGGCTGTTCTAGAAACACTTAGCAGCACGGGTGCATATCGCAACGGCATATACAGCCCCAGCACTTCCCCGGCCTCCCTGTCATGAAGCGTCCCCATCCGTCGACTAGGCTAAAACTAGCCGACTAAAATTAGGTATTGTGATATGCAAAAGAAGCAGAGTATAATAGGAGAAGAAAGATGACAGTAAATAACAGAAATTGTGTGAGATTTGCACAGGGGTCTGACCCCTTTGCAAAGGAGAGGGCATTATGTATAAGATTTTAATTGTAGAAGACGATCTGACAATTGCGAAGACGATTGAGGCACACCTGGTGAAATGGGACTATGAGGTGAGATGCATCAAGGATTTTAAAAATGTCCAGGAGGAGTTTATTGCGTTTGAGCCTCAGCTTGTGCTGATGGATATATTGCTCCCATTTTATAATGGATTCCACTGGTGTTCGCAGATCCGGTCGATATCGAAAGTACCGATGATCTTCCTTTCCTCCGCCAGTGATAATATGAATATTGTTATGGCCATGAATATGGGCGGGGATGATTTTATTGAGAAACCATTTGACCTGAATGTGCTTACGGCAAAGATCCAGGCGCTTCTGCGCAGGACGTATTCTTTCCAGGGACAGCTGAATGTGCTGGAGTACAAAGGCGTTATTTTGAATTTGAATGATGCCGCTTTAACATACGAGGGCAGGAGGCTGGATTTGACGAAAAATGACTTTAAAATCCTCCAGATTTTGATGGAAAATGCAGGGAAGATTGTGAAGCGCGAGCGGATTATGGAACGGCTTTGGGAAAGCGATGAGTTTATAGATGACAATACATTGACGGTTAATATTACGAGGCTGCGCAGAAAACTGGAGGGAATCGGAATCACGGACTTTATCTGTACAAAGAAAGGGATTGGGTATCTGCTGGAATGAAGAAAAAACTGGGCTTTTTTATAAAATCTAGATTAAAATATATCATCCTGTTTCTTGTTATACTTGGGATATTCTGGCTTGTTCTGTACCTGTATAACATTAGGTCAGATGCACTGGGATATGCGGTACTGCTGTCTGCAGTGTTGTCTGCAGTGTTTGCAGTGTGCGATTTTACCGGCTTCTGCCGCCATGTTGAAAAGGTAAAGGAAGCGCAGGCGGCCCTGCCGTACGAGTGGCGAGAGGCGCCTTCTACGACGGATCTGACGGAATTACTGTACCGTGAAAAGTTAAAAGTTTTGTTTGATTATAAAGAAGAAATGGAAACAGGGGCCCGCATTGGGAGACAGGAGATGTTGGACTATTACGGCCTGTGGGCCCATCAGATTAAGACCCCCCTGGCGGCTATGCGCCTGCTGATGCAGTCATTTGAGGAAGGGGAGATCGAGGAGGAGGCAGAGCTGATCCGACCAATGAAGATGGAGCTGTTCAAGACGGAACAGTATGTGGAAATGGTGCTTTCTTATCTGCGGATGGGGGATATGTCATCCGATCTGTCTCTGCAGTGGTACTCTATTGATGATATCGTTCGCCAGGCGGTGCGCAAATATTCTCAGCTTTTCATACTGAAAAAAATCCATCTCAGTTATCAGAAATGTGAGGGAATGGTATTGACGGATGAAAAGTGGTTCCTTCTCGTCCTGGAACAGCTGCTGTCAAATGCCTTGAAATATACAGGTCAGGGTACCATTTCCATATATATGGAGCCGGGGCCGGAAGAAGTGCTTGTAATAGAAGATACAGGCATCGGTATCCAGGCGGAAGACCTGCCCAGAATATTTGAAAAGGGATTTACGGGATACAATGGGAGAAAGGATAAAAAGTCAACGGGTATCGGATTATATCTCTGCAAATCCATCTGTGACAAATTAAACCACGGCCTGACCGCTGAATCTGAAGTCGGAAGAGGCACAAAGATACGGCTGTATCTGCACCGGGAACCTCTGGTTACAGAGTAGTAAGAAACTGCGGTAGAAAATAAAGTAAAAAAGAAGCTCTGCCATGAAGGTTCCCACCATGGCAGAACTTTTCTTTATATAAATAGGAAAGTGCTCAGAACTTTCCTATTCCACTTTGTTCAACGATAAAACGCCTTAACGCGGCATTTTTTTACATCAGTGCCTCAAACAGTTTCTCAGTCGGCCGTGGAATAACCACACTGTTAACCATCAGTTCGCTAACAGCCTCCGCAGCCTTAACTGCAGCCGTCACAGCACTGACATCGCCGCACATGGTAACAAATCCCTTGCCGCCCACGGCAAAACCGGTGCGGATCTCGATCAGATGAATATCGGCAGCTTTCGCAGCGGTATCCGCCGCTACAATTGCAGAAGATACGGAATAGAACTCAATCACGCCCACAGCTCCGGTGGTCGGAACCTGTGAGGTATTACTGATCGCTGGCATCAGCTGGTCGCTGATATTGGGGATCAGCAGTTTATCTACCAGGAATGGCCCTGCTATCTCTTCCCCTACATTCATAGCAGCATTCACGCTGCTGGTATCACCGCCGATAATGATGAGATATTTACCGGGGCAGATCGTGGATGACCTTAATAATTCAACCTCTGCGGCCTTGAGTACATGGTCGCAGGTCTCAATTCCTTTCGCTATACTGGACAATTCTAACATTCCTACTGAATTTCCCATTTTTAAATTCCTCCATTAGTTTACATTTATTCGAATACCGTTTGGTGCTGCTTCGGTGACTGTCCCGTTCACGCTTGCGTGAATATTGGCTGACAGCGCTTTTTCATCTGCCTGACCGATTAAGTCGCCTTTATGTATGGTGTCGCCGGCTTTAACAACTGCTGCCGCCGGCTTGCCGATATGCTGTGATAATGGAATGAATACTTCCCTGGGAAATAGTTCCGTACAGCTGTGTGCATGCAGCCCATTATATTTTCCGAGCCCCAGACGTGCGATCAGGCGGTCGGTTGGAATCCGGTTGAGATCAATCGTCGGCCTTGCCGTCGGATCCGGAGTCTTATCGATCATAATTCCGCGTTCACGAAGCTGTACCTTCATATAATCATTCACTTGTCTCGGGGAGAGTCCCATTGGACATGAGAACATCTCACAGACGCCGCAGCTGCAGCAGTTCACTGCATCGCCGTAGCATTTCGCGAATTCTTCGTTGGAATCAATCGTCTCTTCTCTCCAGACATTTCTCATTACAAGATGAGGCTTGATGCTGTGTCCGATCTGGAAACGCGGGCACAGATCTGTACACATTCTGCACTGGATACAGGCGCTTCTCGCCTGATGCTTAATCCTCTGGATGGAAACCTGTGTTCTCCTGATCAGATAGTGGTCCTTCGGGAGAACGATGATGTTGCCGGTTGTCTTTGTCACGACCTGCTGGTCAATGGCGCTGTCATCTGCAAAGACCTTCCCCATCATAGGGCCGCCGAGAATGACGGCATAATCGGAGATCACAGGCTGCGCCGCCTCGATGCATGTTCTGACGGATGTTCCGATGGGCACCTTCAGCATAATGGGTTCCTTCACTTCGCCGACAACGGATAAATACTTGTCCGTTACCTTGTCACCGTTTGTCAGTGCACGGTAAATGCCAATCACGGTTCCCACGTTATCCACGACGGCACCGACTTCAATCGGAATGCCGCGCTCAGGGACGGTCCTGCCGGTAACCTGCTGCACGATAATCTGTTCATCCCCGGCGGGATAGAAGGTTCTCATCTCAAAAATCTCGATATCTGCATTATTTTTTTCAATTGCCTCTCTTAAAGCGGCAATTTCGGCTTTGTATTTAGCTTTGAGCGCTATGTAAGACTTCTTTGCCTCGAGATGTCCGGCAATATACATGACTCCTTTAATTAACTCATCGGCAAAGGTTCTGCACAGATACTTGTCAGTCTCAATCAATGGTTCACATTCGGCGGCATTGACGATAAAATACTCGGCCTTAGTGTTCAACTTCACATGCGTAGGAAATCCTGCCCCGCCGGCCCCTACAATACCGGCATCTTTTACTGTTTCAATTAAACTCATAGCTTCTTTCTCCATTCATTGATTTTCGCGAAAGCAGCAGGCCTTTTACGGAATAATCGTGCAATACACAGCGATTCCGGGGAGACAGCTGCCCGCGGGGCCAAAGGATATTTGGCCTTGTGGACATAGGATGTGTTTATCTGATAAAATAATAACACAGTGCCATCATATCATATTTTTCGTAAAAGCAACAGAGAAAAATGACCGAATCTTACAAAAACGTAAGGATTTCCCCGGGTTTTGAAAGGCAAAGTTATGGATGGAGACAGTGCTGGTGCCTTATAATATGTGCATAGACAGGAAAACAATGAGGAAAGAAAGGCAGGAAAGCTTTATGTCATTATTAGATGTGAAAAATGTAAAAAAGATTTATACAACCAGATTCGGAGGCAGTCAGGTGCAGGCCCTTGCGGACGTCACCTTTTCCATAGAGCCGAGGGAATACGTGGCAATTATGGGAGAATCCGGTTCCGGAAAAACGACATTGCTGAACATTCTGGCATCTCTGGATAAACCTACCAGCGGAAAAGTACTACTGAAAGGACGTGACTTAAGTACTATAAAAGACAGGGAAATGGCGGCATTCAGAAGGCAGAACCTGGGCTTCGTCTTCCAGGACTTCAACCTGCTGGACACCTTTTCACTGGAAGACAATATCTACCTTCCGCTGGTTCTGGCGGGGAAAAAATACGAAGAAATGAGACACAGGCTGGAGCCCATAGCCGCCCAGCTTGGAATCACAGATCTGCTGAAAAAATTCCCCTACGAAGTCTCCGGAGGGCAGAAACAGCGTGCGGCTGTTGCCAGGGCTCTGATCACGAGACCCCAGCTGATCCTCGCTGATGAACCGACGGGAGCGCTGGATTCCAGAGCTTCGGACGACCTGATGAATCTTTTCAACACAATCAATCAGAACGGGCAGACCATTCTGATGGTAACACACAGTGTAAAAGCCGCAAGCAGTGCGAACCGCGTCATGTTTATCAAGGATGGGCAGGTCTACCACCAGATATACAGAGGCAATCAGACAAATGAGGAAATGTACCAGAAAATCTCCGAGGCGCTGACTGTCTTAAGCACAGGGGGTGAGCAGTAATGTTTTATCCAAAGCTTGCATTAACAAACTTAAAAAAGAACGGAAAGACTTACATCCCCTACCTGCTGACCTGTGTGCTGACAGTCATGATGTTCTACGTGATGAATGCCATCAGCAGGAATACAGGGCTGGATCAGATGCAGGGTGCAGATACACTGAGGCTGGTTCTGAGATGGGCGGTTACGATTACGGGAATATTTTCCGTGGTATTTCTGTTTTATACGAACAGTTTCCTGGTTAAACAGAGAAAAAAGGAATTCGGGCTATATCAGGTGCTGGGGATGGATAAGGGCAACCTGACCAAAATGATGGCATGGGAATCAATCCTAACAACCCTAATCAGTATCCTTTTGGGTCTGGTGCTGGGCGTTCTGCTTGGAAAGCTCATGTTTCTGATTTTATTGAAAATGATCCATTTTGAGGTTCCACTGAAGTTTGCGGTAGAACCGGCGGCCATGATCGGCACCATTGTACTGTTTCTTATTACGTTTGCGATAACTTTTATCTTCAATCTGTTTCAGGTGCAGAAGGCCAATCCGATCGAGCTGCTGCACGGCGGCAGCCAGGGAGAAAAAGAACCAAAGACAAAGTGGCTGTTCGCGCTGATCGGGGCGGTGACCCTTGGAATCGGCTACTATATTGCGCAGACCACGGACTCCCCGCTGGCAGCCATAGGTAAGTTCTTCACGGCAGTCATCCTTGTAATTATAGGAACATACTGTCTGTTTACTGCCGGAAGTATTGCTGTCCTGAAAATTCTGAAAAAGAATAAAAAGTTTTACTATCAGAGCAGGCATTTCACCGCCGTATCGGGAATGATATACAGAATGAAACAAAATGCAGTGGGACTTGCAAATATCTGTATCTTAAGCACTATAGTCCTGGTCATGATTTCCGTTTCCGTTTCGCTATATGCAGGCATGGAGAATCTGCTGGCAACGCGTTTTCCTACGGACATGGATGTGATGGTTTTTGACGCGTCACAGGAAAATCGGGACAAGACGGACCATATTATAGAAGAAGAGACAAAAAAAGCCGGGGTAAAGATAGAAGACCGAAAATCATACAGTTCCGGAAGCTTTACTGTAATATATGACGAAAAAAACAGTACGGTTCTGCTGGAAGAAAAGCCGGATAAATCTTACACAACAGAAGACTTCAGATGGCTGGAGATCATCCCCTTATCAGACTACAACAGGCTGGAGGGAACCAATGAGACACTGGAGCGAGATGAAGTACTGATCCATATGTCCGGCGGAGAATGGAAGTCAGACGTGCTGCAGATAGAGGATGTATCCTATAAAGTAAAAAAGGCGGTCAGCCTGAAAGAAGAGGCAGAGAATGAAGTTTCCGGAGCAGTGGAGGGAATGGTCGTAGTGATGTCAGATATACAGCAGATCGCAGACCTAAAACAGCAATACGGCTATGAAGGTGCAGACACGATCATCTATTCCGATTCCTTCAACATGAGCGGAAAGGAAGAAGATAAAAATACAGCTGCAAAAGCAATAGAGCAGCGTCTGGCAAAAGAGGTTGCAGAATCACGCATCGAGTACAGAGAAGCCTACAGAGGAGAGTTTTATGTAATGTATGGCGGATTCTTATTCCTTGGCGTATTTGTAGGTGCATTATTCCTGATGGCCACTGTCCTGATTATCTATTACAAGCAGATATCTGAGGGCTACGATGACCGCGGCCGCTACCAGATCATGCAGAAAGTAGGAATGAGCAAAAAAGAAGTAAGACGTTCCATCAAAACCCAGGTACTAATGGTCTTCTTTCTGCCATTGATTGCAGCCATTATCCATGTAGCCTTCGCCTTCAAAACGGTTACAAAACTGCTGGCGGTCATGAACCTCACAAACGTACACCTGTTTTTCCTATGTACCGTGGGAACGGTACTCATATTCGCAGTATTTTACGCAGCCATATTCCTAATAACCTCCAAACAATATTATAGGATTGTGCAGTGAAGGCATTTTGGCGGTTGAGGGGACGCTTCAGGAACCGGACATAGGGGCATCTGGAGACGAGGTACAGCGGTAAACTGGAGTAAAGCAAAATAGAAGGAAAACCGGGGCAACCTGGCCACATCACGCGAAGCCCTGATGGCTTCGCGCGCTGGGGCCAGGGATTTTTGTGATTCGGAATCACAAAAATCACCCCGGTTTTCCTTCTATTTTACTTAACTCCAGCTAACCGCCGTAAGACGCCTCCAGATGCCCCTATGTCCGGTTCCTGAAGCTGGTGCATCAAGACGGTAGAAGTGGCTTCACTGACGGGGGATCTTGGCGGGGGCAGCGGATGGAATCGATGAAGCGGGAAGGAATGGCTGGGGTAGTAGATTTCGTAAAAGGGCAGGATATCTATAAAGGTAAAGGGGGCTTTAATATACGCATAGCCAGTTTCATCCGCCCCCGTAGTCCCTCCCGCCCTAGACAGGCGAATCCATTCCCCAAACCTTTCGATTATATGATATAATTTGGGGAACAAGTATTTGTCAGGAGGAGGCGTTTTATGTCTGATTATAGAGAGGCTATTGATGCGGTGCTTCAAGAGGTCGGCAGGGCCGTTGTTGGGAAAGAGGAGATTACGGAAAAGATTATGATGGCGATTCTGGCCGGGGGGCATATTTTAGTGGAGGATATTCCGGGGATGGGAAAGACTACCATGGCCCTTGCTTTTTCTAAAGCTATGGGGCTTGAGGAGAAGCGGGTCCAGTTTACTCCGGATGTGCTTCCTGCCGACCTGACAGGGTTTACGCTGTATCAGAAGGCGACGGAGCAGTTTGTGTACCAGCCGGGGGCGGTGATGTGCAATCTGCTGCTGGCGGATGAGATCAACAGGACCTCGCCAAAGACGCAGTCCGCTCTATTGGAGGTTATGGAGGAAAAACAGGTGACCGTGGATGGGGTGACCAGAAAAACGGGGAATCCTTTTATTGTGATCGCTACGGAGAATCCCGCCGGTTCTGCGGGAACACAGCTGCTTCCGGAGTCTCAGCTGGATCGTTTTATGATCTGTGTCAGTATGGGGTATCCGAGCGTGAAAGAAGAAGTAGAGATTATGAAGAGAAACCAGTCAGGGCGGAGTACCGGGCCCGTAAGACGGGTGATGACGGCGGAGCTGCTTGTGCGGGCACAGGAGGAAGTGAAAAATCTGTTTATACATGACGCCGTATACACTTATATTGCCCAGCTGGCAAAGGCCACCAGAGGCGGAGAACACATTGCGATGGGGCTGAGCCCGAGGGGAACCGTGGCCATGGCGGCTATGGCTAAGGCCGGCGCTTATATGAGGGGCCGGGAGTATGTGATTCCAGATGATGTGGCGGATGTGTTTCAATGTGTGGCAGGGCACAGGGTACTGCTCAGCACCAAAGCAAAGGTCGGGCATATCCGGACGGAAGATGTACTGGAACAGATCCTGGAAGAAGTGAAGCCACCGGTTATGAAAAGGCGTTAGGTGACGGCATGATAAGACGAACAGTTGGATATGCGGCGGCGGTTCTGGTAACCGGGTATCTGTTCCTGATGTATGATACTCCGGCCCTTTCAGCCGCTTTAGTGCTGGAAATCCTGTATCCCGTTGTTTCATTTGCCTGTCTGCACAACATGTCTGCCAGGTTGACGGCGGGGATCGGTAAGGTTCCGGCTATGGGGGAGAAAAACCAGAAAATCAGGGTGAAATTATGGGTGAATAATACCTCCAGGATCTGGAATGGGAAATATGAACTTCGGGTGAAGATCGGCGGAAGAAATTCTGGTCAGATGACGGTAAAAAAGATGTCCGGAATGCTGGAGCCGGGCAGAAAAAAAGCGCTTCCGTTTTATTTTACATCGGAATACTGCGGAAGCATGGAAGTCGCGTTGGACGGTATGAAAATCTTCGACTTTTTCGGGTTGTTTTACAGAACCATTCCCCTTGCGGATAAGGCTTATGTAGGGATCATGCCCAAGGCAGGGCTGATGCCTTTGGAAATTACGAGACGAACCCGGGAGTTTCTGGCCGATGCGGATGAATATTCCGTAGAGAAAAGCGGGGATGATCCCTCTGAAATCTATCAGATCAGGGAATACCGCCCATGGGATTCTGTACACGATATCCACTGGAAGCTGACAGCCAAGGAAGATGCACTGATGGTGAAGGAATACAGCTTTCCCCTGGGATGTGTCGTGCTGGTCTGGATGGAGTATCCGAAAAAAGGGCAGAGCAGTGAGGGATTCAGTAAAATGCTGGAATCAGCCGCTTCCCTGTGCATGACGCTGGCGGAGGAGAAATGTATTCATATGGCTGCCTGGTTTGAAGAGAAGAATATGAGAATTGTGAAATGGAAGGTCAGCAGTGAGGAGACTGTGCACAGCCTTTTGTGGAGAATGCTGGAAATGGAGCCGTATACGGATGACAATATGCGCAAAGCCTGCTATGAAGATGCATTCCGCGGGGAGCATTTCAGCAGTATTGTTAAAATCGACGGACAGGGCGGGATAACCGTCGATGGTGAAAAGCAGGAATTACTGCAGCTTTAGGGAGGAGACTGCCGATGAAAAACAGAAAAGAAGGCAAATCAGGCATCAGGCTGTTTGAACAGAAGAGCAGAGAGACATCCGGGGGAATGAACCGGATCAGTCTGTTTGCGGCAAGAGCATTGTCTGCGGGCTTTCTTGCCGCGGCATGGTGGGAGAGCCTGCTGTCCGTGTTCCCCCTGCATGTATTAAAAGCCTGGCTGTACGGCTGCCTTTTTCTGCTGTCCATATTCTGGCTGTGGTTGTGGGGAAGCAGGGGAAAGAAAAAAATACTGTATCTGGCTGCAGGAGGCGCGGCCCTGATATTTCTGGCATGGAAAAACCGTGTGCCTGCCATAGCAGTAGTGAATTCACTGGCGAATGCCTATCTGCGTATTCACGAGGAGGGCAGTGTGCCGCTTCTTCTCTATGAAGTGCCTGAGGTCTCCAAGGTCCTGCTGGCCGTGGGGATTGCGGCAGCCACCATACCAATCATAGCGGTATTTTCCCTCGTTCTGGTCCGCGGAAAAGGAAAGGCGGCCGTCATAGTGCTGCTTTTAATTCCGGCAATCCTTTCTGCCACGGAAGGTTATTTTCCATCGGTGAGATCCTGTGGTCTGCTGGTTTTGGCCTGCGGTATCTATTTTGCCATAGGAACAGGCAGTACAGCGAGATCTGTCTGGGGAAATGCATTGACAGCCGCGGTGCTGGTCTCTGTGCTCTGCGCAGTCTCCTGGGGAGCAGCAGGCCGGATCGAGGCACATAAGACCGTAGAAAATGGGGTGTATATCCGGGCACAGGCAGCAATCGAGAAACATGTCATCCAGAGGCTGGAAGAGGCTGCCGGTGCATCAAAAGAAGAGGAAGAACCAAAAGAAAAAGAAGAAGAGAAGCCGGAAGAGCCAAAGGATACTGCACCGGAGGAAAACCAGGATAACGAAATACAGAACGAGGAAGATACCCAGGAAGGACTGTTTCCAAACGCAGGAGGAACGACAGCCGGAATCCCCCATGACCTGTTTTCACCGGATCAGTCAACAAGCCTGCAGAACATCGGATATTTTCAGCCGGGAGACGGAAAAGGACTTGTAGTAGCGTCCCCAACCCGCCCCGAGAGCACCGTTTATCTGCCGCTGACGTTCGGCGCAGTCTATCAGGACAGTACGTGGAAAGCTCCGGAAGAGAATGATGAGATACCAAATCAATATAGAGGATATCCAGGAAATCTGACCCGTCTGATCAGCCTGTGCGAAAAACAAGAGACCCATTCAGCAGAGGAAGCCGCAGAATTTATACAGAAAGAGTTTGAGGAAAATACGGTATACGATTATGAGCCCGGGGCCACCCCTTCGGGGCAGGACTTTGCCGAATACTTCCTGTTTGAAAACAAAAAGGGATTCTGTGTCCATTTTGCAACAACGGCCGTCCTGATGTACCGTATCATGGGATACACAGCCAGGTATGCCGAGGGCTACGCCATCCCTCCATCGGCCTATAAAGAGCAGCCGGACGGTTCCTACCGTGCAGAAGTAACGGGCGACATGGGCCATGCCTGGTGTGAAACCTATGAAGACAAATGGGTCATAAGAGAGCACACCCTCCCATACACCGGAGACAGCCAGGCAGCAATACCGCCCGCATCCGCCAGCAAACCCGCAGTAAGCCGTCCGGTCTTATCGAAGCCGGCCCAGGCCATCCTGACAGCCCTCCTGCTGGCATTCCTGTGCACAATCCTAACAGCAACACAGGCTGCCGTGCGAAGAAAAAAGAAAGCAAACGCCCTACAAAAATACGCCCAGGGCAAGGGCATAACCGAGATCTGCCTGGCCTTCTGCGCGGCCGCCGCCGTCCTGGGCACAAACATAAAAACCCCATTCAGCACAGATTCCTTCGAGACCCTAAAAAAGGTCCTGCCGGCCCTGACCGAACAAGACTGCAATACCCTCCGGCAGGCCGCCCAAAAAGCAATGTACGACAAAACCCCGCCCCCAAAAGAAACCCACCAAAACTTATACGCCCTTTACCTAAAAACATCAAAACACATCCAAAAAGACCTGCCCCTAATCAAAAAGCTCCAATACCGCTATATAAAATGCCTGCCCTAATCAAAATCAAAACAATATATAAGCAAGCAAATCCTTGTCCCAATACAGCCCCGCCATCCATCCCCACCCATCCAAGCCACAAAATACCGACTTTCACTCCCTACGGCAGGATGCGCCCAGCTTTGCGGAAGGCGAACCGGGAGGGGCCGGGAAGGCGTGTGTTGTTTTGCATAGCGTAGAGCGGGCTTACCGGCAGTTAGAGGAACAACAAAGGATTGCAGGGATGGAAATTGCTCACCAAAGCAATTTCCAAAGAGGCCTGAGCCGTCTAAGCATCGGCTTAGACGGTGAATGCCGCTGTTTCCCTGCAATCCTTTGTTGTTCCTCTTACTGCCGGTTAGCCCGCGGGTCGTAATGCAAAACAGCACACGCCTTCCCGGCCCCTCCCGGTTCGTCTTCCGCAAAGCGGCCCCTCCCCTCCACTACTTCCGCCGCGCCAGCAATATCCTGACAATCAATCCAACGATGATCACCCCAGAGACCGTATACCCCAAAAAGCTGATCCAAGGTATCCCGAACCACTGCGGAATTGTGCGTACATGAATAATCATTCCGGAGCCTATGAAGAGAGCTGCCGCCAGTATACTCAGAATAAACCGGTCAGCCGTTTTATGAATATCGGCGCGTATCTCCTCGGAATCAGAAAGCTGCAGATTCAGCTGGGCCTGTCCATTCTTGGTAATATTAAGCAGATCAGAAATCTGTGCCGGAATCTCCATGGACTTATCCATAGAAGTATAAAGCTGGCGTCCCTTATGCCTGAGCAGCTTTTTTATATCCAGTTCTTTCAGCAGGAGCGTGGACATGTGCATGGAAAGAATCTGCAGAATATTGACGTCCGGGGCACAGGCTGCCAGCGTTCCCTCCATCGTGACCATGCTCCGTCCGAGCAGCGTAATGTCCGGGGTAATTGCCAAACGATGTTCCTTCACAAGAGAAAGCATGCGCTCAATTAATTCTCCCAGCTTCATTGTTCCGAAATCCATGGACATATATTTGCTTAAAATATCATCAATGTCTGTATAAAGTCTGGCATGGTTGACGCGTTCCTGGGGGTCCCCGAATGCCAGAAGCACATTCTTCAGAGAATAGATATCGTGTTCCAGAATCGCCGTGATCGCCTTCTTGAGCAGCTGTTTGTTGTGTTCAGTCAGCCTGCCCGTCATCCCTAGGTCAAGCCAGGCGATCTGTCCGCCGGCTACCCAGAGATTGCCCGGATGGGGATCCGCATGAAAAAAACCATCCTCGAGTATCTGCTTACAGTAGTTTTCGGCAGCCTTCTGGCCGATCTCTGTCATATCATAGCCAAGCTCTTGGAGGCGTACTGTCTCGTCGATCTGTATTCCGTCAATATACTCCATCACAAGCAGCCGCGGAGTAGTGAACTCATGAAATACTTTTGGACAGGTGACATACACAATATCCCTCTGGTTCTCATAAAAAAGATTCAGGTTTGCAGCTTCCTGAAGAAAATCGATTTCTTCCCGGGTGGTCTTCCAGAGTTCATCCAGAATCGTCCTGAAATCAATCAGGTCTTCCGTTCCTATAGCCAGTTTCAGAATACCAGCGGCCTTTTTTAGAAGCAGAATATCGTCCTGCATGATCTCTTTTATGGCCGGCCGCTGTATTTTAATAACGACCTTTGTACCATCCTTCAGGACTGCGGGGTGCACCTGGGCAATCGAAGCAGAGCCGAGAGGAGTCTCCTCAATCTGTGAGAAGATATTTCCCGCCGGCTCTTTGAGCTCTTCTTCGATGACTCCAGACACAACGGAATAGGGCAGGGGGCTCACCTCTGTGCGCAGCTTCGTCAGCTCACGGCAGTAATTTTCCGGAAGCATATCTGAACGCATGGACATAATCTGCCCAAGTTTTACATAAGTTGGGCCCAAATCTTCCAGAATCTCGCGGAGCTTAGCCGGGGTGAGCCCACGGGTTATGTGATGTTTACCAAGTACCTGCAGGATCTCCCGCAGGCGCTTTTGGGAAGCCGGGGGTTCTGCCTGGGATGTCTCCGGGGTTACGATTGTTTCATTCATAGGCAGAACCTGCTATTGGGGGTCCTGAGGGACAGCAGCTTCTGCTTCCTCTGCCGGGCTGTCCTCAGTACAGGGGTCTTCTCCTGCCGGGCTGTCCTCAGTGTCGGCAGCTTCTTCCGCTGCTTTACAAGAGTCATCGCTATCCTCATCCATGGCCACGTCCCCGGACTTTTCCTCTGCAGCTTCTTTGGCGGCTTTCTCTGCAGCTTTTTGTGCTGCGGCTTTTTCGACCTCTGCGATTTTGGCCTTGAGTGCTTCCAGCTCATCCTCTTTCATATGGTCTACTGCGGCCATTGCATCTTTGTATTCCTTCACAACTGTGACAGATACATGCTCCTTCATCTTTTCCTTGGCGTTTTTTTTCAATTCTTCATTGAGGACTTTTCCCTGCTCAACAGTAATCTCGCCTTTTTTTACCAGATTCTCAACCACATCTTTTGCCGTTTCCGCCGTAGTGGCTACCGCACCGACACCTGCAAGAAATATTTTCCTTAATCCTTCGTTTAATTCCATAAATATACCATCCTTTCTAGAGAATTCAGTCAATTAGTATAGAAATATTATACCACAAATCATGGAGATGATTTCTTAAAATTCCATAAGGAAGTTAAGAGGCCATTTTTCACGGGGACGCGCACCATTCTGCACGGCATCCGGGCCAATAAACTGATGGGTTAAGAGTAGACCTTTTCCGGGAAATATGATAGTATTAGGGCAGTGGAGCTGGAGAAGGACCGTGTGTTTTCGTGCCGGGAGTTTGTGGAGGCCGGAAATAGCGGCCAGGAAGAGCTGCTTCGAAAAAAAGACATTTGAAGGATACAACAGGAGGCATATATGATACGAGAAGTGAGACAGGAAGACAGAGAAGAATATTTGAAGATGGCCCATGATTTCTACCATTCACCGGCAGTGCTGCATCCGATACCGGATTCATACATTGAGAAAACCTTCGAGGAATGTATCAGCAGCGGAACTTATGGAAAGATTTATATGCTGGAATATGAGGGCAGCATGGCGGGGTACGGCCTGATCGCGAAGACATTTTCCCAGGAGGCCGGCGGGTATGTGTACTGGCTGGAAGAACTCTATATCCTGGAAGAATACCGCTCCAAGGGGCTGGGAAGCGAATTTTTTGCATACATGGAAGCACACAGAGAAGAGGGTGTCACACGCTTCCGCCTGGAAATAGAAGATGACAATACAAGAGCAAAAGCCCTTTATGAGAAACTGGGATATCAAGTTCTGGATTACCGACAGATGAAGAAAGATTTTTAGCATACATGTATACGATATTCCGTGGTTTACTGCGGATCCGCCCGGAGAGCATGAGTTACGGGGTGCCCTTTGGGTATGCAATGTTCTGTGTCAGATTGAGAATGGGTTTAAAGCACAGATTACGTACGGAAGTAACCTGAATATACAGTAAAGAAAAGGAGGATTTCAATATGACAAAAGCAGGCGAAAGAAAGATTGAGACAGTAGAAAAAGCAAACGGAGGTGCAGGCTTCATCATGAAGGAAGCCCTGTTAAGCACAGAAGAGCTTGGAAACCACTGCAAAATGTTCTCAAAAGTAACGCTCAAGCCCAATTGTGAACTTGGCCATCATGAGCATCACGGAGAAACCGAAACGTACTACATTCTCTCTGGAAAGGGAATGTATGATGATAACGGAAAAGCGGTGCCAATAGAGGCCGGGGATGTAGTATACTGCAAAAACGGAGACGGACATGGAGTCAAAAATACGGGGGGAGAGGATCTTGTTTTTGTGGCGTTGATATTGGTGGAGTAGGACGCCTGATGGGAGCGGGCGGCTGCGATGCTGTCAGGGGAGGCTTATGCTGATTCTGGAAACCGGCCGCTTAGCCTACAATTGCTAACTGCGAAAAAGCCACAGCTTATGGGACCGAGCATATTCACTTAGAAAGCCTGATGCTTTCTAAGCTCAGATGCTCTGGAAAACTGATTTGGAAATCAGTTTTCCCCCATAAGCTGCGGCTTTTTCGCAGTAAGCAATTGTACGGCACGCTAAAGGCTTCCAGAATCAGCATAAGCCTCCCCTGACAGCATCGCAGCGGCCCGCTCCTATCAGGCTGGCTGCATCAAATCGGTAGAAAACAAGACCTGGAAGCTCCCCAGACGGGAGCAGTGGATCGAGTCGGCAAGAACAAAGCAGTTTGGGCGAAATCGCTGCACCAATTCAACTTAATCCGCTTTCCCCGCCTGCGATTCTCACAGTGAGCAGTGTGTTTCCCGTACGGTTGGATGCGCCAAGCTGTGCGGAAGTGGAACAGGGCTCTTCTGGAGGCGTCTTTCAGGGCGTTAGCGCCGCTTTATCAAAATCGGAGCCGGCATGTGAACTTCCTCCAGGCCCACAAGGCCTGGAGGAAAGCCGACCCGCAGCGAGAATTCATCAGAATTCTCGTGAGTGTCGGCGGTGTTCAACATGCCGGCTCCGATTTTGATTAGCGGCGCTTACGCCCTGATTCCGTCACCAGAAGAGCCCTGTTCCACTTCCGCACAGCGTCCCCATACCAACCCCTACCCCAAACTCCTTCGAATCACCTCAATAAGCCTAGAATTCTCCTCGCGCCCCATAACACAAAACCGTACGTATTCTCCCTCCAGGCACTGAAAGGAAGAACAGTCCCGGATCATCATGCCCTGTTTGATGCAGGCCTCGAATAGGTCAAAGGCAGTCATACCGGGTTTGCGGATACGGATCAGGATGAAATTGGCGGCGGCGTCGTAGACGGTGATGCCGCTTATTTTGTGCAGTTCTTCCAACATTCTTGTGCGCTCGGTTGTTATTAAGGAGCGGGTTTCTTCTATATAATTGGTGTCCTGCAGCATTAGTTCTCCGGCAAAGGCGGCGATGCTGTTCAGAGACCAGGGAATCTGGTGCTCCTTTACCCGGGCCAGGAAGGACTGGCTGCTGGTGACTCCGTAACCCAGGCGGAGGCCGGGAGCGGCGAAGAATTTGGATACTCCGCGCAGAACCATGAAGTTGTCGAATTCTTCAATAAGAGACATGGCACTTACGGAAGAGATATCTGGTGCAAATTCCACATAGGTTTCATCAATCATAACAAAGGTTCCGGCCTTCTGACAGGCGGACAGGATGCTGCGCATATCAGAGGTGCCTATGACGGAGGATGTAGGATTGTTGGGATTACATATGATCAGGAGATCATATCCGGCCTCGAGTCTTTCTAAAAAATCAGGGATGTTGAGGCAAAATCCAGTGTCGGGATTCAGATGGTAGTAATCCTGTATACTGTCAGAAAAAGAGAGTTCTCTTGCATATTCTGAATATGTGGGGCCCAGTATGAGCGTTTTTTTAGGGCGGCGCTGTTCAATAAGCAGAGAGATTAGTTCTGTGGATCCATTTCCCACCATGACATGGGCGGGGGATACCTGACAGTATTCGCCGATGGCGCGGCGAAGGGAAGTATATTCTCTGTCCGGATAGGTGGAAATGATATCCAAATTGCGGCTTAAAGCCTCTTTTACCTTCCAGGAAAGGCCGAGTGGATTTACATTGGCGCCGAAGCTGATGATGGAATCCTTAGGAATTCCGTAGTATTCCGATATTTTTTCCAGGTCACTGCCGTGAAATTCTGGTTTTGTATTCATGTATACAATCCCCTTTCAAATTCTTTCATTCACCCGTTGCAAGAAATAGTATAAAGATGATATAATTCATTATAGCGTGCTTATGAAAAAATGCAACGAAAGAAATATGAGTAGGTGACTAACTTGAAGAATAAGATTAAACGTCTTTCCAAAGGAGATTTTCACATTCCGCAGCCGGAGATTATTTTCCCCGAGACACGGATTATTATGCGTGTCGGCGAGGGGGAGATGTATAAGGGCAGTTTTTCCCTGCAGAACCAGGGCGAGGGGACCATCAGAGGGTTGGTATATCCCTCTTCTTATCGTGTCCATTGTGAGGAACAGGGCTTCGATGGGAACCCGGTTAATATCTATTATACATATGATGGTTCCGGGCTGGTGCCGGGCCATGTGGAGCATGGCAGGTTTACCATAGTCTGCAATGGAGGGGAATATGATGTTGCATTTACGGCAATCATTGAGAAGCCCTTTGTAATGACAAGTTATGGGAAGGTTCAGAGCCTGGAAGATTTTAAGAAGCTTTCTTTCCGGGATCCGGCAGAGGCGGAAAAGCTGTTCCGCTCCAGAGATTTTTACGAGATTTTAAAATATGAAGATAAACGCATCCAGGCCCTTTACGATAATATGCGCAAATGGGAACTGGATCAGCAGGCCCTGGAGGAATTTCTTGTGGGCTGTAAGCAGAAAGAAAAGATATTTCTGACCCTGGAAGAGGAGAGCCGCGCTTTTATGGAAGTGGAAGAGGCTCGTAAAGAAACTTTGACGATTAAAAAGAATACCTGGGGATATCTTTCTATTGACGTGCAGACGGAAGGCGATTTTTTATCCGTAGAGCACGTGAAGGTAACCACGGAAGAGTTTATCGGCAATTCCTACCGTTTGGAATATATTATCACACCGGAGCATCTGCACCGGGGCAGTAATTTCGGACAGATCACGCTGCAGACTCCTTATGAGACTCTGGCCTACGAGATTGTGGTGGAGAAGGATGTCAGGCGGGATGAGGAACACCGTGCGGGCGATATGGAATTTACCAGCATTGTGAAGCGGTATCTGACTTATGAGGCCGGCAGGATAGACCTGAATACCTGGACAGAGGAATCCCTGAAGAAGATAGAGCATCTCAGGGAGAAGGATAATAAGAAAGAACTGTATCTTCTTGTACACGCGCATATCTGCCTGCTTGGAAAACGCTTGGAAGAGGCGAAGTGGATTCTGGAATCCTATAATTATAACCGGTTTGCAATTGGCAAAAATGTTGAGATGAGTTCTTACTATTTATATCTTACGACCCTGCTTAGCAACGATTCGATCGGGCAGCGGCGGGTGGCAGAGGAACTTTCCAAGTCTTATATGAAGCATCCGGAGAGCTGGCTGATTCTGTGCATGCTGGTCAATGTAGACTCGGAGTACAAGATATACAGCGAACGCCTGCGTGCATTGGAACGTCAGTTTTATGAGGAGAAGACGCACAGTATCTGGTTCTATATGGAGGCATTTAAGTGCTTCAGGGATAAGAGTTCCTCCCTGAAAAAGCTGGGCAAATTCGAGGTTATGGTGCTGTATTTTGCGGCAAAATATAAGCTGATGACAAAGGAGCTGGCCCTGTATACGGCGAATCTGGCAAGCCAGCTAAAGAATTTCGACAGGCATCTGTATGAGACGCTGGTACTGGCCTACAAGATGTATGAGGAAAACATGATCCTTACAGCCATCTGTACCCTTTTGATCAAGGGAAACTGTATCGGCTACGATTATTTTAAATGGTATGAAAAAGCAGTGGAGACTGAGCAGAAGATTGCACAGCTCTATGAATATTATATGGCTTCTATTAAGGAAAGCCATTTCCATAAGGCACTGCCCAGATCTGTGTACCTGTATTTTATGCATGGAAACACGCTGGACTACCGAAAGTGTGCTCTATTGTATTCCAATCTGATTACGTATGAGGATGAATCCAGCGAGATCTATGCGCATTACCGGGATGAGATGGAGGCTTTTGCATGGAATCAGCTGGAGAGACGGCACATCGACGAACAGCTGAGAATCATTTATAAGCGCTTTATCGTGGAGCGTTCCATGAATCCGGAGCGCATCAAGGCATTATATGATATCTGCCATGCCTATGAGATTACTACCAAGGTACCGAACATGAAGTTCATCCACATCATAGCGGATGACGGAAGCATTACCCAAAAGGTGCCGTATACGGACCGGGGCGCCCAGGTCTTCTTATACGCCAAGACGGACAGGCTTGTATGGGAATCCAGGGACGGCAGGCATTATACCGATTCGATTCCCTATGAGAGCAGACGCATGTTCTATGAACTGCGTTATATGGATATGTGCAAGAAATATATCAACAGCATGCGCATGAACCGGATGGAAGAGGCAGAGGAAACACTGACTCTTGATATTGTGCGGGAAAAAGGCGTAGAGAACTATGGGGAAGAGGAATTATTTAGTCTCTGCAGTAAGAACATCAGAGAGAATAACTACGAAAACGATGATTTTCTGACCTATATCTGTTTTGAATTATTCAAAAAAGGTCAGTACGATAAGGTGATCCTGACGTATCTTTCCAATTATTACTGCGGCGCCACAACTGATATGAAGCGGCTCTGGAGAGAGGCGCGGGAGTATGAGGTACATACTCATAAGCTGGCGGAGCGGATTCTGACACAGATGCTCTTCTCGGAAGAACTGTTTGCGGAAGTGCAGGTATTCGAGGAATACTATGCGGAGGGCGCCTATTTCAGACTGCAGCAGGCATATCTGGCCTATATGTCCAGGGGCTATGTTGTGGAGGAAAGAAAGATCAGCAGGAGCATCATTGATATTATATGCAGAGAGTATGAAAAGGGAGAGGACACGATAGATATCTGTAAGATCGCGGTTCTCAAGTACTATTCCAACAGAGAATATAATTCGATGATACGCAAGACCCTGAAGAAGTTCCTGCAGGAACTCAGCGGCAAACAGATTTATTTCCCGTTTTTCCTCGCGTATGAGAAAGACTGGCTGATTGAACTTCAGCTCTGGGATAAGACGCTGATCGAATATAAGGGACAGAAGGGCAGCCGTGTTATGCTTTACTATCAGCTGCAGAAAGGGGATTCCGAGGAGGTGGATTACTCCACCGAGGTGCTGACTCCGATGTACGAGAACCTGTATGTGAAGAAGTTTGTGTTGTTTGCCAATGAAAAGCTAAAATACTATTTTAAGGAAACAATTGACGGTAATACATACAGGAGCGATAAAGAAACCTGTGTGAAGGAAGTAAAGAAAGGCGAATCGGGAAGGTACGGACGTCTGAACGACATCCTGCTGGAGGATGGCCGGGAACGGGATATAAAGATGAGATCATATGCGGCGGAGGATGCGATTGCCGCCCATATGTTTGAACAATATTAATGGAAGATGATGGTTACTGTTCACAGGCCAGCCTGGAATCGGTAACATAAAATGTCACTATGCCGCCGGGAAGACCGGGACATAGCCGGCAGAAAGTACATTACGGCCGGGGGGGGGCAAAGCAAAAGCCCCGGCGGTAAGGGTGAGGAGGCTGTCTGTAATGGGACAAGGCAATATAATTGGATATGAGATAAATGATAAGACCTGCCAGATCAGTTTCTACAACGATCAGCAGCTGGAGCCGGAGACACTGGAGGTGGATTCTGATAATTACCAGATCCCACTGATTATCGGTAAACTTAGGGACACATGGGCTTACGGCAAGGAAGCAAAGCGTCTGGTTACAATTAAAGAAGGGTTTACGGTTACGAGGCTGCTGGACAAGAGCCTGGCAGGAGAAAAGATTGAGTTTGGAGAAGAGACTTATGATGCGGTCTGGCTGCTCTCCAAGTTTGTGCAGATGTCGCTGCAGTCGTTTCCGCAGATTGAGGGGATCGTGTTTTCTGTCCCGGAACTGACTGAGGAGCTGGCTCAGCTTCTGCGTGGGATTGCGGTACGCATGAACATCGATAAGAGGCACATTTTTATTCAGGATTATAAGGAAAGTTTCTGCAACTATCTTTTTTACCAGCCCAAGGAGCTGTGGCAGTACGATGCCGCACTGTTCTGCTGTGACCGTAATGAGATCAAGGCTTTTATGCTAAGAAGGCTGAAGCCCGGGCTGGGCGGGGGCAAAACGACTTTCGTCACGGTAGACGAAGTCGCCAGCGCCCATATGAAAGAACTGGCTGCCGTTTATCCGGTGCTGAATGAGGACAAGGCGAAAGAGGCGGATTCACGTTTCTGTAAATTTATAGAAAGCGTATTTGATAAGCGCATTGTATCCTCCGTCTTTCTGACAGGAGAGGGGTTTGAAAACAACTGGTACCCGACCTCTCTGCGCGTACTTTGTAATGGAAGAAGAGCCTTCATCGGAAATAATCTGTACAGCAAGGGGGCCTGTTACACGGCTTACCGGAAGATGTTTATGCACATAGAAGACCCGGTGTACCTCTCGGATACAAAGCTGACGGATCAGATTACGGTGAATATGAGGGTGGACGGTCAGGAGATGTGGTACCCGATTGTGTCCTGGGGGGCGCACTGGTATGAGTCTAACAATCAGTGGGAAGTGCTTCTGGAGGATATGGAGAACATAGAACTGCATGTAGAATCTCTGGTGCAGGGGACTTTAAAAACAGAGGTTATTTCGCTGGAAAATTTCCCGAAGAGAGGCGAATATTCCATGCGGCTGCAGATAGAGACGCTGTTTCTGGATGAAAAGACCTGTAAGATCACAGTGCGGGACGTAGGGTTCGGGGAATTTTACCTGCCTACGGATTTTCAGGAAGAGAAGATTATACATTTAGGAGGCAATGATGGGAAGTTTAATTCTTTGTCATGACAGGCATGCAACGCATCCTTATGAGATTACAAGGATCCACTGCAAGATATTTACAATTGAAGAATTATGCTATTATCTGTGCAACAATCTCTACCTGATTGACTACACGATCATGAACGAACAGCTCTGTACCTGGCTGGAGGAAGAGATCGGTATGCCGGAACTGGCGGGGAAGCTCAGGGATGTCATCCGGATGCGCGGTTCGGTGGAAAAGTTTGTACTGACGATCCTGAAGAGCTCCCGGATATTCAGGGAACCGGAGATGATACGGATTCAGAACGTGCTGGAGCGGCTGAAGAATCAGAAGGACATTGAGCGTCAGAAGTATAAGGGCGATAACCTGCTGGAGAGCGGGGAGATCGAGGAGGCGATCCTCGTGTATCAGGCCATTCTCAACGAAGAGGCGGATGAAAGTGTGGATCCCAAGTTCTACGGCAAGATATACGCCGGGCTGGGCGCAGCTTACGGGAGGCTGTTTTTGTATCAGGAGTCGGCCAGGATGTACGACCGGGCTTACCAGATCTGCGAAGACACTGCACTGCTCAAGCCGTATCTGTACGCGTCCTACAAGTATATGTCCCTGGAGGAATACCACATCCTGCTGACAAAGCACGATGACTATGTGGAAGTCAACGCCCAGATGCGCCAGGAGATGGAAGACATTAAGAAGCATATACAAATGGAGCCAAGTTCTGTGCTGCTTGAAAAATGGAAACAGCAGTATCGGAGAAGTCACATATAGGCATTGTCCGCAGCATCTCCCGGCCCACGGTAAGCGTCCCCTTTCATCCATGTCAGGACTCGAGCCCGTCCCAAATCCCAATTGACATTCGAATAGAAATATGTTATTATATGTAAGATTTTAGCGTGGTAAAGTAATCAATTTGTAAAAGAATAAAGCACCACGGCAGGGAGGGCGTATCTATGAAGAGAAAATTAGCAGTAGCAATGGCAGCTGCACTTGTGCTGACAACAGCGCTGGCAGGATGCGGAAACAAAGCGGAAGATAGCAAGTCAGAGGGTACTAAAACAGAGGATACCAAGACAGAAGATTCCGCAAAAGACGATGAAAAGACAGATGGAGTAAGCGCAGAGAAAAGCGAGGGAGACAGTTTTACGGTAGGGTTTGACGCAAGTTTTCCACCTTATGGCTACAAGGATGATGACGGCGAATACGTGGGATTTGACCTGGATCTCGCACAGGAAGTGTGTGACAGAAACGGCTGGGAGCTGAAAAAGCAGCCGATCGACTGGGATGCGAAGGATATGGAGCTTAGTTCAGGCACCATCGACTGTATCTGGAACGGATTCACCATGAATGGACGTGAAGACGATTATACATGGTCAGAGCCATACGTAGACAACAGTCAGGTAGTAGTAGTTGCCGAAGATTCCGGAATCAAAACACTGGAGGATCTGGCAGGGAAAATCGTGGAAGTACAGGCTGATTCATCTGCACTGGCAGCTCTGGAGGGAGACCAGAAAGAATTGGCTGGAACTTTCAGTCAGCTGACACAGGTACCGGATTATAATACGGCATTTATGGATCTGGAAGCAGGCGCTGCAGAAGCAGTAGCAATGGACGTAGGTGTTGCAAAGTATCAGATCGAATCCCGCGGAGGCGGATACATAACCCTGGACGAGACGATTTCCACTGAGCAGTATGCAGTCGGATTTAAAAAGGGAAATGAGAAGCTTAGGGATCAGGTTCAGAAAACGCTGAATGAGATGTCAGAGGATGGAACATTCATGACAATCGCTAAAAAGTGGGGCGTTGAAGACGCTGTCTGCTTAGGCAAATAAAATTAAAAAGTAAGAATGAAAAAGGTCAGAATTACCATCTGGCCTTTTTACTACCCGGAGGTCAGGAAGATGAAGATAAGTTTTATGGCAATGATCAGCCAGTTATCAGGGGGCATGTTAGGGACAATAGGGATATTTTTTGCAACTCTTTTGTTTTCACTGCCGTTAGGTTTGCTTGTGTCATTCGGAAGAATGTCAAAAATCAAAATCATTCAGTGGATAACGAAAGTATATATTTCTATTATGCGCGGGACACCGCTCATGCTGCAGCTGATGGTGGTTTATTTCGGGCCGTACTACATATTCGGAATCCGGATCACGGCGTCTTACAGGCTGAGTGCGGTATTGATTGCATTTGCGGTCAACTATGCCGCATACTTTGCAGAGATATACCGCGGGGGCATCGAATCAATGCCGGTCGGACAATACGAGGCGGCAAAGCTGCTGGGATATAACCGGGTGCAGACTTTCTTCCGCATCATTTTCCCCCAGGTTATCAAAAGAATTCTGCCGTCGGTGACAAATGAAGTGATTACGCTTGTAAAAGATACGTCCCTTGCATTTGCCATTGCCTATGCGGAAATGTTTACGACCGCAAAACAGATAGCGGCTGCCCAGACCTCCATAATTCCTTTGGTGGCTGCGGGTATATTCTACTATGTGTTTAACCTGATCGTGGCTGTTTTCATGGAATTTATCGAGAAGAAGCTAAATTATTATAAATAGGAGGGAATGTCATGAGTCTGTTAGAAATGAAACATATCAAAAAACACTTTGATGACCTTGAAGTACTGCAGGACATTTCCCTGAAGGTAGACGAAGGACAGGTCCTGGCAATTATCGGCCCATCCGGCTCCGGAAAGTCCACTCTGCTTCGTTGTGCGACGAACCTGGAAACTCCGGATGCGGGAGAGATCCATTACGAAGGAGAATATGGCCTGGTATTCCAGAATTTCAATCTTTTTCCCCATTTTTCAGTCATGAGGAACATCACGGATGCCCCGATCAAAGTGCAGAAACGGGAAAAAGAGGAGGTCTTTAAGGAAGCGCGCGTACTTCTGAAAAAAATGGGCCTGGAGGATAAGGAAAATGCATACCCGTACCAGCTCTCAGGCGGTCAGCAGCAGAGAGTTTCCATAGCCAGGGCCCTGGCTATGAACCCCAAAATCCTTTTCTTCGATGAGCCCACCTCGGCGCTGGATCCTGAGCTGACGGGAGAGATCCTGAAAGTAATCAAAGATCTGGCAGCAGAGCACATGACCATGGTGATCGTTACCCACGAAATGAATTTTGCCAAACATGTGGCCGACCATATCATCTTTATGGATAAGGGCATTATCGCGGAACAGGGAACCCCGGAAGAAGTCTTTGGGTCCGATAACACACGAATGAAAGAATTCCTGGGGAAACTCTCCAGAAACTGAATATAGCTCACGAGCTTTAGCCTCGGGAGCGGACGGGGAGGGGGGGGCCGCTTACCGCGAGCCGGGACGTGCTGCCAAAAGTGCCTATCCTGTTGAAAATACAGCCCGCTGCGCCAAGCAGCAGTAAGCGGAAATCCGCAAAACCAGACAGAACCGAACACATTCACCGCTTAATCTGATGATTAAGCGCCTCAGGTGTTCTAAAAAGCTGCTTCGGGAGCAGCTTTTTTCTGTCTGGTTTTGCGGATTTCCGCTAACTGCTGCTAGGCTCGCTAATATGTATTTCCAACAGGATAGGCACTTTTGGCAGCACGTCCCGGCTCGCGGTAAGCTGGACTCATCCAGTCGGCAGAGAAGATCTCGTTCCCCGGTTGGGGATCCTAAAACGGGGGCTGCGGATGTGGAATGGCTGCGAGGATCGTTTTTGAGGGGAAAGGTGATTTGCATCAGTTTTTTGCGAAAAGTTCAATATTTACTATAAATAATAAGCATGTGAACATCATACACATAGTCGACACACGTCCGTTACTCCGGTTCGGGACACCAACCGGGGAACGGGCTTTTATTACCGGCTGGATGAGCCAGCTTTATGACAGGGATGCCGGGGTGGGACTGGGGCTGTATATGCCGGTGCGAAATGCTGGAGTGCGCTTAGCGCTTCTTGGACAACCACTGCCGGATAGGCGGGGAAAAACTTGATCACCGAATCAAGTTTTTGAGGAACTCAGCGCGGGAAATCATCAGATTTCCCGTAATGTGTTCCGCGTACCCGCCTATCCGGCAGTGGTTGTACTAGAAGCGCTTAGCAGCACGGGTGCATTACGCACCGGCATATACAGCCCCAGTCCCACCCCGGCATCCCTGTCATTAAGCGTCCCCATCCCATCCCGGGACGATTTCCCGTCCTCCAAATCCCATATTGATTTTCCGTCCCCCTTGTATTATAATCATCATGCGAGACTTTGTATTTCTTTTAGAAAGACAGCCTTACTACTTTATGTATGAAAAATCGAAAAAGGACAGGTGTGAACGTATGAAAAAATTAGAACAGCTTTACGAAGGAAAAGCAAAAAAGGTATTTGCTACTGATGACCCGGATATCGTAATTGTAGATTATAAAGACGATGCCACCGCATTTAATGGTGAGAAGAAGGGGACGATTGTTGGGAAGGGCGTTATTAATAACCGCATGACCAACTATATCTTCCAGGTGCTGGAAAAGGAAGGCGTGCCGACACACTATGTAAAGGAACTGAGTGACAGAGAGACTGCAGTGAAGAAGGTGGAGATCGTTCCTCTGGAAGTGATTGTGCGTAATGTGGCTGCGGGCAGCTTTTCCAAGAAGCTTGGGATCGAAGAAGGCAGAAAATTATTAGCACCGACTTTGGAGTTCAGTTATAAAGATGATGATCTGGGCGACCCTATGATCAATGATTATTTTGCAATTGCGATTGGGGCTGCAACGAGAGAAGAGATTGATAAAATTACGGAATATACCTTTAAGGTTAATGACGTTATGAAAAAGTTCTTTGATGACGCGGGGATTGAGCTGATCGACTTTAAGATTGAATTCGGCAGATTCCATGGGGATATTATCCTTGCGGATGAAGTGTCACCGGATACATGCAGGCTGTGGGACAAGGAGACACACGAGAAATTGGACAAAGACCGTTTCCGCAGAGATATGGGCAATGTAGAGGACGCATATCAGGAAGTATTTAAGAGAATCGGCATCAAATAAATAGGAGACATTCATGAGCAGAATTGATAAAGTTATGACAGGCTTGGGGGAAGAATGTGGAGTTTTTGGTGCATATGATATGGATGGCGGCAATGTGGCGCCATCCGTATATTATGGCCTTTTTGCACTGCAGCACAGAGGACAGGAAAGCTGTGGTATTGCGGTAACTGACACATATGGACAGCGAAAGGTTTTATCAAAAAAGGGCCTGGGGCTTGTGAACGATGTGTTCGATGAGGAATCCCTGCATGATTTGAAGGGGAATCTGGGGGTCGGACACGTGCGCTATTCCACGGCAGGGGGAACCCGGGTGGAGAATGCACAGCCGCTCGTTATCAATTACGTGAAAGGGACACTGGCCATTGCCCATAACGGCAATCTGGTCAATGCCATTGATTTGAGAAAAGAGCTGGAATATACGGGAGCTATTTTCCAGACTACCATCGATTCGGAAGTGATTGCATATCACATCGCGAGGGAACGCCTGAATGTAAGCAGGGCGGAGGACGCGGTGAAAAATGCGATGAAGAAGATAAAGGGGGCGTATGCCCTTGTAGTGAGCAGCCCGCGCAAGATGATTGGAGCCAGGGATCCTCTGGGACTGAAGCCGTTGTGTATTGGAAAAAGGGATAATACGTACTTTCTGGCTTCGGAGAGTTGTGCTATTGCGGCAGTGGACGCGGCGTTTGTACGTGATGTACTTCCCGGGGAGATTGTTACGATCACTAAAGAAGGAATCGCATCCGATACGAGCATGGCTGTGCCGTCTGCGGGACAGGCCCGCTGCATTTTTGAGTATATTTATTTTGCGCGGACAGATAGTACTCTGGACGGGATAAATGTCTATCATTCCAGGATTACCGCAGGCAGGGCACTGGCGGAATCATACCCCGTGGAGGCGGATCTGGTAGTTGGCGTGCCGGATTCCGGGCTGGTTGCGGCAAAGGGATATTCGGAACAGTCGGGCATCCCCTATGGGATGGCCTTCCATAAGAACAGCTATGTGGGAAGGACGTTTATTAAGCCGAGCCAGAGCGAAAGGGAATCCAGCGTGAAGATCAAGCTGAATGTCATACCCGAGGTGGTAAAAGGCAAAAGGATCATCATGGTGGATGATTCGATTGTGCGGGGAACAACCTGTGCTAATATCATTCGGATGCTAAAAGCAGCGGGAGCCACCGAAGTTCATGTCAGAATCAGTTCACCGCCGTTTTTGTATCCGTGCTATTTTGGAACCGATGTACCGTCCAATGAACAGCTTATAGCGCATTCCCATACACCGGAACAGATCCGGAAGATGATAGGGGCGGATTCTCTGGGGTACATGGAGGTCAGTAAGCTGAAAAATATGGTGGGAGATCTGGGTTACTGCGATGCATGTTTTACCGGAAAATATCCCATGGAGGTGCCGGACGGGGATATCAGCCAGGCATTTGAGCAGGGGACCAGGTAGGATGCCTGCTTTCCGTTTTTATGGATAGGAAGCAGAAATCCCAGGTTTATACAATTACCGGGGAATTGACAGTCATTTATTATATATAAGAATAGGAGATTAGATTTATGAGTACGGACCGTTATGTCAGCCCTCTTTCTGAGCGTTATGCGAGTAAAGAGATGCAGTATATATTTTCACCCGATAAGAAGTTCAGAACATGGAGAAGGCTCTGGATTGCCCTGGCCGAGACGGAAAAGGAACTGGGTCTGAATATCACAGATGAGCAGATTGAGGAATTAAAGGCCCATGCGGAAGATATCAACTATGATGTGGCTAAGGAAAGAGAAAAGGTCGTGCGCCATGACGTGATGTCCCATGTGTACGCCTATGGTGTACAGTGCCCTAAAGCAAAAGGCATTATTCACCTTGGCGCCACATCCTGTTATGTGGGAGATAATACCGATATCATCGTAATGGCGGAGGCACTGAGGCTGGTGAGGACGAAGCTGGTCAATGTGCTCGCGGAACTTTCCAGGTTTGCCGACGAGTACAAGGCACAGCCTACGCTTGCATTTACCCATTTTCAGCCTGCACAGCCTTCCACAGTCGGCAAGAGGGCGACGCTCTGGATGCAGGAGTTTGAAATGGATCTGGAGGATTTGGATTATGTCCTTGGCAGCCTGAAACTGTTGGGATCCAAGGGAACCACAGGAACCCAGGCAAGCTTTCTGGAGCTCTTTGACGGGGATCAGGAGACCATTGACAAGATCGATCCTATGATTGCGGAAAAGATGGGATTTGGGGCCTGTTATCCGGTATCCGGGCAGACTTATTCCAGAAAAGTGGATACAAGGGTTTTGAATGTATTAGCTGGCATTGCCGCCAGCGCGCACAAGTTCTCTAACGATATCCGCCTTCTGCAGCACCTGAAAGAGGTGGAAGAACCCTTTGAGAAGACCCAGATCGGCTCCTCTGCTATGGCATATAAAAGAAACCCGATGAGAAGCGAGCGGATTGCGTCCCTTTCCAGATATGTAATGATAGACGCGTTAAATCCGGCTATTACATCGGCGACACAGTGGTTCGAAAGAACACTGGATGACTCTGCCAATAAGCGCCTGAGCATACCAGAAGGATTTCTGGCAATTGACGGCATTCTGGATTTGTGCCTGAACGTTGTGGACGGATTGGTTGTATACCCAAAAGTAATCGAAAAACGTCTGATGTCAGAGCTGCCATTTATGGCAACGGAAAACATTATGATGGATGCTGTGAAGGCGGGGGGAGACAGACAGGAACTGCATGAGCGCATCCGCGAGCTCTCCATGGAAGCAGGCCGGAATGTAAAGGAAAAAGGGCTGGATAATAATCTTTTGGAACTGATCGCACAGGACGAAGCCTTCAATATGAGCCTGGAAGATCTGCAGGAGACCATGGATCCCTCCAAGTATGTAGGACGGGCAAAAGAACAGGTTGAGGCTTACCTTAAAAATGTAATCAGGCCTCTGCTGGAGGAAAATAAAGACATTTTGGGCGTAAAAGCAGAAATTAATGTTTAGGTTTTTGGTGGGCGGGGGATTTTCGCGTGGGGGACGCTGAAAAACCGGGAAGCCTGCCCCAGGCCGGGAGCATCTATGCCATTTTAAAAATCCGCTCCGTTAACGTAAGTGGCCCTAAAGAAAAAAAACATAGCAAATGGCGGTTCAGCGGCATGCAACCCGAAATTTGATAATTTCGGGTCTTAGGCCGCTTCAGAATTTGACGTGATACGTCAAATTCTGCCCGCCATTTGCTATGTTTTTTTCTTAAGGGCCTCTAACGTTTACTATAGGACTTTTAAAATGGCATAGATGCTCCCGGCCTGGGGCAGGCTTCCCGGTTTTTCAGCTGGTGCATCCGGGCGGAAGGAGAGGCTCGTCCACGGGGTGGGAAACTAGTGGCGGCAGTGGATGAATTCGGTTGGTGGAATGTAAAAGGATGGATACATTCACAAGCCTAAAGCTTGTTCATTTAGCTTTGAAGGGGTGTTTTTTTATGTGGGCTGTGGTATGATAGATGAAAGTGTTATTAATTTAACATTTGGAAGGAGAGCGGAGATGCGTTTACTTATTAAACAGAGGGTGTTTTCCTGGACTGATTCTTACGATGTATATGATGAGGGCGGGGCGGCAAAATATTTTGTGAAGGCTGAGTTTTTTACGCTGGGTCATCTGATTCATGTGTATGATTGGCGGCAGAGGGAAGTCGGCGCCATCCGTCAGAAGCTGATGACTCTGATGCCGCAGTTTGAAATCGAAATGAACGGTGTGGTACTGGGAGAAATCCAGAAAAAGTTTACATTTTTCCGCCCGAGATATGAAGTGGATTTTAAGGGCTGGCATGTGGAAGGAGATTTTCTTGGATGGGAATATGATGTCTGCGACGGCCGCGGTTCGGTGGTGCATATCACTAAGGAGTTTATGCATTGGGGAGATACCTACGTGCTCGACTTTGCAAATCCGGCGGATGAACTTACGGGGCTGCTTCTTGTTATTGCAATTGACGCGGCGAACTGTACGAATGGGCAGTAAGACACATGTGCGGTTATCCGGTTTACATGCCGTGTGAAGAGGAGGGGGCTGGATGACGACAGTCCGGGCATGCAGGAACAGTTACGCTGGATGCGGGAATAGAGTCCTGAATTTCAGAAATTTTATAGACGAAAGTATGAAACTGTCTTATAATTGGAAATAGTAAATTCAGGGATAAATAAAGGAGGCCGTGTTTATGGCAATATGGATTATATTAGCAATTATAGTGATTTTGATTATTTGGCTTGCAGGCTCTTACAATGGGTTTATTAAGCTAAGGAACAAGACAGAGGAAGCATTTTCTGCAATGGATGTGTCTTTGAAGAAAAGATACGATCTGATTCCAAACTATGTGGAGACGGTGAAAGGATACGCAAAGCATGAGTCGCAGACGCTGGAAAAAGTGATTTCCGCGCGCAATGCAGCGATGAATGCATCAACGGCGGAGGAGCGGATTGCAAACGACAACATTCTAAGCGGCACTTTAAAGTCTTTATTTGCAGTATCTGAGGCATATCCTGACCTGAAGGCAAATCAGAATTTTCTGCAGCTTCAGGATCAGCTTCAGCGGATTGAGGAGGAGATTGCCGGTTCCAGAAGATATTATAATGGCGTAGTGAATCGTTTTAATACCAAGACAGAGATGTTCCCGGGCAATATTATTGCCGGTATCTTCGGATTTCAGAGAAAGCCTCTGTATGAAGTGAATGACAGCGGTGAGCGTGAGAATGTGAAAGTGACTTTCTAGCAGGGGGATGCCAATATGAAGAAATTTAGCGGAAGAACCGCCGCTATCATTATATGGGCTGTTGTATGGGTGTTTTTTATGTTTGGTTCAGGGATTGTGGAAAGAGTTGTAAACCCTGAGGTAGAGCTAAAAGAAGACCGGAATATGACTACGCAATATTTTAACACAGACATCGAGGTGGGGGAGAACCAGTCCTATAAAGTGACAGAGCAGATCGGAGTTGACTTTCTGACGCCCCGGCATGGCATCTACCGTTATATTCCGGTGAAGGGAAGCGTATTAACTAAAGTCGGCGGGAACTTTCAGGGGGTGCCCTATAATGCCCGGATGACAGAGCTGGAATCCGGGGAGGAAACGGAAGTTGATTCTGAAAGCGGATCTAAGGTAATCCGTTTTGGTTCGGAGGATGCATATCTGACCGGACGGAAAGAATACCGGTTTTCTTATACAGTGACACCGCGCTTTCAGGAGAATGCGTATCAGAACGCCTATTATAACGTGTTTCCGACTCAATGGCAGAACAGTATTCCTGCCGGAAGCAGATTTACTATCACATTTCCAAAAGAATTTCCTCACGATATTCTGGAGTTTTATTACGGAACCCATGGGGAGAATAAGAACGCTGCAGCAATTCTGGATCTATCCTGGAAGGGGAATACGGTCACAGGCATTTTGAAAAAGGATTTAGAACTGGGGGAGGGAATTACGTTCTTTGCGCCCATGGAAGCGGGGTATTTCACAGGTGTCGGGCAGCTTATTTTCCTGCCATGGCTGCTGTTATTGCCGGCCGTGATACTTTTGCTGCTGATTGTTTTTCTTTTTGTGAGATTCGGAAGGGACGAACCGATTATCCCTTCGATTCAGTATCAGCCTCCCGACAATCTGGACAGTGCCGCCGTGGGGTATATTATTGACGGCAGTGTAGAAGATAAAGACCTGCTTTCCCTGATAATATACTGGGCGGACAAAGGATTTCTGAGCATTAAAGAAATGCCGGACCATGGGCTCAGTCTGTTCAAGCTGAAGGAGCTTCCTGAGGATGCGCCCAGCTATCAGTTCTGCATTTTTAATAAACTGTTTGAATACAGAGAAATCCGTAAAATCAGCGATCTCCAGTATAAGTTTTCAGGCACACTGGAGATGGCGAAAAAACAGCTGAAGAATTATTTTCAAAAGCAGGGCCAGGATATGATATATACCAGAGAATCTAAAATTGCCAGGACAGCGGCGATCGTATGCTGTACGCTGCCTTTGGCCTGGTTTATGCTGCTCACAAGTATCTATTCTTATACAAGCGGCGGCAGGATCTTTGTCCAGGTGCTGCTGTGGATTATGCTGCTGGTTGGCACGCTGGTTTTCTGTGGGGATATTGATACATGGTATGCCAGAACAGATACTTCCCGCAAACTGACGGCGGGAGGCACACTGGCGGTCTGTTTTTTATCTACCGCAGTGTATGCGGGCAGTTATGTTATGCGTGTATTCCAATATGAAGTCTTTAATTATATATGGGTGCTGGTTCCTGTTCTGGCGGCCACCGGAGTGATGATCGGGCTGGCAGGATTTATGAAGAGACGGACATCCCAGTGTATAGAATGGATGGGAAGACTTGCCGGGCTTCGTGATTTTATAGAAACGGCCGAACTGGAGCGCATGAATGAACTTGCAAAAACGAACCCGGAGTGGTTCTATCATATTATTCCTTATGCTTATGT
Source organism: Eubacterium sp. SB2 (assembly GCF_001244405.1). Classification (NCBI taxonomy): domain Bacteria; kingdom Bacillati; phylum Bacillota; class Clostridia; order Eubacteriales; family Eubacteriaceae; genus Eubacterium; species Eubacterium sp. SB2. The sequence goes on along the minus strand of NZ_LN865153.1, from coordinate 2,201,767 downwards.
GTTTGGTCTTTCCGACGTTTTTGCTAAAAAACTGAAAGGCCTTTCAGTACCGGCTCCTGAATGGTTCTCTCCATATCACAGCTATTCATTTTTCGATTACTATATGTTTAACAGACTCATGATGAGCAGCCTGAATAAAACGGCATCCACGCTGACCGTATCCAAACCGGTACAGTCCGGAGGTTCCGGAGGCAGTTTTGGCGGCGGAGGCTTTGGCGGCGGAGGTTTTTCCGGCGGAGGTTTCGGCGGCGGCGGAGGAGGCAGCTGGTAACATTAAGAAAATGCAAAGGAATGTTGCGAAAGATTGCGGCGTTCCTTTTTCTTATGTAAAATTTATATTTGTGTGAGTATTATTTGTGGTTGAGAAAGAAAGGTGCAGGTAAACTGAAAATGGAATGTTGTATTAGAATTTTTGAGAGTGGTGTTGCGCGAAGAAGGGAATCGCGCATCATAGGGATACTGATGGTAATTATGCTGGCTGCAGGGCTTGTCTGTGAACTCCCTGCTTTGGAATTTACGGAGTCGGACGCCGCATATCGGTTGATTTACGGAAAATATGAGGGAAAAGAGCTGCTGACATATGGGGCAAACAGCGAGGGAGCCGGCACCTTGGATATTTTCGGCAATGCGTTGAACCGAATACCGGTAAAGACAAATATTAATAAAATGTTGAAAGAAAACAAAAGAGTGAAGTCGATGACAGTGCAGCCGGAGGCGGAGCAGACAGACCTGCTTTCGGACTTCTTTTTGATGGGCATAGAAATACCGGCTATTGGTGGAATATCAGAGACAGAGGTCCCAAATCTCAATTTCACGGGAGTACATATCCCGGAATCACCGACGGGAAATGTGACCCCGCCGGTGATTCCGGATATTCCTGCAGTTAATGATAAACCCTCAGTTCCGGATACACCCATCACACCGGATAATCCGATCGTACCAGATGTACCAATTGTACCGGATACGCCGATTGTTCCGGATAATCCGCCGGTGGATGATGACCCGGCAGCTCCGCCGGATGTGATAGTTCCGGATACTCCGGATGTGGAGGCACCCGACATTCCGGGAGAGAATGATGATCCAACCGACGGTTCGGATGAACCGGCGATTGAACAGCCGGCAGGTTTTACGGTAAATGCGGATGGTATGCTCTGTGCTTACGATCCCTCTGCGGGTATCGTAAATGAAGGCCGCCTTGTGCTTCCCGCAGAAGGATGTTCAGGAATTGCAAGGGGGACCTTTGAAGGGGTAGGCGCGGAGATCTATGAACTTTTTATTCCTCCGAATATTGTAAATATCGAACCAGGTGTTCTGAGTGAACTGACGGACCTTGGCTGGATTCAGCTGACGGAACCCAATGCAAATTATACATGGCAGGACGGTATGCTGTTTGACAGCAGCATGACAACACTTCTTGCATTCCCGCGTGGAAGAATCGGTATATATTCGCTTCCGTCCAATGTGACAAGGCTGGAAGATTATTCGTTTTTAAACACCAATCTGACCAAGATAGATATGATGAAATGTGGTGCTGTAGAAGTGGGCAGCAATGTGTTTGGCGGGAACGGCGGAAATGGAATTACGATTATGGCGCCAAGGGAGCACCTGGAGCATTACCAGAATGTTTTTGCAGAATTGGGTGTGACAATACGTTAAAAAGAGATTTCCTCTGAGGACTTTTCGCAACAGATTAGGACCGCCTGAAATTTTCCGCGGAAAAGGTGGATTTATTCTAAAAATGTGTTAAAATGTTTAAGGATTTGTGCAGACTATATGTAACGGAGAATAAAAAATCAGTATGCCCGGCACACCCGGGACAAAGGCGGGAAAATGGATGGATTATAAGCTTGTGATGAATACGGCGGTCCTGGCCGGTGAGATGATGCTGCGCAGCGGGGCCGAGACGTACAGGGTGGAGGATACCATCAATCATATTCTGCGCACGGCTGACACAGAGACGGTTGAGGCCAGTGTGATGATGACCGGTATTGTAGCCACAATCGGCAACCCGGATATGGAGCCGATTACGGTGATTAAAAGAGTACAGAAACGGGGAACGAATCTGAACCGGATTATGAGGGTGAATGAGATATCACGAAAATACTGTGCGGGGGAGCTGACTCTGGAAATGGCTTATGATGAGCTGAAGAACATCGGCGGAAAGCAGTACCCTGTCTGGATTTATAATCTGGCAACTGTGCTCGTCCCCGCGGGATTTGCCCCGCTGTTTGGTGGCGGTATCCTGGAAACTGCTGCTGCCGCTTTCGTAGGAGCAGTGCTTGCATTGGTGGTGACTGTGGGAAAACGCCTGCAGATTAACGGCTTTATACTGGACACGCTGTCCTCCTTCGGACTGGCTGTTGCGGCGGCGTTTTTGAAAAGATTCTGCCCGGGGCTGGATGAGGATATTGTCATTATCAGCGCGATTATGCCAATGGTGCCTGGTGTTGCGATTACAAATGCGGTGAGGGATACCCTGCAGGGGGATTACATTTCCGGCGGAGCCAGGATACTGGAGGCATTTCTCAAGGCGGCGGCTGTAGCGCTGGGAGTAGGGGCCGCAATGGCTCTGACGGGGCTAATGTATCCGGGAGGTGGCAGTTTATGAAGCTGATATTTGGAGTCATAGGTTCCTTTGTGGCTGTGGCAGGGTTTGCCGTACTGCTGGAGACGCCGCGCAGATATCTGCTCCATGCGGGAATCGCCGGGGCAATCGGAGGTTTTGTGTATCTGTTCAGCATCCAGTCGGGGTTGGATGTGGTACTTTCCTCATTTTTTTCCGCGCTGGCGATTGCGCTTACATCGCATACCTTTGCACGGGTGTTTAAGGCACCGGTTACGATCTTCCTGATTGCAGGGATCCTGCCGACTGTACCCGGGGCGGGGATGTACCGGATTGTGTATTATATCATAGCCAACGACAGCGCCAAAAGCAGTTATTATCTGATCCAGACACTTGAGATTGCCGGTGTCATTGCCCTCGCTATCTTTATCATGGACACCGTATTTAAAGTGCGGTTTAAGAAAGTATAAAAATACCAAAATTCGCCTTTTTTGTTTATTGAACAATACAGGGACTTGTTTTATAATGAAATTAACAACATAACCTGCAACAGACTGTTCATGCTAGAAGAAAGGGCGGGATGAATATGCGTAGTAAGAACATTTTGCAACTACTGGAAGAAAGCAAGTATACCGTAGCGATAAGTGGGAAAGAGATGTTTCTTGAGAATGGTTACCCCGGAGTACGTGATGGAGAAGAGTCTTACGAGATTGAACAAAAGTATGGGTATTCTGCCGAGGAGATTTTGAGCAGTGCATTTTATGCCACAAGGAAAGAAGTTTTCTTTGAGTTTTACAGGACCGAGATGCTTGCGGCTGCAGCGATTCCGCCTGGAAAGGGCTTTTTAAATCTGCAAAAGATGGAGGAATACGGCCTTGTTCACTGCGAGATTACAAAAAGACTGTTTGGACTTCTTGAAAGGGCCGGATGCAGGAATGTGATTAATCTTCATGGAAGTATCTATGATAATTTCTGTCCCCATTGCGGGAAAAAATATCCCATTGAGTACATGATACAGTCAAAAGGCGTGCCCTTGTGCGAGGACTGCAAGAATACGATACGCCCTAAGATCTGCCTTTATGGAGAGATGGTGGATAATGGGATTGTTACAAAAGCAGCGGTGGAGATCCAGAAAGCGGATGTACTGCTTGTACTCGGAACAAGCCTCCATGCGTCGCTCTGCCATCAGCTGATCCAGTATTATAATGGAGATAAGCTGATCCTGATTACGAACGAAGAGCATTATTCCGATAAGCTTGCAGACGTGCTTGTCTACAGCAGAGTGGATGATGCCCTTGAAAAACTGGTAACAGCATACCAGAACAAATGGAATAAAGAACATGAATTGGAGAAGAGAGAACATGAGTAAAGTAAGAACAAGGTTTGCACCCAGCCCGACAGGGAGGATGCATGTAGGTAACCTGCGGACAGCATTGTATGCATATCTGATCGCAAAACACGAAGGCGGCGACTTTATTCTCCGTGTGGAGGATACGGATCAGGAGCGTTTTGTGGAAGGCGCTCTGGATATCATATACCGTACCCTGGAGAAAACAGGCCTGATTCATGACGAGGGGCCGGATAAGGACGGCGGATTCGGGCCTTATGTGCAGAGCGAGAGGAATGCTTCCGGATTGTACTTGAAGTATGCAAAACAGCTGGTTGAGCAGGGAGACGCTTACTATTGCTTTTGTGATAAAGAAAGGCTGGAATCCCTTAAGACATCCGTGTCGGAGGATGGAACAGACATTGTCGTATATGACAAGCACTGTCTGGGACTTTCCAAAGAGGAGGTGGAGGCAAACCTGGCTGCGGGTACGCCGTGGGTTATCCGTCTGAATGTGCCCAACGAAGGGACAACCACCTTCCATGATGAGATATACGGAGATATTACGGTGCCGAATAACGAGCTGGACGATATGATTCTGATCAAATCTGATGGTTTTCCGACGTACAATTTTGCAAATGTTGTTGATGACCACCTGATGGAAATCACGCATGTTGTCAGGGGAAATGAATACCTTTCCTCCGCTCCCAAATATAACCGGCTGTATGAGGCTTTCGGATGGGATGTGCCGGTTTATGTGCACTGTCCTCTGATTACCGATGAGAACCACAAGAAACTGAGCAAACGCAGCGGACATTCTTCCTATGAAGACCTGATCGAGCAGGGGTTTGTATCCGAAGCCGTTGTAAACTTTGTGGCGCTGCTTGGCTGGAGCCCGGCCGATACACAGGAGATTTTTTCCCTGGAAGGCCTGGTGGAGGCTTTTGATTACCGCAGGATGAATAAATCACCGGCGGTGTTTGATCCGGTAAAGTTAAGATGGATGAACGGAGAATACTTAAAAGCCATGGAATTTGATACATTTTATGAGATGGCAGAACCCTATCTCAGAGAATGTATTACAAAAGATTACGATCTGAAGAAGATTGCTTCACTGATTAAGACAAGGATCGAGATATTCCCGGATATCCGTGAACAGGTAGACTTTTTTGAGGAGCTTCCGGATTATGATACAGCAATGTATACGCATAAGAAGATGAAGACGAATGAAGAGTCCTCCCTGGAAGTACTTACCGAGTTGCTTCCGCTGTTGGAAAAACAGGAAGATTACAGCAATGATGCGCTGTTTGAGATGCTGAAGGGCTATGTGGCAGAGAAGGGCTGTAAGAACGGTTATGTGATGTGGCCGGTGAGAACCGCTGTCTCAGGAAAGCAGAATACACCGGGGGGCGCTACCGAGATCATGGAGATTATCGGAAAAGAAGAGTCTCTCAGACGAATTAGAATTGCAATTGAAAAGTTAAGCTGACGGTTCACATTTCTGAACGTCAGTAAGTAGAAAGAGGTACGTATGAGTTTTAGTAGGGCTCAGTCAGATGCAGTCACTCATGGGGCGGGCCCATGTCTTGTCCTTGCAGGTCCCGGATCCGGGAAGACCCTGACGATTGTAAACCGAATGAAATACCTGATTGAGGAGCGAAAAGTAAGGCCAGAAGAAATTCTGGTCATTACTTTTACCAAGTATGCAGCAGCTGAGATGAAGTCCCGTTTTCAACAGCTGATGGGAAATAAAGGCCTGCCGGTGACCGTGGGGACCTTCCACGGGATCTATTATGGTATTCTGAAATGGGCATATCATTTCGGCCCTCAGAATATTCTCTCAGAGGAAGAAAAGTATCAGATCGTGAGGCAGGTTGTGAACAGGCAGGATATCGAGATTTTTGATGAGGAAGATTTCCTGCAGGAGATCGTGACTGAGATCGGTATTGTGAAAAATAACAGAATGGACATAGAAGAATACAGATCCGTAAAGTGCGCGCCGGACGCTTTCAGAAATATATACAGGGAATACGAGACACAGCGGAAAACCGCAAAAAAAATCGATTTTGACGATATGCTTGTGCTTTGCTATGAATTATTCCGGTCCAGGCCGGATATCCTGAAAATGTGGCAGGAGAAGTTTCATTATATACTGATTGATGAGTTTCAGGACATCAATCAGATCCAGTATGATGTAATCAGGATGCTGGCAGAACCACAGAGCAATCTGTTTGCCGTGGGGGATGATGATCAGGCGATATACGGGTTTCGCGGGGCTGATTCACGCCTGATGTTCCGGTTCACAGAGGACTATCCGGAGGCGAAACAGCTATTGCTGGATATCAATTACCGGTCCACTTCCAATATCGTAGAGAATGCTCTGAAGGTGATCGGTCATAATGAGATCCGGTTTCAGAAGAAAATACGTGCACAGAAACCCAGGGGAGCATGCCTACACGTGCAGGAGGTGCGGGATCCGACGGAGGAGGGCGGATATGTGCTGGAGGAGATCCGGGAACGGATCCGCGAAGGCGTACGGCCGGAAGACATTGCGGTACTGTTCCGGATCCATACGGATGCCCGGCCTCTCGTGGAGCAGCTGATAGAACACAAAATATCCTTTCAGATGAAGGAACATATGCCAAACATTTACAGCCACTTTATAGCAAAAGATATTATGGCATATTTCCGGATGGCATCGGGGAGCCGCACCCGCCAGGATTTTCTGCAGATTATGAACCGCCCCAAGCGGTATATTTCCAGAGAAAGCTTATCCGGCAGGGAGGCATCTTTTGAGGATTTGAGAAAGTTTTACTGCGACAAGGAATGGATGCAGGACAGAATAGACCAGTTCGAATGGGATCTGAAAATGCTGGCTAAGATGGCCCCTTATGCCGCCCTCCAGTATCTGAGAAAAAGGATCGGTTACGATGATTTTCTGCGGGAATATGCCTCATCCAGAAGAATGCAGGCAGGGGATTTGTTCGAGGTGCTGGCAGAATTGGAAGAGGCGGCTAAGCCTTTTGCATCTATGAAGGAATGGTTTGAGCATGTGGAGGAATATACCAGGGCTTTGAAAATGCGGGAGAGCAGCAGGGAAAGACAGCAGGAGGGCGTCCGGCTGATGACCATGCATGCTGCGAAGGGTCTGGAGTTTGATACGGTTTATATCATCGAGGCGAATGAAGGGCAGATCCCTTATAAAAAAGCTTTGAAGGAACAGGGGACGGAAGAAGAACGCAGGCTGTTTTATGTGGCCATGACCAGGGCAAAAGAGCAGCTGAAAATTGTATATGTAAAGAAAAAAAACGGAAAGGATGTTTCACCTTCCCGTTTTGTCGAGGAACTTCTTGAGGATGCAAAGCTTTAATCCTCGTCCGAATCCAGGTCTTCATCCAGGTCCAAATCTTCAAATTCCTGGGAATCCAGCCATTCATCAAACTTATCTGCAGCACGTTCATACTCATCGTCGTCTTCAATGTTTTCCAGTTCAGGCTGTCCCTCCACTGGTTCTGAGAAGCGGTAGAGATAAACCTGTCCTTCGTCGTTGCTGCCTTCCTCGTCGAGCGGAAGCAGGGCAATGTATTCCTGGCCTTCCACCTCATAAATCGTGAGGACGGCACACTCCAGCTCTTCGTCATTATCGAGTGTCAGTGTTACAGTAAGTGATTCGTTTTCGTTCATAAATGGTCTCCTTTTTTCATTGATAACTTAACTCTAACAAAAAGAAGGATAAAAAGCAAGGGAAAAACAAGAGCTGGTATGATCAGTAACTTCCTATTGTTACTGTGCACACCCTACGGGCGTGCACAGTAACGGCATCTGCCCATTTAAAGTCGCCTAAGGCGAGGGGCAGATGCCCTGAGACCATCACTTCAGCGGCTCCGATGCCGTGCAGCGGGGGGCACGGCACGGTCTGATCAGTAACTTCCTATTGACATTGGGGAGAAACACGATAGAATGGAAGAAGGTTCTTAAATTTTGCTGAACAGGAGGGTATTGAATGAAAAAAAAGTTACTGAGCGTATTACTCATTGTCCTGACGGCGTGTTTGCTGCTGGCAGGATGTAAAAAGAATGTGGGTACGCCTGAAGATAATGCCGTACAGGATACAGAGACAGAAGAAGGTGAAGACGAGGGGGAAGAGGAGACTGGCTATACATTTGGTTACAGCTGTATTGATATGGGGAACCCCTATTTTGACACCTTAAAGATGTCCATTGAAACCGCGCTGTCCGAACAGGAGTATCACCTGACAGTCAAGGATCCCGGCACAGATGTAAATGTACAGATTGAGCAGATTCAGGAAATGATTGAGCAGGGTGTGGATGCGGTCTTTTTGTGCCCGGTAGACTGGGAGAAGATCACGCCGGCTTTGGAAGCGCTGAAAGAGGCTGATATACCGGTGATTAATATAGATACACAGGTAAAGGATACAGATTTGATAGACGCTTATGTTGGTTCCGATAATAAAAACGCCGGGTTTCTGTGCGGTGAGGACCTGATGAAGCAGCGTCCGGACGGGGGCAGGATTGTCATTCTGGAGTGTCCGTCCATGAATTCAATTAATGAGAGAATAACAGGCTTTGAGGAGGCGATTGCCAACGGCGGTTTTGAGGTGCTGGCAAGAGCGGATGTCCAGGGAAAAAAAGAGAATGCCAAAAGTGAAATGAAGCGCATACTGGCAGAAAAACCGGAGATAGACGCTGTCATGTGCGGAAATGACCAGGTGGCGCTCGGAGTGCTGGAGGCCGTGGAAGAAGCGGGCAGAAACGATATCCTGATATATGGCGTAGACGGCTCGCCGGGAGTGAAGAGTGAGCTCTCGAAAGCAGGGACCTCCATTGCAGGAACCGGTGCACAGTCGCCCATCAATATCGGTAAAAAAGCCGTGGAAACGGGGATTGCCATCCTGGAAGGCAATGATTATGAAAAAGAAATTTATGAGGAAACATTTTTTATAAATAAGGATAACGTAGAGATGTATGGAACTGACGGCTGGCAGTGACAGCAGGAAGAGAGGACTTCAGATTATGAAAAAAGTACAGGGAAGCCCGCGGCCATTAGGCGTGACAATCGGAACCGAAAGCATGAATTTTGCCGTTTCCGTACCACCGGGGAAGTTATGTGAGCTGCTGCTGTACCGGGCCGGCAGTGCGGACGTTGAGGCAGTATATCCCATGCAGGAAGACCCTGCGATGGGAGAGGTACGCTTTCTTGCACTGGAAGGGCTCAACCCGCAGGAATATGAGTATAATTACCGGATCGGCGGGAAGGTCACTCTGGATCCATATGTGAGGCGCATAACCGGCCACCGTAACTTTGGTCAGAAAGAAGATCTGGAGTCGCATAAAGTACGGGGCGCCTTTCTGACGGGGAACTTCGATTGGGATGAGGACAGAAGACCCTGCATCCCTTATCATGAAGTCATTGCCTACAGTCTCCATATCCGTGGATTTACCATGCACAGTTCTTCAAAGGTAAAGCATAAGGGGACTTATATGGGAGTGGTGGAAAAGCTTCCATATCTGCAGGAACTTGGAATCAACCAGATACAGTGCATGCCCGTCTACGAGTTTGAAGAGTATGCGGGAAAACGAACAAATTACTGGGGCTATGGCCGGGGCTGTTATTTTGCGCCCAAGGCGGCCTACAGTGCTGCGGGAGATGCTGCCGCAGAGTTAAAAGAAATGGTAAAAGCCTTCCACAAAGCAGGAATAGAGGTCATCCTGGAAATGCCTTTTGAGGAGGGCATTCTGCATCAGACCGCTCTGGAATGCCTGCAGTACTATATGCTGGAATACCATGTAGACGGGTTTGTGGTCAATCCCTATCATGTATCATGGGACGGGCTTATGGCTGATCCTCTTTTAAAGGGGGTCAAGATTCTGAAAAAGGAAGAGTGGTTCCAGAATGTGATGCGCCGGTTCCTGAAGGGGGACGAGGGGATGATAGACGATGTGATATGGGCGCTCCGCCGCAACACAAAGGAGGATGGCTGCTGCAACTATATAACCGCGCACACCGGATTCACCCTGGCGGATCTTGTATCCTATGATGAAAAGCACAATGAGGCTAACGGTGAACATAATCACGATGGTCCCGTCTATAATTACAGCTGGAACTGCGGCGCAGAGGGGCCTAGCAGAAAACGCTCCATTATGGAGCTTCGCAGAAATCAGATAAAAAATGCATTCTTTCTCCTGTTGACAGCCCAGGGAACTCCCTGTCTGCTTGCAGGCGATGAGTTTGAAAATACCCAGAAGGGAAATAACAATGTATACTGCCAGGACAATGAACTATCCTGGTTGAATTGGAATAGACTAAAGAATAATGATTCTTTATTCCAGTACGTAAAAGCGCTGATTGCTCTCCGCAGGGATCATCCCGTGCTGCACAGGCCGGATGCGCTGCTGGGGCTGGATCAGATCTCGTGCGGCACTCCGGATGTATCCTATCACGGGGAAAATGCATGGCAGGTACCGGCAGATGTCTCAAGCAGACAGCTGGGGGTCTTGTACTGTGCAAGCGGGCAGAACGACAATGACTGTTTTATAGCCTACAATATGCATTGGGTTAAACATACATTTGCCCTGCCTGCCCTGCCAAAGAAAAAGAAGTGGTACCGGGTTATGGACACGGCAGAGGGAATACTGGAAAAGCCGCAGCTTCTGGAAAACCAGAAGACAATGGTATTAAAAGAAAGAAGCATCTTGCTTCTGATCGGAAAATAAATACCGGCTGGCAGGAAGACAGGAAGGACGTTAAAGCGGTATGAAAGCAATACGGCATTTTTGTACAATAACCAGACATAAACTATTGGTCATGAAGGAATGCTTCCGGGTGGGCCTGTACTGGCAGGGGCTCTTGCATGACCTTTCCAAATACAGCTGGACAGAATTCAGCGTAGGCTGCAGATACTATCAGGGAAACAGAAGCCCAAACAATGCGGAGCGGGAGGAAAAGGGCCTGTCCAAGGCATGGCTGCATCATAAAGGCCGGAATAAACATCATTATGAATATTGGATTGATTATGGATTAAACGGCGAAAAAGATATGACAGGCATGAAAATGCCGGTCCGTTATGTAGTAGAAATGTTTCTGGACCGCATCGCGGCCTGCAGAATATACAAAGGCAAAGCTTATAAGAAGACCGATCCCCTTGAGTACTTTATGGCGGGGAAGGGACACTATCTGATGCACAAGGAAACCGAGGCGCTGCTGGAAAAACTGCTGGTTATGCTCGCTGAGAAAGGCGAAGAGCCGACCTATCAGTATATCCGAGAGGAAGTGCTTCGCAGAAATAACCGCTATACAAAATCATGCCGGGGGTAGAGGCAGAAGAACATAAATAAGGGGAAACAAAAAGAACGATAAAAAGCCAGCATATAAACGCAGAGGGCAGGTAAGTGCATGCAGAATCCAATTGCACGGGATGCCTTCACCACAGGACATAGGGGTTGTGGAAAGTTTATTTGCTGGCTGTTATGGTTGGGTGATATTCAGATTTGACTTACTGTTTTACATATCTGTTTGGCAGGAATACATTATAAGCAGGGGATATCATTTCTTTTCCGACAATCTTTCAAGCCTCTTTTTTAATGAGGCAATTTCTTCGGCCTGTCTAATTAGCAGAGAATCTTTTTTATCGAGCTGCTCCTTTTGTTCTTTAATTACTTTCTCTTGTTCCTCGATCATATACTGCACCGTGTTGCGGTCGAGTTCAGCAAGTTCCTTAGAATACATATTCATCACTCCCTCGATATTGCGGCACATCTCATAGACATCCTCATACAAACCTCTGAATTCTGGGAACCGCTCAATCAAATCCATTATACGTTCGGGTTCATCAAATGCCAGAAACGAAAGCCAGGCATCCAATCTCTCCGAGCACCTCCTTTCTTGTCTGAATAATCGGAAAATAATCCTTCAGCATTTTAGCCATAAGCAGACTCCTCATCTGTTAAAATAAATTTTTCTAATTACGGATAACACTTCGAAAATGAAGCACCGGAATAAGATAGAAATCCCGTGGCCTGAAATTGGTATGAACACCAGCCACTTAAGATAAAATCAGAATACCACAGCAAAACTCCAAGGTCAAGAACTACACTGGATAATGAGATGAAAAAAGAACACACTTGAAACAAAACTAAAATGCAGCCTACTTCCATTGGTCGTAACCATTAAATTTCTAAAAAAGTGAAGGAGTCCACATTCCTGGATGAAACATCCGCAGTAGCGTAACATAGGAACGGATGGAAGCGCTGTCTCTATGTTACACTACTATGGTGTCCAAGCAACTACTTCCTTACTCCGGATAATACATTTGATAATCCTGTATGTCGATGAGCACATTCTGCAGATATTTTTTCGCCACATATTTCGCCATAGGAAGATTCATGTCCAGATAATTGCCGCAGTCCCTGGCTGCTGCGCCTGGCACTTCTCCTTCAAATCCAGATATATAACTGAACATATCCCTGATAAGCCCAACGATATCTTCCGGCTGATATTGTCCTGCCAGAAGCAGATAAAATCCGGTCCGGCATCCCATCGGCCCAAAGTAGAGTACTTTGTCTTTAAAATCGGGATGGTTCCTCAGAAAGGTAGCGCCGATGTGCTCCAATGTATGAACTTCAGCGGTATTCATAACTGGTTCATCATTTGGGCTGGTCATACGAATATCAAAAGTAGTAATAGGATTTCCGTTTACCTCATCTCTTCTGGAAACATAAAGACCTGGAACCAATTTTAAGTGGTCTATTGTAAAACTTGCAATTTTTTCCATAATAATCTCCTTTTTGTATACCCAGGGGCAGCCAACAACCTATGTACTGCGGGTGGATCCACATGCAAGGGATTGGCGGCAGAATCCCCTGGGGTATTAAGTTAATTTAATTTCACCAACTATTATAAAGGCATCTGGTAAATAAGACAAGAAGTAAAAGTTGACGAAAGAAAAAGTAATGATTATACTAAATAAGCAGAGAAATATGATTTACGAAAAAGTATCCTGTAAAATATGTTTATTCATAAGATTATATATCAGGGAGGCAGATAATGAAGTTATATCTTGTTCGCCATGGCGAAACAGCATGGAATAAATTAAAAAAAGTTCAGGGACATTCCGATATTTCCTTGAATGCGTATGGAAGATACCTGGCGGAAGAGACGGCAAATGGGCTGAGGGATATTTCGTTTGCCGCCGCATATACGAGTCCTTTGTCCAGGGCGAAGGAAACAGCGCAACTAATTCTGGCAGGGAGAAATGTACCGTTATATGAGGATATCCGGATCCAGGAAATGGGATTTGGCGTAGCAGAGGGAATGTGCTGCAGGGGCGAGAACAAAGAGCCAGGCAGCGATGAGTTTAACAAACTTTTTACTGACACGAAGAACTATATTGTGCCTGAAGGGGGAGAATCGATCAGACAACTGGAAGACAGGATCCAGGACTTTCTTCAGGAGTTGTATGCCAGAACAGAGTATGAGGATAAAACACTTTTGATTTCTACACATGGAGCCGCCCTCACAGCAATGCTGAACCTTATAAAAGGACAGAAGGATATTGCGAGATTCTGGGAAAACGGAGTACCTGCGAATTGTTCAGTGACTGAAGTTACAGTACAGAATGGAAGAGCAGAAATCATTGAAGAAGGACGGGTGTATTATTAGAAAAAGGCCAGTCGAGAACCGGAGGGCGGAGAAATGCTAGTATTAGTGCACTACTGTACTAGTACCTCGAATAATAATTAACTTGCATTTACAATGCACCAGTCAGCCGGAGTAATTAAAAGAAGGACTGCACAGGCAGCCTGGACATTCCAGCCGAAGCCGGAAGGCTGCGCGTTCTGGAACCAGGAACAGGTATAATCCGGATTATACTTTTGCCTTTGCTGTCCTCCTTTTGCGTTGTAATATCTTCCTATGAAAACGATATTGCATAAGCCGCCCCGCGTTTTGTGAACGCATTCTGCTCCCCTAAAAGCAACCCGCCTAACACCTGTCAAAATACATAATTGGAAAAATATACCAGCAAGAGGCGGTGTATAAATATGCGATAATAGTTGTGTCGTAAAAGGAGGGAAAATAATGCACAAAAGCTTTGGTTATGTTAGGGTATCTTCAAAAGACCAGAATGTAGAACGACAGTTGGTTGCAATGGAATCCCTGAAGATACCGGAAAAAAATCTTTACGTTGAAAAAATATCCGGAAAAGACTTTGACAGGCCCGAGTATAAAAGACTTTTGAAAAACCTGAAAGAGGAGGACGTGCTCTATGTAAAGTCAATTGACCGCCTGGGCAGAAACTATGAGGATATTATTGAGCAGTGGAGATACATAACGAAGGAGATAGGCGCGGACATTGTGGTGATTGATATGCCGCTTCTGGATACCAGAAAAGGAAAAGATCTGGTAGGAACATTGATTGCCGATATTGTACTGCAGCTGCTGTCATTTGTTGCACAGAGCGAGCGTGAAAGTATCCGCCAGAGGCAGGCCGAAGGCATCGCAGTAGCAAAGGCGCGGGGAGTTCGTTTTGGCAGACGCAGCCTGAAGATACCAAAAGCATTTGAGAAAACCTATTGGCAGTGGAAGCGCAATGAAATCAGCGCCAGAGAAGCCTCAAGAAGGCTGAATGTGGATTTTAAAACTTTTAAAAAGTGGTGCAGCCAGAAAGACGGGATGTAAAAATAAGGCAAATAATGCAGAAAAAGGTAGACTTTATTCTGCATTATTGATAATATAAATTAAAACAGAAATTTTAAAAAATATATGGAAAATTTAGGCATTTTCCTATAAAAAGTCACCTTTTACGATCTAAAAAGTTACGAAATGCACTTGCAGACCAAAGTCTACCTTTTTCTTCACAAGATGCATCCAACTAATACTATTTTACCAATAATGCAGAATAAAGTCTGCTTTAATCCACAGTGCCGTAAGGAGGAATGAACTATGTCAAGAGAAGAGGGGCTGTTAGAATTTTTGGCGCATCAGGTAGGTGCCAGCTATATTTCTGATTTGCGGAAAGATGATTTTCACAGGGAGCTGATCAATTGTATAGAAAGAATTAAAAGCACAGACTATCCAACAAATGAATGGGTAGATGTTTTAGACTACCTGACAGGAATTAAAAGAAGAATAGAAAGTCCCGAAGAAGGCAAAGAAGCTTTACTCGAAGCGTTATGAACAACGTAAAGAATGCAAAACAGGTATCCATAATCCCGGACGGGATTGCGGATACCTGTTTTATGATATTGGAATGGAATGTTACTGCTCACACCCTGCGGGCGTGCACAGTAACGGCATCTGCCCATCCATTCTGCCACTTGACATGTGGCACTTGATGGAGTATTATTCAAAATGAACGATGTTCAGTTTCGCGCAGGAGGTGTTTTAAATGAACTTGACGGCTACGTCAGAAGAGGCAATTATCGAAGCCTGTCAGAGAATTGTGAAAGAAAAAGGGCTTTCTGCCGTCAATATGCGTTCTGTTGCTGCAGAGTGTAATGTAGCGGTCGGCTCGATCTATAATTACTTTCCATCCAAATCCGATCTGCTATGTGCGGCAATTGAAAGTATTTGGAAGGACATTTTTCATATATCAGGCGGAAATCCCAGGTTTGTATGTTTTGCGGACTGCCTTTCATGGATGTATGAGAGCATGAAAGAAGGAGGACGGAAATATCCGGAGTTTTTTTCCATGCATGCGCTAAGTTTTGCCTCAGAGGATAAAGTGAGAGGACGCAGAAGGATGGAGGAATATTTCACCCAATTAAAGGAAAGTCTTCTGGAAATATTAAAGAAAGATTCCAGCGTGAGGGAAGATGCATTTAATGAATGCCTGACACCGGAACTGTTTACAGACTATATCCTTATGATCTTTTTTTCATCGCTGACGGATACTCAGCAAAATAGTGCAGGACTGCTGGAGATCGTAAAGAGATGTCTTTATTAATCCATCGTCTGAAACCTGCGTAAGTCTGCCAGCCCTATTCAGCGGACTTAACGTGCCGGTACACAGAGACTCAGGCAAAATGTGTCCCCACTTTCGGAGTGGGTAAATTTTGACCCAAAATGAACAATGTTCAGATGTTTTCGGAGGTTCAACATGAAAGTAAAAAAAGAAAATTTATTGATAATAGCAAGTCTCGTATGGCTTGCGGCGGGATTCAATATTCTTCGTATAGGAATCAAATCCTATACAGGATATGTTACAATTTTAAACCTGTTCCTTTCAGCCGTCGTTTTTCTTATATTCTGGTTTATGGTCTTTTATAAACTGACGGTGAAACATACCGACAGGATACAGAAATACGAGGAGGAATTACAGTTCTTTTTAAAATTTTTCGACATCAAATCATTCTGCATCATGGCCTTTATGATGATATTCGGGATTTCAATCCGTTCATTTAACCTTGCGCCGGATGTATTTATCGCTGTTTTTTATACAGGGCTCGGCACCGCCCTATTCGGGGCCGGCCTTCTGTTCGGCCGCAATTACTATAAGTATAAACAGCATTAAGAAGCCATGAAAAACGTTTTACATCATTCAACTGGGAGGTTTATATGTCTAAATTACTGATCGCAGCGATTATTTTTATGACCCTGGCGCTTACATTCTATACAATCGGGGTATTTGGCGAAAAGAAAAAAGGAGTATTAATGAAATGGCACGTCCTAGTATTCTGGATGGGCTTTATCTGTGATACCACAGGAACGACAATCATGGGCAAAATATCAGGTACCGGCTTTTCACTCAACCTGCATGCAATAACAGGCCTGATTGCCCTTCTCTTAATGGCATTTCATGCCGTCTGGGCGGCAGTCATACTTGCAAAAAACAATGAAAAAGCCAAAAAAGTATTTCACAAGTTCAGCATCATAGTCTGGTCAATCTGGCTGATCCCATATATACTAGGAATAATCATAGGAATGCAGGGATAAAACAACCGTCCCCGCTCATCTAACTTCTTAACCCAACCCAATCCGCCGCTCCCGCCAATTTCCTCAAAAAGCGGGCATCTAACAATTCTGATGCGCCCAGCCTATCTGAAACGGGGAGAGGGATGCCTCCCGGAGAAATGGGGATGGTTCCGGATGTTTAGAGTGCGTGGTCTAGTACAGCAGTGCACTAATAATTCAGCAATAAGCACCTGCTCTCTACGCCATAGCTGCACCTGCTTTCGCTAGACGTAGGAACCACTACGCCGTCGCGAAAGCAGGCACACCTCTGACGCAGATATCAGGCACTTATTACTGAAAGATTAATGCACTGCTGTACTAGAAGTACTTACGCAAAATGAACTGCCCACGAGGGATGGAAAGTGATTTACCAAAATCACTTTCCAGTACAACCTTAAGGCCAGAAAGCATCAGGCTTTCTGGCTGCATGTTGTACGTGCCCTCGTGGGCAGCTCATTTTACGTTAGTACTTCTCCGCAAACGGGTTACATCCGGAACCATCCCCATTTCTCCGGGAGGCATCCCTCTCCCCGTTTCAGATAGGCGTCCCCACCAATTAAAATTCCCCGCTCAATAAAATTTTAATCATCCTCTTCCGTAACGACGCTGTATGTCTGCCGTTTTCTAGCCATCTCATCGCTCTCGAGGTACTCGTCATAGGTCGTGATCTTATCGATCAGTTTACCGCCCGGTACGATTTCCATGATCCGGTTGGCGGTTGTCTGCACAATTTGGTGGTCACGGGATGTGAAAAGCAGAACTCCCGGGAATTTAATCATCCCGTTGTTGAGTGCGGTGATTGCCTCCATATCCAGATGGTTGGTCGGCTCATCCAACAGCAGGACGTTGGCGCCGGAAATCATCATCTTGGACAGCAGACAGCGAACCTTCTCTCCACCGGAAAGAACCCTTAAGCGCTTCACACCGTCTTCACCGGCAAAGAGCATTCTGCCGAGGAACCCGCGGACATAGGTCACATCTTTGTTCTCGGAATACTGGGTGAGCCATTCGGTGATGGTATAGTCATTATCAAACTCCCCGCCGAAGTCTTTTGGAAAATACGCCTGTGTGGTGGTGATTCCCCATTTATATGTTCCTTCGTCCGGCTCCATTTCCCCGATCAGGATTTTAAACAATACCGTTTTGGCAAGCTCGTTGCTGCCGACAAAGGCAACCTTATCATCGTGTCCGAGCGTAAAGGTAAGGTTGTCCAGTATTTTTTCTCCGTCAATGGTCTTGGAAAGCCCTTCTACGGAAAGAACTTCGTTCCCGATCTCACGGTCCGGACGAAAATCAATGTATGGATATTTTCTGCTGGACGGTTTGATCTCATCCAGTTCGATCTTTTCCAAAGCCCTCTTACGTGAGGTTGCCTGCTTGGACTTGGAAGCGTTCGCGCTGAACCGGGAGATGAAATCCTGCAGTTCCTTGATCTTTTCTTCCTTTTTCTTGTTGGCTTCCTTCATCTGACGGATCAGCAGCTGGCTGGATTCATACCAGAAATCATAGTTGCCGGCGTATAGCTGGATCTTGCCGTAGTCAATATCGGCTATCTGCGTACATACCTTATTCAAAAAGTAACGGTCATGGGAAACGACGATGACCGTGTTGTCAAAGTTGATCAGGAATTCTTCCAGCCATGCGATTGCATCCAGGTCCAGGTGGTTGGTGGGCTCGTCCAGAAGCAGGATATCCGGGTTGCCGAATAATGCCTGGGCAAGAAGTACCTTAACCTTTTCTGCGCCAGTCAGATCTTTCAGATATTTATAATGGAGTTCGGTGTCGATGCCGAGGCCGTTCAGGAGGGTGGCTGCGTCTGATTCCGCCTCCCAGCCGTTCATGGTTGCAAATTCCGCCTCCAGCTCACTTGCCCGGATTCCGTCCTCATCCGTAAAATCTTCTTTTGCATAGATGACTTCCTTTTCTTTCATAATCTCATACAAACGCGCATTCCCCATAATTACGGTGTCAAGCACGATAAACTCGTCGTATTTGTAATGATCCTGCTGCAGAAAGGAAAGACGTTCCCCCGGTGTGATATTGACCTCGCCTTTGGTAGGTTCCAGCTGACCGGATAAAATCTTTAGAAACGTAGATTTTCCCGCGCCGTTGGCGCCAATCATACCGTAGCAGTTTCCTTCTGTAAATTTGATATTGACATCTTCAAACAGCGCTTTTTTACCAACGCGCAAGGTTACATTATTTGCACTGATCATAGCATAATCTCCTTTATATTCATGTTCCTGTAATCCCAACGCTTATATTAACATGAGATGGATGGAAATGGCAAGGTTTCGGGCGGTTTTCACGAAAATTAAAAGTTTGTTGTTTTCGAATAGAGAAAATCGTTATATAATGAGAAAAGAAAGCGAGGAGAATTTATGCAGAAAGCAACATTAGTTTTGGAAGGCGGAGCAACACGCGGAGTATTTTCATCGGGAGTCCTGGATTATCTGATGGAGCAGGAAGTGTATATGTCACATGTGATCGGAGTTTCGGCCGGGGCGTGCAATGCAGTGGACTATGTTTCCAGGCAGCCGGGCAGAACCAGGGACTGCATGATACCTACAGATAAAAGCGGCAGTTATTATTATGGTTTCCGGAAGTTTGTCAAAGAGCGCAGCCTGATGAATATGGATTTGATTTTCGACATTTTTCCGAATCAAATCTATCCGTTTGACTATGAGACTTATTTTAAGTCCGAGATAGAGTGCGAACTGGTGGCAACCAATTGTCTGACCGGAAAAGCGGAGTATTTCAAAGAGAACAGTGAAAAAGAGAGGCTCATGAAGATTTGCCGTGCGTCTTCAAGCATGCCGCTGGTGACGCCGATTGTGAAGATAGACGATGTCCCCTATCTGGACGGAGGGCTTGCGGACAGTGTACCGTTGAAGCATGCAATGGAGCTGGGCAATGACAAGGTCGTGGTCATTCTGACCAGAAATGCGGGATACAGAAAGAAGAAAATATCTTCCGGACTGGCGGAGGTATACCGAAGAGCCTACAGATCCTATCCGAACCTGGTAAGGGCGATATTGACCAGAAGTTTTTACTATAACCGTACGATGAACCATCTGGAGACACTGGAGAGACAGGGGAAGATATTTGTGCTGCGTCCGCTTGTGAAGCCGGTAGCCAGGATGGAACGGAACACGGAGACGCTGACCGCGTTTTATGACCATGGATATCAGCTGATGGAGCAGGAATACGGCAGGCTGATGGAATACCTTACACAATAATACGCAGCAAAGCAGCATTACTGGTACATCGTAAAATCAATAACTGCCACTTAAGCAGACTGTTAAAAGAAAAGGAGGCCGGAATATGAATTTGTTTGAACATCACATTTCTACAAAGAATGCACAGCAGATGACAAAGGTAACCAATATGGTGCGAGAGGATGTGGCCAGGAGCGGAGTGAAGGATGGAATTATCGTCGTATACTCTCCGCATACGACAGCAGGGTTTACGATCAATGAGAACGCGGATCCCGATGTTGTGCACGATATGCTTGCCGGATTCGAGGAAGTATTTCCTCTGGAAGCGCCTTTTTACCGTCATGCGGAGGGAAATTCCCATGCGCATATGAAGACTGCCGTGACAGGGGCGTCACAGACATTGATTCTGAATGACGGGGAGATCCTGCTTGGGATTTGGCAGGATTTGTATTTCTGTGAATACGACGGCCCCAGAAACCGTACTTTTTTTGTGAAAATTATGGAAGGCTGAGGGGCGGCAGGTCTGCAGTTTTAACAAGGATTTAACAATATTTTATGTAATCAGGATAGAAAGGCACCTCAATGCATGCTAAGGTCATCATGGGATTTCAGGTATTTATACCCGAAAGCGGATGCCCGTTGGGAATCCGGCAGCCCGCTTCATTAAAAGAGCGGCAGCCCTGTGCCTTAAGGATATTACTGTGAAAGATGAGGAAGAGAGTATGAGCAGAAAGACATTAGACTATACACAAAACAGAGAGCTGTCCTGGCTGCGTTTTAACCAGCGGGTGTTGGAGGAGGCGCGTGATGATAGTGTGCCGCTTTTGGAGCGGATGAAGTTTGTCGCAATTTTTACGAGCAATTTGGATGAATTTTTTATGATACGTGTCGGAAGCCTGTATGATATGGCCTCTGTTGATAACAAGACCGTAGACAGCAAGTCCGGCATGACAGCGGAGGAACAGCTGGACGCCATATATGCGGCTGTGGCGCCGCTGTATAAAGAACGGGATAAAACCTATGCGGACATTAAAAAGCAGCTCCATCCGTACGGCGTGTGCGGTCTGGATTTTAAGGAGCTGGATCCCCAGGAGAAGAAGTACGTGAAGAAATATTTCAAAGAGCAGGTGCTTCCTGTCCTGTCGCCGCAGATTGTGGATGCAAACCACCCGTTCCCTCATTTGCTGAATAAAGAGATCTACGTGGTGGCGGACCTGAAAATGGATAATAAAAGTATGATGGGGATTGTGCCCGTGCCGCAGTTCATCTCCGATATCCTGTATCTGCCCGGACATGATATCAGATATATCCGGATGGAGAAGGTAATTATGGAATATCTGGACCTTGTATTTGAGCAGTATCAGGTATCAGAAAAAAACTACATCTGTGTAACGCGCAATGCGGATATTTCACCGGATGATGAGGCTTTTGCGGATAATGAAGATTTTCGTTTTATCATGAAGGAAACGCTGCATAAAAGAAAAAGGATGGCGGTTGTGCGCCTGGAGACTGCAGATCCTCTTACAAAAGAGATGGAGAAATATTTTTGTGATAAGTTTAATATAACCCCATCCTGTATTTTCCGCACAAAGATGCCTATGAAGCTGGATTATATGTTTGCAATTGCAGAAAAGGTTCCGGTTTCCATGAGGAGGTCGCTGATTGACGAGCCGTTTTCACCGCAGCCGTCCCCTTCCGTCTCAGAGGGCAGCGTACTGGCCCAGGTGAAGAAGCGTGATATTCTGCTTTCCTTCCCCTATGAGTCCATGGAGCCGTTTCTCCAGATGATCAAAGAAGCATCCGTGGATCCCAATGTCATGACAATCAAGATTACCATTTACCGGCTGGCAAAGAAAACCCGTCTCGTGGAATATCTTTGTGCGGCGGCCGAGAATGGGAAAGAGGTGACGGCTCTGATTGAACTCAGGGCACGGTTTGACGAGCAGAATAACATCGACTGGTCTGAACGGATGGAGGAGGCCGGATGCCGTGTCATTTACGGTTTTGAAGGCTACAAGGTTCATTCCAAGATCTGCCTGATTACTTACAGGAATAAGAATGAGATCAAATACATTACCCAGATTGGGACCGGCAATTATAACGAGAAGACCGCAAAGATGTACACAGACTATACTTTGCTTACATCCAGCCAGTCTATCGGGGAGGATGCGGCGGTATTTTTTAAGAATATGTCCATAGGGAACCTGGACGGCGCCTATCAGCATTTGATTGTGTCGCCGACAAGCCTGAAGCCAAAGGTGCTGATGCTGATGGATGAGGAGATCCAAAAAGGTACTGAGGGCAGGATTATTATGAAGATGAATTCCGTAACGGATATGGATTTTATAAATAAGGCGGCGGAAGCCTCCAGGGCGGGGGTTAAGATTGACCTGCTCGTGCGTGGAATCTGCTGTATCCTTCCGGGAATTCCGGGGGAGACGGAGAACCTGACGGTGACCAGCATTGTGGGAAGATTTTTGGAACATCCCCGGGTGTTTGTGTTCGGAAGCGGTGCTTCGCAGAAGGTTTATATTGGCTCTGCGGATATGATGACACGCAATACGGAAAAGCGGGTGGAGGTAGCCTGCCCCATCTATGACGAGGCCATTAGGCGGCGTCTGGTCCGGGGCCTGAATATCATGCTGGCTGATAATGTAAAAGCACGAGTGATGCAAAGCGACGGAACCTATAAAAAGAAAGAGCAGACGGAGAAAAGAATCAGCGCCCAGGAAGTATTTATGAAAGAAGCGCTGCATACTAAGCGCCAGGAAAAACCGGCCGAAAAGCCATCATTCCTGCGGCGCCTGAGAAAATTATTTCGATGAGAACGGAGGAGACAGAAGATGGGAACATTGACAGAAAAAGAATTTGGGACAGCAGGAAATGGGCAGACTGCATTTTTGTATACGTTAACAAATAAGAACGGGATGAACATATCCGTGACGGATTACGGAGCTGCACTTGTGGAACTGACGGTTTTGGACAAAGAGGACAGACCGGTGGATGTCGTACTGGGGTATGATGATTCCGCTGCATATGAGGCTGGCGGTGCATCCTTCGGCGCACCGGTTGGCAGAAATGCAAACCGCATCGGCGGGGCCTGCTTTGAACTGGACGGGATTACCTATCCGCTGGAGAAAAATGACAATAACAATAATCTGCACAGCGGAACGGCCTATTATAATAAAAGGTTCTGGAAAGTGGAGGAAAAGTCCGGGGAAAGTATTACATTTGTTCTTCACAGCCCGGACGGTGACCAGGGATTTCCCGGAGCGCTCGATATGCGGGTGACTTATGAACTGACCCAGGATAACACCCTGCGCATGAAGTACCATGCAGTTCCGGATCAGGACACGGTCATTAATATGACAAATCACAGTTATTTCAACCTGAACGGCCATGGCAGCGGTGATGTGCTGAAGCACCGGATGACGGTGGATGCGGATTACTTTACAAGAGCGGACGCCGAGTCAATTCCAACGGGAGAACTGACGGCTGTAGACGGTACGCCGATGGATTTTAGAAAACCAAAGGAAATCGGCATCGGGATCGATGCAGACTACGAGGCAACACGTCTTGGCCAGGGGTATGACCACAACT
Organism: Eubacterium sp. SB2; assembly: GCF_001244405.1. Lineage (NCBI taxonomy): Bacteria > Bacillati > Bacillota > Clostridia > Eubacteriales > Eubacteriaceae > Eubacterium > Eubacterium sp. SB2. The sequence continues at coordinate 2,178,090 of NZ_LN865153.1, read as the reverse complement.
GGGTATTGAAAAATAATGGAAAATTTGCTAAAGTAGCGGAAGCGGCCGGTGACGTGAGCGGCATTATTATGGAGGTGTGGACAGACCTGCCGGGTATGCAGATATATACATCTAATTTTCTGGATCAGGAACCGGGAAAGAAGCAGGCGGTATATCCAAGGCGGGCGGCAGTCTGCTTTGAAACACAGTATTTTCCGGATGCCATACATCATGATAACTTCGAGAGCCCGGTATGCAGGGCAGGGGAGACCTACTCCACCATGACTGCATATCATTTTACAGTAAGGTAATATATTTTGTAACAGTTCAGACCGGTCTGAACTGTTACTGTATTTTACTCCCGGGGCAGCAGCGGCAGAAGTTTTTTCTGCTACGGCGGTGCAGCTTTTTGGGAGAATAAAGAGAAAAGCAGGCAGTATAAGTATTTATGGGGAAATCAGTATACATAGCGGAGAAGCCGAGTGTGGCCCAGGAATTCGCAAAGGCATTAAAATTGAATACAAGACGAAAAGACGGTTATCTGGAATCGGACGAGGCGATTGTGACATGGTGCGTCGGGCACCTGGTTACGATGAGCTATCCGGAGGAGTACGACCCTGCGCTGAAGCGCTGGAGCCTGAATACCCTTCCGTTTATTCCGGAAGACTTTAAATACGAGGTCATTCCCTCGGTGGCCAAACAGTTTCAGATTGTGAGCGGGCTGCTTACAAGAGCGGATGTAGATACGATCTATGTGTGCACCGACTCCGGAAGGGAAGGGGAATACATCTACCGCCTGGTTGAGCAGGAAGCGCATGTGGAGGGCAAAAAAAGAAAGAGGGTCTGGATCGATTCCCAGACCGAAGAAGAGATTTTACGCGGAATCAGGGAGGCGAAGGATTTATCGGAATACGATAATCTCAGTGCTTCTGCCTATTTGAGGGCAAAGGAAGATTATCTGATGGGGATCAATTTTTCCCGTCTTCTGACGCTGAAATATGGGAACAGCATATCCAATTATCTGCGCACCAAGTATGCGGTCATATCGGTAGGGCGCGTGATGACCTGTGTGCTGGGGATGATCGTCCGCAGAGAGCGGGAGATCAGGGACTTTGTTAAGACGCCGTTCTACCGTGTTCTGAGCACCATTGAGGCAGAAGGGCAGAACTTTGAGGGAGAGTGGCGTGCCGTCAAGGGATCCCGCTTCTTCGAGTCCTTTGACCTGTACAAGGAGAATGGATTTAAGAAGAGGGAGAAGGCAGAGGAACTGGTGGATTACCTGAAGGAACCGGAACCCGTGACATGCCAGATTGCAGCCATTGAGAAAAAGAAAGAGAAAAAGAATCCGCCGCTGCTATATAATCTGGCGGAGCTTCAGAATGACTGCTCCAAACGGTTCAAGATCAGCCCCGATGAAACGCTCAGGATCGTACAGGAGTTGTATGAAAAGAAGCTGGTTACTTATCCGAGAACGGACGCTAGGGTGCTGTCCACAGCCGTGGCAAAGGAGATCAGCAGAAATCTGAACGGACTTTCCAAGTACCCGGCGGCCGCGCCTTATCTGCAGGATATCCTGGGATTTGGAAGCCACAAAGGCCTGGCAAAGACCAGGTATGTTAACGATAAGCAGATAACGGACCATTACGCGATCATACCGACGGGCCAGGGGCTGGGAGCCCTCAGCTCGGTTTCCGCGACTGCGTCGAGAGTGTATGAATGTATTGTGAGAAGATTTTTGAGTATTTTTTATCCTCCGGCGGTGTATCAGAAGGTGTCCATAACCACAAAGATCAAAGAAGAGAGTTTCTTTTCCAGTTTTAAGGTACTGGCAGAGGAAGGTTACCTGAAAGTGACGGGTGTACCTCAGGCAAAGAAGAACGTTTCCGCACAGGGAAAGGAAAACAATGCGGAAACCGGAGAAAACAGCGGGGACGGTGACAGCGGTGAGAACAGCGGCGCTCAGGATCTGGACACCAGTTTCTTCCAGGTGATACAGAGTCTGAAGAAGGGCGCTGTCCTTCCTGTGAAGGCATTGGATATCAAAGAGGGAGAGACCTCTCCGCCGAAACGGTACAATTCCGGTTCCATTATCCTGGCGATGGAAAATGCGGGGCAGCTCATCGAAGACGAGGAACTGCGTGCGCAGATCAAAGGAAGCGGAATCGGAACCAGTGCGACACGTGCGGAAATCCTGAAAAAGCTGATCCATATCGAGTATCTGGGCCTGAATAAAAAGACCCAGATTATTACACCTACACTGCAGGGCGAAATGGTGTTTGACGTAGTAGATAATTCCATCAAGTCGCTTCTGAATCCCGAGCTGACGGCCAGCTGGGAGAAGGGGCTGACTTATGTGGCAGACGGTGATATTACGCCGGATGAGTACATGAGGAAGCTGGATCACTTTATCGTCAGCAGGACCAACGGAGTAAAAGGGCTGAACAACCAGTACCAGCTCCGCGGATGCTATGACCGTGCAGCCAGATTCTATAAAGAAAATAAGGGCAAAAGTAAGTAAGGAGGAGAGGCATGAAAGAAATATTGGTTACCATTCCGGTTGAACAGAAGCACCGGCAATACCTGGAAGACACAGCGGCCCGGATTATAGGCAGCGGCGGCGCTCATTTTGTGTACAGAGCACAGAAGGACGTGGATCAAGAAATGGCCGAACAGGCGGAGATTATACTGGGAAATGTTAAGCCAGAGTATCTGAAGGATGCTGCGGGCCTTAGATTACTGCAGCTGGACAGTGCAGGGGCCGCCCCTTACACTGTTCCGGGCGTCATGCCTCCCGGTGCAAAACTGGCGAATGCCACAGGCGCCTATGGGCTGGCGATTTCTGAATATATGCTGGGAGCCTCGCTGATGCTGATAAAGAAACTGCACTTATATGAGCGCAATATGCGTGCACATGCATGGAAAGATGAGGGGAAGGTGAATTCCATTGCGGACTCTGTGACCCTGGTCGTGGGCCTGGGCGATATCGGCGGACAGTTTGCACAGAAGATGCACCTGATGGGCAGCCATGTCATCGGAATCCGCAGAAATAAGGCGCAAAAGCCGGATTATCTGGAAGAACTGTATCAGCTGGATGCACTGGATGCGCTGCTTGGGAGAGCGGATATTGTGGCATGTACGCTTCCAGGCACTCCGCAGACAGAGGGACTGTTCTGCCGGGAGCGCCTGGAGAAAATGAAAAAAGGGGCAATTCTGCTCAATGTTGGGCGGGGAAGCCTGATCCCAACCATGGATCTGTGCGATGCCCTGCACAGTGGCAGGTTGGGGGGCGCGGCCATCGATGTGACGGAGCAGGAACCTCTGGAGCCGGATTCTCCGCTGTGGGATGCGCCGAACCTGCTGATCACCCCTCATGTGGCTGGAAAGTACCATATGCAGCAGATTTTGGAATCTATTGTAGAAATTGCGGCATATAATTTAAAAGCAATTCTGACAGACGGCAACATAAAAAATGAAGTAGATTTTCAGACCGGCTACCGGAAGTTCACTGAGCCGGCGGAGAAGTAGGAGGAAAAGAAAATGACGGAATTAACTGTAAAAGAGCTTTATACACTGGAAGAGACAATTGCTGCCGGTATATTCGACGGTGTGACCTATCCATGGGAAGTCCTGCCGAAAATCAGCGGCTTTATTCTGCAATTGGGAGAGACTTTAGACGAGGAAGAGTACGAAAAACGCGGCGAGAATATCTGGATTGCCAAATCCGCCAAGGTGGCTCCCACCGCATATATTAACGGGCCGGTCATTATTGGGAAAGAAGCCGAGGTCAGGCACTGTGCATTTATCAGAGGCAATGCAATCGTAGGCGAAGGCGCGGTAGTCGGCAATTCTACAGAATTGAAAAACGTGATCCTGTTCAATAAAGTACAGGTACCACATTACAATTATGTGGGAGATTCCATTCTTGGCTATAAATCACACATGGGAGCAGGTTCTATTACCTCCAATGTGAAATCCGATAAAAAACTGGTTATTGTAAAAACACCGGAAGGAAACATTGAGACGGGCATGAAGAAGTTCGGCGCCATGCTGGGGGATGAAGTCGAGGTAGGGTGCGGCAGCGTGCTGAATCCGGGAACCGTGGTTGGAAGCCATAGTAATATCTACCCGCTCTCATCTGTCAGAGGGTATGTGCCGGGGGGGAGTATCTATAAAAAACAGGGGGAAGTTGTAAAAAAGCAGTAAGGAATTCGAAAGACGAGTTCTGGCATGTGTACGGATGATAAGGGGACGCCAAGCGGACTGTAAGCGGCAAGCCCTCCGGCCTGTATGATCGGTTTAAAATCCTGACCGCTTAACGAAGAAGCTCTAAGAGACCCGGAGGCACCCGGAAGGGCACATCCGGCATGCGCTGAAAAAATTGATATTTTTTCAGCACAGGCCGGATTGAAAATTGATTTCGGAGAATCAATTTTCATCCCTTCCGGATGCCTCCGGCTCTCTAAGAGCTTCTAGTCGTCCGCTATAAGGCGTTTTAAACCGACCATACAGGCCGGAGGGCTTGCCGCTTACAGTCCGCTTGGCTGGTTCATCCGACCGGCAGTAAAGAACTCGTCCCCAGAGTGGCGCCCGAGACGGGGGAGGCGGATGACATTGGCTATCCCTTCATGGAGCGTCCCTATCCGCGACCGAGACTGAAGCTCGCTCGCTAACTCCCGATTTAGATGTTGGCTGGGGTGCGAAGTGTAACATCGTAATAATATGGCTTCACAATGTGGCTTGAAAGGGATTGTTTTATTCGCAGAGGGGTGCTAAAATTAGTTTACAAATCTATCATTCTTAGATTTCTTTTTATAAATGTGGCGTTCGTCCAAAATATTCCATGGTTTTAACTAGTTTTAAATGCCTTGCTGGTTCGGTGAGAATGATTTTGCGTCTGTGCTATCGGAAAATCAGGCCAGCGAAACAGTAAGGTATTTAGATTAGCTTATACTAGTACATTGTAAAATAATTAACTGCCACATAAGCCGACCTAAATTTCCGATAGCACTGCTCCCCAAGCCTCAGCGTAGCCCACTACGCCTGCGTTTGTGGAGCAGCACTCTCGAAAATTTATCTCAGCTTATGAGTCAGTTACTTATTTTACGATGTACTAGATAAGGAGAGGCGGTGAATCTTATGGAAGATTAGCTTGCGGATTTTAGAAGATTCATATAAAAACTAAAGTAAAGTCCTGTTTATAGGACATGTAAAATTGTATAATGAGGTTGTGAAATTGTTGTTGACATTTTACAATAAGTATAATAGTATATTATTAGAAAACGAACAATTGTTCGAAAAGTGAGAAGGAGAGTACCGACATATGGCTAATGGAAATGAAGATAAGAAAAAAGCGCTGGATGCGGCGATTGCGAAGTTAGAGAAAGATTTTGGGAAAGGGACGGTTATGAAGCTCGGTGAACCGGGAGCCCATGTTGCGGTGGAGACGGTGCCGACGGGCTGCCTGAGCCTGGATCTGGCGCTGGGACTGGGCGGCGTGCCGAAGGGGCGTGTGATCGAAGTCTATGGACCGGAGTCCAGTGGTAAGACGACCGTTGCACTACATATGATTGCAGAAGTACAGAACAGGGGAGGGATTGCCGGGTTTATTGATGCGGAACATGCATTGGACCCTGTATATGCGAAGAGTATTGGTGTTGATATAGATGAACTTTATATTTCCCAGCCGGACAGCGGAGATCAGGCGCTTGAGATTACGGAGACAATGGTGCGTTCGGGTGCGATTGATATTATTGTTATTGACTCTGTGGCGGCTCTGGTGCCGAGACAGGAGATCGAAGGGGATATGGGTGACAGCCACGTGGGATTACAGGCGAGACTGATGTCACAGGCCCTGAGAAAGCTGACTCCCGTTATCAGTAAGTCTAACTGTGTTGTTATTTTCATCAACCAGCTGCGTGAGAAGGTGGGCGTGATGTTTGGAAATCCCGAGACAACAACGGGCGGACGTGCTCTGAAGTTCTATGCATCCGTCAGAATGGATGTCAGAAGGATCGAGACCCTGAAGCAGAGCGGCGAGATGGTCGGGAACCGTACGAGGATCAAGATTGTCAAGAATAAGATCGCGCCTCCATTTAAAGAGGCCGAATTTGATATCATGTTTGGAAAAGGGATCTCCAAGGAGGGGGATATTCTGGATCTGGCAGCAGGGATTGACCTGGTGAAGAAGAGCGGCGCATGGTATGCGTATGAAGGCGAGAAGATCGGACAGGGAAGAGAGAACGCCAAGGCATACCTCACAGAGCACCCGGAAGTGATGGAAGAGCTGGACCGCAAAGTGCGTGCCCACTATAAGCTGAACGGTGAAGGTGAGGAAGAAGCAGCGGAGGAACTGAAGCTGACAAAAAAGGCAAAGGACTCAAAAGCGCCCGAACCGGGAAAAACGGAAGTGAAAGCACCGGGGGAAGTATAGGATGACAGTTACAAAGCTGGATGCTGTAACGAAAACAAAGTCTAAAGTCTTTCTGGACGGCCGGTTCGCCTTTGTCTTATACAAGGGCGAACTGGCCCGTTATGGTATCAAAGAAGGAGCGCAGATCGAGGAAGAGAATTACAGGGAAGTTCTGGAAAAGGTCGTTATCAAGCGTGCCAAGTTAAGAGCCATGCATCTTCTGGAGGATATGGACCGCACCGAGTCCGGGCTCAGGGATAAGCTGAAACAGGGGTTATACCCGGAGGAAGCCATAGAAGCAGCATTGTCCTACGTGAAATCATTTGGGTATCTTGATGATGAGCGGTATGCAAGACAATTTATAGAGAGCAGGAAGGCATCCAAAAGCAGGCGCGAGATTTATGCCCTGCTGTGCGGCAGGGGTGTGGCGCCTGACAAAATTGAGCTGGCATTTGAGGAATGCTTTGAATCCAACAGTGAAAAGGATGCAATCCGGCAGATTATCAGGAAGAAAAGGGTGATTCCGGCGGAGGCGACAGAGGAAGAAATGCGTAAATTATATGGCTATTTATCGCGAAAAGGGTTCCGTTATGACGACATCCGTCAAGTGATACAAAATAATGATGAGAATGCTTGACATAGTTGTGAAAACAGTATAAAATTTAACTGTTGTATTTTAAGCAAGAATGTACAATGAAAATTGAACAAGGAGGTGCTCCTGTGCCAACAATGATAAGTATTGTTATTGCTGTAGCCCTCGCGTTGATAGTTGGTATTATTACTCACTTTGTAACGATATCCAATCTCAGGAAGAATGCAGATTCCAAGATTGGCAATGCCGAAGCAAAGGCAAGAGAAATAATTGATGATGCCGTAAAGACTGCTGAGACAACGAAAAAAGAAGCTCTCTTAGAGGTGAAGGAAGAGTCGATCAAGACGAAGAATGACCTTGAAAAAGAGACAAAGGAAAGAAGAGCCGAATTGCAGCGTTATGAGAAAAGGGTGCTTGCAAAAGAAGAGGCCGTTGACAAACGGTCAGAGGCGATCGAACAGCGTGAAGTCAAATTTACAGCAAAAGAAGAGCAACTGAAGCAGCGTGAAGCAAAAGTAGAAGAACTTAGTCAGAAAAGAGTACAGGAACTAGAAAGAATCTCAGGACTTACCTCCGAACAAGCAAAAGAATATCTGTTGAAAACTGTTGAAGAAGATGTGAAGCATGACACAGCCAAGATGGTAAGAGAGCTGGAAACACAGGCAAAGGAAGATGCGGACAAGAAGGCCAAAGAGTACGTTGTCAATGCAATCCAGAGATGTGCGGCTGACCATGTGGCTGAGACTACAATTTCCGTAGTGCAGCTCCCAAGTGATGAGATGAAGGGAAGAATCATCGGCCGTGAGGGAAGGAATATCAGAACCCTCGAGACACTGACAGGTGTCGAGCTGATTATCGATGATACGCCGGAAGCGGTTGTATTGTCAGGATTTGACCCGATCAGAAGGGAAGTAGCAAGAATTGCCCTTGAGAGATTGATTGTGGATGGACGTATCCATCCTGCCAGAATCGAGGAGATGGTAGAAAAGGCACAAAAAGAAGTGGACACGATGATCCGGGAAGAAGGAGAGGCAGCGTCTCTGGAAGTTGGCGTGCCGGGAATCCATCCGGAATTGATTCGTCTGCTCGGACGAATGAAGTTCAGAACCAGTTATGGCCAGAATGCGCTTAAGCATTCTATAGAGGTTGCCCAGCTGTCAGGACTTCTGGCCGGTGAGATCGGCCTGGACGTCAGGATGGCGAAACGTGCCGGACTCCTGCACGATATCGGCAAGTCAATTGACCACGACGTGGAAGGTTCACATATTCAGATTGGCGCAGATCTTTGCAGAAAGTACAAAGAGTCTCCGACGGTAATCAATGCAGTGGAATCACATCATGGCGATGTAGAGCCTCAGACATTGATTGCATGCGTAGTTCAGGCGGCTGACACAATTTCTGCAGCAAGACCAGGTGCAAGAAGAGAAACAATTGAAACATACACAAACAGATTGAAACAATTAGAAGAAATATCAAACCAGTTTAAAGGTGTTGAAAAGTCTTTTGCTATTCAAGCAGGTAGAGAGATTCGAGTTATGGTAGTTCCGGACCAGGTATCTGATGATGACATGGTACTTATGGCCAGAGAAATTGCAAAACAGATTGAATTTGAGTTGGAATATCCAGGCCAGATTAAAGTAAATGTAATTCGCGAATCGCGTGTTACGGATTACGCGAAATAATTTATATCAGATCAAGTTTAGCCCTTGTCGTAAGACGAGGGCTTTTTTAGTGGAGGGAGGGCGCGCCGTCCCGCATTCCCTTCTCCTGCGCAGCGGCGCTGGGTGCATCCTGCCGGGAGGCGGCGGATGGGAGATTCAGAGGAAACTTGATTGGGTGGGGATAAGGAGGTATAGCTGAAGAGAGGGATACGTGATGGGGATAAAAAGAAATGAAGGAGGGAAAAGAATAAATTGCAAAAATAAGGATAAATTTGCGCAAAATGGTGTAAAAATAATGAATTAGGAATTCTATGGAAATATAACTTGCAAATACTGGGAGCGTATATTATAATTAATAACCATAATGTGTTATTTATATTTTATATGTAGAATGTATGGAATTGGAGGATGTTAATATGTCACTTAGTTTATCAAGAAAGGCTGCGAGCGTGAAGCCTTCATCTACTTTGGCTATTACTGCGAAGGCAAAGGCTTTGAAGGCAGAGGGGATTGATATCGTTGGATTTGGAGCCGGCGAGCCGGATTATAATACTCCGGATAATATTAATGAGGCGGCTATCAGAGCCATTAAGGAAGGGTTTACGAAGTATACGCCCGCATCAGGAACTGTGGAACTGAAAAAGGCGGTTAGTGATAAGTTCAGAGAGTTTAATGGTCTTAACTACGAGCCAAATCAGATCGTGATCAGCAACGGGGGCAAGCATTCTCTGACAAATATTTTTGAAGTGCTTCTGAATCCGGGAGATGAAGTGATTATTCCTGCACCTTACTGGCTTACTTATCCGGAGATTGTGAAACTGGCTGATGGCGTTCCTGTATTTTTGTATGGCTCCAAGGATAATGGATATAAAGTAACTGCAAAGCAGATTCGTGAAGCTGTGACTGATAAGACAAAGGCTTTGATTTTAAATACTCCAAGCAACCCGACGGGCATGGTGTACTCAGAGGAAGAACTTCGTGCAATCGCTGAGATAGCTGTTGCAAAAGATTTTTATGTTGTAGCGGATGAGATGTATGAGTATCTTATCTATGATGGGAAGAAGCATGTGAGCATTGCTTCCCTTGGTGAAGAGATTTATAAAAGAACCATTACCTGCAGCGGAGTTTCCAAGAGCTATGCTATGACAGGCTGGAGAATCGGATATACAGGATCCGGCACAGAGATCGCCAAGATGATGGGCAGCGTGCAGTCCCATCAGACATCCAACCCGAATTCCATCGCGCAGAAAGCCGCATTAGAGGCACTGACAGGAGACCAGTCGGCGCTCGAAGAGATGAGGGTTGAATTTGATAAGAGAAGAAAATACATGTATGAGAGGATTTCGGCAATGCCGCTTCTGGATCTGCTGGAGCCGGAGGGAGCATTTTATGTGTTCGTAGATTTTACCAATGTCCTCGAAAAATCTTACAAGGGTCAAAAGATCGGTACTGCGGCAAAAGCAGCGGAGATTTTGATAGAAGATTACCAGGTGGCGGTTGTCCCCTGCGCTGATTTTGGGTTTGACAATTTTGTGCGTTTGTCTTATGCTATTTCTTTAGAAGCCATTGAAAAAGGGCTCGACAGAATAGAAAAGTTTGTGTCCTCACTGTAGGAACGAAAAAGGAGCATTTTATGAGCGGACAAATTAAAAGATTAAACCGGGAACTGAAGTTTAAAGGCAATATTATTGACTTTTACCAGGACACCATGGAGATTGACGGCGATCATACCGTGACCTGGGATTTTATCAAGCACAAGGGTGCGGCCGCGGTTGTGCCGGTCACCGATGACGGCAGAATCCTGATGGTGAAGCAGTACCGCAATGCGCTGGAACGTGATACACTGGAAGTCCCGGCCGGAGCCTTGGACAAAGAAGATGAGCCCGGGATTGTATGTGCAGGAAGGGAACTGGAGGAGGAAACAGGCTACCGGAGCGAGGATCTGGACTGGCTGATTACACTCCGTACAACAGTGGCGTTCTGCAATGAGAGAATCGAAGTCTACGTAGCCCGGAATCTGATTCCGTCAAAGCAGCATCTGGACGAGGATGAATTTATTGATTTGAAAGCTTATACAATAGAAGAATTAAAGGAAAAGATTTTTACTGGTGAGATACAGGATGCGAAGACTGTCTCCGCACTGCTTGCCTATGATTCGAAATACGGAAAAAGAGAATAAAAAAGAAACCCCGGCATATAATGAAATATCTTAGCAATAGGAGGAACGCCTGTGAAGATACTTCATACGAGGAAACAGCTGTTTGCTTTCTTCATGCCGGGTTTTTTATTAGGGATACTGTATGTGAATCTGATTATGAAGCAATATACAGCAGAACCCGGAATATTCAGCGACTATTTTTTAAAACAGTATCAGTCAGTCTCGATTGTGGCCGAGGAATACATATGGTATCTGATCAAGATTCGGGCCGTTCCGTTTCTCATCCTGCTGGGATTGGCATTCACAAAAATGCGGAAAGCGGCATCCATAGCATTTCTGGTATGGACGGGCTTTTCAAGCGGCATGCTCCTGTCAATGGCAGTTCTGAGCATGGGAATCAAGGGAAGTATCCTCTGTATCGTAGGAATCCTCCCCCAGTTCCTTCTCTATGTTCCAGCATACATGGTCATCATCTGGTACAGCTATACTTATCCCCAAAACAAATGGAATACACAGAAAAGTATATTTCTGGGACTCACCATGCTGGTGGGGATCATACTCGAAGCATACGTAAATCCTATACTTATGCAGGGGTATCTGGGGAGTTTGTAGGCGGAGGGGCGCCCCGGGAACCGGACATAGGGGCAGCTGGAAACGGGTTATGGCTGCAAGCTGGAGTAGAGTAAAAAGGAAGGACAACAGAGGCAACCTGGCCACATCACCCGAAGCCCGATGGCTTCGCGCGCTGGGGCCAGGAATTTTTGTGATTCGGAATCACAAAAATTACCTCTGTTGTCCTTCCTTTTTACTCAACTCCAGCTAACAGCCATAAGACGCTTCCAGCTGCCCCTATGTCCGGTTCCCGGGGCTTGGCTCATCCGGTCAGAAGTGCCCCATGCCCTGGGAGGGCAACGCTGACGGGGGCGGTGGATCGTACTGGCGGCGCGGTAGATGTTGGTAAGGAAAGGCGCGGCCCTATATTAGCTTTCTTATGGATGCACCCTACGCTAACCCAATTCCATACGCTGCCCCCGTTAGAAATCCCTCCCTAGAAGCGATGTATACCTGCCGACTTGATGAAGCCAAGCCTGCCTGGGATGGGGAACGGATGCCTCGGGAAAAAAAGCAGCGGGGGCTGGGAGTATAGAGCGCATGGTTTAGAAGTCCTTACGCAAAAGGAACCGCCCATGAGGGATGAAAAGTGATTTACCAAATCACTTTTCAGTACAACCTAAGACGGGAAAGCATCAGGCTTTCCCGTTGCATGTTGTACGTGCCCTCATGGGTGGTTTCTTTTGCGTTAGGACTTCTCCATAAGCGGGTTACTCCCAGCCCCCGCTGCTTTTTTTCCCGAGGCATTCGTTCCCCATCACAGGCAGGCGCCCCCTCATCCGTTCCCACGTCCCTCGCTCCCTATATTTCTTTTTTGAGTACGATTCCGGCGCAGATACTTACGATCAACTGGCTCGCCAGCATTCCCCAGAGGTATCCCTGGATTCCGAACAGAGGGATGGCTGCGAATACGCTGCCGATCCGGATGATCAGTCCGAGGGAGTTGATGAGGAAGGTGTAAGCCGTTTTGCCCAGGCCGTTGATGACGCTTAACAGAGCGGAGTTTGTGTATAAAAACGGGCACATCCAGGCCAGAGTGATGATGAATTTGCCAGCAGTGGAACTTCCGAACAGGACGGTACCCATCCAATTACCAAGGACCAGGAAAATGAAACAGCAGCTCAGGCCCAGGATGAAACAGGATCCGGCCACTTTTTTTATGATGTTGACCATGTCATCCCGGTTGTCTGTAGTCTGTATCTCTGCAACCGTGGGCATGAGCATGATGGAGATCGAACTGGTGATGGCAGATGGAAACAGGATACAGGGCAGGGCCATACCGGTCAGGACACCGTAGATGCTGAGCGCTTCACTGGTAGAATGGTTGTATAGCTGCAGCCGTGCGGGGATCGAGATGGCCTCGATACTTTGCAGAAGGTTGATCAGTACCCGGTTGGCGGTCAGCGGCAGTGACAGGGGCATCAATTCTCTGAAACGATGGACAAAATCTGTATATGTAATATTCAGGTGCGACAGGACATGACTGCTGCGCGTCAGGGACTTGGCGGCGTACAGGGCGGAGAGCATTTCACCGATGACGAGGCCGAGGACAGCGATCGTGATTGTAACATCGTCTCCTTTTTTCATTAGAATGAGGTAGAAAACATAGACAGAAATAATTCTGGTTACCTGTTCTACTACCTGGGAAAGGGCCGGGATTTTTGTTTCCTTCATGCCATAACAGTATCCGCAGATGCAGCTGTGGATGGCCGCGAACGGCAGTGCATAGGAGAGCGGAATCAGCAGAGGTTCACAGCGGGCGTCTCCCAGTAATTTTTCGGCTATGTAGGCTGCATTTCCCTGCAGGATTAAGACGCAGGCACAGGACAGCAGCACGGACAGGACGAGGCCGAGCATGAGGATCTGCCGGGCTTCTTTTTTTCGGCCAAGGGAGACCTTCTGGGCGACCGTCCTGGATATGGCGGTTTCCAATCCTGCGGCGGTGAGCGCAAAACAGAGTGAATAGACCGGAAAAATAAGCTGGTACAGGCCGACGCCTTCTTCACCGAATGTATGGCTCAGAAAAATCCGATAGAAGAATCCCATAAACCGGCACAGAAATCCGGTTGCGGTTAGAATAAAGGTTCCGCGTATGATGGTTTGTTTTCTGGACAAGGGTATCTCCTAAAAAAACATATTTTTACAACATATTCCTGTTTCCGTCTTGACAGAACTGAAAACGGGTGGTATTCTACAAAAGAAGAAATCCTAGTAAATTGATAGGGAATGAAATAGTAGGAATTAAAGTACTAGGGATTAAAACACTAGGAATTATTTAAGGGCTCTGTGGAATGCTAACAAAGGACAGAATCGGGTTGGCGGAGTATGATTCAGTAAGAAGGTGATGATTTGAAATTATCTACAAAAGGAAGATATGGTCTGCGTGCGCTGATTGACCTTGCGCAGTACAGTGAGAATGAGCCGGTTTCCATTACAAACATTTCGGACAGGCAGGGAATATCCGAACGGTATCTGGAGCAGCTGATGTCTATGCTGAAAAAAGCGGGACTGGTCAAAAGTATCCGGGGCGCCGGCGGCGGTTATGTGTTGGCAAAGAATTTGGAAGAGATATCCGTGGGCGATGTTCTGCGGGCCCTCGAAGGCAGCCTGGAGCCGGTAGAGTGTTCGGGACTGCATCCCGAGGAGGGCTGCAAAGCAGCGGACAGCTGCGTTACTAAATATGTATGGCAGCGCATCAACGAGAGCATCAATCAGACGGTCGATGAGATAAAGCTCGCCCAGCTGGTCGAGGAAAGCAAGAAGATGGGGTGCCAGGACATACATGGACAGACCGGATGTAAGAATTGAGGATTTTTATAGTCCTGCGTAAATAGAACAGGATGACCGCAGACAAAAACCGGACCAGCCGGCTGATACTTATAAGGAGGATGTATAAGAATGAATAAACTGATTTATTTGGATAATGCTGCAACCACAAAGACAGCACCAGAGGTAGTGGAGGCGATGCTTCCTTATTTTACGGAATATTACGGCAACCCGTCCAGCGTTTATGGATTTGCAGCTGCCAATAAGGATGTGATTACAAGACAGAGAGAGATCATCGCAGAGGCGATCGGTGCAAAAGGGAACGAGATCTATTTTACCGCAGGCGGTTCGGAAGCGGATAACTGGGCTCTGAAAGCATCTGCGGAGGCTTATGCAGGAAAGGGCAGACATATTATTACAACGAAGATTGAACACCACGCTATACTCCACACGGCGGATTTCTTGAAGAAAAACGGATTTGACGTGACATACCTGGATGTAGACGAGGACGGTACCGTGAAGTTGGATGAGCTGAAAGCGGCCATTCGACCGGATACCATATTGATATCTGTGATGTTTGCGAACAATGAGATCGGTACAATTCAGCCCATACGCGAGATTGGTGAGATTGCACATGAGCACGGGATCCTGTTCCATACGGATGCGGTGCAGGCTTTCTGCCAGGTGCCGATTGACGTGGATGCCTGTCATATTGATATGCTCAGTGCCAGCGCCCATAAGCTGAACGGGCCGAAGGGCATTGGCTTCTTATATATTAGAAAAGGCGTGAAGATCCGCTCCTTTATTCACGGCGGCGCGCAGGAGAGAAAGCGCCGTGCGGGCACGGAAAATGTGCCGGGCATTGTCGGTTTTGGCAAGGCGGTGGAGCGTGCGGCAGGTTCACTCAAAGAACGCACTGCAATAGAAAACGAGCTCAGAGACTATTTGATCGGAAGGATTGAAAAGGAGATACCTTACTGCAGGCTGAACGGCCACAGACAAAACAGGCTTCCGAATAATGTGAATTTTAGTTTTCGGTTTGTGGAAGGGGAATCTCTTTTGATCAAACTGGATATGAACGGGATCTGTGCATCCAGCGGTTCAGCCTGCACCTCAGGTTCTCTGGATCCGTCCCATGTGCTGCTTGCCATCGGGCTTCCCCATGAGATTGCACATGGCTCCCTGCGCATGACGCTGAGTGAGGAGACGACAAAAGAAGAGCTGGATTTTGTAGTAGAAAAGCTGAAAACTATCGTAGGGGAATTGCGAAATATGTCACCATTATATGAGGATTTTATAAAAAAACAAACGAGTACAGCACAGCACTAATCATTCAGCAATAAGCACCTGCTCTCTACGCCATAGCTGCACCTGCTTTCGCTGGACGTAGGAATTACTACACCGTCGCGAAAGCAGGCACAACTCTGACGCAGATATCAGGCACTTATTACTGAAAGATGAATGCACTGCGGTACCAGATAATAGGAGGAAGAATATATGTATTCAGAAAAGGTAATGGATCACTTTGAACATCCAAGAAATGTAGGGGAAATAGAAGGTGCAAGCGGAGTCGGCACCGTGGGAAATGCAAAATGCGGGGACATCATGCGGATTTATCTGGATATTGATGAAAACCAGATTATCCGTGACGTCAAGTTTAAGACTTTTGGCTGCGGTGCAGCGGTTGCGACAAGCAGTATGGCAACAGAACTGGTGAAGGGGAAGAATATCCAGGAGGCAATGCAGATTACGAACAAGGCGGTTATGGAAGCCCTGGACGGACTGCCGCCGGTGAAGGTGCACTGCTCCCTGCTGGCTGAGGAGGCAATCCATGCCGCGCTCTGGGATTATGCCGAGAAGAACGATATTAAAATAGAGGGCCTGGAAAAGCCGAAGTCAGATATCCATGAGGGTGAGGAAGAAGAGGAAGAGGAGTATTAATGAGCAAAGTAGTAGTCGGAATGTCCGGAGGAGTTGACTCCTCGGTAGCGGCTTATCTCCTGAAGGAACAGGGATACGACGTCATCGGAGTGACGATGCAGATCTGGCAGGATGAGGAGCGGGCTGTTCAGGAAGAAAACGGCGGATGCTGCGGCCTGAGCGCCGTGGATGATGCCAGGAGGGTGGCTGCGGATCTGGGGATTCCATATTATGTGATGAATTTTAAGCAGGAATTCAAAGAGCATGTGATTGATTATTTTGTGGATGAATACCGTAACGGCAGGACACCCAACCCCTGTATCGCCTGTAATCGGTACGTGAAGTGGGAGGCTTTGCTGCACAGGAGCCTGGCGATCGGGGCGGAGTACATTGCTACCGGCCATTATGCCAGGATAGTGAAACTGGACAATGGACGTTTTACACTGATGCGTTCCGCGACTCTTGCAAAGGATCAGACCTATGCGCTTTATAATCTGACCCAGGAACAGCTGAAACACACGCTGATGCCAGTGGGAGAATACACAAAGGATGAGGTGCGCCGGATTGCCGAAAAAATCGGCCTTATGGTTGCAAACAAGCCGGACAGCCAGGATATCTGTTTTGTTCCTGACGGTGATTATGCATCTTATATAGAAGAAACAGCAGGAATCAGGATGCCGGAGGGGAATTTTGTGAGCAGTGACGGTCGTGTGCTGGGACGGCACAAAGGCATTACCCACTATACGGTTGGACAACGAAAAGGTCTGGGGCTTGCCCTGGGATATCCCGCCTTTGTGCTGGAGATCCGCCCAAAGACCAATGAAGTGGTGATCGGTACAAACGAAGAGTCCCTGACCCATACGCTTCGGGCAGGAACGTTGAACTTTATGTCTGTAGAAGATTTGACGGAACCTTTACGAGTTTTTACAAAAATACGCTATAACCATAAGGGGGCATGGTGTATAATAGAGAAAACGGGAGACGATGAGGTGCTCTGCACTTTCGAGGAGCCGCAGCGGGCGGTGACTCCCGGACAGGCTGTCGTATTTTACGACGGCGAATACGTACTCGGCGGAGGGACCATTTTATGATAACCAGTGATTTTCACATGCATACTAACTTTTCGATTGACAGCGACATTTCCCCCAGGGACATGATAGAGGGCGCCCTGGCAAAGGGATTGACGACAATCTGTATAACGGACCATAACGACAAAGACTATCCGGTTCACGAGGATATTGGAATGGAGGGGTCCCTTTTCGATTTAGACAGATATTTTCAGGAACTGGGCTCGCTCAGGGAAGAATATGCGGACAGGATTGATGTGCGCATCGGGATTGAAATTGGGCTGCAGCCTCATCTGGGAGAATACTATAAAGAATTAGTCAGTCAATATCCCTTCGATTTTGTGATCGGTTCTGTCCATGTGGTAAACGGGGAAGATCCGTATTATCAGAAAATGTTTGAAACACGGACGGATGAAGACGCATACAGAGAGACATTTGAGGTAACACTGGAAGATATAGAGTCCGTGCAGGACTTTGATGTGCTGGGACATATTGATTATGTTGTGCGCTATGGAAAAAAACAGGCGCAGGAATACAGTTACCGGAAGTATGCGGATATTCTGGACGAGATCCTGAAAAAAGTGATTTCCATGGGGAAGGGGATCGAGATGAATATGGCCGGATTCAAGTACGGTCTCGGCTTCTGCCATCCGCATCCGGATGTGATCAGGCGGTACAGGGAGCTCGGCGGAGAGGTGATCACAATCGGCGCCGACGGGCACCGGCCGGAACACATTGCCTACGATTTTCAGAAGGCGGGGGACATCCTGAAGGGCTGCGGCTTTAAATACTACACAGAATTTAAGTCCAGAACGCCGATTTTTCAACAACTTCCATAAAAATATATTTAGCACTTGAATTTTTGTTCTTGATTTAGTACAATAAACCGTAGTTGATGAATCTTTAACAAACTTGAGGTTTGCTGAAGGTTTCACAATATAATGACTGTGTAACAGTTAACAACTTTCAAAACTTTAGGAGGAATTAATCATGGCAGTAAAAGTAGCGATTAATGGATTTGGACGTATTGGACGTCTCGCATTCAGACAGATGTTCGGAACAGAAGGGTATGAAGTAGTTGCAATCAACGACTTAACATCTCCGAAAATGTTGGCTCACTTATTAAAATATGACTCAACACAGGGAAAATATGCACTTGCTGACAAAGTAACAGCTGGTGAGGACTCCATCACAGTAGACGGAAAAGAAATCAAAATCTATGCTAAAGCTAACGCTGAAGAACTTCCATGGGGAGAGATTGGTGTAGACGTAGTTCTGGAGTGTACAGGCTTCTATACATCAAAAGCAAAAGCAGAGGCTCACATCAAAGCAGGCGCTAAGAAAGTAGTCATCTCTGCTCCGGCTGGAAATGACCTTCCTACAATCGTATATAATGTTAACCACGAGGAGCTGACAAAAGAGGACAACATCATCTCAGCGGCTTCCTGTACAACAAACTGTCTGGCACCGATGGCAAAAGCACTGAACGATCTTGCTGAGATCAAGACAGGTATCATGTGCACAATCCATGCTTACACAGGCGACCAGATGACACTTGACGGACCGCAGAGAAAAGGCGATCTGAGAAGATCACGTGCAGCTGCAGTGAATATCGTTCCTAACAGCACAGGCGCAGCTAAGGCAATCGGCCTTGTTATCCCGGCACTGAACGGCAAGCTGATCGGAGCTGCTCAGCGTGTTCCTACCCCGACAGGATCCACAACAATCCTGACAGCAGTAGTTGAAGGAACAGTAACAGTAGATCAGATCAACGAAGCTATGAAAGCTGCTTCCAACGAGTCTTTCGGATACAACACAGATGAGATCGTATCCAGCGACATCGTAGGAATGAACTATGGTTCTTTATTTGATGCTACTCAGACAATGGTACTGCCTCTGGACAACGGAACAACACAGGTACAGGTTGTATCCTGGTATGACAATGAGAATTCTTACACAAGCCAGATGGTAAGAACAATCAAATACTTTGGAACATTACTGTAAGTCGGTATTTCGGAAAATATAATCGGCAGATTAATTTCTAAAAAATAGACTCACAAAGGGTCCGGTCTTATATAGGGCCGGATCCTTTTTTTCATGAATTATAGGGGATAGTGTGACTGCTCTATCCCTAGAAGGTAATTATTAAACAGGAGGCAATAAGATGCTCAACAAAAAATCAGTAGACGATATTAATGTTAAGGGTAAAAAAGTTCTTGTAAGATGCGATTTTAATGTACCATTGATCGACGGAAAGATCACAGACGAGAACCGTCTTGTGGCTGCACTGCCGACGATTAAAAAGCTGGTGGCAGACGGCGGTAAAGTGATCCTTTGTTCCCACCTGGGCAAGCCGAAGGGACAGCCTCTTCCGGAATTATCACTTGCACCGGTCGCTGTCAGATTATCCGAACTGCTCGGACAGGAAGTAAAATTCGCAGCAGATCCTGAGGTTGTAGGACCAAATGCAAAGGCAGCAGTAGAGGCAATGAATGACGGAGACATCGTCCTTCTCGAGAATACCCGCTACAGAGCAGAAGAGACAAAGAACGGCGAAGCTTTCAGCAAAGATCTGGCATCTCTTTGCGATGTTTTTGTAAACGATGCATTCGGAACAGCACATAGGGCACACTGTTCAAACGTTGGTGTTACACAGTTTGTAGAGACCGCAGTAGTAGGATACTTAATGCAGAAAGAAATAGATTTCCTGGGCAATGCAGTAGAGAATCCGGCGAGACCTTTTGTTGCAATTCTTGGCGGAGCTAAGGTTTCCAGTAAGATTTCCGTTATCGAGAACCTTTTGGACAAGGTTGACACCCTGATCATCGGGGGCGGAATGTCTTACACATTCAGCAAGGCTCAGGGCGGAAGCGTCGGCAAATCTCTTCTGGAAGAAGATTACTGCCAGTACGCGCTGGATATGATCAAAAAAGCAGAGGAAAAGGGCGTGAAGCTTCTTCTGCCGGTTGACAATGTGATCGCAGATGATTTCTCCAATGATGCAAATACGAAAGTGGTAGGACGCGGAGAGATCCCGGATGGCTGGGAAGGACTGGATATCGGACCTGAGACTGCTAAATTATATGCAGACGAAGTGAAGAGTGCAAAGACTGTTGTCTGGAACGGACCAATGGGATGCTTCGAGATGCCGAACTTTGCGGCAGGAACAGAGGCAGTGGCAAAGGCGCTTTCAGAGACAGATGCAGTGACAATCATCGGCGGTGGTGATTCCGCAGCTGCAGTTAACCAGCTGGGATACGGCGACAAGATGACACACATCTCTACAGGCGGCGGAGCTTCCCTGGAATTCCTTGAAGGAAAAGAGCTTCCGGGCGTAGCGGCAGCAAACGACAAATAAAGGATCTATATTCCGGCAGGTTCGGAATGACAATACCACGCAGGGCATCCATAACACATGTCCTGTGGGCCGGGCTGCGGCAAAGCAGCAGAACAAATGAACGATAAAAGGAGACCATATCATGTCAAGAAAGAAAATCATCGCAGGTAACTGGAAAATGAACAAGACTCCAAGTGAGGCAGTAGCTTTGGTTGAGGAGTTAAAACCATTAGTGGCAAACGAAGAGGTTGACGTAGTTTTCTGTGTGCCGGCTATTGATATCGTACCGGTTGTAGAGGCTTCTAAGGGAAGCAATATTCAGGTTGGCGCGGAGAATATGTATTTTGAGGAGAGCGGCGCTTACACAGGCGAGATCTCTCCGGCTATGCTTGTTGATGCAGGGGTAAGATACGTTGTTCTCGGACATTCCGAGAGAAGAGAATACTTCGGTGAGACAAACGAAGACGTTAACAAAAAAGTGCTGAAAGCATTTGAGCACGGTATCACACCTATCATGTGCTGCGGTGAGACACTGGAGCAGAGAGAACAGGGCGTGACCATGGATTTTATCCGCCAGCAGGTTAAGGTTGGGCTCCAGAATGTTACTGCTGACCAGGCTAAGACCGCAGTGATCGCTTACGAGCCGATCTGGGCAATTGGAACAGGAAAGACTGCTACAACAGAGCAGGCTCAGGAAGTATGTGCAGGAATCCGTGCATGCATCGCTGAAGTTTATGATCAGGCTACAGCAGAGGCGATCCGTATTCAGTACGGCGGATCTGTAAATGCTGCAACAGCTCCGGAATTATTTGCACAGGCTGATATCGACGGAGGACTTGTGGGCGGTGCATCTCTGAAAGCAGATTTCGGTAAGATTGTCAACTATAAATAATTCGCAAGTGCAGATATTTGGCTACTATTCACGGGGCCGTGTACCTTGCTACACGGCATCCGAGCCAATAAAGTGATGGGGCCTGGCATCTGGCTCCTCGCTGCAGGCGATTTTAAATGAGTCAGATGCCGTTACTATGCGCGGCCCATAGGCCGTGAATAGTAACGATAATTGCGGTACTGGCTGTCGTATGAGGACGGATACCGCAGGGAAGGGAATCGTGGGGAGCGCAGGGAAAGCTCGCCACGATTTTCTTGCGATAGGGGAGATCACGCACAAAGCAGGAGGCTGAATATGCAGTATGAAGTAATTCCGATCCGGGCGGACGGATCCGCTGAGGATACAAAGTTTTATGCATATATTTTAAAGAGCTCTATGGATTTTCAAGGGGATGTTTACCGTCCCATGGTGATTCTCTGTCCTGGCGGCGGATATGAGATGACCAGTGACAGAGAAGCTGAACCGATTGCCATGCGTCTTTTGAGTATGGGCTATCATGTGGGTATTCTGCGGTATACCGTGGCGCCTGCGCGGTTTCCGACTGCGCTGCTGGAGCTGGCAGAGGTGATGAAGCTGCTGCACACAAACTGCGAAAAATGGCACGTAGATACGGACAAGATCTTTATACAGGGTTCGTCGGCAGGCGGACATCTGGCCGCCAGTCTGGGGGTATTCTGGAATCAGCCGTTTCTTTGTGAATTGTCGGGGACAACTCCGGAGATACTGAAACCATGTGGAATGATTCTGTGTTACCCGGTGATCACATCGGAAGAAGAATACGCCCATGAGGGCAGCTTCAGGAGCCTGCTGGGAAACCGGTATGAAGAACTGAAGGACAGGGTTTCCATTGAGAAGCAGGTGACATCCGCTACACCTCCATGTTTTATATGGCATACATTTACAGATGAGACCGTGCCGGTTGAAAATGCGCTGCTCTTTGTTCAGGCGCTCAGGAAGGCAGGAGTGTCCACGGAGTTTCATATGTATTCTGCCGGTGAGCACGGGCTTTCCCTGGGGGACCAAACGAGCGCAAGGGCGGATGGCAGCATGATCTGCGAACCGGTGCAGTCCTGGATCCATCTGCTTGAGACCTGGCTGAAGGGGATGACAGATTAGATTTGCAAAATCCGGAGAAACAAGGTACAATAGGTTCCGGAATACAGAAATTAGTTAACAATGAAGGAGAATAATATGAGCAAAAAACCAACGGTATTAATGATATTGGATGGATATGGATTAAATGACAATACGAACGGTAATGCGGTAGCGGAGGGCAGAACCCCTGTCATGGATAAACTGATGGCAGAGTGCCCCTTTGTGAAAGGAAATGCGAGCGGTCTGGCGGTAGGCCTTCCCGACGGCCAGATGGGAAATTCAGAAGTAGGACACCTCAACATGGGCGCAGGAAGAATTGTATATCAGGATCTGACGAAGATTACAAAAGCAATCCAGGACGGCGATTTTTTTGAAAACAAGGCGCTTCTTGCGGCTTGTGAGAATGTAAAAAAGAATGGCTCGGCCCTGCATATGTTCGGCCTTGTCTCAGACGGCGGCGTACACAGCCATAATGAGCATATCTACGGTCTGCTGGAGCTTGCTAAGAAACAGGGCATCGAAAAAGTATATGTACACTGTTTCCTGGACGGCCGAGACACGCCTCCCGCATCCGGCAAGGACTATGTAGAACAGTTGGAAGCAAAGATGAAAGAGATCGGTATCGGGGAAGTTGCAAGCGTGATGGGACGCTACTATGCAATGGACAGAGACAACCGTTGGGACAGAGTGGAAAAGGCATATAAAGCCCTTGTAAACGGAGAGGGAGAGACTGCGGCATCGGGTCCGGAAGGAATCCAGGCATCTTATGATGCAGATAAAACAGACGAATTCGTCCTTCCGACGGTTGTCATGAAGGATGGTGCTCCGGTTGCAACGATCAAAGATAACGATTCCGTGATCTTCTTCAATTTCCGTCCTGACCGTGCAAGAGAAATCACAAGAACATTCTGTGATGACAACTTTGAGGGATTTGACAGAGGCCCGCGCATTAAGACGGTATTCGTTTGTTTCACTGACTACGATGTGACAATTGGAAATAAACTGGTAGCCTTTGGAAAGGATGAGATCACCAATACATTCGGGGAGTTCCTGGCTAAGAACCACATGACGCAGGCGCGTATTGCCGAGACCGAAAAATATGCACATGTTACCTTCTTCTTCAACGGCGGCGTTGAGGAACCAAACGAGGGGGAAGACAGAATCCTTGTAAAATCCCCGAAGGTTGCAACCTATGACCTGAAACCAGAGATGAGCGCTTATGAAGTATGTGATAAGCTGGTGGATGCAATCAAATCCGGCAAATACGATGTGATAATCATCAACTTTGCAAATCCTGACATGGTAGGACACACGGGAGTTGAAGCCGCTGCCGTGAAAGCGATTGAGGCAGTGGATGAATGTGTGGGTAAAGCGGTAGATGCCGTCAAAGAAGTCAATGGCCAGATGTTTATCTGCGCAGATCATGGGAATGCAGAACAGCTGATTGATCAGGAGACAGGCGAGCCGTTCACTGCGCACACGACGAATCCGGTGCCGTTCATATTAGTCAATGCAGACCCGGCATACAGCCTCAGAGAGGGCGGATGCCTGGCGGATATCGCACCAACACTTATCGAAATGATGGGGATGGAGCAGCCTCAGGAAATGACTGGGGAATCTTTGCTTGTAAGATAGGGACGCCTGCCGTGGAACCGGACGGGGACGCGTCGGAAAGGGGCAGCTGCAGGTCTTTGGAAGGGCATACATGTCATTTCAAAGGCCTGCGGCTGCCCCTTTCTGGCGCGTCCCCGCCCGGTTCCACGGCAGGCTGGCTCATCCTGCAGGAAAGTTTAGGGCATTTTTGGCTGGGGGCTGGAGCGGGGGAGGCAGATGTTTTTGGATGGACAGGGATGGATTTTTGTTGGGGGAGGTTTTGGAATTAATCGTTATCGTCCAGGGATGTTAGTTTTAGCTGGCGAAATTTGGCGTATTTTTCAGCTTCTTGCTGTAGGATGGTGCGGCAGGGGAGGGGGGACCATTGGGTTATTTTTATTTCCATGGCGCTGCCTTTTTTTCGGCTTGTCCAGATTCCTATGATTTCGCCGCGGTATACGATGACTCCGGGATTGGAGACATATTTCCATATGTTTTTGTGCAGGGATTTGTCCGGCAGGAGTATGGATCTGTCACGTTGATCAAGGAACGGATCGTGGGCTCCCAGGAGGAGCAGTTCTCTTTCGAGAGGAAGGGGATTGATAAGCTGTTCTTTATCTTCGGACAGAATAAATGCTTTTTTTTCTGCGATTTTGACCGGTTCTATTTCCTCTTTAACGGAATCCCACAGGCGTTTTCCCTGTGTTCTGGAGCAGCCCAGCCAGCTCACAAAGGAATCGGGGGTTGCGGGGCCATAACAGTGCAGGAACTTTCTCACCAATTTTTTTGCCGCATCGCCGTTGGACTGAAGTGTGTGTCCGGACCAGTTTTTGTAGGAAGTAAAAGAGGGGCTGATCCCGCTGCGTTTCCCAAATACAACCAGTCCGTGAAAGGAACAAGGCCTCAGCAGAAACGAAACGACAGCGCCGCCTACCGTCTGCTTGTCTGGATTCCCATACATAGAGGGATGGTTCCATAATTCCTGTTTACAGGCAGGCAGCAGGGGCAGCATCCATTCAGCCAGAGTCTGATCCAGCGAAGTCTTACTCACGATCACGCAGCCATCCAGTCCCGGTATGACGCGCAGCAGCAATCCGAGCAGTTCCTCAAAAGGAATCCCCAAATAATCAAGGGCCAGTCCAATCCCCTGGGTATAAATCCATGGTTCATCCTCCTGGGGAAGCAGTGCGGAAAGAAAAACATCACTTTCTGAAGCAGGAAAAATAAAAGGCGCCCCGCGAAAACTCCAGGCCTGCAGAAGCCGCCGTTTCATGTAAAGCAATTCCTCCAAATCCTCTAACCGGCATTCCGAAACACGATTAAAAAGCGAAGTTTCCCAGCTCCCCGGAGGTGAATTCTGAATCCCACAGGCACCAGCCAGAGCCTCCGCATCCTCTATTCCATAAAAACAATCCAAATGATGCCCCCGCAGCCTAAAAATCCGAGCCTGTTCCACACAAATCTCAGTCATTCAAAATCATCTCCCTATCAAATACTTAAATTCATTATATCACATAACCAAGGGCCAATAACTATTCATACAGAAACAAATATAAGTCAATTACATCAATCCCCATTAATTAAGCAGCTGGAATAATGACCATTATTATTAAGATACAACGTGTGCTGCATTTATAACTACAAGCTAAGATAATAAACCAATCCACCCAACTAACTAAACGGCTGACGCCCCTTCGCACCAAAAAGTAAAATTTTTGTTTAACCCTCCTGTATTTTAGTGTATAATTATTTGGTATCTATTTAATTTTTGAAAGAGGATGAAATACCAATGTATGATAAATTAACCAAGAGTGACGTTAAGAAGATCCAGGAGGAGATTGAACACCGGAAGTTGGTCGTGCGCCGTGAGGCTATCGAAGCTGTGAAGGAAGCGCGGGCCCACGGGGATCTGAGTGAGAATTTTGAGTACCATGCTGCAAAGAAGGATAAAAATAAGAATGAGAGCCGTATCCGTTATCTGGAAAGAATGTTAAAGACTGCCGTGATTGTGGATGATACTTCCCGCGACGATGAAGTCGGTATTAATAATACGGTAGAGGTCTACTGTGAAGATGACGATGAAGTAGAAACGTACCGGCTGGTTACATCGGTGCGAGGCAGTTCGATAAACGGCCTGATTAGTATCGAATCTCCGATAGGGAAAGCAATACTGGGCCGCAGGGTGAACGATAGGGTATATGTGAAGGTGAATGAGGACTACGGGTATTATGTGGTGATACGCAGTATCCTTAATACACAGAACGACGAAGAGGATAAGATAAGAAGCTTCTAAAAAGGGTTAGAAATGCGGGTTTCCGCATAGTGGAGGACTGAATGATGGAGATTAAGACAGTTTTGTTTGACCTGGATGGTACTTTGACGGATTCCGGGCCGGGAATTATGGCAGGGGTACAGTATGCACTAAAAAAATATGGAATGGAAGTAGATGACCTTTCCAGGCTGCGCTGTTTTATCGGGCCTCCTCTTAAGGAACAATTTCGGGAATTTTGTGGGTTTTCCGAGGAGGAAGGAGCCCGGGCGGTGGAGTATTACCGGGAATATTACCGGGATAAGGGAATTTTTGAAAATGAAGTCTATGATGGCATACCGGAACTACTGCAGGAATTAAAGGCTGCTGGCCTGAAGGTTATAATGGCAACCTCGAAGCCTGAAACATTTGCGGTTACGATTGCAGAACATTTTGGAATCAGCAGGTATTTTGATTTTATCGGCGGCAGCCTTATGGATGGAAGTCGGACAAAAAAGTCGGAAGTCATTGAGTATGTTCTGGATGAAGCGGGAGTTTATGAACGGAGCACTGTGCTGATGATCGGAGATCGGGATTATGATATTCTGGGGGCAAAAGAGGCCGGCGTACATTCAATGGGAGTTTTATACGGCTACGGTTCACGGGAAGAACTAATGGCGGCGGGGGCGGACTTTATCGTGGAGGAGCCTCAGGATGCTCTTAGATATATCGTATAATGCCGTATATATTCCCAAATGAGCCATTGGAAATTCAAAAATACCAAGCATTGCATAAATAGAAGTAATTCATTATACTATAGTTATGATACTGATGTTTCATGATAGTTGATGAGGTGCCATATGGAATTTGTAAGAAAAATTGTTGATGCAAGTAGTCTAATGAAAATAGAATAATCTGTGTAATAAAGTCTGCCATTATGTAATGAAGGCAGACTTTATTGCTTGAATTGATATTTATCGTGGCCTTGACATGCGGGTGCGCGAGAAAATTTAATTTTTAATTAGACGAAATCATTAAAAATTGTGGATGGATTTTACAGAAATTTATCATTTGGAGAAGCATAAATTTTACAGGAATTCCTTACAATAGAGACAACAGAAAATACATTTGTTTCAGATTGTGAGGGATATATATGTACAAAGGATTATGGACTCTGATTGAAAGGTATGCGGACGAAGAATCTGCGGCGGGGCTTTATCTTGCGGCAAATATTATCTGCTGGACTGCGGGAACGATCCTGCTCGGCCTTGCTGCGTCAGCCCTGATGCAGAAAAGTATTGTCCTGGTACTGGTGGATATCGTATGTGCTGGAGCATATGCAGGAATCATTTTCGGGCTGATCGGAGGAATTTTATATTTGCAGAGAAGAGAAGGCAGTGGAAACAGGCAATAATCTTTATAAAGAAGTAAGGCGCGAAAAGACCTTGCCAACTATATTTATATACACACATAAGTGGCCAAAATACGGACACTTAGTGCTCAACAGTTACTGTAAAATACAAAAAAGACACCTCCTTCGTATAGGCCGTAATACAGCCTGTTTACGAGGATGGTGTTTTTTGTCTGTGCAAAAAATAAAATGGGCAGCCCCTTCATTTATAAAGGGGCTGCCCGAAAGTGCACCCGTCAGGCACGGTCTGCCTCGGAAGGGAAATCTGTTAGATCCCGCTCATAGCAGCGGCGCCGACAGGCTTTGCCGCTTCCTTACTCGGAGCCTCCTGCTTTTCTTCGGCCTCCGCTTCCATATTTTTATTGGCCGTGGAGAGCATGAGTTTAATCCGGTTCAGCTGATTCACTTCACTGGCGCCCGGGTCAAAATCGATTGCAACCACATTGGACTGCGGATACAGGCGGCGCAGCTCCTTGATGACACCCTTTCCGACCACGTGATTCGGGAGGCAGGCGAACGGCTGTGTACACACGATATTGCCTGCGCCGCTGTGGATCAGTTCCAGCATCTCCCCGGTCAGGAACCATCCCTCACCGGTTTGGTTTCCGATGGAAACGATGTCGGATGCCATTCTGGCCAGATCCTCGATATGCGCTGGCGGATCGAAATGGCGGCTGTCCCGGAACGCATTAGTTGCCGGTGAGCGGAACCATTCTACAGCCTTGATACCCAGATTACCCACGGTAGCCTTGGATTTCTTAAAGCCCAGGTGCGAAACCTTGAAATTTTGGTTATAGAAGCAATACAGTAAAAAGTCCAGCAGATCCGGTACGACGGCCTCTGCACCTTCGCTTTCCAGAAGGTCCACAAGATGATTATTGGCAGCCGGCAGGAACTTTACTAAGATCTCGCCCACGACGCCGACACGGGGCTTTTTGATATCCAGGGTCTCGATCGTATCAAAATCATGGATAATTTCCCGGCAGAGTTTTTTGAATCTGCGCCTGGAAGGGTAGCCGCTGGATACAAACTCTTTACATACCTTCAGCCATTTCTGATGTACGGCGTTCGTGGTACCGGGCACCTTTTCGTAGGGACGCATCCGGTAGACACACTTCATGAAAATGTCGCCCAAAGTAGCCGCATACACGCCGCGCAGGGCAAGCGCCGGGGTAATCTTGAAGCCGGGGTTCCCCTCCAGGCCGCTCAGATTGATGGAAATAACAGGGATATGCGCATATCCCGCCTTTTTCAGTGCGCGCCGGATGAAACCGATATAGTTGGATGCGCGGCACCCGCCTCCGGTCTGGCTGATGATGACTGCCAGGTGGTCTGTATCGTATTTTCCGGATAAAATGGCTTCCATAATCTGCCCTACAACCATCAGAGAGGGGTAGCAGGCGTCATTGTTTACATATTTGAGCCCCACATCTACTGCCTGTTTATTGTCATTGGGCAGTACCTCCACCTTGTAACCGGATGCCTGGAATGCAGGTTCCAGCAGATCAAAATGCATCGGTGACATCTGGGGGCAGAGAATGGTGTGTGTCTTTCTCATTTCCTTTGTAAACGGCACTTTTTCAATGGATGCAGGATGAATTTCCCGTTTTGTTTTGCGCTGCTCCCTTACACGGATCGCCGCAAGCAGTGAACGCACGCGGATTCTGGCGGCTCCCAGGTTGTTGACCTCGTCTATCTTCAGGGAGGTATATATTTTATCCGAACGGGTCAGGATCTCGGCAACCTGATCGGTTGTAACCGCATCCAGCCCGCATCCGAAGGAATTCAGCTGGATCAGGTCCAGATTCTCTTTCGTTTTCACATAATTGGCGGCGGCATAGAGCCGTGAGTGATACATCCACTGATCCATGACGTTGAGCGGTCTTTCCACCTGCTGGAGATGGGAGACAGAGTCTTCGGTGAGAACGGCTATGTTATAGGAATTGATCAGCTCCGGCAGCCCGTGGTTTACTTCCGGGTCAATGTGATAAGGACGGCCCGCAAGTACGATTCCACGGTTTCCCGTCTCATCCAGGAAACGGATGGTCTCTTCCCCTTTTCGCTTCATATCCTCGCGGCAGGCGGTCATCTCCGTCCAGGCTTCGTGAACGGCGGTGCGGATCTCGCCCTCCGGGATGGAGAACTTGCCGGAAAGCTCTTCTGTCAGCCTGCTATGTAATGTCTCCTCGCTCTGGAAGGAGAGGAACGGGTGGATAAAATCCACTTCCCCGTCAACAATCGCATCCATATTGTTCTTGATGTTTTCAGGATAAGAGGTTACGATCGGGCAGTTATAATGATTGTTCGCATCTTCAAATTCATTCCTCTCATAGGGAACGGAAGGGTAGAAGATATGCCGCACTCCCTGGTCAATCAGCCACTGGATATGGCCATGGGCCAGCTTGGCCGGGTAGCATTCGGATTCACTCGGAATGGATTCGATTCCGAGCTCATAAATCTTCCGCGTTGAAGCGGGGGAGAGAACAACCCGGAATCCCAGTCTGGTAAAGAAGGTAAACCAGAACGGGTAATTCTCATACATATTGAGCACCCGGGGAATTCCGATGGCGCCGCGCTTTGCCTCTGTATCTTCCAGCGGCGTATAGCCGAAATAACGTTCGCTTTTGTAGTCAAACAGGTTCGGCAGTTTATTGACAGACTTTTCTCTTCCGAGTCCCTTTTCACAGCGGTTTCCTGTGATAAATCTGCGGTTTCCGCTGAAATGGTTAATGGTCAGGCGGCAGTTATTCGTGCAGCCCTTGCACTTGGTCATGGTAGTGGTATACTCCAGGGCCTCGATCTCATCGATTGGGAGCATGGTAGTACCTTCACACTCCACATAGCGTTCCCTGGCGATCAGGGCGGCCCCGAAAGCGCCCATGATACCTGCGATATCCGGGCGGATTGCTTCACAGTCTGCGATCTTTTCAAAGCTCCGCAGCACGGCATTGTTATAGAAAGTTCCTCCCTGCACCACAATATGGTTTCCAAGCTCAGAGGCATCGGAAACCTTAATTACCTTAAATAGTGCATTTTTGATGACAGAATAGGCAAGACCTGCGGAAATATCGGCTACCTCGGCCCCTTCCTTCTGCGCCTGTTTTACTTTGGAATTCATGAAAACGGTGCAGCGTGTGCCGAGGTCGATGGGATTTTTGGCATACAAAGCTTCCTGTGCAAAATCCTCCACAGAATAATTCAGGGATTTTGCAAAGGTTTCGATAAAGGAGCCGCAGCCGGAAGAGCAGGCTTCGTTGAGCTGTACACTGTCTACGGTCTGGTTCTTGATCTTGATGCACTTCATATCCTGTCCGCCGATGTCCAGGATGCAGTCCACATCCGGTTCAAAGAAAGAGGCAGCATAATAGTGTGATACGGTCTCCACCTCCCCTTCGTCCAGAAGAAGAGCGGCCTTGATCAGAGCTTCGCCGTATCCGGTGGAACAGGAATGTACAATCTCCACATCCTCCGGCAGCTGGCTGTAGATATCCTTGATGGCGCGGATTGTGGTTCCGAGCGGATCCCCTTCGTTATTGTTATAAAATGAGTACAGAAGAGTTCCATCCTCCCCGACCAGGGCAGCCTTAGTCGTTGTGGATCCCGCGTCGATTCCGAGAAAGGCCTTTCCCTGGTAGGAGGCAAGATCTTTGACGGGCACCTCGTGTTTTGCATGGCGTTCGATAAAAGCGTCGTATTCCGCCGTTGTGGCGAAGAGCGGTTCCATCCGGTCTACTTCAAATTCCATCTTGATCTTGCCGGCAAGGCGCTCCTGGAGTTCACGGAGCGCTACATTGACATCTTTCTTAGAACTTAGCGCGGAGCCGATGGCCGCAAACAGATGGGAGTGTCCCGGGGCAATCGTATGCTCATCGTCCAGCTTCAGAGTACGTACAAAAGCGGTTCGCAGCTCCGAGAGAAAATGCAGCGGGCCGCCCAGAAACGCGACATGTCCCCGGATTGGCTTCCCGCATGCAAGTCCGCTGATTGTCTGGTTTACCACCGCCTGGAAAATAGAGGCCGCCAGGTCTTCCTTGGCTGCGCCCTCATTAATCAGGGGCTGGATATCCGATTTTGCAAATACGCCGCAGCGTGCGGCAATCGAGTACAGAGCCTTATAATTCTTGGCGTAATCATTTAAGCCGGCGGCATCGGTCTGTAAAAGAGAAGCCATCTGGTCGATAAAGGAACCCGTACCCCCGGCGCATACGCCGTTCATACGCTGTTCCACACTGCCGCCTTCAAAATAAATAATCTTGGCATCCTCGCCGCCCAGTTCGATGGCAACATCCGTCTGTGGAGCATAATCCTGCAGAGCGGTAGAGACCGCGATTACCTCCTGGACAAAAGGAACTGCCAAATGTTTGGCCAGCGTCAGGCCGCCGGAACCGGTGATAACCGGTGAGACACGGATGGGCCCCAGTTTGTAAATGGCTCTTCCCAGCAGGTCGGAAAGCGTCTCCTGTATATTTGCGTAATGCCGCTCATAATCGGAAAAAAGCACTTCATTGTTACTGTTCAGGATTGCAATCTTAACCGTAGTGGAGCCAATATCAATTCCCAAAGTATGTAAATCGTTTATATTCATAGTATTTCCCTCATCCTTTGAAGCATTATATGTCAGTTACTTCTTATTTAATGTGATTTATGTTTTTACAACAATTTACATTATACGACATGATCGAAAAAAAGACAATTGTTATTATTAAGCGGGCTGCTGGAATATTCGGACAAAGTTTATAATATTTAACAAATTCCTAACGTTAAAAAAGCTAACATATGTTTGACAAACACTCGGCAGGACTGTACAATTACTTCATGTAACAGTAAAAAAATTATAAGGAGTAGATGATCATTGAATTGGTTAAATAAGTTAGAAAGAAAGTTCGGACGTTATGCCATACACAACCTGACGATGTACCTGATCGGCGGTTATGTGATTGGGTATGGTATCAGGATGTTTGTGCCAAACCTGCAGTACATGCTGACACTGGAGCCGGGAATGATCCTGCAGGGGCAGGTATGGAGACTGATTTCCTGGGTCTTGATAGCGCCCAGCGGCAGCATATTTACACTCGTTATTATGGCGCTGCTGTACTATTCTCTTGGAACTGCGCTGGAGCGTGCATGGGGAGCGTTCCGGTATAATGTATACATTTTTTCAGGCATTCTCTTTACCGTAATCGGGGCATTTGTGCTGTATCTGATCACAGGCGGCATGGTAGGCATGGGCGGAGCCTTCAGCACATATTATATTAATATGTCAATTTTCCTGGCATTTGCAGTCAGCTATCCGAATATGGAGCTGCTCCTGTATTTTATTCTTCCCATTAAGATGAAGTGGATGGCCTATGTTTATGGGGCGATTATCCTGTATTCTCTGGTGAAGGGCAATATTGCGACACGGATTGTAATCATTGCATCCCTTTTAAATTTTGTGGTGTTCTTCCTGTCCAGCAGGAATGTGAAGCCATATACTCCAAAGGAGAAGAAAAGAAAAGCAGACTTCAAAAAACAGTCCCGCCCCCATATGACATACCCCAACGGCGCACGTCACAGATGTGCGGTTTGCGGCCGTACAGAGCTGGATGATCCGACCCTGGAGTTCAGGTTTTGTTCAAAATGCAAGGGGAATTATGAATACTGCCAGGATCATTTGTTTACACACCAGCATGTACAGTAAGCGGTATGGACTGATTTGAGTGATATATCAAGAAGGAGACATAAAATGAAGAAAACAAAAGTAGTATGTACAATGGGGCCTAATACGAATGACAGAGAACTGATGCGGACGCTGATCAAAAACGGTATGGATGTTGCCAGATTTAATTTTTCACATGGTGACCATGCAGAGCATAAATGCAGAATGGACATGCTTAAACAGCTGCGCGAGGAGGAACGTGCAAATACGGCGATCCTCCTGGACACAAAAGGACCTGAGATACGTACCGGAGTGCTGAAAGACGGGAAAAAGGTGCAGCTTGAAACCGGAAGCACTTTTACTTTGACGATTGATGAGATAGAGGGCAGCAATAAGAGAGTATCCATCACCTACACGGGGCTTGTGGAAGACGTGGATAAAGGTAAAATTATACTGATTGATGACGGCCTGATTGGGCTGGAGGTTGTGAGCAAGACAGAGCGGGATATCATCTGCACCGTGATCAACGGAGGGGAGCTGGGAGAACGCAAAGGCGTGAATGTACCGAATGTACCGGTAAGGCTTCCGGCAATCACAGATAAGGATAAAGAAGATATCAAATTCGGGGTCGAACAGGATGTAGACTTTATTGCCGCATCCTTTGTCAGAAATGCAGAATGCGTGCTGGAGATCAGAGCCTTTTTGAAGGAACTGGATGCTCCGTTTATTCCGATCATTGCCAAGATAGAGAATGCAGAGGGGATTCAGAATATCGATGAGATCATACGCGCTGCGGACGGGATTATGGTAGCCCGCGGAGACTTGGGCGTGGAGATTCCCGCAGAGGAAGTTCCGTATCTGCAGAAGATGATGATCCAGAAGTGCAACAATAATTTCAAGACCGTTATTACCGCAACCCAGATGCTGGACTCCATGATCCGCAATCCGCGTCCTACAAGGGCCGAGGTTACAGATGTGGCAAATGCAGTCTATGACGGTACAGATGCTGTCATGCTTTCAGGAGAGACCGCACAGGGCAAATATCCGGTGGAGGCCCTGCAGATGATGGTGCATATTATCGAGAATACGGAGCAGCACCTGGATTATGAAACCATGCTGGAAAAGGCAGGGGATCATCTTCGCAGCGGCGTATCAAGTGCGATCGGATATTCTTCCGTGCTGGCGGCGGCGAACCTGAATGCGAAATGTATTATTACGCCCTCCGTGTCCGGCGCTACGGCAAGGGTGGTTTCCAATCTAAAACCCAGGCAGGAGATACTGGGTGTGACTCCGAATGAGAGGACTCTGCGGAGGATGTCGATCTATTGGGGCGTAAGGCCGCTGAAGTCTTTGGAATTCGATACCACGGAGGATATCTGCGACGGGGCTATCGAGCTGGCGCTTGTGAAACAGTATATTGAAGTGGGCGATGTCGTCGTGCTGACGGCGGGGATACCTTCCCCTAGTGTGAAGAAAGAAAAAAGCGGGGTTAGCAACATGATGAGGATTGCTACGATCGAGTAGGATTTTGGGGACGGATGTGGGGCGATGAGAGTACGCCCGCCGCAAGCGTGACAGGCTGGGACTGCCGGGGAAGTCTCCGGTGGTTTTGATGGCTGGCCGTTTGCGAACGAGCCCTAACAGGAAAAAAGGAGAATTTTATGGCACACCGGCATTCACCGTGTAATCTGATGATTACACGGCTCAGGCCGGCTTGATATTTGATTTGGTAAATCAAATATCATCCATAAAATTCTCCTTTTTTCCTGTAAGGGCTCGTAACGCGCACTATGATGCCTTCAAAACCACCGGAGACTTCCCCGGCAGTCCCAGCTGTCACGCTTGCGGCGGGCTGCGTGCATCAAATCGGCAGTAAGAACCGTCTCCACGGGGGATCCTGGCGGGGGCGGCGAATTTGAACTGGCTTCGCGGTTCAAATTTTTCTGGGGTACTTATGGCAGGGGGGAGAATTTACGCAATGCAGTGCTGGTACAGTGAAAAATAAGGTCAGTTTAACAGTAAGTTAATTATTATTCGATACACTAGGAGGGGCGATTTATTGGGGGCAGTGATTGACTATTTTATAAATGTTTGTATTCTGGTGGTTTGGGGTTGACAGGGGGTGGGGGAGTGGAGTATAGTGTTCCTATAAAGTACTACTATTAAAAATGCTTTGATTTAGGGCAGGGAGAGATTGGAAGTGATGGGATGGGGGATGCGAGATTTCTTGAGTATTTGATGCATTTTGGGGTTACCAGACAGGAGGCTCTTGTTTACTGGACGCTTTTGGTTAAGGGGAAGCAGACGGGGTATGAGGTGGCGAAGGAGGCTGGGATTTCGCGGTCTAATGCTTATAGTTCGCTGGCCGGCCTTGTGGAGAAGGGGGCGGCTTATTTGGTGGAAGAGTCTGCGAAGCGGTATGTTCCGGTTGCCTTGGAGGAGTTTTGTGAGAATTGTATCCGCAGGATGAAGGCGGAAGAGGATTGGATGGTGAAGAATCTTCCTGTTGAACATGTGGAGGAAGAAGGGTATATTACTATTGAAGGGGAAGGGAATATTGAGGATAAGATACGGAATCTTTTGATGGGTGTGCGGGAACGGGTTTATATTTCCTGTTCGGTGCAGATTCTGCGGAAGTTTGAAGGGGAGACGAAGCGGCTGGCGGCTGCGGGGAAGAAAGTGGTGGTTATTACGGACGGGGAGTATTTCCTGGATGGGGCTACGGTTTATGTTACCGGAGATAAGGGATGGCAGATCGGGCTGATCACGGATTCGAAATATGTATTGTCAGGGGAATATGGGGCGGGGAGTCTGAATACCTGCCTGTATTCGGGACAGAACAATTTTGTAATGGTTTTCAAGACGGCTTTGGCCAATGAGATAAAATTAATTGAGATGCGTAAAGGAGAGAATCAGAGATGAAAAAAGAACCATTTGTAACGAAAGCACAGCTGGATGAGATTGTGAAAGAATTTCCTACACCTTTTCACCTTTATGATGAGAAGGGGATACGGGAGAATGTGAAGGCCTTGAAGGAGGCTTTTTCTTGGAATCCGGGATTTAAGGAATATTTTGCGGTTAAGGCGACGCCGAATCCGTTTCTCATTGATATATTGAAAGAATACGGCTGCGGATGCGACTGTTCCTCCTATACGGAACTGATGCTCTCTGATGCTGTCGGGATCCGCGGGGAGGATATTATGTTTTCCTCCAACGATACTCCGGCGGAAGAGTTTATTCTGGCGGATAAACTGGGGGCAATTATCAATTTGGACGATATTACACATATTGAGTTTCTGGAGCAGACGATCGGGCATATTCCCGAGGTGATCAGCTGCCGTTATAATCCGGGCGGCCTGTTCAAGATCAGCAATGATATTATGGACAATCCGGGGGATTCTAAATATGGCATGACAACGCCCCAGATGTCCGAGGCCTTTCGGATCCTGAAAGAAAAAGGAGCAAAAGAGTTTGGGATTCATGCATTTCTGGCGAGCAATACGGTTACTAACGAATACTATCCGATGCTGGCGAAGGTGCTTTTTGAACAGGCCGTGCGGCTGCAGAAGGAGACCGGCGTGCATATCAGATTTATCAATCTCTCCGGAGGAATTGGGATTCCTTACAAACCAGACCAGGAGCCGAATGATATCCGTATGATCGGGGACGGCGTGCGCAGGGTATACGAGGAAGTACTTGTTCCTGCGGGCATGGGCGATGTGGCCATTTATACCGAGCTGGGCCGTTATATGATGGGACCTTACGGCTGTCTTGTGACAAAGGCAATCCATGAAAAGCATACCCACAAGGAGTACATCGGCGTGGATGCATGTGCGGTAAACCTTATGCGTCCGGCAATGTACGGAGCCTATCACCATATTACGGTTATGGGGAAAGAAGACTGTCCGTGCGACCACAAGTATGATGTGGCGGGCTCGCTCTGCGAAAACAACGATAAGTTTGCCATTGACAGAATGCTTCCGGAGATCGAGATGGGAGACTATCTGGTGATACACGATACAGGGGCGCATGGATTTTCTATGGGGTATAATTACAACGGGAAGTTAAGGTCAGCGGAGATCCTTCTGAAGGAAGACGGCACTGCCCGGTTGATCCGCCGTGCTGAGACACCGGCAGATTATTTTGCTACTTTTGACTGTTTTGACATTGGAAAAAAACTGATCGGAAAATGATCGGGAAATAAATAAAAACTATTGCAAAATAGCTGGGATTATGATAATATAAAATTCGGTTTGGAAAGCAGACAGGCATTCCAGACCGGTGAGCGGATATGGCGGAATTGGCAGACGCACAAGACTCAAAATCTTGCGGGGGTGACTTCGTGTGGGTTCAAGTCCCACTATCCGCATAACAAAACACCGTAGAAAGGGGCTTCCGTTATATTGTTTTGTGAAGTGTAACCAGAGGTGTAATCAAGATTTTTCAAACGTTAATGGGTACTGAATTAGTTATCTAAGTTATTTGGATGATTGTTTCAGTACTCATTTTCTGTTAAGAAGTTATGAAGTACACGTTTCCGCGTCTGATCCTACTTACGCTAATTTAACATATTTTTCATTAATGAAACAAATAGATTCATCCTATTTTATATAAATTGATACCGTGATATTATTTGACATATTAATTTACGAAGGATGAGGTAAGCATAATGCTGGATAACAAAATAGGAGATAACATTAGAGTGTTAAGAAAGAAAAACGGGCTTCTTCAAAAAGATCTTGCTGATCAGCTCAACATAACGCGGCAAGCACTGTCAAACTACGAAGTAGGAAAACGGATACCTGACATTTTTGAATTGATAAGGATGGCCGAGATTTTTAAAGTAAGTGTTGATGAAATAATAGGAAGGGAAGGATTTTAGCATTGGATATGAGACAAGGGGTTTTTCATAGAGATAAGTACTTATCATAATGTAAAAGACTTGAACATGTATATTTTATGTGCAGGAATCTTTAAATGTTTTATACCGGCAACTAAAATTAGTTGCATGCTTAGAGAGATTACAGTATAATATGGGATGGCTAGACGTGGTAGTGCTGAAAATATGTGATAGGTAAAAGAGAAGACGCATACCAGATATAGTGAAATTGATAAAGGATAAAATGAAGTGAGTAATTTATTATCATATAAAAATTATAATGGCACGGTTGAATATTCAAAGGAAGACAACTGCCTGAATGGAAAGGTAGTCGGCCTGAGGTCACATCTTACCTATGCGGGCGATTCCATCCGGGAATTGGAGGCGGATTTCCATAAGGTGCTGGATGAATATCTGAAGGACTGCGAAGAGCGTGCCGCTCAGCCGGAACAGCCATACAAAGGAACCTTCAATGTACGGATCAGCTCAGATCTTCATAGAGCGATTGCGATATACGCAATTGAGCATGGCAAGAGCTTAAATGCCGCTGTAGAAGAAGCTATACGACAAATGGTTGAGGTTCGTGAGAGAAAAAGCCAATGTCCGTAGAAGAAATGATTTCTTATAAATGCGTATTAACAGAAGAAAGGCAGATTCTGGAAAAACGCAAAGGAATGTTGCGAAAGATTGCGGCGTTCCTTTTTCTTATGTAAACTTTATACTTGCGTGAATATATTTTGTGGTGCAGAAAGAAAGATACGGGTAAAGTGGAAATGGAGTATTGCATTAGGTTTTTAGGACGCGGTACCAGGATGAAAAAAGGTGTTAGTCTTCTTGGAGTGTTGACCGCAATCCTATTGGCAGCAGGGAAGAGTTATATACTTCCAGCTTTAAAATTGACAGAGATTGATTCTGTGTATAACAGAATTTATGATAAAGATATGGGAAAAGAATTATATCCTTTTGGAGAAAATCCGGATGAAACAGGGGCTCTGGATATTTTTAGTTCACTGATGGTTAAAATACCGGTGAAGGCAGATATTTCTAATATGGTGGATGCAAACAGGAAGGCGGGAGCCATGGCAGAATCTTCGAATCCAGAGAAAACCGATTTTCTGTCCGATATACTTTTATCAGGTATGGAAACTCCGGTTATGACAGGGGCCTCGGGGAATGAACTTCCTGACCTAAGCAATATAAAGATTCGTATTCCTGAGACGCCGTCGGGAAATTTTACCCCTCCGGTGATCCCGAATATTCCGGCGAATAATGAGAAACCACTGGTTCCGGAGACACCCGCCGTGCCGGATAAGCCGATCGTACCGGATACGCCAACAGTGCCGGACACTCCAACAGTGCCGGATACGCCCATTGTTCCGGATAATCCGCCGATCGATGATAATCCGGCAGAACCTCCGGACGAAGTCGTCCCGGATAACCCGGATGTACCAGGAGAAACAGAGGACCCGGACAGCGGTGCGGAGAACCCGGGTATCGAACAGCCGGTCGGTTTTACCGTGAATGAGGAGGGGATGATCTGTGGCTTCGATCCCTCAGCAGGAGTGGTAAATGATGGACGTCTTGTGCTCCCCTCTGAAAACTGTACAGGTCTTGCAAGCGGAACTTTTGAGGGAGTCAGCGCGGAGATCTATGAACTTTTCATTCCACCCAATATTGTCAACATCGAACCTGGCGCTCTGTGTGAGATGTCAGATCTGGAATGGATCGAACTTACGGAGCCTAATCAAAATTATGTTTGTTCGGATGGCATGCTGTTTGACAGCAGTATGACAACCCTTCTTGTATTTCCGAGAGCAAGAATCGGTACATATTCGCTCCCGTCCTATGTGACGAGACTGGAAGATTATTCGTTCTTAAATACCGGGCTGACAAAAATAGATATGATGAAATGTGGTGCTGTCGAAGTCGGTAGCAATGTATTTGGTGCAAATGGCGGAAATGGGATCATCATTATGGCGCCGAGAAATAATCTGGAGCATTATCAGAATGTTTTCGAGGGCCTTGGTGTGACGATACAGTAAAAGCGGCATCCCTCTGTGTTTATATGGCAGGCAGTTAACCTGGTGAAATGAACCGGCTTGAGTCAGCCGGTTCAAAAGGTTAATTCATTGTATAAATTGAGAAATTTAAATATGCTGCGAATATGCACCACAGCAGATATGGAATTTGCAGATAAGCAGCGGCGGGATTGATTTTATAGAAATCTTTAATCATAATACAGATCAGAACAATTAAGATCACGAGCCACAAAAAGGAAAACAGGTATAATTGATAGCGAAAGAAGAGAATACTCCAGCAGAAATTAAAGAAAAGCTGAAGGGCGTAGATCTTCAAAGCTTTTGTTTTATCCGCGCTGTCCGAAGAATATATGATGTAAGATGATATCCCCATCAGAACATAAAGAATTGTCCAGACAATAGGAAAAACAATTGAAGGGGGACTGAACGCCGGTTTGTTTATCGTTGAGTATAGGGACATGTTTCCGCTGATAAGTGCAGAGAATGAGCCGACGGCCAGTGGAATCAGTATGGCAATGATAAGTGAACTTCGATTCTGCGGTTTCATATAGAGTACACACTCCTGGATTTGTCATACTAAATATATGCTGCGGCGTTATGCATTATCACTTTCATCTCATCAAAGGTAGAAGGAATTCCAGTTTCATGGTAAAATGTAAATTAACATAATTGGGAAGAGAGTGATATAAGTGTATAATACGGCAATTTACCCGGGAACATTCGATCCATTTACAAACGGCCACTTAGATATCGTGAAAAAATCCGCGAAGATATTTAATGAGGTATACGTTGTGATCGGAATCAATAACAAGAAGATACGTACATATGACATTGATGATATGAGACAGGCAGTAGAAGAAACGTTAGCGGAGTGCAGGCTGGATAACTGTAAAGTTATCATATATAATGGCCTTATCGGACAGTTTACACAGGATAATAATATCGACTATATGGTCCGCGGGCTCAGGAATAACATGGATTATTTCTATGAAGAGAACATAGCAGAAGTAAATAAGCTGATTAACCCTGAGATAGAATATGTCTATTTTAGAGCCGATAATGTGGCGCTTTCTTCGTCCATGGTAAAAGAGTTGAACGGATATGGACAGGATGTTTCAAAATATGTTCCGGAGCCTGTGTTCAGGGTGATGAAACGATATGGTGAGCAGGCTGGGCAGGAGAAGGACCGGCCTACAAAACCACTTTTATAGTGAACAGGTCTGCCTCGATGGCTGCAGAAACCTGTCCGTCCAGTTTCTCCGCCAGTGTTTTCACGACAGCCAGGCCAAGCCCCGTGCTTTCATCATGACGTGACTTATCGCCGGTATAAAATCTATCGAACATCCTTCCGGCATCGAAATCTGCGGCATTCTGAACGGTGTTTTGAAAGCAGATTACTGCCTTGCCGTCTGCCTCCTGCGTAAGCTGAATTCTGACCGTGCCCAGGGAATGGCAGACAGCATTAGTCAGCAGGTTCTGCAATATGCGCTCAATCATATTCCGGTCAGAGTAGATGAATACTGAGCTGTCGGGCAGCAGGATGTCGGGACAGATGTTTTGGCTGTCAAACAGCGGGGCATGATCGGTAAGAAAATCGATCAGAAGATTAGAAAGGTTCAGCTGTTCCCTCTTTGGTACGGTCTGTTCAGAATCCAGAAGTGTCAGATCATAAAATGTGCGGATCAGTTCCTTCATCCGTTCCGCTTTGTGCAGCGCTGCTGTGACCCGCCGGTTTTGTTCTCCGGTCAGTGCAGATGCCAAAAGCAGCTGCAGATGACCGGTAATGACTGTCAGCGGCGTGCGCAGATCATGGGAGATATTCGCAATGGACTCTTTCAAGTGATCCTCATGCTGAAGGGCACGGGCTACCGTGTAGCGCTGTTTCGTATAGTACTGGTTGAGAGTGCCGGCGAGCCGCTCAAGATCCCGGTCTATCAGTGCAATATCCAGCATTTTTTCTGAGGACCCCCGGACTAGCGCGTCAATCTGATCCGTTAGATTTCTGATCTGCTTCTTCAGCATAAGGTGCCGTTTCCATAAAAGTAAAAGTAAGACTAAGAGCAAAATGATAATCCCTGTGATAACACACACCTCCCCGCTTTATTTGAGCACTCTATTTCAAATCACATTTACAGAATATGCGCCAGGAGCAAAGTCCCAGCACGATTCCCCAGGTTCCGGCAACCAAGAAGCAGCCGGGTAAAAACAGCTTTTGCATACTCAGTGCCTCCCGGATCTGAAAGGTCGGCAGGAAGAAGACCGGCAGTTTCAGCATCAATCCATATCCCAGGTATAAAGAGAGCACAAATGTTACGATTGCTGTGACGGTAACCGCCGCTCCGGTGCTTCTGAAACAGCAGCAGACAAATATGGCGATGAAAAAGAATGCGCTGTTTAACAAAGCAGAATAGAAAATTGCTTTTCCTACATTGTATAGGAATATTTGTGCATCTGCAATTCCAAACCGAGAAAATTCACGAATACAGCCGGATACTGGATATACGATTGCCATGAAATTAAATGCGGCCAGATAAGACAGGATCTTACTGAGGAAGACACGGCTTCTCGCGTGTCCGGAACTCACCTCCTGGCTGACTGTTCGCCAGGAAAACTCCTGTCCCAGAATCAGCGCCAGAATACAGGAGATAAAAATTAGCAGGAATGTAGAATCATATACCATTCCATTAAAAATATCAGTAAGGGATTCGGCGGCGCCTCCGGCAGGCCCCATTACTTCGGGCACATAGGTTTCTGCGGTGAAGAATCCCAGCAGAAAAACGCCGAGGATGCCGGTCAGGTACAGTCGGTTATGCAGAAATTGATACCTTTCCATTTTTATTAAATTACTCATATAGTACGCACCTCCCTAATCCAGATCGGAATGACAGAAGCTGCAATACGCAGCTGCGTAGAGCAGGACAGCCCACAGCAAGTCAATTCCGATCAATATAAGTTTTGAAACGGGCAGGTCGTTCAGTGCCAAAAGGCGAAGCTGCCCCATAGGGAGAAAAATTGCAGTTTTTCGGGCTGAATCGCCATTTAATAAAAAGATCATGATAAAGTAAAGCACAATAGGAACGCCCAGTGTCCGCCCGACATCCCTAAAGATAAAACCACAAACAAGCGGCAGCATCCCCATGGCGATTACTGCAGCAGACAGCAGGGCAGCGTCAGAAAAAATCTGTGCCCATGCGATCCGGCCGCCATTCCCAGTAAGGATTCCAAGCAGCCAGTGGATCACCAGGGGCAGCCCCAGGATCAGCAGTCCGGCAGTCTGATAGGCAGCGGTCTTGGCAAACAGGACAGAACTGCGCTTATGGCCCGCGCTGACAAAGCTGTGCAGGGTCCGCTCTGCAAAGTCAGCACCCACAAAGAGAGAGCCAAACACAATAGGCAGAAAGTAAAGCAATGGGGTATTGAATAGCGAAGCGTTCAGCAGTCCGTCCGTAGTTGCTATGCTGTCCAGCAGTAGAACACTTCCCAACAGCAGCGAAAAAAGAGTGATCCCCCAAAAACTCCGGCTGCGGCTCAGCTTGTAGAATTCGGCTTTCAACAGATCAGTCATGGGGAACCCCTCCCACCTTGCTCAGAAAATAATCCTCCAGTGTATCACCGGCCAGATTCAATCCGGTTACCAGAATATGAGCTTCCGATAAAATCTGCGCAACTTTTTCTATTTCATCCAGATAATCATACAGGCGGATGGTACCGTCAGGCATAAGCTGAACCCGATCCGTATGCAGACGTTCTTCCAGCACCAGCAGCGTCTTTTCCGAATTACCGGTCCGGATGACGATATGGCGTCTGCACCGTTCATCCAGTTCCCGGTCCGATAATTCTTCAATAATTCTGCCTTTATCAATCAGGATAAATTCGGAAGCGGTCTGATATAACTCTTCCAGAATATGGCTGGATACCAGAATGGTCATGCCATACTCTTTATTCAGAGATCTTAAAAGATTTCTGATTTCCACGATCCCAGCGGGATCCAGGCCGTTGATCGGTTCATCCAGAATCAGAAATTCAGGCATATTCAAAAGTGCCGCTGCAATGCCCAGGCGCTGACGCATGCCCAGAGAAAAGTTCCGGACACTTTTATTACCGGTATCAGGCAATCCAGCCATTTGCAGGGAGCGGGCAATGACAGACTGATCAGGGATGCCTCTCTGAATGCGCTGGAGTTCCAGATTCTGCGCGGCGGTCATACCGGGAAATAGTGCGGGAGTCTCGATCATACATCCGATCCGTTTCCTCTGTTCCTGCAGCTGCGCTGTAGTGGAACGGCCCCACAGCGACAAGGTGCCGCCGGAGGGAAAAGCCAGTCCGGTGATCAGCCGGAGCAGCGTTGTTTTTCCGGCCCCGTTTTGTCCGATAAAACCATAGATCTTTCCCTTTTCGAGGTTTAGGTTAATATGGTCCAGTGCATTTGACTGACGATATGTCTTCGTCAGATCCCGGGTTTCTAAAATAGTAGAATTCATTCTGTCAACCT
Organism: Eubacterium sp. SB2; assembly: GCF_001244405.1. NCBI lineage: Bacteria > Bacillati > Bacillota > Clostridia > Eubacteriales > Eubacteriaceae > Eubacterium > Eubacterium sp. SB2. The sequence goes on along the minus strand of NZ_LN865153.1, from coordinate 2,133,302 downwards.
CCTTTATGATATGAGTGTAAACCGGAAATATAAAGAATTCCTTAAATGGAAAAGAAAAGCATAAAGAATCTATTAAAGCGGGAAGAAACATAAAGCCAAGGACTTCAGCCCCTGGCTTTATGCAGTCGGTATCCGATTCCCCAGACCGTATCTATATATTCCTCATCCGGGCAGACTGCTTTCAGTTTGCTGCGCAGATTACTAATGTGTACATTCAGCGTATTGTCTTCACTGAGGTATTCTTCTCCCCATACGCTCTGAAATAAATTTGCTTTTGAGAAGACCTTGTCCGGATACTTCATCAGCAATTCCAGAATGGCGGATTCTTTTGCCGTCAGCAACAGCTCCTGTTCTTTCAGGCGGGCCGTTTTTTTATCAACATCTAAAATAAGATTTTGGTATTCCAGCCGGCTGCAGGGGGCGGCCTGATACTGTACCCGGCGCAGGCTGCTTTCGATCCGGGCCAGCATTTCTTCCATATCGAAAGGTTTTGTGATATAATCGTCGGCGCCCAGACGAAGCAGGTCTATCTTATTCTGGGTCGTCTCCCTGGCAGATATCACAATTACGGGAACCGTGTACTGCTTTCGGATATCTGCGAGCAGCAGGTCACCGCTTCGGTAAGGAAGCATAAGATCCAGCAGGATCAAATCAACCTTATGGTCTTTCAGACAGTCCAGCACATGTAAACCATCGAACCGGCTGGTTACGCTGTATCCGTTTTTGGCTAAAAAATCAGCTAAAAGCTTGTTGATTTCATCATCATCTTCTACAATTAAAATATGATACACGCTTTGCCACCTCTTTTTTAAAATTCGATATAAGGATACTATATTTTCTGATTGAATCCAGTTGCTGGCAGCAAGACTTATGCTATCTTGTTTTGCCAACTACATTGACATCAACCGGAAAAGACTTTATAGTATGTAGTGAATATAACTGACATGATAAGCTATTTTACAGGATGTTTCAAGAGAGAATGTGCAAAATGCAGCTATGACGTTACTGTGCACGCCCGCAGGGGGTGAACAGTAACGCTATGAAGTTCTTGTGTGCGCCAACAGGGTGTTAATAGCAACGCTATGACAAACATATACATGGAACCAGGCAAACCTGCGGTCAGCCCCGCCGGGAGCAGGTTCCGTCCAGAGGAGGTGAACGATATGACGTTCAAACGCGGAGATACTTGTTTTATACTGGAGGATAACTCACAGGCCGTCCAGGTCAAAGTTGTAAGTAAGCAGGGGAAAACATATATAGTGCAGCTGATTGGTTCCTGTGGTGCCTTAAAACTTCCGGAGGAGAGGCTGTTTGAGACAGCAGAGAAAGCGATGGCAAGCAGAAAGACATCAAGGGCGATGGTAAGCCCCCAGTTATCAGATTCAGATACAAATCCCGGACTGACAGAGATCAGGATTTCAGATAAGGGGAACCGGTGGCGCTGACAGGAGCGGGAGCAGCAGTATATTTACTGAGAAAACGCAAAAGAAAATCACATCATATAAATTTACTTACAAAAAAATCAAATTCGGCATTGACATTTGAAGGAGGAAGTGTATATAATATACCATAATTTAATAATGTAAACCGATGAAGCGGAGATAAAAACATATCGTGCATTCACAGAGAGCCTGAGGTGGTGGGATTCAGGTAAACGCAGTTTGTTAAATGGACCGCTGAGGGCATGAGGGAAAGGCCGTGAGGCCGAGTATAGCATGACGTATGGGCGTACGTCAGTCGCCGGAGATATGATAGTATCTTGCTAAGCGCACAGGATTTATTTTCTGTGAATCAAGGTGGCACCGCGAATTGAATTTTCAATCCGTCCTTGACATTACTTTATATTTGTAATGTCAGGGGCGGATTTTTTTATGATATTAGGAAATTTCAGAGGGATTTCCTAATATCATAAAAACCCTCCGGGAGGATGCGCATGCCGCGATAAGGTAAATAGCCGCAAGGCGGCATCGCGGCTGGATGCGTACTGTGGAGTATGGGGCAGCTGCCTCGGAGCGGCCGCCGCAGGTGAACTATATTGAGAATATTCTGAAAACGGACCGCAAAGGGGTCTGACCCCTATGAAAGGAGAACTTATGACTTATCCAGATTTGAAAAAGGCAGAAGAGTTGGCAGCGATGGGATTGTATCATACGATGCCTGTCAGTATGGAGATGTTTTCTGACATGTATACCCCGGTCGGGGTTTTGAGAAAATTGAAAAATGTCAGTGAACATTGTTATATGCTCGAGAGTGCGGAGGACGCGAAACGATGGGGGCGTTACAGTTTTCTGGGATTTGAACCTACTTTGGAGATCAGCTGCAGAAATGGGATGCTTCACATGAAAGGCCGTGAGGTCCGGGAAGTGGAGACGGCCTGCCCCGGGGAATACATACGGCAGGTGGTGGAGGCGCACAGAGCCCCGAAGATTGAGGGAATGCCTTCCTTTACCGGCGGGCTTGTAGGGTATTTTTCATACGATTATATCAAGTATGTGGAGCCTTCACTGAAGCTGGACGCCAGGGATGAGTCACATTTCCGGGATCTGGATCTGATGCTTTTTGATCAGGTAATTGTATTTGATAATCTGAAGCAGAAGATGATTTTGATTGTAAACATGTCTTTAGACAAAGATGTGAAAAAAGAGTATGAAGATGCAGTTGTGAGATTGAAGCGGCTGGAAGCAATTGTGCGGGACGGTGAACTGGAGCCGCACATTCCACTAAAAGTGAAAAACGGGTTTCAGCCGCATTTTACAAAAGAAAAATACTGCCGCATGGTAGAAGAGGCAAAACATCATATCTATGAGGGCGATATTTTCCAAGTGGTATTGTCCAACAGGCTGGAGGCGGAGATCGAGGGGAGCATCCTGGATGTTTACCGGGTGCTCAGGAGTACAAATCCTTCCCCCTATATGTTTTATTTTTCCAGCAATGATATTGAGATTGCCGGCGCCTCCCCGGAGACGCTGGTGAAGCTGGAAAATGGGACGCTGCATACATTTCCGCTGGCGGGAACCCGGAAAAGAGGGGAGACCTGTGCGGAGGACGAAAGGCTGGAGGCGGAACTGCTTGCGGATGAAAAGGAGCTTGCCGAGCACAACATGCTGGTTGACCTGGGAAGAAATGATATTGGGAAAATCAGTAAGATCGGCACGGTGGAGCTGGAAAAATATAAGAGTATCGAGAAGTTTTCCCACGTCATGCATATTGGTTCAACGGTGAAGGGGAATATACGGGAGGATAAAGATTTTATGGATACCGTGGATGCGATACTGCCGGCGGGAACGCTGTCCGGGGCTCCTAAGATCAGGGCCTGCCAGATCATAGATCAACTGGAAGACTGCAAACGCGGCATCTACGGCGGTGCAGTTGGCTACATTGATTTTACCGGCAATCTGGATACCTGCATTGCAATCAGAATGGCCTACGCTAAGAATGGTTCGCTCTATGTATGCTCCGGAGCAGGCATCGTAGCTGACAGCGTGCCGGAAATGGAGTATCAGGAATGTATCAACAAGGCAAAAGCGGTGACAAACGCAGTGGAAAGAGCAGGAGAGGGGATGGGAGCATGATTTTGCTGATTGATAATTACGACAGTTTTTCATATAACCTGTATCAGCTGATCGGGGCAGAGTGTGAGGACCTGACCGTCATACGGAACGATGAAAAGACGTTGGAAGAGATCCGGGAAATGGATCCGGCCTGCATTGTCCTTTCCCCCGGTCCGGGACGGCCGGAAGATGCGGGGGTGTGTACGGAGGTGGTGGATAAGCTGGCAAAAGAGATTCCCATTCTCGGTGTATGCCTGGGACACCAGGCGATCTGCCAGGCATTTGGCGGAAAAGTGACATATGCCAGACAACTGATGCATGGGAAGACCTCAAGCATCGAACTTGACTGCAGCAGCCGGTTATTTCAGGGGCTGGAAAAAAGCATTCCGGCCGCCAGGTATCATTCACTGGCGGCGGAGGAAGAAAGCCTTCCGGATGTGCTTAAGGTAACCGCGAGGGCCGCAGACGGCGAAATCATGGCTGTAGAACACAGAGAGTATCCGGTCTATGGCCTGCAGTTTCATCCGGAATCCATCCTGACGCCGGACGGGGCGCAAATGATCCGGAATTTTTTGAAAACAGATAAAGCGTAACAGCAAACCAGCATGTTAAATAAGAGCAGCAGGGCAGAAAGGAAACAGGACATCATGATTAAAGAGGCAATTTTAAAACTGGCAGGAAGAGAAAACTTAACCTATGACGAAGCTTATCAGGTAATGGATGAAATTATGAGCGGGGAGGCGAGCAATGTACAGATGAGCTCGTATCTGACGGCCATGAGCCTGAAGGGGGAGACCATTGACGAGATCACGGCTTCGGCAGCAGGGATGCGGGAGCACTGTGTGAAACTTCTGCATAACGTAGATGCACTGGAAATCGTAGGGACAGGAGGGGATGGGGCGAATTCGTTTAACATCTCAACGACCTCCGCACTTGTGATTGCGGCAGCAGGAGTTCCGGTGGCAAAGCACGGAAACAGAGCCGCATCCAGCAGATGTGGGGCTGCGGATGTACTGGAGGCACTGGGCGTGAAGATCACAATTCCACCTGAAAAGAGTGCAGAGCTGCTGGAAAAGATCGGAATTTGTTTTCTGTTTGCGCAGAATTATCACATCGCCATGAAATACGTAGCTCCGGTCAGAAAAGAACTGGGGATCAGAACCATATTCAATATCCTGGGACCGCTCGCCAATCCGGCAGGCGCTAATATGGAAGTCATGGGCGTTTATGAGGAGGCCCTTGTGGAGCCGCTTGCAAGAGTCCTGGAAAAGCTGGGAGTCAAAAATGCCATGGTCGTGTACGGGCAGGATAAGCTGGATGAGATCTCAATGAGCGCGCCGACGACCGTATGTGAGATTAAAAACGGCGAGTTCCATTCGTATACGATCACGCCGGAGCAGTTTGGCTTTACATCCTGCGGCAAAAATGAGCTGCAGGGCGGAACCCCGCAGGAAAACGCTGAGATTACGAGAGCGGTCCTGAGCGGCAGGGAACTTGGGCCAAAACGCAGCGCGGTACTGCTCAATGCCGGTGCCGCTCTATATGTGGCAGGCAGGGCGGATACACTTGAAGCGGGGGTAAAGATGGCGCAGCAAGCGATAGACAGCGGCAAGGCACAGGAAAAGTTAGAACAGTTCATTGCGTATTCAAATGAAAAAATATAAGGCGGGTAAAAGATGATATTAGAAGAAATTGCAGACAGAACCAGAGAGAGAATTCAAGAAAGAAAACAGGAAGTACCCGAAAGAGAGTTAAAGGAAAGAGCATATGGAATCGCGGCGGCAGAAAAAGAAAAAAACGGAGGTAAATTTCGGTTTCCTTTTGAAGAGGCATTAAGACAAGAAGGAATGTCTTTTATCTGCGAAGTAAAAAAAGCGTCTCCGTCAAAGGGGGTAATAGCGGAACATTTTCCCTATCTGGCCATTGCAGAAGATTACGAGAGCGCGGGCGCGGCGGCAATATCTGTTTTAACTGAGCCCTACTATTTTCAGGGCAGCAACCGATATCTGGAGGAGATTGCGGAAAAAGTGCATATCCCAATACTTCGGAAGGACTTCACCATAGACGCCTACATGCTCTATGAGGCAAAATGTATCCATGCGTCGGCTGTACTGCTGATCTGTGCAATTCTGGAAGAGCAGGAACTGCGCGGATATATGCAGATTGCAGACGAACTGGGGCTTTCGGCATTGGTCGAAGCACACACCGAAGAAGAAGTAAAAAAGGCCCTGCGGTGCGGCGCCAGAATAATAGGGGTCAACAACCGGGACTTAAGAACCTTTCAGGTAGATATCCGGACCAGCAGCCGGCTGCGCGACATGGTGCCGGACGGGATACTCTTCGTATCCGAAAGTGGAATAAAAACAGCCGGGGATGTCCAGTGCCTGAGAGAAAACGGAACAGATGGAGTACTGATAGGCGAGACACTCATGCGATTTGTCAACAAAGGGGTCAGACCCCTTTGCCCACCATTGTCAGAATATTTTCAAGATTTATCATCCGGGGAGAGATTATGAAGATTAAAATATGTGGTCTGTGCAGGGAGGAAGAGATTGCGGCTGTCAATGAAGTGCAGCCGGACTATATTGGATTTGTCTTTGCGCAGGGCAGCAGAAGATATGTCGATCCTAGACGGGCTGCCCTTTTGAAGCAGGGGCTGTCTAAGGAAGTAGCTGCAGTGGGGGTGTTTACAGATGCGCCGCTGGAGCAGATCCTGCAGCTGGTATATGGAAAGGTGATTGATGTCGTACAGCTGCATGGAAATGAAACTCTGGAATTTGCGGAAGATTTGAAGTGCTGCTGCGATGTGCCGGTTGTGAAGGCAGTTTCTATGACAGAGGATACGTACAGCAGAGATATCAAGAGGTGGGAGCACAGCTGTGTGGATTACCTGCTTTTGGACAGCGGCAGGGGAGGAACGGGCACAGCTTTTGATTATGGAAGAATCGGCAGTCCTGCCAAGCCCTTCTTTCTGGCCGGAGGACTGACTCCGGAAAATGTGGCGGAGGCGGCCCGGCAGGTATTGCCTTACGCAGTCGATATGAGCAGCGGTGTAGAGACAGGCGGCAGGAAGGATAAAGAAAAAATAGAAAAAGCAGTCAGGAGGATTCGAGATGTCGAAAGGAAGATACGGTGAGTTTGGAGGGCAGTATATCTCCGAAACATTAATGAACGAGTTGATTCAGCTGGAGGAACAATATGAATATTATAAAAAAGATGCAAGATTTCAGCAGGAGCTGAAACAATTGTTAAATGAATACGCGGGGCGTCCGTCCCTGCTGTATTATGCAGAAAAGATGACAGAAGATCTGGGCGGAGCCAGAATCTATCTGAAGAGGGAAGATCTGAATCATACTGGTTCCCACAAGATTAATAACGTGCTGGGGCAGGTTCTGCTGGCAAAGAAAATGGGAAAGACAAGGGTGATCGCAGAAACAGGCGCCGGGCAGCATGGCGTGGCAACTGCGACAGCGGCGGCGCTTCTGGGGCTGGAATGTGAAGTCTTTATGGGAAAGGAGGACACGGACCGGCAGGCGCTGAATGTATACAGGATGGAACTGCTCGGGGCAAAGGTCCATGCAGTAACGACCGGCACACAGACCCTGAAAGATGCGGTAAATGCGACCATGCGCGAATGGACGAACCGGGTATCGGATACCCACTATGTACTTGGCTCCGTGATGGGGCCACATCCGTTCCCGATGATGGTGCGGGATTTCCAGAGTGTGATCAGCCAGGAGGCACGGCAGCAGATCATGGAAGCGGAAGGGAGACTTCCCTCTGCGGTGCTTGCCTGCGTGGGAGGAGGAAGTAATGCCATGGGTATGTTTTACAACTTTATCGAAGATGAAAATGTAAAACTGATCGGCTGTGAGGCGGCAGGAAGAGGAATCGACACAGACCAGCATGCGGCAACGATGGCAAAGGGAACCCTGGGAGTCTTCCACGGCATGAAATCCTATTTCTGCCAGGATGAATACGGACAGATCGCTCCGGTGTACTCTATTTCCGCCGGGCTGGACTATCCGGGTATCGGGCCGGAACACGCATATCTGCGGGATTCGGGCCGGGCGGAGTATGTGCCGGTGACAGACGATGAGGCGGTTGACGCATTTGAATATCTGGCAAGGACAGAGGGCATTATCTGTGCCATAGAAAGCGCACATGCCGTTGCGCACACAAGAAAAATTGCACCGCAGATGAGAAAAGACGAGAGCCTGATCATCTGTCTCTCAGGAAGAGGCGATAAAGATGTGGCGGCTATCGCAAGGTATAAGGGGGTACACATTCATGAGTAGAATAGCAGATGCATTTGCAGGAGGAAAAGCGTTTATCGTGTTCTTAACGGCAGGAGATCCCTCGGGGGATAAGACAGTAGAATACATTCTGGCAATGGAAGAGGCGGGGGCGGATCTGATCGAAATCGGAATTCCATTCTCCGATCCGACCGCCGAGGGTGTTGTGATTCAGGAGGCCAATATCAGGGCGTTAAACGGAAATATGACGCTTGACGGTGTGTTCGAAATTGTAAGAAAGGTGAGAGAAAAAAGCCAGATACCGCTTGTTTTCATGACTTATTTAAACCCCGTCTTTCATTATGGATATGAGGCGTTTTATGAGAAATGTGAGGAGCTTGGCGTAGACGGCATTATAATTCCGGACCTGCCCTATGAGGAAAAGGGGGAAATGTCTCATATAGCAGACAAACACGGTGTAGATATTATTTCCATGATAGCGCCGACATCCAGACAGCGCATTCAGATGATTGCAAAAGAGGCAAAGGGCTTTCTCTATGTCGTATCCTCCATGGGAGTAACGGGCGTGCGGAATCAGATCGAGACGGATATTTCATCTATGATTGCTTCTATCCGTGAAGTGACCGATCTTCCGGCAGCCGTAGGTTTCGGAATCAGCACGACGGAGCAGGCAGGGGCGATGGCAGCAGTATCCGACGGGGCGATTGTGGGAAGCGCCATTGTAAAATTGATTGAAACATATGGGGATAAGGCGGAGGAAGCCTTGAAAACGTATGTATCCGAGATGAGGGAGGCAGTACATAACTGCTGAGCGCAGAGCACCGGAGAAAACGGTTCAAAGGGCAGCCCGGCCCTGCCGTCTGAAACACAAAAAATCAGTTGGCAGAGCCGGTTATCCGGTGACAGCGTATCACCGGGAGATCAACGGGAAACTCCTTGATTTTCCTGCAATGCATTTCCCGTCCCGCACATTTATAATAGAAGAAACAGTTCCAGCAGCTCGCTGATTCTGGAGATTCTCACTTCCGCGGCGGGGGCATTGCCAAAGCCGTATGATGCAAAAATAAAAGGAATGCCGGCTTCCATGCAGGCCTCATAATCACCCTGTGTATCGCCCACATAGACCACATCTCTCAGCTTTCTGCGTTCCATCAAAGTTCTGATCGTCATCCCCTTAGAGGTCTGGGTTTCACCAAAGCAGAGGTGGTCCTGCACAGCGGCTTCGAGTCCTGTTGTCTTTAAAAAGACTTCGATATATCCGCACTGGCAGTTGCTGACAATGAAAATCCGGGTGCTCTGGGAAAGCCTTAGCAGGGTCTCCCGTACGCCTTCATAGAGGATGCCGGGTTTCGTCTCAAGAAGCTTGTTTTCGTATTCAAAGCAGATATCACCCAGTTTCTGCTGTTCCTCTTTCGACAACGTGGGAAAGACGGCATGATATATCTCGTCCATAGTTTTGCCAAACAGATTCTTCAGCATCGAGCCATCTATTCTGACATCCAGGGCAGAATGTTCGGCAATTGCCTGGTTCCAGGCCTCTGCCACCGAGTCGGTTGAGTCCCACAAAGTTCCGTCTACATCAAAAATAATTCCATCCATTTTCCATACTCCTTAATCGCAAAAATTCTGTAACAGTTGCTTTCATAATATCATAAAAATAGCCTTTTAAAAAGAAAGAATTTAGTGTATACTCTATTATGTTATAGTGAACGTTAGTAAGGGACGCGTGTCTGTACACTTTCCGAACGACGGTCATGATATCATATCACCAGGATGTGGAGAAAAAACTATGAGTAAAAAGATTGTATTAATAGATGGCCACAGTATTTTAAACAGGGCGTTCTATGGAGTACCGGACCTGACCAACTCGGAGGGGCTTCATACGAACGCTATTTATGGGTTTTTGAACATCATGTTCAAGATCCTGGACGAGGAGAAGCCGGAATATCTGACCGTGACATTTGATGTGCATGCGCCTACATTCCGGCATGAGATGTATGCAGATTATAAGGGAACCAGAAAGCCAATGGCAGAAGAACTAAGGCAGCAGGTCCCGGTAATCAAGGAAGTTCTGCAGGCCATGAACATCGAGATTATTGAGCAGGCAGGCCTGGAGGCGGATGATCTGCTGGGAACGATTTCACGTATCTGCGAGGAAAAGGGGATGGATGTCGCCATCATATCCGGGGACAGAGATACACTGCAGCTCGCTACAGAGCATGTAAAGATCCGGATTCCAAAGACAAAACAGGGAAGGACAGAAGTTGAGGACTATTATGCGGTTGACGTAAAAGAAAGGTATGGAGTTACTCCAACGGAATTTATCGACGTGAAAGCCCTGATGGGAGATGCATCGGATAACATACCGGGCGTCCCGGGAGTCGGGGAGAAGACGGCAACCAAGATCATCACGGAATACGGCACCATAGAAAATGCCTATGCCCACGCGGCGGAGATCAAGCCTCCAAGGGCCAGCAAGAACCTGCAGGAGTATTGGGATCAGGCGTGCATGAGCAAGACGCTCGCCACCATCGATACCCATGCAGAGATCGCGTTTAACCTGGAAGCGGCTGAACATGGGAATCCGTTTACGAAGGAAGCGCATGACTATTTTCAGAAACTGCAGTTCAAAAATCTGCTGAGCCGGTTTGATGTAGAAAGCTCTTCCAATAAAGTGGAATCTCATTTCAAGGAGATTACGGATAAAGAGGAAGCGGAAAAGATATTCAAAGAGGCAGCCCGGGCGGAGTGTGTAGGCGCTGCAATTACGGAGGATGCCGGAAATGTACTGCCTCTGTTTGCGCATCCGTCCGGATACGGAAGAGTGAGCATTGCCTATGGGCCGGAACAGATCTATTCCATTCTCTGTGATACCGACATGGATATAGAGTATCTGTTTGGAAAATTAACGGAAATAGCAGGCAGTGTACAGACATTTGCCATGTTTGACCTGAAGAAATACCTGCCTTTGGTGGAAGTGGCAGAGCAGGAAAAATGTTTCGACGTAACCGTAGCGGCCTATCTTCTGAATCCTCTGAAGAATAATTATAATTATGAAGATGTGGCAAGGGAACAGCTGGGAATTATGATCGATGAGAAGGCAGATATCATGACAAAGGCATGTTATGAAGCATACACTGCATTTGCATCCGTAAAACCATTGAGAGACAAGATGCTGACGGAGGGGATGTACCACCTGTTTACAGACATAGAGATGCCGCTTGTCTTCACCCTGTTCGATATGGAGCAGGCGGGGATAAAGGTGGAGGCAGAGGCGCTGAAGTTTTATGGCGAACAGCTGGGCGGCCGGATCGTGGAGCTGGAGAAGGAGATCTATGAGATGGCGGGAGAGACGTTTAACATTAACTCTCCGAAGCAGCTGGGAGTCGTCCTTTTTGACCACATGCAGCTGCCTAACGGTAAAAAGACTAAGACCGGATACTCAACCGCCGCCGATGTGCTGGACAAGCTGGCGCCGGATTATCCGGTGGTCGATAAGATTCTGGAGTACAGACAGCTGACCAAGCTGAAGTCCACATACGCGGACGGGCTGGCTGTCTATATTGGTCCGGACGGAAGAATCCACGGAAAGTTCAACCAGACGATCACCGCAACCGGCCGGATCAGCAGTACGGAGCCGAACCTCCAAAATATTCCGGTGCGGATGGAACTGGGGCGTCTGATCAGAAAAGTATTTGTGCCAAAAGAGGGCTGCGTCTTTATCGATGCGGATTATTCCCAGATCGAGCTGAGGATACTGGCGCACTGCTCCGGGGACGAACAGCTGATCCAGGCGTATAAAGAGGCAAGGGATATCCATCGGATGACGGCTTCCCAGGTGTTCCACACTCCGTTTGAAGAGGTGACGGAACTTCAGCGGCGCAATGCCAAGGCGGTCAACTTTGGAATCGTATACGGGATCAGTTCTTTTGGGCTGAGTCAGGATTTGAGTATCACCAGGAAAGAAGCGGCGCAGTACATTGAAAATTATTTCGAGACTTATCCGGGAATCAAACGTTTTCTGGATGATACGGTGGCCCATGCAAAAACGGAGGGCTATGTTGTGACCCTCTTCGGGCGCAGAAGGCCGGTGCCGGAACTGAAATCCAGCAATTTTATGCAGCGGAATTTCGGGGAACGGGTGGCGATGAACGCCCCGATCCAGGGATCTGCCGCGGATATAATGAAGATTGCGATGATCGGTGTAAACCGGGAACTGAAGGAAAAAGGGCTCCGGTCAAAAATGATCCTGCAGGTGCACGATGAACTGCTGATCGAGGCCCACAAGGATGAAGTCGAAGAAGTAAAGGAGATACTGAAACGGCAGATGGAGCAGGCCGCAGACCTGGACGTCCCCTTGATTGTAGACATGCATACAGGGGAGAACTGGTACGAGGCAAAGTAGTGTCCGTGGCAAAGCGGAGTCTGGATAAAATTTGAGTAAAGCGAATAATGAACAAAGAGGAATTTAGATGAAGATACTGGGAATTACCGGCGGGGTAGGTTCCGGAAAGAGTAAAGTCCTGCATTTTCTTGAGGAAGAATACGGCGCGGTGGTCTGCCAGCTGGATGAGGTGGCCAAAGAGCTTCAGAAAAAGGGCGGGGCCTGCTACCAGAAGATCATAGAACAGTTCGGTACAGAGATCATAGGGCCGGACGGGGAACTGGACCGCAGCCGGCTGGCCGCCCTGATTTTTCGGGATGCACAGATGCGGCAGAAGTTGAACGGGATTGTCCATCCGGAAGTGAAAAAATGGGTGGAACAGGATATCGAGGAAAAGAAAAAACGGAAAGTGCCGCTGTATGTGATAGAAGCGGCACTTCTTCCGGAGGCGGGATATGAAGATATCTGCGGGGAAATGTGGTATATTTATGCAGAAGAAAGCGTTAGAAGGGAACGCCTGAAGCAGTCCAGAGGGTATTCCGATGAGAAGATTGCCCGGATGATGGAAGCGCAGTCCCCGGAACGGGTATTTCGCAGCGCATGCCAGGCTGTTATAGATAACAGCGGGACATTTGACAATACAAAAAGGCAAATAGGAGAAATATTATGAGGTTATGCAGCATTGCCAGCGGAAGCAGCGGCAACTGTATCTATGTGGGGAGCGACAACACGCATCTGCTTGTGGATACAGGAATCAGCAAGAAAAAGATTGATGCAGGGCTAAAAGAGCTGGACATCAAAGGAGAAGAACTGGACGGTATTCTGATCACACATGAGCATTCAGATCATATTCAGGGACTGGGCGTTTTCAGCCGGAAATATGAGGTGCCGATCTACGCGACTCCGGGAACAATAGAGGGGATTGAGAATTATGCGCCCCTGGGAAGGATGCCGGAAGGGCTTCTTCATCCAATACATACGGACGAAAGTTTTATATTGGGGGACATTACAATTGATCCGTTTCGGATCTCGCATGATGCGAAAGAGCCATCCGGATACCGTATGAACTGCTGCGGAAAATCCGTTGCAGTGGCGACGGATCTTGGAATTTACGATGAATACACGGTGTCGAAGCTTAAAAGTCTGGACGCGGTGCTGCTGGAGGCAAACCACGATATCCATATGCTGGAAGTAGGCTCCTATCCATATTATCTGAAACGGAGAGTCATGGGAGACAAGGGACATTTATCCAACGAATTGTCAGGAAGACTTCTTTGTGATATACTACATGATAATTTGAAACACATTCTGCTGGGACACTTAAGCAAGGAAAATAATTATGCTAAGCTGGCGTATGAAACCGTAAAGCTGGAGGTGACTCTGAGCGATAATATTTATAAAGGTGAGGATCTTGACATGGCTGTCGCAAGAAGAGACATGATATCAGAGATCATTACAGTATAGACAATCAGGAGGATAAGAAGATGAAAAAATGTATCGTAACAGTGCTGGGGCAGGACACCGTAGGGATTATAGCAAAGGTTTGTACATATTTGGCTGAGAACAGGATTAATATACTGGATATCTCACAGACCATTATCCAGGGGTACTTTAATATGATGATGATCGTGGATGTAACCAGTCTTGACAAAGACTTTAAGGTAGTCTGCGATGAGCTTGATAAGCTGGGAGAAGAGATCGGAGTGAATATCCGCTGCCAGAGAGAAGAGATATTTGAAAAGATGCACAGGCTGTAAGAGTAAAGCGTGAGGATAGAAGGCGAGGATAAGCACTATGATTAATATGTATGAAGTATCAGAAACCAATAAAATGATTGAGCACGAGAATCTGGATGTCCGTACGATAACGCTGGGGATCAGTCTCCTGGATTGTATTGACTCGAACCTGGAGGAACTCAACCGCAAGATTTATGATAAGATTACGACCGTAGCGGCAAAACTGGTTTCTACCGGAAGTGATATTGAAAAAGAATTCGGAATTCCGATTGTAAATAAGAGAATTTCAATCACACCCATCGCTTTGGTGGGAGGGGCTGCGTGCAAGTCCCCGGAGGATTTTGTGACTATTGCAAGAACGCTGGACCGGGCGGCCAAGGAAGTAGGCGTCAATTTTATCGGTGGTTATTCCGCTCTGGTTTCAAAAGCTATGACAAAGAGCGATGAGAACCTGATCCGTTCCATCCCCCAGGCACTGGCTGAGACGGAGAGAATCTGCAGTTCCGTCAATGTGGGATCTACGAAGACGGGGATCAATATGGATGCCGTGCGCCTGTGCGGTGAGATCGTCAAAGCCACCGCTGAGGCAACAAAAGACAATGATTCCCTGGGCTGTGCAAAGCTCGTGATCTTCTGCAATGCGCCGGATGATAACCCGTTTATGGCGGGAGCATTCTTAGGAGTTACCGAGGCGGATGCGGTAATCAATGTAGGCGTCAGCGGACCGGGAGTGGTAAAAAAGGCGCTCGAGAAAGTGCGCGGCAAGGGCTTTGAGGAGCTCTGCGAGACCATCAAGAAGACGGCGTTCAAGGTAACCCGCGTGGGACAGCTCGTAGCCGGCGAGGCCTCCAAAAGGCTGGGAATCCCCTTCGGTATCGTAGACCTGTCACTGGCGCCGACTCCGGCGGTGGGAGACAGCGTGGCAGAGATACTGGAAGAGATCGGACTGGAGCGTGTGGGAGCGCCCGGGACAACGGCTGCCCTGGCAATGCTCAACGACCAGGTAAAAAAGGGCGGCGTCATGGCATCTTCCTATGTGGGGGGCCTAAGCGGAGCATTTATCCCGGTCAGTGAAGACCAGGGAATGATTGATGCAGTCAACGCCGGTGCTCTGACGCTCGAAAAACTGGAGGCAATGACCTGCGTATGTTCCGTCGGACTGGATATGATAGCCATTCCGGGGAAGACCAGCGCCAGCACAATATCCGGAATCATTGCGGACGAGATGGCGATCGGCATGGTGAACCAGAAGACAACAGCAGTGCGTCTGATTCCGGTGATCGGCAAGGACGTGGGAGAAACAGCAGAATTCGGAGGCCTGCTCGGGTATGCGCCGATCATGCCGGTCAACCAGTTCGGCTGTGAGGCATTTGTCGGGCGAAAGGGAAGAATCCCGGCTCCAATTCACAGCTTCAAAAACTAAAACAGGGGAAATATATATGAAGAAGATTGCAATTGTAACGGACAGTAACAGCGGAATCACTCAAAAAGAAGGAAAAGAGATGGGCATCTCTGTGGTGCCTATGCCGTTTTTCATAGACGGAGAGCTTTTTCTCGAGGATATCACACTGTCACAGGAAGATTTTTACAAAAAACTGGGAGAGGATTCCGATATTTCAACCTCCCAGCCGTCACCCGGAGAGATTCTGGAACTTTGGGACAAACTGCTCGAGGAATATGACGAAGTCGTGCACATCCCAATGTCCAGCGGGCTGAGCAGCAGCTGCGAGACAGCTGTAACACTTTCGGAGGACTATGACGGCAGGGTACAGGTCGTGGATAACCAGAGAATTTCTGTCACCCAGGTGCAGTCTGTACTGGATGCGATAAAGCTGAGGAATGAAGGCAAATCCGCAGCAGAGATCAGAGAAATTCTGGTAAAAGAAAAAATGGAAGCCAGTATCTACATCACAGTAGATACACTGAAATATCTGAAAAAAGGCGGCAGAATCACCCCTGCGGCCGCGGCTCTGGGCACCGTGCTCAATCTAAAGCCCGTCCTGCAGATTCAGGGCGAGAAGCTGGATGCGTATGCAAAAGTGCGCGGCTGGAAAGCAGCAAAGCGCACCATGCTGGGCGCCATCGAGAAAGACCTCAAAGAAAGATTTGCCGGCCGCGAAGACCAGATGGTACTGGGTATGGCATACACTTGCGGACAGGAAGAGGCGCAGGAATGGAAAAAAGAAATCCAGGAAAAATTTCCGGGGTATCAGATCATAGAGGGGCCGCTGTCACTCAGCGTAGCGTGCCACATAGGCCCCGGCGCCATGGCGGTTACCTGTATGAAGCGAGTGTGAGGGGGAGGTCCGCTCCGGGGAATGTGTGCCGGGATGTTTCGGGGGATGCATATGCCGGTTGGGGATGCGGCCCGCTTATTAAGGGATTCTAAAAGGAAGAAGGCAGAAAATACGGACACGGCTGACACATCACGGGAAATCTGATGATTTCCCGCGCTGGGTCAGCCAAAAACATGATTCGGAATCATGTTTTTGTCCGTATTTTCTGCCTTCTTCCTTTAAGAATCCCTAAATGCGCTCTACGCATCCCCAACCGGCATATGCATCCCCCGGAACATCCCGGCACACATTCCCCGTCGCTGGGCGCATCCAGGCGGGAGGCGGCTATGCGGGAGGAAAAACGAGGACGAGATAGGTAAGGGGATGGGAGACGAGAGATGTAGTGGCGGGAGGAGCTTTTCCAGGTAGCGGAATATGCCGTACGAAGCCGCGAAAATACGCTGCTCCCGTCCGGCACAACCCTACACCTTAATAACCCCCTGCCGATACTCATTAGAGAATGCCGTCTTGAATTTATCCGTGATGACGGATGTATATAGGTTTGACGCGAGTATATCGTGATAGAGCATTTTCTGCCCGATTTCGGGGATATCATCTGTCTCATAAAGGCTGGTCAGCAGCGGCAGTGTTCCATTTTTGACTACGCTGCCCAGGATTCTTTCTCGGTCTTTGCGGTAACCCAGAAGACGGGCGTAGTAGTGATAGCCTCCCTCGATATATTCTTCCACACTGTCCTTTTTGATGCCCAGCATGATGTGAAGAAGGGCGCGGTTAATGCGGGTCTGGGTGATTTCTTTTGTCTTAAGCAGCTCGCAGAACTGTTTGTAGTTGAAAAAGTTGTTGAGCTGGTTGATGATACGGTTGGCAAGCTCCACGGATACGTCCATGTAACGGCTCAGGTCATTGGCCGTCTTATTCAGAAGTTTGTACTTCATGATAAGGGAAAAGTCATTCTGGTAGACCGGATATTTCACGCGGTGGTAGTCTTTTAACAGCTCAAGACAGCTGGAGGGCACCTGGTCTTCCAGCTCATTTAATATGTTGGAAAAAGGCGTATTTTCGAACGTGCTGCCTACGGACCGGGTGCTGATAGCGGAGCTGGAGTAGGCCAGGAGGGAACGGATGGCGGATGCGGAGCTGTAGCTGGAATTTAGTTTCTTGTCGTGGTAGTTGGATTCCACTCTTTTGATGGTACATGGGCGGATCGGGCTGTTCAGCTTTTTGAGTGCCTTTAGGTATTCGACTCCGAGGATGTTGTTCGGATCGTTGAGCAGGAAGGTATAGTCCGTGCTGCCCATATAGGCGGCCAGGGCCTCCTGCCTGGCGGCAGGGAAAGTATGGCCGTTCTTTAAACCGTTCTGAAGAAAGCTTTTGTATTCTTCCGGCTCCTCATATAAGATGTCCGCAATTTTCTGAAGCCCATCCAGATCATTACATTCGCTGCCGAAACAGATGGAGTCCACGATTCCCAAGCTGTCCAGAAAGGAGACGGCGCCCATGGCGAATAATTCGGCGCTTCCGGTGGAATAGCAGACAGGCAGCTCGAAGACCGCACCGGCGCCGCATTTTAAAGCCATCTCTGCGCGTATGTATTTGGGCATGATGGCCGGGGTACCTCTCTGGACGTAATCCCCGGTCATGATGGCAATGGCGGTGTCGGCGCCGGTGACTTCCTTCGCTTTTTCTATATGGTATTGATGTCCGTTGTGAAACGGATTGTATTCTGTGATTAAACCGACAATTTTCATAAGATTCTCCTTGTATATCAATTTATTAACCATTATACTATAAAATGACAGGATGTTATAGGCTGAAATGTGTTTATTAAGGTTGATTTCTGTTAAATATAAGTAAGTACAGAGATTTTTTAGAATAATGTAGCTGTTCATGGTTCAGAACAGATACGAATAAATCAGGACAAAAGAGGGTGTATGGCATGGAAAAAACGAAGATTGAAGAGCTTCTGGAACAGCGAAGATTTAAGGAATTGAAAGAAGAATTAGAAGCCATACATCCAGTCGATATCGTGGAGATGCTGGAGGATTTTGACAGAAAACAGGCGCTCCTTATCTTCCGGCTTCTGGCCAAGGAGGAGGCGGCAGAGGTCTTTACGGATATGAACAGCGATATGCGTGAGGATCTGATCAATGCCCTTACGGACTCCGAGCTGGAAGAAGTTATGGACGAGATGTATGTGGACGATACCGTGGATGTTCTGGAGGAGATGCCCGCCAATGTGGTGGACCGTCTGCTTATGGCCACGGATGAAGATACAAGGAAGAAGATCAATGTGCTGCTGCAGTATCCGGAGGACAGTGCGGGCAGTATCATGAATGTGGATTACATCAGCCTGAGAAAAGAGATGACGGTGGCGGATGCTATCCTGAAGATCCGCCAGGTCGGCATTAATAAGGAAACGATTTATACCTGCTATGTGACGGAGAAGAAGCGGCTGATCGGCGCGGTGGATGTCAAGGATCTGCTGACGGCCGGGGATACCTGGCTGATCGAGGAGATCATGGATGAGAATGTGCTTTGCGCCAAGACGCTGGACGACCAGGAGGATGTGGCCGTTACGATTAAGAAGTACGGATTGATAGCGATTCCCATCATAGACCACGAAAACTGTCTGGTCGGGATTGTTACGGTTGACGACGCGATGTTCGTCCTGCAGGATGAGACAACCGAGGATATCAGTATCATGGCCGGTGTCAGCCCGAATGAAGATTCTTATTTTGGAACTTCGGTGTTCCGGCATGCAAAGAACAGGAGTCTCTGGCTGATGCTTTTGATGCTTTCCGCCACGGTGACAGGGGAAATCCTCGGATTCTATGAGGAGGCGATGGCGGTGATGCCGGTTCTGATTACATTTATTCCCATGCTCATGGGGACGGGCGGTAACTGTGGATCCCAAAGTTCCACCCTGGTGATCCGCGGGCTGGCCGTGGGTGAGATACAGTTCAAAGACATTTTCCGTGTTATCTTTAAAGAGATCCGTGTGGCGCTTGTGGTCAGTGTTTTGCTGGCGGTAGTGAATGGTATCCGCATTTATATCATGTATGGACAGAACATCACACTGGCAATAGCGCTTGGTATCACGATGATGGCGGTCGTTGTCATGGCGAAATGCATCGGCTGCACGCTGCCTCTGCTGGCGAAGAAGCTTGGGCTGGATCCGGCGATCATGGCAGCGCCCCTGATAACCACGATTCTCGATACATGCACAATTCTGGTTTATTTTAATATCGTTACTGCTATATTTCACCTGAATGCCTGATGCAGCGGCAAGAATTGGTTTCATATGGGATTGTATTTAAAAATACACATAGTATATACTTGTATACAAAAATTCTTTGGGTTATAATGGAAAGAGTGAGAAAAAATGAAAGGTGGCATTTAAATCATGGGATTTATTGACGAAATCAAGGCAAGAGCGAAAGCTGATAAGAAAACAATCGTACTTCCGGAGACGGAAGATGTCAGGACTTACCAGGCTGCGGAAGCAGTTTTGAAGGAGGGGACAGCCAATCTGATCCTCGTGGGCAGCAAAGAGGAAGTTGAGAAAAACGGGGCGGGATATGATATCTCCGGCGCTGTGGTTGTAGACCCTGCAACGAGTGAAAAGACAGCGGCTTACATTGCAAAATTAGTAGAACTCAGGCAGAAAAAGGGAATGACGGAAGATCAGGCCAAAGAACTGCTTCTGAATAATTACCTGTATTATGGCGTTATGATGGTGAAGATGGGGGATGCGGACGGCATGGTATCCGGCGCATGCCACTCAACGGCGGACACGCTTCGTCCATGTCTGCAGATTTTAAAGACCAAGCCGGGCACAAAGCTTGTTTCTGCATTTTTCCTGATGGTGGTACCGGACTGTGATATGGGAGCGGACGGAACATTTATCTTCGGGGATTCAGGGCTGGAACAGAACCCGGATCCGGAGAAGCTTGCCAACATTGCGGTTTCATCCGCAGATTCTTTCCGTACGCTGACAGGGAAAGAACCGATTGTAGCCATGCTGTCACATTCCACAAAGGGAAGCGCAAAGCATGCGGATGTTGACAAAGTAGTAGAGGCAACAAAGATTGCAAAAGAACTGGCGCCGGAACTGAAGCTGGACGGAGAGTTACAGCTGGATGCAGCTATCGTGCCGTCAGTAGGGGAATCCAAGGCTCCGGGAAGCCCGGTTGCAGGACATGCCAACGTATTGATTTTCCCGGATCTGGATGCAGGGAACATCGGATATAAGCTGGTACAGAGACTTGCGAAAGCAGAAGCTTACGGACCGCTTACACAGGGGATCGCGGCTCCTGTCAATGATTTGTCACGCGGATGCAGTGCCGAGGATATTGAGGGCGTTGTAGCGATCACGGCAGTGCAGGCTCAGGCACAATAAACCGTTGGTAACAGTTCAAGCTTAACCGGACTGTTAAAAAGTTGTATGTAAGAGAGGCGGAGAACGCCCCTTATATAGAAATTCAGGAGGATAATAAAATGAATGTATTAGTAATCAACTGCGGAAGTTCTTCTCTGAAATTCCAGTTAATCGACTCTGAATCAGAGAAGGTGCTGGCAAAAGGCCTCTGCGAGAGGATCGGAATCGACGGCAGCCTTACCTATCAGCCGGCGGGCGGAGAGAAAGTGAAGTCGGAAAAAGACATGCCTACCCATACAGAGGCAATCAAGTACGTGATCGACGCGTTGACGGATTCCGAGACAGGTGTTGTTAAGAGCCTGGACGAGATCGGTGCTGTAGGACACCGTATGGTACACGGAGGAGAGAAGTTTGCATCTTCTGTAGTGATCACAGAAGAAGTTAAGAAGGCAGTAGAGGAGTGTAACGACCTGGCGCCGTTACATAACCCGGCAAATCTGATTGGCGTGAATGCATGTGAGGAGCTGATGCCGAATACTCCTATGGTTGGCGTATTCGATACGGCGTTCCACCAGACGATGCCTGAAAAAGCATATATGTACGGACTTCCTTATGCATATTATGACAAATATAAAGTAAGACGCTACGGCTTCCACGGGACAAGCCACAGCTTCGTATCCAAACGGGCAGCGGAGATTTCAGGTAAGCCTTATGACGCCGTGAAGACGATCGTCTGCCACCTTGGAAACGGCGCAAGCGTGTGTGCCGTATTAAACGGCAAATCCGTAGACACATCCATGGGACTGACCCCGCTGGAAGGGCTGGTTATGGGAACACGTTCCGGAGATATTGATCCGGCGATCATGGAATTTATAGCAAAGAAAGAAAATCTGGATATCGAAGGCCTGATGAAAGTCCTGAACAAGGATTCCGGCGTATACGGTCTGTCAGGGCTGTCCAGCGATTTCAGGGACCTGTCCTCTGCAGCTGCGGAAGGAAACAAACAGGCACAGATCGCCCTGAAGGTATTCTCATACAGAGTAGCCAAATATGTCGGAAGCTATGCAGCAGCTATGAACGGCGTGGATAACATCGTCTTCACAGCAGGAATCGGCGAGAACGACCACGAAGTACGCGAAGAGGTTTGCAGTTACCTGCAGTTCCTTGGCATAGAGCTTGACAAAGAAGCCAATGCCAAGAGAGGCGAGGAAGTGATGATCTCGACTCCAGACTCAAAAGTAAAAGTCTATGTAATACCGACAAACGAAGAGCTGGCAATCGCAAGAGAGACAGTTGCACTTGTAAAATAAGGCTGACGATAAAAAGAATGAGCGGATAGATCCCATGTCTGTCCGCTCATCTGATTTGTTAGAATATTCTGAAAACGGTGCGCAAAGGGGTCAGACCCCTATGAAGATCCCCTTTATTTTACATTTTTTAGTTGACAAACTTATTTTACATGATATAATAATCTAGGTATGAATAGGAGTAATGAAGATGTTAATTAGCCTATCAGACGTTCTGTCAGACCAGCATAAGACAGTTGAAGAAACAGTGCCTGTGGAATTGGAAGAACTGCAGTTGAAGACCGGTTTGTTTCCGGTGGTCAGCAAAAAACCTGTGCACGTTGTCGTTACACACGTAAAGAACAAGGAATTACAGATCAAGGCAGAGACGAAAGTTTCGGTTATGATACCATGTGACCGTTGCCTGGAGGATGTAAAGCAGGAGTTTGTACTGGATTTTATCAAGCGCGTGGATTTGAATGTTGCGGATGCCGATTTGCCGGAAGGATTAGATGAATCAAATTTCATTGACGGATATCATCTTGTCGTGGACAAAATGCTCTTTAATGAGATATTGATAGGATGGCCGACGAAAGTTCTATGCAGCGAAGACTGTAAAGGCATTTGTAACGTTTGTGGTCAGAACCTAAATATGGGTACCTGTTACTGTGAAGATACGGGGCTTGACCCAAGAATGTCAGTTGTCCGTGATTTGTTTAAGAATTTTAAGGAGGTGTAACCTATGTCTATCTGTCCAAAGAATAAATCTTCAAAAGCTAGAAGAGATAAGAGAAGAGCTAATTGGAAGATGAGTGCTCCAAACCTTGTGAAGTGCAGCAAGTGCGGAGAACTTATGATGCCTCACAGAGTATGTAAGGCTTGCGGCTCTTACAACAAAAAAGAAATCATTTCTGTTGACTAAGTACAGAGAAGACAAGGCTTCCCGGGATTCCGGGAAGCCTTTTTTCATGGGTTTACACCAATTCTGTCACTATGGAGATATATAATCATGTGAACCAAACACGTGTGCGTGATGAAATGAATAAAATCGGAAACATTCAGTGAAAGAAGTGTCTTTTCTCTATATTCCTGTTATAATATAGAATATAGAAGGAAATTCTGTTTCAAGCAGGAAGGTGATAAAATGCCTGCAATAAAAGAAAAGGCTTTTGAATTAATTGAAAAGATGCCAGATGATAAAGTGGTATATATTGTAAATATTATGGAGAATTTAGATTCTCTTTTTAATGGAACGGAACCTGATGAAGAGAAAATGCAGGCTTATGAGAATTTGAAAAAGTACAGAAGACCTGCATGTACAAGTAACCTTTTAAAAATAAGTAGAAAGGGGTGCTGATGTGTGTAGGAAGTCTGAATTTAATATCATTATAGAGCAGATGAAAAAAATTTATGAAAAGGCATTTGGAGAAAATCTTGTAAGAATATTTTTATATGGTTCCTATGCCAGAGGTGATTATAACGAATTTTCAGATATAGATTTGGCAGCGATTGCCAAAGGAGACATAATAACTCTGCAAAAGATTCTGGAAGATGTATGGGATGAAGCGGCTGATTTGGGGCTTGAATATGACACAATTATTTCCCCTACAGTAATACCATTTGATGAGTTTGAGCGGTATAAGGAGATATTGCCATACTACCGTAATATTGAAGCGGAAGGGGTTGTTATCAGTGCTTAGTGACGATATAATCAATTTAGTAAAGTACCGTATTACTAATGCAGAAGAGAAAATGATATCAGCTAATTTATTATTAGAGGCGGGGCAGTTTAAAGACTCAATAGGCAGATCATACTACGCGATGTTTTCAGCAGTAAGAGCACTGTTAGCTTGTGATGGAGTAGATTACTCTAAACATTCAGGGGTAATTGCATATTTCCAGAAAAACTAAATTAAAGAGGGGATATTCAATAAGAAGTATTCCAAATATATCCAGAATGCTTTTCAGGTGAGAAATACCAGTGAGTATGATGATTTTTACATCGTATCAAAAGAATCAGCATTAATACAATATGAAAGAGCTGAGGAGATGCTGATGGAAGTAAAAGAATATTTGAGAAAAA
Organism: Eubacterium sp. SB2; assembly: GCF_001244405.1. NCBI lineage: Bacteria > Bacillati > Bacillota > Clostridia > Eubacteriales > Eubacteriaceae > Eubacterium > Eubacterium sp. SB2. The sequence goes on along the minus strand of NZ_LN865153.1, from coordinate 2,109,331 downwards.
GCATAGGTATAATATTGCCTTCTTCGGATAACGAATGAATAGGCTTAGAATTAGGATATGTTCAAATGGTTTCGATGATGAGGGGCTAATAGATAGGAGGAAATTATGGCTATAGCGGCGAAAGACAGAAAAAAGGAATATGAAAAAGACCAGAATGAATTGTTCGCAATGCTTGACAAAGGCATTGATGATATGAGATCTGGCAGAACGATAGAACATGATGAAGCTATGAGGATTATCAGGGAGAAGCTAGCACAGTATGATGTATAAAATACGGGAAACTCAGGAAGCAGTAAAGGATGTGACTGATTTAGCCGTATACTTGATAGAAAACTTTGAAAACCCTAAAGCATCACATGATTTTCTGGAGAGGTATGATAAGGAAATCCAACAGCTAAAAACATTTCCTTTTGGTTATCGCGGGATAAGCTTTGAGTATCAGGGAATGGAGATCAGGCTGAAACCTTATGCTACATACAATATCTTCTTTGTGGTTGACCAGGGTATACAGGAGATTATTATCTTAAGGGTTTTAAAGGACAGGCAGAATTGGAAAGCCATCTTGTCAGGGGAAACAGACTATAGGCTATAACATGCAGTCTCTTTTCTCATTCACATAGTTTACACCAATCTTTACACCAAATGACTGCTGTACTGACGAAGGCGGATACAATATGATAAAAAGAGAAAATGGGCGAAACCCTTGAATTTTCGCCGTTACAGCGCGTGATAATGTATTAGGTTGATGCACCTTCGCTTAAAACAAAAAAGAAATCATTTCTGTTGACTAAGTACAGAGAAGACAAGGCTTCCCGGGATTCCGGGAAGCCTTTTTTCATCTTATGGGAAAGTTCGCCTATAAGATAAAAAAGCCCTCCCGGCGGGATACGCATTGCGGCGTAAGCATTAGATGCCGCTATGCGACAACAGCAGACGCGAGCATCGCTGGTGAAACTCTATTTTTGTATTACAGAAAAATGAAATAAGAAACGGTTAAAAGCCAGGTGCGGAAGATTGTTCTTGGCTTATTATGATGTATGTAGACAATGGCTGAATCATAAAGGTTTCAGGAGCATGTAAAAATATGGAAATATATAAGGAATAATTCAATGCAATAAGCAGATGATAAAATATTGAATTTTCTGTATAGTTACCGCAGGAAGGAGGGATTGGCTTGCTAATCACAGCAGATAAACGAGAAGGCCTGGCAGAGATATACAATCAGCTGGTTGATCTTGTGGGCATAGAAAATACGGAAGAGATCTATAAAAACATGAAGGGACAGCAAATAACCTTCCCCATGCGGCTTTACAGAACTGACTACATATCTAAAATAGTAAATGAACGGTATGACGGTAAAAATCTGAAGGCTCTGGCGAGAGAGTACGGATATACCGAAAGACACCTTAGAAACCTCTTAAATAAGAGACAAAGTTAAACATATCTATATGGAATGCAGGTCATTCAAAAAGTAAGTAAATAAATAATGGTAACAAGCAAGTCTTAAACAAAAGATTAAGGAGGCAGGAGGTTTCGATGGGATTAGTTTTCTCTATGATACTGATTTATGTGTGCGGCAGAGTAAAAATCTGTTCGATGCGTTTTATAGCAATACTGACACTCGGTACATTTTTATGGCCGCCGGGAACAGGGGGAATCCTGATATGGATTCTAATTAAGTGTTGTAAGTTCTTATATTAGTACATCGAAAAATAAGTAATTTACTGTTAAACTGACCGAAATTTTCGATGTACAAGGGGTGTTAAAAAGCGCGTATTTTAGGTATAATAACATAGAAATAAAATCATAAATACAGAACCAGTACATCGTAAAATTAAGAAATATATGGGGCATGTCGTTTGATTTTCCAAGGGGAGGATGGAACGATCATTTTGACGGAGCCATATCTTTTACAGGATGAATAAAATCAGGGAGGTCGTATGATGGAACACCAAAAGCATGTTGTATGTGTTGGGCAGGCATTAGTTGACTGCATCACCAGAGGGATGGAAGAGAAGCCTTATAAGAAAAATGTATACCGGGCGGATTCAATCTCGTTAAATACAGGAGGTGATGCCTTAAACGAGTCCATTGTCCTATCCCATCTGGGGCACCAGGTCAGCCTGGTGTGCGCAGTGGGAGATGACCTGGCAGGCCACATCGTGCTTCATACGGCCAGGAGCAACGGGGTAGATGTATCCCATGCGGCGGTATCAGAAAGTATCACAACCCCGGTGGCTAACCTGATGGTACAAAAAAACGGGAGCCGGCAGTCCGCTAACAGCCCTGCAACCATGCTGACGGGATACGAGCCGGACGAACGTGCCTTTCGCGGGGCAGAGGCCGTATCATTTGCCAGCTTGTTCCGGGCGCCGCTGGACAAAAGAGAAAGTATTCTTCGGTTGATGAAGGCGGCCAAAGCCGAAGGCGCAGTCGTCTGTGCGGATACCAAAATGCCCACATACAGGGAGATTTTCAGGGAGGATCTCTTAGAAATCCTGCCTTACATAGACTATCTGTTCCCGAATGAAAACGAAGCCTCCTATTACTGTCGCATTATGACGGGGGAGGAGCAGAGAACCCTTGCCGGAATGGGCAGTGTCTTCCTTCAATATGGCGTGAAGAATGTGATCATAAAGACCGGAGAGAAAGGATGCACGGCAGTCAGCGGGAACGGGAGTTTTCAGATTCCCGCCAGAAAGGTTAAGGCAGTGGACTCCACAGGGGCCGGAGATAATTTTGTGGCCGGATTTATTCACGGGCTGCTGTTTGGGTGGGACTTAAGAAAATGCTGTGATTACGGCACACACTGCGCGGCTGTGTCCGTCCAGTATGTAGGGGCGGTAACCGGGATCAAACAGCAAAAAATGAACGGCAGCCGGACAAATACAATAAAATAGATCAATGAGTCAGTGGACATCTGGAAATCATAAAGGTATTTCCAGGTGTTTTCTTTTTAGTAAAAACAGAGAAATTTTCAAGTTATAAATAGCGAAAATATACAAAAATAAAGTGAAGAGCAAAAAGCGATTGACAATTAAATATACAGGTGATATTCTGAGAAAAAGAAAGTCCGTGCACGGGCACAATAACAAAGTTATCAGAATATTAATTCGAAAGGAGAAAGTATTATGAAAAAAACTCTTTGTATGCTGTTATGTATTGGTATGGCCGCGGCCATGTGTGCATGCAGTCCGGGGGAAAAGAAAGCGGAGGAAGCGCCCAAGAAAACAGAAGGAGAGAGCAAAGGTTTAATCGGGATTACCACATCAATGTACACCAACGAAGGTCTCACGATCATGTGTGACACAATTAAAGAGAAAGTAGAAGAAGAGGGCTATCAGGCAGTCATAAAGGATGCAAACCTGGATCAGGCCCAGCAGACAAAGGATGTAGAGGATTTCATAAGCCAGGGGGCCAAGCTGATTATTGTAGAGGCATGTGATTCCGTGGGCGTAAAATCTGCATTTGAATTGTGCAACAAGGCAGATATCCCTGTTCTGAGCGTGAACCAGGTATTGGGAGATGATCTGCTGGAACTTGTGGTGGGCTCCGTTACAAGTGACAATTATACGGCAGGATATGAAGTGGGACAGGAAGTAGCCAAAGAACTTGGCGGAAAAGGCAAGGTATGCATCCTGACCTACGATGTAGCATTTGTATGCAGGGAGAGAGGCGACGGCTTCAAGGCTGCCATGGCCGAAAATGAGGGGATCGAGGTACTGGAAGTCTTTGACGGTGTGTGTACGGAAGATGCCGCCATGAAAAAGACGGAAGACTGGCTGCAGCAGTACCCGGACGTTACGGCAATCTTTGGAAATAATTCGAACTGCGGAGTCGGGATTGCGGCAGCGGTCAGATCGGCCGGCAAGACGGATGATATTCTGGTTGCAAATGTAGATGGACTTTCAGGGGATATCAGAAACATGGAAGACGGGGCCCTGGATATCACAGCGGTATACCCCATGAAGGAACTGGCGGCAGAAGCAGCAGATAAGGCGGTTGAGGTCCTGGAAACCGGAAAATGCGGTGAGGATCCGCGCTTAAAATTCAGCCTTTGTACAATAGATGACCTGGATACATACAAAGAGTATTGGGGAATTGAGTAAATACAGGTGCGTAATATATACTTGCGGCAGCGCACACGATGTACTGGTACATCGTGTGCAGCCATAAAGGAGACATAGATGATGAATGAAGAAAACATTCTGCAGATGAAGGGCATCAATAAGAGCTTCGGCGGCGTGCAGGTATTGCATGATGTGGATTTTTCCATGCACGCAGGGGAAGTGAGGGCGCTCGCGGGAGAAAATGGCGCGGGAAAGTCTACTTTAATGAAGATACTGGGAGGGATCTATGACTGTGATACAGGTGAGGTGATCATCGACGGTGTGCCAATTGGCCTGGGTTCTGTCGAAGAGGCGCAAAAACATGGTATAGCAGTCATTCATCAGGAAATCGTGCTTGTGCAGGATATGACAGTCGGTGAAAATATTTTTTTGGGAAGAGAGTTTCAGACAAAAGCAGGCTTTGTGGACTATCATCAGATGTACAAGAAAGCGGCGGAAATATTGGAAAGGATCGGCCTCTCAACCCTGAAGCCAGATACAATAGTCAGAGAACTCAGCATATCACAGCAGCAGATGGTGGAGATTGCGAAAGCACTTTCCACTGATGCCAGGATTATCGTTATGGACGAGCCGACTTCATCGCTGACCGACAGAGAAGTGGAATTTTTGTTTGGACAAATAAAATCACTGAGTGAAAAAGGGGTATCGATTATCTACATATCCCACAAGATGGACGAAATCAATCAGATTGCGGACAGTATCACGATCATGCGGGATGGCCGCCATATTGTAACAGCTCCTATCAGAGAGATCAGCTATGAGCAGATCATCCAGAATATGGTCGGGCATAAAATAGAAGACTATTACCCTGATTATGATGTGACATTGGGAAAAGAAGTGCTCAGGGTTGAAAATTTGACAACGGAAAAGGTAGAAAATATTAATTTTTCACTTTTTGAAGGGGAAATTCTTGGGATAACAGGTCTCATGGGGGCAGGAAGGACAGAGCTTGCAAAAGCTTTGTTTGGCTTAGACGAAGTTCAGGCCGGCAGTATCTATCTGGAGGGTGAAAAATGTATCATAAAATCACCGCGGGAAGCAATCCAAAAGAAGATAGCGCTTGTCCCGGAAGACAGAAAAGAAAACGGCCTGTTTTTGGAAAATTCAATTTCCTTTAATATGACAGTCACAGTAATGGATGAATTTATAAAGGGAATCTCCGTAGACGCCAAAAAGGAGCAGCAGATCTTAGATGAATATGTAAACCAGCTTGAAATAAAGATGGCGGATACCGAGCAGCTTGCGGTTGAACTCAGCGGAGGAAACCAGCAAAAGGTAGTAATATCGAAATGGCTGGCGTCGAACCCGAAGATCTTAATCCTGGACGAACCGACCAGGGGGGTAGATGTAGGCGCAAAGTCAGATATATACCATTTAATCTGTCAGATTGCAGAGCGGGGCGTGGCAATCATCTTAATCTCTTCGGAGCTGCCCGAGGTTATGAATATGAGCTCCAGAATCGGTGTCATGTGTGAGGGAAAACTGGTCAGGTTTTTTCATCCGAAGAAGGAAGAAGTCACCCAGGAACAGATCATGCATTATGCAACAGGAGGATATGAACATGAAATTTATCACCAATAAAAGCCCGGTCAGTCAGAGCCTTAGTAAATTTTTGAAGCGCAACTTTATGATATTAATCGCGCTGCTGCTGATTGTACTGGCTCTTTCGGTTTTCACAGATACATTTTTAACAGCCGATAATATTTTGTCCGTTACACGGCAGATCAGCGTGGATTCCGTGCTGGCGTTTGGAATGGCAATGGTATTGATTATCGGATGCATTGACCTGTCCGTAGGCAGCGTTCTTGCCCTGAGCGGCTGTGTCTGCGTTTCTATGATTGAAAGCGGCATCCCTACGGCTGCGGCAGTTATCATTACGCTGGTATTCGGGGCCTTCTGCGGGATCATCAATGGCCTGCTTGCAACATTTACAACCATCCCGAGTTTTATTATAACCCTTGCCACGCAGCAGTGCTTCAGAGGCGCGGCATATCTTATGACAAACGGAAAATCAATCATGTGCTATGATGAGACGTTCAGTGCGATCGGGACCGGATATATAGGACCTGTCCCAATTTTGGGGATCGTCATTATTGTATGCCTTGTATTTACCAGCATCCTGCTTAATAAGACAAAATTCGGAAGAGGCATGTATGCAATAGGAGGGAACAGAAGCGCGGCTGTATATGCAGGAATCAAGGTGAAAAAAATAACCGCCAGCGTCTTTATATTTACCGGCATCATGAGCGCAATGGCTGGCATTATGCTGGCATCGAGAGTGTATTCGGCGCAGCCTGCATCCGGTGCGGGATATGAATGCAATGCGATTGCGGCAGCGGTTTTAGGCGGCGTCAGCTTTAACGGGGGAATTGGAACGGCAGGAGGCGTGATGATCGGCGTGCTGATTATCGGGTTTATGAATAATGGACTGAATATGCTGCATGTCACCTCCTACTGGCAGATTATTGTAAAAGGACTTCTTATATTATTGGCAGTGTATCTGGATACTCTGAGGAATAACAAGCGATTACATATTAAGAAAAGGGGATAGGCATGTATACAGAAATAGAATTTATAAGACAGTATGAAAAATATTCCGTGCTGATGAAAGGAAACTGCGGGAAGGGGGAACCGGGGCTGGAAATATTTCTCGATTTTCCCGTGGTTATGCAGGACATTTCCGGCGCGAAAACAAAGCTTAGGTACGACCGTTATGAAAGTACAAAACAGGGATATCAGGCTGGGATAGAAGCCAGGGATTTATATGGAAACTGTTATACCATCACGGACGTATGGACGGCAGAGAAGGGCAGCTATAAACTGGAACGAAAAGTGTCCTGCAAAGAGGTAAAAGAGCAGACGGGGATCCGCCTGACTTCGGAATTCCGGTGCAGGGATTTAAAGGCAGCATCTTTTGACGACTATGAATTTATTATACCCGGGGCCCTGTATAACCATAATGATACGGACGGGGACGGGGTAGACGATTATCTGGGAACATTCAGCCAGGACTATAAGGACGACAGAAATCCGGCTCTTGCGGTCACAGCTTATGGAAAAAAAGGAAATTGGTCGGTATCTCTGATCAGAGGTGATTTACCGCAGGAGGATGATACCATCACCCGGGAGCAGATCAAAGCCCGCCATTTTATTCATCATACGGATATAGGTTCTCTGGGAATCGCACCATCCCAGTATCGGACGCAGGAATTTATCCTGAGGTGTGATTATCCCTTCTATGAAAGAAATTCTTTCTGTCTCAATGTAGATGGTTCCGAGTGGTCGGCCTACAAAGAGATTGGAGAAAGCCAGGAATTTTCCATGACATATCTGCTCTGCATAGGGGAGGCAGAAAGCCTGACAGAGGCATCCTGGAATACGACACTTCTTCAGATGGACAGAATTTTGGATCAGGAGACAGCACTGCCCTTTACCTTAGAGGAGGCGCAGTATTACAGGCGTGAAATGATCCACAACAGCTTCCGGGAGTTCCCGGAAAAGAAGGGAGCGCCGGCGGGGTATTTCGTACATTTTTCTCCACGCAGCAATTATGGGGAACAAAATCTTCTGGAATATGGCTTCTGCGGGGCACAGACGCTCCTGAGCCTGGACATGCTGGCGGCGGCAAAGGACAATGGCTCCGGAGAATACAGGGAAAGGGCGCTTAAAACAGTCGATTATTTTGTGGATCACTGTATCGAGGAATCGGGACTGCCGAACGGGATTTACAATGTGGATAAGGAGGAGTATGTATACTGGTGGACGGGAATCCTGTTTCCGTTCCAGTACTCGGATGACAGGGAGGAACTGGAGGGGTATCTTGGCAGCCAGGTGGTAAGCTCTTTGATGGAAATCGCAGAGGAGCTGAAAAAGGTAAAGGGTAACTACTGCAGGTCTATGGTCGATTCCATGTACTATTTGCTGCGGTGCTATTTGTTCGAAAAGGAACAAGGAAATGAACATCCGAAATGGCTGGAAGCCGTAATCAAATTCTGCGATAAGCTGGTTGAGATACAAAATGAAGACGGTTCCTGGAACCGCGGATATTCGATGGAGGGAGCACCGCTTACAAATCCGCCGCAGTGGTTCGGGGCGTCCAAAAAGGAGCAGGGTTCCGGGGCAATCTTCCCGGCCCAGATTCTGACAGCACTGTATTCGCTTACAAAGTCGGAGAAGTACTTGAAGTCTGCCGAAAGAGCCGCGTATTTTGTGTACGGCAATTACGCTTCCCAGGTGGAATATATCGGCGGCCTCAACGATACGACACATAAAAAGTCGGTGAAAATAGACGCAGTCGGCGTGATGTTTGCCATGCGCACCATGCTGGTGGTGTACGAGCAGACAAAGGATGAGAAGCTTCTTACAGGGGCAAGGGATGCCGCCCGTATACTGGCAAGCTGGACTTACCTTTGGGACATCCCCTTCGATAAAAATACCCTCCTCGGAAAGCATGGGTTTAAAACGACAGGGTGGGCAGTATGCGATGTGATACCTGCGGGCAGTTATGTGGACTGTGAATTTGTAGAATTTATTCCGGAACTGCTGCGTATCGCCGGATACCTCAAGGACCGGGAACTGGCAGTATTGGCGAAAATCGTGACACGGGGGATGCAGCACGGCCTGTCCATGCCTCAGAATATGTACGGATATGCAATGCCGGGGGTACAGTGTGAGGGGTATATGACCTCCCTCTGGCTGGCAGATACGGAGTATAAGGGCTTTTCCGGCGCTGCAGCCAAGAACAAGGGGGATGATAACGATACCTGCAATGGACTGGTGAACGGGCAGGCGCTGTTGAACTTAGACTATTTATCACAAAAGTACCATACGATGGATTTTGACACAATCATAGAACAAACAGTGAAAGAAGGATAAAGAGTGTTCAGAACTATGAGCGGTTTCGACGGAGGTATATATGGCAGAAATAATTAAAAATCCGGTACTGAAAGGCTTCCATCCGGATCCCTGTATCTGTAGGGCGGGAGACGACTATTATATTGCAGTTTCGACGTTTCAGTGGTTTCCGGGGGTAGAAATCTATCACAGCAGAGATTTAGTACATTGGGAGTTTGCAGGCAGGCCTTTAAATGAAAAGAGACTTCTGGATATGACGGGAGTGCCTGACTCAGGCGGTGTATGGGCGCCGTGCCTGACATACGACGAGGGTATGTTCTATCTGATATATTCCAATGTAAAGACCTACCGGAATTACTATAAGGATGTGGACAATTTTCTGACATGCAGCAAGAGCATCTGCGGTCCATGGTCTGATCCTGTTTATCTGAACAGCAGTGGTTTTGATCCGTCCTTTTTTCATGATGACGACGGGAAAAAGTATCTGCTGAACCAGCGGTGGGATCATCGGGATAAATCAGCTTCATTTGATGGAATTGTTCTGCAGGAATACGACGAAGAGAAACAATGTCTGACAGGAGATCCGCAGAAGATATTCCAGGGAAGCAGTATTGGGCTGACGGAAGGGCCGCATCTGTATAAGATCAATGGAATGTACTATCTTTTCTGCGCCGAGGGCGGGACCTTCTATGAGCATGCAGTAACAGTTGCACGTGCAGGGAACATCGAAGGCCCTTACGAGCTCTCCCCCTATCATCCCTTGCTGACATCCTATGGACATCCGGAACTGGCGCTGCAGAAATGCGGGCATGGCAGCCTGGTCAGCACGCAGGATGGGGAATGGTATATGGCGCATCTGTGCGGACGGCCCAACGGGAACCAGAACCGGTGTATGTTAGGCAGAGAGACGGCAATTCAGAAGCTGGAAATGACGGAGGACGGCTGGTTCGTACTGGATCAGACATCAGGGCTGCCAAAGGAAGCGGTAACGGCTCCAAAACTGCCCGATTTTCCAGTACAGAAAAAGAGTGTAAAGAAGGTCTTTCCGGGCAGGCTCCCGGATGAATTCCAGACATTGCGCATCCCTTTGGACAGCAGGTGGATGGATTTTGACAGAGAAAAGCAGTCTCTGATCCTTTATGGGAAAGAGTCTATGGAATCACTGCATACGCAGAGCCTGGCTGGTATGAGGCGGGAACACTTTCACTTTACAGCTGAGACGAAGCTTAAGTTTGATCCGGTCCACTATCAGCAGGCAGCAGGCCTGGCGCTGTATTATGATACGACAAATTATTTTTATCTGAATCTGAGCTGGGACGAGGAAAAAGGGAGAGTCTTATCGGTGCTTGTCTGCGATCATGGAAAGATCAGGGTCAGCAAAGGCGAACGCCAGCCAGCCGGCAGTGCACAGGAACTATATCTGAGAATCGAAGTGAGAAACAGGGAGGCGCAGTTTTGCTGGTCGCCCGACGGGGAAAGGTATCAGAATATAGGGGAAATACTGGACGCTTCGCAGCTGTCGGATGATTATTATGATGAGGCAGTGCATGGACTTAGGTTCACGGGAACCTTTCTTGTTCTGTGCTGCCAGGACACTTCAGGGCGGCGCTGCAGGGCGGAATTTGAATATATGATTTATCAGCCGCTCGATGAGGAAGAGTGACGAAGAAAGAGGGAGTATTGTGTTTGCAGGCAATATTCCCTTTCATGATAAAAAGGAGGGAGTACCATGTTTATAGACTTGGAATTTATACGCCAATTTGAGGCCTATTCTCCTATGATATCCATATGGAAGACCAGAGAAGAGTCCAGTCCGGATATGAGAGTATTTGTGGACTTTCCTGTTGTGCTAAAGGATATCAAAGGGGCAAAGAAAAAAATCCGCTATGATGCCTGCGGTGTATATGAGGATGGTTTTTACGGAGAGGCACAGGCAGAAGACCGGTATGGCAATCAGTATAAGATCAGAGATATCTGGAAAATAGAAAACCAGTTGATCAGACTGGACAGAACGGCGGCATGTACCCGCTTTACCGAAGAAACAGGGATTCATCTGACCACAGAGTTTCGGGTCAGGGGCAGCAGGGAATCTTCTTTTGACGATTATCAATTCGTGATTCCGGGGGCCTTTTATAACAAAAATGATACAGACGGAGACGGCGAGGAGGATTACCTTGGGACTTACAGCCAGGATTACAAGGATGACAGAAACCCATCTATGTCCGTGACTGCATATGCACAAAAAAGCCAATGTTTTCTATCACTGCTCAGGGCAGATACCCCATGCAAAGACACGACAATTACCCGTCGGCAGATCCAGAAGCGTCATTTTATTCATGACACAGACATCGGATCCTTAGGGCTCGCCCCCTCGGAATACCATGTAGGAGAATGCATTCTGCGCTGTGATTACCCCTTTTATGAAAGAAATACATTCTGCCTGAACGTGGACGGCTCCGAATGGGCGGCTTATCAGGGGGTGGAAGAGGGAACAAAATTACAAATGTCCTATCTGCTGCAGGCGGGGGAAGCAGAGAGGCTTACGGATGCTTCCTGGCAGACCACGGCCCTCCAGATCGACCGGCTTCTGCAGGAAGAGGTGCCTCTTCCATTTACCTTAGAGGAATCCATACAGTACAGGAGGGATATGGTTCTCAATAGTTTCCGGGAATTTCCGGATAAAAAGGGAAGACCGGCGGGTTACTTTATCCATTTTTCGCCCCGTCAGAGTTATGGGGAACAGAATCTGCTCGAATATGGGTTCTGTGGTGCGCAGACACTTCTTGCATATGACATGCTGTCGGCTGCATGGGAAAAAGGACAGCACGGTACAGAACGTTTTTTGCAATACAGAGAGAGTGCACGAAAGACATTGGACTATTTCGTAGAAAACTGCGTAGAGGAATCGGGGCTGCCGATCGGCCTCTATTCTGTAGATAAAGAAGAAATTGTCTACTGGTGGACGGGGATTCTGCTTCCTTTCCAATATTCCCATGACAGAAAAGAGCTGGAAGATTATCTCGGGAACCAGATTGTGGGGGCTTTGATGGATATCGCCGGGGAGCTTGCAAAGGTAGAGGGCAATTACTTCAGATCCATGACCGATACGATGTTCTATTTGATGAAATCATATCTGATCGAGAAAGAAAATGGACAGGGGCATCCGGAGTGGCTGCAGGCGGTTTTGAATTTCTGTGAAAGGCTCCTGAGGATACAGAATGCCAATGGTTCCTGGAATCGAGGATATACGATGGAAGGAGAGCCTTTGGCGCATCCGCAGGAGTGGTTTGGGCGGTCAGAAAAGGAACAGGGGTCAGGGGCGATATTTCCGATACCGCTTCTGGTAGAAGTGTACCGCTATACAAAGGAAGAAAAGTATCTGGAATCAGCCAGAAAGGCGGCCGGGTTTATCCTTCGCCAATATATCGGTGACACCACATATATTGGCGGCATTAACGATACCTCCCACAAAAAATCCGTAAAGATGGATGCCGCGAGTGTGATGTTTGTTATGAGAAGTATGCTCGCATTATATGAGCAGTGCGGCGATGCAGTATATCTTTCGGGTGCGGCAGATGCGGCCAGAATCCTTGCGGGCTGGACGTATTTGTGGGACATTCCCTTTGATGCGGATACGCTGCTCGGAAGGCATGGCTTTAGGACCACAGGCTGGGCGGGCTGTGACGTGATTCCGGCCGGCAGTTACGTAGACTGTTCCTTTGAAGAGGTTGTCCCGGAATTTCTAAGAATTGCAGAGTATTGCCATGACGGCAGGCTGGCAAGAGTGGCGGAGGCCGTGACGAGAGGGATGCAGCAGGGGCTGTCAACGCCCGCGGACATGTATGGATATGCCATGCCTGGTGTCCAGTGCGAGGGATATATGACCTCCCTTTGGCTGGCGGATACGGAGTATAAAGAATTTTCCGGCGCTGCCGCAAAGAATAAAGGAGATGATAACGATACCTGCAATGGTTTTGTAAACGGCATGACACTTCTGAACCTGGATTCCTTGAAAAGAAAATATGGGACCCTGGATTTCGGAAATATTTGTAAAAATCTGTATAATAAATAAACAAGATTGGCAGAATGCGTGGTATAATTCATTTTGAAGAAAATGAACTGTGTACTGACACATTGAGAGTTAGCCTAATATCGTAGAATATAAATGTGTCAGTACACTGGCCGGAAGAGGAATGAACTATGGTAACGATTAAAAAGATTGCAGAAATAGCAGGAGTATCCAGGGGAACCGTGGACCGGGTATTAAATAACCGGCCGGGAGTAAATGCAGAGACCTATCACAAGGTTAAGGAAATAGCAGACAAGTTAGGATATGAGCCCAATATGGCCGGGCAGATGCTGGCGGCCAGAAAGAAAAAAATCAGACTTGGATTCGTAGTATGTGATACTCCGGTGGATTTGTTTTTTGCGGATGTTTACCGGGCGGCAAGGAAAAAGGCAGAGGAGCTGAAGACCTTTGGTGTCACCGTCCATTTTTATCTGATCAAAGAATTGTCGGATCAGTTTATTGCGCCCCTTCTTCAGGAAGCAGAGGACGATGAACTGGATGGAATCGCATTAGTGCCTCTTAATATGGACTCCATCAGGCAATTTGTTCAAAAGATGAATAAGAAAAATATCCCAATGGTCTTTTTTAATCTGGATATGGAAGATGCCAGGAGGCTCTCTTACGTTGGATGCAATTACCATGATTCCGGAAAAGTTGCGGCCGGTCTGGTCGCGCTTGTGACCCGTGAAAAGGGGAAGATCGCCCTGGCAACCAGTTTTGACGAACAGTCGCCTTCCTTTCTCCAGAGGCTGGATGGGTTCATAGAGGAGCTGGATGAAGGATACCCGCAGATCGAGATTGTAAACAGGGATTCGAATATTGTCTTTCAAAAGGGAGAATATTCAAATGTACTTGAGGTCGTGAAAAAAAATGCAGATTTAGATGCGCTGTATATCATCAACCCGGGTGACTACAGCATATGTGAAGAAGTCGAAAAGCTGGATAAAGAAAGAAGAATCAAGATGATCACCAACGACGTAATCAATAAGCAGAAACCCTTTATGGACAGAGGGGTCATAGCCGCAACCATTGGGCAGCAGCCGGAAAAACAGGGTGCACTGCCGCTGCAGATTTTGTATGATTATATCGGGCTGGGGATAGAACCGTCGAAACAATATTTAACAGAGCTCTCCATCCATATCAGACAAAATATATCGTGGAAGCGGGAGGGATAGGATGGGGGACGCTTGCCGACAGCCGTGACGTGCTGAGAAAAGCCCCTGTCCTGTTGGAAATACAGGCCGCTGCGCCAAGCAGCAGTAAGTGGAAATCCGCAGAATCAGCCGGAACCGAACACATTCACCGCTTAATCTGATGATTAAGCGGCTCAGGTGTTCTGAAAAGCTGCTTTGGTGAGCAGCTTTTCTCCGGCTGATTCTGCGGATTTCCACTAACTGCTGCTAGGCTCGCTGGAAGCATTTCCAACAGGACAGGGGCTTTTCTCAGCACGTCACGGCTGCCGGTAAGCTGGTGCTTCCAAGCGGCAGGTAAGGGGGTGCGCTCTGGGGGAGCCTGGACCGTGGCGGCGTAGGGGGATGACTTTATGGGGGGATTAGTAGTAGTTTGGCTGTGAATGAAGTTGGAAGGGAGATTGAGTATGGAGATGACGCGAGTTATTGTTTTGCCTTATGATGCTAAGTGGAAAACGGATTTTGAAAATATCAGGAAGGAAATTGTAGATGCTGTTGGCGGCTTGTGCCGGTCCCTTTATGGAGCGTCCCCCTCCGACCACAAAAGCAGCGAATCCCCTCACAACTATTTCCAATTTCTTGTTGATTTTTAGATTGATGTCTAGTAGAATTAATGCAGTAGCGTTAGGAGGAAAGAAAATGTCTGATATTACAAGAATCGCGTTAGATGCCATGGGCGGGGACAATGCCCCCGGCGAGTTGATTAAGGGCGCGGTAGAGGCTGTCCGGCAGAGGAAAGATATTAAGGTTCTGCTTACGGGACAGGAGGAACTGCTTAGGAAGACGTTATCAGAATATACTTACCCGACAGATCAGATTGAGATTGTGAATGCAACAGAGGTTATTGAGACTGCAGAACCACCGGTTATGGCGATTCGCAGGAAGAAAGACTCTTCCATTGTAGTAGCCATGAATCTGGTGAAAAAGGGCGAGGCAGACGCATTTGTATCTGCGGGAAGTTCTGGTGCGGTACTGGTCGGAGGCCAGGTGATTGTAGGTCGCATAAAGGGCGTGGAGAGACCCCCTTTGGCTCCGCTGATCCCGACTGCAAAGGGCGTATCACTGCTGATAGACTGCGGGGCCAATGTGGATGCAAGGCCGTCGCATCTTGTCCAGTTTGCTAAGATGGGATCCATCTATATGGAGAATATTATCGGAAAGAAGAACCCCACCGTCGGCATTGTGAATATCGGGGCAGAGGAAGAAAAAGGGAATGCTCTTGTGAAAGAGACCTTTCCGCTGCTCAAGGAATGCAGGGATATTAATTTTGTGGGGAGCGTAGAGGCAAGGGATATACCGGCGGGAGCTGTGGATGTAGTCGTCTGCGAGGCATTTGTGGGCAACGTGATCCTGAAGCTCTTTGAAGGCGTAGGCGGAACTCTGATCAGCAAGATTAAGGGAAGTATGATGACCTCACTGCGGACAAAGATAGGCGCGCTTCTGGTCAAACCGGCGCTCAAATCCACACTGAAAGACTTTGATGCCAGCGAATACGGCGGAGCGCCGCTGCTGGGATTAAACGGACTAGTTGTCAAGACACATGGAAGCTCTACTTCAAAAGAAGTATGTAATTCAATTATTCAATGCGTCACATTTAAGGAGCAGCAGATCAATGAGAAGATAAAGGCTGCCATCCAGGCGCAGGAAGAAAAAACGACAAATTAATGTAACGAAGAAAGGGAAGAGGACTATGGAATTTGAAAAATTACAGGAAATTATTGCAGACGTATTAAATGTTTCTACTGAGGATATTACGATGGAAACAACATTTGTAGATGATTTAGGGGCAGATTCATTGGACATTTTCCAGATAATCATGGGTATTGAGGAAGAATTCGACATTGAGATTGACAACGATGAGGCAGAGAAGATTACAACAGTGGGAGATGCTGTTGAGCAGATTAGAAAGGCTGTAGAATAAGTGGTAACAGATGAAAAAGCCCCTATGGGCTTTTTCATTTTAACTGAAAGGTGAAAAATATGAAAGATAGTTTAAAAGAACTGGAGAGTAAGATCGGTTATAAGTTCCGGGATTTTTCTCTGCTGCGCCGGGCCATGATGCACAGTTCCTATACGAACGAGAAGCATCTTGAGAAGTACCACTGCAATGAACGCCTGGAGTTCCTTGGAGATGCGGTGCTTGAACTGGTTTCCAGCGAATATCTGTTCCTGGAATCTCCGAAGGTGTCGGAGGGGGAACTGACAAAGACAAGGGCCAGCATGGTATGTGAGCCGTCCCTGGCTTTCTGTGCGAGGGATATAGACCTGGGCTCCTATCTGCTGCTTGGCAAGGGAGAAGAGGCAACCGGCGGAAGGCACCGGGATTCCATCACATCGGACGCACTGGAAGCCCTGATCGGGGCGATTTACCTGGACGGTGGTTTTACTAATGCAAAAGAGTTTATTCATCGGTTTATACTGACGGATTTAGAAGATAAAAAGCTCTTTTTCGATAGCAAGACTATTTTGCAGGAGATTGTGCAGGCAAGAATGGCGGGGAGTATTTCGTACCGCCTGATCAAGGAAGAAGGGCCTGATCACAATAAGGCTTTTTTCGTGGAGGTCATGATTGAGGAAAATGGCTACGGCATAGGAAAGGGAAGAACCAAAAAGGCCGCGGAACAGGAAGCTGCATATAAAGCAATACTAGCATTGAGAAAAGAAAAATAGAGCAGGTGTTATATGTATTTAAAAAGCATTGAGGTACAGGGCTTTAAGTCTTTTGCCAACAAAATCAAATTCGACTTCCACAACGGAATAACCGGCATCGTCGGCCCGAACGGCAGCGGCAAGAGCAACGTTGCCGATGCGGTACGCTGGGTTCTCGGTGAACAGCGGGTAAAGCAGCTCCGGGGCGGGAGCATGCAGGATGTCATCTTTTCCGGCACAGAGAACCGAAAGCCGCTGAGCTATGCATCGGTAGCCATTACGCTGGACAATTCGGATCATCAGCTCCCGGTAGACTACGAGGAGGTTACGGTTACGAGAAAGCTGTACAGGTCCGGTGAGAGCGAATATCTGATAAATGGCGCAGGATGCCGTCTGAAGGACATCAATGAGATGTTTTATGACACCGGCATCGGGAAAGAGGGATATTCGATTATCGGACAGGGGCAGATCGATAAGATTCTGAGCGGAAAGCCGGAGGAGAGAAGAGAGCTGTTCGACGAGGCTGCGGGGATTGTTAAGTTCAAACGGCGCAAGAACCTGTCGGTCAGAAAACTGGATGAGGAAAGACAGAACCTGACCCGTGTCAATGATATTCTCTCAGAGCTTGAAAAACAGATCGGGCCATTAAAACGGCAGTCCGAGGTAGCGAGGGAGTATCTTAAGAAAAAGGAAGAACTCAAGACTTACGATATTAACATGTTTCTGCTGGAGACGGAGCGGATCAAAGAACAGATTCGTGATCTGGACAGTAAGTATCAAATCGCTTCGGACGAGCTTGAAGAAGCAAACGTCCGGTATGAAGAGATGAAGACGGAGTACGAGGCCATTGAGGAGGAAGTGGACAGCATTGACTTCTCCATTGAAAAGGCAAAGAGCCAGCTCAATGAGACGACCCTTCTCAAACAGCAGCTGGAGGGACAGATCAATGTCCTGAAAGAACAGATCAATACGGTTCGGATGAATGACGAGCACTATGATAACCGTCTCAATACGATCCGCGTGGAGATAGAGACCAGACAGGCCCAGCGGGCGGAACTTGCCAGGGAGCAGACCTCCGTAAGGACCAGGCTCGCGGAAGTTGCAAAGAGCGATGCACAGGCAAAGGAAGCGCTGGTGGATGTGCAGAGCCGGATTGCCTCGGGTACGGCGCAGATAGAACATAGTAAGGCCGAGATCATAGAGCTTTTGAATAACAGGGCTTCCACAAAGGCTAAGATCCAGCATTATGCAACGACACAGGAGCAGATCACAACGAGAAAATCTGAACTGGGCAGGCTGATCCTGGAGGTATCGTCAGAGGCGGAGAAACAGAATGAAGTACTCGCCGCTTACGAAGAAGAGCTGCAGCAGATTTCCGGGAGAATCCATGCTTATACGGAACAGATCAGCACGAATGAGCAGGAGATCGATAAGCTCCAGCAGGAACTGTCCGGGAAGCAGGAGCAGCTGCGTATTGGGCAGACCGCTTACCACAGAGAGTCTTCCCGGCTGGAATCCTTAAAGAACATAACCGAGCGTTATGACGGATACGGTAACAGCATCCGCAGGGTCATGAGCAATAAGGACAGGGAAAAGGGACTGATCGGTGTTGTTGCGGATATTATTAAAGTAGAAAAAGAATATGAGATCGCCGTGGAGACGGCTCTGGGAGGCAATATCCAGAACATTGTCACCGACAATGAGGAGACCGCCAAGCGGATGATCGCTTATCTTAAGCAGAATAAGTTCGGGCGTGCCACGTTCCTGCCTCTGACAAGCATGCATGGAGGCGGCGGGATCCGCCAGCAGGAAGCACTGAAGGAGCCCGGTGTGATCGGCCTTGCCAGCACGCTGGTGCAGGTTGAAGACCGATTTATGGGGCTGGCTGAACAGCTGCTTGGCAGAACCATTGTAGTGGATAACATAGATAATGGAATCCGCCTGGCCAGAAAATACAAACAGTCGCTCCGGCTTGTCACTCTGGAAGGGGAACTCATGAATCCCGGAGGATCCATGACCGGGGGCGCTTTCAAGAATTCCAGCAACCTGTTGAGCAGAAGGCGGGAGATAGAAGAATTCGAAAAAACGGTCAGGATGCTGAAAAAAGAGATGGATGACTGTGAGCAGTCGGTAAACGAGATCAAGGCAAAACGTACCGCATGCTACAGCGCTATTGATGAGATCCAGCAGAAGCTCAGAAGAGCATCCGTCAAAGAGAACACTGCGAAGATGAATGTGGAGCAGGTTCAGAACCGGCAGCGTGAAGCGAAATTACGCTGTGAAGGGTATCTCAGGGAGCAGGAGGGCTTAGAACTAAGGCTGCAGGAGATCCTGGATAATGAGGACTCCATTCAGATGGAACTGGAGACGTCGGAAGCCCTGGAGAAGGAACTGAACAACCGGATCCGCGAGCTGCAGGAAAGTCTGGAATCCGACAAGGAAAAGGAGACCGTCCAGCTGAGACATTCGGAAGAAGTGCACCTGGCATATGCGAGCCTGGAACAGCAGAATGCGTTTATTCTGGAAAACATAACGCGAATTCAGGAAGAGACGGAAAAGTTCGAGACAGAATTAAAGGAACTGGACATCAATAAAGGCAATGCTTCCGAAGAAATTCAGGAAAAAGAGGACAAGATTCAGGACCTTAGAGAGACCATTGAAAATTCAAAAGAGCTGTTTGAGGAGATAAACACAGAGATCAAGAGCCAGGTCGCCAAGCGGGAGGAGCTGAACCAGAAGCATAAGGCATTTCTCGGAAAGCGGGAGGAACTCTCCAAACACATGTCCGAACTGGATAAGGAGTGCTTCCGGCTGAGCAGCCGCAGGGAATCCTATGAGGAGGCCTCTGAGAAGCAGATCAACTATATGTGGGATGAGTATGAACTGACCTACAACCATGCGATGGAGCTGCGCAATGAAAATCTGACGGATCTCTCCTATATGAAGCGCCAGATCCAGGTGCTGAAAGGCGAGATTAAGAAACTGGGTTCCGTAAATGTCAATGCAATCGACGACTATAAAAGTGTATCGGAGCGCTACGAGTTCCTCAAGGGGCAGCACGATGACCTGGTGGAGGCGGAAGCGACGCTGATGAAAATCATAGATGAGCTGGATGCTGCCATGAGAAAGCAGTTTGAAGAACAGTTCGCGCTGATTTCCAAGGAGTTTGACATTGTATTCAAACAGCTTTTCGGAGGCGGAAAAGGAACGCTGGAACTGATGGAGGACGAGGATATCCTGGAAGCAGGGATCCGGATCATTGCACAGCCGCCGGGCAAAAAGCTTCAGAATATGATGCAGCTCTCCGGCGGGGAGAAGGCGCTCACAGCAATTTCTCTGCTGTTTGCGATACAAAACCTGAAGCCCTCTCCGTTCTGCCTTCTGGATGAGATTGAGGCGGCCCTGGATGACAACAACGTAGTGCGTTTTGCACAGTATCTGCACAAATTGACCAGGAACACGCAGTTCATTGTCATTACCCACAGAAGAGGAACCATGACTTCTGCGGACAGGCTGTACGGGATCACCATGCAGGAGAAGGGGGTGTCCACGCTGGTATCCGTGGATCTTCTGGAGGATGAACTGGAAAAATAGACAGCAGTTCCGACTTATCTGAACTGTTAAAAAAAGATAGCGAGGGAGAAGAAAATGGAGGAAAAGCAGGGTTTTTTTAAACGGCTGGTATCCGGCCTGACCAAAACAAGAGATAATATCGTCTCCGGCATGGACAGCATTTTCCATGGCTTTTCAAAAATAGACGATGATTTTTACGAAGAGCTGGAAGAGACACTGATCATGGGAGATCTGGGTGTCCACACGACCATGGAGATCATGGAAGACCTGAAAGCAAAAGTGAAGGAAAAGCATATCAAAGAACCAATCGAATGCAGGGAGCTGCTCATTGAAAGTATCAAGGAGCAGATGAATGTGGGGGAGACTGCGTACGAATTCGAGAACCGCACTTCGGTCGTATTCGTGATTGGGGTCAATGGGGTCGGCAAGACAACTACAATTGGAAAGCTGGCCGGCAAGTTCCGTGAGCAGCACAAGAAAGTAATACTGGCGGCTGCGGATACATTTCGTGCGGCAGCGGGAGAGCAGCTGAAAGAGTGGGCGAACCGGGCGCAGGTAGAGATGATAGGCGGTCAGGAGGGCGCGGATCCCGCCTCCATAGTCTTTGACGCAGTGGCGGCAGCAAGGGCAAGAAAGGCCGATATCCTGCTGTGTGATACGGCGGGACGCCTCCACAACAAGAAAAACCTGATGGAGGAACTGAAAAAGATCAACCGGGTGATCGACAGAGAATATCCGGAGGCACATAAAGAAACGCTGGTTGTTCTGGATGCCACCACAGGGCAGAACGCACTGTCGCAGGCAAAAGAATTCAACGAAGTATCCGATATTACAGGAGTCATACTCACGAAGATGGACGGAACTGCAAAAGGCGGAATTGCAGTGGCAATCCAGGCGGAGCTGGGAATCCCCGTTAAATATATCGGCGTGGGCGAGACCATAGATGATTTACAGAAATTTGATGCGGATGAATTTGTAAACGCGCTATTCTACAGTGACTCAAAAGAAGAGAACAGCGGGGAATAGCCTAAGAAAGAAGGGGTAAAATGTTAACATTAGAGAAGTTTGAAGAAGCAAGCGAAATCGTAAAACAGGTAACAAACCAGACCAAGCTGATCTACAGCGATTATCTGAGCGAGGCGAGCGGCGGCAAGGTATATCTGAAGCCCGAGAATATGCAGCATACCGGTGCATATAAGCTCCGGGGCGCCTATTACAAGATCAGTACCCTGTCTGAGGAAGCCCGGCAGAAAGGCCTGATTACCGCATCCGCCGGCAACCATGCCCAGGGAGTTGCCTACGCCGCTAAAAAATACGGATGCAAGGCAACGATTGTCATGCCGACAGTTACACCTCTGATCAAAGTAAACCGCACAAAGAGTTACGGGGCCGAGGTCATTCTTTACGGGGATGTATATGACGATGCCTGCGCCTATGCCTTAGAACTGGCCGAAAAGCACGGCTATACCTTCGTCCATCCATTTGACGACCTGGACGTTGCAACCGGCCAGGGAACCATTGCCATGGAGATCGTCCAGGAACTGCCGACGGTGGACTATATCCTCGTACCCATAGGGGGAGGCGGCCTCATATCCGGAGTGGCCACGCTGGCAAAAATGCTGAATCCGAAGATCAAAGTGATCGGTGTGGAGCCGGCGGAGGCAGCCAGCATGACGGCGGCCCTTCAGGCCGGGGAAGTGGTGGAACTGGAGAGCGCCAACACAATAGCGGACGGCACTGCGGTGAAAGCCGTCGGAGTTCAGAATCTGCCCTACGTACAGGAAAATGTGGACGATATCCTTCTGGTTGAGGACGACGAGCTGATCGGCGCCTTTCTGGATATGGTGGAGAACCACAAAATGATCGTGGAGAATTCCGGGCTGCTCTCTGTAGCTGCATTAAAACAGCTCGAGTGCAAGGGCAAGAAGGTTGTCTGCCTTCTGAGCGGCGGCAACATGGATGTCATAACCATGTCTTCCATCGTACAGCACGGCCTGATCCAAAGAGACCGTATCTTCTCCGTATCCGTACTGCTTCCGGACAAGCCGGGTGAGCTGGTGAGTGTGGCCGCTACAATTGCGGACGAGCAGGGCAATGTGATCAAGTTGGAGCACAACCAGTTTGTAAGCACAAACAGAAACGCAGCGGTGGAACTTCGTATAACAATGGAGGCTTTCGGCACAGAACACAAACATAAGATACTAAATGCCCTTGAGAAAAAAGGCTTCCGTCCGAAACTGATCAGCGCAAAGTTATACTAAAGAAAAAATGATATTGAAATAGCAGCAGCCGGCAGATGAATGTAAATTGATTTGCCGGCAGTTTTGATAAACAGCAGGCCCGACTTTCGTAGCACTGCTTTTGTCCCGCGGGATGTAAGGTCCAAGAACCAGTAGTTCTTACTACTGGAATTAAAGAGTAGAAAAGGAGAGTTTCATATGAGCCGCAAAAGACCAGAAGAGGGAGAAATATACACACATTTTAAAGGAAAACGCTACAAAGTACTGCACATAGCAGTGCACACGGAAACAGCCGAAGAGCTGGTGGTATATGAGGCCCTCTACGGAGGACACGGCATCTATGCACGCCCTCTGGACATGTTCCTAAGCCCGGTGGACCATGAAAAATATCCGGATGCCCTCCAGGAATACCGCTTCGAACTGACTGGCATTGTAAAGCCAGGGGAACCGTTATACGAAGAAGAGCCGATACAAGAAGAAGTTCCCCTGATCATCCGCTTCCTGGATCTGGAGTCCAATGAAGAAAAACTCAAGTTCCTCCAGCGCCACAGGACAGAGCTGAACCAGCACTTCCTAAGTACAGCGGCCGAAAGCCTGGGATACACAGAAACAGGAAAAACACCCGAACTGCAGTATGAGGGAGTCATCAACTGCCTGCGAATGAAAATCAAGTACGAGACGGGGAGGCTTAGATAAGGCGGGAATGTGGCTGGTATGGGGACGCGTCAGTCCTGCTGTGCCGGTGCGGGGGCTGGACATTCCCGCCGGAATGCCTGATCCTGAAGCCGACGCACCCTTTTACGGGGGCGGTGGATCTTGGTTGGCTGGTTTGGAGACATTATTTACACTGGCATTAGGCATATAGATACGCATCCGCCGGTAGACATCCGCTGCTTTCCGTCCGCGGGCACCTCCGGAGGGGGATGTTCCGGTTGGATGTGAGTAGTCTCAGAGAAGGGGCAGGTGTTTTCGGGGGCGTGAATGTGTGGGTTAGCATTTCTTTACAGAAAAAGAAGGATGAATCAGGCTGAAATCATAGCTACAAGCTATGATTTCAAGGGGACCTGCAGGGGAAAATTATCGAATTTTCCCCGAATGTCCCCGGTGCCTTGATTCATCCTTCTTTTTCTGTATAGAAATGCTTCCCCCACATTCCCGTCCCCGAAAACACCTGCCCCTTCTCTGAGACGGCCCCGTGAGTCAACACCACTTCCCCTTCCTACCCCCTGCGTTTTTTTTCGAGGAGTGCGTGGATTTTGTCTGTTGGATTCAGTACGGATCCGATGGAGGTGTCGTGGTTCAATGAATCTATGATGAGTGCCAGGAATTTGCTCATATCTGCTTTTACGAAGTAGGGTTTTTCGTTTACGATCGGCGGCAGATAGGTGAGGTTTGTTGTGATTACCCGGTCGATGTAGCCGTTTTCGTAGTATTCGTCGAATTTTTCGAAGCCGTCCGTGAAGAGGCCGAATGTGGTGCAGACGAAGACTCTGGCCGCGTGGCGGTCTTTTAGCTGTTTGGCTACATCCAGCATGCTTTCACCGGAGGAAATCATGTCGTCTACGACGATGACGTCTTTTCCTGTTACATCGTCGCCGAGAAATTCGTGGGCCACGATGGGGTTCTTGCCGTTGACTACAGTAGAATAGTCGCGGCGCTTGTAGAACATACCCATCTCTACGCCGAGGATGTTGGAGAAGTAGACTGCACGGTGCATGGCTCCCTCGTCAGGACTGATGATCATCAGATGTTCCTTATCTACCCGTAAATCTGGCACTGAGCGGAACAATGCCTTCATAAACTGATAGGGCGGATTGAAGCTGTCGAACCCTTTCAGCGGGATCGCGTTCTGAACCCTGGGATCGTGCGCGTCAAAGGTCACGATGTTGGTGACGCCCATGGCGGTCAGTTCTTCCAGGGCAATGGCACAGTCGAGGGACTCCCTTTTGGTCCTTTTGTGCTGACGGCTCTCATACATGAATGGCATGATGACATTGATCCGCTTTGCCTTGCCTGTAGCCGCGGAAATGATCCTTTTGAGATCCTGGAAATGATCGTCCGGGGACATGTGATTGATATGTCCGTTGACCGTGTACGTAAGGCTGTAGTTGCATACATCGGTCATGATAAACAGATCCGTGCCCCGGATTGTCTCCTTCAGGACCCCCTTTGCCTCACCGGAGCCAAAACGGGGACAGCAGCAGTCCACCAGATAGTTACGTGATTCATAGTTCACATAGAGGGGGGAGGAGGATTTTACTTCGCAGATCGTATTCTCCCGGAAGGATACGAGGTAGTCATTGACCTTTTTCCCCAGTTTTTCACAGCTTTCCATGGCCGCCAGCTTGAGGGGGGCAACGGGAAGCGTTTTTTCTAATAATTCAATATTTGACATGATTTTCTCCTATGTTTGACGAATTTGACGGGCTGGAATCCAGCCTGCTACCTATATATGGTTATATCATTTTTTATGCTGAAATTCAAGCACAGCTTGCGCAAACCGCGAATTATGATATAATGAGGTTACTGTGCGCACCCGCAGGATTTGAACAGTAACATGATGAAAAGCGAGCCGGACAAGTCTATTCCGGACTTTGAGGAGATAGAAGATGAAACATGAGCATATTGTGAGTACCGTACATCCGGGAAGCATTGGGGAAGAGATGGGGATCGAGCCCGGGGACAGGCTACTGGCCATCAACGGCAATACGATAGAGGATGTATTTGATTATCACTACTACGTTGACGATGAAAATATTGTATTATTGATAGAGAAACCCGACGGAGAACAGTGGGAGCTGGAGATTGAAAAGGACGAGGACGAAGGACTGGGGCTGGAGTTCGGGCAGAGCCTGATGGACGAGTACCGTTCCTGCCGGAATAAATGCATGTTCTGCTTTATAGACCAGATGCCCGCAGGAATGAGAGAGACGCTGTATTTTAAGGACGATGATTCCAGGCTCTCCTTTCTGCAGGGGAATTATATTACCCTGACAAATATGAGTGATCATGATGTGGAGCGGATTGTGAAGTACCATCTGGAACCGATCAACATCTCATTCCACACAACCAATCCCGAACTGCGCTGTAAGATGCTGCATAACCGTTTTGCAGGCGATGCCCTGAAGAAAGTGGATATCCTGTATCAGGGAGAGATTGAGATGAACGGGCAGATTGTACTCTGCAAGGGCGTGAATGACGGGGCAGAGCTGGAGCGAAGCATCCGTGACCTGACCGGCTATCTGCCGTATCTCAGGAGTGTTTCCGTGGTGCCTGTGGGGCTGACGAAGTTTAGGGACGGTCTGTATCCTTTGGAGCCATTTACGAAGGAGGATGCAAAGGAAGTCCTCCGGGTGATCCATAAGTGGCAGGAGCAGATATATGAGGCTCATGGGATTCATTTCATCCATGCAGGGGATGAGTGGTATATCCTGGCAGGGGAGGAATTGCCCCGGGAGGAAAGATACGACGGTTATCTCCAGCTGGAGAACGGCGTGGGTATGCTGCGTCTGCTAATGAATGAATTCGGGGAAGGACTGGAGCGCATCAAAGGGGACGACAGGAAGAGAGAGCTGTCATTCGCAACCGGGCGGCTTGCTTACCCCTATTTAGAGCGCATGCTGGGCAGACTAAAAGAGAAGTTTCCTAATATAACCCTGCACCTCTATGAGGTAAGGAATGACTTTTTCGGCGAACTGATTACGGTATCCGGGCTGATCACCGGGCAGGATCTGGCCGCGCAGCTTAAAGGCAGGGTGCTTGGCGATGCACTGCTGATCCCCTGTAATATGTTAAGGACCGGCGAGGATGTATTTCTGGATGATTTTACCGTGAAGGATGTGGAGAAGGCTTTACAAGTGCCGGTAGATATTGTAAAATCAAGCGGGCAGGATCTGATCGACGCAGTTCTGGGCCGAAACTGATAATTTGAAAATGAGAAAGGTAGCAGATAAATATGAGTAAACCAGTAGTAGCGATTGTAGGAAGGCCGAATGTTGGAAAATCTACATTGTTCAATGCTCTGGCAGGCGAGATGATTTCGATTGTAAAGGATACGCCTGGTGTCACCAGGGACCGTATCTATGCGGATGTGAGCTGGCTGGACCGGGAGTTCACTTTAATTGACACCGGAGGAATTGAACCGGACAGTAAGGATGTGATTCTGTCACAGATGCGGGAGCAGGCACAGATCGCCATTGACACGGCGGATGTTATTATTTTTATAACAGATGTAAAACAGGGATTGGTAGATTCCGACTCTAAAGTGGCGGACATGCTGCGCAGGTCGGCAAAACCGGTGATCCTTGTTGTAAATAAAGTCGATAATTTTGACAAGTTTATGCCGGATGTATACGAATTCTATAATCTGGGAATCGGTGATCCGGTTCCGATCTCAGCCGCTTCCAGGCTGGGGCTGGGAGACATGCTGGATGAAGTTGCGGCACATTTCCCGGAAGGCTCGGGGGAAGAGGAAGAGGATGACAGGCCGAGGATTGCCATTGTGGGCAAGCCGAATGTCGGGAAATCTTCTATTATCAATAAACTTTTGGGCGAGAACCGGGTGATCGTTTCTGACGTGGCGGGCACCACAAGGGATGCCATTGATACCGAGATTCTTCATGACGGCAAGGAGTATATTTTTATTGACACGGCGGGGCTGCGCAGAAAGAGCCGGATCAAGGAAGAGCTGGAGCGCTACAGCATCATCCGGACAGTTACTGCAGTGGAGCGTGCCGATGTGGTCCTGGTGGTCATTGATGCCGCAGAGGGCGTGACGGAGCAGGATGCGAAGATTGCAGGGATTGCCCACGAACGCGGAAAAGGGATTATTATCGTTGTAAATAAATGGGATGCTGTAGAGAAAAATGATAAGACGATGCGCGAATACGACAATAAGATCCGCCAGGTGTTATCCTATCTGTCTTACGCGGAGATTATGTATGTTTCCGCAGAGACCGGGCAGCGTCTGAACAAGCTCTATGAGATGATTGACATCGTGATCGAAAACCAGACTCTGAGAGTGGCGACAGGAGTTCTCAATGAGATCATGGCGGAAGCGGTGGCTATGCAGCAGCCGCCGTCGGACAAGGGGAAGAGGCTGAAGCTGTATTATATTACGCAGGTGTCCGTAAAGCCGCCGACATTTGTTATATTTGTAAATGATAAAGAATTAATGCATTTCTCTTATACCAGATATCTGGAGAATAAGATCAGGGAGGCATTTGGTTTCCGGGGAACATCGCTGAAATTCTTTGTCAGGGAGAGAAAAGAAAAGGAGCAATAGTTATGGAACGTATTATCTGCCTTTGCATAGGATATGTCTGCGGGCTTCTGCAGACAGGTTATCTTGTGGGGAAGATCAATCATATCGACATCAGAAAAGAGGGAAGCGGCAACGCCGGCTCCACCAACGCGGTGCGCGTCATGGGGTGGAAGGCCGGGCTGCTGACATTCGCCGGGGATGTTGTAAAATGTGTGGCTGCGATTTTTATTGTCCGTTATATTTACAGGGGAAGCGAGTATCTTCCTCTCTTAGCGATGTATGCCGGGCTGGGGGCTACCCTGGGCCACAATTTTCCATTTTATCTGCGCTTTAAAGGCGGGAAAGGGATTGCTGTGCTGGCAGGGCTGGTTGTTTCGACGAATCCGCTGCTGGTGCCGATTCCGCTTGCGGGGTTCCTGATTGCGGCTGTTTTTACAAGATACGTGTCTTTGGGCTCACTACTTGCATCTTCACTGTTTTTTCTCGAGATACTATTATTCGGGCACCTGGGTGAATTCCATATGGCTGCCCCTTATACATATGAGCTGTATATCTTAGTACTTCTGCTCACAATACTTGCATGGTACAGGCATAAAGCAAATATCGGCCGGCTGCTTGCCGGTACGGAGAACAGATTTGGTTCAGGCAAGAAAAAAGAAGCAAAATAACAGATATGAAAAAGGGAGGAACATTATGGCAAATGTAGGTGTATTAGGAGCTGGCAGCTGGGGGACCGCGCTGTCGGTTCTGCTCAGCGAGAACGGGCATCAGGTTACCGTCTGGTCAATCGACAAAGAGGAAGTAAAGATGCTGACCGAAAAGCGGGAGCATGCAGCGAAGCTTCCGGGCGTAAGGTTGCCGGAGAATCTGGTGGTTACAAATGAACTAAAAGAGGCAATCGACGGAAAAGACTTCCTGGTGTTGGCGGTGCCGTCCCCATTTACAAGGGCTACGGCAAAGAAGATGAGTCCGTACGTAAAAGAGGGGCAGATCATTGTGGATGTCGCCAAGGGGATTGAGGAAACTACGCTGATGACGCTTTCCCAGCAGATTGAGCAGGAGATTCCGCAGGCGGATGTGGCGGTGCTGTCTGGCCCCAGCCATGCGGAGGAAGTGGGCAGGAAGCTGCCGACGACCTGTGTGATCGGAGCAAAGAGCAGGAAGACTGCGGAGTATCTCCAGTCCATGTTTATGAGCCGTGTCTTCCGTGTCTACACGAGCCCGGATATCCTGGGGATTGAACTGGGTGGTTCCTTAAAGAATGTCATAGCGTTAGCGGCCGGTATTGCGGACGGACTGGGCTATGGGGATAATACAAAGGCAGCTCTGATTACGAGAGGCATTGCGGAAATTGCAAGGCTGGGCGTGAAGATGGGCGGCAAGATCGAGACATTTACCGGGCTGACCGGGATCGGCGACCTGATCGTGACCTGTGCCAGCGTGCACAGCCGCAACAGAAAGGCTGGGTATCTGATCGGGCAGGGAAGAACTATGGAAGAGGCAATGGAAGAAGTTAAGATGGTCGTGGAAGGTGTGTATTCTGCGAAAGCGGCCGCAAAGCTAGCCATTGAATACGATGTGCCGCTTCCGATCGTGACGCAGGTTAATGCGGTGCTATTTGAGGGCAAGAACCCTGCGGAGGCGGTAGACGAACTGATGCTGCGGGAACAGAAAAGCGAGCATTCGGCTCTGCCGTGGCCGGAAGACAAATAAGACGTTCAGTCCGGATGCCGCACAGTCAGGAAGCAGGACAGACCGGAAGTGGAAAGACGAAGCCGGGGCGTAGCGCCTGCGGAGAAATTTTGGCATGTATAAAAAGAAAGATGCATAAACCCCCTTATCTGCGCATAAATTGGTATCAGCAGAACAAGGGGGTATTTTTATGGATTCATTTCAGTTATACAAAGACATGAAAGCTAGAACAAACGGAGAGATTTATATTGGAGTGGTTGGTCCGGTTCGGACAGGCAAGTCAACCTTTATTAAACGTTTTATGGATTTACTTGTACTCCCCAATATGACAGATGAACATGCAAGAGAAAGGACAAAGGATGAACTGCCCCAGTCCGCGTCCGGCACCACAATCATGACTACGGAACCCAAATTTGTACCGAAGGAAGCGGCTGCCATCAAGCTGTCGGACGACGTGGAAGTCAAGATCCGCCTGATCGACTGTGTGGGGTATATGGTAGACGGCGCCTCAGGGCATATTGAAAATGATACAGAGAGACAGGTGAAGACACCCTGGTTTGAGTATGAGATTCCATTTACCAAAGCGGCAGCCATAGGTACACAGAAAGTAATCCACGATCATGCGACGATCGGTATTGTGGTTACAACGGACGGGAGCATCGGTGATCTTCCGAGAGAAAACTACATAGCGGCAGAAGAAAAGACAATTAAGGAGCTCCAATCGATCGGCAAACCATTTATCATATTGCTGAATACGCAGAAGCCTTATACAGATGAGGCGAAAGCACTGAAAGAAGAGCTGGAGGAAAAATACGGGGTATCCGTGCTGCCTGCCAACTGTGAGCAGCTTCGGACAGAGGATATCCACAACATTATGCGCCAGGTGCTGTACGAGTTCCCGATAGCAGAAGTGGAGTTCTACATTCCCAAATGGGTGGAAATGCTTTCAAGAGAACATCGGATCAAGGCAGATCTGCTTCAGAATGTAAAGTCTGTTATGGGAGAGATGAAAGATATCCGCAGTGCGGCCAGCAAAGCCCCGCAGACGGATAGCCCCTACATAGACCAGGTGAATGTAGAAAAGATCGAGATGGATACCGGAAGGGTCAAGATACGGATCGGCTTTGCAGAACAATATTATTATGAGGTACTCAGCGAGCTGACAGGCACAGACATCAAGGGCGAGTATGAACTGATCTCGGCCATGAAAGAACTGGCTGCCATGAAAGAAGAGTACACGCAGATCAAAGACGCATTTGCAGACGTAAAAATGAAGGGATACGGGGTGGTCAGCCCGAAGAAAGAGGAAATTGCACTGGATGAGCCGCAGATCATCAAGCAGGGCAATAAGTACGGAGTGAAGATCCACTCGGAAGCACCATCGATCCATATGATAAGAGCCAACATAGAGACAGAGATTGCGCCGATTGTAGGAAATGAAAAACAGGCCCAGGATCTGGTAGAATACATCAAAGCAGAAAGCGAGACCCCCGAGGGCGTATGGGGAACCAACATCTTCGGAAAATCGATCGAAGAACTGGTCATGGACGGAATGCGTAACAAAATCACCATGATCAACGACGAAAGCCAGGCAAAGCTGCAGGATACCATGCAGAAAATAGTCAACGACAGCAACGGAGGACTTGTCTGCATTATCATATGACGGCTGGGAGAGGTTAGTGGAGGAAGGGGGCCGCTGTATGGAATCGTAACAGGGCTCTTTTGGATACGGGTTTCGGGGATAACTGTCCCTAATCAAAATGAAAGCCGGCATGATGAACACCGACGACAAACACGGGAATGCAGGATGCATTCCCGTATAAGTCGTCTTTTCCGCAGGACTGGTGGTCCTGCGGAAAGTTCATATGCCGGCTTTCATTTTGATGAAGGGACAGTAATCCCCGAAACACGCATCCAAAAGAGCCCTGTTACGATTCCATACAGCTACATTCATCCAACCACTGATTTTCCCGCCTCGTGGGGCATGAGGCGGGGGCAGTGGATCAGACTGGATTTGTGGGGGAAGTTGGCTGGGGACGTTGAGCTGGATATGCGGACAGCAAGATTCTTGCTTGAGGCATTATTACCCGCATATCCAGCTCAATCCGCTGCTACCGTCAGAATTCCCTCCCGTGGAGCTAACCCCGCGCCTTGAAGCACATAGCCAGCGGGAGAGGGACTTCCGAAGGGCAGGAGAACAAGAAGGGGCCCTATCGGGATGCATAGAATGCGCGTTAGAACGGCTTAATGGAAATCCTGCCGGATGTTGAGGCTGAAATCGGCTCACAAAGCCGATTTCAAAGAGGCCTGAGCTGCATAATCATCAAGATTATGCAGTGAATGCCTCTGATGCCTCAACATCCGGCAGGATTTCCATTTAGCCGTTCTTAGCAAATGGACTGCATCCCGATAGGGCCCCTTCTTGTTCTCCTGCCCTTCGGAAGTCCCTCTCTCCGCTGGCGTACCGCCTTCTCCGCCGTCCAGCTCCCCAAAATTCCTCTTGTGGGATTTGGGGGGACGGGGTATAATATTTTCAGGTATTTATTTTGGTTTAATGATGAGGAGAGTCGTTATGAGCAGACAATTTGAAAAGGTGATGAAGTGTTATGAGTACTATCAGTCCGTAACAGCATTTAAGCCGCGTGTGGGATTGATTCTTGGCTCCGGGCTGGGCAATTATGCCAGAAATATGCAGGTGGAGTGTGAGATTCCGTACGGAGATATCCCGGGATTCCCGGTGTCCACGGTGGAGGGGCATGACGGGAGGTTTCTGCTGGGGTATATTGGAACGGTGCCGGTTGTTGTTATGAAGGGACGGGTGCACTACTATGAAGGGTATTCGATCGAAGATGTTGTGCTTCCAGTCAGGCTGATGAAGATGATGGGGATTGAGGTTTTGTTTCTCACGAATGCTTCGGGCGGGATCAACCGGTCCTTCCATGTTGGGGATTTTATGATGATTACGGATCAGATCTCGAATTTTGTGCCTTCGCCTTTGATCGGAGAGAATGTGGCGGAGCTGGGAACCCGGTTTCCGGATATGACACACATTTACGATGTGGAGCTGATGGAAGTCATCCGGGCCACGGCCGAAGAGGAGAAGATACAGATTCAGGAAGGGGTTTATGTGCAGTCTTCGGGACCGAATTTTGAGAGTCCTGCTGAGATCAGGATGTTTGCGGCCATAGGGGCAGATGCGGTCGGTATGAGCACTGCCTGCGAAGCGATTACTGCGCGCCATGCCGGTGTGCGGGTGTGTGGGATTTCCTGTATTTCAAATATGGCGTGTGGCATTACAGGGGAAGAACTGAGCCATCTGGATGTGCAGGCTGTGGCGGACAAGCGCTCCGAGGAGTTTGAACGGCTGGTAACGAAGATAATCGAAAAAATATAACATGGTTCCAGTGAAGCGGATATTAAGAAGATATTGGATGGAAAAATTTCAGATAAGAGGGATAAAGATATGAATATTCGAATTTATAATGTGAGAATTCTGACGATGGAAGCAGGAAAAGGCATTTTCAGAGGTGAGGTATGGGTGAAGGGCGATAAGATTGCCTATGCAGGGCCGGTTGTTCTGGATGCAAAGGAAACATGGGACAGGGAGATTGACGGTCAGGGGAATCTTTTGATGCCCGGTTTTAAAAATGCACATACGCATTCTGCCATGACATTTCTGCGTTCACATGCGGACGATATGAAGCTGGATGAATGGCTGAACACCAGGGTATTTCCGGCAGAGGCCAAGCTGACGGGCGAAGATATTTACTGGCTCAATAAGCTGGCAATTATGGAATATCTGACCAGCGGTATTACTTCTATTTTTGATATGTATATCAATAAACCGGCTGGAGAACGCGCGGCAGTAGATACAGGATTCAGAACGGTGATCTGTGAGAGCATCAACGATTTCGGCGGGACGCTGGAAGAGGTAGAGGCGGACTATAAGCGATATAATCAGGATCCGGACAGGCTGGTTTCCTATCAGTTGGGATTTCATGCGGAGTATACGACCGGCCGGGAGATGATGGAGGGGCTGGCAGGGCTTTCCGAAAAGTACAAGATTCCGGTTTATGTACATTGTTCAGAGACGAAAAGAGAAGTGGAGGACTGCCGCAGCAGGACAGGCATGACGCCTGTGGCCTATATGGATTCGCTGGGGTTGTTTGCGCACGGCGGCGGGCTGTTTCATGGCGTACACCTGGATGACGCTGATTTTGACATTGTGAAAGAGCGTGGGCTTTATATCGTGACGAACCCTGCATCCAATTTGAAACTGGCAAGCGGCATTGCACCGGTAAAACGGTATCTGGACATGAATATTCCGGTAGCCATAGGTACGGATGGGCCGGCGAGCAACAACTGCTTGGATATGTTCCGTGAAATGTTCCTTACAACGGGGCTTCAGAAGGTGCTCTGTGATGATGCGGAAGTCGTTCCTGCCCTGGAAGTTCTGAAGATGGCTACAGTAAACGGCGCACATGCGATGGGACTGCCGGAGTGTGATATTATAGCAGAAGGCAAGAAGGCCGATCTGATCCTCATTGACCTTCAGCAGCCAAACATGCAGCCGATCCAGAATCTGGAGAAGAATCTGGTCTATAGCGGAAGTAAACAGAACGTGAAGCTTACTATGGTAGCGGGAAAAGTACTTTACGAAGATGGAAAATATTACCTGGACTCAACAAAAGAAGAAATATTTGCAAGGGCAAACGAATCTGCACGGCGCATTTTGGGGTAATTATCAGATAATTGATGGCAGATGTTAAGAGATGATGAGAAATAACAAGAGAAATAACAAAGGAAAAAATGTTGCTTAACAGAAGAAATGCACGTATAATAAAGAGAATGGTAAAAACCATTCTCTTTATTTTGCGAATATTCAGAAAACGGACAGCAAAGGGGTCAGACCCCTATGGAAAGGAGTACTTATAGATGAAAGCAGCAATTTTTACGTTAAATACAGGTTTATATAAAGCAAAAAAGGACAGCGCCGCAGCCACTGCATTGAAACGCATGTTGGAGCAGGTAGGGTTTGAGGTGAAGGCGTCGGGAGTCCTGCCGGAGGATAAGAAGGTGGCGCTGGCAGTACTGAAGAGGCTGGCAGACACGGGGGCAGTGGAGTTGATTTTGACTACCGGGGCAACGGGAATACGGAAAAGAGATTGTGCGCCGGACGTGGTGATGGAAGTCTCAGAGAGGCTTCTTCCGGGAATTCCCGAGGCGATCCGCGCTTATAATATACGGTATTCGAAAAAAGCGATTCTGGACCGCTCAGCGGCGGGGATTCGGAACCATACGCTGATGGTAAATCTGCCGGAGGGGGCAAAGTCGGCGAAGGAGAGCCTGGAGTACATCCTGCCGGAATTAGTACATGTTGTGGAGATGCTGAGTTTATGATGCGGATTACATATTTAAGCCACAGTGGATTTCTAGTGGAGCTGGAAACAGCATATTTATTGTTCGATTATTACAAAGGAGATCTGCCCGAGCTGAATACGGGGAAAAAGTTTTATGTTTTTGTCAGTCATGCCCATTACGATCATTTTAAAAAAGATATTATTAAACTGAGGGAGTATCTGCCGGATGTTTACTTTATCCTGTCCAACGATGCCGAGCCCGATGGGGGCGGGGATGTTATGCATATAGGCCCTAATGAAGAGCGGAATTTGGATGGCTGCAAGATTCGTACGCTTCGTTCTACGGATGAAGGCGTTGCATTTCTGGTGGAGTATGACGGGAGGATTCTATATCATGCCGGAGATCTTAACTGGTGGCATTGGGAGGAAGAAAGTAAGGCTTACAATACCATGATGCGGCGGAATTATCAGCATGAGATCAATAAGCTGCATGGTGTTAGGATTGATGTTGCGTTTGTGCCGGTTGACCCCAGGCTTGGGGAGCAGTATTATTGGGGGCTGGACTGCTTTATGAAACGTACAGAGACCAGGGCCGTATTTCCCATGCATTTCTGGGGCAATTACGGGATATTTGACCGTCTTGCGCTGGAAAAGAATGCCGGAGAATATGCAGATAAAATACACCGGATTGAAAAAGAAGGACAGGTGTTTGAACTGGAAAAAGGCGGGCAGGTCCTCTAAGGGAAGTGTCAGGAATAGTATGCAGCAGGAGAAACCTTCGAAAGGAAGGCAGATCAGAAGAACAGACTAAAATATGGAGTGATAGGAAATTATGCAGGTTAAATTATTTACAGACGGTGCCGCAAGAGGAAACCCGGACGGTCCGGGGGGCTATGGAGCCGTCCTGGAATATGTGGACAGCAAGGGGGGTTTGCACACAAAGGAACTGTCTCAGGGGTATGTAAAGACTACAAACAATCGGATGGAGCTGATGGCCGTGATCAGCGGACTGGAAGCGCTCAACAGGCCATGTATTGTGGAGGTTTATTCCGATTCAAAATATGTGGTGGATGCTTTTAACCAGCACTGGGTAGACAGCTGGCTCAAAAAAGGCTGGAAGAGAGGCAAGAACGAACCCGTAAAAAATGTGGATTTATGGAAACGGCTTCTGGCAGCAAAATCGCAGCATAGAGTGACATTCCACTGGGTAAAAGGACATGACGGACATCCGCAGAATGAACGCTGCGATGAACTGGCCACTACGGCAGCAGACGGCAGCGGCCTGATCGTGGATGAAGGGCTTTAGCTGCAGAAATTTTTATAGGATAGATTCTGGACATATATCAAAATCCATAGTATAATATACAACTGTGTTAAGTAAGACAGACAATCGCGGCTGCGGGAGCTGAAAAGCTGCAGACGAGGAAAGTCCGGGCTTCACAGGGCAGGATGCCGGATAACGTCCGGTGGAGGTGACTCCAAGGCCAGTGCAACAGAAATAAACCGCCGGGGAAACCCGGTAAGGGTGGAAAGGCAGTGTAAGAGACTACCGCCTCGCTGGTAACAGAGAGGGCACATGTAAACCCCATCCGAAGCAAGACCGAATAAAAGCCACGTGGCGGCCCGTCACGCTTTAGGTAGGTCGCTCGAGCCTGGTGGCGACATCAGGCCTAGATAGATGATTGTCCAACGACATAACCCGGCTTATCGTCTTGCTTAACCACAGTATTAATATAAGATGCAACGATAATGTGAATCAGAGGAATGATAACGGCTGACGGAAATGATATGCCGTACAGGAATTGGAAGTAAGTCATGGCGCCGTTCTATTACAGGCGTCATTTCTTTTTTAAACACGCGCAAGGAACAATGAAAACAGATACCATAAGAAAGCAGGTAGTGAAATGGGAATGAAAGTAAATGCGGAGCTGCCGCTGCCGGCAGATTTAAAGGCGGAATATCCGCTGTCAGACAAGATCATAGCGTTGAAGAAAAAGAGAGACCAGGAAATCCGCGATGTATTCACCGGAAAATCAGATAAATTTCTTGTCCTGGCTGGCCCCTGTTCAGCGGACAATGAAGATGCGGTATGCGAATATGTGCGCAGGCTGTCCCGGGTCAATGAAAGAGTTTCAGACAGGCTGGTGCTGATCCCGCGGGTTTATACCAACAAGCCAAGGACGACGGGAGAAGGGTACAAGGGAATGCTTCATCAGCCGGAGCCTGACCAAGCACCGGATCTTCTTGCGGGAATCATCGCGATCCGGAAAATGCATATCAGGACAATAGAAGAGAGCGGTCTGACTGCAGCCGATGAGATGCTGTACCCGGAAAACAGGAGCTACCTGGACGATATTTTATCTTACGAGGCAATCGGAGCCCGTTCTGTCGAGAACCAGCAGCACCGCCTGACGGCCAGCGGTATGGACATTCCAATTGGAATGAAAAATCCAACCAGCGGTGATTTTTCTGTTATGCTGAATTCCGTAATTGCCGCACAGAATTCCCACAACTTTATCTATCGGGGAATGGACGTTACAACAGATGGAAATGACCTTGCCCACGTGATTTTAAGGGGCGGCGTTGACAAATATGGCACATGCATTCCCAACTACCATTATGAAGATCTCGTGAGGCTGCTGGATATGTATGGGAAAAAGGATCTCCAGAATCCGGCCGCAGTGATCGATGCGAACCATTCAAATTCAAATAAACAGTTCAAAGAGCAGATCAGAATCGTAAGCGAAGTGATGCACAGCCGAAATTACAATCCTGATCTGAAGAAACTGATCAAGGGTGTCATGATTGAGAGTTACCTTCAGGAGGGATGCCAGAGTATAGAATGCGACAGGGAATACGGAAAATCCATCACAGACCCTTGTCTGGGCTGGGAAGATACGGAATCGCTGATTTATAAAATAGCAGAGAGCTGTTAAGCCAAGAAGTGAATCAAAACCGAAAGGATTTCCGGGACAGAAGATTTATGAAGTTTTTCAACCAGGATGAAAGTATCTGGTCAGGTACTTTTTTCCTGGTTTTTTATTTAACTTGAGATTTAACATGAAAGCCGGGGCACAACTGAATTCGGAAATTTTTGTAAAATAAGCATTGCATTATGTTACAGTAGGAATTATACTGGTAACGTAAGTAAGATTCCGCTTCGCGGTTACAAACAAGGAAGAGGGAGGGATGGTATGCCAGATCTGACAACCAAGATAGCAGAACAAGCTGTCTGGATAGAATTTGCAAAACACTTTAAGAATCAGGATACTGCATTGGCATATTTGAAGGAGATCTTGGAATTTGAGAATGTACGCATGACAGATTTCTTTCATATGAGCAGCAAGGACGTCGAGCTGTATTATAAAAATATGCGCCAAAAAGAAGCGGCAGGTAAGCTGAGTATGAGTACCTTGAGCAAAAAGTTCTGGGAGCTTCATTCTTTTGCTGCGTATGCCGCAGATCATAAAGAAGAGTTCGGACTGCCTGGAGCGTTTGAAGATTATTTTTTCCCTTGGCTGAAGAAACTAAGACAACAGGAGAAGTTCGTCCATTCGGTTCCTGTAGAAGATATGGATGCGCTCTATCAGGCTGTGCAGGAGGATCTGATGGCCTACACAATGATATCCCTGATCCACAGAGCCGGTTTGTCTTCCAATGAAATCGCGTCCCTGAAGCCGGACAGCCTGGCAGTTTATGGTAATGGAACGTTTGCATATATTGAGGGAAGAGAGACTGTATGCTATATTCCGGAAGACGCGGCGGTTATACTAGAACGCTATATAAATGAGAGGAAGCCGGTGGAATATTTGTTTTATAACAGAAACGGAGGCCCCTTAAATAAAATGTATATCTGCAGGATGTTGAAAAAATATACACAGAAGGCTGGGATTCCTGCTTACAGTGCAGAAAAGATCCGCACCACATGCGGTACGTCCATGTTTGCATACGGAGCCGGACCGGGGCAAGTGGCTAAGCAGATGGGGATAACAAAGACACAGATACAAAAATATCACAACCGCCAGTACAAAGACAATCTGCTGGTGAAGGCCAATGAACTTGTAAAGATTAAGGTTGAGCCGCCCATATAAAGGAACATAGAATAAATACCTTACTGTTTCGCTGGCCTGATTTTCCGATAGCACTGCTCCCCAAGCCTCAGCGTAGCCCACTACGCCTGTGTTTGTGGAGCAGCACTCTCGAAAATTT
The DNA here is from genome assembly GCF_001244405.1 of Eubacterium sp. SB2. Taxonomy (NCBI): domain Bacteria; kingdom Bacillati; phylum Bacillota; class Clostridia; order Eubacteriales; family Eubacteriaceae; genus Eubacterium; species Eubacterium sp. SB2. The sequence goes on along the minus strand of NZ_LN865153.1, from coordinate 2,070,102 downwards.
ATCTCAGCTTATGAGCCAGTTACTTATTTTACGATATACTAGTTGACAAAAGCGCAACAAGTTACTATACTATAATAGTAACTTGTTGCGCTTTTTGGAGGAGATAAAAATGCAATTAAAACAATTAATAGAGGAATATGCGGATAGTGAAATCATGAGAAGGCAGGGGATTTTTGCAAGCATTTTCATCATACAAAACCGCCTGCAGACAGCCTGTGATAAACTGGACGAGGAAATCACTATGAAGCAGTGGCTGCTTCTGGCGATGGCAGGAACCACAGAAAACCCCATGTCGCTCACCGATCTGGGCCGGCTGATGGGGTGTTCCAGGCAGAATGTCAAAAAAATTGCCCACTCCCTTGAGCAGAAGGGATTTCTCAGATTAGAGCGGCGGGAGGGTGATTCCAGGGCCGTATGCGTAGTTTTGGATGAGAAAGTGAAAGCATATACGGATCGTGTCGGAGAAATGCAGCAAGGCGTATTGAAACTTTTATTTCGTGGCTTTTCAGATAATGAAACAAGTGTGTTATATCAGGGAATCATGAAACTGCAGGAGAATATTTCAGAGATAGAAAATTATGTGGAGGATAGACATGGACATAAATAAGGGAAAAGATAAAGTAGTCGTTTATACATCAGAAACCGGATTTTCAAAAAAATATGCAGGATGGATCGCGGAGGCATTAAAATGTGAAGCCATGGACATAAAAGAGTGGAAGAGCAGGAAGCCAGAGGACTACCAGACGATAATCTATGGGGGAGGCTTTTATGCAGGGAAGATCAAAGGGTTAAAAAAGATCAAAGAGCAAATGAAAAACTATCCGGATTTGAGACTGATTGTATTCGGCACCGGCGCCACCCCGATGGAGGCAGAAGAGATCATAAAGGGGGCAATGGATGCTAATTTTACAGCAGAGGAAAAAAAGAAGATTCCGGCATTCTATTTCCAGTCCGGTCTAAACTACGAGAAAATGAGCTTGAAGTACAAAGTGATGATGAAGATGTTCACCGGGATGATGAACAAAAAAGCCGATAAAACAGAAGAAGAGCAGATGATGGCAGAAATGCTGGCTCATTCATACGATTTTAGCAAAAAAGAATATATAAATAAGTTGTTGGAATATTCTGAATAAGGGACGCAAAGGGGTCAGACCCCTTTGCGTCTTTTTACTGATTCTCTGTGTATTTTTCTTCGCAGTACTTACAGCGGTAGATTTGTTTTTCTTCATCCGTGAGGACGAAGACGTGATCCAGCCCCTGCTCGATCGAGGTGATACAGCGCGGGTTTCTGCAACGGATGACATTCCGGATCTCTTTTGGAAGTGTCAGGCGCTTTTTGTCTACAATTTCCTCGTTCTGAACGATGTTGACCGTGATGTTGTGATCGATAAAGCCCAGAATGTCCAGGTCCATAAAGTCGATCGGGCATTCGATTTTCATAATGTCTTTTTTGCCCATCTTGCTGCTCTTTGCATTTTTGATGATGGCAACACAGCAGTCGAGCTTATCGAGATGTAAGTATTTGTATATTTCCATGCTTTTGCCGGCTTCGATATGGTCGAGCACAAAGCCTTCTGAAATGCGGCCGACATTTAAAGTATTTTTAACCATAGTGATATCCTCCTCCTTTTAATCCACATGGATGTCCAGCAGAGTGAGTATTAGCGCCATACGCACGTAAACTCCGTACTGCATCTGCCTGAAATAGGCAGCCCTTGGATCGTCATCCACCTCAACAGATATCTCATTTACTCTTGGGAGCGGATGAAGTACATACATGTCTTCCGGTGCGAGACGCATCTTTTTCTTATCCAATATATAGAAATCTTTCATGCGTACGTAGTCTTCTTCATTGAAGAAACGCTCTTTCTGAACCCTGGTCATGTACAGGATGTCCAGTTTGGGAATCGCATCATCCAGGCGGACTACTTCCTGATAAGGAATATTCTGCTTGTCCAGCACATCATGGCGCATGTAATCGGGCAGACGTAATTCTTCAGGGGAAATCAGAATAAATCGGATTCCTTCATAACGCACTAATGCATGAATCAGGGAGTGGACGGTACGGCCGAACTTTAAGTCCCCGCAGAGTCCTATTGTCATGTTGTTCAGACGTCCTTTTACGTTTAAGATCGTAAGCAGGTCAGTAAGAGTCTGCGTCGGATGCTGATGTCCTCCGTCACCGGCGTTGATTACCGGGATCGAAGAATGCTGGCAGGCAACCATTGGAGCGCCTTCCTTCGGATGCCGCATGGCGCATATATCCGCATAACAGGAGATCGTTCTGATGGTATCGGATACGCTCTCCCCCTTCGCAGCCGAGCTTGATTCGGCGGATGAAAATCCCATGATACTGCCGCCAAGATTCAGCATAGCCGCCTCATGGCTCAGTCTTGTACGTGTACTTGGTTCGTAAAATAAAGTCGCAAGCTTTTTCCCGTCGCAGGCATGGGCATATTTGTCCGGATGTGCCTCAATATCCTGTGCCAGGCTAAGCAGTTCGTCCAGCTCCTCAATGGAAAAATCCAGAGGACTCATTAAGTGTCTCATAAATAACCTCCTTATATGCCGAATAGGGGCATTCTTAATCTATCTGTATTGCAGTAAATCTTCTACAGATTTACGTGTGGGCGCTTCCGGCTCATCGGCAGGCCAGCCGATGGCAATCAATGCGGCTAGTTCCTGATCCTCAGGCAGCTCCAGAAGCCCGGAAATACCGTCTTCGTCGAAAATTCCCATAATAACGGTGCCAAGTCCGTACTCCTTTGCAGCCAGGCAGAAAGACTGGGCGGCGATTCCGGCGTCAAACATCTGCCATCGGTCTCCTTTTTTCGTAGTATAGGAACCATCGCGTTCAAAACCGGATCTTCCTTTCAGAAAAGTAACCGCAATTAGCATGGGCGCCTGCCGGATAATATTGGCATTGTGCTCAAACGTAAAATCAGCTGTGACTTTTTCAATAACGGAAGAATCTTCAATTGCAATATAACGGGTAATCTGGGTGTTTTTCCAGGAAGGAGAATAAGATGCTGCAGAAACAATAGAATCAATCAAAGAATGGTCAATGGGATCCGGCTTATACCGGCGGATGCTTCTTCGACCCTTAATACATTCAATAGTGTTCATTTGTAAACCTCCCTATTCAAAATTCTCTTCAACTAATCATATACTAAAACAGGCTGATTTTCAACAGGAATTTTGAAAGGGAGTGCTCCTGTTCGTCCCGGCAGGAGGTAATCCGTAACAGAGAGCTCTGGCGGTTCATCGCAGGATTTTCTCAAACAGGAGGCCGGCGCCGAACCACAGGGGAGCATAATCAAATCGGATGATGCCCTTTAAATTGTATTTTGCTTTGCTGTAATCCCAGGGACACGCATGGTGCCTTTTCAGAAAGCTGCCGGAGAGAAACTCGCCGAAGAAAATACAGCAGGTGTAGACGCCGCCTCTCAGAAGGGGATTTTTCCCCTTTAACAGCCGGCAGACAGGAGTGAGAAGGCATGCCGCGCCGTAAATGGGGAACATCCAGATGGAGGTGCGTCCGATGAGCGTAAATTCTCTCTTTTTAAAGGAGTGGAGGGCCGTAAAAATGATTTCCATGCACCAGCCCAGGGTGCCGCAGATAATAAATTTATTCTTCATAATGAAAAGTATGTTTAAGAAACGTAGATTTTATACGTGAAATGTATTATAATGTTTCTTAGTTTGTGCAAAGGAGAAGTAAAAATGGCAACATTGGAAGAACTGAGGCGGCAGTTGGATGAGATTGACGACCAGCTTGTAAAGCTATATGAAAACAGGATGCAGGTGTGTAAGGAAGTCGGCGAACTGAAGGTAAATACAGGGAGAAAGGTCTTTGATAAGCAGCGTGAGAAGGAGAAGCTGACAGATGTCTCCGGCAAGGTGACGGGTGATTTCAATAAAAAAGGGATCCAGGAACTGTTTGAACAGCTCATGTCCATGAGCCGGAAACTCCAGTATCAGCTGCTGGTGGAGGCCGGGGCCCTGGGCAGACTGCCGTTTATCGAGGTGGAATCACTGGAAGGGCAGAATGCAAGAGTGGTATTTCAGGGAGTAGAGGGAGCTTACAGCCAGGCCGCTATGCAGCATTACTTTGGAGAAAACTGCAACGGATTTCATGTCAGGACGTTCCGTGAGGCCATGGAGGCAATCGAGGAAGGGTCGGCAGATTATGCCGTGCTTCCAATCGAAAATTCTTCTGCAGGGGCCGTTAATGAGATGTACGACCTTTTGGTGGAATTTGAAAACTTTATCGTTGGGGAGACGATCATCCCCATTACCCATACGCTGTCGGGACTTCCCGGGACCAGCTTAAACCAGCTGGAGCGGGTTTATTCCAAGGCGGAGGCGCTGATGCAGACCTCACGTTTCCTGGACGAGCATAGTAATTGGCAGCAAATCAGCGTTGTGAATACAGCCATTGCCGCCAAGAAGATATTAGAGGATCAGGACAGGACACAGGCCGCGGTGTGCAGCGCATATGCCGCAAAAGTGCACGGGCTGTCCGTCTTACAGGACAACATCAACGATGAGCCGAACAACTCTACCAGATTTATTGTGGTGACCAATCAAAAGATTTTCCTGCAGGACGCTTCCAAGATCAGCATTTGTTTTGAAGTGCCTCACAAAAGCGGATCATTGTACCGTATACTGTCCCATTTTATATATAATGACCTGAATATGACCAGAATCGAATCCCGTCCGGTGGAGGGCAAAAACTGGGAGTACCGTTTCTTTGTAGACTTCGAGGGCAACATGGCTCAGCCTGCGGTCAAAAATGCAATCAGGGGTTTAAGAGAAGAGGCCAGAAATCTGAAGATTCTTGGTAATTATTAGAATATAAAGAGGAAGATGCAATGCGGACAAATGAATTAATGCTGTATAAGAATATGGAATATGGAGAGATCCTGCAGGATATGACCTTTCTTATGGAGAATTTTCATAATGAATATTATAACAGAGAAGATCTGAGGAGCCTGTTTTTCGAGTGCATGAATGCCCTGCTGGAGCTTTCAGCGAGCCATGGGTTCGAGGGCAATCTGTGGCATACATACCTGGCATTTCTTCTGGCCAGCGATGAAAATGCGTACAGTACGTCTTGTGAAATCGTCGGGTCGGTGAGCGGAAGTATCAACGAGATCGCTAAACATGATTTCGGAGTATTTAAAGAGCTGTTTGATTACGATTTCGATAAAATGGAAGAAGAACTGGATGTCAAATGCTTCACTATCCTGGAGAATTATCAGAATATCAATGAGCACAGCAAGGTTTTTAACAAGCGGATCCGCGACAGGATCTGCGGACTGGGTCACGCCCTGGGGAATGCGGGGGATGTGGAAGCTTTTCAGGAGATCCTGACGCAGTTTTATAAAGAATTCGGTGTTGGGAAGCTGGGACTTCATAAAGCTTTCCGGGTGGAGCACCCGGAGGAGACTGGAGTGCAGATTGTACCGATTACCAATATCGCTCATGTCCATTTGGACGACCTTGTGGGTTATGAGATTGCAAAGAAAAAACTGATTGATAATACGAAAGCCTTTGTAGAAGGGCGGAGAGCCAATAACTGCCTTCTTTACGGGGATGCCGGAACCGGCAAGTCTTCCTCCATCAAAGCCATACTGAATCAGTACTATGGACAGGGCCTGCGTATGATTGAAGTTTACAAACACCAGTTCCAGGATTTGAACGGCGTGATCGCGCAGATTAAAAATAGAAATTATAAATTCATCATATACATGGATGATTTGTCTTTTGAAGAATTTGAGATTGAGTATAAGTATCTGAAAGCAGTCATTGAGGGCGGTCTGGAGAAAAAGCCTAATAATGTGCTTATTTACGCCACCTCAAACCGACGCCATCTGGTGCGCGAAACATTTAAGGATAAGGCGGACAGGGATGAGGAACTGCATACCAATGATACGGTGCAGGAAAAGCTGTCTCTCGTCGCAAGATTCGGTGTGACAATTTATTTTGGGTCTCCCGATAAAAAAGAATATCAGCAGATTGTAAAAGAGCTGGCAAAACAAAATCAGATTGCCATGCCGGAAGATGAACTGCTTCTTCAGGCAAATCAGTGGGAACTTACCCACGGCGGCCTGTCAGGAAGGACAGCGCAGCAGTTTATCGATTATCTGCTTGGGCAGGAATAAAGAAAGGTAATTCATGAATAAAAGGATAAAATACACGGTATCCGCACTGGCAATGCTGGCAGTTTGTATTGGCACGGTGACCGGATGCAGCGGGAAACTGACGCCGAAAAAGATGATGTCAGCAGTCACAGAAAACCTTGCGGAAGTAAAATCAGTCTCCAATTCATTGGAGATGGACATTGAGCTGGAAGATGTGCTTGATTTAACAAAAATCTCAATGGACATGGAGATGGAGAATACAACAAAGCCGAAAGCCGGACATGCGAAAGGGTCGGCGGAAGTGAATTTCAGCGGCACGCAGGTAGCAAGCGATATGGAGATCTATCAGGTGACGGAAGGGGATGAATTTGTCACATACAGCAGTATGTATGGGCAGTGGAGCAGGGAAGCGGCGGCTGGTTCCCAAAAGAGCACATTTAACGGAAATCTGTTCCAGGAGGCCGGAGATTCCATCGAATCCTTTCATATAGCTAAGGAAACGATTCAGGTGGAAGAGAAAGAATGTTATGAGATGTATGGAGATATCAGCGGTGAAGAGCTCTTAAAGTTTATGGGCCTGGACATGATGAGAGCCTTTGGCTTGGTAGAACTCCCCGAAGAAGATGCAATCTCAGGACTTTCGGTTCCAATTACGATCGATATATATAAAGAAGAAATGCTCCCTGCACGGATTATCGTAGACATGACGGACGTTATGAATGATCTGTATGATAAATATAATAAAAGCACAAATGTAAATGACTTCACAATCAAGCTTTCGTATACGGGATTCAATCAGGTGGAAAAGATCGAAGTGCCTCAGGAAGTACAGCAGGTGTGCAGCCAGGCAGGATAGATAGTCTGAATATGTGTCAGATACAGAAGATTTTTGATTATTAAGAATACAAAATAAAAAAAGAATAAGCCCTGACTGGGTGGAAGGCTGACGGTGATCCGCGTCAGTTTTCCGTTCGGTCAGGGCAGTTTTGCCTTACCGGATCGTGTGCGATTGAGATATTTCATACACGCCCCATTATCTGAACCAAAGAACATATGCCTGCTTCTCAGGGGCGTACTGCCTAAAGCTCCTGAATTTGGGAGATATCGCTGTCAATGATCAGTGAGTAGTTGGTATAATAGACTACAAATCCTGGCTTGGCACCCTTGGGCTTCTTCACATGCTTTTTTTCAACATAGTCAATTTCTACCTTTTCTCCACCCCGTGCCTTCGAGTAATAAGCAGCGAGCCTACCGGCCTCCTCAAAGGTTCTGTCGGGAAGTTCCGCGCCGTTTGACTTAACTATGACATGGGACCCAGGGGCATCTTTGACGTGGAACCACCAGTCATTGCCCACAGCAAAGCCGAAAGTGAGTTCATCATTCTGAAAATTATTTTTCCCCACATACATATGGAATCCGTCGCTGGAAAGATAATGCAGCGGCGCATTTTTAATCTTGACCTTCTTTTTTGTAAACTTCCTGCGCATATAGCCGGAACCGATCAGTTCTTCCTTAATCTCCGCAAGATCTTCCTCCGTACGGGCAATATCCAGGGCTGTGCTTACAGAATCCAAATAAGCGATATCGTCCTGTGTCTCCTGGACGAACTTGGAGAGCGCCTCAAAAGTCCTTTTCTGCTTATTATATTTATCAAAATAGCGCTGGGCATTCTCCTGGGGTGTTTTTGCAGCATCCAGAGGAATGGTGACCATCTCATTGGTATAGTAGTTCAGCGCTTCAAGCTGCCGGGCCCCTTCCTCCAGATTGTATCCATAAGTATGAATCAGCTCCCCGTAAACCCTGTACTTTTCGCGGTTCTTTGTATCGTCCAGCTGCCGGAGCTGCAGATCGCACTTTTTACGGCTGCGATCCAGGGCCGTCTGTACAATATGCCGCAGATCGGCTGATTTCTGCCGGATGCGGGTCAGAGTATTTTTAGAAGAATAATAGGTCTCCAGCACCTGGGACATAGAAGTGAAATCTTTCCGGGTATATGCTCCAAAATGGGCCATAGGCAGAGCAGAGAACTCTTTCGGTTCCTGGCCGTCGTAATAGATAGCAGGAGTAAAGCAGCCTTCCTTTACATAAGAAAAGTAAATAGAAAACTGCTCATATAATTTCCGCAGGGTCTCTCCGCTTTGGTCATCCAAAGAGGCAGAAGAGTCCATACCGGATAAATAGCAGATCTCTGTGGCGGCCGCCGGGCTGACCCCTGTAAAGGCGGTATAAATAGCTTTTGCCAGGGGCAGGGGCTTCGCCGTAATCTTTTCGATAAAAGCAGATTCAACCGTGGACAAAGGATCCGACTTGTCCATGGTATCCGGGACAAAATATTCCCTCCCCGGAAGCACTTCGCGCACCGAACTCATCTGTGCAGAGACATGTTTGATACTGTCGATGATCATGCCCTCATTGTTACAGAAGATAATATTACTGTGTTTTCCCATAATCTCTACGACGAGATCTTTTCTGCAAAGATCACCCAGTTCATCCAGATGTTCAATCGTAAAGTGAATAATACGCTCCAGCTTTGGCTGGTAAATATCAACGATCCGCCCATTACTGATATGCTTTCTCAGGAGCATACAGAAATTCGGAGCGGTCATAGGACTGGGTTTGGTGGACTCCGTCAGATATATGAGGGGAAGGGAGGCGCTAGCAGATATACACAACCTTTTCTGTCCTGACGGTGTCTTAATAGTGAGAAGCAGTTCGTCCGTCTCGGGCTGGGCAATTTTGGCGATCCTTCCATTGAGCAGCTGTTCTTTCAATTCGTGGACCAGAGAGGCCACGGTAATTCCATCAAATGCCATGGTGTATTCCTTTCTTCAGATGTAGTGTCATCCTGAAACAATATTTTAATATTGTACCATAAACAAGAAGTTCTTGAAACCCCCATCGGGATTTAGCGACGAGCTTTAGTTTCGGCGCGGATGGGGGACGCTCCATAAAGGGAAAGCCGAAAACCTCCCGGAGAACATCCATGTCCTTTCAAAAACGCGGCCGCGGACCTAAGAAATTCTAGGCGTGAAACAGCCCTGAAAATGGAGCACCACTGACACATCACGAGAAATCCGATGATTTCTCGCGCTGGGTCAGTTGATTTTTGGATTCGGAATCCAAAAATCTCTCCATTTTCAGGGCTGTTTCCCACCAAGAATTTCTAAGGTCCGCTTTGAGCGTTTTTGAAAGGACATGGNAAAACCTCCCGGAGAACATCCATGTCCTTTCAAAAACGCGGCCGCGGACCTAAGAAATTCTAGGCGGGAAACAGCCCTGAAAATGGAGCACCACTGACACATCACGAGAAATCCGATGATTTCTCGCGCTGGGTCAGTTGATTTTTGGATTCGGAATCCAAAAATCTCTCCATTTTCAGGGCTGTTTCCCACCAAGAATTTCTAAGGTCCGCTTTGAGCGTTTTTGAAAGGACATGGATGTTCTCCGGGAGGTTTTCGGCGATCCCTTCATGGAGCTGGTTCATCCGGCCGGCAGGAAAAGGACACGTTCCTAAGGTGGGGCCTCAAACGAGGGCAGCGTATGGATATAGAATTGGCGGGACTTTTTTGTCCCCAGTAGGTGTACATAAGCAAGGGGATACGGCTTACAGTTAATATACACCTTGAAGATGAAAAGATACGCATAGCCAATCCACATCCGTTGCCCTGGCCGAGGATCCCACCCGGTTGGCGAGCTTTCCTGCCGATTGGATGAGCCAGCTTTATGACAGGGAGGCCGGGAAGGTGCTGGGGCTGTATATGCCGTTGCGAAATGCTGGAGTGCGCTTAGTGATTCTTGAACAGCCGATGCCGGATAGGCGGGGAACAACTTGATCTCCAAATCAAGTTGTTGCTGAACCCAGCGCGGGAAATCATCAGATTTCCCGTGATGTGTTCAGCGTACCCGCCTATCCGGCATCGGGTGTTCTAGAAACACTTAGCAGCACGGGTGCATATCGCAACGGCATATACAGCCCCAGTGCCTTCCCGGTCTCCCTGTCATGAAGCGTCCCCGTCCATCGACCAGGCTAAAGCTAGCCGACTAACTCCCGAATTTATTTTGCAGAGAGGTTGACCGCAGAGCCCCAAGAGAGGTATAATGTTTCATAATGTGTATGAAACAAACTATTACTGTACAAGAAGGAAGAATAACCATGATAAAGAGCATGACTGGTTTTGGCAGGTGTGAGGTACAAAAAGAGTCCAGAAAGTTTACGGTAGAGCTTAAAGGCGTGAACCACCGTTATCTGGATGTGAACATCAGAATGCCGAAAAAACTTAACTTTTTTGAAACATCCATACGGACTCTGTTAAAGAAGTATGCAAACAGGGGCAAGATTGATATATTCATTACCTATGAAGATACGTCTGAGAATCAGGTTTCCCTCAAATATAATGCCTCCCTGGCGGCAGAGTATCTGAAATATCTGAAACAGATGGAGGAGGAATTCGGCCTGGAGAATGATGTTCGTGTGTCCACATTGTCGCGCTATCCGGAAGTGATTACGATGGAAGAGCAGTGTGAGGACGAGGAAGAACTCTGGAACGGGCTGGAAGAAGCGCTGAAAGGGGCATTCTTACAGTTTGTAGAGACCCGGACCAATGAGGGGGAGAACCTTAGAAACGATATACTGGAAAAGCTGGAAGGCATGGAGAAGCTGGTCGCTTATATTGAAGAGCGTTCTCCGGAGATTATTGCAGAATACCGGACCAAGCTGGAGACAAAGGTTCGCGAGCTTCTGGCGGATACGCAGATTGAAGAAAGCCGTATTGCTGCGGAAGTGGTTCTTTTTGCTGATAAGATCTGTACGGATGAAGAGGTAGTACGCCTAAAAAGCCATATCGGACACATGAGGGATACCTTGGGGGAAAAGGAAGGAATCGGCAGAAAGCTGGACTTCATAGCCCAGGAGATGAACCGTGAGGCGAATACAATTTTGTCCAAGGCCAATGATCTGGAGGTTTCCAATTGTGCGATCGGTCTGAAGACGGAGATTGAAAAGGTCCGCGAGCAGATACAGAATATTGAGTAAAGGATGTCAGTTATGAACAGAAAAGGAATTCTGATAGTAGTATCCGGTTTTTCAGGAGCAGGCAAGGGAACTTTGATGAAAGCGCTGCTGGCGCGTTATGAAGAATACTATGCACTTTCGATCTCGGCAACCACACGCCGGCCGAGGACGGGGGAAGCAGACGGAAGAGAATATTTTTTCAAAACAAAAGAAGAATTTGAAAAAATGATTGCGAAAGGTGAGCTGATAGAGTATGCTAGGTATGTGGAAAATTATTATGGAACACCGCGTGCTTATGTTGAAAAGCAGCTCAATACAGGCAGGGACGTGATTCTGGAGATAGAGATCCAGGGTGCCCTGAAAGTAAAGAAGGCATTTCCCGAGACCCTGCTTTTGTTTGTGACACCTCCAACGGCGGCCGAGCTGAAGAACCGGCTTGTGGGACGGGGTACGGAGACGATGGAGGTTATCGAATCCAGAATGAAGCGCGCAGTAGAGGAAGCGGAGGGCATGGACAGATATGATTATCTGATTGTCAACGATGAACTGGAAGCCTGTGTGGAAGAGATGCATGGGATCATTCAGGCGGAGCATCGGAGAAGTTTTCGAAATACAGAATTTATGAAAAAAATAAAAGAAGATTTGAACAAGAGTTTGAAAGGAGAATCATAAGATATGCTGCATCCATCTTACACAGATTTAATGAAGGTCGTTAACAAAGACATTGAGGAAGGCGAGACAAAGATTGTAAACAGCCGTTATTCCATCGTACTTGCAACATCGAAGAGGGCAAGACAGCTGATTGACGGGGAACTGCCTCTTGTAAATGCAAGAAGCGAAGAGAAGCCGCTTTCAACCGCAATCGAAGAACTGAACGAAGGAAAGCTGAAGATTATCGCTGAAAATGCAGAAGAAGAATAAGAAATAAAAAGGCAGATGCACTAGAGTATCTGCCTTTTATGAATATCTGCCGGACATCAAAAGGCGCCGGCAAAGCAGAATACGGGAGGTTTTATGAAGATACTATTTATTTCTCTGGGGTGTGATAAGAACCTGGTGGATACGGAGGTCATGCTGGGGCTTCTGGCATCCAGGGGATATCAGATGACGGATGATGAGTCAGAGGCGGATATTATCGTGATCAATACATGCTGTTTTATTCACGATGCCAAAGAGGAGAGCATCCAGAACATTCTGGAGATGGCCGAATATAAAAAGGACGGCTCTTTGAAGGCGCTTGTTGTGACGGGGTGTCTGGCAGAACGCTACCGCCAGGAGATACTTGATGAGATCCCTGAGGTAGACGCGGTACTGGGGACTACATCCTATGATAAGATCCTGGAAGCCGTGGACGGAGCTCTCAAAGGGAAGCATTCTGTTACGATGTCTGACATTAACGGGATTCCGGATGTGGAGGCAAAGCGTCTTGTGACAACCGGAGGGCATTTTGCTTATCTGAAGATTGCTGAAGGGTGCGATAAACACTGTACTTATTGTATTATTCCAAAGATTCGGGGGAACTTTCGAAGTGTTCCGATGGAAAAGCTAATAACAGAAGCGCAGTATCTGGCAGACCAGGGTGTGAAGGAATTGATCTTGGTGGCACAGGAGACGACACTTTACGGCATAGATATTTACGGAGAAAAGTCGCTGCATCTTCTGTTAAAAGAGCTGTGCAAAATACAGGGAATCCGCTGGATCCGGATACTTTACTGCTATCCGGAGGAGATTACGGACGAACTGATTCAGGTCATGAAGGAGGAAGAGAAGATATGCCATTACCTGGATCTTCCGATTCAGCACGCCAATGACGACATCCTGAAAAGAATGGGCAGAAGAACCTCCAAGCAGGAATTGACTGACATGATCCAAAAGCTGAGAAGAGAGATTCCAGACATCTGTCTAAGGACGACCCTGATTACCGGTTTCCCCGGGGAAACAGCGGAGCAGCACGAGGAACTTATGGAATTCGTGGATGCGATGGAGTTTGACCGGCTGGGAGTCTTCACATATTCACCGGAGGAAGACACGCCGGCAGCGCTTATGCCGGACCAGATTGACGAAGAGGTAAAAGCAGAGCGGCAGGCTGATCTGATGGAACTTCAGCAGGAGATCGCCTTCGACAATGCGGAAAGTATGATCGGCAGGGAAGTGCTGGTTATGATCGAAGGTAAGGTAGCGGATGAAAATGCCTACGTGGGCAGGACTTACCGGGATGCACCGAATGTGGACGGACTTATTTTTGTGAATACGGAAGAAGAGCTGATGTCCGGAGATTTTGCCAAAGTCAGCGTATCCGGCGCAGTAGAATATGATTTGATAGGAGGTCTTGTGTAATGAATTTACCAAACAAACTTACTATTTTGAGGGTGATCATGGTTCCCTTTTTTGTCCTGTTTATGCTGACGGACATTGGGGGACCAGCTAATAAATGGATTTCCCTCATACTTTTCGTGGTAGCCAGCCTGACGGATCTGCTGGATGGGAAAATTGCAAGAAAATATAATCTGGTTACGAATTTTGGAAAATTCATGGATCCCCTGGCGGACAAGCTTCTTGTCTGCTCCGCCATGATCTGCCTGATTGAGATGAATAAACTGGATGCATGGATCGTAATCGTGATCATCAGCCGGGAATTCATCATCAGCGGATTCCGGCTGGTGGCATCCGACAGCGGGGTCGTTATTGCGGCGAGCTACTGGGGTAAGTTCAAGACCGTATTCCAGATGGCAATGATTATCGTTCTGATCGCAGATCTGGGCGGATTCTTTGACATGCTCGGCACCGTACTGGTGTGGGTTGCTCTGGCGCTTACAATTATTTCCCTGCTGGATTACGTGTTTAAAAATAAACAGGTTCTGACACAGGGAGGAATGTAGGATGTATCCGGAATGGGTATTGCATAAAATGAGTGAAGAGGGCAGGAGCCTGGAAGAGTGCCTTGTGGAAAAGCTGGCGGCAGAAAAGCTGACCATAACCACTGCGGAATCCTGTACCGGCGGTCTGATCGCAGGGACAATTGTCAATGTGGCAGGGGCCTCTGATGTGCTGAACGAGGGATATGTGACTTATTCCAATGAGGCAAAGGAAAGGCTGGTGGGCGTCAGCCACGAGACACTGGAAACTTATGGCGCGGTCAGTGAGCAGACCGCACGGGAGATGGCAGAAGGAGCTGCTAAGGCGGCTCGTGCGGATGTGGCTCTCAGCTCTACCGGAATCGCAGGGCCGGGCGGAGGAGCTGCAGATAAACCGGTGGGTCTGGTCTATGTGGGGTGCTGCGTCTTCGGAAAAACAAAGGTCATGAAATGTCAGTTTTCCGGTGACAGGGCAGAAAACAGGGCACATACTGTGAAAGAAGCGCTTTCCCTTGCGCTGTCACTTCTGCAGGACGAGGGATCAAATAACAATTAACTTACTGTCTAATAAATATTCACAGGCCGCTGTTCTGGAATGCCAATGGATTTATCCGGCAATTCCAGAACAGCGGCCTTTTCCTATGTGTTGATTAATTTATTGGGGCTGCATGCTTTTTAGTTTTAACTCCAGCATAGCTGCGTAATGTTTCACGCAGAATGTTTCGGGTGCAATCTTTTCCAGCAAAGTCCTGTGTTCCGTTTCCCACTCTATAATTTCTTCCGGAGATAAAGATGCCCCGACGCCGCGGCAGGCCTTCATTCTTCCGTTCCAGCTTTCCCTGGTAAAGGGAACCTCAATATCGTATTCCTCATGATAAACTGCTTCAAAGGTTTCATAGACAATATCAGGCACGGCTATCGGATGTTTTCTCTCGCCCGCCCCCGACCACTTGGGACTGTACTTCAGTACCAGCTTTTCACTCGCACCGGCAATCTCATCCTCAAACGGGAGCCATGCCATGTATAACAGCAGAAGTATTCCGTCCTTTTTCAGTATACGGGCCAATTTTGGCATCACTTTCTTATGGTCAAAATACCAAAAACACTGGCAGGCGGTTATGACATCAAATGAATTGTCAGGGAACTCAAGCTCTTCCGTGGCTGCGGCGTAGTATTGGATGTCCTGGTTTAATTCGGCGGACATTCTTTCAGCCTCTGTAACCTGCATATCTGAAATATCCGTTCCTGTCCATTTTGCACCGTACCGATACATATTTCTCGGAAGCACACCGGTCCCCGTACCAATATCTAATACTTTCTGCCCGCTTAAACATAAATTCCGTTCTATGATTTTCTCATAAAAAATCTGTGGATAAATATCCCTGTATCTGGCATAGTCGGCCGATGTCTTACCCCAGTCAAATGCTTTTCCGGAATCTATCTTCTCGTTGCTTATTTCCATATAAACTACCTCCGTTTTCTTCCTGAGAATCCTCGGAAACTCTTTCTGAATGACCTTTTTACATTTAAGTATAATACTGTATTCTTATTATTACTATTGAAAACCTCACATAAATTTCACAGAACACGGCGGATTATTTAAGGTTCAGCTAAAGTAACAACTTTATACTACGAAAGAAGTCAACTATGAAACGGTAATTGAAAGGACAGAGTGTTGTATGAAAAAAAGATATGCAGGTGTTTTACTTGGGATAACAATAACTTTGGGATCGGCTATGCTCAGCGGATGTGCAGAGAAAGAAAATACATCAGATACAGGACAGACAATATACGGACAGGTGAGTGAGATACGGGGAAAAACTATAACTATAGAAGTTGGTACACAAAAAGAAATGGAATTTCCGGATGATACGGAAAAGTCAGACGATACGGTAAAGTCAGACGACATGGAAAAGCCGGATGATATGGAGGCGGGAGAGATGCCTCAGGGCGGCGGGCAGCCTTCTATGCTGGATTTGACCGGCGAGGAGCAGAATATTAAAGTGGCGGCTGACACGGTGATAAAACGTCAGAGTGTGGGCGGCGGAAAACCGGGGGAGATGGGGGAAGCGTCGAAGGGCGGTGCACCTGAAACACAGGAATCCGGTGGAGAACAATCCGCCGACGGAACCGATGGGGCTGTACAGCCGGTAGAGGAAGATGGCAGGGAGAGGCCATTGGAAGAAAAACCAGATGGAGCCCCGGATGGAGAAGCGCCGGAAGAATTCCAGGAGGAGATAACGCTGGATGACATGGAAGAAGGGGATACCATTGCAGTGACTTTAGATGAGGATGGAAGTGCCTCTGAGATTCTTGTGATGTCTACGGACGGTATGGGGCAGCCGGGCGGTGTGGAGAGCTATAGTGCGGCAGAAGAATTTACGGAAGATAGCGAGATAGATGGGGAGAGCATTACATCTACAGGAACGGATGAGAATGCTGCCCATATTTTTGAAGGCGCCTCCGTTGTCATGAAAAACATGACCATTTCAAGGTCGTCAACTGACAGCACAGGCGGGGATAATTCCAGCTTTTATGGTGTAGGCGCGGCAGTGCTGAATACGGACGGGACGGCTTACATCAGCGGAAGCACGATTGAGACAGACGCGGCAGGAGGCGCAGGTATTTTTGCCTATGGAAATGGGACAATATACGCCTCGGATACGAAAATTACTGCAAAACAGGATACCTCAGGAGGAATCCATGCGGCAGGAGGCGGTACCCTGTATGCCTGGGATCTGGAAGTTGATACATCCGGAGAGTCTTCCGCAGCGATACGAAGTGACCGGGGCGGAGGGAGAATGGTCATAGACGGAGGCAGCTATACCTCAAATGGGGTGGGTTCTCCCGCAGTGTACAGTACGGCCGATATTGCAGCCAGCAATGCGGACCTTACGGCCAACGGATCGGAAGCTGTCTGCATTGAAGGACTGAATTCGCTCCGTCTGTATGACTGCAGCCTGACAGGAAATATGAGTGATGCTGAACAAAATGACTGCACCTGGAATGTGATTCTGTACCAGAGTATGTCCGGTGACTCAGAGGTAGGAAACAGTACTTTCGAGATGAAGAACGGAACACTGACAGCCAAAAATGGCGGAATGTTTTACACAACAAATACGGAATCTACGATCACCCTGTCCGGGGTAGATATACAATATGCGGATAACAGCGAATTTTTCCTGCAATGTACAGGAAACAACAATCAGAGAGGCTGGGGGACGGAAGGAGAAAATGGAGCTGACTGTCTGTTTACGGCAGTCAGCCAGAACATGGAAGGCGATGTCATTTGGGACAGTATCAGTAAACTGGACTTTTATATGACAGAGGGAAGTACACTGACCGGTGCGGTTCTGGATGACGAGACTTATGCCAAAGACGGCGGGGATGGCTATTGCAATCTGTACATTGCCGAAGGAGGTACGTGGACGGTGACGAAGGACAGCGTGCTGAGCAGCCTTTCCTGTGCCGGCGCCATTCAGGATTCAGACGGAAAAAGCGTGACCATAAAGGGGAGTGACGGAACTGTGTATGTGAAGGGCGACAGTAATCTGCAGGTAACAGTAGAAGCATATGACGGGAACGGGGATGTATCCGGTGCATCTGTTTTGACAGAATGGTCCGATTATGAGACCGAAAAGCCATCACAGATATAATTGGAAAATATGAGGAGCGGACTGACAGGAGGAAAAGATGGAGAATCAAAATAAAGAGAAAAAGCTGCCGACCTGTATTGAAGGCATTCAAAAATCAGGCAGATTCAAAAGATTAAGAAAGAAAAAAACATTTTGGGCAGGGATATTGTCTGTTGGATTAATAACAGTTATTGTGGCGGGACTTTTATTCCGCAATCAGGCATCAGAAAACAAGGCCGCCGGGATGAGCGTGCAGTCGGCCACAGCATCCACGGGCAGCATCAGTACGACTGTGGTTGGCACGGGAACACTGGCGGAAGGATCAGCCACTGATGTAGCGGTGCCTGTAGGCATTAAAGTAAAAGAAGTGCTGGTAGAGAGCGGCGAAACGGTGAAAGAGGGACAGGAGCTGGCTGCCCTGGATGAGGCATCCATCGCCAGCCAGCTGCTGGAGGTGAAGGAAAGTATCGAAAGCGTAGAAGAAGAGATCAATAATCTGTCTGATGAGGCACAGACCGCCGGTACAACGGAATATCTGGAATCTAAGGTGTTGAACGGGCAGCTTGCGGAATTGAAAGAAGCTCAGGACACGCTGAACACGCTTCTGGAATCAAAAGTCATTACCGCGTCCTGTGCTGGTACAATCAGCAGCATCCATGTTACAGCGGACACAGTGGTCACACAGTCTTCGGGGAACACCGCCGGTTCGGCGTCAGGAACCAGCAGTTCATCGGCTTCGGCATCGGGGAGCAGCTCCTCAGCCGGGACATCGTCGGGGAGTAAAAATATGAACATGTCCGGGACGGCATCCGGCAGCCAGGTGAATATGGTGTATCTTACAGCGGATATTACACAATCTGAGCCTGAAGCTGCTGATCAGGCCGGTACAGATGCTCCTGCGGCAGTCAGCGCAGCAGACGAAGATGAAAGCGGCGCAGCGGATAGCAACGAGGATATAAACAGCCAGGAGGCGATCCGTATTGAGTCCTGCGCTGTAAAGGTGTCAGCTCCTGTCACCGGAGAAAAGCCGCAGACAGAAATTCCGTCAACGGATCAGTATACCGGAACCATTTCATGGAATTGTTCAACGGAAACCTTCCTGGAGAAAACGGTGTATACTGCAACCATAAAGCTGACAGCGAAAGAGGGATATGTTTTTTCGGCGAATATCCTGCCGGAAATACAAGGTGCGGACGTGTCAGGCGAGGTGCTTGCGGATGATGCCGGTAACAGTATTCTAAAAATCAAGGCGGAATTTGCAAAGACCGCAGCGGATAAAGACGCTGCACAATCAGGGTCAGACCAGCCATCAGATAATAACGGGACTGATCAGAACGGAGGCAGCACTTCAGACGATGCCGCAGACGGAGGGAATGCGTTAAGCGGAGGAAGTCCGGCAAGCGGAGGAAGCACGGTAACTGGGGGAGGCGTTACAGCAGGAACCGGCCAGAGCACGGCGGCAGCTTCTAATGATTCAGGAAGCTCCGGCGGCAGTTCTTCAGACGGAACTTCATCATCCGATTACAGTGTCTATGAGGCGGCAGCTTTTTCCATAGCAAGTCCTGATGAGGCGGTCGTATCGATCAATGTAGACGAACTGGATATTCTATCTGTTGAAAAGGGACAGACGGCTGTCATTACATTAGATGCGCTGGAAAACCAGGAATTCGAGGGAACGATAACGAAAGTCTCTGCTACGGCCTCCAGCGGGAGCAGCAGCGCTAAATATCCGGTGGAAATCACGATGAAAAAGACGGATGACATGAAGCTTGGTATGAGTGTTTCTGCAACAATTCAGATTGATGAATCTGAGGATGCGGTTCTCATTCCCATAAACGCTCTTCAGGAGAAGGGAAATCGTACTTTTGTCTATACAGGCACGGATGAAGACGGAAATCCGACCGGAGAGACAGGGGTTGAGACAGGTCTTTCCGACGGTAGCCAGGTGGAAATTATCAGCGGCCTCAAAAGCGGTGACATCGTGTATTACCTGAAAGCAGATGGTTCAGACAGCGGCTTTGATATGTCCCAGGATATGATGGGCGGCTTCGGACAGGATGTGCCCGGTGGAGGAATGCCGTCAGGCGGCATGCCGGAGGGAGGCATGCCTGAGGGCGGTCCCGACGGTTTCGATTTTTCAGAATAGCGGAGGGACTAAAATATGATTGTGTTAAATGATGTGTCGAAAGTATACCAAATCGGTGAGTCTGAGGTTTATGCGCTGGACCATGCCAGTATGCGCGTCGGGGAAGGGGAATTTGTCAGTATCATAGGCCCATCCGGGAGCGGGAAATCGACCATGATGAATATTATCGGCTGTCTCGATATGGCAGACAGCGGACAGTATCTGCTGGACGGACAGCCGATCGAGGAGTATACGGAGACAGAGCTGGCAAAAATCAGAAACCGAAAGATCGGATTCATTTTCCAGAGCTTTAACCTGATTGGTAATATGACGGCGGCAGAAAATATAGAACTGCCGCTGATCTATCAGAAGATTCCCAGAGAAGAGCGGAAAGAGCGGGTGGCACAGGCTCTTGAAAAGGTTCGTCTTACGGGCCGCGGCAGACATAAACCTAACGAACTCTCCGGGGGACAGCAGCAGAGAGTTGCCATTGCCAGGGCAATTGCATCCAGACCGTCTCTTTTCCTGGCCGATGAGCCGACCGGCAATCTGGATTCTGCAACCGGAAAAGAGATAATGGAACTGTTTCATGACCTGCACAGGCAGGGCAGTACCATTGTCCTGATCACGCATGACGATTCCATAGCTAGTCAGGCAGACCGGAGTGTCCATATACTGGATGGGAAGATCAGGGAGGTGGCACGATGACAGTACAGTCAATGAAAATGGCATGGAAGTCCATTTCCTCCAATAAAATGCGCTCCTTTCTGACCATGCTGGGGATTATCATAGGAGTGATTTCTCTGGTCGTACTGGTTTCTCTGGTCAGTGGTACAACGGAATCTGTGAGCAGCCAGATTTCCAGCATGGGCAGTAATCTTCTGACAGTATCGGTAAAGGATGACAAAGGCAATCCCATGAAACTCGCGGATGTTGCGGATCTGGCGGAGGACGAAGAGATCCGGGAAGCGGCGCCGGTGGCGCAGAGCAGTGTTACGGCTTCCAGTACTTATTCAGAAGAAACTGCCAGCATATACGGCACAACAGGGGCGTATGCCGATATACAGGACTTAGAGCTGTATGCGGGCAGATTTCTGAAGAATACGGATGTAGAAAACCATACGAACGTGGCAGTTATCAATGCAGGACTTGCGACGGATGTAATGGGCAGAATGAACGTGGTTGGCGAAACGGTCAGCCTGAACGGCGTGGCCTATGAGATTATCGGCGTGCTCGCCGCCAGAGACAGCGATTCGACCACAATTCAAAACTATGAGGCCTATATTCCGTATACGTCTTTGATCCGTTTGACGGAAGACGTATCATCGAATATCACCTCATTTTGTGTATCCGCCTCCAGAGAAGATACGCTGGATCACGCAGAAGCTGTTCTGACAGAGGCTATGATGGAACGGTTCAGCCAGGATGAGGATGCATTTACAATTGTGAACCAGTCAACAATTATGGAGGCAATGGAAAGTGTGAATAATACACTGGCACTTCTGCTTGGTGGGATTGCTGCAATATCGCTTCTCGTAGGAGGGATTGGCATTATGAATATTATGCTCGTATCGGTAACAGAAAGAACCCGGGAAATCGGGATTCGCAAGGCGATCGGCGCGGACAGGGGGACGATTATGCTGCAGTTTCTCATAGAAGCGCTGATGCTCAGCCTGCTTGGATGCATAATAGGAATCCTGCTGTCATGGGGCATATTGCAGATTATTTCTGCGGCAGGAGACAGTGATACGGTATATAGGCTGTCAGTCAGTGTGGTGTGGATAGCTATTGCGTTTTCCATGGGGATCGGGGTGATATTCGGAATTTATCCGGCAAATAAAGCGGCAAAGAAACGGCCGATTGATGCTTTAAGGTATACCGGTTAGACAGATAAAAGAGAACTTCAGGGGTTACTGTGCAGACCGTGCCGTGCACCACGCTGCACGGCATCGGAGCCGATGAAGTGATGATCTTGGGTACCTGCCGCAGAAGAAGGAAGCTCTTCGTCCTCTTTGATTATATATGAGGGCGTAGAGCTTCATTTGATTACTGATGCAGAGCAAATGTTGTCTGAAAAATGCGTCCATCTTCCGCTAAACTTGTAGAATCTTACAATTGACGAAAGTTGAAAATTATGCGAAAATATGACATATATGGCGTTAAATAAATATCAAGCGCATATAGGATGAAAATCATACATATTTGAAAGGAGTTTTAACATGATTTATTCACATGAAGTAGAAATGATGTGTCCGGTAGCCCAGGGTACAAATCACGGACCAGCTCCAATTCCGGAAGAAGCAAAATGGGTACAGGCTAAAGAGATTAAAGATATTTCTGGTTTGACACACGGTATAGGCTGGTGTGCGCCTCAGCAGGGTACATGTAAACTGACTTTAAATGTTAAAGATGGTATCATTCAGGAAGCTTTAGTTGAGACGATCGGATGTTCAGGAATGACACATTCAGCAGCTATGGCATCTGAGATTCTCCCGGGAAAAACTATTTTAGAAGCACTTAACACAGACCTTGTCTGTGATGCTATCAATACAGCAATGAGAGAACTTTTCTTACAGATCGTTTACGGAAGAACACAGAGTGCGTTCTCAGAAGACGGACTTCCGATCGGCGCTGGTCTGGAAGACTTAGGAAAAGGACTCCGTTCTCAGGTTGGTACAATGTACGGAACACTTGCAAAAGGTCCTCGTTACCTGGAGATGGCTGAAGGCTATGTAACAGGAATCGCTCTGGATGAAAATGATGAAATTATCGGTTACCAGTTTGTAAGCCTTGGTAAGTTAACAGACTTTATCAAAGCAGGCGATACACCGAACGATGCATGGGAAAAAGCAAAAGGCCAGTACGGACGTGTTGCTGATGCTGTGAAGATCATCGACCCACGTAAAGAGTAGTCTGCACAGGCGAAGCGAGTGCCGCAGTTATCGGCAGTTTAATGCATATATAGAAGCTGACAGTAACTGTGGAGTGAAGGCACGTAGCGCCGCATGGTTTTTGTCCATGTATTGCGCTTAGCTAAGTGTCATATAGGTAACGTTAGAATAAATCAGGAGGACAATTAAATGGCTTTATTTGAATCATATGAAAGAAGAATTGATAAAATCAATGAAGTATTAAATAGCTATGGCATTGCTTCTATTGAAGAGGCAGAAAAGATTACAAAGGATGCCGGTCTTGATGTTTACAATCAGGTAAAAGGAATCCAGCCAATCTGTTTTGAGAACGCATGCTGGGCATACATCGTAGGTGCAGCAATCGCAATCAAAAATGGATGTAAGACAGCAGCTGACGCAGCGGCAGCAATCGGTGAAGGACTTCAGTCTTTCTGTATCCCGGGTTCTGTAGCAGATCAGCGTAAGGTAGGTCTTGGCCACGGTAACTTAGGAAAGATGCTTCTGGAAGAAGATACAGACTGCTTCGCATTCCTGGCAGGACACGAATCTTTCGCAGCAGCAGAAGGCGCAATCGGTATTGCTGAGAAAGCAAACAAAGTTCGCCAGAAACCTCTGCGTGTTATCCTGAACGGTCTTGGAAAAGATGCTGCAAAGGTTATTTCCAGAATCAACGGATTCACATATGTTCAGACAGAATATGATTACTATACAGGAGAACTCAAAGAAGTTCAGAGAACTGCATATTCAGAAGGTCTCCGTGCAAAAGTTAACTGCTACGGCGCAAACGATGTACGTGAAGGCGTTGCAATCATGCACAAAGAAGGCGTAGACGTATCTATCACAGGTAACTCTACTAACCCGACCCGCTTCCAGCATCCGGTTGCTGGTACATACAAAAAGGAATGTATCGAGCAGGGAAAGAAGTATTTCTCCGTAGCATCAGGCGGTGGTACAGGACGTACACTTCACCCGGACAACATGGCTGCAGGCCCGGCTTCCTACGGTATGACAGATACTCTGGGACGTATGCACTCTGACGCTCAGTTTGCAGGATCCTCTTCCGTACCGGCTCACGTTGAGATGATGGGACTGATCGGGGCAGGGAATAATCCGATGGTCGGAATGACGGTGGCTGTTGCAGTCAGCATTGAGGAGGCTGCAAAAGAAGGCAAGTTCTAAAAATTGGATTGAGATAAATGATTATGAGGACTGCATCAACTTTTCACGGTTGGTGCAGTTTTTATTTTGGAATTGTAATAATCCTCATCATTACCTATTAGAAAGACAATTCGCCACAAGCGAAGTATTGCGAAAGGTAAACAAGAAGAGAATTAATCGCCAGAGTTTAAGACATTCAAAATGTAAGATAACTGTAAGGTTGCAATAAAGTTAATGTCAGGATAACGCGATACCATAGAGATATCGAAAGGAGATGTTTCTATGGATTATATTATTACAACGGACCAGCTGACGAAAAGTTACAAAAAGTTTACCGCCGTCAATCATGTCTCGCTTCACATTCAGAAGGGTACCATTTACGGATTCCTCGGCCCGAACGGTGCAGGCAAGTCCACAACTATGAAAATGCTGCTGGGGTTGACCGCGCCGACAGGCGGGAGCTTCAGCATCGCCGGAAAACATTTTCCGGAGGATCGTCTGGAGATTCTGAAACAAACCGGTTCCCTCATCGAGTCGCCTTCTTTCTATGCCAATCTGACGGGCCGCGAAAACCTGGATATTATCAGGCGGATTTTGGAACTGCCAAAAAAAGCGGTAGAGGACGCACTGGAACTGGTAGGCCTGAAGGAATTCGGCGACCGTCTGGCCAAAAAATATTCGCTGGGGATGAAACAGCGGCTTGGGCTTGCAGGCGCACTTCTTGGCAGGCCGCCGATTCTCATTTTAGATGAGCCGACCAATGGCCTTGATCCATCCGGCATACATGAAATCCGCAATCTGATCAGATCACTTCCCGAGCTCTACGACTGTACAATCCTGATTTCATCCCATATGCTGTCTGAAATCGAATTAATAGCGGATGATATAGGGATTCTTAATCATGGACGCCTTTTATTTGAAGGAAGTCTGGATGATTTGAAACAGAGCGCGCTGCAGGCCGGATATGCCGCAGAGAATCTTGAGGAGATGTTCCTTGCAATGATAGAGAAGGACAATGCGTTCAGAAAGAAGAGGGCAAAGCTATGAAAATGCTGGCAATTGAACTCCGGAAAGAAAAACGAACCGGTGTAATTCCCGTGCTGCTGGCAGTGGGCGCCCTGGGTGCGCTCTATGCTTTTGCTAACTTTTTAGTGAGAAAAGACACACTGCTGAACCTGCCCCTGAAGCCAATGGATGTTCTGTTGACCCAGCTTTACGGTATGCTTATGGTCTTAAACATGTTTGGTATCGTTGTGGCTGCCTGCATGATTTATAACATGGAGTTTAAAGGCGGTGCCGTTAAAAAGATGTATATGCTGCCAGTGAACGTTCCTGGTATGTATTTGAGTAAATTCTTTATTTTAACAGCCCTGATTTTGGCAGCAATTGTGCTGCAGAATCTGGCGCTTATGCGGATCGGGATGACAGAGCTGCCGCAGGGTACTTTCGAATTGTTTATACTGATACGATTTGCCGCATATTCATTTATCACATCTATGCCGGTACTGGCATTAATGGTACTAATATCATCCCGCTTTGAAAATATGTGGATTACACTGGGGGCGGGAGTAGCCGGTTTTCTGAGTGGGATGGCTTTGGCAAATGGAAAATCGAAGCTGCTGATGATTCATCCATTTGTGGTAATGCTGAAGCCTGCAGTTGCTATGAGCGCCGAACCGGATATCACGGTGCTGCTTGCCGCCTCGGCTGAGACACTGCTTTTTCTTGGGATCGGAATATGGATGACAAAAGTACTGCGATATGAGTAAGGAGGAATGTGCAAATGAATTTTTGGGAACTGCTCAAAATCGAGTTTATGAAGGTAAAACGTTCAAAAATGATTCCCCTGATTTTTATAGCCCCTCTGCTGGTGGTGGCATCGGGGATCGCTAATTTAAGCAGCTATTTCACACCAGAGTATACGAATGCATGGCCTGCGATGTTCATGCAGAGTGCGCTTGTCTATGCCTACTATCTGCTGCCTTTTTCCATGATTGTTGTCTGTGTCATGATTGGGGGGCGGGAAGTGCAGAACAATGGAATTTTAAAAATGCTGGCACTGCCTGTCGGACGGCATACACTGTCTTTCGCAAAATTTCTTGTGCTGGTGTTTTATCTTTTTATGGAAATGGTGGTTTTCCTTGTAGTTTTTGCGGCAGCCGGACAGATTGCCGTGCGTACAACAGGGATTATAGAAACGATGCCGATCCTCTATCTGCTGAAATGGTGTACGGGGCTGTTTCTCACCATGCTCCCCTCCATTGCGGCTATGTGGGCCATTACGGTACTATTTGAGAAACCAATTCTCAGCGTTGGACTGAATCTGCTGCTTGTAATTCCAGGGGTTTTGGCCGCCAACACGCCGCTTTGGATAGCCTATCCATACTGTTACAGCGGATACCTTGTGTCCTGCTCGATTCACACCTTTACAGTGCGGACATCAGAGACTGCATTTCCCATATTTCCCTTCCTGCCGTGCGCGGTTCTGGTTTTCCTGCTGACGCTTGCCCTGGCCGTCACCAGATTTGGGAAGAAAGAGATGAAATAAGTACAGAGAATAATAGGGCTGAACCAGATTAAGAAAGCAGAGGCGTATCTTATAAATAAAAAGTCTGCATTGCAGCAGCCGGCGCAAGGTGTTAAAATGATGCTGTCAGGAAGAGGCATAAAACAGGATGGAGGAGACATTTATTATGAAGACTGAAAGAGTAGAGAATATGTGCGGAGGAGAAGGGCACGTAATAATCAAACATATTCTCGGAGAAACAGAACTAAACGGAAAATGCGGACTATATGCAGAAGTAACACTGGAGCCTGGATGTACTCTCGGATACCACGAACATCACGGGGAGAGCGAGACTTATTATATTCTCTCGGGAGAAGGAATGTACGATGATAATGGGAACAGCCGGGCGGTAAAGGCAGGGGACGTAACCTATACACCGGATAACTGCGGACATGGGCTGCTGAATACGGGGCTTGAAGATCTCGTGTTTATGGCTTTGATTATTAAGGAATAGGGGCGGAGGGCAGCTTTTTGTTTTCAGCCGGTCAGCCGGTTTACTTTGACCGTATTGTAAACTATACCGAACGTTCAAATGTCCATTATCTTACCAGGGGGCAGTGGGTAGAAAACTGCAGGCAATAGTAATGGACATTTTATGTTAGTATATAAAATTAAGGAAATGCTGATTTGAGGATATTTTTAAATTTTGTTAATTCATATGTCTGCGTACGAGACAGGAGATTACACCTGCGAGACACAGGCCGAGCAGTATATTATGAAGGGAGCCGAATACGTCCAGGGCTCCTTTTATTCCGTTCAGGACTTCCAGGGAACCTAAGGTGTCCGGTAAAAATGAGCACAGCAGGAACGAAAGGTAGGATGCAATATAAATGAAGATAAAAGAGAACAGGCCTCTGCCTGTATCTTCTTTGTATACTTTCCGTCCTTCACGGATCCGCATCTTTGTCATGGACCAGAACAGAGCGATCAGTTCAAACAGAAGAAAAACAGCGGCAACAGCCGCGTAGGCGGCCAGGGCGTAGTTTTTTTCTGTAAGGATGGTTTGTGGATCGCCGTAAGGTGCAGCACCGCGCCAGAAATTATAGGCGAGTACGCCAAAAGTTCCGGCAGTTATAAGCAGGGATACAATCCTGACTACGGAACGGGCAACACGATAGATCCCTTTTGTTCCGTATTTCGCCGTTTTTTTGACAGGAGAGAGCAGACGGGATACGTTCGGGCCTGCATTTTTTCTGCGCCGCCGGGGAGCATCCCTGTAGCCTCCGCGCGTGCGGCTGTCATAATCATCATCCATATAATCATTGCGTGAACGCCTGCCGTAACCCTCATCGATATAATCATTATCCCTGTAATCACTGCGGGAGCGGCGGCCATAGCCGTCATCTATGTCATAATCATCGTCTTCGTAATCATCGCTGTCAAAGTACTCCACATCGAAGTCTTCAGAATCGTATTCATCAGTATATCCGCCGTCTCTGCCGTCATAGCTGTCTTCATACCGGTTTTTATATATTCCTTCCGTATTCTTGGAAGGCTGTTTGGAGCATACTCCGGACACACTTCGGTAATCCGGGGCATCCAGTACTACGGTCGCATCGGATAATTTATTTGTTGTCTGTTTGGTATCAAAGCTATATGTGATAGGGACATCTTCTTCATATGTCACTTCAAAATCGTCATCAAAGAATGTGCTGTTCTTCTTTGCATTGCTCATGCAGATCCTCCTCAAATGTCAATATTACTGGTGGTCATTGTATAACTTTTTTTATGTATACTCAAGTGGTAACATCAAAAATTCATAAAGTTCTAAGAAATCTTTCATATTTTTTCCAAAAGTGGTAGAATGGAAAATGTTGCGGCGCCAACTAGTACAACGTAAAATAAGGTTAGCTTATGTGGCAGTTAATTATGATACGATGTACTAATACATGATACGAAAGACGGGAGTGATACTTTATGATAACAGATATGACAGTAGGAAAGCCATCAGGGGTTCTCTGGAAATTTACGATTCCGATGCTGGTAAGCGTCATGTTCCAGCAGATGTATAATATAGTAGACAGTATTGTTGCAGGAAAGTTTGTTGGTGTGAATGCACTGGCTGCGGTCGGGGCATCTTATCCGATTACTATGATATTTATGGCAGTTGCGACCGGGCTTAATATTGGGTGCTCTGTCGTCATTTCCTTGTATTTTGGGGCAAAAGAATATAAACAGATGAAAAGCGCTGTCAGCACTTCGCTGCTGACTGTCCTGGGAATCAGCGTCCTGCTGACCGTTTTGGGGCTCATATTCAGCAGGCCGCTGATGGTTCTCTTAAAGACTCCGGGAGATATTTTCGGCGATTCGGCACTCTATCTTAACATATACATAGGTGGGCTGATCTTCCTGTTTCTGTATAATATCTGCACAGGAGTGTTTACCGCCCTGGGCGATTCCAGGACGCCGCTGTACTTTCTGATTGCTTCTTCGCTGGGGAATATCGTTCTGGATCTGGTGTTTGTGATCAATTTTCATATGGGCGTAAGCGGAGTGGCGTGGGCTACATTTCTGGCACAGGGGCTGTCCTCATTACTGGCATTTCTTACATTAAGGAAGCGCCTGAAGGCAGTGGAAAGCCCAAAATACAAGCTGTTTTCCGGTTCTATGCTGAAAAAGATCATGGAGATTTCTATACCAAGCATCCTGCAGCAGAGCTTTATCTCCGTTGGAAATCTGTTTGTACAGGGGTTGATCAACAGTTATGGTTCTGCGGTGGTAGCCGGGTATTCTGCAGGAATGAAGATCAATACCTTTGCAATCACGTCTTTTACAACGCTGGGAAATGGTTTGTCCAGCTTTACGGCGCAGAATATGGGGGCACAGAAAACGGAACGTGTGGCAAAGGGATTCCGCTCGGGGGTGGTCATGGTTATGAGCGTGGCCGTTCCTGTGTTTCTGCTTTTCTTTTTTGGGGGAAGGCCTATCGTACAGTTGTTTATGAGTGAAGGAGGAGAACAGGCCGCGGATGTAGGCGTGGAATTTCTAAAGATTGTTTCGCCGTTCTACATGATCATATCCTTAAAATTAGTCTCAGACGGTATTCTGAGAGGGGCGGGGGCAATGAAGGCATTCATGGCGGCCACTTTTTCAGACCTTATCCTGCGTGTTGTGCTCGCCTTTGTATTCTCGGGAATATGGCAGTCTACGGGGATCTGGCTGTCCTGGCCCGTTGGCTGGCTGATCGGAACCGCATTGTCCCTGGGATTTTATTTTTCAGGAGTATGGAAGAAGAGCAGACTGATATAAAAGGGAGGAGGCCGGCGGTGCATGGGGATGCATCGCCGGCCTCCTCTTTATCAATCAAAGGGTTCGAAAAAGGCTTAATAAAAATCCTGTCAGCTGCCTGTGCGCCGATCCTGCAGCCAGTCCATGCCAAGCAGCGCCAGGATTATGAGAAATCCGAGGACAAAGCAGAGCAGTATCCCGGGGATCGGTTCCAGCCATAGGGCATTTGATAAATAGTTCGATAAGATAATTTCATAATAAATGATCAGGAAAGCGATCAGATAAATAGCGTAAGCTTTCAGCATAACTTTTGCTTTTGCTATATAGAGATCACGTCTGGAAACCGGAAGGGTATCATATTTTCTGAGAAGAAATGCTAAGCGCCCCCTCTCGCGGATCCAGAATAAACGGTGATTCAGATAGAACATTTCCAGCACAATTCCGATCCAGAATGCGGAGTGGCTAAACGACACCGGTGAATCCGGCGCCAGAATCACACTATCCCCGACACCTAATCCGGCATTCATGGCGCTGATCTGCAGTGATGTTTCGCTCTGAACCTGCATGAAAAAGAAGTACATGCAGGCTGCCATGATAAAATAGTGATAACCGATGCGGATGCGAGCTTTTTCTTTTTGATAAAGGTTCATACCGTAGTCCTCCTTCTTCATGTCAGGATAATAAATCACGGATGTGAAATCTCTCAAACGAGGCATCCGGCTCTTTTCTTTTTGGGGCAGTGTTCCGGTGCTGATCCTCCAGGACTTCACGAGTGTTATTCTGTACCAGCTTTCCATCCTTAAGCACAAGGACATAATCGGCCAATTTGTCCAGATCTTCTGTGATATGCGTGGAAAGCAGGATGCCGATATTTTTGTTCAGAATATCCTGCATCATGGCAAGAAAATCCCTACGGAATACCGGATCAAAACCGGCCATAGGCTCATCCAGGAGCAAAAAGCGCGGACGGTGGGCCATGGCGAAACAGAACTGCATCTTCATCATTTCCCCCTTGGACAGCTGATAAAGCAGCTTTGAAGGGGGGAGTTCCATCTTATCCAGATAGGTATAATAGTCTTCCATGGACCAGTCAGAGAAAAATGTCCCCAGAAGATGTCCGTTTTCCAATATAGAGCTTTCCAAATAAAAGGATAGTGTCTCGGACACAAACCCGATCTTCTCCTTATACTTTTCCGGCTCGCTGTGCAGCGAAATCCCATCAATAGAAGCATCTCCCGTGAAATTGCGGGCTGCCCCGGAAATACATTGGAACAGTGTAGTCTTGCCTGATCCGTTCGGTCCGATGAGTGCCGTAAGATACCCGCTCTCCAGCCGGAAGGAGATATCTTTTAGGGCAAAGTTCTTATATGTTTTATTAATATTTGCACACTCAAATACTGTCATCTGAATCCTCACTTCCTTCCCAAAGAATCTGTATCATATCCTGAAACTGGGCGCAGGTCAAATCAAGACGCCGCCCTTCTTTGACGCATTCTGCCATAGCGCCCTCAAGACGTTTCAGCTGTTCTTCCCGAAGTGCTTCCCTGTCAGGTTCTTTTACAAAGAATCCTTTTCCCTGCTGGGAGTAGATCAGGCCCCCGGCCTCCAGGTCTTCATAGGCACGTTTTGTAGTAATGACGCTGATCCCCAGGTCTCTGGCAAGAGAACGGATGGAGGGAAGCATGCTGCCGGGGAGCAGTTCTCCGTTTAATATGGAATTTTTAACGGCCTGCACGATCTGTTCATATATAGGCAGGCTGGAATCTTCTTTTATAAATATATTCAAAGGGCTCACTCCTTTTTATCCGGAAGAGGATAGTACATTTTCTCATAGGAGAGCATATAGGACAGGATAGGGGAACTGCACCGCACGGCAATCAGGGCATTGACTGCAAAGAGCAGCATCCATACAAGGAATATCCAGTGGTTCCATGCTATGTGTGTAACGGCGAGGGTATAGAATACAATGTTTTCTACGATCAGCAGTGCAAACCAGTAAACTCCTGCCATGACTTCCTCGCTTTTTTCAGTGACCATATCAGGCGCTGCCTCCAGCGCCTCTTTCCGGTTTCCCGGGTCTGTGCGCAGGTTCAGCGCCAGAATCAGGAAAAACCATAACCCAAGCTGGACAACGATCTCCATCCAGCCGCCGGAGAGAAAGAAACGTCCGGACATAAACAGCTGTACCAGGATGGTGAGCAGCAGGCTAAAGATGACTTTTACGACAAGGTGAAGGCGGAGATAATGCATTTTTTCCTTTTCGCCCACTGCACAGACGTAAAGAGGCATGGCAAGCCGGATCGGCATTTTTCTCAAAACCAGCCATAAAAACAGGATTGTTGCAACAGCGGTGATCGATACGGCAGATGCCTGGAGCGTTGGGGAGGACTCCATGGCGGCAAGTATCTCAGTACTGTAATCCTTGCCGGAAGTCTGGAGATCCCTCAAAAACTGAACCAGTGTAATCTGTACGCCCAGAATTGTAATCACAGCGTATACGATAAAGTACAGAATAAAGGTTAAAAAGTTTCTCTTAACATCCAGCCACAGATCATTTAAAATAATCCGGATCATTTGATAAAACCCCCTTTGCTAAGATAATACATCAAATCCTCCAGTGTCGGCCTTGCTGTTTCAAGTCCCAGCAGCTGTCCTTCCCGCGGATATTCGATCAGCAGGGAACTTCTGTAGGCTTCGTGGAGACGGCAGATCACATTGGCGCCAAAAAGGTGTTCAATCTGTTCCCGGGTACCATATGCGATATAAAATCTATCATTTAGTTCCTCTTTATCCAGCTGGAGGCAGAGACTGCCGTTATCCATAAGGGCGATATAATCTCCAATCTGATCTAAATCGGAGGTTAGGTGGGTGGAAAACAGAATGCTGCGTGTGCCGTTCTCAACGATGTCCTGCATGTAACCAAGCAGTTCTCTGCGAAACAGCGGATCCAGCCCCGCAGAGGGTTCATCCATCAGGAAAAGCTTTGCATCATGGGAGAGGGCAAAGGCCAGCTGAAACCGGGTCTTCTGTCCTTTGGAAAGCTTTCCGGCCTTCTGCCCGGGGGCTATCTCAAATCTGCTGCAGAACTTCAGAAACAGTGCATGGTCATACCGGGAATACAGGGAACCGAAAGATTTCCCGTTTGTTTCAACGGTAAGATTGTCTTCAAAGGGTGATTCATCCAGCACGAAGCCAATGTCATCCTTTGCCTGGCGCTCCTGGGTGTCCATGGAATGCCCGTTGATGAAGACTTCCCCGCTGTCTTTCTGATAGAGGCGCAGGATTGTCTTGATCAGAGAGGTTTTTCCTGCACCGTTCCTGCCGATCAGTCCCATGATATATCCAGGTTCCAGTGTGAGATTAATATCTGTGAGCTTTAAACTTCCAATTGCTTTGTTCAGATTTTTGATTTCAAGCAGATTGTCCATTGCGATCCTCCTGACTGTGAATCATACTGTATATATACTGTATATGTTTATATATACAGTATACCCTAAATATATATTTGTCAATAGGGGAATACAAAATATAGGTGATGGGAAATAATAACAGAAAACAGAAAGGAAATGAAGAAGAATGAATGTTCAAAAATGTGGAATTATCGGATGCGGCGGCGTAGGCGCCACAACCGCATATACATTGGTAGAAAGCGGGTTGTTCAATGAAATGGTCCTGATCGATATTGACAAACGCAAAGCGGAAGGAGAGGCCCTGGACATCGGGCACGGTATTCCGTTTACCGTCCCCTCTGATATCTATGCCGGAGATTACGAGGATCTTAAAGATGCATATCTGGTCGTGGTGACGGCAGGTGCCAATCAGATGCCGGGTGAGACAAGGCTGGATATCTCCGCAAAAAATGCAAAGGTTTTCAGACAGATCATTCCGGAAATTGTAAAATACAATTCCGAGTGTATCTTGCTGATTGTGACAAATCCGGTAGATATCCTAACCAGTCTGGCGCTGAAGCTGTCCGGTTTTCCGGCCAGCCGGGTAATCGGAAGCGGAACCGTGCTGGATACCGCAAGACTTAAATATCTTCTGGGCAAGAAGTTCAATTTGGATTACCGGAATATCCATGCCTGGATGATCGGGGAACACGGCGACAGCGAGCTTGCAGTCTGGAGCAGCGCAACAGTGGCGGGCCTTCCTGTAGACGAATACTGCCGCCAGCACGGGCGAACCCGCGCCAGTCTTCAGCTCAATGAAATATACGAAGAAGTCCGCGACAGCGCTTATGAGATTATAGACAGAAAAGGCTCTACTTTCTATGCTGTCGCGATGGCGGTAAAAAGAATCGCTCAGGCGCTGGTGCGTGATGAGCATTCCATTATGACAGTCTCCAGCCTGGCACAGGGACATTACGGCCTCAATCACGTCTGCATTGGCCTGCCTACTGTGGTAGGGAGAAATGGGGCGGAGGATATTATAGAGATACCTCTGAATGCACAGGAGAGAGAAGCTTTGAGTGAGTCGGCACAGGGGCTTCAGAAAATTATGGAATCTTTGTAGAGAGGGGGACGCTTTAAAACCGGGAAGCCTGGCACCTGGCGGGAGCATATATGCCATTTTAAAAATCCGCTCCGTTGCCGTAAGAATCCCTAAAGGAAAAAACATAGAAAATGGTGGTCCAGCGGCATGCAACCCGAAATTTGATAATTTCGGGTCTTAGGCCGCTTCAGAATTTGACGTGAGACGTCAAATTCTGCCCACCATTTTCTATGTTTTTTCCTTAAGGGATTCTAACGGTAACTATAGGACTTTTAAAATGGCATATATGCTCCCGCCAGGTGCCAGGCTTCCCGGTTTTAAAGCTGGTGCATCCGGGCGGTAGGGATAGGATTTTCTTTGGGAGGGGGGATAAGCGGTGGAGGCTTATTGAATTGCTCGGTGGAACGTGATGGTTTAGGGAAGGGAGCGGGGCTGTTCGCGCCGGTAGCTTTGCAAGGGAGATTCTTGTTTATGGGCTGGGGTGCTGATATAATTATGGTAAAACGTTGGTTTAGGAGGTAAGATTTATGAAGGTTTTGATGCTGAATGGAAGCTGTAACTTGAAGGGATGTACATACACGGCTTTGGAGGAGATCGGAAGGGTGCTTTTGGATGAGGGCTTGGATTATGAGATTTTTCAGATTGGGGCGAAACCGGTCAGGGACTGTCTTGGGTGCGGCAAGTGCAGGGATGGAAAATGTGTTTTTACGGACGATGGAGTGAATGAGTTTGTGGAAAAGGCCTATGAGGCGGACGGGTTTGTATTTGGATCTCCGGTTTATTATGCGCATCCGAGCGGACGGAGTCTTTCGTTTTTGGACAGGGCATTTTATGGGAATAGCAGCGATGAACGCTGCAGGGCATTTAAGTATAAGCCGGGGGCAGCTATTGTATCCGCGCGGCGGGGTGGCACAACGGCCTCACTGGACGCAATCCAGAAGTATTTTGGGATTGCGCAGATGCCCACGGTTGGATCTACTTATTGGAATATGGTGCACGGGCAGAAACCGGAGGATGTCATGAAAGACGAAGAGGGACTGCAGACAATGCGTAATATAGGAAGGAATATGGCCTGGATGGTGAAGTGCTTTGCGGCTGGTAAGCAGGCGGGGATTGTGCTTCCAAAGACGGAACTGGAGTATTCTACGAATTTTATCAGAGAAGTATAGATAAATAGCACGGTGGAGGCCGTGCTTTTTAGCGGAAATGAAAGCGATTCTTATGGATTTAGCATGTTGGCGCAGCATCCCAAAAAGTTTATTGACGGATTTTGGAAAATCCCTTATGATTATTAGGTCGAAAGGGGGTGCTGAGTCTGATGAATGTTTTGAATATAGAGCATATAAGTAAGATATTTGGAGATAAGGTTATATTTGATGATGTATCGTATGGGGTACATGATGGAGATAAAATTGGGATTATTGGAATTAACGGGACAGGAAAAACAACATTGCTTAAAATTATTGCCGGCCTCGAAGAGCCGGATGAGGGGCAGGTTGTTAAGCAGAACGGCTTGAAAATGAATTATTTGCGGCAGGATCAGGAGTTTCCGGAAGGGGCAACCGTGCTGTCCTATGTGAGCTCTGGGAAGAAGCAGGAGGAATGGGATGCAGATAATGAGGCTAAAAGTATTTTGAACAGCCTTGGCGTCACAGATCATGAAGCCGTTATCGGGCCTCTTTCTGGTGGTCAGAAAAAACGGGTGGCTCTTGCGCGTGCGCTTGTTTCCGAGGCGGATATCCTTCTTCTTGACGAGCCGACCAACCACTTGGATGAAGAGACCGTGAACTGGCTGGAAGATTATCTGAAACGCTACCGGGGTGTTGTGATTATGGTAACTCATGACAGATATTTTCTGGATAAGGTAACGAATAAAATTTTGGAGATCAGCCATGGAAATCTGTTCGGATATGACGCGAATTATACCGGTTTTCTGGAGATGAAAGCCCAGCGTGAGGAGATGGAGCTGGCGAGCGAAAGAAAACGCCAGAGCGTGCTGCGCGTGGAACTGGAATGGGCCAGACGCGGCTGCCGGGCGAGAAGCACGAAGCAAAGGGCACGTCTGGAGCGCCTGGAGGCTTTGAAAAGCGGTACGGTTCCGGTTCAGGACCAGACGGTGGAACTGGAATCCATGGAAACCAGGATGGGGAAGAAAACGATTGAACTTCATCATATCAGTAAAGGTTTTGGGGACAGGAAACTTATCGAGGATTTTGACTATATTTTTCTGAAGAATCAGAGGATCGGGATTATCGGTGAAAACGGCTGCGGAAAATCAACCTTAATTAAGATAATTGCAGGTCTGATCGAACCCGATACAGGGAGCATTGAAATCGGAGAAACCGTTAAGATCGGTTATTTTGCACAGGAAGAACAGGACATGGATGATGGCCTGAGGGTGATTGATTTTGTGAAAGAGATCGCAGAATATATTCCGACCAGAGAAGGGCGGATTAGTGCGTCTCAGATGCTGGAGCGTTTTTTATTTACTCCTGATATGCAGTATGCACCCATTGGTAAATTATCCGGCGGGGAGAAGCGAAGGCTGTATCTGCTGAAAATTCTGTGCTCCGGCATTAATACGCTCTGCCTGGATGAACCTGGAAATTCCCTGGATATCCCCACACTGACGATTCTGGAAGATTATCTGAATTCATTTCCCGGGATAGTGATCACAGTATCCCATGACCGATATTTCCTGGACAATGTGGCTGACCGCATCTTTGCCTTTGAAAACGGACATTTGGTACAATATGAGGGAGGCTACACAGATTACCTGGAGGCGAAAAAGAATAAGGGGGCGGCGGAAACAGACCATAATACATCTGGGAAAGAGCAGGAAGATAAGAACCAGGCATACAAAGAGTGGAAGCAGAACCGCCCGTCAAAATTAAAGTTTTCCTATAAGGAACAGAAAGAATTCGAATCCATTGATGAGGATATCGCGGCGCTGGAAGAGAAGATAGAGTCGCTGGATGCCGACATTATGGCAAATGCTACTAATTCCGGGAGGTTAAATGAACTGATGGCTCAGAAAAGCCGGGCAGAGACAGAACTGGAAGAAAAGATGGAGCGGTGGGTATACTTAAATGATCTGGCAGAGCGAATAGAAGAGCAGAAAAACACATAATTATGAATAGTATTAAAAAATCAGAGCAGCAGCGGACTGCTCTGATTTTTATATTAATGTGATCTCTTCTTAAATCTGTTTACATGATTTTTTATGATAAGTATAATTGTTTGTTAAAACACAAACATTATTGCTATATATTACATAATAAAAAGTATATATTAAAATAATCTGAAAAATAATTGAAATAGGAATATTTTGTGCTATAATAATCATAGATATTGGAGCAGGCAACAGGAGTGTTTATTTTTGAAGATATGAAAGGAGAAACATATGAGTCATGTAGAATTGCAGGAGAACTATCAGCTTTTTATTAACGGCCAGTGGAAGGATGCTTCCGACGGTGCGGTGTTTACCTCCACATGTCCGGCGAACGGAAAAGTCCTAGCATCCTGTGCACAGGCGACAAAAGAAGATGTGGATGAGGCGGTAAATGCGGCGTGGGCGGCATTTGAGAGCTGGAAAAAGACAAGCGTCAATGAGCGTGCCGCAATCTTAAATCAGATCGCAGACATCATAGACAAGAACGCCGAATTTCTGGCAATGGTGGAATCCGTGGACAATGGGAAGCCGATCCGCGAGACAATGGCAATCGATATCCCTTATGCAGCCAGTCATTTCCGTTATTTTGCCGGCTGTATTATGGCGGAAGAGGGCAGCGCGGTTATGCTGGGCGAGGATACACTCAGTCTGATTCTGAGAGAGCCGATCGGTGTGGTTGGACAGATCGTTCCGTGGAACTTCCCGTTTTTAATGGCTGCCTGGAAACTGGCTCCGGTTCTTGCCAGCGGATGCTGTACGGTATTTAAACCATCCAGCTCCACATCGCTAAGCGTACTGGAATTTGCCAGGCTGGTGCAGGATGTAATTCCGGCGGGCGTATTTAACGTGATCACCGGCGCGGGTTCAAAATCCGGGCAATACATACTGGATCATCCGGGATTCAGAAAACTGGCGTTTACCGGTTCCACGGAAATCGGCTGCAGCGTGGCATGTGCAGCGGCAGAACGCCTGATTCCATCCACACTGGAACTGGGAGGCAAATCGGCCAACATCTTCTTCGATGACTGCAAATGGGATATGGCCATGGACGGACTTCAGCTGGGCATCCTCTTTAACCAGGGTCAAGTATGCTGTGCAGGTTCCCGTGTATTCGTACAGGAAGGAATTTATGACAGATTTGTAGAAGAGGCGGTGAAAGCATTCAACCAGATCAAAGTTGGCTTACCTTGGGAAGCAGAAACCCAAATGGGTTCCCAGATCAACGAGGCCCAGATACAGAAAATCCTGAGCTATGTCGAAATCGGCAGGCAGGAGGGCGCTGTAGCAGCATGCGGCGGCGAGAGGGCATCGGAAGAAGAACTGGCCAAAGGCTGTTTCATGAAACCAACACTGCTTGTCAATGTAACCAACAACATGCGTGTAGCAAGAGAAGAAATCTTCGGACCAGTAGCATGCATTATCAAGTTCAAAGACGAAGAAGAAGTAATAGCAATGGCCAACGACAATGACTACGGTCTGGGAGGCGCTGTATGGACACGCGACATCAACAGGGCCATCCGGGTATCCCGTGCAATAGAAACCGGCCGTATGTGGGTAAACACATACAACGCAATTCCCGAGGGCGCTCCATTTGGAGGATACAAAGCATCAGGCATAGGCCGTGAGACACATAAAGTAATCCTGGAACACTATACACAGATGAAAAACATCATGATCAACCTGTCAGAGGCCCCCTCAGGATTCTACCCTCCAAAATAAGCAAGAATCCAGAGAATGAGCTTTAGCCTCATTCTCGTACGTGTAGTAGGAACAAAGCAGTTCCGCCCCGTGCACATCACAAATATTAGCCAAAAACCATCCGCCGCCCCCGTCTGTTTCCCCCTAAAGTGGAGCCGTCCTACCGCATTGAAGAACCAGCTGCAGAGGAAACGGATATGTGGTGTGGCAGGGCATAGAATAAGTACTACTGCCCCTTAAGGAAATACAGCCTGACTTTATGGATGAAATTTTTTCACCGAAAAAAATTTCAAAGAGAGCTGAGCTTAGCTGTCATCAAGACAGCTAAGTGAATCTCTCTGGTTCCATAAAATCAGGCTGTATTTCCTTTAGGGGCAGTTCACGAATGGACAGCCCTGCCACACCACATATCCGTTTCCTCTGCAGCGTCAGCCAATCCGCCCCCGCGGTCCCCACTTTCCAAACTATCTATTTATATGTTATAATTATTTAATGCATTGACCCGGGCTGCATTAGGAAGTATAATATTACATGTGATTAACAAAACGAAAGAAAAGACAACAAACGCAGATGCATGTGATTATTTTTAAATTATATGTGATTATATAGTCCAGGAAATCTTGTGACATAAGTGATAGAAGGAGAAGAAGCATGGAAAAACCAGTACTTGTGATCATGGCGGCAGGAATGGGAAGCCGTTATGGCGGTTTGAAACAGATTGACCCGGTGGATGAGGAAGGCCATATTATTATGGACTTTTCTATTTTTGATGCCAGGAGGGCGGGGTTTGAGAAGGTCGTTTTTATAATAAAGGAAGAAAACGAAGAAGAATTTAAAACCTGTATTGGAGACAGAATCAGCGAATATATGGAAGTAGCCTATGTATTTCAGAAGCTGGATGATCTTCCGGAGGGATTTGCGGTGCCTGATGGACGTGTGAAGCCGTTCGGGACGGGGCATGCAGTTTTATGCTGCAGGAATGTGATCGATGGCCCTTTTGCTGTTATCAACGCGGATGATTATTACGGTGTTCATGCTCTGGAGGAGATTTACCGTTATCTTTCGGAACATGCGGATGATGAGAAGTACAGGTATGCCATGGTGGGGTACCGACTGGATAATACTCTAACAGATAATGGGTATGTATCCAGGGGGATCTGCGAGACGGATGAAGAGGGCTATCTGACCGGAATTATTGAACGGACTCACATTGAACGAACAACGGACGGAATTGAATATTCAGAGGATGACGGAAAGACATGGAACAAGATAGACAAGAACTGTATCGTATCTCTGAATATGTTTGGCTTTACGAATAGTTTTTTGAGAGAGCTGGAGGAGCGGTTCCCGGTATTTCTGGAGAAGAACCTGAAGGAATCACCTTTGAAGTGTGAATATTTTCTGCCGTCGGTGGTAGGTGAACTTCTTGATGAGGATAAGGCGACTGTGAAGGTGTTGAAATCCGAGGACAGATGGTATGGGATCACATATAAGGAAGATAAGCAGAGTGTTGTGGATGCGGTTGCAGAGATGAAGGGAAAGGGAACCTATCCCCTGCACCTCTGGAGATAAACAGGCATACGGTATCAGGCAACAGACAAAGAAGAACAGCAGACAGAAAGGAAAAGGTAAGTATAATGGCAGTTTTAGTAGCAGGCGGCGCCGGATATATAGGAAGTCATACATGTGTGGAACTCTTAAAGCGAGGCTATGATGTGGTAGTCGTTGATAACCTCTACAATTCCAGTGAGAAAGCGCTGGAGAGAGTGCAGAAGATTGCAGGAAAGGAACTGAAGTTTTATAGAGGTGATATTTTGAACAGGGAGGATCTGGAACCCATATTTGAGCAGGAAGACATTGAGGCGGTTATTAACTTTGCCGGATTGAAAGCTGTGGGTGAGTCCGTTGTGAAGCCCTGGGAATATTATCACAACAACATTACCGGAACGTTGATTCTCTGCGATGTGATGCGCAGACATGGCTGCAAGAACATGATATTCAGTTCTTCCGCAACCGTATACGGAGATCCTGCTGAGATTCCGATTACGGAGAAGTGCCCGAAGGGGGAGATCACCAATCCGTACGGACAGACGAAAGGCATGTTGGAACAGATCCTTACGGATCTGCATACCGGGGATCCGGAGTGGAATATTATGCTTCTGCGTTACTTTAATCCGATCGGAGCGCACGAATCCGGCCTGATAGGGGAAGACCCGAAGGGAATCCCGAATAATCTGGTTCCTTATATTGCGCAGGTGGCAGTTGGAAAGCTGGACTGTCTTGGCGTGTTTGGTGACGATTACGATACCCATGACGGTACGGGCGTCCGGGATTATATACACGTTGTAGATCTGGCTGTGGGCCATGTGAAGGCGATCGAGAAGATGAAGAGCAGCAAAGGGGTGCACATCTATAATCTGGGAACCGGGACAGGTTACAGTGTTCTGGATGTCGTAAAGGCATATGAAAAGGCGTGCGGCAAATCTATCCCTTATCAGATCAGGCCCCGGCGCGCAGGAGACATCGCCACTTGTTACTGTGATGCGTCCAGGGCGAAAGAGGAACTGGGATGGACTGCCGAGCGAGGAATTGAGGAGATGTGCGCGGATTCATGGAAATGGCAGTCGATGAATCCGAATGGTTACAGGGACAGTGAATAGATGAAAAAGTGGACAGGAGAAAGGTGTAATGTGCGCAGAAGGTAAATTGACAGATGTGGAATACCTGCCATTATCCTGCAGCCAGATGAATATCTGGAATCTGGAAATGGCACACCCGGGACTCCCGATTAACAACATATGTACGGCACTTAAGATTGAAGGGAATCTGAATCTGGAATATCTTCAGACATGTATTGAGCTTGTATACAGGGCCTTTCCGTCTCTCAGAACAAGAATTACCATTAGGGACGGGCAGCCTTATCAGTATGTGACAGAAGAGATACCTGCCAGAACGGCATTTTTTGATTTTACTGAGACAAATGAGCAGGGGGTGGGAATCTGGTTTCAGTCCGTTGCCAGAGAGCACTTTACACTGTATGATTCTCCGCTGTGCCAGATGGTGATTTTTAAAACGTCCGGGAACAGCGGGGGAATCCTGACCAGAGTGCATCATATCATAGCAGATGCATGGTCTCATGCACTGATTACAAATCATATCATACATAATTATTTTCAACTTCTTCTGGGAGGCAGGGCGGACAGTTTTGCGGCGCCTTCGTATGAAGGTCATATCTTAAGCGAGCAGAAGTATCTGAAGTCCAAAGCTTTTGAAAAGGATAAAAAATACTGGAGCGGGGTGCTAAGTGATATCCTGCCAGCGGCGGCCAAGGAATATCAGTGTCCGGTCATAAGCCCTGTGGGTCTCAGAAAGTCGTACCGGCTTTCTAACCGGCTGAACCGGCTTATTGGAGGATTCTGCTCGAAGAATAAAGTTTCTCCGTTTGCTGTTTTCTATATGGGCCTGGCTGTCTATCTGCGGCGCATGAAAGGGCAGGAACGGTTCTGTGTCGGTGTACCTACCATAAACAGGCTTAATTTTCAAGATAAGCAGACCGGTGGTATGTTCGTGAATACTCTGCCTTTTGTGAATGAACTGGATATTTCCATGACGTGGAACGAGTTCAATGAAAAGCTGCAGGACGACTGGTTTGCGTTACTCTGTCATCAGCGAATTCCATTTGAATCAATAAAAAAAATAGTAAGCCAAAATGGCAGGAATGTATCGGACCCCTTATTTGATATCGTATTGTCCTATCAGAACGGAAAGATGGACCACCTGAAAGGCGCAAGAG
Organism: Eubacterium sp. SB2; assembly: GCF_001244405.1. Lineage (NCBI taxonomy): Bacteria > Bacillati > Bacillota > Clostridia > Eubacteriales > Eubacteriaceae > Eubacterium > Eubacterium sp. SB2. The sequence continues at coordinate 2,027,312 of NZ_LN865153.1, read as the reverse complement.
TTTCTCTGGAGGGACGGTGGCTGTACAGCGGCTATCAAAGCGAATCTCTCTGCATCCATCTAAGCAGCAGAGATCAGGAAAACCAATATACAGTAGATTATGATTACCTGACCCAGATATTTTCGGAAGAGGAAATTGATCGGCTGCATGAGAGTCTTTCCCGGATTCTTAAGGAGGCGCTGCAGAATCCGGATGTTCCGATAGCCGGCCTTCAGATCTTAAGTGAGGAGATGGAAGAGCAGGTCATCTACGGATTCAATCAGACCGATGTCTGGTATAACAGGGATGTGGGTATCGCAGACCAGTTGTCAGAGATCTTCAGGCTGAACCCCGGGAGAGCGGCAGTTATATTTGAAGGCAGAAGGATATCCTATCAGGTACTGGAAGAGTCCTCAAGGAAAATAGCGTGTGGGATTGCGGGAAGAACCGGTGCCGGAAAAGGAACTGTGGCTGTCCATATGAGGAGGTCGGAGAAGATATTTACGGCGCTGTGCGGGATTATTCTCTCCGGAAACAGCTGGCTTTTGATTGATATAGATTTGCCTGGACAGCGGAAACGGGAGATGGTGAGCGACAGCCAGGCGCTTTTCTGCATATGCACAGAACCTGCAGAGGAGCTGTCCGACTGTGTGGAGCAGGTTCTGTTAGAGGAGCTGGCAGATGTGAATAAATTGCCGGATTGTGTAACGGCAGAATATAAGGCGGCCGAGGCTGGGCCGGATGACCTGGCATACCTGGTTTACACATCGGGCAGCACGGGGACGCCAAAGGCCGTGGAGGTGGAGCAGCACAGTGTGCTGAATCTGGCGGCGGCTATGCAGCCGCTCTATCCGAAGGGCGCTGTTCTCGCGATCTGCAGTGTAGGATTTGACGCATTCTTACTGGAGAGTGTGATTGCCCTTCTTTGCGGCCGGACAGTCGTGCTGGCCTCAGAGGCGGAAATGAACCATCCACAGAGGCTGGGCAGCCTGATCCAAAATTATGACGCCGGTTTTATGGCGTTGACTCCGTCCCGTTTGTCTGCATATTTGAAGAACGCAGATTTCTGTGCATCACTGGTGCATATGGAGACGGTGATCTGCGGGGGAGAGAGCCTGCCATCCGAGCTTTCTAAAAAGCTAGCTGATCATACGTCTGCGGCGCTGTATAACCAGTATGGCCCTTCCGAGGCGGCAGTCGCGGTCAGCCATGATGTGGTAAACGGCAGAGAGTCCGTACATATAGGCCGGCCCCTGCAGAACTGCAGGATCTATATACTGGATGAATTCCAGAATCCTCTTCCCCCGGGATCCGTCGGAGAACTATATATTGCCGGTGATTGTCTGGCGAGGGGATACCACAACAGGGAAGAGCTTACTAAAGAGCGGTTTATGAACGATCCTTTCCGGGACGGCGGGCGCATGTACCGAACCGGGGATTTTGGTAAATGGTCAAAAGACGGTAAAATCTTTTATTTGGGCAGAAGGGATGACCAGGTAAAGCTGCTCGGACACCGGGTTGAACTTTCCGAGATCGAATCCGTTCTCATGCGGCATGAGAAGGTAGAGACCGCTGCGGCCGGGATATGGGAGAACCGGCTGATCGCCTATTATACAGGGGATGCCCTGCTTACGGAAAGCGAACTGCTTACATTTGCCGCCAATTATCTGCCGCGGTATCTTCTGCCTGCGGCGGTGGCCAGGGTGGATGCTTTTCCGCTGAACAATAACGGAAAGATCGATTTCACGGCCCTTGAGAAGCCTGTATTAACAGGCGGCGGGGATTCCCCGGCCGATGAAGTGGAAGAAAAACTGCTGGCTGTCTGGCGGAAAGTACTGGAACGGGAGGAACTGGACGTTCATTCCGATTATTTTATGTCGGGAGGGGATTCACTGAATGCCGTGCTGATGCTTCTGGAAGTAGAAAAACAGTTTTCCCGGAGCATTACCGTACAGGAGCTGTACGCGAATGCAACACTGAGACGGCTGGGCAATCTCATCAGAGGCAGAGAGATCCGTCCGGAAGTACAGCGTGCGGAGATCCGGAGAGCTTCGGAGAGGAACTGGTATCCGGTGACACCGTCACAGGCAGGATTTTACGTTATGCATCAACTGGATGAGACGAAGATCGGCTACAATATGCCAACCGCGTTCCATCTCAGCGAATGGCTGGATTATCCGCGGCTTGAGCGCGCATTTGTCAGGATGATAGAGGAGGATACTTCTCTGCGGACTACATTTCATATAGAAGACGGCCGGGTAATTGCCAGAGTCAGCCCAGGAACGGAGTTTCGGATGCAGTGGATGGAGTGCGGCAGCACAGAGGAGGCAATGGCAGGCTTTGTCAGGCCCTTTGACCTGACGGAAGGACCGCTGCTTCGGGCGGCTATGCTAAAGCTGCCGGACAATGAACCATATCTGCTGCTGGATATGCACCATATCATCTCCGATGGCTTAAGCAGCCAGCTTCTGCTGGGCCGGCTGAACCAGTATTATCAGGAACTGCCGGTTTCCATGCCGGAGCTGGATTATATTGATTATGCCTGGTGGGTCAGCGAGAAGATCAGCCAGGAAGAAGATCCGTGCAGGGCATTCTGGCGGAAACAGCTGCCGGATAAGCTGCCGGAGCGGGAGCTTACGCCCGACAGACCCAGGCCGCCTGTATTTGACGGGGCAGGGGGGCAGTACGAGTTTGATCTTTCCCCGTCCCTGAGTGAGAGGGTCGCAGGCTTCTGTGAAGAACAGCATGTTACACCCTTTGTGCTCCTTCTTGCCGTCTACGGACTTTTCCTGAGCCGGTATTCCGGAAGCACGGAAGTTGTGGCAGGGACGCCGTTTTCCGGCCGCCGCCGGCAGCATATGGAGGAGATGACCGGCGTGTTTGTCCAATCTCTTCCGGTATTTATGCAGGCCGGGCCTAAGGAAACATTCACAGCGTACCTGGATTCGGTGAAGCAGACGGTTTCGGGGATGCTGGATCATCAGGAAATTACCCTGGAAGAACTGCTGGAAATTGCCAAAACGTCGAGGACTAGAGACAGGAATCCTCTTTTTAGCGTGATGTTTACCATGACGCCTTTGAAAAGCGGGGATATATCGATCGGAAATGCGAAGCTTAGCTACATCCCCGGCAATACACATGCCGTGAAGATGGATCTGAATCTGGAGGCCGTGCATCTGGAGGGAAGATATCATTTTCGGTTCGAGTACGCCAGGAGTTTGTTTGACGAGGTGACGATCGCATTTTACAGCAGGTGTTATCTGCAGGGGCTTAAGGAAGTGCTCCGAAATCCGGAGGCGCTGCTTTCAGAGTTCACCATGCTGGATAAGGCGGATCAATACAGACTGCTGGATCAGCCCGTGCGCCTCAGGACGCCTTATGATGCGACAACGGTGGATCAGGCCGCCGATTATTATGCCTATGCGGATCCGGAGCGGACTGCTGTACATTGGGGAAACGATTCCTGTTATTCTTTTGGGGAGCTGAAGGAGAAGACCGATGTTTTGGCGGGAATTCTGAGGACTGAGGGAATCGGCCTGGGAGATAAGGTGGCTTTTCTTACGAAGAGAACGGGTCTGCTGCCAGTTTTTATGTTCGGTATTCTGAAAGCCGGTGCGGCTTATGTCCCGATCGATCCCGAATTTCCAAAGGAGCGGATTCTTTACATGCTGACGCAGGCAGATGTCAGGCTGGTGCTTTATGGACAGCAGGAACTGGTTCTGGGGGATCTGCCCTGCAGGGAACTGGTCTGGGATGGACGAGAAGCGGAATCTGTTTTGGAAGTACCGGCTGCAGAGCATGGAGCCCAGGATGCGGCAAACGTGATCTTTACTTCCGGAACCACAGGGAAGCCGAAGGGCGTGGTTATGTGTCACAAATCCCTGTCAAATCTGCTGGCGCACCTGGAACCTCTGCTGGGAGGCAGGGAGGAAAAGATCCTGTGTGCATCGAACTGTGTCTTTGATGTGTTTACGACGGAGACGATACTGGCGCTTGGAAAAGGTTACGCGGTCAGTGTTGCCGATGAGGAGGAGATGCTGCTTCCATGGAAGATGGCGGAGCGGATCCTGCGTGACCATGTTACTGTGCTCCAGCTGACGCCGTCGAGAATCCAGATGTGCCTGGGCGATGAGGCATTCTGCAGGGCACTGCGCGGGATACACCGGGTGATCCTTCTGGGTGAACCGTGGAGTATGGAATTAAAAGACAGGCTGAACGGTCTGACAGATGCCCGGATCTTCAATATTTATGGTCCAACGGAGACTTCCGTGCACAACTGCCAGGGAGATATTACGGATGAGAATAGTATCCATATCGGAAAGCCCATCGGAAACTGCCGGTATTATCTGCTGGATGAGGAACGCCGCCCCGTGCCGCCCACAGCCGTCGGGGAAATCTATATTGCCGGGGAATGCCTGTCACCGGGGTATATCAACCGTCAGGACCTGACGGATCAGGTCTTTCTGCCGGATCCATATATCAAAGGAGAAAAGATGTACAGGACCGGAGACAGGGGCAGGCTCAGGGCCGATGGAAACTGGCAGTGCCTTGGACGGGTGGATACTCAGATTAAACTGAACGGGCATCGGATCGAGCCTTTGGAGATTGCGCAGATTATGCTGCAGTCGGGGCTGGTGAAGGAGGCCGCCGCCGTGCCTGTCCTGCATCAGGGCGCGGTTCACTTCCTCAGGGCCGCGGTAGTCAAATCGGAGGGATATACGGAAGAATTACTCCGGGCTTATATGAAGAAGAAACTTCCGGACTATATGATTCCTTCAGAGATCCAAGTGCTTGAGGAATTACCAAGAACGGCCAGCGGCAAGACGGATCTGAAAAAACTGGCGGAGACTGAGGCTGAAGTGCATGAGGCCGGAGCCTGTGTATCGGGGATTGCCGAGTTATGGAAAGAAGTGCTGGGACGGGAGCCGCTGAGAGACGTATCGTTCTTTGAACAGGGCGGAACCTCGCTCCAGGCAATTCTTATTTTAAATCGTTATCACCAGAAAGAGTATGATTTTGGCATCAACGATTTTTACCGTTGTCCTACGCTGGGGGAGCAGGAAAAAATGCTTTGCGTCTTGCCAGGGAAAGACAGGGAACAGGCGCTGCCAGCACAAAAAGAAGCACGCTGGGAACTGCCGGATGTGCTTTCAGAGCAGGAAGAAAAGATGTGCAGGCCCGGGAATATATTACTGACTGGCTGCACAGGTTATCTTGGAAGTTATATATTAAAAAAACTGCTGGAATACGGCAATGAGGAAATGTACTGTCTGGTAAGAGGGGGAAATATCCGGCTGGAGGAAAGCATGAATTATTACTTCGGCGCCGGGTATCTTGACAAATATAAGGATCGGATTCATGCATTTGACGGAGAACTGACGGCTGATCAATTTGGGGCGGATCCATCCGTTTATGAAGAAATGCTGCATAGTGTCACGCGGGTATTCCACTGTGCGGCGGACGTCCGGCATTATGCGCCGGAAGAAGAGCTCATCAGCACGAATGTTGAGGGTACCCGGCAGGTGCTCCGCTTCGCAGAGACTTCCAAAGCGGCGGTAATGCATATATCCACAATCAGTGTTGCAGGGATGCAGACGGCCCGGACAAAGGAACGGGGAGCAGCATTGACGGAGAAGGATCTGGATATCGGCCAGAATTGGTGGGAGAACCCCTATGTCAAGAGTAAAATCATGGCGGAGAAACTGGTGGATGATGCAGTACGGAAAGGGCTTGGCGCCAACATCTTCCGGATCGGAAGGCTGGTCGGCAGTTCCTTTGACGGGAAATTCCAAAAAAATCCGGAATCGAATGCATTTTACAGGCTGGTCAAAGGGATGATAGAATTAGGGATGCTTCCGGAGGTTCTGTACCATCAAAGGCTGGAGGTGACTCCGGTCAATCTGGCGGCTGAGGCGGTTGTAAGGCTGAGCAAAACGACAAAGTCCGCCTATCATATCTGCAGTCCCAACGAGATTGAAATCGGCAGTCTGGCGGAAGCGTGCGGACCTGTACAGATAACGGATGCAGAGACGTTCGCAGGGGTATTAGTGGAAAAGAGCATGCAGTCGGACTCTCCGTATATCCAGGCATTGGCACAGACCTGGTTTGAACTGCAGAGCAGGGAGGCCGATGTAGAGTCTGACACGGCTTTTTCACAGGAAGCACTGGCTGCATTGGATTTCTGGTGGCCCAAGCCGGATCTCAGGAAAATGAAATTGTGCTTTACCAAAGAAGAGGGGAGGGAAGCGCGGTGATGACAATAGCCGGACATATACTGGATATATCAGCAGCAGTACTGGGCTTTTTCATAGTTAGCTGTCTGATGAAGGGCAGGCTGTCGGCAGTTCAGAAGCTTTACCTTTCCTCGGCCGGATTTCTGCTGATCTGGCTGCTGGCAATCATTGGGATGGAGTACACCGAGAATATGGCGGCGCTGCAGGTCATGGATGCAATTACATGTGCCTGTTCCGCTATGCTCATTATGACTATACTTCTGATTTCCCTGATTTTTACGAAAAATCAGGTGAAGATACCGCGGCATTACTGGTTTTTATATACACTGCCGGTGCTCTCGTCTCTCGTTGTATTTACGAATCCTCTGCACCATCTGTTTTACAGACAGTTTTCTATCTATGCATCGGAAGTAAGGTTTGGGCCTCTGTTTATCATCTCGGGGCTGCAGTATTATGCTTATTCCATTATCGTAGTTATCCTCATGTTCCGATATGGAATCAGGCGCAGGAGCAGAAGCGTATGGGGACAGGTGGGGTTGTTTATCGGAGGGCTGTTTGTTCCGTTCTTCACGAATCTTCTGGCAACCCTTAAAATTGTAGACCTGCCGATATCTGCCACTCCGCTGGCCTTTCTGGTCACGATATTGTGTCATGGAATTGCCGTGTATTACCTGAATTTTCTGAATATCAAACCGGTAGCCCTGGAAAGCATGGTAGATAATGTGTCGGAAGGGTACGTCATTCTTTCTTCCGACAGATGCATTATTTACTCAAATGCTGCATTTGATGAAGTATTCGGGGAACAGTATAAAATGAAAATCAACAGTTATTTGAACCAGGTGGTTGAGGGACTGGAGGAGCGGAAACGGGATGTGATTTACAATCTGCTTAATTTTTTTGATGTCTGCAAACAGTCTGTAAATGTCATCTCTTATGAACAGGCGATTCTGTGTGAAGAAGGCAAGGTCTACTATTCGGTAGAACTAACGCCCATTTTTGTCAAGCACAGCATGGCCGGTGTCCTGGCAATGTTCCGGGATGTGACAAAGCTGAAAGAGGAGATGAAAAGAAAGCAGCAGAATCTGAGCCGGGCAATGGAGAGGGAGCGCCTGATTTCACTTGGGCAGATGATTGGAAGTATTTCCCACAATCTCAAGACCCCAATTATGGCTATATCGGGGGATGTAACGATTCTGGAAGATTTAGTGAGAGAGTATTCCCAGAGTGTGGGAGATCCGGAGGTGACGATTCAGGACCATCAGGAAATCGCCGGGGAGATGGATGGATGGCTGGCAAGGATTAAAGAATGCTGTGCTTATATGTCAGACATCATAACGACGGTAAAGGGTATGGCTGCAAATTTAAGTACATCCTCGGAGGAGGATTTTACAATGGATGAAGTGTTCAAAAGAGTGGAAATGTTTCTGAAGGGTAAGCTGGTCAAAAATGGATGCAGGCTGATCACGGATAACAGGCTTTCAGAGAACACTGTGATACAGGGGGATATCAATAATCTGGTCCAGGTAGTCAATAATCTTTTGGACAATGCATGTGATGCCATGGAGGGGAAGGGCGGAGACGTTGAACTTAAGGCCTGGAAAAAGGACGGCAGTGTCTACATTGCTGTGAAGGATTATGGAACGGGCATCTCTGCAGATGTGAGGGAAAAACTGTTCCGTTCAATGTGCACAACAAAGGGAACGAAAGGAACCGGACTGGGCCTGTACAGCTCGGCGGAGATTATACGGGCACGGTTCGGCGGCAGAATATGGGGTGAGAATCACGCAGAAGGAGGAGCCTCCTTCTATATCGAGCTTCCAATAGAGGAAGAAGAGAGAGGATAAAGGGAATGCGGAAGAACAGAGCTGGAAAAGAAAAAAATGGTTTTAAAATGTTCATTCTGGACGATGACAGAAATATTCTGGATGCTTTGAGTGCCAATTTCCGCACAAAAGGCTACGAAGTAGAAACACAGGAAAATCCGCTTACAGCATTGGAACAGCTGAAGAACGGCCATTATGATATTCTGATTCTGGACTTTATCATGTCCCCGATCTGTGGGGATGAGGTGGTTGCTCGGCTGAGAAAGTTCGATAACAGAATCTATGTAATCATGCTGACGGGGCATAAAGAGCTGGCGCCGCCGTTAAATACGATCCGTGAACTGGAGATTCAGGGATACTGTGAGAAGAGCAGCCGGTATGACCAGCTGGAACTTCTTGTGGAAAGCTGTGTGAAATGCATTCGGCATATCAATACGATCTACCGGTATCAGGACGGGCTGTCCAGCATTCTGGACGCGATACCCCACCTGCACCAGATGGTGCCTGTCGATGAGCTGTGCGGGCAGGTGCTGAAGGAGTTGAAGGCTCTGGTACAGACAGGTGATGGTTTTGTGTGGGTGAAACCGGATGGTGTACTGACGGATCCGGGAAATGCCGAATTGCCGGCGGATATATACCGAGGGGCCGGCTCTTACGATAAGCCGTTTTTTGAGTTTGAGAATGAGGATTTCCCGGTAATTGTAGAACACGTCAGAAAGAGTATGGCGGAGCAGCGGATTATCTTTCATAATGGAGTCCTGCTTGTGCCTCTTCTTGGGAAACGGGAGATCATCCTGGGTGTCATGGGAGCGAAGACCGGGACGGCACCGGATACCACGCTGGAGGCGCTCTTGTCGGTGTATGCGGAGCAGGTATCCACAGCCCTTCACAATACACTGCTGAAAATGCTGTTAAATGCCAACAATAAGAGGCTCTCAGGCATGAATAAGCGGCTGATGGACAGCTATATGCAGACGGTAGAGGCGCTCAGGCTGCTGGTGGATGCCAAGGATATCTACACAAGAGGGCATTCCGACCGGGTATCCTATTACGCGGTGAAACTTGCGGAACGCCTGGAATGTGACCCGGAATTTGTGAAACGGGTCAGGGTGGCAGGACTTCTGCACGACATTGGGAAGATCGGTGTATCGGACGCAGTGCTTAGCAAACCAGAACGGCTAAGCGAGGAGGAATTCAGAGAGATCAAAAAGCATCCCGGCATGGGCGCCAATATTCTGTCCTGTATGGAGATGTTCAGCAATACGGGAGAGATTGTGTGTGCGCATCATGAGCGCTATGACGGGACGGGTTATCCCAGAAAACTGAAGGGGGAAGAGATTCCGCCGGAGGCCAGGATTATAGCAATTGCGGACGCATTTGACGCGATGATGTCCGACCGTCATTACAGAAAAAAACTCTCATTTGCAGCGGCTGTGAGCCAGCTGGAAGAGGGAAAAGGAGCCCAGTTTGACGGCCATTATGTGGATGTATTTCTGGAAGTGCTGAAGGACTATGATACAATCAGTGAGCAGCTGCGATGGACTTATGATGAAAATAAAGGAAGAAACGAAAATTATGGAGCAGAAGAATATTTATAAACAGGTAAAACTATATAAAACACTGCAGGAGTGCCTGCTTGACGTGCAGGATGCATATGCAGAGAGACCGGCTATCACGTCTTTCGACAGAGCGGGTACCCAACGGGATGTTTCTTACCGGGAATTTGTAAAAGATGTGCAGGGAGCCGCCTATATGATGGTGCAGAAAAAAATGGCGGGTAAACACATTGCCCTGGTGGGAGAAAATACTTACGAATGGATTGCTGCATTCTGTGCGGCCGGCTGCATCGGTTCCGTGGGAGTCCCGATCGACGTGGAACAGCCGGAGAAAGAAATCCTGAATCTGGCTGAATTTGCGGATGCTTCTTACGCGGTAGTGCAAAAAGATTTTAAAGATGCATTTCAGGGATGGAAAAAAGAACGCGTGATCTGCATGGACACCGGAATCAGGGAGATGATAGAAGAAGGCAGAAGAAAGGTGGAGCAGGAACAGATCCGGGGATTTTCATTTGCCCAGGACATCGGGCCGGATACAACGCTGGCAATTGTTTATACGTCAGGAACAACCAGTGTTTCCAAAGCCGTTGTACTAAGCCATTATAATATGATGTATGATGCCTGCTGCTGTCAGGCTTCGGTACAGCTGGAGGACAGGATGTTCAATCCGCTTCCTCTTTACCATACATATTCCCTGGGATGCGGGATTCTGGATATGATCGCGCACGGCCAGAATATCTGCATCAACGGAAATCTGAAAACGCTGTTCCGCGACATCAGGCTTTACAGGCCGAGTATTCTCATGGCGGTGCCCCTGATTTTAGAAAATCTGCTCAAAGAAATTCACCGAATACAGGAAAATATGGGAATCCGTGAGCAGACAGCCCAGGCAGTAGAAAAATATAAAAAAGGAATCTTTACAAAAAAAACCGTGAAGGTCAACGGCATGGACCTGATCCTGGGGGATCAGCTGAAGACGATCTGCTGCGGCGGAGCGCATTTGAATGAAAAGATAGCAGAGGAATTTGCAGCTTATGGTATTGACGTGCTTCAGGGCTATGGAATTACAGAGTGCAGTCCACTGATAAGCAACAGCATCCGGGGACAAAACAGAATCAACTCCGTCGGCCTTCCGCTTCCGGGGGTGGAATTAAAGCTGGCAGACGGGGAGATCCTGGTGAAGGGGCCCATTGTATTTAAAGAATACTATAAGAATCCGGGCGCTACGGAGGAAAGTTTTACAGATGAATGGTTCCATACAGGGGACATTGGCTATATGGACAGAAAAGGCTTTCTCTATATTTGCGGGAGAAAGAAAAACCTGATCGTTTTCAATAATGGAAAAAAGGTAGTTCCGGAGGAACTGGAAGCTTATATCCAGGAACTTCCTCTTGTGAAAGAAGTAATGGTGTACGGTGCAAGTACGGGAAATGCACTGGATGAGGTGAAGCTTTCCGCACTGGTCTGCGTGGACGCGGAGAAGACCAGTGAGACAGACAATTACAGGATACTGGAAAGTATACAGGAGTCCATTGCGGAGTTGAATGCAAAACTGCCGGTCTATAAGAGAATCCAGTCTGTAAAGCTGTCCGAGTCTGAATTTAAAAAGACCTCCATGCAGAAAATCCAGAGAAGGAAGGTGACGGTATGACAGAGGAGGAAATGCTGCTCCTTGTAGAAGAGATCGTAAGAGAGGTGACAGGGGTGAAGAAGCTGACCATGGACACCGAGTTTGTAAATGACCTGGCGCTGAATTCCATGGATGTGGCCAATCTGGTATGCGCGTTCGAGGAGAGATTTGATACGGATATTCCCATGAAAGACGTGCGCAACCTTATGCAGGTGAGAGACGTGATCCGGTATATGCAGAAATGGGAACATATGCGGGACGCAGACGGCCGTACCGATGAGAACGATTTGTAATTTGTAAGAAATCACAGGAAATTATGAAAATCTCTTGACAAAGAAATGGGAACTTGATATTATTAAAAAACAGAACGCACTCTGTTTTTGCATTTCTGAAGTTAGACAGGAAAGTAGGGAAGCATATGAGAAGACAGGTTTTTTCATTGCTGGTTGACAACAATCCGGGTGTACTAAGCAGGATTGCTGGGCTTTTCAGCAGAAGGGGATACAGTATTGACAGTATTACGGCAGGAATGACGGCCGATCCCAGATTCACAAGGATTACGGTTGTTGCAAGCGGAGACGAACTGATACTGTCCCAGATAGAAAAGCAGGTCCGCAAGCTGGAGGATGTTATTGAGATCAAGGTTCTTAAGGACGGTGAATCCGTTTACAGGGAGCTGATCATGGTGAAGGTTCGTGCCAGCGCAGCACAGCGGCCGGAAGTGATTTCCATCGCAGATATATTCAGGGCCAAGATCGTTGATGTTGAGAAGGAATCTATGATGATCGAGCTGACAGGGAACCAGTCCAAGCTGGAAGCGTTTCTGAACCTGCTCGACGGCTATGAGATACTGGAGCTGGCAAGGACGGGGATCACGGGGCTTGCGCGTGGGATCAAGGATGTCACATTTATAGACTGACAGGCAGTACATAGGGACGGGAAGCTAGAGGCTGACAGCCTTTAACTCATATAAAAAGCAATTTATCATCAGTTAATGCACACGAAAGCACATTGATGAAAGAGGAATTAGGAGGAATATCAAGATGGCAGCAAAAATTTATTATCAGGAAGACTGCAACCTTTCGATGCTGGAAGGAAAAACAATCGCAATTATCGGTTACGGAAGCCAGGGCCATGCACATGCACTGAATCTAAAAGAATCAGGCTGCAATGTGATCATCGGTCTGTATGAAGGAAGTAAGTCCTGGGCAAAAGCAGAGGCACAGGGATTTGAAGTATTTACAGCCGCTGAGGCAGCTAAAAAAGCGGATATCATCATGATTCTGATCAACGATGAGAAACAGGCTGCAATGTATAAGAAAGATATCGAGCCAAATCTGGAAGAGGGCAATATGCTGATGTTCGCACACGGTTTTGCAATCCACTTCGGCCAGATTGTACCTCCTCCGTATGTAGATGTTACTATGATTGCACCGAAGGGACCGGGACACACAGTACGAAGTGAGTATCAGGTTGGCAAGGGTGTACCTTGTTTGGTGGCTGTACAGCAGGATGCAACGGGCAAGGCTTTGGATAAAGCGCTTGCATATGCGCTGGGAATCGGCGGTGCCAGAGCCGGCGTACTGGAGACTACGTTCAGAACAGAGACGGAGACAGACCTGTTCGGCGAGCAGGCAGTACTCTGCGGCGGCGTATGCGCATTGATGCAGGCAGGCTTCGAGACACTGACCGAGGCCGGATATGATCCGAGAAACGCATACTTCGAGTGTATTCATGAGATGAAGCTGATTGTAGATCTGATCTATCAGTCAGGCTTTGCAGGAATGAGATATTCTATCTCCAATACGGCTGAATTCGGCGATTACATAACAGGACCAAAGATTATCACGGAAGATACCAAGAAAGCAATGAAGAAGATTCTTAGTGATATCCAGGACGGATCTTTTGCAAAGGAATTCCTGCTTGATATGTCCGACGCAGGCGGCCAGGCTCACTTCAGAGCAATGAGAAAGCTTGCAGCAGAACATCCGGCAGAGAAGATCGGTGAGGAAGTAAGAAAACTTTACAGCTGGAGCGATGAAGATAAGTTGATCAATAACTAATCAAAGAGACAGCATAGTAATCATAGGATATAGACCCCGGCGTTTCTAAAGACGTGCCGGGGTTTTCCGTTACTGTAATTTGGCGAGGAGAGATTTTTTTGACTGATAAGAATGATTTCAGCCAGGGCAGTATTGCGCGTAATATTATGGGCCTGGCACTGCCCATGACGCTGGCCCAGCTGATCAATGTGCTGTACAGTATTGTGGACAGAATCTACATTGGCCATATCCCGCATACCTCGGCGGAGGCGCTCACGGGAATCGGCCTGGCGCTGCCAGTGATCACAATTATTATGGCTTTTGCCAATCTGTTTGGAATGGGCGGGGCGCCGCTGTGCTCGATTGCGCGGGGCGGCCATGAGGAGGAGAAGGCCAGAAAAGTAATGGGCAATTCTTTTTCCATGCTCCTGCTTTCGGGAGTGGTTTTAATGGCTGGGTGCCTGCTGTTTAAAAAGCCTTTGTTGTATCTGTTTGGTGCAAGTGAAGTTACATTTCCCTATGCAGATGCTTATATTACCATTTATTTGTGCGGAACATTGTTTGTGATGATCAGCCTGGGGATGAACAATTTCATCAATGCACAGGGGTTTGGTAAGATCGGGATGCTGACAGTCACTCTGGGTGCAATCACGAATATTATCCTGGATCCTATTCTGATCTTTGTATTCCAGATGGGTGTCCGGGGAGCCGCCATTGCAACTGTGATATCCCAGGGGCTTTCTGCCTTTTGGGTGATGCGTTTTCTGACGGGTAAAAAGACAATTTTGAAGCTGAACCGTGACTCCATGCGTCTGGATAAAAAACTGGTAAAGGAGATTACGGCGCTGGGAACATCGGGATTTGTGATGTCTGTGACGAACGGGGCCGTACAGATCGTATGCAATGCTACGCTGCATCGCTATGGCGGGGATCTGTATGTGGGAATTATGACGGTAATCAATTCCGTCCGGGAGATTATTACAATGCCCATCATGGGACTTACTTCCGGGGCTCAGCCTGTGATCGGATATAATTATGGGGCAGAGTGTTATGACAGAGTGAAGTCGGCTATCAAGTTCATGTCCTGGTGCGGGATTGTATTTACTTTTTTGATGTGGGCGGTTCTCTTTTTCGAGCCTGCATTTTTCCTGCGGCTTTTTACAAAAGAGGAGGAACTGATCAGAGCCGGTATACCTGCTATGCGGATCTATTTCTGCGGAATCTTCATGATGTCACTGCAATTTGCAGGGCAGTCCACTTATGTGGCTTTGAACAGGGCAAAGCAGGCGGTCTTCTTTTCCCTGTTCAGGAAAGTAATCATTGTAATTCCGCTGACCCTACTGTTGCCGCTGATAGGAAATCTGGGAACAGCGGGAGTATTTTGGGCGGAGCCAGTGTCCAATGTCATTGGCGGAACGGCCAGTTTCGTGACAATGCTGATTACCGTGTGGCCTTCCTTAAAGAAAAAGGAAACGAAGTTATAACAGTTTCGGACTGGCCGAACGGTTATGTGCTATTTTGTTATCATGCGCGGCACATAGGCCGTGCATAGCGATAATATTTTCAGAAAATTACCTGAAATACAACCATTATACTGCATATTTTGAGCCGGTGTGGTAAAATAAAAACAACAATAACACGGATGTTTTCTATTTTATCAGAAAGGAGATGACAGTATGGATGAAAGACTATCCAATCTTCGGTCAACGAAGAATCCCAAAGCCCGCATTAAAATAATGAGCGGCCATTTTGCGACGAGACATTCCCATGTGAATACATATATTGATATGTCCACGGTAAAGACCCGTCACAACAATGCACGGGAGACGGCCAGGACGCTGGCGGCAGAATACATGACGAATACTTTGATAGACACGATTGTCTGCCTCAAGAATACCGAAGTGATCGGCGCATTTATGGCGGAGGCTTTGTCGGACAGCGTGCATGCATCCCTGAGCGGCGGCAATAATATCTCTGTCGTAACGCCGGAATTTGATTCCTCAGGGCAGATCCTGTTTCGGGATAACAATCAGAGAATGATTGAGGCAAAGCAGGTGCTGATTCTCACGGATTCCCTGGCAACCGGGGCGCTTGCCTATCAGGCGATAGAGTCGGTGCTTTATTATGGGGGCACGGTCTGCGGGATCTGTGCGGTATTCAGTGCGATCTCAAAGGTGGCGGGATTGGAAGTAAAGACCATCTTTACCAGCTCTGATCTGCCGGACTATCATGTGTATAGGTCCTATGAATGCCCGATGTGCAAGGCCGGTCAAAAGTTGGAAGGCATTATTAATAGTTTTGGGTATTCGAAGCTTTAAAGGCGGCTGGAAGCCTGTCCGGGGCGGAGAACAGCGATATTGAATGAATCTGAACGAAAATCTTTTTGAGAGTGAAATATTGACGCAGAAAGGAGACGCCCATGATTGTATGGGCGCCTCCTTTATTAATACATGCGTATCCCCCGGGTGTTTTTTGTGATATAGGAAATTCCTTTGGGATTTCCTATATCACAAAAAACACCCGCCTGACGGGAGCGGATGTCTTGCTTTTATCTATTAAGCAATGTCGTTAACTGCTTTGGTTAAGCGGGAAATTTTTCTTCCAACTGTGTTTTTGTGATAAACACCTTTGCTTCCTGCCTTAGAAATCTCAGCGATTGCAGCCTGTAATGCTGTCTTAGCAGCCGCTGCATCTTTCTGTGCCACTGCAGTCTCAACTTTCTTTACGGATGTCTTTACTTTAGATTTGATTGATTTGTTTCTTGCAGCTTTTGTTTCGTTAACTAAAATTCTTTTTTTAGCAGATTTAATGTTAGCCAATCTGTACACCTCCAAATATGTGAAATTTTCAAATAGTGAATTCATAATTCCGTTAAAATCGGACACGGACGTTTAAACGGAACATACTCATTTATTTTATGCTAAGGAACAAGGGTTGTCAATACATATTTCTCAAAATATTGCAAAAACTACCTGTAAATTCAAATGATGTTATGGAAAAGTGAGGACTTGAAGATGGTGGAAAAGTATAGTATTAGGACTGACCTTGCGCTTGAGGAGAAAGAACGGTTTGAATCAGACAACGTGGAGGTCCAGGGGGTTGTTCTCGAGGAGGAATTTGATGAGGAACGTGAAATACGTATTTCACGGGTACGCATTGAGACAGAAAAGGGCGCCAAGGTCATGGGCAAGCCGGTCGGTACTTACCTTACTGTGGAGGCGCCGAATCTGGGTGTGCCGGATGAAGGGTATCACAGGGAGATCTCGGAAGAACTTTCGGGTTACATTAAGGAACTGATAGAGAAACTGGGATTGCTTGACAAAGAAGACTTATCCGTTCTGATCGTAGGGCTTGGAAACCGTCAGGTGACGCCGGACGCGCTTGGACCATATGTCGTGGAGAACTTATGTGTGACGAGGCATATCGTGAAAGAATACGGGAAATATGCTATGGGAATGGAACATGCCAATCTGGTTAGCGCCATAATACCGGGTGTCATGGGGCAGACCGGGATGGAGACAGTAGAGATTGTCAAAGGAGTCGTGGACGAGACCAGCCCCGATTTGGTAATAGCCATAGACGCGTTGGCGGCCAGAAACAGCAGAAGGCTGAACCGAACCGTGCAGATCGCGGATACGGGTATCCATCCGGGCTCCGGGGTGGGCAACCACCGCAATGGACTGACGAAGGAATCACTGGGAGTTCCTGTAATTGGTATTGGTGTTCCGACGGTTGTTGATGCGGCAACTATCGTGAATGACACGATGGAGAATCTGATCAACGCGCTGGAGACCTCTGAAATGTTGAAGGGCGTGGGAGATGTGCTGCGCACTTACAGCGCCGCGGAGAAGTATGAGCTGGTAAAAGAATTGATTTCCCCTCATCTGAACGGAATGTTTATGACCCCGAAAGACGTAGATGAAATGGTAAAGCAGATCAGTTATACCATCTCGGAGGGGCTGAACATATTGTTTACCAATGCAGGGCAGGCATAATAAGGAAACAAGGCTCATATATATGAAAGTGTGCAAGGGGGTCAGACCCCTCCGACGGAGGGGTCTGACCCCCTTGCATCTGTCACTGGAGTTTTACTTTTGAAAGAAGGCGGTTTATGAAGCAATCGGCATTCATACGGGTGGTGCTTACTGCCATCGGAGGGATAGCATGTATCTGCCTGCTCTGCATGAGCGGAAAAGGTATTATGAAGGAATGGAGATACGACAGCCAGGAGGCTGTTTTGAAATATACGGAGGAAATGTACATGCCAGGCCTGGCTTATCTGAAAGAGGATCCGGGACCCACGGCCGTTCAGTGGATCAAGAAAAATGCGATGTCATGGCTCCCGCTGATACAATATGTGGAGCAGAAGCAGCCCTATGATTCTGTGATGGAGGATGAGGAGACGATCGCAAAGATTCTGGAAAATCAAGCCAATGACGAGAACATGATCGATGAAAACGGTAATCTGATAGGGAACAAAACGGCGGCAGTTCAGGAACCTTCCGTGGAGCAGGGGCAGTCCCCAATCGACATGTCGATTGAAAGGCTGCGGGATTTTGATTATCTGATCAGCAATTTTTATATCGTGGACAGTACCACGATGATCGGGCCGGAGCAGCTGAATGTGGATGATCTTCTGGGAAGAAGCATGAAGATAGACCAGAGTACGGGCGGCCCCAAAGTTCTGATATTCCATACACATTCCCAGGAAACGTTTGTTGACTCCACGCCTGGGGACACGAATACGAGTATCGTGGGAGTGGGCGAGTATCTGACAAAACTTTTAAATGAAAAAGGAATTGAGACGATCCATGATACCGGTGTTTATGATATTATCAATGGACAGCTCGACAGGAGTAATGCCTATGAAAATGCGGAGGCATCCATACGTCCGATTCTGGAGGCAAATCCGTCGGTTGAGGTAGTCATAGACCTTCACCGGGACGGTGTAGCGGAAGACACCCATCTGGTCACGGAGATAAACGGAAAACAGACGGCGAAAATCATGTATTTTAATGGGCTGAGCCGAACCAGGACAAATGGAGACATCGCCTACCTTTATAATCCTTATATACAGGATAATCTGGCGTTCTCCCTGCAGATGGAGCTTGCTTCCGAGAGCAATTATCCGGGATTCGCGAGACATATCTATCTGGGGGGCTACAGATACAACCTTCATCTGGTACCGAAATCCCTTTTGGTTGAAGCGGGAGCACAGACAAATACGGTGGAAGAAATGATGAATGCCATGGAAGTTCTGGCAGATACACTACATCATGTACTGACGGAATAACTTTTATTTGAATAACCCTACATTTTGTGATAATATGAAATGAATGTAAAAAGGAGAGAGACACATGGGAAATAAAAATACATATGATGCGGACAGTATTGCCGTATTGGAGGGACTTGAAGCGGTCAGAAAAAGACCCGGTATGTATATAGGAAGCGTTTCAACAAAAGGTCTGAATCATCTGATTTACGAGATTGTTGATAACGCTGTTGATGAACATCTTGCCGGTTACTGTACACAGATTCATGTCACACTGGAAAAGGACGGCTCGGCCACTATTGAGGATAATGGCCGGGGCGTCCCTGTCGGTATGCACAAAAAAGGGGTGTCTGCGGAGCGGATTGTATACACCACACTGCATGCAGGGGGCAAGTTTGACGATTCTGCCTATAAGACAAGCGGCGGCCTCCACGGTGTGGGGTCTTCCGTAGTAAATGCATTGTCCGCCTATATGGACGTACAGGTCAGCAGGGAGGGCCAGATCCACCATGACAGATATGAGAGGGGGATTCCGGTAATCGAACTGAAGGATGGTCTGCTTCCGGTCATCGGGAAATCAAGAAAGACCGGCACCAAGATTAATTTCCTGCCGGATGATACGATCTTTGAAAAGACCAGGTTCCGGGCCGAGGAGGTTAAGAGCCGTCTGCACGAGACGGCTTACCTGAATCCGGAACTGACGATTATATTTGACGATAAAAGGCAGGAATCACCGGAGCACATCGTCTATCATGAGCCGGACGGAATCCTCGGATTCATAAAGGACCTGAACCAGAAAAAGGAAACCCTCCATGAGCCGATTTATTATAAAGGAGAATCAGAAGGAATTGAGGTCGAAGTCGCACTGCAGTATGTGAACGAATTCCACGAAAATGTTCTGGGATTCTGCAACAATATCTATAATGCAGAAGGCGGAACGCATCTCACTGGATTTAAGACCACGTTTACGACGGTTATGAATCAGTATGCTCGGGAATTAGGCATTCTTAAGGAGAAGGATGCCAACTTTACAGGTGCAGATATCCGTAACGGGATGACTGCCATCGTATCCATTAAACATCCGGATCCGAGATTTGAGGGGCAGACCAAGACAAAGCTGGACAACCCCGATGCTGCCAAAGCCACCGGCAAAGTAACCGGAGACGAGATTGTTCTGTACTTCGACAGAAATCTGGAAACTTTAAAGTCGGTACTTTCCTGTGCAGAAAAAGCGGCTAAGATTCGTAAAACAGAGGAAAAGGCAAAGACAAATCTTCTGACTAAGCAGAAATACTCCTTTGACAGCAACGGAAAGCTGGCGAACTGTGAAAGCAGGGATGCCAAAAAGTGCGAGATATTTATTGTGGAGGGAGATTCCGCCGGAGGATCTGCAAAGACGGCCAGGGACAGGAATTACCAGGCTATCCTGCCGATCCGGGGCAAGATTCTGAATGTGGAAAAGGCAAGCATCGATAAGGTGCTGGCAAATGCGGAGATAAAAACGATGATCAACGCATTTGGCTGTGGGTTTTCCGAAGGATACGGCAATGATTTTGATATCTCCAAACTGCGCTACGATAAGATCATTATCATGGCCGATGCCGACGTGGACGGCGCGCATATATCCACGCTGCTTCTGACGCTGTTCTACCGTTTTATGCCGGAACTGATCTATGAGGGACATGTTTATATTGCAATGCCGCCCCTCTATAAGGTCATGCCGAAGAAAGGCGACGAAGAGTATCTGTACGACGATAAGGCGTTGGAGAAATACAGAAAGACACATGAAGGCCCATTTACCCTGCAGAGATACAAAGGTCTGGGAGAGATGGATGCGCAGCAGCTTTGGGAGACCACATTGGATCCGGAGACAAGGCTCCTCAAACTCGTCGAGATCGAGGATGCGCGGATGGCATCCAGTGTGACGGAGATGCTGATGGGCACGGAAGTGCCGCCGCGCCGCATGTTTATCTACGAAAATGCTGCGGATGCAGAGCTTGATATATAGGTAAGAGGAGATAGAGAATGAGCAGTAGTGAATCACAGATTATCAGAACCGAATATTCCGAGGTTATGAAAAAATCTTATATCGATTACGCCATGAGCGTGATCATTGCCAGAGCCCTGCCGGATGTGAGGGACGGACTGAAGCCGGTGCAGCGCAGAACCCTGTACGACATGTATGAACTTGGGATCCGTTATGACAAACCGTACAGGAAGTGCGCCCGAATCGTAGGCGATACCATGGGTAAGTACCACCCCCACGGAGACAGTTCCATATACGAATCTCTTGTGGTCATGGCACAGGATTTTAAAAAAGGGATGATTCTTGTAGACGGACACGGGAACTTCGGTTCCATCGAGGGGGATGGGGCTGCCGCCATGCGTTATACAGAGGCCAGGCTGGCCAAGTTTACCCAGGAGGCCTATCTGGGCGATCTGGACAAGAATATTATCGATTTTGGGCCAAACTTTGATGAGACCGAAAAAGAGCCGCTTGTGCTCCCGGTGCGCGTACCCAACCTCCTGATTAACGGTGCGGAGGGAATTGCAGTGGGAATGGCAACCAGTATTCCCACCCACAACCTCTGTGAGGTGCTGGATGCTGTTAAAGCATACATGAAGAACGACCAGATCAGCACAAAACAGTTAATGAAATACATTAAAGGGCCTGATTTTCCGACCGGAGGCATTGTCGTCAACAAAGATGACCTGCTGAACATCTATGAGACAGGGCAGGGAAAGATCAAAGTCCGGGGAAAAGTAGAGGTAGAGGAACAAAAAGGCGGTAAAAAGCTGCTGGTAATAACAGAGATCCCATATACCATGATCGGAAGCGGTATCGGAAAGTTCCTGAATGATGTCTGCGGGCTGGTGGAGTCCAAGAAAACCAGTGATATTGTGGACATTTCAAATCAGTCTTCGAAAGAAGGTATCCGGATTGTACTGGAGCTGAAAAAAGGGGCGGATGTTGAGAACCTGAAAAACATGCTCTACAAGAAGACAAGGCTGGAAGATACTTTTGGCGTAAACATGCTGGCGGTAGCCAATGACAGACCTGAGACGCTGGGACTCAAAGCAATCATTGAACACCATGTGGATTTCCAGTTTGAGCTGATGACGAGAAAGTACACCACCATGCTTGCCAAAGAGCAGGAAAAGAGTGAAGTGCAGGAAGGCCTGATCAAAGCCTGCGATGTCATCGACCTGATCATAGAGATCCTGCGTGGAAGTAAATCTGTAAAGGATGCCCGTGCCTGCCTGGTAAGCGGTGTGACCGAGAACATCAAATTCAAGTCAAGTATTTCCAAAAAAATGGCCGCCCTTCTAAGGTTCACCGAGCGTCAGGCGACAGCAATCCTGGAAATGCGTCTCTACAAGCTGATCGGCCTGGAGATCGAGGCCCTTCAGAAAGAGCACGAAGAGACCCTGAAAAATATTATGCTCTATGAGGACATACTGAACAATTACGACTCTATGGCAAATCTGATTATGGAAGAGCTGGATTCTTATAAGAAGGAATATGGCAGAAAACGCCGCACCGCAATCGAGAACGCGGAGGAAGCAGTTTTCGAGGAAAAGAAAATAGAAGAGCAGGAAGTGGTATTTCTGATGGATCGCTTTGGATATGCAAAAACCATAGATGTCACTACTTACGAACGGAACAAAGAGGCGGCTGACAGCGAGAATAAGTACGTAGTCCACTGCATGAACACCGGTAAAATCTGCATTTTCACCGATACGGGCAAAATGCATCAGGCCAAGGTTCTGGACCTGCCCTACGGAAAGTTCAGAGACAAAGGGACACCGATTGATAACCTGACAAACTATTCCAGCAGCGAGGAGCAGATCGTCATGGTCTGTGATGCTGAACAAATGCGTTTCGCAAAACTGCTGTTTGCTACAAAACAGGGCATGATCAAAAAGGTAGAAGGAACGGAGTTCCAGGTGGCAAAGCGGACCATAGCAGCCACAAAACTGCAGGAAGAAGATGCACTGATTCATGTCAGCGTAGTAACCGAAAACCAAAATATCGTCCTCCAGACAAAAGGAGGATATTTCCTGCGATTCCCGGCGGATGAAATCCCGGAGAAAAAGAAGGGTGCGGTTGGCGTTAGAGGAATTAAGCTCCAGAAAAAAGATGAGCTGGAGAACGTGTACTTGTTTGAAGAAGGAACGGAACAGAAGATTGTCTATGGTGAAAAAGAAGTGACACTGAACCGGCTGAGACAGGCCAGAAGAGATACTCAGGGGACAAAGAGCCGTAATTAGAACTTGATTTATACAAACACGTTATAGCGACTGCCATAAAATTGAACTACAAACTGCTTGTCTGTAAATACGGCACATATTATAATTGTTTTATGATCTTGGGATATGATCTGGTAATTGCGTTGGGATGTCAAAACATAGATGGAGTCTAACGGCGTAATTACATAAGATATGTTGGTGTACAAGGTATGTTTATCAAACAATATGGCGTATTTAAGGGATAAAATCACGACGAAAGGATGTTATTTTATGGTAGAAAAAGAATTATTAAATGCAATATCGGATATGATGGATGCTAAATTTGATGAATTTAAAATGAATTTAGCAACGAAGGACGACATAGCGAATATGGCGACGAAGGACGACATAGCGAATATGGCGACGAAGGACGACATAGCGAATATGGCAACGAAAGACGACATAGCAAATATGGCAACGAAGGACGATATAGCCTGCATATGGAAAGTGATTTCTAAGCTGCCGACCAAAGCCGACTTAAGGGAAGTTGAGAACAACGTTCTTACCGAAGTAGACAGAGTACAGGAGATTGGTACAAGACATTACCATGAAGTAAAGAGAGAAATGAGCCAGTTGAGAGCAGAAGTCAGGTCATATCAAATAGGCAGCTTAAAGCTTAGAGTTGATAGATTGGAAAGAATGCTCGAACTGTAAGAGTTACTTATTTTATGATGGGCAGCCACTGTTCAGACCGTGGTGTGTACCTGTTGCACGGCATCGGAGCCGTTACTATGCGCGGCCTATGGGCCGTGAATGGTAACTCGGAGCCAATAGGACAGTGTTATTTCTTGAAATCTTCCTTGCATTTACCAAAAAAAGGTGTTATACTCAATGATAGTTACATAAGGAACCCGGCAGAAGAGTGAACGAAAGTTCACTCTTCTTTGTTGCTAAGATGCAGCATCGCAGTTTATACAAAACCGCTTATGACCGGAATGCTTATTATAACAGTTTTGTTGCCTTGTTGAACATAAGCAGTTCAATAAGTATTAAAAACAGTGCAGAGAAAGGAAGTTTAGTGTGTCGAGAAGAGAACAGTATGAACAGCAGACCGAGGAACTTATGATACCGATTGTTACGGAGTTCGGGTTTGAACTGGTGGATGTAGAATATGTAAAAGAGGCCGGAACGTGGTATCTGCGTGCTTATATTGATAAGCCGGGGGGGATTACCGTGGATGACTGTGAGGCAGTTAGCAGGAAGTTCTCGGATATTCTGGATGAAAAGGATTATATTGAAGATACTTATATTTTTGAGGTGAGTTCCCCTGGGCTGGGCAGGCCGCTGAAGAAAGAAAAAGATTTTAAACGCAGTCTGGGTGAAGAGGTCGAGATAAAAACATACCGGGCCATCAACAGACAGAAAGAATTCGTTGGAATATTGAAGGATTACGACAAAGACACTGTGACGATAGAATATGAGGATGAAACGACACAGGTATTTGATAAAAGTGAAATTGCGCTTATCCGTTTGGCTTTGGATTTTTAATTTAGGAGGAAATAATAATGAATACAGAATTATTGGAAGCATTAAATATTCTTGAACAGGAAAAGAACATCAGTAAAGATACAATGATGGATGCAATCGAGAATTCTCTTATCAGTGCGTGTAAGAACCATTTTGGGACGGCTGAGAATATTAAGGTGATCATGGACCGCGAAACCTGTGATTATGCAGTATATGCCGAAAAAGAAGTGGTTGAGGAAGTATTTGACCCGGCATTGGAAATCAGCCTGGAGGATGCGGAACAGATTGATTCGGCTCTCCAGATCGGAGATATCGCGCAGATCCCGATTGAATCAAAGTCTTTCGGGAGAATCGCAACCCAGAATGCAAAGAACCTTATTCTTCAAAAGATCAGGGAAGAAGAACGTAAGGTTGTGTACGATCAGTATTTTGAGAAAGAAAAGGATATTGTGACTGGAATTGTCCAGCGTTATGTGGGAAGAAATATCAGCATCAACCTGGGAAGAGCAGACGCTATGCTGACGGAGAATGAACAGGTAAAAGGCGAGATATTTAAACCGACTGAAAGAATTAAACTATACGTAGTAGAGGTCAAGAACACACCGAAAGGACCGAAGATCCTGGTGTCCAGAACCCATCCGGAACTCGTGAAGCGCCTGTTTGAGGCGGAAGTGGCAGAGGTAAAGGATGGCACGGTGGAGATCAAGAGCATTGCCCGTGAAGCCGGATCACGTACAAAGATGGCAGTATGGTCTAACGATGAAAATGTAGATCCTGTGGGAGCATGTGTCGGGATGAACGGGGCAAGAGTCAACGCGGTTGTCAATGAGCTGCGCGGAGAGAAGATCGATATTATCAACTGGAGCGATAACCCGGCTTTATTGATTGAAAATGCACTGAGCCCGGCCAAGGTGATTTCTGTTATGGCGGATCCGGATGAAAAATCGGCAAGTGTAATCGTACCTGATTACCAGTTGTCGCTGGCAATCGGAAAAGAAGGCCAGAATGCAAGGCTTGCTGCACGCCTGACCGGATATAAAATCGATATAAAGAGTGAGACGCAGGCAATTGAGTCAGGAGAACTTCCTGAAGATTATATGGAACAGATGGCGATGATGGAAGAAGGCTACGATGGCGGTTACGAGGAAGCGTATCCGCAGGAGTATGAAGGAAACTATGAAGAACCGTTTGTGGAAGATACAGAAGAACCGTCCGTTGAAGACTATGAGGAAATAGAATTCATTGAGACCGAAGATGAATAATAACCTTATGAGAGGTGGAATAATTGAGCAATAGGAAGATACCGATGCGCAAATGCGTTGGCTGCGGCGAGATGAAGCCGAAGAAAGAGATGCTGCGCGTTCTGCGCACTACGGAAGAAGAATTTGTATTGGATGCTACCGGAAAAAAGAATGGGCGCGGCGCCTATCTGTGCTGCTCAAACGCTTGTTTTTTGAAAGCAGTGAAGAACAAAGGGCTGGAGCGTTCTTTTAAGCAGGCAATTCCTGCGGAAGTGTATGAGCGCCTGGAAAAGGAGATGAATGAGATTGATACAGAGTAAAGCTTTATCTCTGGTCGGGCTTGCTACTAAGGCAGGAAAGACAGTGAGCGGTGAGTTTATGACAGAAAAGGAAGTGAAGTCGGGAAGAGCCGCTCTTGTGATTGTCGCTGACGATGCGTCGGACAACACGAAAAAGAAATTTCGTGATATGTGTGAATTTTATAAGGTTCCAATTTATTTTTACGCAGATAAAGATACCTTAGGGCATGCAATGGGAAAAGAGTTCCGTGCATCTCTGGCGATATTGGACGAAGGATTTGCAAAAGGAATTCGAAAACATTTTGAAACGAAAGACAATACAATTGCATAAGGGAGGTAGTTGAATATGACAAAAATGAGAGTACACGAACTGGCCAAGGAGCTGGGAATGGACAATAAAGAACTGATGGAAATGCTGGAAAAGAAGAATGTAGAGGTGAAGACCCATATGAGTTCGCTGGAAGACAATGTAGTAAATGACATCAGAAAAAATGTAAAGAAAGGCACGGATGCCGGAAAGTCTGTGGAGGCAGATAAGGCAGCCGAGGCGGCAAAACCGGTGGAAGAAGCGCCTAAAAAGAAGAATATCGTGCAGGTGTTCCGTCCGCAAAATTCTAAGAGCGGGAGCCGCATGCAGCAGGGAGGCCGCCAGGGCCAGCGCCCGCAGGGAGGCCATCAGGGGCAGCGTCCGGCAGGTTCCGCACCGGGGCAGCGACCAGCAGGTTCCGCACAAGCACAGCGCCCGGCAGCATCAGGCCAGCGCCCGTCAGGAAATACACCAGGCCAGCGTCCGGCAGGTTCCGCACCAGCGCAGCGCCCGGCAGGAACAACACCAGGCCAGCGTCCGGCGGGAGCAACAGCAGGCCAGCGCCCGTCAGGCACGTCACCGGGACAACGCCCGGCAGGAACAACACCAGGCCAACGTCCATCAGGTTCCGTACCGGCACAACGCCCGTCAGGAACGACTTCTGGCCAGCGACCAGCAGGTTCTGCACCAACACAGCGCCCGGCAGCATCAGGCCAGCGCCCGTCAGGAAATACACAGGGCCAGCGTCCGCAGGGAGGCCAGCGTCCGCCTTATCAGGGCGGTCAGCGTCAGCCGTATCAGGGCAATCAGAGAAATTCTGGTTCCATGTCTTCACAGGAGACAAGACAGAATGGCGGCAATTCTTCTGACCAGAGAAATTCCGGTTACCAAAATCAGAGATACAACAACAACCGCGGTCAGCGGCCGGCCGGTGGACAGGGCGGAAACTTCGGCAGAAACCAGAACGGAGAAAGAAGCTATAATAACCAGGGCGGTGACAGAAACTATGGCGGCCAGGGCGGAAGAAATGCAGGAGGAGGCCAGCGCACAGGCAACGGCCCGTCCAGAGGAACGGAACGCCGTGACAGCAGAAGGGATGACAGAGATGCAATTCCAACACCATTAGTAGAACAGCAGAAGGTGCAGAGGAATAAAGCAAAGGATAAAGAGAAAGACTATAAGAAAAAAGAATATAAAGATGGTGACTTTGACAGCAAGAACAAAAAAGGAAAACGCCAGAAACCTGCTGTGGAGGTTGCAAAACCGCAGCCAAAACCAGTTGAGAAGAAAGAAGAGATCAAACAGATAGTGCTTCCGGAAGTTCTGACAATCAAGGAACTCGCTGATAAGATGAAAATAGTACCTGCCGTAATTATTAAAAAACTTTTCCTTCAGGGTAAAGTTGTTACGGTAAATCAGGAAGTAGACTATGACACGGCAGAAGAAATCGCAATGGAATTTGATGTTCTCTGCGAAAAAGAGGTCGTGATCGATGTAATTGAAGAACTTCTCAAAGAAGAGGAAGAAGACGAAGGCGCTATGGTAAAACGTCCTCCGGTAGTCTGTGTCATGGGTCATGTTGATCATGGTAAGACATCACTTCTGGATGCAATCCGCCATACAAATGTCATTGGCCGCGAGGCAGGCGGAATCACACAGCATATCGGTGCTTATGTAGTAGAGGCAAACGGTGAAAAAATCACATTCCTGGATACACCGGGACACGAGGCATTTACAGCCATGCGTATGAGAGGGGCTAACTCTACAGATATTGCCATTTTGGTGGTAGCTGCCGACGACGGCGTAATGCCGCAGACCGTAGAGGCAATTAACCATGCCAAAGCAGCAGGCATTGAGATTATCGTTGCCATCAATAAGATTGATAAGCCAAGCGCAAATATCGACAGGGTAAAACAAGAACTGGCAGAATACGAGCTCATTCCGGAAGACTGGGGCGGCAGCACTATCTTTGTGCCTGTATCTGCACATACAAAAGAGGGCATCACAGATCTGTTGGAGATGATTCTTCTGACAGCAGAGGTGATGGAACTGAAGGCGAATCCGGACCGCTTTGCAAGAGGTCTTATTATCGAAGCAGAGTTGGATAAAGGAAAAGGATCCGTTGCAACTGTACTTGTACAGAAGGGGACGCTCCATGTAGGAGACGCTATCGCAGCGGGTTCCGCACACGGTAAAGTCAGGGCTATGATGGATGATAAGGGCCGCAGAGTCAAAGAAGCCGGACCTTCCCAGCCGGTTGAGATACTCGGTCTGAACGATGTGCCGAATGCGGGCGAAGTATTTGTGGGATGCGAGACCGAAAAAGAGGCAAGAAATTTTGCAGAAACATTTATTTCCCAGAACAGAGTGAAGCTGCTGGATGATACCAAGGCGAAGATGTCACTGGATGATCTGTTTACGCAGATTAAGGAAGGAAACCTGAAAGAATTGAATATCGTTGTAAAAGCAGACGTACAGGGTTCTGTAGAGGCATTGAAACAGAGCCTGCTGAAGCTTTCCAACGATGAGGTGGTCATCAAAATTATCCATGGCGGAGTAGGCGCCATCAATGAGTCTGATGTAATCCTGTCTTCCGCATCCAACGCAATTATCATTGGCTTCAATGTAAGGCCGGATGCTACCGCAAAAGAGATTGCAGACCGCGAGGGCGTAGACCTGAGACTGTACAGAGTCATCTACAATGCAATCGAAGATGTGGAGGCTGCCATGAAGGGCATGCTGGATCCGATCTTTGAGGAGAAAGTACTCGGCCACGCAGAAGTGCGTCAGACATTCAAGGCTTCCGGAGTCGGAACCATTGCCGGTTCCTACGTGCTGGACGGAACATTTGAGAGAAACTGTTCCGTACGCCTTACACGCGACGGAATCGTAATCTTTGACGGACCGCTGGCATCTCTGAAGCGTTTTAAAGATGATGTGAAGGAAGTAAGGACAGGATACGAGTGCGGCTTTGTATTCGAGAACTTTAATGATATTAAAGAAGGCGATCTTGTAGAGGCATACAAGATGGTGGAAATTGAAAGAAAATAAAACCGTTTCGTTTACGGCGGCTATGTGAAGGAGCAATTATGAGAAAAAACAGCATTAAGAATACACGGATTAATACAGAGGTTCAGCGTGAACTGAGCAACATACTGCGGGGAGGCATCAAGGATCCGCGTGTGGCGCCGATGACTTCCGTTGTAGCAGTAGAAGTGGCTCCTGACCTGAAGACCTGTAAAGCATATATCAGTGTGCTGGGAGACGCGAAGGCACAGGAGGATACAATCAAGGGACTCCAGAGCGCCGAGGGCTATATCAGGCGCGAACTGGCCCGGACTATTAATATGAGAAACACGCCGGAAATCCGGTTTATCATGGATCAGTCTATTGAGTACGGCGTAAATATGAGTAAAAAGATTGATGAGCTGACCAGAGATTTGAAAGACGAGGCTGAATAATATGAGCGTAGATTATTCCACAGTAAAATGCGGATCTGCCGGCGAGGCAGACTCTGCAGACGACTCTTTGGGAGTTGGGTTATCTGAGATACTGAAGGGAAAACAGTCTGTAGCGCTGGGCGGGCATATCCGTCCGGACGGGGACTGTGTGGGCTCCAGTATGGGCCTCTACCTGTATCTTACGGAACAGTATCCTCAAATAGAAACCGACGTATTTCTGGAGGAAATTCCCGAGGCCTACCGCCTGATTCAGAAGACGGAAGAGGCTAGAAACTGCATTCCGGATGGAAAACAATATGATCTGTTCATCTGCCTGGACTGCGGCGATGAAAAACGCCTTGGATTTTCCGCGCCCTTGTTTCAGAATGCAAAACAGACATTTTGCATCGATCATCACGTAAGCAATGCTGCATTTGCGGATATCAACTATATAGTACCGGATGCCAGTTCCACGTCAGAGCTGGTATTTGGACTTCTGGATAAGGAAAAAATTGAAAAATCTGCGGCGGAGGCTCTTTACATGGGAATCGCGCATGATACCGGTGTGTTTCAGTATTCTTGCACCTCACCGGAGACGATGGAAGTTGCGGCAGAATTGCTGCGCAAGGGAATTGACGGGAACAATATTATAGAGAAGACTTTTTATGAAAAGACCTATATTCAGAATCAGATCCTGGGAAGAGCCCTTCTGGAGAGTATTCTGATTTTGGATAAAAGATGTATAGTAAGCGCCGTGAGCAAGAAAGAAATGGAATTTTACGGAGCGAAGCCGAGCGATCTGGAAGGGATTGTCAGCCAGATGAAGCTGACCCAGGGGACCGAGACGGCGCTTTTTATGTATGAACTGGAGACGCAGAATTATAAAGTAAGCCTGCGTTCGAAAGGAAAGGTGGATGTAAGCATAATCGCCCAGTATTTTGGGGGAGGCGGCCACGCAAGAGCGGCGGGATTCACGATGAAAGGCTCATTCCACGATGTGATCAATAACGTCAGCATCCAGATTGCGCGTCAGCTGGATCAGGAAGAGACACAGGTATAACGGTTTATGGTAAACGGTATTATTAACATATATAAAGAAAAGGGTTATACATCCCATGATGTAGTTGCGAAGCTCAGAGGGATCGTGGGCCAGAAAAAAATAGGGCACACCGGCACTCTGGATCCGGATGCAGAAGGGGTTCTCCCGGTATGTCTGGGCAGAGCGACAAAACTCTGTGATATGCTGACAGATAAGAATAAGACCTATGAGGCCGTACTTTTGTTTGGGAAGATGACAGATACACAGGATATTACAGGGAAAATACTGGAAGAACAGGATACATCGTTACTGACAGATGAATTTGCAAAAGAGTGTATACAAAAGTACATTGGGGAATATGAACAGCTTCCGCCGATGTATTCTGCGCTGAAAGTAAACGGGAAAAAGCTGTATGAGCTTGCACGGGAAGGCATCGAAGTAGAACGGAAAACAAGAAGGGTTCATATTTTCGATATAAAGATAAACAAAATTGATCTTCCAAGAGTACATATGGAAGTTAAGTGTTCAAAGGGCACCTACATTCGTACACTATGCCACGACATTGGCAGAAAAGCAGGGACGGGTGCCTGTATGGAAGCCCTTAGAAGGACAAAGGTAAGCTGTTTTGAGATCAAAGACAGCCTGAAGCTCTCTCAGATTGAAGAATATAAAAAAACGGGAAAGCTTATGGATATTGTAACGCCTGTAGATGCCATGTTCCTGAATCTGCCTGAATTAGTGGTGGCAAAGGAGTATGAGGCACTGGCCTATAACGGAAATCCGCTGCGCCGGGAGTTTATGACAAAAGAGAATGTTTTTACGGACGGGCAATCTGTAAGAGTATACGACCGAAACAAACAGTTTATAGGTGTTTACCGTTACTTTACTGAAAAACAGGAATACCGGCTTGAGAAGATGTTCCTCATATCGGATTAATAAGCAGGCATATCCATGCAAGTGATAAAGGAAGAATTACGGGGAAAGACATGCGGTACTATACAGATATTAATTCTTATCAGGAAACTGAAAAAACAGCCGTTACTCTGGGCAAATTCGACAGCCTTCACAGAGGCCATCAGAAACTGATCAGCAGGGTAAGGGATTGCGCGGAGAAAGAAAAATTAAAAAGCGTTGTATTTGCATTTGACATGAAAAAAGAGACGCTGCTTACAAACAAGGAGCGCAGACAGCATCTGGAAGAGCAGGTAGATTGTATGATACAGTGCCCCTTTACGAAGGAAATCAGGGAGATGGAAGCGGAGACATTCATTGAGAAAATATTGGTGAATACGCTTCACGCCTCCCATATTGTCGTGGGTACAGATTTTTACTTTGGACATGGCAAGCGGGGGGATGCCGGCATGCTTGCGGAGTTGGCCCCAAAGTACGGCTACCGGCTGGGTGTTGTGGAGAAAGAGCTGTATGGGGACAGAGAAATCAGCAGCACCTATGTGAGAGAAGCTCTGGAAGAAGGCGATGCCATGCTTGCAAATCAGCTGCTGGGTTACCCTTATCACATGACGGGGATCGTGGAACATGGGAGGCAGCTGGGACGTACACTGGGATTTCCCACGATGAACATTGCGCCCAAAGAACGAAAAATTATGCCCAGATTCGGAGTATATACCTGCAGAATCCTGGTGGACGGCATGTGGTATCACGGTATTGGAAATGTAGGGATCAAGCCGACAGTGACAGATGAGCCAAGGCTCCTGGCGGAGGTGTTTGTATTTGGTTACAAAGGCGATGCCTACGGCAAAGAGATTACGGTGGAATTCTGTTCTTTCGTGCGCCCGGAAACTAAGTTTTGTTCTGTGGAAGAACTGAAACAGCAGGTGGACCGGGATATCCAATCCGGAAAAGCATATTTTCGGGAGAAAAGCTTGACAAACTAGAGAAAGAGTTAGGGGAAATACAAATGAGTGTAACGACAATATTTCTGCTGCTGGGAGGACTGGGATTATTCCTGTTCGGCATGAAGATGATGAGCGACGGCCTGGAACAGGTTGCCGGCGCACGGATGAGGTCAATTCTGGAGTTCTTCACACAAAACAGATTTGTGGGGATGCTGGTCGGTATCTTGTTCACTGCAGTTGTGCAGTCGTCCAGCGCGACGACAGTTATGGTTGTAAGCTTTGTGAATTCCGGGCTTATGAACCTTTATCAGGCTGCCGGGGTAATACTTGGCGCCAATATCGGTACAACAATCACCGGACAGTTGATTGCATTTAATTTGTCAGATGTTGCACCTCTGTTCGTGATCACCGGCGTTGTAATGTTCATGTTCAGCAAAAAACAGAATACCAAGAAAATCGGCGGAGTGATCCTTGGATTTGGTATCCTGTTTATGGGCTTGAGTACAATGGGAGATGCCATGTCTTCCCTGCGTGAATCTCCGCATATCGTAGGCCTGCTCAAATCATTAAGCAATCCCTTTGCGGCGATCCTGGTTGGATTTGCTATAACAGCAATTCTGCAGAGCTCATCGGCTACCGTAGGTATCGTAATCCTGCTGGCGTCCCAGGGATTTCTACAGTTTACGATCTGCTTCTATCTTATTCTGGGATGCAACATGGGCTCCTGTGTCTCTGCGCTGCTTGCCAGCCTGGGAGGCAAAAAAGATGCGAAAAGGGCGGCCTGGATCCATTTCCTATTTAATATCATCGGATCTGTCGCAATTTTCATTGTACTATTGTTTGCGCTGCAGCCAATTGCGGATGCAATTATGAAGGTATCCGGGGGCAATATGGGCAGGGCAGTAGCAAATGCCCATACCCTAATTAAAATATGTGAGGTGATTTTACTCTTCCCGTTTATGAAATGGGTAGTCAGGGTAACTTATTTCATTATACCGGGGAAAGATGCTTCGCCGGATGATGAGTACGAGTTGAAGTATATCGGGAACAGTACGATGATTACACCTACCACGGCGGTTATATCAGGTATCTACGAACTGGAACATATGGGCTGCCTGGCGATTGAGAACCTAAAAAGAGGTATGGATGCGCTTTGTACACTGAATGAGGAAAAGATCGCCGAGGTATACCGGCAGGAGGCGTACATTGATTATCTGAACAGGGAGATTACCGACTACCTGGTCAGGATTAACAGCATGGAGATTCCTACCGCAGATGCGATGCTGGTAGGCGGTCTGTTCCACGTTGTAAACGATATCGAAAGGATCGGGGACCATGCGGAGAACTTTGCGGATTCTGCAAAGATGAGGATCGACAGACATGTTACATTCAGTGAAAAAGGAATCCGGCAGCTCCAGGATATGATGGATCTGGTGGAAAAAACACTGGTATACTCCTTAGAGATGTTTTCCAACCGCAGCCAGGAACACATGCAGGAGGTCATGGCTCTGGAGGATGAGGTCGACGATAGAGAGAAGAAGCTTCAGAAAGCACATATAAAGCGTCTGACAAAGGGCAAGTGTTCGCCAGAGGCAGGCATGATTTTCTCCGATACTATATCCGGGCTGGAACGTGTGGCCGATCATGCGACCAATATTGCATTTGCTATATTAGAACCGCAGAACAATGATGAGTTTGAAGACGAAGAAGAATAGTTAGAAAGAACGGAAAGAATACAATAGTGTACATGGTTGTTTCACGAAGAATAATTCAAACTTTTAAAAAGTATTACTTTACATAGAATTTGAGTTATGCTATACTATTTAAGTATGAATTCAGCCGGTGTTCGGTAATAGGAACACTCCAACCATTACTTAATGCCAGGCGGTTTTATAAAAGAAAATAAAAGGAGGAAACGTAAGATGATCGCAAAGGAAAAGAAACAGGCAATCATTGCAGAGTATGGCAGAAGTGAAGGGGACACAGGATCTCCGGAAGTACAGATCGCAATTCTTACAGCAAGAATCAACGAACTGACAGATCACTTCAAAGCTAACCCGAAGGATCACCACTCAAGAAGAGGACTTCTTAAGATGGTAGGACAGAGACGTGGTCTGCTGGCATACCTGAAAAAGTCAGATATCGAAAGATACCGTACTTTGATCGAAAGACTTGGATTAAGAAAATAATCTCAAATCCACAAGGATCTTCCCGGGAGGGGGGATCCTTTTTTTATGTTTGAAGGAAGGCCTGCGGCTTACAGCCCCCTCGGCTATGCTCATCCGACCAGAATGAAAAAACGACCCGATGCCTCTAAGACGGGGGCAGCGTATGGAATTGGCTTCACGGGATTTGATTGGTAAGGATAGTGAATTCCGTGTTGTTTAAGGGATTTCCATTCATACTAAAAGGCCAAAATGAAATTTGTATGCTTCTGTCTCCAACATACATACTTCTAACATGCATATAGCTCAAGTAAGCCAAGACAAATCCGCTGCCCACCTTAAGAAGCCCTCCAAGGAATGACGCCTTATCTTCCGCCCGGATGCAACAGCTGAAGTCAAGGATCTTCCGGCTCCTGGCGGGGCAATGTCTGCTGGTGAAAAGTCCATAAAGCGAGCGTTAGAAGCTGTAGGAGAAAACGGAAGGAAAAAGAAGGGCAGAATTTGCCTTACCAGGCAAATTCTGATGCCGCCGGCGGCGCGAATGCATCGGCATTCGGGCCAACTGCGGCATGTACCTACTTTTTCCTTCCGTTTTCTCCTACAGCTTCTTCGCGCAGTGTCAGGACATTTCACCAGCAGACATTGCCCCGCCAGGAGCCGGAAGATCCTTGACTTCAGCGTCCCCCTCCGCGCCAACCCCCAAGCGCATTCCCAAAACTTCATTCTTGATTTAAGAGGGCGACTATGCTATAATATTTAAGATTGTGGTCAGGAAAGTAAAACCCGAGACCACTGAAAAGGATATTAGCGGATTCTAATGTGTTTTTCAGTAGTTTCGGAGTCTCCTGCCACGAATTATGTGAATAGAAAAAAAGGAGAATGATATGTTTAAAAAGTTTGAAATGGAACTTGCCGGCAGAACTCTGCGTGTAGACATCGGAAGAGTCGCAAAACAGGCGAATGGAGCTGCTCTGATGCATTATGGGGATACAACAGTGCTTTGTACTGCAACTGCATCCGAGAAGCCGAGAGAAGGGATCGACTTCTTCCCTCTGAGCGTAGAATACAACGAAAGATTATATTCTGTAGGCAAGATTCCTGGAGGATTTAATAAGAGAGAGGGAAAGGCTTCAGAAAATGCCGTACTAACATGCCGTGTCATCGACAGACCGATGAGACCTCTGTTCCCGAAGGATTACAGAAATGATGTGACTCTGGAAAATCTGGTTATGTCCGTAGACCAGGACTGCAGTCCGGAACTGACAGCTATGCTGGGATCCGCAATTGCAACCAGTATTTCAGATATCCCGTTTGACGGCCCGATTTCTACAACACAGGTTGGCCTTGTAAACGGTGAGTTTGTATTTAATCCAACAGCAGAACAGAAAGATATCTCAGATCTGACGCTGACAGTTGCTTCTACCAAGGAAAAGGTGATTATGATTGAGGCTGGCGCCAATGAAGTGCCGGAGGCTCAGATGATTGATGCCATTTTTGCAGCACACGAGCTGAACCAGAAGGTGATCGCATTTATCGAGACTATTGTAGCAGAGTGCGGCAAGCCAAAACACTCTTATGAGAGTTGTGCAGTGCCGGAAGAGCTGTTTGCTGCGATCAAAACGATTGTAACACCGGCAGAGATGGAAGAAGCTGTATTTACAGACGATAAGCAGACCAGAGAAGAGAATATCCGTGTGATCACAGCAAAACTGGAAGAGGCTTTTGCAGAGAACGAAGAATGGCTTGCAGTGCTGAGTGAAGCGGTATACCAGTATCAGAAAAAGACGGTACGAAAGATGATACTGAAAGATCAGAAGCGTCCCGACGGAAGGGCAATCGACCAGATCCGCCACCTGGCTGCAGAGACTGATCTGATCCCGAGAGTCCACGGATCCGCTATGTTTACCCGCGGACAGACACAGATCTGTACCGTGACAACTCTGGCGCCATTGTCTGATGCACAGAGAATCGACGGACTGGACGAGGCTGAGACCTCTAAGAGGTATATGCACCACTACAATTTCCCTTCCTACTCCGTAGGCGAGACAAGACCATCCAGAGGACCCGGACGCCGCGAGATCGGCCATGGTGCTCTTGCTGAGAAGGCACTGATACCGGTACTTCCGGATGCGTCAGAGTTCCCGTACGCAATCCGTACGGTATCCGAGACATTTGAGTCCAACGGTTCCACATCGCAGGCAAGTATCTGCGCCTCCAGTATGTCGCTGATGGCTGCCGGCGTTCCGATCAAAGCAGCAGTAGCCGGTATCTCCGCTGGTCTTGTGACAGGAGATACAGACGACGATTATCTGGTGCTGACAGATATCCAGGGGCTGGAAGACTTCTTCGGCGACATGGACTTCAAGGTTGCCGGAACCCACAAGGGAATTACCGCAATCCAGATGGATATCAAGATTCACGGACTCACAAGGCCAATCATCGAGGAAGCAATCGCCGCGACAAAGAAGGCAAGAACCTATATCCTGGATGAAGTCATGAACAAGACAATTGCAGAGCCAAGGCCGGAGGTAGGCCCATACGCTCCTAAGATCGTACAGATGCAGATCGATCCGCAGAAGATCGGCGATGTAGTCGGCCAGCGCGGAAAGACAATCAATGCGATCATTGAGCAGACAGGCGTAAAAATAGACATTACAGATGACGGCGCAGTATCCGTCTGCGGAACAGACAAAGCAGGCATGGATGCGGCAATGAAGATGATAGCAACCATCACCACAGACTTCGAGGCCGGCCAGGTATTCGAAGGAAAAGTCATCAGCATCAAAGAATTCGGTGCATTCCTCGAATTTGCACCAGGAAAAGAAGGAATGGTACACATTTCCAAAATTTCCAAAGAAAGAATCAACAAAGTAGAAGACGTACTCAAACTGGGCGATGTAGTAAAAGTAGTCTGCTTAGGAAAAGACAAAATGGGCAGATTTAGTTTCAGTATGAGAGATGTAGCGGAGTAGTTCGCTGGTATGGGGCCGCCTTCCCGGATACACCTGACAGTTTCCGGGGGCTGGCCGTTTGCGGGGAAGTACTAACGGTAAAAAAGCAGAAGCGTATAGCCCGGCGGCATTCACTGAGAAATCTTGATGATTTCTCAGCTCAGGCCGCTTTGAGGATTGATTCGTAATCAATCCTCAGCTATACGCTTCTGCTTTTTTACCGTTAGTACTTCCAGCCGCGCACTTAGAAGCCCCCGGAAACTGTCAGGTGTATCCGGGAAGGCTGCTCGCATCATGGCGTTAAATGATCCTCTACATGGTAGCTCTCTGGCGGGAGAGGCGGATGTGGCCTGGTTGAAGCGGACATTTGTATCAGTGTTAGGCAGCTTTTGGTTAGGAAAGGAAAATTATCAAGACACAACAAAAAAAGCGTTCCTATAAGTCGGACACGCTCCCCAGCCATTCCCGTTCAGAAACCCATCTGATTTGAGTACACAAGCAGATGCAGGTACACATGGGGCGGAAAGGCTTCTGGATGCGGGTTAGGGGGAGTTAAGGGAAAAAACAGAAAAACCGGGACAAAATGCGTGATTCCGAATCACGCATTTTCCTGTACCCAGCGCGTGAAATCCATCAGGATTTCACGTGATGTGTGCAGGTTGTCCCGGTTTTTCTGTTTTTTCCCTTTACTCCCCCTTACCCGCAAACACAGTCTTTCCGCCCCATGTGTGCCTGCATCTGCGACCCCCTGCCACTCAACTCCAGATTTTCAAGTCATAAATTTGAGATGGGGACATATATTGTTTAAAGAGGTGGACAAGATGAATACAGCCAACAGAAAACAGCAGGTCCTGCAGGTGCTTGCGAAACCGGTCCGGTCTGCCGTTGAGGCGGAAGGGCTGGATTTTGAAAAGGTACAGGAGATCCGGATGCGGATTGGTAAGCCTCTTATTCTGGTTTATGACAATGAGGAAAGGCTGCTTCCTTCGGGAGAGCCTGCGGGGTACCTGATCACCAAGGAGGAGATACGTGAGACGCTGGAATATATCAGCCACTATTCACTGTATGCATATGAACATGAGATGAGACAGGGATTTATTACAATTGAAGGAGGGCATCGCGTGGGGGTGATGGGAAAGGCAATACTGGAAGGCAATAAAGTGAAGAATCTGCAGTATATTTCTTCTGTAAACATAAGAATGTCCCATGAGATTCTGGGGTGTGCGGACAAGGTCCTGCCCTATATTACGAAGAACCGCCAGGTATGCCATACTCTGGTGATTTCACCGCCCTGCTGTGGGAAAACGACGCTGATACGGGATCTGATCCGGCAGATATCGGACGGAAACAGGTACGT
Source organism: Eubacterium sp. SB2 (assembly GCF_001244405.1). Taxonomy (NCBI): domain Bacteria; kingdom Bacillati; phylum Bacillota; class Clostridia; order Eubacteriales; family Eubacteriaceae; genus Eubacterium; species Eubacterium sp. SB2. The sequence goes on along the minus strand of NZ_LN865153.1, from coordinate 1,988,365 downwards.
GAAGGGATGTACGGTGGGTGTTGTGGATGAACGTTCAGAGATCGGGGGCTGCTATCTGGGAGTCGCCCAGAACCAGCTGGGTATGCGCACGGATGTGCTGGACTGTTGTCCGAAGGCGGAGGGGATGATTATGCTGATCCGCTCCATGGCCCCCCAGGTGATTGCGGTAGATGAAATCGGTTCTCCGGAGGATGTACATGCTATCGAGTATGCCATGCAGTGCGGGTGTAAAATGATTGCCAGCGTACACGGCCTGTCAATGGCTGAGGCGGCGGATAAGCCGGTGCTTGGCAGGATGATCAGGGAACGCAGGTTTGAGCGCTATATCATACTCGGCAATGAGAAAAGGCCCGGGGAGGTGCGGGAAGTATATGACGAACGGGGGAGCCTGCTATGCAGAGATTTATAGGATGCCTGCTGATCTTAGGGGCAACAACGGGGGCGGGGATCGCCTACGGAACAGAGCTCCAGCGGTATCTGGAAAAACTCCTCTATATCCGGCATATCGTTTATATGCTCAAAGGAGAACTGGAGTACTCCAATGCACCGCTGGGGGAAATATTCGGAAGAGTAGCGGTAAGAGTAAAAGAGCCTTACCGTAAATGGCTGCGTGTGATGGAGCGGCAGGTAGAAGAGCGCGAGGAGGATGAGTTTGCAAAAATATGGAACCGGTCCGTAGACCGTAACCTGAGTGAACTTCATCTCAAGAGCGTTCATTCTATACAGCTGAAAGAACTGGGAACATTTCTGGGACAGCTGGACGGGGACACATCCAGCAGGACCATGCAGCTTTACCTGAACAGGCTGGAGCTGGAAATCGAAAAAGTAAGAGAAGGGATGGCAGCAAAGAAAAGGATCGGGAACTGTCTTGGCGTGATGGGAGGAATTTTTCTGGTTGTCATACTAATATAACTCACGGGAGGATTCCATGACCATAAATCTGATATTTAAAATTGCGGCTGTCGGAATACTGGTCTCTATTCTGAGCCAGGTGCTCAAGCACAGCGGGCGGGATGAACAGGCATTTCTTACAAGCTTTGCGGGGCTGATACTGGTACTGTCATGGGTACTGCCATACATATACGATTTGTTTACATCCATTAAACAATTGTTTTCTCTGTAACAGCGGCAGTGTATAGGAAAGGGGAGCTTATATGTGAGCATGATTCAGATCGGAATTATCGGCGTAATAGGCGCACTGCTGTCGATTCAGTTTAAAAGCGGCAAATCGGAATATGGAATCTATATGAGTGTGGCCATCAGTATCCTTATTTTCGCCTGTATTGTAGACAGGCTTGAACTGTTTGTAAGGACGGTGGAACAGGTCAATCAGTATATCAAGATAGATACCAGCTATATCGCAACTATGCTGAAAATGATCGGTATCACCTATATAGCCGAATTTTCCTCAAGCGTCTGCAAAGATGCCGGATATCAGACCATTGCGGTTCAGATCGAGATCTTCAGCAAGCTGACCATACTGGCCCTCGGAATGCCGGTATTGCTCGCCCTGCTGGAGACAATCCGGGAGTTTCTGGCATGAAAAGGGGGCAAAGGATATGGCTGGGTGCCCTGGGGTTCTTGATATCAGTACTTCTTTGCGGCCTGGCAGGGGCTGGGAAAGGCTGTATGACGGTATATGCAGCGGAGGATACGGTAGATTATGATGCCGTGGAAAGCGGCGCCGAGAGCAAATTGTTCTCGGAGTTTGATTTTTCAGAGATTGACAACAGCCTGCAGAAAATATTTCCGGAAGAAAAAATGGATTTTAAGAGCCTGGTTACCTCTCTGATTGAAGGAGACGGAAAAAATGCAGGAGAACTGATTATGGAGTTTATATCGGATCAGTTTGCCTATGAATTCAGGTATAACCGCCAGAATCTGGCATATATGCTGCTGATTGCAGTAATTGCCGCAATTTTCACTAATTTTTCAAATGCGTTTCAGAACAGGCAGGTGTCGGAAATCAGCTTTTACGTATTATACATACTGCTGATTACCATGTGCCTGAATGCCTTCCGGATTGCCATGAGCGGCATCGAAGGGCATCTGGAGACGCTTCTGGATTTTATGCGGGTGCTGTGCCCCAGTTATTTTCTGGCAGTCGCCATCGCCTCGGGAAGCAGCAGCTCGCTGATTTTTTATAACATTGTGCTATTTCTAATCTATGTGGTGGAGGTGCTGATTCTAAGATTTTTGCTCCCCGTCATAAATATCTATATTATGGTGCAGGTGCTGAACTACCTGGCAGGGGAGGAGTATCTGTCGCAGTTTGCGGAGCTTCTGAGCAAGATGGTGACCTGGATCTTAAAAACGCTGGTAACCTGCGTGATTGGAATCAATGTAATCCAGGGGATGCTGGCTCCGGCCATTGACGCTTTGAAGCGCAGCGCGCTGACGAAGACTGCCGAGGCTATACCCGGAATTGGCAACGCAATCGGAGGGGTAACGGATGTCGTGCTGGGAACGGCCGTACTGATCAAAAACGGGATCGGAATGGCGGGAGCCGCGGTTATGATCGCCATCTGTGCCATACCGATTGTACAGATGGCGCTGATGACCCTGATGTACAAACTGACCGCCGCACTGGTCCAGCCGGTGTCGGATAAACGGATTACCGGCTGCATCAGCAGTGTCAGCCAGGGGTATGAACTTCTGATGAAGGTCGTATTTTCTACGGGGCTTTTGTTTCTGCTGACCATAGCAGTTGTTACTGCCAGTACATCATAAAATAAGGGACTGCGCTTAAGCCGGATAAAGGAGAGAGGATGTTTGACTTTATATATGAGTGGATACAGAACCTTGCTTTCTATCTGGTGATCGTTACCGCGGTGCTGCAGATCATACCGGGGAAAGGGTATAAGAAATATGTGCAGTTTTTTTCCGGGATGGTGATGATCCTGCTGATGCTGACGCCGATATTGAAGCTGACGGGAATAGAAAACAGGTTTTATGATCTGTACCACAGCCAGGAATACGAGATGGAAAAGGAAGAAATAGAAAAACAGAAAGATTATTTTGAAGGCCTGGATATCCTGGATTTTCTCCCGGAAGAATACGGGCAGGAGGAACAAAAAGCGGAGAATACCAAAAAGGGAATAGAAGTGGAGGAGATACAGGTTGGAGAATAAATGGAAAGATATCCTGGGCAAAATAAAGGGTAAGAAAATGCTTCCACAGAAAAACCAGCTGCTGATCCTTCTTCTGGTCGGGATTCTTCTGGTAGTGATCGCAATTCCTACATCCAATAAAAAGAAAGGAAGCGCGTCGGATGAGAGCAGGGACAGCGGGGAGGGCAGTACGGCCTCCTATGTGAATACAGATGAGGAATACGAGCAGTACCTTGAAAAGCGGGTTGCAAGAGCGCTGGAATACGTACAGGGTGTTGGAAAGGCAGAAGTGATGATTACGCTGAAATCTTCCGGTCAGAAGATCGTGGAGAAGGACCAGCAGAGCAGCAGCCAGAATTCGGATGAGGAAGACAGTTCCGGGGGAACCCGGAGCGTGGAAGAGAGGACAACGGATAAGACGAGCATTTATGAGCAGGGATCGGACGGTTCACAGTCACCTTATGTGAGCAAGGAACTGACTCCGGAAATAGCCGGAGTGCTCGTAGTAGCGGAGGGGGGAGACAATGCGGTTGTAGTGCAGAATATAACTGAGGCAATCCAGGCATTATTCGGTGTAGAGGCGCATAAAATAAAAATAATGAAAAGGACTGATACATAAAAGGAGGATTCCAAGTGAAGCGTTTATTTAAGAAGAATCAGATCATCATTACCACACTGGCAGTTATGATTGCCATCGCCGGATACCTGAATTACTCAGGACGGCTGTTTGGACAGTCAGACAAAGGTACGACAGAGGCAAATGCAGAACTGGCAAACAAGGAGCTTCTGGATATTTCGGAGGAAGACCTGGAAACAGGCTCCGGCGACATTGCAAGCAATGATTCCGAAATAGAAGGGACGCCCGGCGAGGCCGTGCTGACAAACAGCGGAGCAGACACCACGGTTGCACAGGCGAAAGTAGCAAGGGAACAGGTGCGTGCACAGAATAAAGAAACGCTGCAGTCGATCATTGATAATACCAATATCAGCGACGAAGAGAAGCAGGATGCAGTGGCGCAGATGGTAAAGATGACGGAGCTGTCTGAGCAGGAGGTGGCAGTGGAGACACTGATGGCTTCCAAAGGATTTTCAGAGGCGGTTGTAAGCCTTACGGCAGATTCCGCGGACATCGTAGTGGACAGTGCTGAGCTGACGGATGCAAACCGTGCCCAGATCGAAGATATCGTTACGAGAAAGACCGATATTGCACCTGAAAATATTGTAATTACGCCGATCCACGAGGGCGGAACACCAGAAGGGGAGTAAGTGCCCCATGCGCAGATACATATGCTGCCTGTAGAGAATAATATTTTTTGAAACAGGCAGTATTATTCTGAAAATGTGGGAAGAATATTTCCAGTAAACAATTGCAGGCGATACCTTCTTATGGTAAACTTATTTAATGTGCTTAATTGTAAGAAATACATCGGAATAAGATCAGGTTACATAAAAGAGATGAAAACAGGAGATTACAGATATGTCAGAGACTACAAATGAAATAAAAAAGAGAAGGACCTTCGCGATTATTTCCCACCCGGATGCGGGTAAAACGACACTGACCGAGAAGTTCCTGCTGTACGGCGGGGCGATTAACCAGGCTGGTTCCGTCAAGGGAAAAGCAACGGCGAAGCATGCGGTGTCAGACTGGATGGAGATTGAGAAAGAGAGAGGTATCTCGGTTACTTCTTCGGTTCTTCAGTTTAATTACGGGGGATATTGCATCAATATCCTGGATACTCCGGGACATCAGGACTTCTCTGAAGATACCTACCGGACACTGATGGCGGCGGACTCTGCGGTGATGGTGATTGATGCTTCCAAGGGCGTGGAGGCCCAGACGCGGAAGCTTTTCAAGGTCTGCGTTATGAGGCATATCCCGATTTTTACGTTCATCAATAAGATGGACAGAGAAGCCAAGGATACATTTGATCTGCTGGATGATATTGAGAAGGAACTGGGGATTGCAACGTGCCCCGTGAACTGGCCGATTGGCTCGGGAAAAGCATTTAAAGGCGTATATGACAGACAGAAGCAGGAAGTGGAACTATTCTCTGATACACATAAGGGAACAACCGTGGGGGAAGTCAAAAAGATAGAAGCAAACAATCCGGAACTGGACTGGATACTCGGGACAGAGGCGAAGGTTACGCTGGAGGAGGAGATCGAGCTCCTGGATGGCGCTGCAGCGGAATTTGACCAGGAGCTGGTCAGCAAAGGCGAACTTTCACCGGTTTTCTTCGGCTCTGCCCTGACTAATTTTGGAGTAGAGACGTTTTTGAAGCATTTCTTAAAGATGACCAGTTCTCCGTTGCCGAGAATGTCTGACCACGGGGAGATCGACCCGATGAAAGAGGAAGACTTCTCAGCCTTTGTATTTAAGATACAGGCAAATATGAATAAGGCACACAGGGACCGGATCGCCTTTATGCGGATCTGCTCCGGTGAATTCGAGGCAGGCATGTCCGTCTGCCATATCCAGGGGGGAAAGGATGTGCGCCTGTCCCAGCCGCAGCAGATGATGGCCAGCGAGCGGAAGATGATCGAGAAAGCCTATGGCGGAGATATCATAGGCGTATTTGATCCGGGCATATTTTCCATCGGCGATACGCTGACTACCTCCAAAGAAAAGTTTGCTTATGAGGGCATCCCGACGTTCGCACCCGAACATTTTGCAAGAGTGCGCCAGGTGGATACGATGAAAAGGAAGCAGTTTGTAAAAGGGATCAACCAGATCGCCCAGGAAGGCGCCATCCAGATTTTCCAGGAATTCAATACCGGAATGGAAGAGATTATCGTGGGTGTAGTCGGTGTTCTGCAGTTTGACGTCCTGAAATACCGCCTGGAGAATGAATACAAAGTGGAGATCAGACTGGAAAATCTGCCTTACGAACACATCCGGTGGATTGAAAATGAAGAGGTGGATATGGACAGGCTGGTCGGCACCTCCGATATGAAGAAGATCAAAGATTTAAAGGACAGGCCGCTGCTGCTTTTTGTGCACGAATGGAGTATCCGCATGACCCTTGACAGAAACAAAGACCTGAAGCTCTCCGAATTTGGGCGTTCCTGATATTTCCCTTTGCAAACAGGGGGATATTTGTTATAATGTTTTAAGAGATTAAACCAACAGGAGGTTTTTACGATGGCAAAGGACGAAAGAAATACTTATACAATACAGAACGATTCCAGCATGGGAGAAGTCAAGATTGCAGATGAAGTGGTCGCTATTATCGCGGCGCTTGCGGCTACAGAGGTGGAAGGCGTGGCGTCTATGGCGGGTAATATCACCAACGAGCTGGTCAGCAAGCTGGGAATGAAGAATCTGTCCAAGGGTGTAAAGGTGGACGTGCTGGAAGGCGTAGTTACGGTTTCTCTGGCACTGAACCTGAAATATAACTACAGCATCATGGAGATTTCCACTAAGGTGCAGGAAAAGGTCAAGAATGCGGTTGAGAACATGACCGGCCTGGAAGTGGCCGACGTGAACATCAAGGTTGCAGGCGTGGATATGGAGAACCAGGAATAACCTTTTCGTTGCAAAGAATAGCAGATGTGTAGTATAATAAAGGATGTCGCAAGGCATCCTTTTCTTTATGGGAAAACATGGAGTCTGGGAATGCCAATGGAAAGGAGCCAACATGGTAAGAAGAGAACTTAGGGAGCATATCTTTAAGATGCTGTTTCAGATAGAATTTAATGAAATGGAAGATATGCCGGAACATCTGACACTATACTTTGAAAATTTGCCGAGTGCTGCAGAAGAAGATAAAAAATACATAAAGGATAAGTTTGAAGCAATTGTAAAAAAAGTACCGGAGATTGATATAGAATTGAATGAGAAGACCACGGGGTGGAAGACTACAAGAATGAGCAAGGTAGATCTGACGATCCTGCGTCTTGCGGTCTATGAGATGAAATGGGACGCGGATGTACCCGAAGGCGTTGCGATCAACGAGGCCGTCGAGCTGGCGAAGAGATTCAGCGGGGAAGAGGGCCCCTCTTTTGTAAACGGAGTACTTGCAAAACTGACAGACCAGGAGGCTGGACATGCGTAATGTCTACACGGTAAAGCAGGTAAATGCGTATATCAAAAATATGTTTACCCAGGACTTCATGCTGAACAGAATCTACGTGAAGGGTGAGGTTTCCAATTGTAAATATCATACTTCAGGGCATATATATTTTTCTTTGAAAGATGAGTCCGGCACGATGGCCTGTGTTATGTTCGCAGGCTCACGGTCAGGGCTTTCTTTTCGTATGCGGGAAGGCCAGCAGGTGATCGTGCTGGGATCCGTCAGTGTGTATGAAAGAGACGGCAAATACCAGCTCTATGCAAAAGAGATTATTCTGGACGGGGCGGGGCTTCTCTATGAAAAGTTTGAAGCATTGAAGAGAGAGCTGCAGGAGATGGGCATGTTTGCCCAGGAGTATAAGCAGCCCATCCCGGCCTATGTGAAGACGGTTGGGATTGTGACGGCTCCAACAGGAGCGGCGGTTCGGGATATTATCAACATAGCATCCCGCCGGAATCCTTATGTACAGCTGATCCTTTATCCTGCCCAGGTGCAGGGGGAAGGCGCGGCGGCTAGTATTATCCGCGGCATAGAGATGCTGGAGAAGAAGGGCGTTGACGTCATGATTGTGGGACGCGGGGGCGGGTCTATAGAGGATCTGTGGGCGTTCAATGAAGAGGAGGTGGCCCGGGCTGTATTTAACTGCCGTGTGCCGGTGATTTCGGCGGTGGGACACGAGACGGATACGACAATTATAGACTATGTGTCAGATCTGCGCGCACCGACGCCGTCTGCAGCGGCGGAACTTGCCGTTTATGAGTACCTGGGTACGGCCGGCGCCATGAGGGAGTATGAGGCAAGGCTCAGAAGATCCATGATGCAGAGAATAACCCAGGAACGCGTAAAGAGCAGGCAGGCAGCCATGAAGCTGAAGCTTGCACATCCCCGCCAGAAGCTGCTGGAAAAGCGTCAGAGAGCCGCGGATCTGGAGCAAAGGCTCCGTCTTTTGATGGAGGCCTGCCTGGAGAATAGACGACATCGGTTTGCGATCTATGTGGAGCAGATGAAAGGCCTCTCTCCGCTGGCCAAACTGAATCAGGGATATTCCTATGTGGCGGGCGCGACGGGCGCCAATATCAAATCGGTCCGCCAGGTGAAGCCCGGTGACAAAATCAAAGTTTATATGACGGACGGAAGTGTGCAGGCGGAAGTCCGGGAAATCGAGGAGGAACCAGATGGCAGAAAAGAAGAGTAAAAAAGAAGAAAAACAGCCTTCTCTGGAAGAGCTTTTTGAAGGCCTGGACGAAGTGGTTGCCAGACTGGAAGGAGAGGAGATTACCCTGGAAGAGTCTTTTCAGCTTTACCAGAAGGGGATGAACATGCTCAAGCAATGTAATGAGACGATAGATACCGTAGAGAAAAAAGTACAGATTCTGGATGAGGATGGAGATGCCCATGAATTTTAGTGAAACTTATCAGGCTAAGGTAAAAGCAATTGAAGCGATACTCATCGCATACCTTCCCGAGCGGACGGGCTATCAGGCAGTCATTATGGAGGCGATGGAATACGCCCTTATGGGCGGCGGCAAGCGTCTCCGTCCGATGCTGATGCAGGAGACATACTGCCTGTTCGGAGGAAAGGGCAGAATCATTGAGCCGTTTATGGCAGCTATTGAGATGATTCATACCTATTCGCTGGTACACGATGACCTGCCTGCTATGGATAATGATGATTACCGCCGTGGCAGAAAGACGACGCATGTGGTTTATGGAGAAGACATGGGAATCCTGGTTGGGGATGCCCTGCTGAACTGCGCCTTTGAGACTGCGGCCAGGGCTTTTGACGTGGAACCGCAGGAGAGCCTGCGGATTGGGAAGGCATTGCAGATCCTGGCGGGAAAGGCCGGGATATATGGGATGATCGGCGGTCAGGTGGTAGATGTGACATCCACGGGAAAGATGATTTCGGGTGAAAAACTGGACTTTATCTATCAGCTGAAGACAGGTGCGCTGATCGAAGCTTCTATGACCATAGGGGCAGTACTGGCCGGTGCGGCCTCGAATCAGGTGAAAGCAGTGGAGGAGATTGCGGCTAAGGTGGGGCTGGCTTTCCAGATACAGGATGATATACTGGATGTGATGGGTTCAGCAGAAGAGCTGGGCAAGCCGATCCACAGCGATGAAAAAAACGAAAAGACGACCTATGTGACATGGAAGGGCATCGACGGTGCAAAAGCACTGGTTGACAAGCTTTCCCGCGAGGCGCTTCAGCAGATGGAAGGCCTGGGGGCTCCGGACAAGTATCTCGCACAACTGCTGGAGTCTCTGATAAACAGAAGCAGATAGAGAGGGATTCCTAATGATATTAGAAAAGATCCAAAAGGAAAATGATATAAAGGAGTTACAGCCTGAGGACCTGGATCTGCTGGCGGAGGAGATCCGTGAATTCCTGATTGAAAAGATCAGCAGGACAGGCGGTCATCTGGCCTCGAATCTGGGCGTTGTGGAGCTTACAATGGCCCTGCATCTGGCCTTTGACCTGCCTCAGGACAAGCTGATCTGGGACGTGGGGCACCAGGCATATACGCACAAGCTGCTGACCGGGCGCAGGGCAGGATTCGATGACCTGCGTAAATACGGCGGCATGAGCGGATTTCCGAAGCGCAAAGAAAGTGAGTGCGATGCATTTGATACCGGGCACAGCTCAACTTCTATTTCCGCCGGGCTGGGTTATGTTGCGGCCAGAGATATTCTCGGTGAAGAGCACCATGTCGTCTCTATTATCGGGGACGGTGCAATGACAGGCGGGATGGCATATGAGGCGCTCAACAATGCCTCCAGGCTGAAAAGCAATTTTATTATTGTATTAAATGACAACAACATGTCTATCTCGGAGAATGTAGGCGGCATGTCCAGGTATCTGAATGGCCTGCGCACAGCAGAAGCCTATGTGGGGTTGAAAAAGGGCGTGGAAGATACGCTTTTGAAGATTCCGGTTCAGGGCGAGAAAATTGTCAACCAGATGAAAAAGACTAAGAGCGGCATCAAACAGCTCATTGTACCGGGTATGTTTTTTGAGGACATGGGGATCACTTATCTGGGACCGGTTGACGGGCATGATGTGAAAAAATTATATAAGGCGCTGAATGAGGCAAAGCGTGTAGACCATGCGGTGCTCGTCCATGTACTGACAAAAAAAGGAAAAGGATATGAGCCTGCAGAGCGGAATCCGGCGCGATTTCATGGAACCGGGCCTTTTGACATAGAGACCGGGGCCGCCAGGGATGCTTCGGCCAAGGACAGCTACACAGATGTATTTTCCAAGGTGATCTGTGATGTTGCCAGGCATGACAGTAAGGTGGCGGCGATCACGGCGGCCATGGCAGACGGAACCGGGCTGAACCGTTTTCAGAAGTACTATCCGGACCGGTTCTTTGACGTGGGAATTGCGGAAGAGCACGCGCTGACGTTTGCAGCAGGTCTTGCGGCGGGGGGAATGAAGCCGGTAGTGGCGCTTTATTCTTCCTTCCTGCAGAGGGCTTACGACCAGGCGATCCACGACATCTGCCTGCAGAAGCTGCCGGTTGTGCTGGCGGTGGACAGGGGAGGCCTTGTCGGCAGTGACGGAGAGACGCATCAGGGGCTTTTCGATTTGTCTTTTCTTGCTACGATCCCGAATATGACGATCATGTCGCCAAAAAACCGCTGGGAGATGGCAGATATGGTCAGATATGCAGTGGGCTTTGGGTATCCCATAGCCTTGCGGTATCCAAGAGGATCGGCTTATGAGGGGCTGAAGGAATTCCGTGCTCCTATTACCTATGGTAAAAGTGAAGTTCTCTTTGAGGAAGAGGATATTGCCGTTCTGTTTGTAGGACACATGGCAGCGGTTGCTGAGGCCGTACGCCTCAGCCTGAAAGACATAGGATACAGCTGCAGCCTGGTAAACGCACGCTTTGTAAAGCCGCTGGATACGGAAATGCTGGAGCGGATGGCAAAAGAACACCAGCTGTTCGTTACGATTGAGGAGAACGTCCTCTCCGGAGGCTACGGAGAGCGTGTGCTGGAGTATGTGTCACGTGCGCGCCTGGGGGTGCATGTGCTGAATATCGGGATATCGGATGATTATGTGGAACACGGCAACGTGGATGTACTGCGCCATGAGGTCGGGCTGGACTGTGAAACAATCGTAAAACAGGTAATTACAGACTATGTGACGATAAGGAATGAGTAAAATGAAAGAACGATTAGATGTGTTGCTGGTAAAACGGAATCTGGCGGAATCCAGAGAAAAGGCAAAAGCCATTATCATGGCTGGAAGTGTCTTTGTAGACGGGGAGAGAGAGGATAAGGCAGGTTCGTCTTTTCCGGTGGATGTGCGGATCGAGGTAAAAGGACATGCACTGCCCTATGTCAGCCGCGGCGGGCTGAAGCTGGAGAAGGCTCTTGCCAATTTTGATGTCACTGTCGAGGGGAAAGTCTGTACAGATGTGGGATCCTCTACGGGCGGATTTACGGACTGTATGCTGCAGAACGGCGCTGTGAAAGTCTTCGCCATAGACGTGGGACGCGGCCAGCTGGACTGGAAGCTCCGTCAGGATGAACGGGTCGTCTGCATGGAAAAGACGAATATCCGCTACGTGACCCCTGAAGACATTGGGGAGCCTGTTGATTTTTCTTCGATAGACGTATCTTTCATATCTCTGACAAAAGTACTGGGACCAATCCGCGGCTATCTGCGGTCAGAGGGGGAGATCGTGGCGCTGATCAAACCGCAGTTTGAGGCCGGCCGGGAAAAGGTAGGAAAAAAGGGAGTGGTGCGTGAAAAGAGCACCCACCATGAGGTAATCGAAAAGGTGGCGCAGTTTGCGAATTCCATTGGATTTGAAGTGTTGAATATTGACTTTTCCCCGATCAAAGGGCCGGAAGGCAATATTGAATACCTGATCCACCTGCGTAAATGTGAAGGGGACGCCCCGGCAATTGCGGTGGATCTGGTGACTGTAGTAGAGAGGGCTTTTGAGACGCTGGCAAAATAAGAGGAAGCACCATGGATAAATTTTACGTTATTACGAATAAGCTAAAAGATGCTGACTACAGCATAACTAATGAAATCCTGGATTATATCGAACAGCATGGTAAAACCGGGATACTCTCCCAGAAGGACCCGGATGGGCATATTATACCGGGAACCGTCCCGGAAGGGATGGAGTGTGCCCTTGTGCTGGGCGGAGACGGAACGCTGATCCGCGCGGCCAGGGAGCTGGAGGGATATAATATCCCTCTGCTCGGAATCAACCTGGGTACACTGGGCTATCTGACTGAGGTGGAACTGCACGACTTCAGGGGCGCTCTGGACAGGCTGTTTGATAAAACACCTGAGATAGAGGAACGCATGATGATGCATGGCTGTGTGGAGGGCCGGCTGAACGACGTGGCGATGAATGATATTGTAGTGACAAGAGAAGGCGGGCTCAGGGTGATTCATTTTAATATCTCGGTAAACGGTGAACTGCTCAACAGCTATCAGGCTGACGGGGTAATCATCTCCACTCCTACCGGGACAACCGGGTACAACCTTTCAGCCGGAGGACCGATTGTGGAGCCCACGGCAAGCATGTTTGTCATAACCCCGATCTGTTCTCATGCTCTCAATACAAGCAGTATTGTGCTGTCCGCGGAAGATATCATTGAAGTGGAGATTTGCGAGGGGCGTTACGGCAAGACGGAGCATGCTGCCGTTACGTTTGACGGCGCCAGTACCGTGCCGCTGGTGACAGGAGATAGAATTACGATCGAAAAGTCGGGTGAGACTACAAAGCTGATTAAGCTCAGCAAGGAAAGCTTTATGAAGACTATGCGCAAGAAAATGAAAGGAAACTAGTAATATGAAAGTCAGTCGTCATGCAAAAATAATCGAATTAATCAGCCAGAATGATATCGAAACCCAGGAGGAATTGGCCGAGCGTCTGAACGATGCGGGTTTTAAAGTGACACAGGCAACGGTATCCAGAGATATCAGGGATCTGAAGCTTACCAAGGTGTCCGTGGACGGCGGCAGGCAGAAGTATGTGGTTCTGAAGCCGGAGGAAGACGGGATGAGCGAGAAGTATATCCGTGTTTTAAGGGACGGTTATATATCCATGGATATGGCCCAGAATATCCTCGTGATCAAAACGGTATCCGGTATGGCTATGGCAGTCGCAGCCGCCGTGGATGCGATGAAGTGGAAAGAAGTTGTGGGATGCATAGCAGGGGATGATACGATTATGTGTGCGGTCCGCAGTGTGGATGAGACAGTTGCTGTAATGGAGAAGATTCGAAAGATTGTGTCTAAAGGGAATTAGGATAAAAATATGTTGCAAAATCTGCATGTGAAAAATTTAGCGTTAATTGATGAAATAGAAGTAGAATTCCAGCCGGGACTCAATATCCTGACTGGTGAGACGGGAGCCGGGAAATCAATTATTCTGGGCTCTGTAGGCCTTGCCCTGGGGGGCCGGTACAGCGCAGATATGCTGCGCAAGGGCGCACAGTTCGGACTGGTGGAGATGACCTTCACCGTAGAGGACCAAGCGCTTCTAAGACAGCTGGAGGCATTGGATATCTTCCCGGAAGAAGGCATGCTTATTCTGTCCAGGAAACTGATGGAGGGACGCAGTGTCAGCAAAATTAACGGGGAGACGGTCAGCATGAGTGTACTCAAAGATGTTGCAAGTATGCTGATTGACATCCACGGGCAGCACGAGCATCAGACGCTGCTGCACAAAAAAAACCATCTGGCGCTTCTGGATGTCTATGCCAGGGATAAGGTGGAAGACTTAAAGAAATCTACATCTGCGGCATATAAAGAATATATAGGCTGCCGCAGAGCACTGGAAGAGTCGGAGATGGATGAAGAAAGCCGGAAAAAGGAGATCTCGCTTGCGGAATTTGAAATCGGAGAGATTGAAGAGGCCGGCCTGCAGGACCACGAAGATGAAGAACTGGAGGCGTTATACCAGCGTATGACAGAGAGCCGCCGTTTTACGGAGAGCATAGCGGAGGCGTATCAGTATACGAGTGAATCAGCCCATGGCAATGCCAGCGATCTGCTGAGCCGGGCCATCCGCGCATTTCAGGATGTGGAAGAATGTGATGAGCAGGGAGCGGGTCTTTATGGGCAGCTGCTGGAAATAGACAGTCTTCTGAATGATTTTAACCGGGAATTGGCGGAATATGCGAAAAGCTTTGAATTTTCCGAGGAAGAGTATTATGAAACCGAGAGCAGGCTGAATCTTGTCAATCATTTAAAAGCAAAATATGGTAATACTGTCAAAGATGTCCTGGAATACTGCAGGACAAAAAGAGAGAGACTAAGTGAACTAAAAGATTACGAAAGTTATATTGCTGATCTGGAAGAAAATTACAGCCGGAGCGAAAAAAAGCTAAAGAAGCACTCAGATGCTTTAAGCAAAGCCAGAGCTGAGGCTTCCCGGGCATTCGCGGCGGAGATAAAACAGGGTCTTGCTGACCTGAATTTTCTGGACGTTAAGTTTGAACTGAGATTGGGAAAGACGGAAACTTTTACTGCCAATGGCATGGATGAGGGGGAATTTTATCTCTCCACAAATCCTGGGGAACCTGTAAAACCGCTTGCCAATGTAGCATCCGGCGGTGAATTATCGAGAATTATGCTTGCGGTAAAAGCAGTTTTAGCAGATAAGGAAGATACGCCGACTTTAATTTTTGATGAGATAGATACGGGAATCAGCGGAATCACGGCAGGAAAAGTGGCAGAAAAAATGCATGTTATCGGGCGGAGCAGACAGGTAATCTGTATCACACACCTTCCCCAGATCGCGGCGATGGCTGATGCACATTATCTGATTCAAAAAGATACAACCTCTAACAGTACCAAAACGGAAATACGATGTCTGGATGAGCAGGAATCGGTTAAAGAGCTGGCACGGCTTCTGGGCGGGGCGAAAGTAACCGGCAAAATAATGGAAAGCGCGGCAGAGATGAAAGAAATGGCAAAGCGTGAAATATAATACCAGTGTGAAAAAGAACATGCAGTCACATACTAAAAACGGATACCAAGTTGGTATCTGTTTTTTGTTTAATAGGATCGTATTTTTTGTGAAATAAGAGAAATTTTTGCGGTTTCTATTTCATGAATTCCTAATTAAAAATGAAAGGGTGTGGTTGCATGGAGAAACGCTGGCAGAACAGAGTTCTTGTACTTTTGTCCGCCGTGCTTTTGTCTGCCTGTTCAGGCTATTTTGGCTGGATAGCCGCAGATGCAGTAGAGCAGACGGAAGTAAGTACAGAGACAATCAGCGAAGACACGGTTCTTGTCGGTGGAATGCCGGTGGGAATCTATATGGAGACAGATGGCGTTATGGTACTGGATACGGAACACATAAAAGGAATAGACGGGGTGGAATACGAGCCGGCCAGCCATCTGGTTAAATGCGGGGATTATATAACTGGAATCAACGGAAAAACAGTTGAGAATAAAAAGGAATTAATGGAAGCCCTCGCCCATCTGAATGAAGACGAGGTGGTCCTCAGCCTTCGAAGAGAGGAAGAGACCATAGATGTGAAAATAAAACCAGTGGAATGCGAACCCGATGAATATAAATTGGGCATCTGGGTGAGGGACAATGTGCAGGGACTTGGGACCATTACCTTTCTGACAGGAAGCAGCGAATTCGGCGCGCTGGGACATGGAATTCATGATTCCGATACAAATGTACTTTTGTCCATTGCGGATGGAACACTTTACAAAACCAGTATCCACTCGATTAAAAAGGGCGAGAATGGAATTCCTGGCAGCATGGAGGGCATCATAGTTTATAACGGATACAATAAGCTGGGAAGTATAAAAAAGAATACTGACGCAGGGATTTATGGTACGATAGATAAGATAGACGACTTATTTACAGAACAGATTCCTGTGCAGATTGCAGCCAAAGAAGAGATAGAAATCGGCGACGCGACGATACGTTGCTTTGTCGACAATGAAGTCAAAGAATATAACATAAAGGTGACAGATATCGACTATTCCGGACACGAAGTGAACAAGGGGCTTGTCATACAGGTGACCGACCCCGGACTCCTTGAAAAGACTGGGGGAATCATACAGGGCATGAGCGGAAGCCCCATCCTGCAGAATGGGAAACTGATAGGCGCGGTAACCCATGTTTTCGTACAGGATTCCACAAAAGGTTACGGCATTTTCATCGAAAATATGCTGGAGAATGTTGGAGATCAGACTTTGTCGAATTAGAGCAACAAATTATCCTTGATTATGGTGTGATTCAAAGATATAATAATCGAGTGGCGTTTCTCAGTCCGGGTCCTTTAGAGGAGAGAGGGATTATGGAACATTTAAACGTGGCCATCGCTGATGATAATGAGAGAATTTTAGATCTGCTCGAAGAAATTATCAACATGGACAAAGAACTGAATGTGGTGGGAAAGGCTAAAAATGGTGAGGAGATGTGTCAAATCATCAAGAATCAACAGCCAGACGTGGTTCTTCTTGATCTAATTATGCCGAAAATGGACGGTTTAACCGTCATGGAACGCATAAATCAAGACAAGACCATGACAAAACGCCCTGATTTCATTGTCGTAACAGCGGTAGGACAGGAGAAAATTACAGAAGACGCTTTCAACAAAGGCGCAAATTACTACATCATGAAACCATTTAATAATGAAATGTTGTTGAATCGTATAAAAACTGTAAGAAAAGTGTTCCGAAATCACGAGAAGAAAAATGAAGAATTATCTGGAAATACCTCGATTAGAGAAGAGGACCTGGAAAATCGTGTCACTAACATGCTGCATGAGATTGGGATACCGGCTCATATCAAAGGATACCATTATCTGAGGGATGCCATTATGATGGCAGTGGAAGATATGGATGTCCTGAACGCAATCACGAAGGTATTATACCCAACGGTTGCCAAAAAGTACCAGACGACATCAAGCAGAGTAGAACGGGCAATACGCCATGCAATTGAAGTTGCATGGAACCGCGGTAAATTGGACACTCTGGACGAATTATTCGGCTATACCGTGAGCACCGGCAAAGGAAAGCCGACAAATTCTGAGTTTATAGCACTGATTGCAGATACCATCCAATTAGAATATAAGCACAGATAATTCTTTCCTTTGTTCAGAAAATGAGTTATAATAGTCAGTATATAAGGCTTGTAAGAGGACTCAAGGAAAGTGGAGGGTTTGTTTATGAAAAACATTTTATTTGCATCTTCAGAATGCGTTCCATTTATTAAAACTGGCGGATTGGCAGATGTTGTAGGCTCATTGCCCAAATATTTTGATAGAAAAAAGTATGATGTGAAGGTGGTGCTGCCAAAATACACTTGTATGCTGCAAAAATGGAAAGATATGCTGGAATATGTTGATCATTTCTACATGGATATAGCAGGAACTGACCAATATGTCGGAATTTTAAAATGTGTCCATGACAATATTACATTTTATTTTATCGACAACGAACATTATTTCGGCGGTTATGCTCCATATGACGGCGATCCGAAGTGGAACATCGAGAAGTATGCTTTTTTTTCTAAAGCCGTTTTAAGTATACTTCCTGTGATTGGGTTCCGCCCTGACCTGATTCACTGCCATGACTGGCAGACCGGCCTCATACCGGTATATCTGGATAATTTCCGTTATCTCGGCGAGTATTACAGGGGAATCAAAACAATCATGACGATACATAACCTGAAGTTTCAGGGCGTATGGGATACGAAGACCGTACGCAGTATCACAGGGCTGCCGGAGTACTATTTTGTTCCTGACAAGATGGAAGCATACAAAGATGCGAACCTTCTGAAGGGCGGGATCGTATATGCTGACAAGGTAACAACTGTAAGCCAGACTTATGCAGAAGAGATTAAAACACCATTTTACGGAGAGGCCCTTGACGGCCTGATGAGGGCGAGAGAAAATGCACTGTGCGGAATTGTAAACGGACTTGATTATGAGGAATACTGTCCATTTCTGGATTCCCGGATTGCCAAGAAGTTTACGGTTGATACATTCCGTAAGAATAAAGTGGCAAACAAGCTGGCCCTCCAGGAAGAACTGGGACTGGATAAAGATTCCAGGACCATGATGATCGGCATGGTATCCAGACTTACCGATCAAAAAGGATTTGACCTTGTAGATTACATTATGGATGAATTGTGTCAGGATGCGGTGCAGATTGTTGTACTCGGCACCGGAGATGCCAAATATGAGAACATGTTCCGTCATTTTGCATGGAAATACTCGGGAAAAGTATCAGCGAATATCTTTTATTCCGAGGACTTATCTCATAGGATTTATGCATCCTGCGATGCGTTTCTGATGCCGTCATTATTTGAGCCGTGCGGATTGAGCCAGCTGATGAGCCTCAGATACGGAACGATTCCTATCGTTAGGGAGACAGGAGGACTGAAGGACACAGTAGAACCGTACAATGAATTTGAAAAAACCGGAACGGGATTCAGCTTTACGAATTATAATGCACATGAGATGCTGAATACCATCCGTTATGCAGAACGGATCTATTACGATAAGAAACGTGACTGGAATAAAATTGTAGAGCGCGCCATGAACAAAGATTTTTCATGGAAGAACTCTGCAAGGCAATACGATGAATTATACAAAAGCCTGATTGGCGAATAAAGATAACCGTCCAGACAGGTCTGCGCATTTACTGCGCAGACCGTACGAAAACATGGTGGTTGCAGGCATCCAGGTCTTCGCCGCAGGCGAATCTCAATGGGCTGGATGCGTAACAGTTCAGGCTTGCCTGAACTGTTACGAATAAAGCGTATGGGCTGCCCTTTTATGAAGGGCGGCCGCAGGCATTCGTATATGGGAGAAGAAGTACAATATGAAAATAAAAGACAGACTGAATGAGAACCGGATACATATATCGTTCGAGGTGTTTCCGCCCAAGACAGACGCGGGATATGAAAAGGTACAGGAAGCAACCGACAGGATAGCTGCCCTGAACCCTGACTTTATAAGCGTTACATACGGAGCGGGCGGGGGAACCAGTAAAAACACCGCAAAGATTGCGGAGCATATCAAAGAAGATCTGGGAATCGAAAGCCTGGCACATCTGACCTGCGCGTCCTCAACGAAAGACGAGGTGAGGAGCGTAATAGGCAGCCTGAAGGAACTTGGAATCGAGAATATTCTGGCTCTTCGGGGAGACATTCCGGCTGATATGCAGTTCCCGTCGGAGGATCGTTTTCACTATGCCTATGAGCTGGTGGAAGAGATCAGGAAGCATGGAGACTTCTGCATCGGCGCTGCCTGTTATCCGGAAGGACATGTAGAGAACGAACATAAAGCAGATGATATAAAGTATCTGAAACAGAAGGTAGACAGCGGTGTGGATTTTTTGACCACGCAGATGTTTTTTGAAAATGACATCCATTACAACTTTCTGTACCGGATTCGGGAAGCTGGCATAACAGTACCAGTTCTGCCGGGGATCATGCCCATTACAAGCGCAAAACAGATGAAACGCAGCTGCGAACTGTCGGGAACCGTGTTTCCGCGGAGATTCCAGGCCATACTGGACAGATTTGGAGACTGTCCGGACGCAATGGAGCAGGCTGGGATTGCATATGCGACGGACCAGATTATCGACCTGCTTGCCAACGGCGTAAGGAATATCCACATTTATTCCATGAATAAACCGGAGGTGGCAGAGGCAATCATGAGTAATTTATCGGAAATTATTAAATGCTAGGAGTAATAACAGATGGATCATATGACAAAAGAAGCCATCCGTTATCTGGGATATGGAAAACATGCGGTAGATGATAAGACGCTGGCAATGGTGGAAGATTCATTCAGGAATCTCGAGGACATAGCAGGCAGAAGATCCATCTACCGCATCTTTGATTTGCAGCAGACGGCGGATGACAGGTTTACGATAGGCAGAGTAGAAATACAGAGCAGAAGTCTTGGGCGGAACCTGAAAGGGTGCCGTAAGATCATATTATTTGGCGCAACGCTGGGAACAGCGGTAGACCGGATGCTTGCCCGCCTTTCCTTAACGGATATGGCGAAGGCGGTGGTTATGCAGGCCTGCGCGGCTGCTCTGCTGGAAGAATACTGTGATGCGTGCCAGGCGGATATCGCTGCGCAGGTCTCTGCGGAAGGACTATATCTGCGGCCAAGGTTTAGTCCCGGATACGGTGATTTTGACATAAGCTGCCAGGCGCCTTTGATGCAGATGCTGGACTGTGCAAAGACGATAGGCCTGACAATGACTGACAGCTGTATGATGACTCCGTCAAAGTCTGTGACAGCGGTGATAGGAGCAGGCACAACAGAAGAAAAATGCCATATCAAAGGCTGTGAGGCCTGCGAAAAAGAAGACTGTATATACAGAAGGGATAAAATATGATTTTAGACAGATTAGGAAAAGAACTGCTGTTTTTTGACGGCGGAATGGGCACATTACTGCAGGCGGGCGGCTTAAAGCCCGGGGAGCTTCCAGAGACATGGAATATCACACATCCGGAACAGATTACGGAGATACACCGGAATTATATCCAGGCAGGGAGCGATATTATACTGACGAATACATTTGGGGCGAATGCATTGAAGTTTCATGACGACAGCTGTTCGCTGCAGGAGATCGTATCTGCCGCGGTAAGGCACGTGAAAGAAGCGTCTGCGCAGGCGGCGGTGCAGGGGCGGAACGTTTATGCAGCACTGGATATCGGACCTACAGGAAAGCTGTTAAAGCCCATGGGGGATCTGGAGTTTGAGGAAGCGTACGAGGCATTCGGGGAGGTTGTAAGATACGGAACCGAGGCCGGAGCGGATCTGATTCATATTGAGACAATGAGTGATACATATGAGCTGAAAGCTGCCGTGCTTGCCGCGAAGGAGAATACAGACCTTCCGGTATTTGTGACCACCATTTTTGACGAGCGGGGCAAACTCCTAACAGGGGCGGATGTACCGGCGGTGGTGGCGCTTCTGGAGGGCCTGAGGGTGGATGCCGTGGGAATTAACTGCGGGCTTGGGCCAAAACAGATGCTTCCGATTCTGGATCAGATCCTGGAGTATACGTCCCTTCCCGTGATTGTGAAGCCGAATGCAGGGCTTCCAAAACAAGTACAAGGAGAGACGGTCTATGATGTGCTTCCCCGTGATTTTGCGTCTGTCATGCAGATGATTGTGGACCGCGGCGCGTCCGTGGTGGGCGGATGCTGCGGCACGACGCCGGAACACATCAGGGCGATGGCAAATCTGTGCCGGGGAATGGAACTCCGGCCGGTTACGCAGAAGGAGATCACGATCGTATCTTCTTATGGCAGATCGGTCTGCCTGGGTTCAGGATCGAAGATTATCGGAGAGCGGATCAACCCGACGGGGAAAAAGAAGTTCCGGCAGGCACTAAAGGAACATGACATAGATTATATTCTTAGGGAAGGCATCGCGCAGCAGGATAAAGGCGCGCATATACTGGATGTCAATGTGGGGCTGCCGGACATCGATGAGGTGTCTATGATGCGTGATGTTCTGTCTAACCTGCAGAGCGTGACTAACCTGCCGCTGCAGATTGACACCGTGGACACAAAGGCCATGGAAGCCGGACTGCGGATCTACAACGGAAAAGCCATGGTGAATTCCGTCAGCGGCAAACAGGAATCCATGGACGCTGTATTTCCACTGATCCAGAAGTATGGGGGTGTAGTCATCGGTCTTACGCTGGATGAAAGCGGCATTCCGGATACCGCGGATAAAAGAGTGGAGATAGCCCGCCGCATCATTGCGGAAGCTGCAAAATACGGAATTCAGAAAAAAGACATTGTCATTGACGTTCTGGCTATGACAATCAGTTCGGATCCCGAAGGGGCCAGGGTGACGCTGGAAGCATTGAAAAAAGTGCGTGACGGACTTGGAGTCAACACGGTGCTGGGAGTATCCAATATCTCTTTTGGCCTGCCGAACCGCCCGGTTATCAATGCTAATTTCTATACAATGGCCATGCACAATGGTTTGAGTGCGGGGATCATCAATCCCTCCTCCGAGGAAATGATGAAGTCCTATTATGCTTTTCATGCGCTTATGAACCTGGACAGTAACTGTGAAGATTACATTGCGAAATATGCCGGACAGGATACCGGCGCCCCGGCGTCTCCTTCTGTTTCCGGGGAGATGTCCCTGGATCAGGCCATCGAAAAGGGGCTGAAAGAAGAGGCGCATCATATTACCGGCCTGCTTGTAAAGGAGCAGAAACCGCTGGATATCATCAATACGTATCTGATTCCTGCGCTGGACAATGTGGGGAAAGGCTTTGAGAAGGGAACTGTATTTTTGCCCCAGCTGCTGATGAGCGCTGAGGCGGCAAAAGCGGCTTTTACAATTCTAAAAGAATCGCTCGCGGCAGCCGGACAGGATCAGGAGAAGAAGGAGAAGGTGGTGCTTGCGACCGTGAAAGGGGATATTCATGATATCGGAAAGAATATAGTGAAGGTTCTTCTTGAAAACTACAGTTTTGATGTGATTGACCTGGGAAAGGACGTGGCGCCGGAACGGATTGTGGAGACGGTGCTGAAGGAGGACGTGCATCTGGCAGGGCTAAGTGCACTTATGACGACTACCGTTGTGAGCATGGAGGAGACAATCAAGCAATTGAAGCAGAAAGCGCCCGGATGCAGGGTCATGGTCGGCGGGGCTGTCCTGAATCAGGAGTATGCGGATATGATCGGAGCGGATTTCTATGGGAAGGATGCGATGCAGTCTGTTTATTATGCGCAGAAGCTGCTTAATAATCAGTGAGGAATGTACCTTTTTTTATACAAGAAACCATATTGACTAAATTTTAACAAAAGGGTATAGTGATAATGCAAATGAAAGAGAATGGCAGACAGCTGCCTTTTTGGAGAAAATTCAGGAGGAAGAGAACCTATGATGAGAGGACTGCAGACACCGGTCCGTGCAATACGGAGAAGAGTGTTTACGGAAGTTGCAAAACTGGGATTTAAGGCTAACGCGGACACGCTGTTGGCGGATATGGAAGCGATACCCTATGAGATTGTAAATGACGATACGGAAAAATACCGCGAGAGTACCTACCGTTCACGCGCGATCGTGAGAGAGCGTTTGAGGCTGGCTATGGGTCTGTCGCTGCGGCCGGAGAATAAGCCGGTGCACCTGACTTCCGGAGTGGAAGCCAGCAACATTTCAGAAAAGTATTATGAGCCTCCGCTGATGCAGGTGATACCATCGGCCTGCGAGAGCTGCGAGGAGAACAAATATGAAGTGAGTAATATCTGTAAAGGATGCCTTGCCCATCCTTGCCAGGAAGTATGCCCGAAGGGAGCCATTTCTTTCGTGGACGGCAAGTCCTTTATAGACCAGGAAAAATGTATCAAGTGCGGTAAATGCAAATCGGTCTGTCCGTATGATGCGATCGCGAAGAAGGAAAGGCCTTGTAAAAATGCCTGCGGCGTTAATGCGATTGTTTCCGACAAATATGGAAGAGCTTATATTGATACAGAGAAATGTGTGTCCTGCGGTATGTGTATGGTAAGCTGTCCCTTTGGCGCCATTTCAGACAAGTCCCAGATCTTTCAGCTGACGAACGCGCTGCAGGAGGGCGGAGAGATTGTGGCCGAGATTGCCCCTGCATTCGTCGGTCAGTTTGGGGATAATATTACGCCGAGAAACATTAAGGCCGCCCTGCAGGAGCTGGGATTCTCAGAAGTCTATGAAGTGGCGCTGGGAGCAGACATTGGAGCCATAGCTGAGGCGCATCATTATGTGGATAAAGTGGTATCAGGGGAACTTCCGTTCCTGTTGACATCCTGTTGTCCGTCCTGGGCAGTAATGGCAAAGAAATTCTTCCCTGACCTGATCGACCAGATCTCGCAGGAGCTGACCCCTATGGTGGCGACAGCCAGAACCATTAAGCAGGAGCATCCGAACGCGCGAGTGGTATTCATCGGGCCGTGTGCGGCTAAGAAGCTGGAAGCGTCGAGAAGAACCGTGCGCAGTGATGTGGACTTTGTTGTGACTTACGAAGAGGTGCAGGCAATGTTTGACGCGAAAAACATTGACCTGAAGAAGTACGAAGCAGAGTCTTCATTCCACGACGCGACGGGAGCGGGCCGCGGCTATGCCTGTGCCGGCGGCGTGGCAGAGGCCATCGAGAACTGCATCAATGAGTATTATCCGGATGTGGAAGTGAACATTGAGCATGCAGAGGGGCTTGCCGAATGCAAAAAGATACTGACGCTGGCAAAAGCCGGACGTATGAACGGTTGTCTGATCGAGGGAATGGGCTGTCCGGGAGGCTGCATAGCAGGCGCCGGAACGAATATACCGGTCTCAAAAGCAAAGAAAGCTCTTGCCAACTATGTAAAGAATTCTTCCAACAATATTCCGCCGAAAGAACTGGCAGAAATCGAGCTAAAATAATATTTGAAAAACCGTACCAGCTATGGTATGATAGGTTAGAAATACAGAGTGGATCCGCATCCACTCTGTTTCTGTTGACCATATACTCATCGTTCCGGATATCCGGAGCGTATAAGGGCAGAATCATCATGACTGCCGCAGATAAAGAAACCGGGAGGAATAGGGTTATGCAACCATATGGAGTGAACCAATTAAGAAAGATGTTTTTGGAGTTTTTTGAGAGCAAAGGGCACCTTGCAATGAAGAGCTTTTCATTAGTACCGCACAATGATAAGAGTCTTCTTCTCATCAATTCGGGAATGGCGCCGATGAAGCCATATTTTACAGGACAGGAGAACCCGCCGAGCAAAAGGGTGACAACCTGTCAGAAGTGTATCAGGACAGGAGATATTGAAAATGTCGGTAAGACAGCGCGTCACGGCACATTTTTTGAGATGCTGGGCAACTTTTCTTTTGGTGACTATTTTAAAGATGACGCAATCAAATGGTCATGGGAGTTTCTGACAGAGGTGGTAGGGCTGGATCCCGACAAACTGTACCCGTCTGTATATTTGGACGATGATGAAGCATTTGAGATTTGGAATAAAAAGATGGGGATTCCGGCGGAACGTATTTTCAAGTTCGGTAAGGAAGATAATTTCTGGGAGCATGGTTCAGGTCCCTGCGGTCCTTGTTCGGAGATCTACTATGACAGGGG
This sequence comes from Eubacterium sp. SB2, assembly GCF_001244405.1. Classification (NCBI taxonomy): domain Bacteria; kingdom Bacillati; phylum Bacillota; class Clostridia; order Eubacteriales; family Eubacteriaceae; genus Eubacterium; species Eubacterium sp. SB2. Next base: position 1,963,082 of record NZ_LN865153.1, on the reverse strand, counting down.
AGAAGAGTACGGCTGCAGCCGCCCGGACTGTACGGTTGGGTGTGAGTGCGACCGCTATATGGAGATATGGAACAACGTATTTACCCAGTTTGAAAATGACGGCAAGGGAAATTATACAGAGCTCGAGCAGAAGAACATCGATACAGGCATGGGTCTGGAGAGACTTGCTTCGGTTGTTCAGAATGTGGATTCCATATTTGACGTGGATACGATCAAGGAACTGCGCAGCCATGTATGCAGGATGGCGGATGTTGTTTATGGGAAAGAAGAAGGTACGGATATTTCTATCCGCGTTATAACGGATCACGTACGTTCCGTAACATTTATGATATCCGATGGTATTATGCCTTCCAACGAAGGAAGAGGGTATGTGCTGCGACGTCTGCTCAGAAGAGCCTGCCGCCATGGAAGACTGCTGAATATCGAAGGCAATTTCCTTCCGGCGCTGGCCGAGACTGTAATCGAAGGCTCTAAGGACGGTTATCCGGAGCTGGAAGAGAAAAAAGATTTTATCCTGAAAGTGATTGCAAAGGAAGAAGAGCAGTTTAACAAGACGATTGATCAGGGACTTGTTATTTTATCCGATATGATTGACGGGATGGAGAAGCGCGCTGAAAAGACGCTTTCCGGAGAGGAAGCGTTTAAACTGTATGACACATATGGTTTTCCGATCGATTTGACAAAAGAGATTTTGGAAGAAAAGGGACTGGATGTGGATGAAGAGGGATTCCATGCTGCGATGGAAGTCCAGAGAAAGACAGCTCGCGCCGCCCGCGGCGTTACGAACTATATGGGGGCGGATGTGACCGTATACGAATCCATTGATCCGGGTATTACAAGCACATTTTTGGGATATAATAATTTAGTATATGAATCAGAGATTACGGTGCTGACGACGGAGACGGAGGTAGCAGAAGCCCTGTCAGACGGCGAGAGGGGAACTGTATTTGTAAAAGAGACGCCTTTCTATGCCACCAGCGGCGGACAGGAGGCCGATACGGGCGTTATACGCACTCCGGAAGGGGAATTTAAGGTAGAAGACACAATCAAGCTCCTGGGTGGTAAAATCGGCCATGTGGGACAGGTTGTCAAAGGTATGGTCAAGACAGGGGATAAGGCAGAGCTGGCCGTAGATGCCAGAAAGCGTTCTTTATCCGCAAGAAACCACAGCGCGACCCATCTGCTCCAGAAGGCGCTCAGGACAGTGCTGGGCACTCATGTAGAACAGGCAGGCTCCAGTGTGAATGAAGACAGGCTCCGTTTTGACTTCACACATTTTTCTGCGCTGAGCCAGGACGAACTCAAACAGGTAGAGGAAATTGTTAATGAGCATATTGCCGAGGCTCTGCCTGTGGATATTCAGAATATGCCGATCGAAGAGGCCAGAAAGACCGGTGCGCAGGCCTTGTTCGGTGAAAAGTATGGGGACATCGTAAGGGTGGCTAATATAGGCGGATTCTCGATTGAGTTCTGCGGCGGTACCCACGTAAAGAACACGAGCGAAATTATGGCGTTTAAGATTATTTCCGAGACAGGCGTGGCTGCAGGCGTGCGCCGCATTGAGGCACTGACATCGCAGGGACTTTTAGACTATTATGATACTCTGGAGAAGAAGATGAATGAGGCGGCGAAGCTGTTAAAGGCATCGCCGGATAACCTGGCGGAGAAGATCACACATGTGATGTCCGAGAACAAAACTCTTCACTCAGAGGTGGAAAGCCTGAAGAGCAGACTTGCACAGGATGCCATGGGCGATGTGATGGATCAGGTGCAGGAAGTGAAAGGCGTAAAGCTTCTGGCGGCAGAGGTGGACGGCGTTGATATGAATGGACTCCGCGACCTTGGAGACCAGATGAAGGAAAAACTGGGAGAGGGCGTAGTCGTCCTTGCCTCAGGAAATGAGGGGAAAGTCAGTCTTATGGTAACCGCTACAGAAGGTGCGATGAAACAGGGCGCACATGCCGGGAACCTTATCAAAGCGATTGCCGGCCTCGTAGGAGGAGGAGGCGGCGGCCGTCCGAACATGGCGCAGGCAGGCGGAAAGAACCCGGCAGGCATCAAAGATGCGCTTGCAAAGGCTGTTGAAGCACTGGAAGGACAACTTTCTTAGTTTTTTTGCCGGAAACAGTTGACGTTTAGTGAAAATATGATATAATCTTTTGTAGTGCAATAAATATACCCGAACAGTCGTATGATGCACAATACAAGGCTGGAGGGGAGGTTAGGTGTGAGACTATGTCAAATGTAATCGTTAAAGAAAACGAGACGTTAGATAGCGCTTTACGCAGATTCAAAAGAAACTGTGCAAAGGCTGGCATTCAGCAGGAGATTCGTAAAAGAGAACATTACGAAAAGCCAAGCGTAAGACGTAAGAAAAAATCTGAAGCTGCTAGAAAACGTAAATATAATTAATATGTGCAGATAAATAGAGTGTTGAAAAACACTCTATTTTTGTGTTTTGAGGACAGCGGAGGATGCGAATGGCAAGGACGGCCGGAATACGGGTTAGCTTTGTATTTTCTTTATTTATTTAAGATTTGTTTAAGACTTTCCAAAGTTCGTAGTAATGTCTGTGAAGCTGTGATATGATTACCAAAGGAAACTGATGGGACATTAACATAAGATGGAGATGAGAATATGTGGGATAAGGTGATATTTGGAAGAGATTTATATCATGTGGTACTGTGGTTCCTTACGTACAGTATTCTTGGGTGGATAGTGGAATCTATTTACATGTCCATTTGTAATAAAAAGTGGACAAACCGGGGATTTTCAAAAGGACCGTTCTGCCCGATCTATGGAGTGGGGGCTCTGACAGTATATTTTGTACTGAGTCCTTACAGTCACAACAGAGTGCTGCTTTTCTTTCTGGGAGCCATACTGGCTACAACAATCGAATGGGTGACAGCCAGGATTATGGAGCGGATATTCGGTGAGGTCTGGTGGGATTATACGGACAAGCCGTTTAATTATAAAGGAATTCTCTGTCTGGAAAGCACGCTGGCGTGGGGACTGTACACTTTGATCTTGTTTGGGGTTCTGCACGGGTTTGTTGAGCGGATTGTAAATGCGATACCTTTCCATATTGGAAGAATTGCAGGTACATTGCTGATCTTGGTTTATATTATTGATTTTACCTCTTCTTTTTATAAAGAGAAGCGGGAGAACCTGCCGGTCTCGTTCAGTAAGATTAAGAACAGCTTTCGGAACTTGATCGGACGTTAGATGGCTGCTGAGGCCGTTACTGTTCCCCCTGCGGGCGCGCGCAGTACTGATACCAGGGTATACGGTTAGAATTTTTACTTGACGTTAGGAAAAAACTGGTATATACTAAATGAGTGAAATGACAAAGGCGTCATAGACAAAGGTCTATGGCGTTTTTTTGCACTTTAACAGGAGATATCAGCTATGTTCATCAGGAAAGAATGAAATATTTTGGCGATATCTTTTACAAGGAATGGGAAAATATAAGAAATGAATAATACAAACAGATTTCCTGCAAAAATGTCATTATCACATAAAACAGGGGATGAGACTGTCCGCATAGCTGTCATCGTTTAAACTAAAGCTAATATTGCAGTAAACACGGATGATATTTAAAATGTTATAAAAGCATTTTGCTGTATACTTTGTCGGGTTTAATACTATACAGTTTTAAAGTTGTAAAAATTATGAAATTTATGATTGACAAAGTTGCAGGCAGCTTTTAAAATAAACGAGTAGACAAAGTTGTCATGATGCGGGGCAGGTTGTCACCCCGCCATTTTTATATTATTTCAGGAGGTAGAAAAGGATGTCATACGTTGATGAGGTAATTGAATTAGTTGTGAAAAAGAACCCTGCAGAACCGGAGTTCCACCAGGCGGTAAAGGAAGTGCTGGAGTCCCTGAGAGCCGTTGTTGAGGCAAATGAGGAGAAGTTCCGCAGAGATGCTCTTCTGGAGAGGCTTGTAGAGCCTGAGAGACAGCTGAAGTTCCGTGTACCATGGGTAGATGACAGCGGTCAGGTTCAGGTTAACACAGGGTACAGGGTTCAGTTCAATAGTGCGATTGGGCCATATAAGGGCGGTCTTCGTCTGCATCCTTCAGTAAACCTTGGCATTATCAAATTTCTGGGATTTGAACAGATCTTCAAGAATTCCCTGACGGGGCTTCCGATCGGCGGGGGAAAAGGCGGTTCTGACTTTGATCCGAAAGGAAAATCAGACAGAGAAGTTATGGCTTTTTGCCAGAGCTTTATGACGGAATTATGTAAATATATTGGAGCAGATACAGATGTACCTGCAGGTGATATCGGCACCGGTGCAAGAGAGATTGGATATATGTATGGACAGTACAAGCGTATCCGCGGATTATCAGAAGGTGTACTTACAGGAAAAGGCTTAAGCTACGGCGGATCTCTGGCCCGCACAGAGGCTACCGGATACGGTCTGCTCTATCTGACAGAAGAGATGCTTAAGCTGAATGGAATTGATATTGCTGGTAAGACAGTAGCAGTATCAGGTTCAGGAAATGTTGCTATTTACGCAACACAGAAAGCTCATCAACTGGGGGCTAAAGTAGTGACAGTCAGTGACTCCAACGGATGGGTATACGATCCGGATGGGATTGACGTAGACACGCTGAAGGAAATCAAGGAAGTTAGGCGTGCAAGACTGACAGAATACAAGAACTACCGTCCAAATTCCGAGTACCACGAAGGAAGAGGGGTTTGGTCAGTAAAAGTTGATATCGCGCTGCCATGTGCAACCCAGAACGAACTCTTGCTGGATGATGCAAAGGCACTTGTTGCAAACGGATGTATTGCAGTAGCCGAGGGCGCTAACATGCCGACAACTCTGGAAGCGACAGAATATCTGCAGAAAAACGGTGTATTATTTGCACCTGGAAAGGCTGCAAATGCAGGCGGTGTTGCAACTTCAGCCCTGGAGATGTCCCAGAACAGCGAGCGTCTTAGCTGGACATTCGAGGAAGTAGACACGCAGCTTCAGAGAATTATGGTGGACATCTGTCATAATATGGCAGATGCTGCTGAAAGATATGATGTAAAAGGAAACTATGTGGTAGGTGCAAACATTGCGGGATTTGAAAAAGTAGTAGACGCAATGACGGCGCAGGGCATCATATAATCGGGATTTAGCGACGAGCTTTAGTTTCGGCGCGGATGGGGACGCTCCATGAAGGGATAGCCGAAAACCTCCCGGAGAACATCCATGTCCTTTCAAAAACGCGGCCGCGGACCTAAGAAATTCTAGGCGGGAAACAGCTCTGAAAATGGAGCACCACTGACACATCACGAGAAATCCGATGATTTCTCGCGCTGGGTCAGCTGATTTTTGGATTCGGAATCCAAAAATCTCTCCATTTTCAGGGCTGTTTCCCACCAAGAATTTCTAAGGTTCGCTTTGAGCGTTTTTGAAAGGACATGGATGTTCTCCGGGAGGTTTTCGGCTATCCCTTCATGGAGCTGGCGCATCCAACCGGTAGGAAAAAGCTCGTTTCTAAGGAGGGGCCTCAAGCGGGGGCAGCGTATGGCATTGAATTGTCGGGACTTTTATGTCCCCAGTAGGTGTACATAAGCAAGGGGATACGGCTAACAGTTCATACACATCTTTAAGATGAAAAGACACGCATAGCCAATCCACATCCGCTGCCCTGGTCCGGCCTCCCTGTCATTAAGCGTCCCCATCCGTCGACTAGGCTAAAGCTAGCCGACTAAATCCCGATTTTATGGATATTTATGGTGGAATCTGTTATAATGATTAGCGAATAGTTTTGGCTGGAGTTGGAGGATTTGGTATGAATATTTTTGATATTTTGGGCCCTGTTATGGTGGGTCCTTCCAGTTCCCATACCGCGGGTGCGGTACGAATTGGCTATATCACCCGCAGGCTGTTAGGAAGCAGACCGGTAAAAGCGGAGATCGGGCTTCACGGGTCCTTTGCGGCGACAGGAAAGGGACATGGAACGGATCGGGCTGTTGTTGCAGGGCTTTTGGGGATGAAACCGGATGATATGCGGATCCCGGATAGTTTCAGGGTGGCGGAGCAGGAAGGGCTGGAATTCCGGATACAGAATGTACAGATACGGGAGGCGCACCCGAATACAGCGCTGCTGAAAGTGTGGGGGGAAGAGGGACACACGGTAGAGGTACAGGCCTCATCTCTGGGCGGCGGACGGATTATGCTGAATAAATTGGACGGAATTATGGTAAACTGTACAGGAGAATGTCCGACCCTGATTGTACAGAATCATGACAGGCCGGGGCATGTGGCGGCTGTTGCATCCATGCTGGCGGAGGATTCGATTAATATCGCCACGCTTCAGCTTTACCGCGGGAAGAAGGGCGGTGACGCCGTGATGGTAATTGAGATCGACCAGTGCGTGCCCGAGGCTTCTATCAGATGGTTTGAACAACAGGATGGTATTATGAAAGTGACATATATTGACAGGGAGGATGCATAGATGGCTTATCAGTCTTTGGAAGAAATCAGGCAGGTCTGCTGCGAGAGGGAGATTCCTTTCTGGCGGGCTGTGCTCCTGGATGATATGAATGAGCGGACCGTCAGCGAAGAAGAATCTTTCCAGACGATGGAGGCGATGTGGGACGCCATGCTGCGTTCCAGCGACTCCTATGATGAAAAACTGGTTTCCAGCAGCGGGCTGGTCGGCATGATGGGCGGACAGATGGAAAAATACCGGAAAGAGGGCGATACTCTGTGCGGGGACTTTGTGTCCAGAGTGATCGTGCAGGCACTGCAGATGGGAGAATCCAATGCCTGTATGAAGCGCATTGTAGCGGCTCCTACGGCAGGGGCCTGCGGCGTGATACCGGCCGTGCTTGTGCCTTTGTACCGGGCTGGAAAGGCGGACAGAGAGAAGATTGTGCACAGCCTGTATGTGACGGCGGGAATTGGACAGGTTATCGCATCCCGCGCCTTTATCGCCGGTGCTGCTGGGGGATGCCAGGCAGAGGTGGGGACGGCTTCTTCTATGGCGGCCGGCGCCCTCGTTTACCTGAAAGGCGGGGATAACAGCCAGATTATGCATGCGGCAGGGATGGCCCTGAAAAACCTGCTGGGGCTGGTTTGTGATCCGGTAGCAGGACTCGTGGAGGTTCCCTGTGTCAAGCGGAATGTGATCGGAGCTGTCAATGCACTTTCTTCGGCAGACATGGCGCTGGCCGGCATTACAAGCAGGATACCGCCGGATCAGGTGATTGACGCTATGAGGGAAGTGGGAGAGTCTATGCATGTTTCTTTGCGGGAGACCGGTAAGGGCGGAGTTGCAAACACGCCCCGCGCAAAGGAAATCGTAGAACATCTGGGAATGTGAATTCAAATGTAAATTCAAATGTGAATTCAAATGCGAATTGGAATTTTCCCTTGACATACCCGGGCTTGCTGTATTATGATAATCACTAATAGAAGGGAGTAACTAGCGCTCTTTGGAGCGTTCGCGATGTCGTCAGGACGATGGCCTTCCATCCGTATCGTGATTAAATGGTGAGACTTTTATTGCATTACATAATATGCAATAGGAGTCTCTTTTTTTGTCCCATTGAATGGAAAAGGCTCCATATTGTATAAAGAAATGGAGGATCATACATGAAAGAATTTTACCAGGTTTCTGCAGAGGAAACGAAACAGAGGATCAATGGAACTATGGAGCCGCTGACTGCAGAAGAAGTGAAAAAGCATCAGGAAAAGTACGGCCCAAATGAGCTGGTAGAAGGTAAGAAAAAGACGACAGTACAGATATTTCTGGAACAGTTTAAGGATTTCCTTGTTATCATTCTGATCGTGGCAGCAATTGTCTCAGGCTTTCTGGGAGACGCCGAGAGCGCGGTAGTTATTTTGATCGTTATTACGATTAATGCGATTCTGGGAACAGTACAGACTGTAAAAGCGGAACAGTCTCTCAACAGTCTGAAAAAGCTTTCGGGACCGGAGGCAAAGGTACTGCGCGGCGGCAATATCGTGCCGATTCCCTCTACAGAAGTAACGGTAGGGGATATTGTCATGTTGGATGCAGGTGATTATATTCCTGCTGACGGTCGGCTTCTGGAGAGCGCGAGTTTAAAAGTAGATGAGAGCGCTCTGACGGGAGAAAGCCTTGGAGTGGATAAAAATACTGCCGCGATTGAGGGGGAGGTTCCTCTGGGCGACAGAATTAATATGGTGTACTCGGGCAGCTTCGTGACATACGGCCGCGGTTCATTTCTTGTAACCGGGATCGGTATGGAAACCGAGGTCGGAAAGATTGCGAGCCTGCTCAAGACGACTTCTGAAAAACGTACCCCTCTTCAGATAAATCTGGATCAGTTCGGACAGAAACTGTCCATTATTATCCTGATATTCTGCGCAATCCTATTTGGTATTAACGTCCTGCGGGGCGGCAATATCGGTGATGCCTTCCTCTTCGCTGTGGCGCTGGCAGTTGCTGCGATACCGGAGGCGCTGAGCTCTATCGTTACAATTGTGCTTTCTTTCGGTACACAGAAGATGGCAAAAGAGCATGCGATCATCCGAAAGCTTCAGGCGGTGGAAGGACTGGGCAGCGTGTCAATTATCTGTTCCGATAAGACAGGAACACTGACACAGAATAAAATGACTGTGGAAGATTACTATGTGAACGAAACGCGGGTACCTGCAAGTGAGATCGATATTAATCGTCCGGCACACAGTAAGCTGCTGCTGTGCAGTATACTCTGCAATGATTCTACAAATGTAGACGGTGTCGAGATAGGGGACCCAACGGAAACAGCCCTGATTAATCTGGGAAGCCGTCTGGGCGTATACGCACAGGATGTGAGGGAAAAGTATCCCCGTGAAAGCGAAAATCCTTTTGACAGTGACAGAAAGCTTATGGCAACAAAACATACGATAGACGGGAAGCATGTTATGATTGTTAAGGGCGCTGTGGATGTACTGCTCAATCGGATGGAGTCGATTCAGATCCAGGATGAAGTCAGAAAATTTGAACAGGAAGACCGCAGAAAAATTGAAGCCCAGAATCAGGAATTCTCCAGGGGCGGCCTGCGTGTACTTGCATTTGCATATAAAGAAATCGGGGAGAACCAGGAATTGACTCTGGAAGATGAAGACAATCTGACGTTTGTAGGACTGATTGCCATGATGGACCCTCCGCGTGAGGAATCAAAGGCGGCGGTAGCCGAATGCAGGGGAGCCGGGATTCGTCCGATCATGATTACGGGAGATCACAAGGTGACAGCGGCAGCCATTGCCAAGAGGATCGGTATTTTGGAAAATGAATCAGAGGCATGTGAAGGCGCAGAGATAGACAGTATGTCTGACGAAGAATTGAAAGATTTTGTGGAAGGTATTTCTGTTTATGCACGCGTATCTCCTGAACATAAGATCAGAATTGTCAGGGCGTGGCAGGAAAAGGGGAATATCGTATCCATGACAGGCGACGGCGTTAATGATGCGCCAGCCCTGAAGCAGGCGGATATCGGTGTTGCCATGGGAATCACGGGCAGTGAAGTATCAAAGGATGCAGCCTCCATGGTTCTGACAGACGATAATTTTGCAACGATTGTTAAGGCGGTTGAGAATGGCAGGAATGTCTACCGGAATATTAAGAGTTCCATTCAATTCCTGCTATCAGGGAACTTCGGAGCTATTCTGGCGGTGCTGTACGCATCCATTGCCGGACTGCCGGTTCCTTTTGCACCAGTGCACCTGCTGTTCATCAATCTGCTGACAGACAGTCTGCCGGCAATTGCACTGGGGCTGGAACCGCATTCAAAAGATGTGATGGATGAAAAGCCAAGGCCCATGAATGAGTCCATATTAACCAGGGATTTCCTGACTAAGATCGGAACAGAAGGCCTGTGCATAGGGATTACAACAATGATTGCTTTTCTGATCGGATACCGCACGGGCAACTCCGTACTGGCAAGCACGATGGCTTTTGGCACACTGTGCACTGCGAGACTTGTACACGGCTTTAACTGTAAGGCAGACCGGCCGGTCGTATTTACAAAAAGGGTATTCAATAACATCTACCTGATTGGGGCCTTTTTGCTGGGACTAGTATTAATTACTGGCGTTATGGTTATACCTGGCCTTCAAAACGTGTTTAAAGTACAGTCATTGACCCTGGGACAGCTCTTTACCGTATACGGGCTGGCGGCAGTTAACCTGCCGGTAATTCAGTTGATAAAAGCTGTCAAGGAGGCGGTGCGGAAACGGAAGGTACGATGAGAAAGTACGCCGCTGCAGCCGGAAATAAGTATGGGCGTGAGCGGGTTACGGGAGTAAGCTAAAGGAAAGCAAAACAAAAGAAAACCGGGGCAGCCTGGACACATCGTGGGAAGCATTTATGGCTTCTCGTGATGAGACAGGGCAGCCCCGGTTTTCTTTGATTAGGTGTGTCTTTTTATGGTTTCTTTGAGGATATATTTTTTATCGCTGTAACGGTCTGTGATGTAACTGTTTGCCAGATGTTCCAGCTTGTCCGTCAGCGGGTCCAGTGGAATATCTTCCCCGTATTTTCGTTTCAGCGCCTTTGCAAGCAGATAATCGCAGACGTGAGGGTTCTTGGGGAGAAGGGGGCCGTGAAGGTAAGTTCCTATTACGTTTTTGTAAACGACTCCTTCGTAACCGGATTTGCCGGTGTTGCCCAGACCATAGAAGACTTTGCCGAAGGGGGTGTGGTTTCCTATGTGAGTACGCCCGCCATGGTTTTCAAATCCTACAACAGGGGTATCGAAGAGGGGGCTGTTCAGGACGATGTTGCGGATTAGCCGTTCAGGTTCCCACTCTGTTGTGATGTCCAGGATGGACAGGCCCTCTATGTTTTTTTTATCTGTTTTGTAATATTTACCTAACAGCTGATAACCTCCGCAGACTGCAAGTACTACACCATCGTTCTCTACGTAGTCCTTAAAATCCTGCTTAATATTCTGAAGCTGGCCGCAGACCAGTTCCTGTTCACGGTCTGAACCGCCTCCGAGCAGGATAATGTCCAGTTTTGAAAAATCAATGGCGTCCCCGGATAGAAAGGGGATCACCTCGGCTTCTATTCCGCGCCATTCCAGCCGCTTACGGAAACATTGGATATTGCCGCGGTCACCGTACAGATTCAAAAGATCAGGGTATAAATGTCCGATTGTCAGTTTCATGCTGTGGCGCCTCCTTTCCCGGCTTTTTCTAATTCAGTCAGCATATGGTTTGTACTGTAAAGGCCGGAATAATTTACGATGACATAAAGATTGCCGGTTCCGTTTTCCGTGCGTTCCTGAACCGTTGCACGCAGATTTGTGGTGGAATCACAGGGAATGTCCTCATATTTTAACCGGAGCCCCATATCATGGCGGCGTGTGCCGGTGGTAGTAATAGTGGCGGCCTGTGCGTCGGCCAGATATTGAAAGTCTACATCCCAGAGCCAGGAGATATCTTCTCCGTCCTGATAGGTGTCGTTGATCTGAATGATAATGTCTTTCGGCTTTTTATCCTTTAATACAAGAGAAATCTTCTGCTGAAAACCAATGGGGTTCTTTGCAAGATGGAGTTGAACCCTGGCGCCGTTGATCGAGAAAATACTTTCGCGGTTATTCCCGTAGTCAAAGGTTTCGATCATTTCCTGGAAATGGGTCCTGTCTGCCTCAAGTGCATTGAGCGCCGCGTACGCGGACAGTGTATTGTAAATGTTGTATGGTGTGCGTGCGGTTGAACGGATGTCCATTCCGTCCATATGAAATGTATAAAGCTCATCGTGCAGTTCGATTTCAGAGGCCGTGAAATCGGGCTCCGGACGTTCTAAGCCGCAGCTGGGGCAGTGGTAGATACCCAGCTGTCCATAATGGAAGAAGTCATATTCCAGCTTCTTGCCGCAGGAACGGCAGAAGATGCTCTCCCGGATCTCGGAACGGGAAATATCGTCAAATATCTGCTCACTGATGCCGTAAGTGATAAACGGATTCTCACTTTCAGCGGCAAGGGTATAGGACAGGACATCATCACAGTTGATGATCAGTTTTGTGTCCGGTACGCTGGTGACGGCTGTCTTCAGCTTATGGAAAGTGATGTCAACTTCGCCGAATCGATCCAGCTGGTCCCTGGAAATATTTGTCAGCAGAGCACAGTCTGGTTTCAGTTGGGGGAGCACGCGGACGGAAGCGATCTCATCCACTTCAATACAGGCATAATCTGCATCCAGCCTGCAGTGCTTGTCAGTTGCAAGTACAAAGGCAGAAATAATTCCGTTGAGCATATTGGCTCCGGTACGGTTAATAATCACTTTTTTCCCTTCTGCTTTTAATGCATGATACAGAATACTGTTTGTCGTTGTTTTGCCGTTCGTTCCCATGGTTACAATCGTTTTTTCTCTCACCATTTCCGCCATGGCGGATAAGATGCGGGGATCAATGATCCGTGCAACATAGCCCGGCAGGGTAACGCCGCTTCCTCTATTCAGTTTTTTAATCAGATAGCTGGTGCATTTAGCACATTTAATTGCGAGTATGCTTCTTATTCTCATAATTTTATATCAACTCTTATCCTTTTCTTGAAATACTTGTACTATTATAATAGAAACGGATACAGAAAACAAGGAATTTGAAAGGATTTCGGTATTTTGCAGGTACAGGTTGTTACTGTTCGCATCATACGGGCGTACACAGTAACGGCATAGAACTATATTTTGTGGGACATTCGGTTTTTAACGAAAGAAATTATAAAGATTTAATGAAGCCTCTGGAAATTCATTTTCAGTGTGATAGAATGGAAATGACTAAAACTGGAAAATACCGAAGATATAGAATCTGAGAATGAGGTGGAATAAGATACATGCAGAAAAAAAGCAGACAACAGGTGATTGAGGAGAAAAAAGACAGGAGGATTCCGACAACCAGGTACCGCCCCGAGTACCGTCAGGGGCTGACGAACCAGCAGGTGCAGGAACACCGTCTGCATGGCTGGACGAACACGGCGGTGGATCCGCCGGCCAAGACAACGAAGGAAATCATCCACAGCAATGTATTTACGTACTTTAACCTGATATTTGTAATTCTTGCTATTCTTTTATGTATAGCTGGGTCTTTCCGTGATCTCACATTTCTTCCGGTCATTATACTGAATACCTTGATTGGTATTGTACAGGAGGTGCGGGCAAAGAAGGTGCTGGATGACCTGACGATGCTGAATGCGCCCCACGCAACTGTTGTGCGGGATGGACAGAAGTCTGTGATTGACGCGGAAGAGCTGGTGCTTGATGATATCGTTATCTTCAAGGCGGGCAGCCAGATATGTGCAGATGCGGAAGTCTGTGCCGGGGAGGTACAGGTGAACGAATCGCTGCTGACCGGAGAATCCGATGAGATCGTGAAGAAGAAAGGCGACGAGCTGATGTCAGGAAGCTTCGTTGTGTCCGGACAGTGCCATGCAAGGCTGGAAAAGGTCGGCATGGATTCCTATATTTCAAAACTGACAATGGAAGCGAAGGAAATGCAGGAAGGAGAGCAGTCAGAGATGATCCGCTCTCTGGATAAACTGGTAAAATGCGTGGGTATTGCGATCATACCGATTGGAATTGTACTGTTTGTCCAGGCATTTTTCTTTCAGAATGAAGGCTTTCAGTCCAGTATCACTTCCATGGTTGCTGCAATTATCGGCATGATCCCGGAGGGGCTCTATCTGCTGGCGAGCGTGGCGCTGGCGGTCAGCTCGGTGCGGCTTGCCCAGAAAAAAGTACTGCTTCATGATATGAAATGTATCGAGACACTGGCCCGGGTAAATGTGCTCTGTGTAGATAAGACAGGAACGATTACGGAAAATACGATGAAGGTGCAGGAAGTGATTCCTGCGGACGGTTACGATGAGAAAGAGATGCAGCCGTTGAGCATGCTGATCGGAGACTTTGCGGCGGCGATGGATCAGGACAATATTACAATGGCGGCCATGAAAGAATATTTTCAGAACGCATCGGGTAAAAAGCCGCTGAGCAAAACCGGGTTTTCTTCTGCCACAAAATATAGCAGCGTCACTTTTGAGGATGAGGTTTACGTGCTGGGAGCGCCCGAATTCGTATTGAAGGACAAGTATGAAACCTATGAGGAAGAAATTACCGGATATGCTTCACAAGGCGCCAGAGTCCTGGTATTTGGCCTTTATGACGGTGAGATTGACGGGAAGGCTTTGGAACAGGGAATTACCCCATTAGGATATATTCTCCTGGCAAATCCGATTCGCAAAGAGGCAAAAGAGACATTTACCTATTTTGCAGAGCAGGGCGTTGAGGTTAAGGTTATTTCGGGAGACAACCCCGTGACGGTATCGGAGGTGGCCAAAAAGGCCGGCATTGCCAATGCGGAGAACTATGTAGATGCTTCCGCTCTTACATCGGATGAGGATGTCCGTAAGGCAGTGCTTGGGAATACCGTATTCGGCAGGGTAACACCGAATCAAAAACGGCAGTTCGTCCAGATTCTGAAAGAGGCCGGGAAAACGGTTGCGATGACGGGGGACGGTGTCAATGATGTGCTTGCACTCAAGGATGCAGACTGCAGTATAGCGATGGCTTCCGGAAGCGAAGCCGCAGCCCAGGCATCACAGCTTGTATTGCTGGAATCAGATTTCTCCTGTATGCCCCAGGTCGTTCTGGAGGGCCGGAGGGTCGTAAACAATATCCAGCGGTCAGCCAGTCTGTTTCTGGTAAAGAATATATTTTCCTTCCTGCTGTCTTTGTTCTCTGTTGTATTTATGATCACATATCCGCTGGAACCGTCGCAGATATCTCTGATCAGCATGTTTACAATCGGAGTGCCTGCGTTCTTCCTGGCGCTGGAGCCGAACAAGAACATCATCAAGGGGCATTTCCTGACAAATGTATTCCTGAAAGCCCTGCCCGCTGCGCTGACAGATGTACTTGCAGTGGGGGCGCTGGTCGTATTCGGGCAGACATTTGGCGTGAATTCAAAAGACATATCCACAGCCGCAACGATGCTGCTGGCGATCGTCGGGTTTATGATTCTTTATAAGATCAGCGCGCCGATGAACATCATGCGTACAATCGTAGTAGCGGGCAGCATAATAGGACTTCTGTTCTGCAGTATCTTCCTGAACAACCTGTTTGCTATAACCGGTATGTCCACAAAATGCGTTATGCTGTTTATTGTATTCTCAATAGCTACAGAACCCGTGCTGCGGTACCTCACATCCTTGTTGGGAAAACTCAGAATATACTACCTGCGCCTGCGGGGGAGAGTCGTGGAGGAGTGAGGGGGGATCGGCTTGTGGGGGACGCCGCCGGAACCGGACATAGGGAGGTTTGGAGACGGGGTTATGGCTGTAAGCCGGAGTAAAGTAAAAAAGCAGGAAACCCAGGGCAACCTGGACACATCACCCGAAGCCCTCATCAGGGCTTCGCGCGCTGGGTCCAGGTTGCCCTGGGTTTCCTGCTTTTTTACTTTACTCCGACTAACAGCCATAACTACGCCTCCAAACCTCCCTATGTCCGGTTTCGGCGGCTGGGCTCATCAAGGCGGGACAAAACCCCATCCCTTTGGCGGCACTGACGGGAGAGGCGTATGTTTTCCTTTAAAACTTTTTGATTAAGCAACTGCGTAGCTTAAGAGTTTTTTGAGGGTGTTTTGAAACTGTTTGTATTGGGAACGGAGTTTTAGTTTTTCTGTGCTTGTTCTATTTTGTTCTACGTAAGCGTCGTATTTGTCGAACAGGATGTGGTAATCCATGTGCTGTTTTTGGCCCCAGCGAACCAGGACCCAGTTCATGGCATCGCTCTGCCAGTAGCTCATGGGGATCTCTGCCGATCTCAGGATGGAGATGTATTGGATGGCCTGCATGGACAGAGAACTAAGCTGCTCGGTAAGTTCTATCTCGTATTTATCTTTTTTACCTAATCTTTTGAAAATTTTAAGAGGCAGTGCTTCTTTTTTTGAGTGAAGTTCCATCAGACTCCCGCTCTGTGAGACGATCTCATTCAGGCGGCAGGCCGCATTCCAGTATGTTACAAAGGATGCGGAAGAATCCGCGCTCTCTTCCTCGGGCTTTCCCACCGTATATGTGCGGAATACCCTGTTGGGCTTTCCAACCAGTTTTCGATTGTACTTACTGCGCCTGTCCGGGTTGGCGAGTGTCCGGTATGCTTCCAGTATCTCCTGCATGTAGCCTGTGGTGTCTATGTCATTATGCATATTGGCATCCGGATGGTATACTTTTGCCAATGCATTTTTCGCGCTGGTAATTTCTTCAAGGGTTGCCTCTCTGGATACTCCGAGAATGTCATAGTATGTACGGGTTTCCATCGTTTCCTCCTTATTCCTGTTTCATTATTTATTCTCCCACAATTAATATTACGATAGGATCACAAAAAAATCAAGATCGGGATTCAGCGACGAGCTTCAGTCTCGGCGCGGATGGGGGGACGCCAAGCGAACTGTAAGCGGCAAGCCCTCCGGCCTGTAGGGTCGGTTTAAAATCCTGACCGCTTAACGAAGAATCTCTAAGAGACCCAGAGGCACCCGGAAGGGCACATCCGGCATGCGCTGAAAAAATTGATATTTTTTCAGCACAGGCCGGATTGAAAATTGATTTTGGAGAATCAATTTTCATCCCTTCCGAGTGCCTCTGGCTCTCTAAGAGCTTCTATTCGTCCGCTATAAGGCGTTTTAAACCGACCATACAGGCCGGAGGGCTTGCCGCTTACAGTCCGCTTGGCTGGTTCATCCGACCGGGAGTAAAGAACTCGTTCCCAGGTTGGGAGCCCGAGACGGGGGCGGCGGATGGAATTGGCTATGTGTATCATGCATTTTATTGAGTGGATTTTAAAGCTTCGACCTATATACTCACGGGTAAAAAGCGCTCAAAAACTTACGTTGATATAAACGAAGCACCAATTCCATCCCATACGCTGGCCCCGTTCGAGGCCCTACATTAGAGACGGGTCTTTTCCTGCCGGCTGGATGCACCAGCTCCATGATGGGATAGCCGAAAGCCACCCTGGGAATATACCTGCCCTTTCAAAAACGCTCAGAGCGGGCCTTAGAAATTCCTGGTGGGAAACAGCTGTGAAAATGGGGGATTCTTTGATCACCGAATCAAAGAATCAGCTGACCCAGCGCGGGAAATCATCGGATTTCCCGTGATGTGTCAGCTGTACCCCATTTTCATGGCTGGTTCCCACCTGGAATTACTTAGGCCCGCGGCCGCATTTTTGAAAGGGCAGGTATATTCCCAGGGCGGCTTTCGGCTATCCCTTCATGGAGCGTCCCCATCCGCGCCGAGGCTAAAGCTCGTCGCTATATTCCGATTACTGGAACATATTTTCTACGTAGTTCCGCATTTCTTCCCGGCTGTGTTTCTGTCTTGCTTCATCAATCACCTGCTTTTGTTCAGCATCTGATAGATGGGAAAAGTGATTCAGGGCATCGGAGTGCTGTGCCAGTGCCATGGTAAAACCGATCGGCAGTTCTTCATTATTTATCATTAACAAACCTCCTTTCATGAGGGAATTTAAATTTAGTATGTGTTAGTTTTTTGACTTCATACCTGTAAATCTGAGCAGGATAATGGTATACTATTAAAAGAAAATATGGGAATGAGGGATTTTTATGATATTGAGTGTCAGCCGGAGAACCGATATTCCGTGCTGTTATCCGGATTGGTTTTATAAACGCGTGGAAGAAGGCACTGTCTGCGTGCGTAATCCATTCCGGCCGCATCAGATCAGCGAGATTGCGATCACGCCGGAGGTGACTGACTGTATTGTATTCTGGACGAAAAATCCCGAACCTTTGATTGCAGAATTGAGCAGATTGGATGAATATTTATATTATTTCCAGTTTACTTTGACAGGATACGGAAAAGATATTGAGCCGGGACTTCCTGATAAGGCGGCTTTGATAGAGGTGTTTCAGAAGCTGGCTGGGCGGATTGGCAGGAAACGGATGATATGGCGGTATGATCCGATTTTGCTGAATCCTTATTATACAGCCCGTTTCCACCTGGAGGCTTTTGAAAAAATCGCTGGGAATCTGCAGGGGTGTACGGAGAAGGTTGTTGTGAGTTTTATTGACACCTATAAAAACACCAGGCAAAATGCGGATATTTTGAAGCTGAAAAAAACAGAGGCGGGAGAACTGGAACGGTTAGCAGGACAGCTTGCAGAAACGGCGGGCCGGTATGGAATGCGCATGGCGGCATGCGCGGAAGAGATGGAATTTGGCAGGACGGGCATAGAACATGGGGCATGCATTGATAATAGCCTCATAGAGGAACTTGCCGGATGTGAACTTAACGCCGTACGGGACAAGGGCCAGAGGCCGGGATGCGGCTGTATGGAGAGCATCGACATTGGGGCTTACAATACATGCATGAATGGGTGCAGGTATTGTTATGCCAATTACAGCGGGACTGTTCTTAAGTCCTGCAGGGAGAGGTTTGCTGTCAGTTCGCCGCTGCTTTGCGGCAGCATAGGAGCGGATGATATTGTTAAAAAACGGGCGGTGAAGTCATGGAAGAATCCGCAGATCCGGCTTCCGTTTTAAGAGAAGGAGAGGAAAGCATGCAGTATACGGCGCCACATTATTATAGGGAGTTTCATTGTACTGCAGATCAATGTCCGGATACTTGCTGCGCAGGCTGGCAGATTGCAATTGATCAAAAGTCATTAAAAAAGTACAGGAGGAAAAAAGGAATCCTTGGAAACCGCCTTCACAATGAGATCGACTGGAAAAACGAGAGCTTCCGTCAGTATAAGGGGCGCTGCGCATTTTTGAATGAGGAAAATCTGTGTGATCTTTTTCTGGAAGGGGGAAGCGGGATGTTCTGCAGGACATGCAGGTTGTATCCGAGGCATGTGGAGGAATTCGAGGGACTTCGGGAGATTTCCCTGTCCCTGTCCTGCCCGGCCGCCGCACATTTGATTTTGAATTGTCAGGAGCCTGTGCATTTTATTCATCATGAAAAAAGGGGGATCAGAGGAGAGGAGTATCAGGATTTTGATTTTCTGCTGTTTACTAAGTTGATGGATGCCAGAGAGGTTATATTTCGGATTCTGCAGAGACGCAGTATTCATATGGAGGTACGGATGGCCATGGTACTTGCACTGGCCCATGATTTGCAGCAGCGGATAGATAAAGAGGCATTGTTTGAAATCGATAGTCTGCTCCAACGGTATGAAAAGCCTGGCGCGGCAGAGTGGTTTCATAAAAAAACAGAGGAAGCCGGCCAAAAGAAAGGAGAGAGGCGTGCCTGCGTGTACAGGGAGGCATTTTTGGTATTCGATGGTCTGGAAGTGCTTCGGGATGACTGGAGAGCTTTTTTGCATCAAAGCAAAGAAATTGTGTTAGCCCAGGCGCACGGATACGAAGAACGAAGCCATATTGAACCGGGGTACAAGGAGGAAGGCATTCTTGAAATATCCGGCAAAGCGGGGGAATATGATACGGTGTGGGAACAGCTGATGATTTATTTTGTATTCACGTATTTTTGCGGGGCTGTATATGACGGGAATGCTTATGTAAAGATGAAGTTTTCCTTGTTCGGCACGCTGATGATCCGTGAGATGTCCAGATCAGTCTGGGTCAGGAAGCAGGGAAGAGACAGCCTTGCGGATGTGGAAGAATCGGCCCGCCGTTATGCCCGGGAGATTGAGCATTCGGATTTTAATAAGAAAAAACTGGAAGAACTGTTGGATGATGAGGAAAGATTTGGTCTGGAAACTTTTTTCCTGATGCTGTAAGGAAAGTTTGAAACGGAGGTTTGGCTATGAAAGCAGTTGTTTATAAGGGAAACGGAATCATAAGTCTGGAAGAACGTCCTTTGCCTGAGATTCAAAAGGACACAGACGCAATTGTAAAGGTGACGGTGACAACCATCTGTTCCAGCGACATACATATCAAGCATGGGGCTGTTCCGCGGGCAAAGGAGAACATCGTACTGGGCCATGAATTTGTGGGAGAAGTGATCCGAATAGGAAGAGCGGTTAAAAAAATACGCCCGGGGGACCGTGTTGCCGTTAATGTAGAAACGTTCTGCGGAAAATGCTATTTCTGCCGCCACGGATATGTCAATAATTGTACGGATAAATATGGGGGATGGGCCCTGGGCTGCCGAATCGACGGAGGGCAGGCGGAATATGTCAGGATTCCTTTTGCCGATAACGGTCTTACAAGGATCCCGGATACCGTTTCAGACGAAGCCGCACTATTTACAGGTGATCTGCTCTCAACAGGTTACTGGGCGGCTAAGATGGGGGATATCAAGCTTTCCGATACCGTTGCAGTGATCGGGGCAGGTCCTGCAGGGATTGCGGTTATGAAGTGTGTCGGACTGTATAATCCTGCTAAGATTATAGGGATTGATACGGATGACCAAAGGCTGGACCTGCTAAGACAGCATAAGATCGCCGATGTCACCTTAAATCCACTGAGAGATGATGTGATAAAGGCCATAAAAGAACTGACAGACGGGCGGGGAGCGGATTCCGTCCTCGAGGTGGCAGGAAGCAGGGAGACCTTTGAGATGGCATGGATGATTGCAAGACCAAATGCGGTTGTAGGAATTGTTGCAATGTACGAAGAGGATCAGGTACTTCCGCTGCCAAAGATGTACGGAAAGAACCTTACCTTTAAAACAGGTGGAGTGGATGCCGCGAATTGCGAGGATATCCTGCGCCTGATTGAGAATGGCAGGCTGGACACAGAATGTATGATCACCCACAGAACCACGCTGGATTATATTATAAAGGCATATGATATTTTTGAGAATAAAAGAAACGGTGTCGTGAAGTATGCCGTTTACGTCTAGAAATGCAGAAGAAACAGCTTATTCTGCGGTTTAGTTGTTCTAAACTTACCCTCCCTCTACTATATTGGTAATAGACGATATAGCAGAGGGAGTTTTATATGAAAGCAGCACTGGCGGTATTATTAAGCGCACTACTTTGTGTACAGAATGCATATGCAATGCCGGCAAAAGAGTATATTGTCTATGAAGACACTGCAGAATTACAGGAAAATACAGAAGAAGTGCAGGAGGATACGCAGCAGGGCACAGAAAACACGGAGAACAGCGATACGGCGGCGGAAGAAAGCCAGGAAACCGTTTCGGAAGATACAGGCGGTACAGAGGGGGAGGCGGCTGACACACAAACTGCCGGTCCGGAGGTAAGCGCGCCGTCTGCAATTCTTATGGAGGCGTCCACCGGAGAGGTCATCTTTGAGAAGGATGCGGACACAGCCCGTCCTCCTGCAAGTGTAACAAAGATTATGACCATGCTTTTGATTTTCGATGCTTTGGCCGATGGAAAAATCAAGCTGGAAGATCAGGTGACAACCTCTGAGTTTGCGGCATCCATGGGCGGTTCGCAGGTATTCCTGGAGCCCGGGGAAACACAGACAGTAGATACGATGCTGAAATGTATTTCCGTGGCCAGCGCGAATGATGCGTGTGTTGCTATGGCCGAGTACATATCCGGAAATGAAGAAGAATTTGTTAAACAGATGAATGAGCGGGCAAAGGGGCTGGGAATGGAGAACACCCATTTTGTCAACTGCAACGGCCTGGATGTGGATGGGCACGTGACAACGGCAAGAGATATCGCCCTGATGTCCAGGGAGATGATCACAAAATACCCGCAGATTCATGATTACTGCATGATTTGGATGGAGAATATCACGCACACAACGAAAAAAGGAACCACAGAATTCGGGCTTACCAACACAAACAAGCTGGTAAGACAGTATGAATATGCGACTGGTCTTAAGACGGGATCTACGGGTCTTGCCAAATTCTGCGTATCAGCAACTGCAAAGAAGAACGATATTGAAATGATCGCGGTCATCATGGCGGCAGAGGATTCCAAGGCCAGGTTTAAGGATGCGACCACGCTGCTGAACTATGGATTCGGAAAATGCCAGGTTTATAAGGATGAGAAACCGGAAAAGCTGAAAGATATAAAGGTAGAGGGCGGTGTAAAAGAGACGGTACCCTGTGAGTATGCGGGCAGTTTTAGTTATCTTGACACCAGCGGAGCAAACATGGCAGGGATTACAAAAAAGCTGAAAATAAAGAAAAGCCTGGATGCTCCGGTGAAGAAGGGGGATAAGGCAGGAAGTCTGGTTTATGAACTGGACGGGAAAGAGATCGGGAAAGTAGATGTTATTGTATCTCAGAATGTGAAAAAAGCGGGATTTCTGGATTATCTGAAAAAAGTTGTTTCTAGGTTCAGGACGTAGCCTGTTGGCTACGTTCTGTCTCTCTGTCCACATGCATATGATTTTATGCTCTGAAACCTGTACAGATACCTTACACATGGACATGGTATGACCTGAATTGTAACCTGGAAACATGAAAATGTTAATGTCGGGAAGAAAACATTTATAGCGAAGAATGGAGTGAACTAAAGATTGTGCATTAACATGGGATAACGTATAATAAAAGAAGAAATTCAGGGAGACGGGGAATATATAGAGTTTTCTGTTAAGTATAAATGGACAAAGGTTTGGTATAATTCGATGAAAGGATGGAGGTGTGTATGATGGTGAAATGTTTTAATACAGAAGGTGTCTGCCTG
The DNA here is from genome assembly GCF_001244405.1 of Eubacterium sp. SB2. NCBI lineage: Bacteria > Bacillati > Bacillota > Clostridia > Eubacteriales > Eubacteriaceae > Eubacterium > Eubacterium sp. SB2. Next base: position 1,940,520 of record NZ_LN865153.1, on the reverse strand, counting down.
CCAGAATTGCATTATATGGTCAATGTCAACAGGCAGCTGAATGAGATCAAAATGCTTGTGGATGCGGGCAAGTATTTTACCATCAACAGAGCAAGACAGTATGGAAAAACGACGACGATCCGGCAGCTGGTGCAGATGCTTTCAGAAGAGTATATAGTGTTTTCCTTAAGTTTCGAGGGAATGGGGGATTTTGCCTATAAAGAGGACTCTAATTTCTGCAAGGAATTTAGCGGTCTTTTATGTGAGACGATTGATTATGGAGAAACCAAGGGAGTTCCGCAAGAAATCTATCAGATGCTGGCAGAGTATGCAAACGGAGATAAACAACTTTCCTTAAGAGAATTTTCAAATGTGATTTCACAGATTTGCAAGGAGAGTGTTCGCCCAATGGTTTTGATTATTGACGAGGTAGACTATGCGAGCGGAAAGCCTATTTTTTTAGATTTTCTAGGAATGTTAAGGAATAAGTACCTGAAAAGGACCGACAGACCTACTTTTCATTCAGTGATTTTAGCCGGGGTACATGATATTAAAAACTTAAAGCTAAAAATGCGCAGTGAAAGTGAAAGGCAGTATAACAGCCCTTGGAATATTGCTGCTGATTTTAATGTAGACATGAGTCTTTCGACCGACGAGATTGCAGGGATGTTGCAAGAATATGAAGACGATTGGCATACTGGCATGGATATAATGGGGATGGCTAAAATGATTTTTGATTATACATCAGGTTATCCTTATCTGGTTTCCCGTCTTTGCAAGATTATCGACGAAAGGATTGCTAACAGCGAGGTCTGCCCAGACAAGCAGTCTGCTTGGACAAAATCTGGATTTCTGGAAGCTGAAAGGCTATTGCTGCAGGAGAAAAATACACTATTTGAATCATTGATTAATAAGCTGTCAGATTACCCGGAAATGGATGAAATGCTATACGCGTTACTGTTCTCTGGAAGGGGAATTGCTTATAATGCCTTGAACCCGGCGATTGAGATTGCGTCTATGTTTGGGTTTGTGAAAAACAGAGATGGCATGGTAGAGCCGGCGAACAGGATATTTGATACGTTACTCTATAATTATTACTTATCTGCAAATGAAATGCATGATAAAGATATTTATAAAGCATCCCTAAAGGATAAGAACCAGTTTATCATCGGCGGTCATCTGAACATGCGGCTCATACTGGAAAAGTTCGTAGCGCATTTTACAGAACTATACGCTGACAGTGATGAAACTTTTTTGGAAGAGGAGGGAAGAAAGTATTTTCTGCTTTATCTCAGACCGATCATCAATGGAGTAGGGAACTATTATATTGAATCCAGGACAAGAGGGATGCGGCGTACAGATGTGATAGTTGATTACCGTGGGGAGCAGTCTATTGTAGAGATGAAAATCTGGCATGGAGAGGAATACAACCGCCGGGGAGAAGAACAATTAGCAGTGTATCTGGATGATTACCAAAAAAATAAGGGATATATGATTAGCTTTAACTTTAACAAGAACAAACAAGTTGGCGTACACGAAGTGTTTGTAAAGGATAAGATTTTGATTGAGGCAGTCGTATAAAGAATGTAAATATGCCGTGGATATAGATTCTGCGGCATATTTTCAGTATCACCTGCGTAGATATGGAACAAGCAGTAAGTGTCTATCATTTTTAAACGACGCATGCGTTGCTATGGCCGAGTACATATCCGGAAATGAAGAAGAAAAATATCACGAACCATGTGGGAGCGGCGTCCCCTGCATGGTTCGTGATATTTTATAAAACCTGAGTTGTTAAATATAAATAACCGGTTATTTTTTTATGTGTACTATACTTTCGGGTGATCACAATCAAAATAGTGATGCTTCCTCATGATTTGCAGCCCCTGCTGTGGAGTATAAATGTATTGTTCCATTTTTCCGTCCTGGCTGTATTCTTCAATCGGCGCCATAAGAGATGTCTTTTTTCTGAATTCTTTCAGCGTCATGTTATATGCCTGCTGAAACCGCTTATTCAAATATTTACTGTCAGAGAATCCACTTTCCAGACAAATATCTGTAATATTCATATCTGTTTTTTTCAACAGAAGTACTGCGTGCTCAAATCGTAAAGAATTCACATATTCCTGAAAGGACATTTTCATAGCGTCTTTAAAAAAATGGGACAGATATGTTATCGACAAGCCTTCTTTTTCTGCAAGTTCCGAAAGTGTTATTTTTTCCCTATAGCGCTGGTGGATATAGGTTATGATTCGTGTCAGCCTGCGGTCCTTGTTCCTGGCGTTGACGATTTCTGTATCTTTCAGCATATGGTATGGCACAAATGCTGTAAAGTACCAGAATAACCGGTACAGGTCGCTGACACAACGAAGCTCAAAACCAGGCGCTCTAAAACAGTAGTTATAGCCAAGGTTAAAACAAGTATGGATGATATCCAGGGCTTCAGCAAATGGAGTGATGGAAGTGACATTGCTGGTATTAAAACGTATATTTTGGATTGCAGGGTAATGCGCGGCGCAAAAAGAAGGGTCTGCCTGGATTGTCAAAAGGATGCAGTCACTCTGTCTGCTATGTAATGTATGGAATTCATCCGGGTTAAATAATGCTATCTCACCGGGACCGAGGTCGAATTCTTCTGTGAGTGTCTTGACATGAAGGCCTCCTTCAATAACCTGCACGAGCTCAAAGTCATGGTGCATGTGAGGGGGACGGTAGGTCAGATTAATCAGAAAGAAGTTGACATTGCTTACCTGTGTATGCGGGATTCTTTCGTATTCATTTACATCATGAATGTGGTCCATGGTTCCCCTCCTCCTTTGCCGTTACAGTGAATTCAAGTTACATTATAGATAAAAAACAGTTATTTAGCAATATATGAACATAAGATAAAACCACAAACTTGTCGTTTCTGTACAACAAGTTCTCCTTTGTAATTCACTTTAAATATCACTATAGTATAGTTATCGATAGCTAAAAGGTTCATGAATCTGAAAAATGAAAAGGAGAATCAAGCATGAGTGATAAAATGAAGGCAAAGGTATCGCTGCTGCTGTCAGCTATGGGAATGATGACATTTTTGGCGCCGGCAGCGGTTATAGCAGCGATGGTTCAGGAGTTTCCGGATACCAGCGTATCCCTGATCCAGATGATAATTTCTATTCCATCATTGATTTCTATCCCGCTGGGGCTGGTTGCAGCCAGACTGGCAAAACGCTTTTTAAAAAAGACATTGATTATTTTTGGTACGTGTTGTTATTTGGTCGGAGGCATACTCCCCTATTTCTTCCATTTTAATGCACAGGTCATTCTGGCATGCTCCTGTATCATCGGTGTTGGCATGGGGATCGCTATGACCGCGCTGACAGCACTGATTTGCGAGTTTTTCGAAGGCGCGGAAAGAGGCGGGATGCTTGGGCTATATGCTGCATTTATTTCAATCGGGGGAACCGTAAGTTCACTGCTGGGCGGCCGGTTAGGAGCATCCGTATGGTATCATGCTTTTCTGGCATATTTGATCCTGATACCGATTATTATTCTGGAATGTATTCTGCTGCCTAAAGGACATTTGGATCAGGAAGAGGAAAGCGGACAGATCAAGCAAAGCAGACGTATGTCAAAGCAGGTGTGGATGATCGCATTGACAGGATTTGTGTTCTATGTCTGCATCAATGTATTCAATAATAATGCAGCTGTGCTCGTGGCAGAGAGATCTTTGGGAGGCGCGGTAGAGTCCAGTTACATCACGACTTGTTATACCATAGCAGGGCTGGTTACAGGATTTTTTGTTGGGAAAATTGTTGTGAAGTTAAAAAGGAAGACGATTGCTGCGGCTTATGCACTGGGTGCGGCAGGACTTCTGACAGGATTTCTTGGGAATAGTGTCGTATTGATTTGCATGGGGGCATTTATAACAGGTGTGGGCTTCTGCATGTTTGCGTCCACGGCCAACTTCCACGTATCCGAGATGAGCACGCCGAGTACACTGACTTTTTCCCTTGCTTTTCTGTCTGCGATCATCAATCTCGGACAGGCATTTTCGCCGGTCGTAGTCAATCTGGCATCCTCAATGATTGGACCGGATGCCGGCAGCCGCTTTATCATGGCCGGAATTGGAAGTATTGTAATTGCTGTACTGGCATTGCTGTTTGTTAAGAACAAAAGCAGCCAGGAAGAGATCCGGGCGGCAGCTGTACAGGAAGGCAATTAAGAAGGGAATGTAATGAATAGAACAGGAGGACAAATCATGGGATTTGTAATGAGAGTCAAATTAACAGAAACATTAAGAGACGGTACCTTAAAAAATTATTATGAAAACAAAAGAAAGGCGGGTTATCAGTTTGACTTAAGGCTGGCATACTACCGGGGCCATTATTTATCAGTCATTGATGAACTTGCTGTTGAAGTGGATCATGAAAAAATAGAGGAAGAGTCCATACGGTTCTGTATCAATGGAAAAGAGTTTATGCCGAATCAGTTAAAAGAAGCATATTACGAATTTTGGAGCATTAAAGATCCGGCGACCATTAAAATCAGAAAGGAAGGCGGGCTGAAGGCTGGAGAGCACCGGGTTAAGCTGACACTTATGCTTCGCAATCCGTATCTTCCCCAGCCAGGGGCCGAAGATAGGTATACACCGGTGGACAGCTGTGATGAAAAGATCATGATTCTCGAAGATACAATTGCTTAAGTCAGAAAGGATGGTATAAAGATGAGTAATATAAAATTAGGTGTTACAACGCATTCCTATGTGGCAGAATGGGTTGACGATAAAGCGACTCTGGAGGATATGGTGCGGCATATAGCAGAATTAGGGTGCGACGGAATGGAGATTGTTGCGACCTCAATGTTTCCGGAGTATCCGTATGTCAGTGATGCATATGCAGGTGAAATCAGGAGATATGCTCAGGATTATGGCGTAAAGCTGGTTGCGGTCAGCGGTAATATGGACCGCGGCAAGAGAAAAGACAGGAATCTGACGGATGAAGAGATGCTTGCTGTCGTAATACAAGATCTTCAGAATGCAAACAAACTGGAGTGTCCGGTACTTAAATCACAGTTTTTAATCTCCCCAAGGGTCATGCAGAGAGCAGCTAAATATGCCGAATTCTATGGAGTAAAACTCACGATTGAGATCCATAACCCGGAGACGCCTTCCAGCCATATCATGACGGAGTACTACAATATGTTTGAGGAGACGGGCTCCGCATATCTGGGATTTGTGCCTGATTTTGGAATCTTTGCAGACAGGCCGAATAAGGCAGACTTAAACAGAGCCATTGAAAACGGTGCGGACAGAAAAATTGTAGAATTAGCAACACAGCTTCGCTATGACGGAGTATCAAGAGAGGAAGGCCGTCAGATCTTGTCAGCTAAAAATGCGACACCATCTGAAATGAACTTGTTTGAATCCATGTATGGATATATGCAGTTCTCGAAGAATCCTGACTTTGATGGGTTAAGAAAAATCATGAAGTATTGCCCGCATATGCACGGTAAATTCTTCGAGATTCTGGATGACGGAAGCGAAGCTACGATTCCTTACGACAAAATCCTGAGAGTTTTAGATGAGGAAGATTATGACGGTTATGTCGTATCAGAGTTTGAAGGACAGATCAAGCCCGGAAGAAGTTCTTTTGATTATGTGAAGCGGCATATCCGCCTGGAACAGTCAATACTGGCGGAAATAAGGGGATAGGAGGTGCCGCATGAAATACAGTTTAATGTCGCTCATGGTCAACGATGAGCTGAAGGTAAAGAAACCGAATTTTATACATATGATGATGATGAAAGAGTTTGGGTACGAAGGCGAAAACCCCACAATTGATGAAGTGTTTGAATTTCTGAACGGACATGGTGTGCCCGTCAAAAATGGCAGTATGACCTTCGAGGATTATGTAAAATTTGCAAAAGATGCCGGCTATGACGGTATAGACATGATGGATTTTCATTTAGAGACGGAAGGGAAAGAAGCAAAGAAGATATTAGAACAGTATGGGATCACTTTATCTTCTGTAAATATTATCATTCCTTTTGCGAATGCAAAGACAAAAAGTAAATTTGAAACTATGCTGGGAAGGGCAAAGCGCCTGATCAGCCATGCACACGAGGCGGGGTGCCGCAATGTACTGCTTATGCCTTCTGTTTATACGGCAGATGCAGATATTACGAGAGAAGACGCATTCCATAATATGGTTAACGGCTTGAAGGCCTGCGTGGATTATGGAGAAGAAATAGGAATGACAATCAGCACGGAGACACTGGAAAGCATTGCGGTGCCATACTGCAGCTGCGGCGAAATGGAACGTATCTTTCAAGCGGTAAGGAAGCTGAAATATACCCATGACACAGGAAATCCATTAACTGCATTGGAGAACCCGGCAGAAGTGTATGAGATATTCAAAGACAGGACAGTATCGGTTCATTTTAAGGATTTTGCGTATAGTACGGCAGAAGACGGGATTCTCTGCAACGATGGGAGAAAGGTTGTCAGTGTTCCGTTTGGAGAGGGGGCGGTAGATTTCAGGGAACATTATGATATGCTGCTCCGGGATGGATACCAAGGGTTCATAACAATAGAAGGAAGTGTTCCGGCAGATAATTCCCTGGATAGCGCAGTAAAATCTCTGCAATATTTTAAGAATATGGAGAGAGAGGAAAGAGAAAAACTATGGGGAGGCAAACCGGAATGAGAAAAAATCTGAGATACGGCATGGTTGGCGGAGGACCCGGCGCATTTATAGGAGACGCACACCGGAGGGCGATCAGCGTAGACGATACGGCGAGGCTTGTGGCGGGCTGCTTCTCAAGGGATCCTGAGAAATCGAGAGATCATGGGGAGGCATTGGGGCTGGATACAGAGCGCTGTTATGAGAACTATAAGGAAATGGCCTTGGCGGAAGGAAAAAGAGAAGATGGGATTGACTTTGTGGTTGTGGTTACTCCCAATGCCACCCACTATGAGGTGTGTAAAGCATTTTTAGAAGCCGGGATTCATGTGGCATGTGATAAGCCGCTTGCAACAGACAGCAGCCAGGCGGAGGACTTAAAGAGGATTGCCGATGAAAAGGGACTGCTCTTTATGGTTACTTATACCTATATGGGACACGTGACCGCAAAATATGTGCGTGATTTAGTGAAAAACGGAGAAATAGGCCCGGTCCGCACTGTCATGGCAGAATACCCTCAGGGCTGGCTATACAATGAAAAGGATTGGGGAGGAAAACAGGGCGAGTGGCGCTGTGATCCAAAACAGTCAGGCAGGGTGAACTGCCTGGGAGACCTGGGAACCCATGTAGAGAATGCGGTCACAATGATGACCGGGTTAAAAATAAGACGGGTGCTGGCAAAAATGGATATTGTTGTTCCGGGAAGAAAGCTGGATGACAATGACCAGGTTCTGGTTGAGTATGAAGGCGGGGCAACAGGAATCAACTGGACTTCCCAGTTTGCCATAGGATGTGATAATAGCCTGCGAATCAGAATCTATGGTTCAAAAGGCACCATTCTATGGTTCCAGGAGGCCCCGGAAGAAGTAACTTTGATTAAAGAGGATGGTATTCCGCGCCTGGTGAAAAGAAGTTATCCTGCAATTACTCCGGAAGCAGCCAGATACGGACGCCTTCCGGCCGGACATACGGAAGGCTGGCTGGAAGCGATGGGCAATCTGTATGACAGCTTCGGGGAATGCGTGGCAGCAAAAAGGACCGGAACCTTTACAGAGGAAATGATTGATTATCCGACAATTGGATATGGCATTCAGGGACTGAAGTATGTAGAGGCATGCCTTAAGAGCCAGGAGCATGGAAATGTATGGGTTGAGCTATAGAGAAGAAGGGAGAAAGAGACGATGTCAAGACCAGTAACACTTTTCACGGGACAGTGGGCAGACCTGCCATTGGAGGAAATGTGCAGTACTGCTTCTAAAATGGGATATGAGGGGTTAGAGATCGCAACATGGGGACAGCTGAATGTAAGAAAAGCGGCTGAGAATAAAGAATATGTAAAAGAAATCCTGGGTGTGCTGCAAAAATACAACTTAGGCTGTTGGGCAATCGGCGCTCATCTGACCGGGCAGTGTGTCGGAGATGCCTTAACATATGCCTACGATCCAAGGCTGGATGGGTTCGCACCATCCGAACTGGCAGGAAAGCCAGAGGAAATTCAGAAGTGGGCTGTTGAAGAGATGAAATATACAGCAAAAGCAGCCAGGAATATGGGGGTAGAGGTAGTAACGTGCTTTATGGGATCACCAATTTGGAAAATGTGGTATTCTTTCCCGCAGACGACGGAAGAGCAGGTGGAAGAAGCATATCAGACGATGAAAAGACTGTGGACTCCGATTCTGGATGTATTCGACGAATACAATGTTAAGCTGGCGCTGGAAGTACATCCTACGGAAATAGCATATGATTACTGGAGTACAAAGAAACTTCTGGAAGTATTTGAGTACCGCCCCACAATAGGAATTAATTTTGACCCAAGCCATCTGATTTGGCAGGGAGTAGACCCGGCAGTATTTTTATACGATTTTGCGGATCGTGTATATCATGTCCACATCAAAGACGCAAAGGTGAACCTAAATGGAAGAAATGGAATACTGGGCTCACATATTACATTTGGAGACCAGAGGAGAGGCTGGAACTTTGTATCACCAGGGCACGGGGACGTTGATTTTGATAATATTATCCGGGTTCTCAATCAGAAAAATTACGAGGGACCATTGTCGATAGAATGGGAGGACAGTGGCATGGAACGGGTATTCGGGGGAACCGAGGCCTGTGCATTTACAAAGAAAATTAATTTTTCACCATCCGATGTAGCTTTCGATGATGCTCTGAAAAATGATTAAATAAGAAATGTTTAAAGGAAGCAGGAGTATCTTGCTTCCTTTTTTTATTTTTAGAATAGTAAACGTATTGTATTAATATATTAAAATTAAAACGTAGAATCAAAGAAGGGGCAAAGATCAATAAAAAATTGAATTTACCGATAAAAGATGTTAGGATAGTGTAGATGATAAATGCAATGCCGGCTGTGTATACCGGTATACAATGGAGGAATATTATGGATTTTGCAAAAATGATAGATCACACGATTTTAAAACCGGATGCCACTAAGGAGGATGTGAAAAAGCTCTGTGATGAGGCTGCAGCATACGGATTTCATTCCGTATGTGTAAATTCCAGCTTTGTGTACTATTGCGCTCAGCTGTTAAAAGAAACGGATGTAAAGGTATGCACCGTAGTAGGCTTTCCCCTGGGCGCCATGTCTACAGACGGAAAAGTGGGCGAGACGCTGACTGCAGTATATGACGGGGCGGAGGAAATCGATATGGTGATTCATGTCGGTATGATAAAGAGCGGGAACTGGCAGTACGTGAAGGACGATATAGCCGCTGTTGTCGAGGCTGCTGCAGGGCGTGCCATTGTGAAAGTGATCCTGGAAACATGCCTTCTGACTGACGAGGAAAAGATAAAGGCATGCCAGATCTGCAAGGAGGCCGGAGCCGATTTTGTAAAAACATCTACGGGATTCTCCAAAGGAGGTGCTACTGCGGCGGACGTTGCCCTGATGCGGCAGACAGTGGGGCCGGTTATGGGCGTGAAGGCTTCGGGCGGCATTAGGACAACAGAGAAGGCCAGGGAAATGGTTAAGGCAGGGGCAGACAGGCTCGGAACCAGCTCCGGGATTGCCATTGTAGAAGGCAATTAAGATGTGGAAGGGAATCATTGCGGCGGTTATTCTGGTTTTCCTGATGTGTCTGGCTGAAGGAAGGCGGGAACTGCGCTTTTTCAAAATTACCAGATATACCCTGAAGGTGCCTGCATTTAAAAAACTGGACAGCGAGAAAAAGATCATTTTATTGGCAGATCTTCATAATAAATCCTACGGAGAGCATAACAGCAGGCTGTTGGATGCAATACGGAAAGAAAAGCCGGATCTGATCCTGATAGCGGGAGATATGCTTGTGGGGAAAGACACCGCCTCTTATCAGGAAGCCCTGGACTTTGTTACCCGGCTTCCTGCAATATGTCCGGTATATTATGGCCCTGGCAACCACGAGCAGAGGCTGAAAGAATACCCGGAAAAGTATGAAAAGAGCGTATACAAAAAGTTCAAAGAAGGACTGGCACTCTCCGGTGTCCATTATCTGGAGAACCAGACAGCGGACATAAAACTGGATAGACTGCCTGTCCGGGTGAACGGGCTTGAACTGCCGATGCTTACTTATGAGAAATTCAAAAAACACCAAGTGGAAGCAGCAGATATCAGACAATGCATTGGAAGGGCGGACCGGGACAAATATCAGATTCTTCTGGCGCATAATCCTGTTTATTATCCTGCATACAGGAAATGGGGGGCGGATCTGACAGTATCGGGGCATCTTCATGGGGGAATCGTGCGCATTCCCGGGCTTGGGGGGGTGATTACTCCTCAGGCGGCGCTATTTCCAAAGTATTCCGGGGAGATGACCGTGGAAGGCAGTCAGGCGATTGCCGTAAGCAAGGGACTTGGAACCCACACGATCAATCTGCGGTTCTGCAATTATGCGGAAGTGGTGGCAATCAGCCTGCTTCCATACAGGGAAACGAAATAAACTTGAGTATTTTGTGCATTTCCCTTATAATAAAATGCAGTGTGAATATCTGCAGCAGGGAGCGTAAGTATGGGAATACCAGTAAAGCTGGAAGTGTTCGAAGGCCCGCTGGACCTTCTGCTTCATTTAATAGATAAGAATAAAATAGATATATACGATATACCGATTGTGGAGATTACGAATCAGTATATGGAATACATCCGGAACATGCAGAAGGAAGACCTCAATGTTATGAGCGAATTCCTTGTAATGGCAGCGACTCTTCTGGATATCAAGTGCAGAATGCTGCTTCCGAAGGAAGTGAACGAGGAGGGGGAGGAAGAAGATCCCCGTGCCGAACTGGTGGAACAGCTGCTTCAATATAAGATGTACAAGTATATGGCATATGAACTGAAAGACCGGCAGCTGGATGCGGATCAGATCCTTTATAAGGTTCCCACAATTCCGGAGGAAGTGATGGGATATGTGGAGCCTGTAGATTTAGATCTTCTTCTGGGAGATCTAACGCTGAAAAAGCTGAACCAGATATTCAAAGACGTCATGAAGCGCCAGGAGGATAAGATAGACCCGGTGAGAAGCAAGTTCGGTACGATCGAGAAGGAGGAAGTTCCTCTTCCCGTTAAGCTGTCCTATGTGGAAGACTATGCCAGGTCACACAGGAGATTCAGTTTCCGGCAGCTTCTGGAAGCGCAGAAGAGCAAGATGCATATTGTGGTAACATTCCTGGCAGTTTTGGAATTGATGAAGCTGGGAACCATTCGGGTAGAACAGGAGGAGACATGCGGGGATATTATGATTGACTCGCTGATTTGAAAGGAATGGAAGAAGATATGGAGATAGAAAAACTGCAGGGCATCATTGAAGCTATCCTCTTTACGATGGGGGAGTCGGTGGAATTGGGAAAAATTGCAGCGGTGATAGAACACGACGAGAATACGACGAGAAAGATCATACATAATATGATGGACCGGTACGAGGAAGACAACAGGGGAATCCGGATTATAGAACTGGAAGATTCTTTCCAGATGTGTACGAAAAAAGAGACCTACGAATATCTGATCAGGATCGCAAAACAGCCCAAACGGTATGTACTGACGGAGGTTCTGCTGGAGACGCTGTCCATTGTCGCATACAAACAGCCTGTCACCAAGCTGGAGATTGAAAAAATAAGGGGCGTGAAGTCGGACCATGCGGTGAATAAGCTGGTGGAGTACGGACTCGTTGAGGAAGTTGGACGTATGGATGCACCCGGAAGGCCGCTTTTGTTTGGGACCACGGAGGAATTCCTGCGGAGGTTCAGCGTCCAGTCGCTGGATGAACTTCCTACAATAAATCCGGAGCAGGTGGAACATTTTAAAGAGGAAGCGGAAGATGAGGCCCAGCTGAAGCTGGATATATAGGAATCAGGAGAAAACAGGTTATTATGCACGGCCTATGGGCTGTATATCGTAACGAAAATAGTTCTATTGGCGCCATGACCCACATAAATACTAATAACATAGTATGTTATGGAGTGCCTGGACATGATAAAAAGGAAAAGACAGGACGGCAAAGCTGTCCATAAGATAAGGAAACGGATCACAGTGTTTATTTTAATCTGCTGTATGGTTTTTTCGGGAACCTGGGGCAGTACAGTTATGGTGGTTCGCGCAGAGTCGGAAGAGCCGGATAATTTATACGCCCAGTCAGCAGTTTTGATGGATGCAGACAGCGGGCGTATTTTATTTTCAAAAAATGGACAACAGGAGAAGGCGATGGCCAGCACAACAAAGATCATGACCTGCATACTGGCTCTGGAATATGGAAAACTGGACAGTGAAATGACAGTGAGCGCATATGCCGCATCCCAGCCAAAGGTTCATCTTGGGGCATATAAAGGGGAAACATTTTATCTCAGGGACCTGCTATATTCGCTCATGCTGGAATCCCACAACGATGCGGCAGTGATCATTGCCGAAAACATTGGAGGCAGTGTGGAAGGGTTTGCGGACATGATGAACGCCAAAGCCAAAGAGCTGGGCTGCGGCAATACATATTTTATTACTCCTAACGGACTGGATGCCGCGGACGAAAACGGAAGCCATCACACTACGGCGGAGGATCTGGCGAGAATCATGAAGTATTGCATAATGGATTCGCCGCAGAAGGAGATGTTTCTGGAGATCACCCGGACACCCTCCTACCAGTTTACCGACTGCTCCGGAAAATCCACGTATTCCTGTACAAACCATAATGCATTTCTGCAGATGATGGACGGCGCGCTGTCGGGGAAAACAGGATTTACGGGAGATGCGGGCTACTGTTATGTGGGATCACTTAGAAGGGATGACCGAACCTTTATCGTGGCACTGCTTGCATGCGGGTGGCCCAACAATAAAAGCTACAAGTGGGCGGACACAAAGACTCTGATGAATTATGCGCTGGATAACTATGAATACCGGGACATCTGGCAGGAAATAGACGCGGGAACAGTGAAGGTTGAAAATGGGATCGATAAAGAGCATCCGTTCCAAACAGAGACAGAAGTTCCCCTGGAAGTTGTAGGGGCAGATCCTAAATGGAGGCTGCTACTTAAAACCGACGAGCAGGTAGAAATGAGCTGGGAGAAGGAAGAGATACTGGATGCCCCTGTAGTTAAGGGCCAGAAGGCCGGCGAGGTCGTATATACTTTAAATGGAGAAAAATTAAGATCTTATGATATAACAACGGCTTCAGGAGTACAGGAAAAAACCTTTAAGTGGTATATAAAAACAATTTTTGGCATGTATATGTTAAAAAATATCAATTTAAATGATTAATTTTACCACTGGATAATAGGCAATACTTATGTTAGTATGGATGAAGATAAAAAAAGACAATTAATTTGATAAAATATAAGGAGATGTAACTATGAAAAATTATGAAAAGTACAAAAAAATGTATTTCATGCCGCCTGAGCCATGCTATGACTGGGTGAAAAAGGACTCGATTACGGAACCGCCTGCATGGTGCAGCGTGGATTTGAGAGACGGGAACCAGGCGCTGATCGAACCTATGGGCCTGGACGAGAAAATCGAATTTTTTCAGCTTTTATTAGACGTAGGATTCAAGGAAATTGAGGTGGGTTTTCCAGCTGCATCGGAAACTGAATACCAGTTTCTCCGGACAATTATTGAGCAGAATATGATACCGGATGATGTGACGATTCAGGTGCTGACACAGGCGAGAGAACATATTATTAAAAGAACTTTTGAAGCGGTTAAGGGTGCTCCTCATGCCGTAATACATGTATACAATTCCACTTCCGTGGCACAGAGAGAACAAGTATTTAAAAAAGACAAAGAAGAAGTTAAAAAAATTGCGGTCGATGGAGCCAAGTTATTAAAGAAACTGGCAAAAGAGACAGAAGGCAATTTTACTTTCGAATATAGTCCGGAAAGTTTTCCGGGAACAGAAGTTGACTATGCGCTGGACGTGTGCAATGCGGTTCTGGATGTATGGAAGCCTACCAGTAAGACGAAAGCAATCATCAATCTCCCGACAACAGTGGAGAACGCAATGCCTCATGTTTTTGCAAGCCAGGTAGAATATTTCGATAAGCACCTGTTATACCGTGAAAACGTGATTCTTTCTCTTCATCCGCACAATGACAGAGGTTCAGGCGTTAGCGATGCCGAACTGGGAATTCTGGCCGGGGCGGACCGCATCGAGGGAACCTTATTTGGAAACGGAGAGAGAACAGGCAATGTGGATATCATCACCCTTGCAATGAATATGTTTTCACATGGGGTAGATCCAAAACTTGATTTCACGAATATGAGTGACATCTGCGAAATATATGAGCACCTCACAAGGATGAAGGTTTCTCCCCGCCAGCCGTATGCAGGAGAACTGGTATTTACCGCATTCTCCGGATCCCATCAGGATGCTATTGCAAAAGGCATGTCATGGAGAGAAGAAAAACAGTGTGATAAGTGGGATGTTCCGTATCTTCCGATCGACCCCAAAGATGTGGGCAGAAGATACGACTCTGACGTAATCCGCATCAACAGCCAGTCCGGCAAGGGCGGCGTGAACTATATCCTGAAGCAGAGCTTCGGAATCAGCCTTCCGGATAAAATGAAAGAAGAGGTAGGCTATCTGGTAAAAGACGTTTCAGACAAAGCGCACAAAGAGCTGGATCCTGACTGGGTATATCACATATTCGAAGACAATTACATCAATGCAAAATCCATCTTTACAGTGGATGAATGCCATTTCAAACAGGAAGACGGCATTGTGGCAGACGCTGTCATCCACCATTCAGGCAGCAACCGCCGGATCACCGGCGTAGGAAACGGCCGTCTGGACGCAGTAAGCAATGCCATTAAGCACTATTTTGACATCAGCTACGAACTTGCATTTTACGAAGAACATTCCCTGACAAAAGGCTCCTCCTCAAAAGCGGTTGCCTATGTAGGTGTAATTTGCAACAAAAAGAAATATTGGGGTGTAGGAATCGACGCAGATATTATCAAGGCATCCGTGGAAGCGCTTGTCGTTGCAGTTAATAAGATCGAAGAAATCAAGAGCAGCGAATCCAGCAAAGACGAGAGATTATTAGAAATCACCAACTACATTTACGCAAACTACAAAGACGTAACACTGGATGACTTATCAGAGAAATTCTTCCTCTCCAAGCCATACCTCTCCAAATACATTAAAGAAAAATCCGGTATGACATTTGGAGACATTCTGAAAAAAGTAAGAATGAAAAAAGCACGTTCCATGCTGAAAAGCAGCAATACAACCGTAGAAAGCATCGCAGAATCCGTGGGATACCAAAACGTAGAACACTTCAACCGCGTATTCAAAAAAATGTACAACATGACACCCGTACAGTTCAGGAATCGGAAGTAGGGAATGAGCTTGCGAATGAATGGACGGACGCCGCTGGAACCGGACATAGGGATGGCTGGGGACGGAAGCGGACTGTAAGCTGGAGTAAAGGAAAAAAGAAGGAAACCCGGGGCAACCTGGGGACATCACGAGAAGCCCTGATGGCTTCTCGCGCTGGCCCCAGGGATTTTTGTGATTCGGAATCACAAAAATCACCCCGGGTTTCCTTCTTTTTTCCTTAACTCCACCTAACAGCCCGCAAGACGCCCCCAGCCATCCCTATGTCCGGTTCCAGCGGCTGGTTCATCAAGGCGGAAAGCCCACTTCCGGGAGGTTCCTGGCGGGGGAGGCGGATCTTGACTGGCTGCGCGTATCTTTATAGGCATAGATATGTTCATTGTATCCAGTCCCATCCGCAGCCCCCGTCAGAATCCCAAACTGCATATTCCTACCTGATCCTTCATTTCTTCCGTCCGGATGAAGCCCAGCCTGTGCGGAATGGGGAGAGGGATGCTGCGGGAAAATGGGGTGGGGGCTGGGAGCGTCAGAGTGCACGGTCTAGAAATGCTTACGCAAAAGGAGGCGCCCGAGAGGGATGGAAAGTGATTTCCGAATCACTTTCCAGTACTACCTGAGGCCAGAAAGCATCAGGCTTTCTGGCTGAATGTAGAACGTGCCCTCTCGGGCGCCTCCTTTTGCGTTAGCATTTCTCCGTAAACGGCCCGTTCCCAGCCCCCACCCCATTTTCCCGCAGCATCCCTCTCCCCATTCCGCACAGGCGAACTTCCCGCGAAAAAAAGAGACTGCAAAAACATGCAGCCTCAATTTCGCAATTATTGTTCTTCCGCCAGTTTATCCAGTTTCCCGCTCATTGCCCAGAGTATTACTCCAAGTATGATTACGACGCCCGCAACGACTCCATATCCAATCTGGAACGGAACTGTTTTCAGGTATGCGTACAGCGCCGGGTAGATCGTTGTTGCGAAGAATACTGCGATTGGCCACAGGCCGAGCAGAAGTCCAAGTACTTTTGCCGGGGCAAACATTGTGATGAAAGAGTTGCCCAGCGGGGAGAATACCATCTCGCCGATTGACATCAGCAGAGATACGAATACGATCCAGATCAGTGCAGCCTGGCCGCCGCCTCTGATTACATCGGCTAATACCATGATTACGAATGAACATCCTACCAGGATCATTCCCAGTGCTGTTTTCTTGAACATACTCATGTCGCCTTGGGGACGTTTTGCGAGTTTTGCCCAAACGATCGCGAGTACCGGTCCAAGGACGATGCATGTCAGGGCGTTCAGTGAGTCAAAGTATGAAGTCGGTACCTGCCAGCTCCCGATGTACCAGTTTGCATGGTTCAGGAAGTCTGAACCTTCGCCCCATCCGAAGTAAAAGTAAGCAGGCATGTATGCCATATACCATACGACCCAGAATACAATTGAAAAAACGGTTACAAGGATGATGGCAAGGATTCTTTTTTTATCACCTTTTGTAAGAGGTTTGCTGGATTCTTCTTTTTTCTTGCTGTTGTCAATGAATTTTCTCTGATCATGCTTGAATGGCTTTTTGCCGGCATCACCGAGAGACTTCTGGTTGAGTGCGAACCAGAGTGCATCGATGAACAGAAAGATGGCGCACAGCAGGAAAACGGTATTGAAAGTTGTTTTAACGCCTACAAGCCCTGTGATTGGAAGGATGGCGATAAATGTTGTCCCGATGAATGAACCGACATTTACAAATGAGTACTGAATAGAAAATGCGTTGTTCAAGTCATCCTTGTCTTCGAATAACAGACCATTCACTCCTGAGAGGTTTCCCTTAAATAAACCGGTACCCAGAGCGACAAGAATGATCATGATCCAGACAAGAGTCATGGAACGGGCCTGCCAGGTACAGAGGTAGCCGAGTCCCATGAGGGTCATTCCGGCAATGACACAGATTCTTGGGCTGAGCCAGTAGTCTGCGATGTATCCCCCCAGAATAGGCGTGATATAGGTGGCGGCCACAAAGAAGGCGGAAGTTGCAGTTGCCTGGGCATCTGTTAAGCCAAGACCGCCTCCCGCCGCATTTGTGGCGATCCAGATTGCCAGTAAGTACTTAACTGTGTAGAACGCGCAGCGTTCGAATGTGAAACCTAAGGCGCATACATAAAAGCCAAAAGGTTTCTTCTTTTTTGTTGTTTCCATAATAAAAACCCTCCAATTAGTTTTTAAGTGAGCACTGTAACAGTGCGAATTGATGAGAATACATACCAGATATCCTCTGTTGTCTAGAAAAACCTCCTCCTTTGCTAGTACATCGTATAATAATTAACTGCCTCATAAGCAGACCTAAATTTCCGATAGCACTGCTTCACAAGCCTCAGCGTAGCCCACTACGCCTGCGTTTGTGGAGCAGCACTCTCAAAAATTTATTTCAGCTTATGAGTCAGTTACTTATTTTACGATGTACTATAATTTTACCCCGAGGAGATTGTACCATAGTTTAAACTATAGTACAAATAAAATTTTATGCTTAATTAATAAATCTTCACTAGAATTTTATAAGTATTCCTTAGTATTGTGCCATAAACAAATTAAATTGCATTATATCATGAAAAACAATATAAAGTTCTTGACAAACCTGCCAAATTATGACAATATAATAACAGTAATTATTATTAATATTGAAAAGAAGGAAAGGAGCTACGATGCATCAGTATACTAAAATCAGGATACCAATAGAGCCGGATAACCCCTCCATAATGAGGCAGGAAGATCTGTGTATAAAATGTGGTCAGTGCAGGCGGGTGTGTGAGGAGGAGATTGGGGTAGGAAAACTATACTCACTGGAGAGCACTGGAGATAAGGCGGTCTGCATACACTGCGGACAATGTGCAAATGTCTGTCCGGCGGGTTCCATTACAGAAGTGTATGAGTATCAGGAAGTCAGGAAGGCGATAAAAGATCCCGATAAGGTTGTTATATTCAGTACTTCGCCATCAGTCAGGGTGGGACTGGGGGAAGAGTTTGGAATGCCGCCCGGAAGTTTCGTGGAAGGCGGGATGGTGGCTGCACTCAGAGCGCTCGGTGCGGATTATGTGCTGGATACGAATTTTGCAGCTGATCTGACCATTATGGAGGAAGCCTCAGAACTGGTGGAGAGAATCACAGGCAGAAGAGGGGTGCTGCCCCAGTTTACAAGCTGCTGTCCGGGATGGGTTAAGTTTGTTGAGACATTTTATCCCGAGGCGCTTCCGCATACCTCCACTTCAAAGAGCCCCATTGGAATGCAGGGGCCTACGATAAAGACCTATTTTGCGAAGCAGAGAGGAATCGATCCGGTCAAAATCGTAAATGTAGCCGTCACTCCCTGTACGGCGAAGAAATTTGAAATACGCAGGGAGGAAATGCGTGATTCCGCCGGGTATAATTCCAACGAAGACCTCCGCGACATGGATCATGTCATCACAACGCGGGAACTGGCGCGCTGGATGCGGGAGGATGGTTTAGAACTCAGCAGCGTTGGAACAAGTGAATACGATGAATTGATGGGAAAGGCTTCCGGCGCCGGCGTCATATTCGGGAACACGGGCGGAGTCATGGAAGCAGCGGCCCGCACGGCATATTATCTTGTGAGCGGGACAAATCCGCCGGAAGATTTTCTGATTCTTGAGCCTGTGAGGGGAATGGACGGTGTGAGAGAAGCAGACGTGGAGATCAGCGGTATTCATTTGAAGCTGGCGGTGATCCATGGTACGGAGAACGCGCGAAGATTTCTGGAACAGTGGAAACATGCGGACGTCCATTATGATTTTGTTGAAGTAATGGCATGCCGCGGCGGCTGTATCGGCGGGGGAGGCCAGCCCAAGACGGAGATTCCAATGACCGATGAAATCAGAAATGCGCGGATTGCTTCACTATATGAAAGGGATGCACACATGAAGCTGAGGCTGAGCCATGAAAATCCTGAAATCAACAAACTTTACAGTGAATTTTATAAGTCTCCGTTAAGCGGTCTGGCAGAGAGGATGCTTCATACGACTTATAGAGACAGATCTGATGATCTGGGGCCGGAGGGAAAAAAGAATCCGGACAAACAGAAATCCCAGGAGCTGGAAAAAATGGTATTATATATAGAAGAAACAGAAAACAAAAAAGAGAAGGAGACAGGTATTATGAAAAAATGGAAATGCAGTGTATGCGGCTATATTCATGAGGGAGAAAATCCGCCAAAAGAGTGTCCGATCTGTAAGGTACCGGCAGACAGGTTTCAGGAACTGAAAGAGGAAGCGCCGGCAAAAGCGCCGGTACCAGCTGGCTCAGCAGGTAAGCCAGCGCCGGGCTCTAAGACTGAGAAGAATCTGATGGAAGCTTTTGCCGGGGAATCTATGGCAAGAAATAAGTATACATATTGGGCGGATGTGGCGAAGGAAAACGGACTGGAACAGATGGCAGCCATTTTCCTGGAAACGGCGGAGCAGGAGCGTGAGCATGCAAAGATGTGGTTCCGTGCTTTCCATGGGATCAACGATGTGGAACAGAATCTGGTGGATGCGGCTGCCGGCGAGAACGAAGAGTGGACCCAGATGTACAAACGGATGGCAGAGGAAGCAAAAGCGGAGGGGTACGATGAGATTGCGGCCAAATTTGAGCTTGTAGCGAAGGTCGAAGCGCAGCATGAAAAGCGTTATCTGCGTCTGCTGGAAAAGTATAAGGCGAATAAGACCTTTGCAGGGGAAGCGCCGCTTGGCTGGAAGTGCAGAAACTGCGGTTATATACACGAAGGGGCTGACGCACCGGAAGTATGCCCGGTATGCCAGTATCCGAAGGCTTACTTTGAACGTCAGGCACACAATTACTAATACATCGAAAAATAAGTACCCAGTATCTCGAATCATAAGTAACTTGCTGTTATGCTGAGGCAGTTGAAAGCAGCAGGAAAGATGAATAGAGTGTAATAGCCCGGCAGGTCTCCCGGGGATGCGTAATCAGGGAATAGTTGATACACGCGTCTCACGGGAGCTGTCTTATGTTTATCGGCAGACCTGATGCCAAAACAACGTAAAATGATTGTCAAGTAAAATAATCATAAAATTGTAAACAGCAGACTTGTATTGCCTGCCCTAAGATTTTACATTTTTATACAAGATATTGTGGTTATGACATTGATTGGAAGTAAAGTGTGTGAAAAAAATATCAAATCATGGATTTTATGAATTGAAATTTCGGGTTAAGTAGTATATACTAGAATAGGCAGAAATTTTGGTTTTATTTCAAACAAATTAAATAATATGGAGGGCTAGATTATGAGCTACAACGCTACAGAAAACTCAGCGAGCAGAAGAATTGCCATGCTGCTTGATGAGGGAAGCTTTGTTGAGATCGGCGGTGCTGTTACAGCACGAAGCACTGATTTCAACTTGCAGGCAAAAGATACTCCGGCTGACGGTGTGATAACCGGTTACGGAGTAATTGACGGTAATCTTGTTTATGTGTACAGCCAGGACGCTACAGTTTTAAAGGGCGCAATCGGTGAGATGCACGCGAAGAAAATCGCCAATATTTATGACATGGCAATGAAAATGGGAGCACCAGTTATCGGGCTGGTTGACTGTGCAGGGCTGAGACTTCAGGAAGCTACAGATGCGCTGGAAGCTTTTGGAAGTTTATACTTCAAACAGTCCATGGCTTCAGGCGTGATTCCACAGATAACTGCTGTCTTTGGAATGTGTGGCGGCGGCCTGGCAGTTGTGCCCGGGCTGACAGATTTTACCTTTATGGAGAGTAAAGAAGGAAAGCTGTTTGTAAATTCACCAAATGCTCTGGAAGGCAACATTGATTCTAAATGTGATACTTCCTCTGCAGAATATCAGAGCAAACATGCAGGTCTGGTAGATGTGATCGGCGATGAAGCCGATATTCTGGGACAGATCCGCGCGTTAATCTGTATGATTCCTGCCAATAATGAAGACGATCTTTCTTATTCAGAATGTACGGATGACCTTAACCGTCTCTGTGCTGACATTGCGAATGCCGCAGAAGATACAGGCATCGCACTGGCAGAACTTTCTGATAATCATATTTTCTTTGAGACAAAGAAAGAATACGCAAAAGATATGGTAACCGGATTTATTCGCCTGAACGGCATGACAGTAGGCGCTGTTGCAAACCGTTCTAAAGTATACGACGCCGAAGGCAATGTGGCGGAGGAATTCGACAAAGCCCTTTCTGTAGACGGCTGCAAAAAAGCGATTGATTTCGTGAACTTCTGCGATGCATTTTCTATACCGGTTCTCACACTGACCAACGTTACAGGATTTGCCGCAACGATGGAATCAGAGAAGAACATGGCAAGAGCGGTAGCAAGACTCACTTATACATTTGCTAATGCAACAGTTCCAAAAGTAAATGTTATAGTTGGAAAAGCTTATGGCAGCGCATATGTTGCTATGAACAGTAAATCTATCGGGGCTGATATGGTCTATGCATGGCCTGAAGCAGAGATCGGTATGATGGACTCTGCACTGGCAGCTAAGATTATGTATGCTGATGCAGACGCTGATACTCTGAAAGAAAAAGCGGCAGAATACAAAGAGCTGCAGTCAAGCCCGCTGTCAGCTGCAAGAAGAGGATATGTGGATGCGCTGATCGAACCGGCAGAGACCAGAAAATATATAATCGGAGCATTCGAAATGCTGTTCACAAAAAGAGAGGACCATCCGGATAAGAAACACGGTACGGTTTAGTGAGGTGAGGCAAAGTGAAGAAAAAAATCAGTTTATTAGGTCTAGTCTTTCTCCTCATCTTCAGTTTTACAGGATGCGGCAGTAAAGCAAAAGACGCAGCAGAATATGACCAGGCTACATTGCAGAGCTACGCTGACACAATTGTACAGAGTTTCAGCAGCATGACAGATGACGATCTTAACAGATTCGAGGATATGTCAGACCTTGAACTGAATCTGACTCTGATGCAGTCGGGGATCCCGGTCGAGGGAGATAACTTCCTGACTATCATTGAGGCATGGAAGGCCGGTATAAAGGAGTGCGGCGCGATCACCAGTGTTGACAGTTATGAGCTGACAACCACAAACAGCGGTGCAACACTGACGGCAAAAGCAGTATTTGAAGACAGAAAAGGTGAAATTTCATTTTCCTTTGATGAAAAGATGAATATGGAAAGCCTGACGGTCAGTGCAGATTATTCGACAGGCGAGATACTGAAAAAGGCAGGGCTCAATACAGTCCTTGGAATGGGTACTGTATTTGTTGTATTAATTTTCATTTCTTTCATAATTTCTTTATTTAAGTTTATACCTGCTATTGAAAAGAAATTCAGTAAAAAAGCAAACGTAGTTCCGGCCGCCCCGGCTGCAGCGCCAATCGCAGCAGCGCCGGCAGTACAGCAGGCCGCGGATCATGATGATGGAGAGCTTGCGGCGGTTATAGCAGCAGCGATTGCAGCGGCTGAAGGCACTTCTGCGGATGGATTTATAGTCCGTTCTATCAAGAGAAGAAAGTCAAATAAATGGAGTTAATCAGGAGGATATAAGAGATGAAGAATTATACAATTACAGTAAATGGCAATGTATATGATGTAACCGTAGAAGAAAAGGGTGCAGGCGCGGCGCCGGCAGCACCGGTAGCAGCACCGGCTGCAGCACCGAAGGCTGCTCCGGCGCCAGCAGCAGCGGCTCCGAAAGCAGCGGGCGGCATCGAGGTTAAAGCGGGAGCAGCCGGAAAAGTATTTAAAATCGAAGCAAACGTAGGACAGAGTGTTCAGGCCGGAGATGCAGTTGTTATTATCGAAGCCATGAAGATGGAAATCCCTGTAGTAGCCCCAGAGGCAGGAACAGTTGCTAGCATTAATGTAGCAGTAGGCGATGCCGTTGAATCAGGAGCAGTCTTAGCTACATTAAACTAGTTCACCAGGAGGTTTGACAAATGGAATATATTTCAAATACGTTGGGAAACCTCGTGCAGCAGACAGCATTTATGAATCTGACCTTTGGAAATCTGATTATGATCGTTGTTGCATGTGTCTTCCTATATTTAGCAATCAGGCACGGCTTTGAGCCGCTGCTGCTTGTTCCCATCGCCTTCGGTATGCTGTTGGTTAATATCTATCCTGATATTATGCTGCATGCTGAGGATGCTGCGAATGGGACGGGCGGACTTCTCTATTATTTTTATTTGCTCGATGAATGGGCGATCCTACCATCTCTGATATTCCTCGGCGTTGGTGCAATGACAGATTTCGGTCCGTTGATTGCCAATCCAAAGAGTTTCCTTCTCGGTGCAGCAGCACAGTTTGGTATCTTTGCGGCTTACCTGGGGGCTATGGCATTAGGCTTTTCAGACAAAGCAGCTGCCGCCATCTCAATTATCGGAGGAGCAGACGGACCGACATCCATCTTCCTCGCAGGTAAATTGTCACAGACGGCGATCATGGGACCAATCGCGGTTGCAGCATATTCATACATGTCGCTTGTGCCGATCATTCAGCCGCCGATTATGAAGCTGCTGACAACAGAAAAAGAGCGTAAGATTAAGATGGAACAGCTGAGACCTGTATCCAAACTGGAAAGAATCCTCTTCCCGATCATCGTTACGATCGTAGTCTGCGTGATTCTTCCGACTACGGCTCCTCTGGTTGGTATGTTAATGCTGGGTAACCTGTTTAAGGAATCCGGTGTGGTTAGACAGTTAACCGAGACTGCTTCAAATGCACTGATGTACATCGTAGTTATCTTACTGGGTACATCTGTTGGCGCTACGACAAGCGCAGAGGCATTCCTGAACTGGAGTACGATCAAAATTGTAATCCTCGGTCTGGTTGCATTTGCATTTGGTACGGCTGCCGGCGTATTGTTCGGTAAGCTGATGTGCGTGGCAACCGGAGGCAAGGTAAATCCATTGATTGGATCAGCAGGTGTATCTGCGGTACCTATGGCAGCCAGAGTTTCACAGAAAGTCGGAGCAGAAGCGGATCCTACAAACTTCCTGCTGATGCACGCAATGGGCCCGAACGTGGCAGGTGTTATCGGTACTGCGGTTGCAGCCGGAACCTTTATGGCTATCTTCGGCGTTAAATAATAATGGAGGACAAATAAATGGCAGAGATTGAAAAGAAACCAGTTAAAATAACAGAAACAGTCCTGCGTGATGCGCATCAGTCCCTGATTGCCACAAGAATGACAACAGAGCAGATGCTGCCTATCGTAGATAAAATGGACAAAGTAGGATATCATGCAGTAGAGTGCTGGGGCGGTGCTACATTTGACGCATCCTTACGTTTCCTGCATGAAGATCCATGGGACAGGTTAAGAAAGTTCCGCGACGGATTTAAAAACACAAAGCTGCAGATGCTGTTCCGCGGACAGAATATTCTGGGATACCGTCCTTATGCTGATGATGTGGTAGAATACTTCGTACAGAAATCAGTAGCTAATGGTATTGATATCATCCGTATCTTTGACTGTATGAATGATATCCGCAACCTGCAGACAGCTGTTACAGCATCTAACAAAGAAAAGGCACATGCCCAGGTGGCGATGTCTTATACTCTGGGTGATGCCTATACACTGGAGTACTGGATGGATCTGGCAAAGAGAATTGAAGATATGGGTGCTAACTCTATCTGCGTAAAGGATATGGCAGGACTTCTCTGCCCATATCAGGCAACAGAGCTTGTGACAGCATTGAAAGAAGCTGTTGATATTCCGATCGAGATGCATACTCATTATACATCAGGTGTGGGCGCAATGACATATCTGAAATCAGTAGAGGCAGGCGCCGACATTATTGACACTGCAATGTCACCGTTTGCACTGGGAACATCACAGCCGGCGACAGAGGTTATGGTCGAGACATTTAAGGGGACACCTTACGATACAGGGCTGGATCAGAACCTGCTTGCTGAAATCGCAGATTATTTCAGACCGATCAGAGACGAAGCTCTTGAGAATGGCCTTCTGAATCCGAAGAACATGGGCGTTAATATCAAGACCCTTCTGTACCAGGTACCGGGTGGTATGCTTTCCAACCTGACTTCACAGTTAAAAGAGCAGGGTGCAGAGGACAAGTTCTACGAAGTGCTTGAAGAAGTACCGCGTGTCCGC
Organism: Eubacterium sp. SB2; assembly: GCF_001244405.1. Taxonomy (NCBI): domain Bacteria; kingdom Bacillati; phylum Bacillota; class Clostridia; order Eubacteriales; family Eubacteriaceae; genus Eubacterium; species Eubacterium sp. SB2. The sequence continues at coordinate 1,914,977 of NZ_LN865153.1, read as the reverse complement.
AAAGACCTCGGTGAACCGCCGCTTGTTACACCATCTTCTCAGATCGTTGGAACCCAGGCCGTGTTTAACGTTCTGATGGGAGAACGCTACAAAATGGCAACAAAAGAAACAAAAGATGTATTGTCAGGAAAATACGGTGCAACAGTAAAACCGTTCAATCCTGAAGTACAGAAAAAAGTTATCGGTGAGAATGCAGAGGTTATCACCTGCCGTCCGGCCGATCTGATTCCGAACGAGTTAGATACACTGCGCAAAGAATGCGAACAGTGGATCCAGCAGGATGAGGACGTGCTGACCTATGCACTGTTCCCACAGGTAGCAGTAGACTTCTTTAAGTATAGAGAGGCACAGCAGACAAAAATAGACGCAAAAGTAGCGGATACACAGGACGGGGCTTATCCGGTATAGTGGATGGTATGGGGGCGCTAAGTGAAAGGCGCATCTGCTCCCAGCCGGGGCTGTGTATGCCATTTCAGAATCCGGCCCGCTTGCTAAGAATCCGTAAGAGAAAAAACAGGGAACATGGAGGTACTTGCCGCAGTTGGCCCGAATGCCGATGCATTCGCGCCGCCGGCGGCAACAGAATTTGCCTGGTAAGGCAAATTCTGCCCTCCATGTTCCCTGTTTTTTCTCTTACGGATTCTAACACGCGCTCTACGGATTCCTGAAATGGCATACACAGCCCCGCTGGGAGCAGATGCGCCTTTCACTTAGCTGGTGTGCCCCAGGCGGGAGAAAAACCGGCCCGGTTGGAAAGTGGACGGGAGCTGCGGATGTATCATAACTTTTTACTATCAATAGACTATAACACAATCCGTGCCCCAAACTTAATCCGCCGCCCCCGTTATTTCCCCCTACGGGATGAAATATACTTTCCGTTTTGATGCACCAAGCCTGTCGGGAGATGGGAGCCGGGAGATGGGGCGGGAACTTCCCTGTGCTTTTATGGAGGCGTAGAGAGCGCCTTAGTCTCACTTGATAAAAACCACATCGGATTGGGAGGCTAAACTCTGCTTCCGAAGCAGAGTTTAAGGAGGCCTGAGCCGTGCAATTCATCAGAATTGCACGGTGAATGCCGCCGGTGCCTCCCAATCCGATGTGGTTTTTATCTAGTGAGACTTGGCAAACGGAAAGCCACCATAAAAGCACAGGGAAGTTCCCGCCCCATCTCCCGGCTCCCATCTCCCGACAGGCGGCCCCCCTAAAAAAGCATTTTCACCCCAAAAATTTGTATAGATTTTTGTTTGGTGGTATAATATGTTTTATGAATGTTTAAGGAGGTTTTTCATGAAGGTTTCGGAAAGAGTTGACAGTCTCCGCCGTATGATGGAGGAGAAAGGGATTGATGCATATGTGGTGCCGACTTCGGATTACCATCAGAGCGAGTATGTTGGGGAACATTTTAAGGCGAGGGCTTTTATGACCGGGTTTACCGGGTCGGCGGGAACTGCTGCGTTTACAAAGGACGAAGCGGGCTTATGGACGGATGGCAGGTATTTTATACAGGCAGAACAGCAGCTGGAAGGGACCGGTGTGGGGCTGCGCAGGATGGGGGAACCGGGTGTTCCCACTGTAGCGGACTACTTGAAGGCGGTTCTCCCGGAGAATGGTGTGATTGGGTTTGACGGTCGTACCGTCGGCGTGGATGAAGGACAAGTGTATGCCGATATTGCTGCGGACAAAGGCGGGAGTGTGGTTTATAACTGTGACCTTGTAGATACTGTCTGGGAGGACAGGCCGCCTCTTTCTGAAAAAGCAGCATTTATGCTGGATATTAAGTATGCGGGAGAGACAGCTGCCTCTAAGCTTGAGCGGGTGAGAGACGCAATGAAAGAAGCCGGGGCCAATGTCCATATTATTACCAGCCTGGATGATATCGGCTGGCTGCTTAATGTGAGAGGGGAAGATGTGGACTATTTTCCGCTTCTGCTTTCTTATGCGGTTGTGAAGATGGATTCGGTGGAACTTTATGCGGATGAGAGAAAGTTCAGTGATGAGATAAAGGCGGAATTTGCCGGAAATGGAGTGTGTATACATGCATACAATGAGGTTTATGAGGCTGTAAAAAGGCTTGGCGATGGTGATGTGGTACTGCTGGACCCGAAACGGATGAACTTTGCCCTTTTTCATAATATCCCGAAGGGGGTAAAGACTGTAAAACAGGAAAATCCTACGATTCTTATGAAGGCCGTCAAAAATGATACGGAAGTTAAGAATATCAGAAATGCCCACATTAAAGATGGTGTGGCGCACACGAAGTTTATGTACTGGCTGAAAAAGAATATCGGTAAGATGGAGATAACAGAGCTGAGTGCATCCGATAAACTCCAAGAGTTCCGTGCGCAGCAGGAGGGATTTTTGTGGCCGAGCTTTGAACCAATCTGTGCTTACAAAGAACATGGTGCGATTGTACACTATACCTCGTCGCCGGAGACGAATGTGGAGTTGAAGGAAGGCGGCCTGTTTCTGACAGACACGGGCGGTCATTATTATGAAGGATCTACGGACATCACGAGGACGGTGGCGCTGGGGGAGGTGAGCCAGGTTGAGAAGGATCATTTTACGACAGTCGCCGTCAGCATGCTGAATCTGGCCGATGCAAGATTTTTATATGGCTGCAGCGGAATGAATCTGGACTATGTAGCACGGGAACCGTTCTGGAGACAGAACCTGAATTATAATCATGGGACCGGACATGGTGTCGGATATCTCGGAAATATCCATGAGCCGCCGGCAGGCTTCCGCTGGCAGTTCCGCCCGAATGAGATCCAGCCTTTCGAGGAGAATATGATTATTACGGATGAACCGGGAATCTATATTGAAGGATCCCACGGCATTCGTACGGAGAATGAGCTTCTGGTGCGCAGGGGCGAGAAGAATGAGTATGGGCAGTTTATGTATTTCGAACCGGTCACATTTGTCCCGATCGATCTGGACGCTGTCAACCCGGCGCTCATGACAGAAAAGGAAAAAACGCTGCTCAACGATTATCATAAGAAGGTTTATGAGTTGATAGCCCCTCATCTGACAGAAGAAGAGCAGGATTGGTTAAAAGAATATACAAGATCGATTTAACAGCAAAAGCCCTGCATGGAGATAAAAACTGCCTGTGCGGGGCTGCGTTGTTTCAAAGAACTCCTCCTTGCAATCAAAATCCCAGTATTGTATAATCAGAATGTTAAATTATAAAACAAGTATATTCTGCCCAAATTGAATGAGAAAATGAGAAGAGGAACTGCCGTGAGTGAAAATAAGTTAAGCACAAATGAGAATAGTACGAATGAACTGCTGCTTAGAATAGAAGAAAAGTATAAACGCCTCAGCAAAGGACAGAAAAGACTGGCGGAATATGTATGCCAGAATTACGATAAAGCCGTCTTTCTGACTGCTGCAAAACTGGGGGATATTGTAGGCGTGAGTGAGTCCACGGTTGTCCGTTTTGCAACGCAGCTGGGATATAAGGGGTATCCGGGCTTTCAGAAAGCCCTGGAGGAGCTGGTGCGCAACAAGCTGAATTCTATTCAGAGGATGGAAGTGACCTATGGGAGAATCAGCCAGTCTGAGATTCTTGCTACCGTGCTGCAGTCGGATATAGAGAAGATCAAGCTGACGCTTGCGGGAATAGACCAGAAGGCGTTTGAACTTGCCATTGATACGATTCTGAAAGCAAAGAAGATTTATGTGATCGGGATCCGGAGCTGTGCTCCTCTTGCTGCATTTTTGACGTTTTATCTGAATTTGATCTGTGACAATGTGACGGCAGTCAATACGAACAGTTCCAGTGAGATTTTCGAGCAGCTGATCCGGATCGATCAGAATGATGTGATCATAGGAATCAGTTTCCCGCGGTATTCGATGCGTACATTAAAGGCGCTTGAATTTGCGAGTAACCGCAAGGCGAAGGTGATCACGCTGACGGACAGTATTCATTCCCCCATGAATCTCTATTCTTCCTGCAATCTGATCGCCAGGAGCGACATGGCCTCCATCGTGGATTCACTGGTTGCTCCGCTGAGCGTTGTGAATGCGCTCGTGGTTGCGCTCTGCATGAAAAAGCAGAAAGAAGTAGTTGCCACTCTCGAGACGCTGGAAAAAATATGGGACGAGTATCAGGTATACAGTGGTGATGAACTGAACCATGTCAGCAGTTCTATGCCGGGCGGAAAGGACGCGGAAGGTAGTGGGGATGAGTAAGGTACTGATAATCGGCGGCGGCGCGGCAGGAATGATGGCGGGCATATTTGCGGCCGGAAACGGACACGAGGTCCACATATATGAAAAGAACGAGAAACTGGGGAAAAAGCTTTTTATTACAGGAAAGGGCAGATGCAACTTGACAAATGCCGGAGAGATGGAAACTCTTTTTTCTTCGGTACGAAGCAACCCCAAGTTTTTATACAGTGGATTTTACAGTTTCACGAATGAGCAGGCAATCGAGTTTTTTGAAAATCTCGGGGTGAGAACAAAAGTGGAGCGTGGGAACCGGGTATTTCCGGAATCGGACCACTCTTCGGACGTGATTTCTGCCATGAGCAGAGAGTTAAAGCGGCTGGGAGCCGGGATTCATCTGCACGCGGAGGTGAAACAGGTACTGGCTGATGAGGGATATTTCACAGGGATCCGCCTTGCCGATGGTAAGACCGTATCGGCGGATGCGTGTATCATAGCGACGGGCGGGATCTCCTATCCGTCGACGGGATCTACCGGGGATGGTTACCGGTTTGCGCGGGAGGCGGGGCACAAGGTAACTGCACTTTACCCGTCTCTTGTACCAATGGAAGTAAAGGAGGCATTTATCCCGGCACTTCAGGGATTGTCACTTCGGAATGTTAATGCCGTGATTTATGACGGGAAAAAGAGAGTTTATGAAGAATTCGGCGAAATGCTGTTTACTCATTTTGGCGTGAGCGGTCCGGTCATCATCAGTGCCAGCAGTGTGATGGGTAAACTTTTGGGAGAAAAGAAACTTCGGCTTTCCATTGACCTGAAGCCGGCATTGTCTGCAGAGCAGCTGGATCAGCGTGTGCTCAGAGACTTTGAAGAGAACAGGAATAAGCAGTTCAAGAACGCAGTGGATAAGCTTTTCCCGGCAAAATTAAAGCCGGTCATGATCGACAGGAGCGGCATCGATCCGGAAAAAAAGGTCAACGAGATCAGCCGGGAAGAAAGGCGCCAATTTGTTGCGCTGATCAAGGACTTTGATATGACGCTCACAGGACTGCGGGGGTACAATGAGGCGATTGTCACGAAAGGCGGCGTTGATGTCAGGCAGCTTGATCCTGGAACGATGGAGTCTAAGCTCGTAAGCGGACTTTATTTTATCGGGGAAGTGGTTGATCTGGATGCACTGACCGGCGGGTTTAACCTGCAGATCGCATGGTCTACCGCCTATCTGGCGGGGAATGCGGTACATTGACGAAAAAGGAAGGCATGAGGAGGAAAGAAAACATGGGATATAATGTGGCAATTGACGGTCCGGCAGGGGCAGGCAAGAGCACGATTGCAAAACTTGTAGCTAAGAAAAAAGGGTATATCTATGTGGATACCGGAGCGATGTACAGGGCACTTGCACTCTGTTTTCTGGACGCAGGCATTGCACCCGGGGAGACACAGCGGATGATCAGTGCGTGTGAGGATGCAGTTGTCAGTATCAGATACGAGAACGGAGTACAGCAGGTCTATTTAAATGGAAGAAACGTAACTTCCCGAATCAGGGAAGAAGCCGTTGGCAACATGGCCTCTGTGAGTTCTGCAGTCCCACAGGTGAGAGCGAAACTTCTCGAGCTGCAGAGGGAATTGGCTGAGAGGGAAGATGTGATTATGGATGGCCGTGATATCGGCACGAACATTCTGCCCCATGCTGATGTTAAGATATATCTGACCGCGAGCGTGGCCACAAGGGCAAAGAGACGGTATGATGAGCTCCGGGAAATGGGAGAAGAATGCGATTATGAAGAAATAGCCCGTGATATCCGGGAACGGGATGAAAGAGACATGAGCCGGGAGACGGCGCCGCTGAAAAAAGCAGAGGATGCTGTCCTGATCGACAGTTCTGAGATGACAATCGAGGAAGTGGCTGCAGAGATTATACAATACTGCAGATAACAGGAAGGCCAGCCGGTTTCTTTTATATTTTTGCGGGAAGTATATGGAAAAGAAGAACGGAACACAGACATATTTGGAAAAGGAGCAGAGAAAAGATGAAAATAGTACGGGCGAAAACGGCCGGATTCTGCTTCGGTGTGAAGCGGGCCGTGGAAACGGTATACAAAGAGCTTCAGGGGGAAGCGGGCAGTGGCCCTCGGATTTATACTTACGGTCCTATTATCCACAATGATGAAGTGGTTAAAGATATGGAGAAAAGAGGGGTGAAGGTGCTGCGGACAGAGGCGGAACTGGAATCTCTGACAGAGGGAACAGTCATTATACGCTCCCATGGCGTTCCGGAGTATATTTATAAAAAAATGGAAGAGCAGGGGCTTACGGTGATAGACGCAACCTGTCCCTTTGTCAAAAAAATTCATAATATTGTAAAACGCGAGAGCAGGGCGGGCAGCCACATTGTCATTATCGGTAATCCGGAACATCCTGAAGTGCAGGGAATCAGGGGCTGGTCGGGAGATCATGTGACAGTGGTGCAGAGTGAAAAGGATGCATCCGACTTTGTTCCAAATCCGGGAATGAAGGTCTGCATTGTGGCGCAGACGACATTTAATTACAATAAATTTCAAGATTTAGTTGAAATTATCTCCGAAAAGAGTTATGATGTAAGTGTTTTAAATACAATCTGCAGTGCAACAAAGGAGCGTCAGAATGAAGCGGGGAGTATTGCAGAAGAGGTGGATGCTATGATCGTGATTGGTGACAAACATAGTTCCAACACCCAGAAGTTATTTGAAATATGCCAGAAAGCATGTAAAGATACGTACTATATACAGACACTTGACGATTTGGATTTGAATCAATTAGGGTCAGTGGAAACAGTAGGTATTACAGCAGGGGCATCCACGCCCAACAATATAATTGAGGAGGTTCAAAATAATGTCAGAATTATCTTTTGAACAAATGTTAGACGAGTCATTTAAAACAATTCACAACGGAGAGGTAGTTGAGGGTACGGTCATTGACGTGAAGCCAGATGAGATTATCCTGAATATCGGATATAAGGCAGATGGTATCATTTCAAAGAATGAATATTCCAACGACCAGTCAATTGACCTTACGACTGTAATTTCAGTAGGGGATCCTATGACTGTGAAAGTTCTCAAAGTAAATGATGGCGAAGGACAGGTATTACTGACTTATAAGAGACTTGCTGCAGAGAAGGGGAATGAGAGACTGCGCGAAGCTTTCGAGAACAAAGAGGTTCTGAAGGCTACCGTTACTCAGATTCTTGGCGGTGGATTATGTGCAACAGTTGATGAAGCACGTGTATTCATACCGGCAAGCCTGGTATCTGATTCTTATGAGAAGGATTTAAGCAAATACGAAGGCCAGGAGATTGAGTTTGTGATCAGCGAATTCAATCCAAGAAGAAACCGCGTGATTGGTGATAGAAGACAGTTACTCGTGGCAGAGAGGGCAGAGAAGCAGAAAGAGCTGTTTGCGAAGCTGCGCGTTGGAGACACAATTGAAGGAACAGTTAAGAACGTAACAGATTTCGGTGCATTTATCGACCTTGGCGGAGTAGACGGATTGTTACATATTTCCGAGATGTCCTGGGGAAGAGTTGAGAATCCGAAGAAAGTATTCCAGGTTGGTGATGTTGTAAAGGTTCTGGTGAAAGATATTAACGACACAAAGGTTGCACTCAGCCTGAAGTTCCCGGAGACGAATCCGTGGGCACATGCGGCAGAGGATTTTGCCGTGGGTACGGTTATCAATGGAAGAGTAGCACGTATGACAGACTTTGGTGCGTTTGTGGAGCTTGCACCCGGCGTTGATGCACTTCTCCATGTTTCCCAGATTTCCAGGGCGCATGTTGAGAAACCTTCCGATGTTCTTTCGATCGGACAGGAGATTACAGCCAAGATCGTAGACCTGAATGAGACTGACAAAAAGATCAGCCTGAGCATGAAAGCACTGGAGCCGGATGCACAGGAAGCTGATGCAACAGAAGAGTAAAAATACCATATGTGCATGCGCAGCGGTATTTAGGGCAGGTACGGAAATGGTATTAGAAAAGGATAGAGGCTTAGGAAGTCTCTATCCTTCTTGTATAAGAATTTATAGCCGATATCGGTGTATGGGGTCAGGATTTCATTGTAAAAACAGGAATCCTGATCCCATTGAAGTTTATGATAAGTGTTAAAAAAACGTCAAAATATATGCGTTTTGAGTTTTTACAGACGGTAATTTGTTATATTTACTGGATTTTGCATACAATTTCTAGTACAATACAATTATTGCGAAAAAAGAAAGGAAGGTAGTAAAGAATGGGACTTTTAACTTTTAAGGGCGGAATCCATCCAAACGATGGAAAAAGTCTGGCAAAAGATCAGGCAATTGCTGAAGTACTGCCTAAAGGCGACTTGGTATATCCGCTTTCACAGCATATCGGTGCCCCTGCAAGTCCAATAGTTCAGAAGGGGGATCATGTGTTAAAGGGCCAGAAGATAGCTGAGGCCGGGGGATTTGTGTCGGCGCCGGTCTATGCATCTGTATCAGGCACAGTAAAAGGGTTAGAAAAGCATTTCAATCCTACGGGAAGCCTGGTCGATTGTATTGTGATTGTGAACGACGGAGAATACGAGGAAGCAGAGTGCAGCCCGGTGAAGCCGCTTGAGGAGCTGTCGAGAGAAGAGATCATCGGCATGATCGGAGAGGCGGGAATTGTCGGTATGGGCGGGGCCGGTTTTCCTACCAGAGTTAAGCTTTCACCAAAAGAGCCGGAGAAGATTGATTTTATTATAGCGAACTGTGCAGAATGCGAGCCTTACATCACCGCAGACTACCGCAGGATGCTGGAGAATACCGAAGAACTTGTGAGCGGTATGAGAATCGTTCTCTCTCTGTTTGATAATGCCAAGGGGATCTTTGGTGTAGAAGATAATAAGAAGGATTGTATAGAAAAGCTTAGAGAAGCGGTGAAAGATGAGCCGCGTATGGAAGTGAAGGTGCTTCAGACGAAGTATCCGCAGGGCGCGGAGCGCCAGCTGATCTACGCAGTTACGAAACGAGCTATCAACTCTTCTATGCTGCCTGCGGATGCGGGATGTATTGTGGATAATGTGGAGACGCTGATTGGCATACATTATGCGGTTGCCAAAGGGCGTCCTCTGACGGAACGTGTCGTGACAGTGAGCGGGGATGCGGTAACGAGTCCGGGGAACTTTCTCGTACAGCTCGGAACAAATCAACAGGAGCTTGTGGAAGCGGCGGGCGGTTTCAAGACAGAACCGCAGAAACTGATTTCAGGCGGCCCGATGATGGGATTCGCCATGATGACACTGGATACTCCCGTGACTAAGACGTCTTCTTCCATTCTTGCATTTACGGAAGATATTGTTGCCAAGTCCAAGACAACGGCCTGTATTAACTGTGGGCGGTGCGTAGAAGTATGCCCGAGCCGGATCATTCCCTCAAGGCTGGCGGATTATGCTGAACGGTTTGATGAAGAGACATTTACAGCGCAGAACGGACTGGAATGCGTGGAATGTGGTTCCTGCAGCTATGTTTGTCCGGCAAAGCGGCCGCTGAAACAATCCATAGGGTCAATGCGTAAGATTGCCCTGGCAAACAGAAAGAAAAAATAACAGAGAGGTGAATAAAAGTGAACGAGAATTATAACATATCATCTTCACCGCATATACGGGCGAAAGTAACCAGCGGCAATATTATGCTGATGGTTGTTATAGCGCTGCTGCCGGCTACAATCTTTGGGATTTATAATTTCAGACATGAAAATGCATGGCTCCTGGTGGTGGTAACTACAGTATCTGCGGTGCTGGCTGAATACATATATGAGAAGCTGATGCATAAGCCGATTACGATTAAAGACTGGAGCGCAGTTGTTACAGGATTGCTGCTCGCCCTGAACCTTCCGCCGACGCTTCCGCTGTGGATGGGCGCGCTTGGCTCCGTATTTGCAATTATCGTGGTGAAACAGCTGTTTGGAGGACTGGGACAGAACTTCATGAACCCGGCTTTGGGCGCAAGGTGTTTCCTGCTCATATCCTTTACCGGGCGCATGACTTATTTTGTTTATGACGGTGTGACCGGGGCGACTCCTCTTGCGGAGCTGAAAGCAGGGGAGACGGTGAATACCATGAATATGCTGATCGGAAATATCCGCGGGACAATCGGTGAGACTTCTGTTCTCGCGATCATGCTGGGCGCAATGTTCCTGCTTCTGATCGGGGTGATTGACCTGAGAATTCCGGGTACATATATCGTGACTTTTGTGATTTTTATTACTATTTTCGGCGGGCATGGCTTTGATCCACAGTATATTACGGCGCATCTGTGCGGGGGCGGCCTGATGCTGGGAGCCTGGTTCATGGCAACCGATTATGTGACCTCGCCCATTACAAAGCGGGGGCAGATCGTATATGGTATCTGTCTGGGCCTGCTGACCGGTCTGTTCCGGCTGTTTGGAGGTTCTGCAGAAGGGGTATCTTACGCGATTATCATCAGTAACCTTTTAGTGCCCCTTATTGAAAAGGTTACTCTTCCAAAACCATTTGGTAAAGGAGGAGAAAAATAATGAATAAAATTGTGAAGAACACTTTAATACTTACAGTGATTACACTGGTTGCAGGCATACTGCTGGGGCTTGTATATGAGGTGACAAAAGAGCCGATCGCAACGGCCCAGGAGAACGCCAAGCAGGAAGCGTACAAGACGGTTCTTGCGGATGCGGTTTCTTTTGAAGACTATACAGAGTTTGATGAGAGCGAGGCGGCCGCAGCCTTAAAAGAGGGTGGTTATGAGAGCGATGACATTACAGAAGTAGCCGTTGCATTAGACGAGAGCGGTGAAACAATGGGATATGTTGTTACGGTAACTTCACACGAAGGCTACGGCGGGGATATTAAGCTTTCTGTTGGTATTTTAAGTGATGGAACCGTTAAAGGAATTGAAACGCTTACAATTACTGAGACGGCCGGCCTTGGAATGAAAGCTGCGGAACCGGAATTCAAGGATCAGTTTAAGGATAAGCAGGTAGAAAAGTTCTCTTATACAAAGACCGGAGAAGAGGGCGACGATAAGATTGACGCTTTGAGCGGCGCAACGATTACGACCAATGCGGTGACCAATGCAGTTGACTCTGCCCTGGTATATTTTCAGAGTGTGTTAGGAGGTAGTGTCAATGAATAAGAATACGGAAAGACTGTATAATGGTCTGGTTAAAGAGAATCCTACCTTCGTATTAATGCTGGGAATGTGTCCCACGCTGGCGGTTACAACTTCGGCTATAAACGGGATTGGCATGGGCCTTTCCACGACTGTCGTGCTTGTGTTATCCAATATGCTGATATCCATGCTGCGGAAGATCATCCCGGATTCCGTCAGAATGCCGGCATTCATTGTTGTGGTGGCTTCTTTTGTAACAATGGTTCAGTTTTTGCTGGAAGGTTTTGTACCGAGCCTGTATGATTCTCTGGGGATTTACATTCCTCTGATAGTTGTTAACTGTATTATTCTGGGAAGAGCGGAGAGCTACGCTTCCAAAAATCCTGTGCTCCCATCCATATTTGACGGGATCGGAATGGGGCTTGGCTTTACTGTAGGCCTTACGGCGATTGGGATTGTGAGAGAGCTTGTCGGATCCGGAAAGATTTTTGATTACCAGATTCTGCCGGACTCTTATGAGCCTATTACTATCTTTATCCTGGCTCCGGGTGCTTTCTTCGTTCTGGCACTCTTAACGGCGCTTCAGAATAAGGTTAAGAAAAAAGCAGAAGCCAAGGGCGATCCGATCGCTGAAAAGATCGGATGCGGTTCGGGATGCGCCACATGCGGGAAGAAAGAAACCTGCGGCGGAAGTATGTTTATGGATGTGCGCCCGGAACCGGAAAAAGCAGGAAAGAATGGGAATGAATAGGAGGGGAATGAGATGAAAGAATTACTTTTAATTGCAGTTGGTGCTGCATTTGTGAACAACGTCGTGCTCAGTCAGTTTCTCGGGATCTGTCCGTTCCTCGGTGTATCTAAAAACGTAAAAACCGCAGGCGGCATGGGCGGCGCTGTTATTTTTGTCATAACAATTGCGTCGTTTGTCACAAGCCTGATCTACAAGTTCATTCTTGTACCGACACATTTTGAGTATTTGCAGACTATTGTGTTTATACTTGTCATAGCAGCATTAGTTCAGTTTGTAGAGATGTTCCTGAAAAAGGCAATGCCGCCGCTGTATAATTCACTGGGCGTCTATCTGCCGCTGATCACAACAAACTGTGCGGTGCTTGGCGTTGCACTGACAAATGTGACGAAGTCTTACAGCATTCTGGAAGGCGTCATCAATGGGGTGGCAACGGCCTTTGGGTTCCTTGTGTCAATCGTTCTTATGGCAGGAATCCGCGAGAAAATCGAACATAACGACATTTCAGAATCATTTCAGGGAACTCCGATTGTCCTGGTTACGGCCGGACTGATGGCAATTGCATTTTTCGGATTTTCAGGATTGATTTAGGAGGGAAGGAACATGAGTATATCAGGAATTTTAATAGCTGCGGCGATTGTCGGCGGAACCGGATTATTCATCGGCATCTTCCTGGGGATATCCGGAAAGAAGTTTGCCGTTGAAGTAGATGAGAGGGAAGAGGCGATCTTAGGCGTCCTTCCCGGCAATAACTGCGGAGGATGCGGTTTTGCCGGCTGTTCGGGCCTGGCTGCGGCCATTGTAAAAGGTGACGCAGAAGTCGGTGCATGTCCCGTCGGCGGATCACCGGTTGCAGCCCAGATCGGCGAGATTATGGGGGTTGCTGCGGGGGATCAGGAACGGCAGGTCGCATTTGTGAAGTGCGCCGGTACGTGCGAAAAAGCACAGGATCAGTATAAGTACCAGGGAATTGAAGACTGTATTATGGTAAATATGATGCAGGACGGCGGCCCAAAGGGATGTTCCTATGGGTGTCTGGGATTTGGAACCTGTGTAAAGGCATGCCCATTCGATGCAATCCATATTATTGATGGAATAGCCGTGGTAGATAAGGAAAAATGCAAGGCCTGCGGTAAGTGTATCGCAGCCTGCCCGAAACATCTGATCGAACTGATCCCATATGACCAAAAGACGTTTGTGCAGTGTAATTCTAACGCAAAAGGAAAGGCATTGATGGATGTCTGCCTGGTAGGCTGCATCGGATGCCGCCTGTGCGAGAAGAATTGTGAGACGAATGCGATCACGGTGACAAATTTCCTTGCCCATATCGATGCGTCCAAGTGTACTAACTGCGGCATATGTGCAGATAAATGTCCACGGAAAATAATTATACCCAGAAAGATACCGCTTACATCATAGTACATAATGGCGTAATGCCAGAAGCCGCTTAGAGAAATTGAACTACAAATACCTGGGATGGGTGTTATACTGCAGCGGCCTCAGAAAATGAAAATCAGCATAACGAAAACCAGCATAATGAACACCGACGGCAGCTCCGGAAATGCAGAGTGCATTTACGGAAGGGCTGCAGGGTTCCGGGATTACAGTCCCGGAAGTGGTTCTTATGCTGGCTTTTGCTATACCTATGGATGGATAGGGGAGCCTTGGGAATTCGGTTAATCTGCATAATGCAGCGTGTAGTCGTCGGTTACGAAGATGGCCCGGACATTGTCCAGCGATTCTATCAAGGCGGATCCCTTGTCCAGCCCGAGCCCGAAACAGGCCGTGCTCAGCGCATCACCGTCTACCGAGGAGTCAGAGATGATTGTGACCTGAAGAAGCTGGTTGCCGTAGGGATAGCCGGTGGCGGGATCCAGCAGGTGGTGATAGATTTTACCGTCTTTCTCAAAATACCTTTCATAGGTGCCGGAGGATACCACTGACTGGCCGTTGATTTCTACGGTCGTGATGGCCTCATTTGTCTCAGCGAAGGGCTTCTGGATTCCGATATGGAAGGGCTGCCCGTTATACCTGCCGCCGACTGCAACGATGTTGCCGCCGAGACTGATGAGTGCGTGCTCAATCCCCTGGTCCGTAAGGTATGCTTTTAACTTGTCTGCGATGAAACCTTTGGCGATACCGCCCAGGTCGATCGCAGCTTCAGGGTCTGTCAGGGTGACCGTATTTTTGTCCAGAATGACATTCTTATAGTTCACGTGGCTTCTGGCTTTCTCTATGGAATCCTGATCCGGGATATTTCCGGGATTATTTTTCACATCCCAAAGCTCACTCAAAGGGGCTATGGTGATATCAAACCGGCCGTCCGAGAGCCGTCCGTAATACAGTCCCTTTTCCAGCAGTTCGGCTGTTTCGGGATCCACTTCCACGGGAGCGCCCTGAGCGGCGTTGATTCTGGATACGTCACTTGTCTCAATGGTTCGGCTGAAAAGGTTTTCGTAACGGGTACACATTTCTTTGCAGTGCTCCAGTATGGATTCATCCGTGGTTCCCCAGACCTCCACGGATATAACAGTGTCAAAGTACATGCCGGTCATCTTGATCGAGCTGTCGGCACGGGAAACTTTGCTGCAGCCGGCAGCTGTAAGCAGGATGGCTGCGGTTAGAAGAAGTGAAAGGGTGCGTTTCAGCATGGCTTGTTTCATAGGATTCCTCTTTCGGATGTATTTAAGGGCCTGCCCTGCAGGACGGTTTCCTTATTTTTGTATTTGGATTATTATAACCATTTTCAGGAAGAATTACAATCGAACATGTGATTGCATTCTAAAAGTCGGTGTGCTATGATAGTGGCTGGAGGCGGATATGAAAAAAAATGATTTTTTATTAATCGGACTCATTTTACTCATCGCAGTTTCTGTGATGGGCTATCATTATCTGAAGAAAGACAGTGGCATGGGAAAAGCAGTGGTCCGGGTTGACGGCGAACTATTTGGGGAATATGATTTGTCAAAAGACCAGATCATAGATATACAGGGGACTAACACCCTCGAGATTCATGACGGTAAAGCCAGGATGTCCTCCGCAGACTGCCCGGATAAACTATGTGTGCATCAGAAGGCGGTTTCAAGAGATGGGGAGAGCATCATATGCCTGCCCAATAAGGTCGTAGTATCCATCGAAGGCGGGGAAGACCGTGAAATGGATGCGGTGGCAAAATAGTGGTGTCAGAGTCCAGGCGTACAGGAGGAAGAGGCATGAAGAACAGAGCTGCTTATTTTGGAGTATTTACGGCGCTTGCCCTTATATTCAGCTATGTGGAGATGCTGATTCCGATACAATTCGGGATTCCGGGGATTAAGCTGGGGCTGGCGAACCTGCTGATCGTAATCATGCTGTATAAGTGCGGTGCAAAAGAGGCTCTGCTGCTTTCCGTAGTCCGGATCGTGCTGGCGGGTTTCATATTTGGCAATATGTTCAGTATCATATACAGTCTGGCAGGGGGCGTTTTAAGCCTGGCGGTAATGACGGTATTAAAAAACAGGGGATCCTTCAGCGTGACAGGAGTCAGCATCGCCGGAGGCGTGTTTCATAATATCGGACAGCTTTTCATAGCGATGGTGGTCGTGGAGACATTTAAAGTTGGATATTATCTGCCTGTACTGTTGATTGCGGGCGTCATTACGGGAGCACTGATCGGGCTGATCTCGGGTGAAGTGCTCAAAAGGCTGAGAAACCTGACATTGATGTAAAAAAGGAAGACGTAGGAACCACTGCGCCGCCGCGAAAGCAGGCACAACTCTGCTGCAGATGTCAGGCACTTATTATGAAAATATTAATGCAATGCTTTACTATAGAAAAGGGGAAAACGATGATTTCATATATTCGCGGCGAACTTGCTGCTGTGGAGAAGGAAAAAGTAATAGTGGATGTGGGCGGTGTTGGATACGGCATTTATATGCCGGGACAGGCTATGGGGCTGCTGCCTCAGCCGGGAAATGAAGTAAAGATCCACACCTATCTGAACGTGCGGGAGGACGCGATGCAGCTGTTTGGCTTCCTGACCAGGGATGATCTGGAAGTTTTTAAGCTCGTGATCGGCGTCAGCGGAATCGGCCCCAAGGGCGGCCTGAGCATCCTATCCCAGCTGACACCGGATGACCTGCGTTTTGCGGTGCTGTCGGGAGATGTGAAGGCAATCTCAGCGGCGCCGGGAATCGGGAAGAAGACAGCGGAAAAGCTGATCATAGAGTTGAAGGATAAACTCAACATTGAAGATGTGCTTACGCATGCGGCGGACAGCAGCGCGGCCGCGGTTCCTGTCAATAACGGCGGAATCCAGTCCGAAGCGGTTCAGGCTCTGGTGGCACTGGGATATGGAAGCACGGAAAGCCTGCGCGCAGTCAAACAGGTGGAGCTGGACAATCCAACCGTGGAGGATGTGCTGAAGGAAGCCTTGAAAAAAATGCTTTAATTTCATGACAGAGGGAAAGTATGGGAAAACGAATCATAACAACGGAAAATCTGGAAGAGGATGTAAAGATCGAGAGCAGTCTGAGGCCGCAGCATCTGGAAGATTATATTGGGCAGGAAAAAGCAAAAGAAACGTTGAAAATCTACATAAAAGCGGCAAGGGAGAGGCAAGAGGCCCTGGATCATGTGCTGTTCTACGGCCCGCCCGGACTGGGCAAGACGACCCTGGCGGGGATTATTGCCAATGAAATGGGCGTGAATATAAAGATTACTTCGGGCCCTGCAATTGAAAAGCCGGGGGAGATGGCGGCTATTCTGAATAATCTGCAGGAGAATGACGTTCTGTTTGTGGATGAGATCCACCGGCTGAACCGGCAGGTGGAAGAAGTGCTGTATCCCGCCATGGAGGACTATGCGATCGATATCATGATCGGAAAAGGGGCAACGGCCCGTTCCATCCGGCTGGATCTGCCCAAGTTCACATTGGTTGGCGCAACAACCCGGGCGGGTATGCTGACGGCGCCCCTGCGGGACCGGTTCGGGGTTGTCAATCATCTGGAATTCTATACGGAGCAGGAGCTGAAGACGATTATCATGCGGTCTGCCCAGGTATTGGGTGTGGAGATCGACGGGAACGGAGCGTTGGAGCTGGCCAAGCGCTCCCGGGGGACCCCGAGGCTGGCAAACCGCCTTCTCAAGCGTGTGAGGGATTTTGCACAGGTGAAGTACGACGGAGTCATTACCGAAGCAGTGGCCAATTATGCCCTGGATCTGCTGGACGTGGACAAGTACGGGCTGGATCACATTGACAGGACCATCCTGCTGACGATGATCGAGAAGTTTCAGGGAGGCCCTGTGGGGCTGGACACGTTGTCTGCATCCATATCCGAAGATGCAGGGACGCTGGAAGACGTTTACGAACCGTACCTGTTGAAAAGTGGATTTATCCAGCGGACACCTAGGGGAAGGGTGGCGACGGATCTGGCTTACACGCACCTGGGAATCCCGCTTTCAGACTGAAAATTCTGCTTATTTCGGCCGATGAAATAGGAAATAACTTGAAAAAATGGTTGGTTTTTGTATTCATATAGTTTATAATAACAGGTAAGAAACGCGAGGAGGGTTACTGTTCACAGGCAAAGCCTGTAAACAGTAACGTCGTCTGCCCATTAAAAGCCGCCTTTGGCGAGGGGCAGGCTCATCGGCTGTTTTACGTTGTCGCTCCCAGTCTGTCAGCGTAGTGACAGGCTGGGGAGTGAACAGTAACTGAGGAGGATGCTATGAGTTCAGCAAAACATTTTACAGAAGTTTTAATTGGAGGAAAGGTCTACACATTAAGCGGATTTGAAGGCGAAGAATATCTTCAAAAAGTTTCTTCCTATCTGAACCATAAGATTACAGAATGTGCCAACAGCGAAGGGTTCCGTAAACAAAGCGCCGATACCCGGAACGTGCTCCTTGCCCTGAATATCGCAGACGACTATTTTAAGGCGAAAAAACAGGGTGATTCCCTTGAAAGTGATATTGAACTAAAAGACAAAGAGATGTACGACCTGAAGCACGAATTGATATCTGTTCAGATTAAGCTGGAGAACGCTGAGAAGGAACTGGCTAAGATGAAGGAAGAGAATAACGACCTGCAGATGCAGATTGTAAAATTAGAAACTGAGATGAAGAATCGCAGAAAATAAGAGTAGGCTGTCATTGGACAGCTTATTTCATTTATCCCAGGCGGAGGAACATCATTGACACAGGACAGAAAAGGAAGCAATAAAATAGAGATACTGGCGCCGGCGGGTTCTTACGGGAGCTTTATGGCGGCTGTAACGGCAGGGGCGGATGCAGTATATGCAGGCGGCCCTCGTTTTGGTGCAAGGGCTTTTGCGGATAATTTTACGGAGGAGCAGCTCCTTTCTGCCATTGATTATGCACATTTTCATGGCAGAAAGTTCTATCTGACAGTGAATACTCTTTTAAAGGATGCCGAGCTTGAAGAACTGTACGAATATCTGGACCCGCTTTACCGGCAGGGGCTGGATGCAGTGATTGTACAGGATATAGGCGTGCTTTCATTTGTTAGAGAGCATTTTCCGGGAATGGATATCCACGCCAGTACACAGATGACGGTTACAAATACAGAGGGTGCTCTGTTTTTAAAAGAGCAGGGTGCGGCACGTGTTGTGCCTGCAAGAGAGCTTGCTCTGGAAGAAGTGCGCGATATTGTAGAACAGACCGGCCTTGAGATGGAGTGTTTTGTCCATGGGGCGCTCTGTTACTGCTACTCTGGGCAGTGCCTGCTGAGCAGCCTGATTGGAGGACGCAGCGGAAACAGAGGGCAGTGTGCGCAGCCGTGCAGGCTCCCCTATACTGTGAATGAAAAAAAAGAGTACACTCTGAGTTTGAAGGATATCTGCACGCTGGAATTGATACCGGAATTGGTGGATGCGGGGATCGATTCCTTCAAGATTGAGGGGAGAATGAAAAAACCGGAATACGTAGCGCTTGTTACGGCCATGTACCGCAAATATACGGACATGTATCTCCAAAATGGAAGGGAGGGTTTTGCTGTCGCTCCCGGGGATCTGGAGATGCTGATGGATATCTATAACAGGGGAGGCTTCAGTCAGGGATATTACAGGCAGCATAACGGACGGAATATGCTTTCTCCGGATCGTCCGAACCATGCCGGTGTGCCCGCAGTGCGGGTCATTGCGCAAAAAGGGCGTGAGATTGCAGTGGAGGCGCTGACGGATATTCACAAAGGAGATATTCTGGAGCTGGAAGGCGAAAACGCCGGAGAGAGCGGCAGGACTTTGGAAGCCAAAGCCGATGCGGACCGGCAGAAATGGTACACTTTTGGAACGGCGGTTCCGGCAGGCGGCAGATCGAAGATTCTGGTACCGCGCAAAATGACAATGAAAAAGGGAATTATATTATGCCGGATCCGAAACCTTGAGTTGCTGGAGTGTATACAAAAAAGATATATAGACAGAACTGCGCAGGAGACCATACGCGGAAGTTTTCGGGCTGCCGTTCAGGAGCCTGCGGTTTTGACGCTAGAGTTCCGGGGGATCACGGTTTCGGCGGAGACAGAAGAGCGGACGGAAGCTGCTAAGAACCAGCCGTTGGATGAAGAGAGAATCAAGAAGCAGCTTATGAAGACCGGAAATACTGAATTTGTTTTCGAATCCCTGGAAGTTACAACGGACGGCCCTGTATTTCTGCCAATGCAGAGACTGAATGAACTCAGACGCAGGGCGCTGGAATATTTGGAAGAGGCTATTTGTAATCAATATAGAAGAAACGGCTGTATACCGGAACAAGGTCGGGAAATGCTGGATCCTAAACGAACGGCGGGGGAAAAGAAGGTACCTTATCTCTCCGTATTAGCGGAATCGGAAGAACAGACTGAAGCGGCAGTCGCGTGTCCGGAAGTCTTCCGGATTTACCTGGAAAGTAGTTCTGAGACGGATTTTATAAAAAATGGCATTTATAAAAGAATCTCCCGGGAGGCAAAAGGGCAGGGGAAAGAGCTGTTTCTTGCAATGCCTCATATATTCAGAGAAACGGCGGTGTCCTATTATACGGAAAATATGGGGATACTGGCGGAGTTTGACGGATTTTTAGTCCGCAATTATGAAAGTTTTCATTTCCTGCGGAAACATGGATTTGACAAGAACATCATATTGGACCATAATCTATATGTATTCAATCAGTCCGCGAAGGAGTTCTGGAGCAGATGCGGCGTAGATAGCATTACGGCGCCGGTGGAATTAAACAGGGCGGAGCTGGAGCGGCTGGGGATCGAAGAAGCCGAGCTTTTGGTCTATGGACGGCTGCCGGTCATGGTGTCTGCACAATGTATCGCAAAAAGCACGTCGGGATGTACGAATACCCCCGGCATCACGGTGATCAAAGACAGATATCAGAAAGAATTTCCTGTAAATAGATGCTGCAGATTCTGTTATAATGTAATGTACAATACAAAGCCGGTCTTTCTTCTGGATCTAAAGGAAGAGATCTGCGGGCTCTCTCCGGCAGGGCTGCGGCTCATGTTTACACAGGAGAGCGGGCAGGAAGCCCGGATGATCCTGGATATGTACAGAGACATTTATCGCAGAGGCAGGCAGGTCCGTACAGAGGGTATGGCTTTTACCAGAGGACATTTTAAACGAGGAATAACATAAAAGCAGGTGAAAAAGTGGTTAATATTGTAGTAGAATTATCGAAGTATATTATGATTATACTGATGGCAGTGTATACATTTTCCTGTTTTTCCATATTCGCGCAAGTGTATGAGGAAGACAAAAAATGGATATTAATCAGACAGAATGTACTGATGTTCCTGATTCAATTTACTGCCTACCTTGTCATGTATCTGCAGACGAAGGAAAAGAAGCTGATCTTTTTCTACGGGGCACAGGTCGTGCTTTTGATCGCAGTACTTGTACTTTACCGGGTGCTTTATCCGAAAGTATCCCGGCTGATTGTCAATAATATGTGTATGCTGCTGAGTATCGGTTTCATCATGATTACGAGACTGACATATGCGAAGGCTGTGAAGCAGTTCGTCTTTGCTGTGGTGGGCACGGTCATTGGGCTGTTTGTGCCGGTGCTGATACGAAAACTGAAGTTTTTAAAGGACTGGACTTATATCTATGCCGGTGTTGGGATTCTGGCCCTGGGTGCGGTTGCTGTGCTGGGGCAGCTCTCCGACGGCGCAAAGCTGGGATTCACCATTGCGGGATTCGGAATCCAGCCCTCGGAATTCGTAAAGATTTTATTTGTATTTTATGTGGCGGCAAGTCTGAATAAGTCTACGGAGTTTAAGAATGTGGTGATCACGACGGCTGTGGCCGGGCTGCATGTGCTGATTCTGGTTCTGTCTACGGACCTGGGCGCCGCCCTGATTATGTTTGTGGTGTATCTGGTTATGCTTTATGTAGCAACAAGGCAGCCTCTTTATGCGCTGGCCGGGATCGGAGGAGGCAGTGCAGCCGCGGTGCTGGCATACCACCTTTTTTATCATATCCAGGTCAGGGTCTCTGCCTGGAAGGATCCTTTTGCTTCATACAGTGAGGGGGGATACCAGGTCGCGCAGTCCCTGTTTGCAATCGGGACGGGAAGCTGGTTCGGCATGGGCCTGTACCAGGGGCTTCCTGACAGCATCCCCGTAGCGGAGGAGGATTTTATATTCTCAGCCATCTCAGAAGAAATGGGGCTGATATTTGCCTTGTGTCTTGTACTGGTGTGTGTCAGCTGTTATGTGATGTTCCTGAACATTGCTATGGCGATCCATAATCAGTTCTATAAACTGATCGCTCTGGGCCTTGGAACCTGCTATATTTTCCAGGTGTTCCTTACAATCGGAGGTGTGACTAAGTTCATCCCTTCCACGGGAGTTACGCTGCCCCTGATCAGCTATGGAGGAAGTTCCATGCTGAGCACAATGATTATGTTTGGAATCATACAGGGCCTGTATATTTTAAGAGAAGACGAGGAAGAGATTATTGAGAAGAGAAGAGAGAGAGAATTACGAAGAAGTGAACAGCCAAGAAAGGCGCCGCGGAAAAAACAGCCGGGCAAAAAACCAGCGTTCGAAGAAGTTCCGAAACAAAGAGTTCGCTAGAGTCACGTACTTGTTTGTCGCTCTGTTTCTTGCCTTAATGGCTTATATGGTATATTTTAATATCGTTCGTGCCAAGACTATTGTAAACAGCCCGTATAATGAGCGGCAGGACGCATTTGCGGACCGCGTAATCCGCGGAAATATTGTGGATAAAAACGGAAATGTGCTGGCGGAGACGAATGTGGCGGAGGACGGGACGGAAGTGCGCAATTACCCTTATGGCGCGGCTTTTGCCCATGTCGTTGGGTACAGCTTTCCGTCAACCGGGAAGAGCGGGCTGGAATCCATTGAGAACTTTGAACTGCTCACCTCGAATGCTTTTTTTCCGCAGAAGCTGATGAATGAATTCAAAGACGAAAAGAATATGGGAGACACCGTAGTCACAACCCTTGACGCAGATCTCCAGCAGGCGGCTTACAATGCACTTGGCGGCAATAAGGGGGCCGTGGTGGTGATGGAGGCAAGCACAGGGAAGATCCTGACCATGGTATCCGGGCCCACTTATGATCCCAACAGCGTGGAGGCTAACTGGGAAGCGCTGAATGCAGACGACAGTGAAAGTCCGCTGCTGAACCGCGCTACACAGGGACAGTATGCGCCGGGGTCCACATTTAAAGTGGTGACCGCGCTGGAATACATCAGGGAGCACAGTGATTATGCCAATTACAGCTACGACTGTGCCGGTGAGATTACCGCAGAGGGAGTTACGATCCACTGCTTTGACAGTACGGTGCACGGCCTGCAGGATCTGAGAAGTTCCATGGCCAATTCCTGCAATTCTTCTTTTGCAAATATCGGCCTTTCTCTGAACAAGACGTCTTACAGGGAAACTGCGGAGGAACTTCTATTTAATAAGAAGCTTCCGTCTGTTCTGGATTACTCGAAAGGGTCTTTCAGAATTAATGAGAATTCCAGCGGTGCGGAAATGATGATGACCGCCATGGGGCAGGGCGAGACACTGGTCAGCCCATACCATATGGCATTGATTACTGCAGCAATTGCAAACGGCGGCACACTGATGGAACCATATCTTGTGGAGAAGGTAACCAATGCAAACGGAGCAGAAATCAGGAAAAATGTTCCGAAGAGCTATAAAAGACTGATGACTTCCGATGAGGCATCTCAGTTAAAGGATTATATGAAGGCCGTTGTAGACGAGGGCACGGCAACGATGCTGAGCGGCCAGTCCTACACAGCTGCCGGAAAGACAGGAACGGCAGAATACAGCATGGATGACGGGGAGAAGACGCACTCCTGGTTCATCGGTTTTACAAATGTAGACAATCCGGAACTGGTGATCAGCGTGATCATCGAAGGATATGACGGAAATGCGGGGGCAAAGGCAGTGCCGATTGCCAAGCAGATACTGGATTCTTATTACTATTAAAGCCAGGTGGTGAAGAGTATGCAAATGACATTTTACTGTGACTTATATGTCAGTGAGGACCTGGAGGATAAAAAGGAGAAGGTCATGCAGAAGCTGGAAAGCAACAGCCTGCAGCCTTCCGTCTATGTCATCACGCTTTCGCAGGGGGAGCAGAATCATCTGGAATTTTATTCTTCCCTGCTGTACAAACAGCATATCTATGAAAATACGCCCGTATTTGTCGTGGGGATTGCGAAAGGATATGATGATGCCCTCTATCTGGTGGAGGCGATTGCAGAAGATATCTATAAAAAGACCAATGATCTGGATATACGGGGCTATATCCGGAGGCGCCAAAAAGAATATGAGGAAGGCAGAGTGTAAAAGCGGATGTTACATATAATCCTTTTGATTCTGAAAATTATAGGATGGATATTGCTTGCAATACTGGGATTACTGGTATTGCTGATTTGCATTGTCTTTTTTGTGCCTCTGCGTTACCGGGCGGAGGGGAGGTGCAGGGGAACCCTGGACTCTCTCTATGGGAAGATCCGGTTTTCGTGGTTTATGCATCTTGTGAGCGGCAGTGCCGTCTATGATGGGGGAAAGCTCATGTGGACAGTACGGATCGCCTGGAAGAAGCTGCATGGGGGCGTGGAAGAAGACTGGGAAGAGGCACACGAGCCCGCCAGGCCTGGGAAACATACCGAAGAGGAAGATCTGAAAGCGCTGGAAGAGCTGATGGACAATGGCGCACAGCAGCGGCCGGAAGAGCAGAAGGACGAGAACATAGTGGAAGAGAAGCCCCCGGATGCGAAACGTTCGGATCAGGAGCAGAAGGAAGGGCATTTACAGGAAAAATATAGAGAAGAAGATCCAGCGGAGGAAAACAATCTGGAAAAACTGCTCAGGGAAGAGATGCGTGATTCGGAAAAGGGAAATGAGAAGTATTCAGACAATGAGCACTCCCCGTCCGGTGATGAAAAAACAGAGGCAGAAAAAGAAAGCATTGCTTCCAAAGTTGAGAAAAAATATGAGAAAAGCGTAAAATGGTTACAGAAAATTTATCATAAGATAAAATATACATTTAAGAAGATTTGTGATACCATAAGGTCATTGCTGGAGAAGAAGGACACACTGCTGGAGTTCATAGAGGACGAGATCCACAGATCCGCATTCTTCACGGCACTCAAAGAACTGCGGCGGCTGCTGCGCTTTTTGAAGCCGAAGCGGCTGGAGGCAGATATCCATTTTGGATTTGAGGATCCAAGCATAACGGGAAAGGTGCTCGGCCTCATCAGTATGATATATCCGTTTCTGGGAAAACATACAAATATTCAGCCGGATTTTGAACACAGGGTACTGGAAGGGGACATTGCAATTTCCGGCAAACTGCGCGTTCTCTATGTGGTGGTTGTGGGATGGAATCTTATATGGAACAAAAACGTGCGCACCACATTCAGGCATATCAGAAAATTTGAACTGTAACAAAATAAGTATGAAAGATTAAGGAGGATTCAGGCATGGCAGAAGGAAGTAATTTTAAGGAGACTGTGGAGGCGTTATTTCAGGGAATGGACAATGTTGTGACATCCAAGACAGTAGTGGGGGATGCGATCCACATCAACGATACCATTATCCTCCCGCTGGTGGATGTATCGTTCGGACTGGGCGCCGGTTATTTTAACGGTGATAAAAAAGGCAGAGGCACAGGAGGAATGGGCGGCAAGATCACCCCAAGCGCGGTTCTTGTCATCAAAAACGGGACAACCAAGCTGGTCAACATCAAGAACCAGGATACCATCACCAAGCTTCTGGATATGGTACCGGACATGGTAGACAAGTTCACAACGAAAAAAGAAGACAAAGTGACCGAGGATGATGTCATGGACATCCTGAATTCCGAAGATTCCACCGAAAATGATGCACAAATTTAAAATCCGGGCATAAAATAATACCAAACCACCTGCCGGAAGCGGGACAGATTATGAAAAAAGTAATAGGGTTTGCATTACTCTGGTTTGCAATAGGAATGTTCGTCATGCTGGCACTGCCCAACGCAATCGGACTGCTGGTCACATTCATATGTCTGGCGGCAGGATATAAATTGTTTTGTGGGTAGGGACGCTGAGGGAGAGTCGGGACTGGTTTCCGGCGGGGCTGTATATGCCGTTTGGATGCCCGCGCCACTTGATAAGAAGCAGTAACAGAGAAAATGTGGGGAATAGAGGTACTTGCCGCAGTTGGCCCGAATGCCGATGCATTCGCGCCGCCGGCGGCAACAGGATTTGATTTGGAAAATCAAATCCTGCCCTCTATTCCCCACATTTTCTCTGCAACTGCTTCTAATCGCGTTCTGAGGGCGTCCAAACGGCATATACAGCCCCGCCGGAAACCAGTCCCGACTCCCCCTCAGCTTGGCGCATCCGGCCGGGACGGACGGGGGCGGCGTATTTGCCTTCCGGCGCGGAAGTATCTATGTATAAGGATTTGTTGAAAATTGGTGCCACAGGCAATTAATCATACATATAGGTAGTTAAAGGTATGGGGTATTACAAATACCAACCATCTCCAGCCCAATTTATCCGTTTTCCCAGCCCAATCCGCTGCCACCGCAGGTACCTCCCCCATTTTTACGCTTTTTCTACCGTCCGGATGCGCCTAGCCTGTGCAAGGAGGGGAAGATGCGGCTGGGAACAGGGAATGCTCTTTCTGAATGCGTAAAATGCGCGTTAGAACGGCTTAATGAAAAACCTGCTGTATTTTGAGGATGAAATCGGCTCACAAAGCCGATTTCAAGGAGACCTGAGCTGCACAATCATCAAGATTGTGCAGTGAATGTCTCCGGTGCCTCAAAATACAGCAGGTTTTTCATTTAGCCGTTCTTAGCAAATGACCCGTATACAGAAAGAGCATTCCCTGTTCCCAGCCGCATCTTCCCCTCCTTGCACAGGCGCCCCCATCCAGACACTAAAAACCCGCATAAAAAAAGTACCCACTTTATAGTGAGTACCCCCGTGTCGTTTGATGTTCAGATTAAGCACGTTCTACGCGTCCTGATTTTAAGCAGGAAGTACAAACGTACATTTTTTTAGATCCGCCTTCTGTTTTAACTCTAACGGATTTCACATTTGATTTCCACATCTTTGGTGTTTTTCTATGAGAGTGGCTTACATTGTTTCCGAAGTGAGCACCCTTTTCACAAATAGCACATTTAGCCATCATTGCACCTCCTAACAATCTGAAATAGTCCTTACAGACTCACAACACTGTTATTTTAGCAGAAAGAATTTCTAAAAGCAAGCATTTTTTTGAATTTATGGAAGTAAAATGAAAAAAGAAGGCGGTTTTTCTTTTTGGGTTCCCATAATTTCGAATTCATGTTAAAATTGACATAGAATTTAAATAAGAAAATGAAGCCTTCAAACCGGGCGGAAAGTGGGGAATACTATGGGCAGACGGGTGATTACGATTGGCAGGCAGTACGGAAGCAACGGGCATGATATTGCAAAAAAATTATCTCAGAGGCTCGGGATTCATTATTATGATAAAGAGTTGATTAAGATAGCCGGAGAGAGGCAGCACATTTCCTATGAAGAACTGCTTAAGGTTGATGAGAAGAGAGCGAATCCGTGGAGATATCCGGTGGAGGACGAGGTGCAGATGGAGAGGAAGTTCCGCTTTGAACCTATGAATGATGTTCTTTTCTATACCCAGGCGGAGATCATCAAAGGGCTTGCGGAGAAGGAAGACTGTATCATCGTGGGAAGATGCGCCGACGATATACTGAAAGGTACAAAAGGGAGCAGAAGCGTCTTTATACATGCGCCATTTGAAAAGCGCGTTGAGAGAATTATGGAGCGTGCCTCCATTGACGAGCGTGAGGCCGCCGCCCTTATAAAAAAGATTGACAAACAGCGCAGATATTATTATAACTACTTTACGGACAAAAAGTGGGAAGATATGACCCAATACGATATCTGTCTGGACAGCGGAAGCATACCGGAGGAGCAGATTCTGGATGTTTTGGCAGCACTTTATGAATCTATATTGTAAATTTGTGATAAAGAGAGTATAATACCTGTGTTGATTATGCGAAAAATCCATTCGAGAACTGGAGGTTATATATGATGAAGGGTAGCATGAGTACGGATCTTGGAATTATTACGATCAATCCCGATGTAATTGCCAAGTATGCAGGCTCCGTGGCGGTTGAGTGTTTCGGGATCGTCGGGATGGCTGCGGTTAATATGAAAGACGGCTTTGTCAGGCTGTTAAAAAAAGAAAGCCTGACTCACGGAATTCACGTGGAGCTTTCTGATGATAATGTACTGGAACTAGGTTTTCACGTGATTGTTGCATATGGAGTGAACATTCTTTCAGTCTCTGACAATCTGATGAACAATGTAAAGTATAAGGTAGAGGAATTTACCGGCATGACCGTAGATAAAATAAACATCTTCGTCGAAGGTGTCAGAGTGATTGATTAAGGAGGATACTCGTCGTGGCAACAAAAACGATAAATACAGAGCTGCTAACCAGGATGTTTTTGGCAGGGGCAGCAAATCTGGAGGCTAAAAAGGAATTTATAAACGAACTGAATGTATTTCCGGTACCGGACGGTGACACGGGGACGAACATGACACTTACGATTATGTCGGCGGCCAAAGAAGTCAGTGCGCTGGAACAGCCGGATATGCTGTCCGTATCAAAAGCAATCTCCTCAGGATCCCTCCGCGGGGCCAGAGGAAATTCAGGAGTAATCCTGTCACAGCTTCTCAGAGGTTTTACAAAAGAGATACGTGAATACAAAGAGATCGACGTACAGGTTCTTGCCCAGGCATGTGACCGTGCCCGCGCTACGGCATATAAGGCGGTTATGAAGCCGAAAGAGGGAACCATACTTACGGTAGCAAAGGGCATTGCCCAGAAGGCGGCAGAGATGGCAGAGACGACAGATGATCTGGAAGTTTTTATTCCCGAAGTTCTGAAACATGCGGAATATGTGCTCTCAAAGACTCCCGATATGCTTCCGGTGCTGAAGGATGCCGGCGTAGTAGATTCCGGCGGACAAGGTCTGGTAGAAGTATTGAACGGTGCATACGACGCTTTCCAGGGAAAAGAGATTGATTACAGCGCCATCGAGGCAAGTTCAGGTACAAGTATGGTGAGGCCCGGGGCACAGGCGGAGGCAGATATCAAGTTTGGATACTGCACCGAGTTTATTATTATGACTTCAAAGCCATTTTCTGAGACAAATGAGACGGAGTTCAAGGCTTATCTGGAATCCATCGGCGATTCCATTGTGTGTGTTGCGGACGAAGACATTGTAAAGATCCATGTACACACGAATGATCCTGGGCTGGCGATCCAGAAGGCGCTCACCTATGGACAGCTGTCACGCATGAAGATTGATAACATGCGCGAGGAACACCAGGAGAAGCTGATCAAGGACGCCGAAAAGCAGGCGGCTGAGCAGAAAAAAGCGGTTAAAAAGCCGGAAACCAGAAAAAAAGTCGGTTTCATTGCAGTATCTATCGGAGAGGGAATGAATGAGATATTCAGAGAACTCGGGGTAGATTATATTATTGAAGGCGGACAGACGATGAATCCGAGCACGGAGGATATGCTGACAGCGATAGATGCGGTGAATGCGGATCATATTTTCATCCTTCCGAATAATAAGAACATTATCCTGGCGGCCAATCAGGCGCAGTCCCTGACCAAAGACAAGGATATCCTGGTTATACCGACGAAGACTGTTCCGCAGGGAATCACGGCGGTAATCAATTACATGCCTGAGGCCGATATTGATACCAATGCCGAGAACATGAATGAAGAGATCAAAAATGTTAAGAGCGGACAGATCACATATGCTGTCCGGGATACCCATATTGATGACAAAGAGATCCATGAAGGCGATATCATGGGAATCGGCGACGCAGGGATCCTTGCAGTAGGACAGTCTGTAGAAGGCGTGGCAAAAGAGATGCTCACCTCACTGGTAGACGAGGATACGGAGCTGATCAGCCTGTATTACGGACAGGATGTCCTGGAGGCGGATGCCGTCCGCTTTGCACAGGAGATTGAGGAATTGTATCCGGATGCGGACGTGGATGCACATTTTGGCGGACAGCCGATATATTACTATGTATTATCCGTAGAGTAGAACAGATCATTGCAGATAAGGCGGGCCAGTTTCCCAGAAGGGAAGCTGACCCGTTTCGAACTCAATCCTGTTTTGTAATTGTCCGATGGGAGAATAAAAAGACCTATGAATGAAAATTCTAAAATAAGCACACTAAAAGGAATCGGTGAGAAGACGCAGGCCCTTTTTGAGAAGGCAGGCATACGGACAATCGGGGATCTGCTGCGGTATTATCCGCGCGGCTACGATGTCTATGATGAGCCGGTCCCGGTCGGAGAGGCAGAAGAAGGCAGGACGGTAACTGTTACCGGCGCCATATTTGGAAGAGTGCAGCTTGGGGGAAGCAAAAAAATGCAGGTGACGACGCTTTATGTCAAGGACCTGACAGGCACTTTAAAAGTGATCTGGTTTCGGATGCCTTTTCTAAAAAATACGCTGCCCAGGGGCGGGATTATCACTCTGCGCGGCCGTGTTGTCAGAAAAAGGGATGGACTGGTTATGGAGCACCCTGAGATCTTTTACCCGAGTGCAAAATACGAGGAAAAGAGAAATACTTTACAGCCGGTGTATCCGCTGACCAGCGGGCTTACAAACAATGCAGTAAAAAAGGCCGTGATGCAGGCCATGCAGTACCTGGATCTGAGGCAGGAGTTTCTGCCGGAGGACATCCGCATGAAGTACCATCTGGCGGAATATAATTACGCCGTCCGCGGCGTTCATTTTCCGGAGACAAAAGAAGAATTCTATCATGCCAGGGAGCGCCTTGTATTTGAAGAATTCCTGATTTTCATCCTTTCCCTTAAAAATCTGAAGGTGCGGGAGGACAAGGCGGCAAATGGATTTGTATTTGTAGAGCGGCCGGAGATCGATCAGTTTTTGGCGTCTCTTCCATATGAATTGACGAATGCACAGCAAAAGGTCTGGGGTGAAATAAAACGGGATATGTCAGGCCCCAATGTTATGTCCAGGCTTGTCCAGGGGGACGTCGGCTCGGGCAAGACAATCGTTGCACTGCTGGGCCTGATGTATGCAGGGCTGAATGGTTTCCAGGGGGCTATGATGGCGCCTACGGAGGTGCTGGCAAAGCAGCATTACGAAAATATTACCTCCATGTTCAGACAATACCACATCCCATTGCATGCCGAGCTGCTGACAGGCTCAATGACTGCAAAAGAGAAGCGGGAGGCCTACGAAAGAATAGCCTCAGGAGAGTCGGACATCATCGTAGGAACCCACGCGCTGATCCAGGAGAAGGCAGTATACCATAATCTGGCCCTGGTAGTGACCGATGAACAGCACCGTTTCGGGGTAAAGCAGAGGGAAATGCTGGCGGGGAAGGGAAAGATGCCGCACATTCTGGTCATGAGCGCCACGCCGATTCCGCGCACGCTGGCGATCATCCTGTACGGAGATCTGGATATTTCTGTGATCGATGAGCTGCCCAGCAACCGGCTGCCAATTAAAAACTGCGTGGTGGACACCGGATACCGCAATACGGCTTATCGTTTTATGCAAAAGCAGGTGGAAGCGGGCCGTCAGTGCTATGTGATCTGCCCCATGGTGGAAGAAAGCGAGAACCTGGAGGCGGAAAATGTGATAGACTATACAGAGCTGCTGAGGGAAGCGCTGGGGGACAGAATTGAAATCTCTTTTCTGCACGGCAAGATGAAGCAGGCCGAAAAAGATGAGATCATGGAAGCATTCGGAAAAAATGAGATCCAGATTCTGGTTTCTACAACAGTCATCGAGGTCGGTATTGATGTGCCGAACGCTACGGTGATGCTGATTGAAAATGCGGAACGGTTCGGGCTTGCCCAGCTGCATCAGTTGCGCGGGCGTGTGGGGCGGGGAAAATATCAGTCCTACTGCATTTTCATGAGTGCCTCAAAATCAAAAGAAACGAAAGAAAGACTGGAGATTCTGAATAAATCAAATGACGGGTTTTTTATTGCGTCAGAAGATCTGAGGCTCAGAGGACCGGGCGATCTGTTTGGAATCCGACAGAGCGGTCTCTTAGATTTTGCTCTGGGGGATGTGTTCCAGGATGCTAAAATTCTACAGAGAGCAAATGAAGCCGCACAGGAACTTTTAGAAAAAGATCCGGAGCTTACAGAGGAAAACCATGCAAAAATGAAGGTCCATTTAAACAAATACATGTCCGAAGTGATGTTAGAGACCACCCTTTAAGCCCGTAAAACCGCTGTTTTATACTGATTTACAAAAATCGTTAAAGAAGGCAGGAACTTCCAGTGTAAAAGATAAAAACCTCCATATACTATGGTTGTAACACACAACAGTGTTATAAAAAAAATCTGAAAAAGTAACAGAAGTTACGAGAAGGAGGAAATTATCATGGCAAGTCGTTCATCTAATCGAGCAGCCGTACCAGAGGCTAAAAGTGCACTGGACAAATTCAAATATGAGGTAGCCAGCGAGCTGGGAGTACCGCTTACAGACGGTTACAATGGAGATTTAACTTCTAAGCAGAATGGTTCTGTTGGTGGTTATATGGTTAAGAAAATGATCGAACAGCAGGAAAGACAGATGGCTGGTAAATAAGCAAATTTCGTAAGAAAAAGCACTTAGGATTGACCTAAGTGCTTTTTTCTGCTAAAATTCTGCATAGTTAGAAGATTTTAAAAGCTCAGACAGGTCTGCGCATTTACGGCACAGACCGTACGAAAACGCTGCGATGGAGGCATCCAGCCCATCGCAAAGCGATTTTAATGGCTGGATGCGTAACAGTTCAGGCTTGTCTGAACTGTTTCAGAAGAATGAGGGTGTTGTTTATGAGAGTGATTGCAGGAAGTGCCAAAAGGATACAATTAAAGACATTGGACGGTCTGGACACACGGCCAACGACGGACAGGATTAAAGAAACTTTATTCAATATGATTGCGCCGACCATCTATGACAGCGTATTTCTGGATTTGTTCGGCGGAAGCGGAGGCATTGGCATCGAAGCTCTGAGCCGGGGCGCCAGGGAAGCTGTTTTTGTCGAGAATAACCCAAAAGCAATGGCATGCATTAAAGAGAATCTCAAAAATACAAGGCTGGAGGCAAAGGCGCTCACGCTCACAAGAGATGTCATGGCGGCGCTCTATCAGCTGGAAGGCGATAAGGTATTCGACTTCATATATATGGATCCGCCCTATGACAGAGAGCTGGAGAAACGGGTGCTGGAATATCTCGCCGGATCCGAACTGGTGTATGAGGATACCGTCATCATCGTGGAGGCCTCAAGAGAAACAGATTTTTCCTATCTTGAAGGCCTGGGATTTTCTATGCTCAAAGAGAAAGAGTATAAAACGAACAAACATGTCTTCATTGAAAAGGCCGGAAAGGAAGAAATATGTTAAGAGCTATTTACCCGGGGAGCTTTGACCCTGTTACATACGGGCATTTGGATATTATCAAAAGATCCTGTAAAATCGTCGATGAATTAATTGTCGGAGTGCTGAATAATAATGCGAAAATGCCGTTGTTTTCTGCAGAAGAACGTGTTAAAATGTTAGAGGAAGTAACAAAAGACTTGACAAATGTCAAAATTGTCCTGTTTAATGGACTATTGATTGATTTTGCAAGACAACAGGGGGCAGATGTCGTAATCCGCGGTTTACGTGCGATTACCGATTTTGAATATGAGTTGCAGATGTCCCAGACGAATCATAAGCTGGAACCGAGCGTCGAGACGATGTTCCTGACGACGAGTATTGAATATTCTTACCTGAGTTCCACTACCGTGAAAGAGATCGCAGCTTTTGGGGGAGACGTATCACAATTTGTGCCGGAAGCTGTGTCATCGGAGCTGGAGAAAAAGATGAACGCAAAAAGGAGAGTGTAACTATGAGCAGCCGCATTGAGCAGATTATTGAGGAGATCGAAGAGTACATTGACAGGGATTGTAAGTTCCAGCCATTGTCCACTACGAAGATCATCGTAAATAAGGAACATCTGGACGAGTTATTGCGCGAACTCAGAATGAAGACACCAGATGAGATTAAAAGATATCAAAAGATTATCAGCAACCGCGATGCGATCCTGGCAGATGCCCAGGCGAAAGCGGACGCTATGATAGAAGAAGCACAGGTACAGACAACAGAGCTGGTCAGCGAGCATGAGATCATGCAGCAGGCTTACTCCCAGGCGAATGAGATTGTAACACAGGCAACCGCACAGGCCCAGGAGATTATCGACAATGCAACAGCAGACGCCAACGCAATACGCATCGGGGCCATCCAGTATACGGATGATCTGCTGGCCAACGCCGAGAGCATAATCGGACATACACTGGACAGCTACACCACCAAGTATGACGGTCTGATTAATTCCCTTCAGGAATGTTATGATGTGGTTCGTACCAACCGTGCGGAACTGGAAGTGCCTGTCGACGATGACGGCCAGTATATTCCACAGGATGGATTAGATGATCTGTAAATAAAGAACAGCAATCAGGCTGGTCACCCCCGCGGTGGCCAGCTTTTCTAATGTATAGGGGATGACGGAGAGTGAGGTCTTCTGTATCATGCACTGTGTCTGTGCAGCGGCGCATATGCCTCCAAAGGAGGTCAGTGCCAGAATTGCAGGATACTGAATCGTAAAAGGCAGTGTGGATTTCCCGATCAGGGCGATCCCATTCGTAACCTCCAGTGCCGGCAGTATCATCCGGACTGGAGCCGGCTGCCAGGGTGCGGACTGTACGAGAGCCAGTATCACGGAAAAGAGAATGATGTATCCGCCGACCTTTGTAATGGTTTCAAAGCTGTCCATGATACAGGTATCCACAATGCGAAATCCCCAGTCTGTTTTGCTTTGGCCGGTCTTTTTCAACGCCGGAAAGTTTTTTTGCCCGTGCAGATAGAATCTTCTGAAGGGAATGCTCATCAGCATAGGCGTGCCCAAAAGAATCAGAAGTGAGGGGAGAAGATAT
The DNA here is from genome assembly GCF_001244405.1 of Eubacterium sp. SB2. Lineage (NCBI taxonomy): Bacteria > Bacillati > Bacillota > Clostridia > Eubacteriales > Eubacteriaceae > Eubacterium > Eubacterium sp. SB2. The sequence goes on along the minus strand of NZ_LN865153.1, from coordinate 1,880,433 downwards.
TCTTCCCTGCCAAGCGTTTTCCAGACGATAAAGTTCAGGATAAACACCGGACTGGTATTATTACAGAAAGACAAAAGGTACCGGCCTTCATCCTCTGTGACATAGCCTGTTGTAATCAGGTCGGCGGTTACTTTCGCCCCCATGGGGTATCCACAGAGAAAACCGACAATAATAGCAAAACTTCCGCTTTCAGATACTTTAAATATGCGGCACAAAACCTTGCCGAATGCCCTGGATATGTAATGGATACTGTCGGTGCAGAGCAGGAGGTTGGTGATGATGATAAAGGGAAACAGGGTCGGCAAAATGATTTGAAACCAGAGAAGGAGCCCCTCACTGGCTCCGTTAAATACCGCCTTGGGAGAGATGAGCATGAGAGCAAAAAGGATCACAATCCCGATTCCGGCCAGGTTATGTTTCATAAGAGTTACTCCTTGCAGATCAGCCAGATAAATGTTATTAAAGATATATGAAACGGGTTGATTTTTTATGCCCTCTGTGACAAAATGATAACAGTTCAGAACCATCTGAACTGCCATACAAATGAGAACAATCCAGCTGTTCAAAACGGAACAGTTATAACATAACAGCTATATAGGAAGGGGAATATAACAATGCCGATATTAAATGAACTGGAACCAGTGGAAGTGTTTCACTATTTTGAGGAACTGAGCCGGATACCGAGGGGAACTTTCAATACAAAAGCAGTCAGTGATTACTGCATGGCATTTGCGGCAGAGAGAAGGCTGGAGGCCATTCAGGACGAATTGAATAATGTCATCATCAAAAAGCCCGGAACAAAAGGATATGAGGAGAGTGAACCGGTCATCATCCAGGGGCATCTGGATATGGTATGTGAAAAAGCAGAGAATTCGGATCATGATTTCACAAAAGACCCGCTGGATCTCTATGTAGAGGATGGGTTTGTAAGGGCGCGGGATACCACCTTGGGGGCTGACGACGGAATTGCCGTGGCTATCGCACTTGCACTGTTGGACAGCAGTGACATCCCGCATCCTCCGCTGGAAGCTGTCTTTACGGTGGATGAGGAAGTGGGAATGGGCGGAGCAGAAGGGATTGACCTTACGCCGCTGAAAGGAAAGATGCTTCTGAATCTGGATTCAGAGGACGAAGATACAATTATAGCAGGATGTGCCGGGGGTTTAACCTTCCGCTTGGATCTGCCTGTCGGCAGGAAAAAGGCTGCAGGCAGCTGCCTTGATGTTACCATCCATGGGCTGAAAGGCGGGCACTCAGGCGTGGAGATTGACCAGCAGCGCGGCAACGCCAACAAACTGGCCGGACGTCTTTTAAACAGGCTGAACCAGAATATGGACATTGCCCTTGCTGAGATTCAGGGCGGTGCAAAGGACAACGTCATCACCTCTGTCAGCAAATTCACCATCGTTGTGCAGGACAGCGTAAAAGCAGAACTGATCATCGAGAACATGCTGAATACCTGGAGGCAGGAATTCGGCGCAGATGAGCCAGGGCTTGATATCTCAGTTATTAAGACAGAACATGAGGAGAAATCCGTTTTTTCCGATGCGGACAAAAACAAGGTCATCTTTTTCCTGAACAACTGCCAGAATGGAGTGTACGGGTTCAGCAGGTCTTTAAAGGGCCTGGTAGAGACGTCCGACAATCTGGGTGTTGTGAAGACCGGGGAGAATCAGATCTCCTTTATCCTGCTGATCCGAAGTTCTGTTTCTTCCAGATTGGAGGAGCTTAAGGAGGCTTTGACAGGCTGGGCAGAATTCCTTGGAGGCACTTACGAGATTACCGGTTCCTATCCGGCATGGATGTACAAAGAAGATTCCAGAATCCGTCCGATTGTGGCAGGGGTATTCGAGAAGGTCTACGGAAAAAAGCCGGAGATTGCTACCATACATGCAGGACTGGAATGCGGCCTGCTGTCCGGGAAAAAGCCGGAACTGGACTGTGTATCCTTCGGCCCCAGAATGTTTGATATCCATTCCGTCCACGAGCGGCTGGACATTGCCTCAACCTGGCGGATGTGGAATATAATCAAAGAAATCCTGAAAGAATGCAAATAGGACATTCTTCTGCTCATATATTAAAGAGAGTACGTGTGCAGAGGAACATCTGAAAAGTTGAAAAGAAAAAGATTGCACAACTATATCCTTCTGAATCTGCTTCTGGCATTTTTCCTGGCAGTGGGCATTCATGAACTTCTCATACAGGGAGGTTACGCCCGGCTGAATGAAAATACAGCTGCCGGAGACGGTTTCAGAAGGCAGTCCCTCAATGAGGAGATGCTGAACTACATACAGAATACAAAAGACCCGGGAGAAAACCTGGGCCTTTATTGGCTGGAGACAGATTTCGGGACAGACCCGTTGAAGAAAACCCCCGATCCGGAGCTGTTCTCCGAACTCAAAAAGCGATGGGCCGGCCGCCCGGGCTGGGAAGAATACATCGCACAGTGCAGGGGAATCTGGAACGACGTCAAGTATTTCCCGGTGCCTGCACCCACCGGTAAAACGGAGGCTGGAGTATCCTTTGTAGATTCCTGGATGTACGAGCGCAATTACGGCGGCAAGCGCGGTCATGAGGGAACCGACATCATGACAGACAAGAATGAGAGAGGCCTGTATCCGGTTGTCAGCATGACAGACGGAGTAGTGCGCCACAAAGGCTGGCTGGAACAAGGAGGATGGCGCCTTGGCATCGTGGCTCCGGGCGGCGCCTATTTCTACTACGCCCACCTGGATTCCTATGCGGACATAGAAGAAGGGGATACCATACAGGCCGGGGACCTGCTGGGCTACATGGGAGACACCGGCTACAGCAAAACCGAAGGAACAACAGGAAACTTTCCGGTTCATCTGCATGTGGGAATCTATCTGTTCCATAACGACGAGGAAATCAGCGTCAATCCGTACTGGGTGCTGCGCTATCTCGAACCCCACAAACTAAAGTATTCTTAGCTCACGGGCTTTAGCCCCGGGAGCGGATGGGGGACGCCGGGCGTGGAATGGAATGGGGACGCATGGGGATGGGGCAGACGAAATGACCCATCCCCGTGCGTCCCCATCCCATTCCACGCCCGGCTGGTTCATCCGGCCGGAAAAAAAGAGGCCCGTAACCTGGTTGGGAGAATAGACGGGGGAGGCGGATGGAATTGCCTGCGCGGGTTCCCTACCGTTTGGATGCAACAGCAAATGACGAGGCGGGGACGGCTCATGGCGGGGCAATGTCTGCTGGTGAAAAGTCCATAAAGCAAGCGTTAGAAGCTGTTGAAGAAAACGGAACGGAAAGGGAGGGCAGAATTTGCCTTACCAGGCAGATTCTGGTGCCGCCTGCGGCGCGAATGCATCGGCATTCGGGCCAAATGCGGCACGTACCTCCCTTTCCGTTCCGTTTTCTTCTACAGCTTCTTAGCGAAGTGTCAGGACATTTCACCAGCAGACATTGCCCCGCCATGAGCCGTCCCCGCCTCGTCATTTGCGTCCCCCTCATCCCAAAAAGTCTCCCCCCCCATTCCCACATTTAGCTCTAGTCCTACAGGGGGATTTATGATATAATCAGTTTCATGTGGAGGATTTGATATGAACTTACCGAAAGCATTTGAAGAGAAAATGAAAGGTCTTCTGGGGGACGAATATGACGCCTACCTGGAGTGCTTTGATGAGCCGCGCCACTATGGGCTGCGTGTGAATACAAATAAGATCAGTGTGGAACAGTTTTTGAAGATTGCTCCCTGGCCGCTTGAGCCGATTCCGTGGATTTCCAACGGATTTTATTATGATGGGGAACAGGTACAGCCCGCAAAACATCCTTATTACTTTGCGGGGCTGTATTATCTGCAGGAGCCGAGTGCTATGACGCCTGCCAGCCGCCTGCCGGTGGAACCGGGGGAACGGGTGCTGGATGTCTGTGCAGCGCCGGGCGGGAAGGCTACGGAACTGGGGGCTAAGCTTAAGGGAGAAGGTGTCCTGATCGCCAATGATATCAGCAATTCCAGGGCAAAAGGGCTTTTGAAGAACCTGGAACTGTTTGGAATCGGCAATATGCTGGTGCTGAGCGAAGAACCTGGAAAACTGACCGAATATTTTCCGGAGTATTTTGATAAAATTCTGATTGACGCTCCCTGTTCAGGGGAGGGCATGTTCCGCAAAGATAAAAAGATGGTGAAGGCATGGGAGGAGCATGGTCCTGAATTTTTTTCCAAACTCCAGAGGAGTATTATCACGCAGGCGGCTGCTATGCTCAAGCCGGGCGGGATGCTTCTGTACTCGACCTGCACTTTCGATGCCTCGGAAAATGAGCAGACGATAGAGTATCTGATTTCTCAGTATCCGGAATTTGCGGTCTGCCCGATTGAACCCTATGACGGGTTCACACAAGGCATGCCGGAGGTAACAGAGGGCGGCAATCCCGGACTTGCAGAAACCGTGCGGATATTCCCGCACAGGATGAAGGGGGAAGGGCATTATCTTGCACTGCTGAAAAAAGCACATTCTCCTGAACTTGAGGAGAATGGGAACAGACAGAAATGCATGTCAGGACAGGGAAAGGGCAGAAAACTGCCGGAGGAACTGGCGGAATTTCTGCAGGATACGACCTGGGAGCTGGATCCTTCCCGGCTGGATATACATGGGGAGAGGATTTATTATATGCCGGACGGGCTTCCTGAGCTGAGAGGTGTCAGGTTCCTGCGTTCGGGACTGCTTCTGGGAGAGCTGAAGAAGAACCGGTTTGAACCCAGTCAAGCGCTGGCTATGTGCCTGAAAAAGCAGGAGTATCAAAAGATTCTCGATTTCCCGCTGGAGGATGACAGGGTGATTAAGTATCTGAAAGGCGATACCCTGGATGTGGAGGATATGGCTGCCTTAAAAGAGAAAGGCTGGTACCTGGTATGTGTGGACGGTTATCCGCTTGGATTCGGCAAGCTGGCGAATCAGACACTGAAGAATAAATATCTGCCGGGCTGGCGGTGGATGTCTTAAAACCGTGGAATGGGATAAGTTATGAAGTTAAGATTAGATAAGTATCTGGCAGATATGGGGCTTGGAACCCGTAGTGAAGTGAAGAAGGCGATTACAAGGGGCCTGACGGAAGTGAACGGCGCGGTTGTAAAAAAGCCGGAGTGCAAAGTGGACACGGAGACGGATGAGATCCGGTATCAGGGAAGGCCTGTGGGTTATATTGCATATGAGTATTATATGCTGAATAAGCCGGCAGGGGTTATTTCTGCCACGGAGGATCCGAGGCAACGGACGGTTATTGATCTGATAACAAGCAGGCAAAGAGACGATCTGTTTCCGTTGGGACGCCTGGACAAGGATACAGAAGGGCTGCTTCTGATTACAAACGATGGTGCGCTGGCGCACAGGCTGCTTTCACCAAAAAAGCATGTGGATAAGGTTTATTATGCACGGATACAGGGCGTGGTGACAGCGGCGGATGCGGAAGCATTTGCCGTGGGTCTTGATATTGGAGATGAGAAAAGAACCCTGCCGGCAAAGCTGGATATACTGGAATCGGGAGAGATATCGAAGATTCGGGTGACGATTCGGGAGGGCAGGTTTCATCAGGTGAAACGGATGTTCCAGGCTGTTGGAAAAGAAGTGATCTATCTGAAAAGACTGCAGATGGGCAGCCTGAAGCTGGATGAGAACCTGGAAACCGGTGCATACAGAGAATTGACAAAGGAAGAGTTGGAAGCATTATGTTAGAAGATAAAAAAGCGGTCATTTTTGACCTGGACGGGTCTCTGGTGGATTCCATGTGGATTTGGCCGGAGGTGGACGTGCAGTATATGGATAAATATAATCTTACGGTGCCTGCGAATTTTCAGAAGGCGATCGAGGGAATGAGCTACACGGAGACGGCACAGTATTTTCTGGATACTTTTCCCGGTCTTACCTGCACCCTGGATGATGTGCGGCGGGAGTGGATGGAGATGACATTCGGGCTGTATACAACGAAGGTGCCCTTGAAGCCCGGGGCAGGGGAATTTCTGGAACATCTCCGCTCGCTGGGGATCCGGATGGGGATTGCCACGAGCAATGCCAGAGAACTGGTGGACGCGACTTTGAAGGCGCTTCATATCGAACACTACTTTTCTTCCGTGCGCACTTCCTGCGAGGTGGCGGCCGGAAAACCTGCTCCGGATGTCTATCTGAAAGTGGCAGAAGATCTGAAGGTGCGGCCGGAGACCTGTCTGGTGTTCGAGGATGTCCCGAGGGGAATCGAGGCGGGAAAGAATGCGGGCATGTCTGTCTGCGCCGTGGATGATGATTTTTCGCGGCAGGATGAGGCGGAGAAGAAGAAACTGGCGGATTATTTTATCCGCGATTATTATGATATTAAGAATCATACCTATGAAATATGTGGAGTATAAATGATGAATCAGGTTTTTTTACCGTTATGCAGAAAAGAGATGCTGGAAAGAGGATGGGACCGCGCGGACTTTGTCTATGTGACAGGGGATGCGTATGTGGACCACCCTTCTTTCGGGCCGGCTATTATCAGCCGCATGCTGGAGGCGCATGGCTACCGGGTGTGCCTGATCTCCCAGCCTGACTGGAAAGATCCGGGGAGCATTGCCGAGTATGGGGAGCCGAGGCTTGGGTTTCTGGTGTCAGCCGGCAATATGGACTCCATGGTCAACCATTACACCGTCTCCAAAAAGCGGCGCTGCCAGGATGCTTACACACCGGGCGGGGAGATGGGGAAACGGCCGGATTATGCGGCAGTCGTTTATGGCAACCTGATCCGCCGGACGTACAAGCATACGCCCGTTATTCTGGGAGGGATTGAAGCCAGCCTGCGGAGGCTGGGACATTATGATTACTGGTCCGGCAGGGTGAAACGCTCCGTCCTGCTGGACTCCGGTGCGGATATCATCTCATATGGAATGGGCGAGCGCTCGGTGTTAGAGATTGCAGAAGCCCTTGAGGCGGGAATTGCCGTATCTGACCTGACCTATGTGGACGGGACGGTGGTGAAGGTGAAAGACCCGGACTCCATCTACGATGCGGTTATGCTTCCTTCCTTTCAGGAGATCTCGGAAAAGAAGGAGGTTTATGCCCGGAGCTTTTATATCCAGTATCAGAATACCGATCCATTTTCAGGAAAGCGGCTTGCCGAACCCTATGGAGATAAATTGTTTCTCGTGCAGAATCCGCCGGCAAAACCACTGAGTCAGACAGAGATGGATGATATCTACGCGCTGCCCTTTATGCGTACCTGGCATCCGGCCTATGAGAAAGCAGGAGGTGTGCCGGCCCTCTCGGAGATCAAATTCAGTCTGACCAGCAGCCGCGGCTGCTTTGGGGGATGCAGTTTCTGTGCCCTGACCTTCCATCAGGGACGGATTATCCAGGCCAGGAGCCATGAATCGCTGCTTGAGGAGGCCAAAATCCTCACAGAACAGCCGGATTTCAAGGGGTATATCCATGATGTAGGCGGTCCTACAGCGAATTTCAGGCAGCCGTCCTGCAGCAAGCAGCTGCAGTATGGAGTCTGCAGGGAAAGACAGTGCCTGTTTCCGCATCCCTGTAAGAATCTGCGGGCGGACCACAGGGATTATGTAGATCTTTTGAGAAAATTAAGAGAGATCCCCAGAGTAAAGAAAGTGTTCATACGGTCAGGCATCCGGTTTGATTATCTGCTTGCCGATCGGGACCGGACATTTTTAAGGGAACTCTGCGAACATCATGTGAGCGGACAGCTGAAAGTGGCTCCGGAGCATGTGGCGGATGAAGTGCTGGAAAAAATGGGAAAACCGGAACATAAGGTGTACGAGGAGTTCACCCGGATCTACGGGGACATGAACCAAAAGCTTGGAAAAAAGCAGTTTCTGGTTCCTTATCTGATGTCTTCCCATCCCGGCTCGGATATGAAGGCCGCCGTAGAGCTCGCCGAATACTGCCGGGATCTGGGGTATATGCCGGAACAGGTCCAGGATTTTTATCCCACACCGTCCACGATATCCACCTGTATGTATTATACCGGACTGGACCCGCGGACGATGAAGCCTGTATACGTGCCGAAAAATCCCCATGAGAAAGCGCTTCAGCGGGCGCTGATCCAATACCGCAATCCGGAAAACTACGACCTCGTTATGGAGGCGCTGAAAAAGGCAGGCAGGATGGATCTGGTCGGTTTTTGGGAAAAATGCCTGATCCGGCCGCGCAGATTTGCGAAAGAAAGGGCTTTTGCCGGGGAGAATGGCAGAAAAAGGACTGAGAGTAAGAAAAAAGTTCCGGTTAAGAAAAAAGCAATCAGAAATGTTCATAAAAAGAAAAACTAGTATAAAAAGAAGGTGTGTAGATTGAGAATTGCAATAGTAAGCGGCGCCTCATCGGGAATGGGCCGGGAATTTGTGAAACAGCTGCCCTGGTTCTACCGGGAGCTGGACGAGATCTGGATCACTGCCAGAAGGAAGGGAAGACTTATTTCTCTGGCAAAGACAAGCAGAATTCCATGCAGGATTTTCGAGGGAAACCTGCTCGAAGACAAGGTTTACAGTGAGATACTGGATGCACTTGAGAAAGAAAAACCGGATGTGCGAATGCTGGTGAATGCCGCAGGTTTCGGCAAAATGGGAACGGCTGAAGAGATCGCCGAAAGAGAGCCTGAGGCACAGCAAGAGATGATTGATCTGAACTGCCGTGCACTCACCCGTCTTACCATGACCTGCCTGCCGTTCCTTACACGGGGAAGCCGGATTGTGAATCTGGCGTCCGCAGCTGCCTTTTGCCCGCAGCCCTATTTTGCGGTCTACGCGGCGACGAAGTCCTATGTACTCAGTTTCTCACAGGCATTGGGTGCAGAGCTTTTAAAGGACGGCATCTATGTGACCGCAGTCTGCCCCGGGCCAGTGGACACGGAATTTTTTGACGTATCCGGCAGGCTTCCGCATAAATGGAAGGACGCGGTTATGGCTGCCCCGGCAAAGGTGGTGCATCAGGCGCTGATCGATTCCAGGAGGAAAAAGCCGGTATCTGTCTATGGAATGGCGATGAAAGCAGCGGATCTGGGAGCAAAGCTTCTGCCGCACAATATGATTATAAAATTAGAGAGCATGGGAAAAGACTAAGGAGAACTACAATATGACTAAGGTGATAAAAGGAGAGCCGGGATATCTGGATTATAAGAAAAAAGCAGAGATTATCCGGACCGTGATTTATTTTGCACTGGTGGCTGCTATTTTCATTCTGGGTTACAGCCAGGCGCATACGAGACTGAATCTGATGACCGTTGTCGCTGTATTGGGGTGCCTCCCGGCGTCCAAGGCGCTGGTGGGTGTCATTACCCGATTTCCCTATCCGTCTATTGCAGTCATCCGTGCAGATGAGATTAAGGCAAAGACCGGCAACATAACGGCAGTCTATGACATGATCATTACAAGCCGGGAAAAAGTGATGCCGGTGGACTGCATTGTGATTTCCGGAAATACGATCTTCGGATATACGAACAGCGAAAAAGTGGATGTAAAATACGCAGCGACTCATATAAAAAGCATCCTGAACCAGAATCATTTTCCGGATGTCTCGGTGAAAATCCTGAATAATTATACCGCTTTTCTGGCAAGGGCCGAGGGTCTCAATTCGATTGCCGCTGTGGAAAAAGGGGATACAAAAGAGATGGAAAAACAGATCAAACAGGTAATATTGAATATATCCATGTAGAAAGGAATCAGTTTTATGCAGCAGATAACAGTCGGTGACAATGAAGCGGGACAGAGGCTGGATAAGCTTCTGGCCAAGTATCTCAGAGAGGCCCCGAAAAGCTTTTTATATAAGATGCTGCGGAAAAAGAATATTACTCTGAACGGGAAAAAAGCTTCCGGCAGTGAGAAGCTTTTCAAAGGCGACGAGATCAAATTGTTTCTTGCAGATGAGACCATTGCCAAATTTGCCGGGGATGCAGGGCTCCCTGCAGAGAGACACATGAATAAAGAATCCAGCCATGCTGTGCGTCTGGATATCCTCTATGAGGACAGCAATATCCTGCTGATTAATAAACCCGCCGGAATGCTTTCACAGAAGGCTCAGGACACGGATGTCTCACTGGTGGAGTATCTGCATGACTATCTGCAGCAGAGCGGGGCTTTGACAGGGGATGAGATGCGAACATTCCGCCCCTCTGTCTGCAACCGGCTTGACCGGAACACGAGCGGCATAGTAGCCGCCGGGAAAAGCCTGCAGGGCCTGCAGGAGCTGAGCCGCCTTTTTAAGGACCGGACACTGGGCAAATATTATCTCTGCCTTGTACAAGGGGAAGTGAAAGAGCGCTCCCGGATCTGCGGTTTTCTGAAAAAAGACGAAAAAAGCAATCAGGTCCGCATAACAGACTCGCCTGAAGCAGGAAGCGCGGCAATTGAGACAGAATTCTGCCCCCTCAAATCTAAGGGCGGCGTGACGCTGCTGGAGGTACACCTGATTACCGGGAAGACCCACCAGATCCGCGCTCATCTTGCTTCTGCCGGGTATCCGATCCTGGGAGACTACAAGTATGGCGGCAGAAAGCTGGGTGACAGGTACAAAAATGCATACGGGCTGAACCACCAGCTGCTCCACGCATACAGGATCACATTTCCGGCACTGGAAGGGCTGCTAAGCGTTCTGTCGGGAAAGGAATTTCGGGCCCCGCTTCCCGGAGAGTTTCAAAAAATAGCAAAGGATAAGGGTGTTTTATAGATGGCTACCTGGAATTCAAGGGGGCTTCGCGGCTCCACACTGGAGGATCTGGTGAACCGCACCAACGAACGGTATGAGGAGATGGGGCTTGCGCTGATCCAGAAGATACCGACCCCCATCACTCCGGTAAGGATAGACAAAGAGCATCGCCACATTACGCTGGCATATTTTGAAAAGATCAGTACAGTCGATTATATCGGGGCTGTGCAGGGAATTCCGGTCTGCTTCGATGCAAAGGAGTGCGCTGCGGATACTTTCCCGCTGCAGAATGTGCATGAACATCAGATGAATTTTATGGAAAAGTTTGAGAAGCAGGGAGGTATCTCCTTTTTGATTATATATTACAGCAGTTACCATGAACTCTACTATATGCGTTTTAAAGAGATAAAGCGATACTGGCAGCGCGCCGCAGAGGGCGGGCGGAAGAGCTTTCGTTATGAGGAACTGGATCCGGCTTACTTCATGGAACTGAAAAATAATTGTTTCGTCCCGTACCTGGATTACATACAAAAGGATTTGGATACCAGGGATTGACAATCAGGGAGAAACTGCGTATAATTTACAGGGTGATTTAACGAATTAGCACGATAAAGTGAAAGGGCAGGAAATATGGAACAGAAATTACATACACCTGAAGGCGTCAGGGATATTTATAATACAGAATGCAGGAAGAAGCTCAGAACACAGGAAAAGCTCCATGATGTCCTGCACGCATACGGATATCAGGACATTCAGACACCGACTTTCGAATACTTCGATGTGTTTCGAAAAGAGATCGGAACGATATCTTCGAGAGAACTCTATAAATTTTTTGACAGGGACGGCAATACACTGGCACTGCGCCCGGACATCACGCCGTCCATAGCCCGGGCGGCAGCAACACTGTTCGAGACGGAAGAATACCCCGTCCGGCTCTGCTATATGGGCAATACATTTATCAACCATTCCAGCTATCAGGGCCGTCTGAAGGAAAATACCCAGATGGGGGCGGAGCTGATCGGCATGGATTCCATCGAGGCGGATGCAGAGATGCTTGCCATGGTTGTAGACGGGCTGAAAAAGGTAGGGCTTAAGGAATTTCAGGTCAATATCGGCCATGTGGACTTCATACAGAGCCTGATGGATGCTACAGGACTGGAAGAGGAACAAAAGTCAGAGATTCACGATCTGATCATAAACAGAAATTATTTTGGAGTGGAAGAGATCCTGGACAACCAGGATGCAGCGGACAACATTAAGGCTGCATTCCAGGTGCTTTCTGAGCTGATGGGCGGTGTAGAGATTCTGGACCAGGCTATGGAGATAGCGCCGAACATCAGCGCAAAGCTTGCCGTATCCTATCTCCAGCAGTTATATAAGCTGCTGACCCTTTACGGTGTGGAGGACCACATCACATTTGACCTGAGCATGAGCGGGAGCTACGGGTATTATACCGGAGTTGTTTTCCGTGCATATACATACGGTACCGGCGATGCCATTGTGAGAGGCGGACGCTATGATAACCTTCTGGGAAAATTCGGAGAGAATACGCCGTCGATCGGCTTTGCGATCATCATAGATGAGCTGATGAGCGCCCTGAGCCGCCAGAAGATCCCGGTGGAAACCAGGGAGATGAACATGATTGTTTACACGGAGGCTACGCAGAAGTGGGCTATTTCGCTTGCAAAGAACTTCCGTTCCAAGGGCAAGTGCGTGGAGATACACAAGCGGGATAAGCAGGAAAGCAGGGAAGCCTATGAAGCATATGGAAAACGGACACAGGCCGTGAGTATGCTGTATCTGAACGAGGATCTGACGATTGAGATGGTGAATCTGCGTACCGGGGATGAGAAGCTGATAAATGCAAGGAAAAAGAGATAGAGGAGCAGACATGAGATATTTAACTTTTGCCCTTACAAAAGGGCGTTTGGCCAATAAAACGCTGGAAATGCTGGAGATGCTGGGAATTACATGCGAGGAGATGAAGGATAAAAGCTCCAGGAAGCTGATCTTTGTCAATGAGGAGCTGAAGCTGAAGTTTTTCCTGGCAAAGGGCCCCGATGTCCCCACCTATGTAGAGTATGGGGCGGCCGATATCGGTGTGGTCGGCAAGGATACGATCGTGGAGGAAGGACGCAAGGTGCACGAGGTACTGGATCTGGGATTCGGCAAGTGCAGAATGTGCGTATGCGGGCTTGAGGAGGCCAGGGAACTGCTCCGGCATCATGAGCTGATCCGCGTGGCAACCAAGTACCCTAATATTGCAAAAGATTATTTTTATAATAAAAAACATCAGACAGTTGAGATCATAAAAATGAATGGTTCTATTGAGCTGGCGCCTATTGTAGGGCTGTCAGAAGTGATTGTGGATATCGTGGAGACTGGATCTACTCTGAAAGAGAACGGACTGGTGGTATTGGAGGAAGTGTGTCCTCTTTCTGCCAGGATGATCGTAAATCCGGTCAGTATGCGCATGGAAAATGACAGGATTAAGGAGCTGATCGTGAATCTGAGAAAGCTCTTACAGGAGGGATAAAAATGCGAATTGAAAAATTAGATGAAAGTACGAAAAAAAATCTGCTGGAAGACCTTTTAAAACGCAGCCCCAATAACTACGGAAAGTATGAGTCCAGCGTCCGGGAGATACTGGATGCAGTGAAAGAAAAAGGGGACGAAGCAGTCTTTTCCTATACAAAGAAGTTTGACGGAGCAGAAATCCATGCGCAGAATGTGCTCGTCACAGAGGAGGAGGTAGCGGAAGCCTATGCCCAGGTGGATGCCTCTTTGCTTGAGATCATACGTAAATCTTTGAAAAATATCGAGTCCTACCATGCAAAGCAGATGCAGTACAGCTGGTTTGACAGCAAGCCTGACGGGACGATGCTCGGACAGAAGGTGACCGCTCTCCGGAGAGTAGGGGTATATGTTCCGGGCGGGACGGCTGTGTATCCGTCCTCGGTACTGATGAATATCATGCCGGCCAAGGTGGCGGGCGTGGATGAAATTATCATGGCCACCCCTCCGGGAAAAGACGGCAGGGTGAATCCGACCACCCTGGTTGCCGCCAAAGAGGCGGGAGCAGACGCCGTATATAAGGTGGGAGGAGCCCAGGCGATTGCGGCACTGGCCTATGGGACGGAAAGCATTCCCAAAGTGGACAAGATTGTAGGCCCGGGAAATATATACGTAGCCCTGGCCAAAAAGGCCGTCTACGGATATGTAAGTATTGATTCCATTGCAGGCCCCAGTGAGATTCTTGTCCTGGCGGACGAGACGGCCAACCCGAGATATGTGGCTGCAGACCTGCTCTCCCAGGCGGAGCATGACGAGCTTGCATCGGCCATTCTGGTGACAACCAGCAGAGAACTGGCAGAAAACGTCTCTTTACAGATCGATGGGTTTGTGAGAGAATTGTCCAGGAGAGAGATCATACAGAAATCTCTCGATAATTATGGGCATATCCTGGTGGCGGAGACGATGGAAGACGCGATAGATGCGGCAAATGAGATCGCTTCAGAACATCTGGAGATCGTGACCGCAGACCCCTTTAACGTGATGACGAAGATCCGCAATGCGGGCGCTATTTTTATAGGAGAATACAGCAGCGAACCCCTGGGAGATTATTTTGCAGGGCCGAACCATGTCCTGCCGACAAACGGTACGGCCAAGTTCTTTTCCCCTCTGTCCGTGGATGATTTTCTGAAGAAATCGAGCATCATTTCTTATTCAAAGGAAGCTTTGGAGGCGGTACACCTGGATGTCGAACGTTTTGCGGAGGCGGAACAGCTGACTGCGCATGCGAATTCGATAAAGGTACGTTTTGAAGAATCATAAACAGGATGAAAATGGGAGGGATGTATGATGGACAGGACAGGCAGCTGCATGAGAAAAACAAAGGAAACAGAGATTAACCTGACAATTTGTCTGGACGGAAAAGGGCGCAACAGCATTGATACGGGAATTGCCTTTTTTGACCATATGCTGGACGGTTTTGCGAGACACGGCCTGTTTGACCTGGAAGTAGAGGTTAAGGGGGATCTGGAAGTGGACTGTCATCATACGGTGGAGGACACCGGTATCGTGCTGGGACAGGCAATCGCCAAGGCCCTTGGAGATAAAGCGGGAATCAAGCGCTACGGCAGTTTTATGCTTCCCATGGATGAGACGCTTGCTTTGTGTGCGGTGGATCTTTCAGGACGCCCGTATCTGAACTACCAGGCCGGATTTACGGTGGAGAAGATCGGCGGGCTGGATACGGAAATGGTGAAGGAGTTTTTTTATGCGGTTTCATACAGTGCAGCAATGAACCTGCATCTGAAAATTCTGGACGGAGGCAACAACCATCATATGGCGGAGGCCCTGTTCAAAGCGTTTGGTAAAGCACTGGATGCGGCTACCATGGAAGAGCCGAGAATGAAAGAGGTTTGGTCTACAAAGGGCAGCCTGTAAAGGAGAGTGGATAAATGAGTTATAAGAGATTGACCCCCTGTATATTTATTGACGGAGGGAAAGCTGTAAAATGGTTTGATGATAGAGAAGTGATCGCGGACGATGTGGTGTCCCTTGCAAGGCATTACGGGGATATGGGGGCGGATGAGCTGATCATATTTGATCTGTCCAATTCCGATGAGGAGCACGAGGAATCCATTGACCTGATGAAAAGGATTAACCGCGTCATCAGCATTCCGATGGTGGCCGGCGGCAATATCCGCAGACAGGAGGATGTAAAGAAGATTCTCTATGCGGGTGCAAAACGCGCCATGCTGAACTTTTCCAAGCACCTTTCCATTGACCTGATTGAGGACGTATCCAAACGATTCGGCAAAGAAAGAATCGCGGTGTCCCTGAATGATTTTGACGCCCTGTTCAAACAGCAGCATCTGATCGAAGAGTACAGTACGGAGATCATTTTCATGCACAGGCTGGACCTGAATTCGGTTATGAATGTGACGCAGATTCCGTGTGTTGTCGTAACGGATACGATGGAACAGGACGAGATCCTTAAAATATTGAAGTGCGACGGCGTGAAAGGGGTATCGGGACTGTTTATCAGTCAGGATGATATGGATTTTAATGCCTTTAAAAATGTCTGTGCTGCCGAAGGGATCCGGATGACGTCTTTTGAAAGCATGATGGATTTTTCCGAGTTTAAACTGAATTCAGACGGGCTGCTGCCTGTCATTGTGCAGGATTATAAAACGAATGAGGTCCTGATGATGGCGTATATGGATGAAGAGGCCTTTGACCATACGGTCAAGTCCGGCAGGATGACATATTTTAGCAGAAGCAGGAAAAAACAGTGGGTAAAGGGCGAGACATCCGGCCATTACCAGTATGTAAAGACGATGACGATTGACTGTGATAAGGACACACTGCTTGCCAAGGTAGAACAGGTCGGAGCGGCCTGCCATACCGGAAACAGCACCTGTTTCTTCCAGCCGATTGTAGGCAGTGATTACGACGGGAAGAACCCGCTTCAGGTATTTGAATCCGTCTATTCAACAATTATGGACAGAAAAGAGAATCCGAAAGAAGGTTCTTATACCAATTATCTTTTCGATAAGGGGATTGATAAGATCCTGAAAAAGATTGGAGAAGAAGCGACAGAGCTTGTGATTGCGGCTAAGAATCCAAATCCCGAGGAGATCAAATACGAAATGTCTGATTTTCTGTACCATGCGATGGTCCTTATGGTGGAACGGGGAATTACCTGGGATGATATAACAAACGAGCTTGCGGACAGATAACGTGATTTGTTCTATAGCACTCCGGGACAGAGAGTTCTAACTGTTTTTGGCAGGGCATATGATATGGTAGACATATCATATGCCCTTTTCTGTACGCCCAAAGGGCAGCTTAACAGGAAATCCAAAAGGAGGTACATAGATTATGAATGAATCAGAAGAAAGACGCCGCCAGCTTCTAAGGCAGACCAGAAGGCTTTACAATGAGGACAGCTTTATTCCCGCTGTGCACCCCAGGTATGGACATATTTACCATGACCTGTATGACGATGCAGAAGAAAGGCCTAAAAGCAGCTTTTTCTTCCGTCTGACGCTGGGCGTCTTATGCTTTGTTTGTTATGTCTGGATCGATTACGGCAAAGTGAATGTAGCAAATGTAAGCAGCGATAAAATCGTAAACCAGATCGAAAAGCAGATGGATCTCAAAGATATTCAGGCAGTGTGGAAGAAGCTGTAGGGGACGTGAGCCATTAGAGCGTTAATTCAAAAATGCAGTGGAATTTTCTCTTCAAGTCGGATATAATGAGTATACCAAAGATTATTTAGAGGACAGAGGAGGCTGCTATGCTGAAATTAGAAATAAAAATGGATGAAAAAAAGATTGCTGCTGACCAGAAATATCAGGTGGAAAGTATTTATCAGGCAGTTGAGCAGGCGTTTTCCAGATATGGACTGAATAAGGCACAGCAACCAGATGGGACATTATGCTTTACCGGAAATGGGAATCCGAAAGATTATGGTGCTTTCGGATGTATTATTACATCTTTAAGAGAAAAAGTTTGGTTTATGGAATATGTAACAAAATGGGTCTGGTACAACAGCGATGATGGAGAAAATGAAGAAGATTTTGCCGTTGAGGATGTACTGTATCATTATACAAAGAGACTGAGTGTGGCATAATGGCAAGAAAAGAAGCAAAACACTTAAAGGCATTATATTTTGATCTGCGGGTTAATGATCTTAAAAAATATTTTTCAGCAAGCAACCCCAATGGTGCTTATACGAAGATACGAGATTACCTGGTAAAGAGAAACTTTTCCCATGAGCAATATTCAGGATATCATTCCAGATATAAGACAACGGATCTGGAAATTTTCGATTTGGTACGTGAGATGAGCAGGGAGCTTCCGTGGCTTGCTCTGTGCCTAAATCATTTTGAAGTAACCAATATCGGAGCTAATCACGATTTAATGATGTTGTTCGAAGAACCTGTATTGGAACCGGATATACTATAAGTATGTAATGAGAGAAATCAGGAGAATCGTCACTAAAACAAGTGGCGATTTTTAATTTGTTGAAATTTAGCGAAGAAAAGTTATAAAAGACTTGACTGTATACCTGCTATACACCCTAATATAGATACATAAAGATATTTCAGATTATAGAATGTAAGCAGATGAGGGGGTGGATTTTTGAATACGAAACAAGCGGAGGAACTGACCGGAATATCCAGACAGAATATTCGCTACTATGAGCGGCAGGGGCTGCTGGAACCTGCAAGGGAAACCGGCAATGCATACAGGGATTATTCGGAGGAAGATATACGGCGTCTGAAGCTGATTAAGATGCTGAGGATGCTGGATATGCCCCTGAAAGAGATCGAAAATATATTGAAGGAAGAGCTTCCCCTGAAGGAGGCTGTTGTACGCCAGCAGGAAAATCTGCTGAAGCAGCAGAAACAGCTGCAGGCGGCGATTGAAGTCTGCACGAGTATCCATAAGGATCAATCGGATCAGGTGGACGTGGATGCTTATCTTGAAAAAATGGAAACCATGTCCCGAAACGGAAGCGTATTCGCAAAGATTGCGGACGATTACAAGCGGGTGGCCATGGAAGAACAGCAGCGGAGATTTTCATTTAATGCAGATGAAGCCGTGAACACAGCAGGTATGTTTGAGGCTGTACTGCGTAAATATGCATCAGACCGCGGGATGAAGTTTCAGATGGTAAAATCCGGAATGTACCCTAAATTCACGCTGGACGGAACCGTCTATACGGCTGCCAGAGTGCTGGAGGACAGTGAGGAGACAAGGGAAGCGTCAACACGGATACTTTGTATAAGGGAAAATGAAGAGTCTATCAAGAAAGAAATCCCGGACAAGAGAAGGAGTTTTTATCAGGGAATACACACAATTCTGGTAAATATACGGCGTCACTACAAAAAAAGTATCCTCAATATCCTGATCAGCCTGCTGACGGTTATTGTAATGGCTCTTTATCTGGGCAATCTGACCAGTACAAAACAACAGCTCGATGAATTGCCGGAAAGGCTCCCTATATCGGTACAGATCTGGAATGTGAGCGGGGATTCCAATTCGGGCCTGTTCATACAGCCGCGGGTTCTCGATGCGGTTTACGGATCCTCATACACAAAAGAGATTGTGGAAGGGGCAAAGCTTTTGGGGCGCCTTCCGCAGGAGAATGCCGAAAACTTACAAGATCTCTGGGTTCAGGGATTGAACCGCCCGGAATGTATTGAGGGCCTGGAAGAGGAGGATATCAAGTGGAGCAAAGGCTGGGATTGGGATACTTTTCAGAAAAGCCAGGATGTCTGTATCGTGAATCAATCATCCATAGATAAAGAACTTGGGAGCCGGCTCCCCCTTTCACTGCAGCACTACCAGCTGCTGCTTTCCGGAACAGGATTAGAAATAAAGGATCTCCGGCCGGTAAGTATGGAAGTCGTCGGAATCTGGGATTCCAGCGGAACCGATGAAGAGGTAACTGTGCCGGATATTTTATTCCCTCTGGATGCTGTAAAAGAGATTTATAAGCAGAGTGGCCAGACATATTTTGCCTCTTCCCTGTCCTTTCTGGTAAAAGACTCCATGAAGCTCAATGAATTAAAACAGGAATTAAAGGACGCCGGGCTTCAGACGGTGGTTCCGGGCTCCACTTTCTCTTATGCCGGGGCCGGGGTCAGGGTAGATGATGTGATCTTTATCCGGTCGGTCACTAGTCTGGAAAAAAGCCTGTCTCTGCTGCAGGGATTTCTGCCCTTTGTCCTTCTTGTAGTGATTATGGTGGGGTATATCGTATCCCACTTGCTGCTTCAGGGCAGACGGGAGGAGTACGCGATTATGCGGGCGCTTGGAACGAGCAGACGGCGGTGTACGGTACTGTTTTTTGTGGAACATATTCTGCTGGCTGCGGCAGGCGGCGCTGTGGGAGCAGCTGCAGGGTTGATATTGCGGTGGGCCGGCATGGGAGCAATTGCGCTTGTCTGGCTTGTGTTTTTGGTCTGCTATATACTGGGCGCGTCGGCTGCCATGTGGATGTTTGGAAGATTCAGCGTTGCAGCTGTGTTATCACACAGAGATTGAGAGGGAGATATGGAACGGATTAAAGTAGAAGATGTAAGTTATTCTTATCAGAATAAATTTCAGACAATTGAGGCGGTAAAACGGATATCCTGCACGTTTGAATCCGGTAACATGTATGCGGTTACAGGAGAATCAGGAAGCGGAAAAAGTACTTTTCTATCCCTGCTTGCCGGACTTGACCATCCCAGGGAAGGGAGAATCCTGGTGGACGGCGAAAATCTGGCGGAAATGGACCGGGATGCATACAGACGGAAGGAAGTGTCCGTGGTATATCAGGCCTTTCATTTATTTCCTCTGCTGACCGCCTGGGAGAATGTTATGTATCCGCTGGAGCTCCAGGGAATTCCACGCAAAACGGCAAAAGAGAAGGCGGCCCTGTGCCTGGAAGAAGTAGGTCTGGAAGAAAAGATCCTGAACCAATATCCGCGTATGATGAGCGGAGGGGAGCAGCAGAGAGTGGCAATTGCAAGAGCTATGGCTGCCGGAGGGAGAATTCTGCTGGCAGATGAGCCGACAGGGAATCTGGACACGGAAAATGAAGAGAATATAGTCGAATTACTGCTTAGACTGGCACATGAGAAAGAATATGTAGTTATTATAGTTACACACAATTCTCGGATTGCAGACCAGGCGGATATCCGTATGACCATGAAGGACGGGAAAATGATATCGGTAGAAAAACAGTGAGGTGGTGTATGGCATGACATTTTATTACAGCATGAAACAAATGCTCCGCAGTCCCCTGAAGAGTTTTCTGTTTTTTCTTCTGATTGGTGTTTCGGCATTTTTCCTGGCACTGGGCGGAAACCTCTGGAACATGAGCAGAACGGCAATTCAGGAATTCGAAAAAATATTTACCACCATAGGAACTGTGGAGCAGGAGACAAAGGATAACGGGGTTTATGGGATATGGGATGCGGAAATGAAAGAGTATCAGTATTTTAACGCAAGAACCGCGGGGGAGCGAATCAAAGAGGAGGTGCTGGACTTTGAAGGCGCGGGGTATGTACATAAGCCAAGGCAGCGCCCCTATTTTGGAGCATATGTAGAGGAGCTTTATCAGGGAGTGGGGCGCACCTGGCTGCTCACCGTGGAGGTAACCCCCCTGAAAACAGAAACAGCGGATCATTCCGTCAAGATGCGCATTGTTAAGGTGCTGGAAGGCGCTGTCAATGAGGGGGATTATATCTATGTCTGCGAACACCAGAATCCGGAACCCAGAACGTTCGAGGCGGGAAAGACTTATGTTATGCAGCTTAATCAGTACGGTTTTACCCACGGTGTGGAAACAGAAAACAGCGATAGCGGGGAGATGGAAATGGAATATGTTCCTACAAATGGTACCCTATCAACACAATACACTCTCGATGGAGAAAGGATCTATGATCCTATAAATGAATCAGACGAATTTGATGAGGTGACGGAAGGGTTCTATGAAACAGAACGCGGAAAGCGGTGGCTGCTGGCGGGAAATATGCAGGACTATTTGGATCATGTCGTACCGGTTCAGCCCACAGACAGCACAAAGCTGCTGATGCCGTTTTATCAGGATGAGGTCGTTATCTCCGAGGGAAGGGATATCACAGAAGAGGAATATCAGGACGGCGCAAAGGTCTGTCTGATTCCCAGTACGCTGGCGATGCTGCTTCAGAAGTCCGTGGGGGACAAACTAACCCTGCCTCTGTTTTATGCCAATTATCGGGATGCACCGGTGGACAACTTTTCAACAAAGGGCGGCGGGTATGGGTTTTCCTTTATTAATGCACAGGGCCAGCCCTATTCCATATTCAACGAGCAGGAATATGAGATTGCGGGCATTTATACAATCAAAGATTACGGTACCGGTTCCCTTGGAATCGGCATGTATGAAGTGGTCATTCCCTGGAACGCAGTTCCCGAGAATTCCTGGAAAGATAACATCGTAGCCTATGGACGCATGCAGGTTGGCAACACGTCTTTCCAAATTCCAAACGGAACAATACAGCAATATCAGGAGCTATGGGAAAAACAGGGGGTAAAAGATCTGAAGATCACCTTTTATGACAAAGGTTATACCCAGCTCCGGGAAGGGATTGAAAAGCGAAAGATGATGTCATGGATATTCCTGGTCAGCGGAGGCGTCATGGCACTCATGATTTTACTGTTCTTTTCAAGTATGTTCATAACGGGACAACAGGAGAGGATTGCCGTGGAGCGCCTGCTTGGAAGAACGAAGGGGCAGTGTTCCAGATCTATTCTGACCGGAATACTTGTACTTGCGGCGGTTGGCAGCATCCTGGGCAGCATAGCGGGATGGAAAGCTACAGGAGCAGCCGCCAAGAAGGCCGATGCGGCCACTGTATTCGATACGTCCTACAGCAATGTGACAACAAATGACACAGAGGCTGACATAGAGTGGGCAAGCCCCAGCATAGCATTGTCGGTTGGGACCGGGGGTGGTTTAATTCTGGCGGCGTTTATCATCTCGTCCTGCTATATGAAAGAAAACCTAAAAAAGGAGCCGCTGCAGCTTTTAGGGAAGATCGAAGATGTTTAATACGCTGAGTTGACGAGTTTCCATCTCGCCGGCAGATGAGTGTGCGAAAGAAAGGGGTAGCCGTTACAGAAGCTATCCCTTCTTTCGCGCACTCATCTGCATAAACTTAAAACATTCCGCATTTTGCTTGATGTTATGACAAAAAGCACTTATAATTAAACGGTGGTGCCCGGTGTTTCCGGACACCATCAGATCATTTGGGATCTAATAGCATGGATAAGAAGGATGTATATAATGATGAGAAAATTAGCGTTGAGCGATGAGATACTGCTGAACATCGAGAAACCCGCCCGTTACATCGGCAATGAGGTAAATGCGGTGAATAAAGACCCGGATCAGGTGGACATTCGGTTTGCTCTTTCGTTTCCCGATATCATGGAAATTGGCATGTCCCACCTGGGGATTCAGATTTTGTATGATATTTTTAACCGGCGTGAGGATGTATGGTGTGAAAGGGTATATTCTCCCTGGACCGACCTGGACAAGGTAATGAGGGAACAGAAGATCCCCCTGTTTGCCCTGGAATCACAGGATCCAGTCAAGAATTTTGACTTTCTGGGCATCACAATCCAGTATGAAATGTGCTACACGAACATACTGCAGATCCTGGATCTAAGCCAGATTCCGCTCCACAGTGCGGACCGTACCTGGGAGCATCCGGTCGTAATCGGCGGGGGCCCCTGCACCTACAATCCGGAACCGCTGGCAGAGTTCTTTGATCTGTTTTATATAGGAGAGGGCGAGACGGTCTATGATGAACTGCTGGATCTCTACAAGACCTGCCGGGCCGGGAGCAGCAGCCGTACAGAGTTTCTGAGAAGGGCGGCGGAGATTGAGGGGCTCTATGTTCCGATGTTCTACGAAGCGGATTATCATGATGATGGTACTCTGAAGTCCTTTACACCGACGGAGCCCGGGATTCCTGCCACGGTGAAAAAGCAGATCGTAATGGATGTCACGGAAGCGCCTTATCCGATGAAGCCGGTGGTGCCCTTTATCAAAGCAACGCAGGACCGGGTTGTGCTGGAAATCCAGAGGGGATGTATCCGCGGCTGCAGATTCTGCCAGGCAGGGATGCTGTACCGGCCTACCCGCGAGCGAAACGTGGAGACACTGAAGGAGTACGCCCGTGTTATGCTGAAGAATACGGGACACGAAGAGATCTCTCTGAGTTCTTTGAGTTCCAGTGACTATTCCGAACTGAAAGAACTGGTAGACTTTTTAATAGATGAATTTAAGGATAAAGGGATGAATATTACCCTGCCATCCCTTCGGATCGATGCATTTTCGCTGGATGTGATGCAGCGGGTGCAGGATATCCGCAAGAGCAGCCTGACATTTGCCCCCGAAGCGGGTTCACAGCGGATGAGAAATGTAATTAATAAGGGCCTGACGGAGGAAATGATCCTGGAGGGGGCCGGACAGGCTTTCGAGGGAGGCTGGTCCAAGGTAAAACTGTACTTTATGCTGGGCCTTCCCACTGAGACGGAAGAAGATATGAAGGAGATCGCAAGGCTTTCAGACCGGATTGCGAGAAGATATTACGAGATCCCGAAAGAGGAGCGCCATGGCAAATGCCAGATAACGGCGAGCACTTCCTTTTTTGTACCAAAACCATTTACCCCATTCCAATGGGCGCCAATGTGTACCAGTGAGGAGTATATGCACAGGGCTTCGGTTGTGAAGCATGAATTTCAGGAGCAGTTAAACAGAAAAAGCATGAAATATAACTGGCATGATGCGGAAGTAACCGTTCTGGAGGGCGTATTTGCCCGCGGCGACAGGAGAGTGGGAAAGGCCATTGAGGAGGCCTACAGACTGGGATGCCTTTTTGACGCCTGGACAGAAACATTCTGCAATGAAAAATGGATGCAGGCGTTTGAGAATACGGGCATTGATATTGCATTTTATACGACCCGGGAAAGAGAACTGGATGAATTGCTTCCGTGGGACTTCATTGATATCGGGGTCAGCAAAAGCTTTATGAAAAAAGAGTGGGAGCGGGCGCAGGAGGGCGTTGTCACACCAAACTGTAAGATGCAGTGCTCCGGATGCGGAGCGGCACAATTTGGAGGAGGTGTCTGCTATGAAGGTAAGAATTAAGTTCAGAAAATATGGTGCGCTGAGATTTATCGGGCACCTGGATGTGATGCGGTTTTTCCAGAAGGCCATGAGAAGGGCGGAGATCCCGATCGCCTTTACCGCCGGCTACAGTCCTCATATGATTATGTCTTTTGCAAATCCGCTGGGGATCGGACTTTCCAGTGACGGTGAATACTTTGATATTGAGCTGAGCGGCCCGATTTCCAGCAAAGAGGCCGTGAGACGGCTGAATGAGGCCATGGTGGAAGGGATGGAAGTCGTAAGCTTCCGTCAGATTGCGGAAGAAAAGAAGATGACTGGAATGGCGATCGTTGCGGCGGCGGATTACAGGACGACGGTGAAAAAGGAT
Source organism: Eubacterium sp. SB2 (assembly GCF_001244405.1). Taxonomy (NCBI): domain Bacteria; kingdom Bacillati; phylum Bacillota; class Clostridia; order Eubacteriales; family Eubacteriaceae; genus Eubacterium; species Eubacterium sp. SB2. Next base: position 1,855,723 of record NZ_LN865153.1, on the reverse strand, counting down.
GTGTTTCCGGCAGATTGGCCGGAGAAGCTTGCGGCATTCATGGCGCAGCCCGAGATCCGGATTCTGAAAGAGACAAAACGCAGTGCGAATGAAGTGGATATCAAACCAATGATATACCGTCTGGAAGCGAAAGCGGACGCTGTCTGTATGCAGGTGGCCGCGGGGAGCGTCCAGAATCTGAAGCCCGGCCTTGTCATGGAGGCATTCTGTCATTTTATGGGGATCGATTTTGCCGAGAGCGATTATTCACATCACAGGCTTGAGATGTATGCGGATAGGGGCCAGGAAGGCAGACGAGAATTGGTAACATTGGAAGATTTGGGTAGCGAAATGGAGATGGAGACGGCATGACCTCAAGAAAAGTTCTTATGATGAAAGAGGCCCAAAAGGTCTGGATATTTCTTCTGGAGGACGATGAAATCGTAGAAATACACTGCGACAAGCCGGACAGCGGCGTAAGGCAGCATGTACTTGGCAATATCTATGTGGGCAGAGTGAAGAATATAGTGCCCAATATCGGAGCAGCATTTATCGAGATTGAGAGCGGCGTGGAATGTTATTATGACATGAGCCAGGCCGCTAATGCTCTGTTCACGCATAAGGCAGGCAGGAAGCCGCTCTGCATCGGGGATGAGCTGGTTGTTCAGATCAGCAAAGAGGCCGTTAAAACAAAGGCCCCGACGGTCAGCAGCAACTTAAGTTTTACGGGCAGGTATGCAATTCTGACAACAGGAAACACCAGAATCGGAACCTCCGGCAAGCTTCCCAAATCGCTGCGTGAGGAATTAAAAGAACGCCTTCTGCCCTATAAAAACGAGGAGTATGGCCTTATCATCCGTACGAATGCAGGCGATGCTGATTTTGACCAGATCCTGGGGGAGATTAAAAGCCTGGAACAAAGCTATACCGCTCTGAAGTCTGCGTCTCAGACGAGAACATGCTTTTCCTGTCTGCAGGAGGCGCCTCCCGCTTATATCTCTGACCTGAAAAATGTGTATACCGAAGGTTTAACGGAGATTGTGATTGAGGACGAAGAGCTTTACCGCCAGGTCAGGGAATATTATACAAGAGAACAGCCGGCAGAATTAGAGAAACTGAGGCTTTATCAGAGCAGCCAGCTCCCTCTCGGAAAGCTGTATCATACACAGACTGTACTGGAAAGGGCATTGAGCGAACGCGTATGGCTTAAGAATGGGGCCTATCTGGTGATACAATATACGGAAGCGCTGACTGTGATTGATGTAAACTCGGGAAAATGTTCTGTAAAAAAGAATCCTTCTGAAACTTATTTGAAGATCAATCTCGAAGCAGCCAGGGAGGCAGCCAAACAGATGCGGCTTAGAAACCTTTCGGGAATCGTTATTGTGGATTTTATTAACCTGGACGATGCCGATGCAACCAGGGAACTGCTGAAAACATTCCGCCAATACCTCTCAAAAGACCCGATTCAATCAACACTTGTGGATGTGACCGCGCTGCAGCTTGTAGAGCTGACCCGCAAAAAAGTACGCAGACCTCTTCATGAGAGTTTAGCAGAATAATTTTTTTACTTTTTATATTGTATAGTTGTATGCAATATAAACTTACTCAAAATGCAGTATGCAGCCCGAATGATTATGACAAAGAAAATACTGTATTCATGTATACAATATAAAATATTGGGTATTTCGCGAGGGCTTCAAAACATTAAAGTTACATTGTGGATTGTATACGATTATACAATTAATTTCACTAAAAATGTTAACACAGCAAAATGCCTAATGTTACAATAGCCGGAAAATCATGGCTTTGGTATAATAAGTGAACTTCCCCGGCCGATCAACAGCCGGGGACTTCCAAGAAAAGGAACATTATTATGGAGTATATTCCAGCTAAAACGATAATTACCCGTTCGAAAAGACCGGAATACTGGTTTGGAACAGAATATAATATGAATATATATAAAGGATGCTGTCATGGCTGCATATACTGTGACAGCCGTTCAGACTGTTACGGAATCTCTTCCTTTGACACTGTCAGGGCAAAGGAAAATGCTTTGATGATCATACGCGATGAGCTGCGCAGAAAGACAAAGAAGGGCGTGGTTTCTACGGGGGCCATGAGCGATCCTTATAATCCCTTTGAGAAGGAGCTGAAACTGACCCGGCATGCGCTGGAGCTCTGCGATGCATTTGGATTTGGAGCCGCCATCGCTACAAAGAGCAGTCTGCTGGCAAGGGACATCGATGTGCTTACAGATATCAGGGAACATTCACCGGTGCTGTGCAAAGTCACGATTACCACTTCAGACGATGTGCTTGCAAAAAAGATAGAGCCGGGAGCGCCGCCGTCCTCGGAGAGGTTTGCCCTGGTCCGTGAATTGTCCGGTCATGGGATATATACCGGGATTCTGTTAATGCCCGTGCTTCCTTTCCTGGAAGACTCTGATGAGAATATCCGGGAAATCGTTCGTAAGGCACATGAGGCGGGTGCAAAGTTTATCTATCCTGCTTTTGGGATGACGCTGCGCGAAAATCAGCGGGATTGGTACTATGAAAGGCTGAACCAGCTCTTCCCGGGAGAGGGGCTTGCAGAGAAATACCAAAAGAGATTCGGCAACGCCTATGAATGCAGAAGCCCGCGGGTACGCCAGCTTTGGAAGGTTTTTGAGAAAGAGTGCCAGGAGGCGGGAATCCTGTATAAGATGTCCGATATCATATCAAGCTATAAGCGCCCCTATCGTATGGAGCAGCTCAGCCTGTTCGATTATTGAGTAAATCATGTGCTTAATGTAATAGGGTTCAGTCCTAGTATAATGCCTTGTACCGCTGATTTTGCATGGGACAGAATATGACAGATAAGGAGAAGATTATGGGGAAGAAAGAACTGAAGACGAACGCAATGCGGATATTGGACCGATATAAAATTCCTTATGAATATCAGACTTATGAGTGCGATGAATTCGTGGACGGCATTACGATTGCAGATCAAGCGGGCCTGCCTCATGACAGAGTCTATAAAACACTCGTAACAACAGGAAAGAGCGGGATACATTATGTGTTCGTGATTCCGATTGCGTCTGAACTGGACTTGAAGAAGGCGGCCCGTTCTGCGGGGGAAAAGTCTTTGGAAATGCTTCCGGTTAAAGAGCTTACCTCGGTTACCGGATATGTCAGAGGAGGCTGTACTGCCATCGGCATGAAAAAAGCTTTCCCTACTATAATAAATGAAACGGCCCGGTACCTGGACTACATGTATGTCAGTGGGGGCAGGCTGGGCATGCAGCTAAAACTGGATCCCGGTGATTTGAAAAGGGCCGCCGGCGCCGAGTATGCAGATGTGATATTTTAAATTTGCAGTATAACAGATTTTGAATTTGATTTGTGAATAAAAATGCAGGATTTTTTGTCATTAAATGCAAAAAAATGCGAAAGAAGAGATTTACAAGAAGGAATGACTGCGTTATAATAATGTACCGAGAACGCAGAAATTTTGAAGAGGGAACTATATCGCACAGTATTTGCTGTTAAGGGCCGGCTGCATGCCGGATATGGGCGCCTCTCTAAGTATATTGGAGGAAACGAGGAATGAAAAAAGTAGTAAAATTCGGCGGAAGTTCTTTGGCCAGTGCCGAGCAGTTTAAAAAAGTAGGGGACATCATACGAGCAGATGAATCCAGGCAGTATGTTGTACCATCCGCACCAGGTAAAAGGTTCTCAGGAGACACCAAGGTGACGGATATGCTGTACAGCTGCTATGGGGCCGCCATTAAGGAAAAGAACTTTACAGACTTACTCTCTGCAATCCAAGACAGATATAACGAGATTATCGAAGGGTTGAATTTGACTCTTTCCCTGGATCAGGACTTTGATGTGATCCGGGAAAATTTTGGAAAAAAAGCAGGAAGAGATTACGCTGCCTCCAGAGGTGAATATCTGAACGGCAAGGTGATGGCAGCATATCTGGGATTTGAATTCGTGGACGCAGCCGAGGTAGTCCGCTTTGATGAGGAGGGCAATTTTGATGACGCTGCAACAAACGACCTGCTGTCTGCACGGCTAAAGGATATACGCTACGCGGTCATTCCCGGATTTTACGGGGCGAAAGAAGATGGAACGGTTGTAACATTTTCCAGAGGCGGTTCGGATGTTACCGGTTCACTGGTTGCGCTGGCTGTAACGGCTGACTTATACGAAAATTGGACAGATGTATCCGGATTTCTCATTGCTGACCCAAGGATTGTGAAGAATCCCAAATCCATAGAGACTATTACATATAAAGAACTGCGTGAGCTTTCCTACATGGGGGCGAGCGTGCTCCATGAGGATGCCATTTTCCCGGTAAGAAAAGCAGGAATACCGATCAATATCCGCAACACCAATGCACCTCAGGATAAAGGAACTTTAATCGTAGAGGGCACATGCAGGCAGCCGAAGTATACCATTACAGGGATTGCCGGTACGGACGGCTTCGCATCCATTACCGTAGAGAAGGCCATGATGAACTCTGAGATTGGCTTCTGCCGCAAGGTGCTCCAGGTATTCGAAGAGAATGAGATTTCCATCGAACATATGCCGTCGGGTATTGACACAATGACAATCTTCGTTCATAAGGATGAATTTGAGGAAAAGGAACAGCGGGTGCTTGCCGGAATCCACAAGGCTGTAGATCCTGACCACATCGAACTGGAATCAGATCTTGCACTGATTGCTATTGTAGGCCGGGGAATGAGGGCGACACGCGGGACTGCCGGCCGAATATTCTCTGCCCTTGCCCATGCGCACATTAATGTAAAAATGATTGATCAGGGATCCAGTGAGCTGAATATTATTGTTGGTGTCAGACATGATGATTTTAAAAACGCGATCAGGGCGCTGTATGAAATCTTTGTTTTGACACAAATTTAAAGAAAGGTATTCATTATGAACATTCTGTTTTTTTTAAAACCGAAAAATGAAGTTGCTTATATCTACAATGACAGTACGCTGCGCCAGGTTCTGGAGACAATGGAATACCATAAGTATGCGTCCATCCCCATGCTGAACAGGGAAGGGAAATTTGTGGGCACTGTCACAGAAGGAGACCTGCTTTGGGGAATAAAGTCTTACAATAATCTGGATATCAAAAGCGCCGAACACATCTTGATAAAGGATTTCCCACGTAAGGCCAATTTTGACGTAGTGCCTGCGGATGCCGATATGGAAGATCTGGTGAAGAAAGCGATGAATCAGAATTTTGTACCTGTAGTGGATGACCAGAATAAATTCATCGGGATCATTACGCGCAGAAGCATCATAGAATACTGTTACGATAAACTCAATGATTGCGATAAATAGAAGCCTGCCCAAAGACTCACATACGGTATACCCAAGGGTACACCGTAACACATGCTCTGCGGGAGAATTTTCAGCTATAGTTGAAAAATAAGGTATAAGGTAAAATAAGATGATAGATTTTCATACACATATTTTCCCGGATAAGATTGCCGGAAAGACACTGGAATTTTTAAGCGGAAGATGTAAAACGGTTCCCTTTACCGATGGAACTGCTGAGGGACTGAAGGTTTCCGGGCAGAAAGCGGGCATAGACATCTCGGTTGCCCTCCCGGTCGTTACAAAACCGTCTCAGTTTGACAGCATAAACCGTTTTGCCGCCCATTTTTTGACGGGAGATGTGATCTCCTTCGGGGGACTCCACCCGGACAGCGCAAACTACAGGGAAGAACTTAAGACTTTGAAGAACATGGGATTTCAGGGGATTAAACTGCACCCGGCATATCAGGAGACGATGTTTCACGATATCCGTTATAAGCGGATTGTTTCCTATGCATCAGAACTGGGGCTGATTATTACCGTGCACGGCGGCTACGATCCCGGATATCCGGACTGTGTTTACTGCACGCCGCAGATGGCGGCAGAGGTGATTGACGAAGTGCAGCCCGAGAAGCTGGTAATCGCCCATATGGGCGGTCTTAAATGCTGGGACGATGTGGAGCGCTGCATCGTCGGAAAAAAGGTTTATCTGGATACCGCCGTTGTATTTGGTGCAATCGATGACGGACAGTTTGTGCGCATTTGCAGGAACCACGGTACAGATCGTATTCTCTTTGCCACAGATTCTCCATGGTCCGGGCAGACAGAGTCCATAGAATATATGAATGGACTTCCACTGACACAAGAGGAAAAAAGCAGGATTTTTGACGAAAATGCCCGGAAACTATTGACTTTATAAATTTTCATATGCTATACTACAACGGTATGCCGCGCAATGAGGTTTTGAAGTTCTGCCCTTTTAGCAGACACCGTAATTGGCGAGTAATGATAATAGGAGGTGCCATATGTACGCAATTATAGCAACAGGTGGTAAACAGTACAAAGTAGCCGAAGGCGATATCATTAAAGTAGAAAAACTTGGGGTAGAAGCTGGAGAGACTTATACATTTGACCAGGTACTTGCAGTGAACAACGACAAACTTGTTGTTGGGAACCCGACAGTCGATGGTGCGACAGTTACAGCTTCTGTAATTGGTGACGGTAAAGGCAAAAAAGTTGTCGTTTACAAGTATAAGAGAAAATCTGGATACCATAAGAAAAATGGTCACAGACAGCAGTATACTGCAGTTAAGATCGACAAGATCAACGCATAACCCGGTGAGAGAATGATTAAAGTATCCATTTATAAGACTGACAAGCATGAATATGTAGGTTTTGACGCACAGGGACATGCCGGATTCGCGGATGAGGGTATGGACATTGTATGTGCGGCGGCTTCAGCGCTGATTATCAACACGATAAATGCGATTGAAAGATATACATCCGATGAGACATCTGTAGTGACAGACGACTCAGAAGATGCACAGGGGCTGATTCAGTTCAGATTTACCGGTGGGAGACCTACACACGATGCTGAACTGCTGTTAAAGACTATGATTCTGGGGTTGGAAGAAATAGAAGATGACAGCGACTATGAACCATACATTGATATTATCTTCAAGGAGGTGTAATAACCATGATGAAATTGAACCTTCAGTATTTTGCTCATAAAAAGGGAGTTGGTTCTTCTAAGAACGGCCGTGACTCTGAGTCTAAAAGATTAGGTGCTAAAAGAGCTGACGGACAGTTTGTGAAAGCCGGCAACATCCTTTACAGACAGCGTGGAACAAGAATTCATCCGGGCGTGAACGTAGGACGCGGCGGGGATGACACACTGTTTGCATTAGTAGACGGAGTTGTCAGATACGAGAGAAAAGGAAGAGATAAGAAACAGGTTTCTATCTATCCTGTAGCTGAATAATTAGTTACGGTACACACGGCCTCAGACCTAACAGTCTGGGGCTTGTTTATTATTTAACATCCGAAATGCACAGCTCCCTTCGCTGCAGGCGAATTTCAATGGGCTGGATGCGCAATATTTCAGGCTTGTATGAACTGTTAGAAATATGCAGCTATAGGATATGTGATTTCAGGGAATTATGAATAGTAAAAGGAACTATCTTGTGATATAATAGTACGGATATGGAATTGGTAAAAATAGTAAATAGAAAAGGATATATAATATGTTTGCAGACAGAGCGAAAATTTTCATAAGATCCGGCAAAGGCGGTGACGGACACTGCAGCTTTCGGAGGGAACTATATGTACCGAACGGAGGGCCGGACGGCGGGGACGGCGGAAAAGGCGGGGACCTTATTTTTCAAATAGATGAAGGCCTGAATACACTGGTAGATTTCCGCCACAAGAGGAAATATGCCGCCGGCGACGGCGAAGAGGGCGGCAAGCGCCGCTGTCATGGAAAAGACGGGAAGGATCTGATCTTAAAAGTTCCGGAGGGAACCGTGATCAAAGAAGCAAAGACCGGCAAAGTAATCGCGGATATGTCCGGGGACAACCGCAGCCAGGTTGTCTTAAAAGGCGGCAGGGGAGGACTGGGGAATCAGCATTTTGCCACATCCACCATGCAGGTGCCGAAGTATGCGCAGCCCGGACAGCCGGCCATGGAGCTGGAGGTGAATCTGGAGCTGAAAGTCATCGCAGATGTGGGGCTGATCGGTTTTCCAAATGTAGGCAAGTCAACACTGCTCTCCAGGGTTACGAATGCGGATCCCAAGATTGCCAACTACCATTTTACAACGCTGAACCCGAATCTGGGAGTCGTTGACTTGGATGGGGCGAAAGGATTCGTGATGGCGGATATACCCGGGCTGATCGAGGGGGCATCGGAAGGCGTCGGACTGGGACATGAGTTTCTGCGCCACATTGAACGGACAAAAATGATGATCCACGTGGTGGATGCAGCGGGCACTGAGGGCCGGGATCCGATGGACGATATCTATAAGATTCATGCGGAACTGACGGCTTATAACCCTGAGATTGCAGAGCGCCCGCAGGTGATTGCAGCCAATAAGACCGATCTGATATACAGCGGGGACGAAGACCCGGTGGACAGGCTCAGGGCGGAATTTGAGCCAAAAGGGATCCGGGTATTCCCAATCTCCGGAGTTTCCGGAAAGGGGATTCAGGAGCTGTTATACTATGTGAGCGGACAGCTTCAGGATATGGATGATAAGCCGATTGTATTTGAACAGGAATACTTTCCTGAGGATGAACTGATCTATGAAGACCTGCCCTATACAGTGGAGAGAGAAGGAGAACTGTATGTAGTGGAAGGCCCGAAGATTGAAAAGATGCTGGGATACACCAACCTGGATTCTGAAAAGGGATTTGCCTTCTTCCAGAAGTTCTTAAAAGATTCCGGTATCCTGAATGACCTGGAACAGGCAGGCATTCAGGAGGGAGACACGGTTAAGATGTATGGACTGCAGTTTGATTATTATAAATAGACAGGAGATAAAACAGTATGACAACAAAACAGCGAGCTTATTTAAAAAGCCTTGCCATGACAATGGATCCGATCTTTCAGATCGGGAAGTCCAGTATTACTCCCGGGCTTACAGAAGCGATTTCTGAGGCTTTAGAGGCCAGAGAACTCATTAAGATCAGCGTGCTTCAAAATTGTGCAGATGATCCAAGGGAGCTGGCAGAGCTTGTTGCCGGCAGGACACGTTCTCAGGTGGTCCAGGTAATCGGCAAGAAGATTGTATTATACAGGGAAGGAAAGGACGACAAGAAAAAGATCGTACTTCCGTAGGAGGATTCTATGAAAATCGGCATCATGGGAGGCACATTCGACCCGATCCATATTGGTCATCTGCTTTTGGGTGAATTTGCCTTCGAAGAGTTTAAACTGGATGAAATATGGTTTTTACCGAATGGTAATCCACCGCATAAAGATACGGAAGACATGGATACCTCGCTTACCCACAGAATTGAGATGGTAAAGGCCGCAATCAGCGGTTCCCCGCATTTTAAGCTTTCCATGCATGAGGCGAAGAAGGGGATATCATACACGTATCGGACAATGCGTGATTTCCATGAACTGTATCCGGGCAACGAGTTTTATTTTATTTTGGGGGCGGATTCTCTGTTTTCCATTGAACAATGGAAGTATTTCAAAGAGATTTTCCCAACCTGCACCATACTTGCGGCGATGCGGGATGACAAGGATGTGGGAGATATGCAGAAACAGATTGCTTATCTTAAAAAGAAATATGAAGCCGAGATTGAACTGCTTCGGGCGCCGCTACTGGAGATTTCTTCAACGACGATCCGGGAGCGGGCCGCGAAGGGGCTGACAGTGCATTATTTCGTGCCGGATGCAGTGGCTGATTATATTAAAGAACATCATTTGTATAAGGAAGTGGAGCCATGACGGAGATTTTGGGGATTCGAAGAAAACTGGAGAAGAGATTAAAACCAGAACGCTACGAACATACGCTGGGAGTTATGTATACGGCTGCATCGCTTGCCATGTGTTATGAAACGGATATACACCAGGCGATGCTGGCAGGGCTTTTGCATGACTGCGGCAAGTTCTGCTCCGGTAAGGAGCAGATCAAATTGTGCAGGGAATGCAATATCACACTGACCGACTCTGAGCTGAAAATGCCGGCCCTGATCCATGCCAAGCTGGGAGCATATCTTGCCGAGCATGAATATAATATTAAAGATTCTGATATTCTGGGGGCCATCACTTATCACACCACGGGAAAGCCTCAGATGACACTGCTTGAAAAAATCATTTTTCTAGCTGACTATATCGAACCGGGCAGGCAGGGAATTCCGGTTTTAAAGGAAGTGAGAAGAGAGGCGTTTTCAAATCTGAACAAGGCAGTGGCACTCAGTGCTGGTTCCACAATTTCTTATCTTAAGAATGTGGGAAGGGAGATTGACCCCTTGACCGTCAGAACTTATGAATATTATCAGTAGCAGTTCAGACCAGTGAGAACTGTTGACATAATTATACCCAAAAGGCACCCCGTAACTCATGCCCTGCGGGCAGGTCTGCAGCATAGCTGCAGAATAATGTATACCCAAAGGGCACCCCGTAACTCATGCCCTGCGGGCAGGTCTGCAGCATAGCTGCAGAATAATGTATACCCAAAGGGCACCCCGTAATACATGCCCTGCGGGCGGGTCTGCAGCACAGCTGCAGAATAATGTATACAAATTAAAGAAGTAAAGGAGACTGATCTATGGAACAAGCAAGGGAAATGGCGCGGCTTGCCTGCAAAGCGCTGGATGAAAAAAAGGGAGAGGACATTAAGGTAATTGATATTGCCGGTGTCTCCGTACTTGCGGATTATTTTATCATCGCAAACGGCAGCAACGAGAGCCAGGTAAAGGCTCTGGTAGACAATGTGGAGGAATGCCTCCATAAGGCAGGATTTGTGTTAAAGCAGCGGGAAGGTTACGGTACCGCCAGCTGGGTGCTGCTTGATTTTGGAGATATCATCGTGCATATTTTTGATAAGGAGAACAGGCTGTTCTATAACCTGGAACGTATTTGGAGGGATGGCGTAGAAGTAGATGTTGAATCACTGTAAGCGCCGGTGGAGGATATTATGAGGAAACGAGTGTATAAAACTGCAGTCTGCCTGTTTACAGCTGCCATTCTCAGCCTGACGGCCGGGTGCTCTTCTGCAGAAGAAAAAACGAATGATAACAAGAAGGAAAGCCTGCTGGATCCTAAGAAGCCGGTTTCTATCGAAGTATGGCACTATTATAACGGCGCACAGCAGGATGCCTTCAATGAACTGGTAACAGAGTTCAATGGCAGCCGGGGAAAAGAGCTGGGAATCAAAGTAAAAGCATCCAGCCTTGGCAATGTGGCCGATCTGGAGGATAATGTACTGGCCTCCATTGACGGAAAAGTCGGGGCAAAAGAAATCCCTGATATTTTTGCGGCTTATGCGGATACAGCCTATGCGGTGGATCAGAAGGGCATGGCTGTGGATTTGATGGAATATATGACTGAGGATGAGATCAGTGAATATATGGACAGCTACATTGATGAGGGAAAGTTTTCCTCCGAAGACAGTCTGAAGATATTCCCGATTGCCAAGGCAACGGAAGTATTTATGCTGAACAAGACAGACTGGGATAAGTTTGCCGATGCAACGGGCGCTGACCTGGAGGATATTTCCACAATCGAGGGGATTACTGCCACGTCCAAAGAATATTACGAATGGACGGACAGCCTGACAGATACTCCGGATGACGGTAAAGCCTTCTTTGGAAGGGACGCTATGGCCAATTATTTTATAATAGGAGCACGGGAACTGGGGACTGAGATTTTCTCCGTCAAGGATGGTCAGCCGGCTTTGAATTTTGATAAAGACGTAGTCCGTAAGCTTTGGGACAATTACTATGTGCCTTTTATCAATGGCTACTTTGCTTCCTCCGGCAAGTTTCGGAGTGATGATATCAAGACAGGGAATATACTGGCATTTGTAGGTTCCTCTGCGGGAGCGACATTTTTCCCTAATCAGGTGACGCTGGACGATGAAAATACATATCCGATCGAGATGCAGGCTTTTGAGTGCCCTCGCTTTAAGGACGGTGAGAAATACTCTGTACAGCAGGGCGCAGGCATGGTAGTGATGGAAAAGGAAGATAAGGCAGAAATCGAGGCTTCCGTGGAATTTTTGAAATGGTTTACAGACACTGACCGTAATATACAGTTTGCTGTGACGTCAGGGTATCTGCCTGTCAAAAAAGAGGCCAACGATAAAGAGTTGATCAAAAAGAGCATAGACAGTACAGACAGCAGCGTCATCCAGGTGCTTGAGGCTTCCCTAACGCAAATTGAGGAAACTTCACTCTATACAACCCGCGCCTTTGAAAACGGTACGGATGCCCGTAATGTGCTGGAGTATTCGCTTACAGACAAAGCGGCAGCGGACCGGGCAGAGGTGGAATCGGCAATATCAGCAGGTTCTACCAGGGAAGAGGCTGTCAGTAAATTTGATACGGATGATAATTTTGAGAGCTGGTATGAGGAGACATTGGCATCTCTTGAGAAGTTAGTAGATAATAAATAAATTCGGAACCGCTGCATATAGGAAGCGGATGAAAGAAAGGAGGGCACAGGAATGCGCATGAACAGACAGAAAGCACAGCCTATACTGAAAAGAATGCTGATTCCCATGGTCCTCCTAACTTTAATAGAAGTAATGCTGCTCTCAGGAACTTTTATATTCGGGGGAGCCATTCAGGAACTTGATGAGAATGCCAAAGGCATTGTTCAGGGAAAGGTGGCCAATCGTTCCAGCTACCTGCAGAATGAGATGATAAACAGCTGGTCTAACGTGTCTTATACGGTACAACTCATTAACGAGACCGCTGAAAAGCTGGATCAGGACGGGATGATCGACCTGGATAATATAGGAAAAAACTCAAATGCCTGCTTTCCGCTGGTTTCTGAGATTTCCGGAAATCTGATCGAAATGCTTCGTTCCAATAAGGTGACCGGAGCTTTTGTTGTTTTTAACAATGATGATCCCAAAGAACTGAGGGAACAGGAGAGTTTTTCCCGTCCCGGCGTTTATTTCCGGGATCTGGATCCGGATACAAGCGCCTCTGTCCGCAACAGTGACCTCCTGATTGAGAGAGGCTCGGTTGATCTTGTACATAGCCTGGATATAGCCACTGACAGTGCCTGGAAGCCTCAGTTCGTATTTACCAAGGAACATGAGGAGATATACAATCTTTTTCTAAATCCGCAGGAACAAGGATATGAAAACCCCGGGGCAGCTTCGCTGACAGAATTGGGGTATTGGGGAAAACCGCATACGCTTACGGACGACGATAAGATGATGATTTCCTATACGGTTCCTCTGATAACGTCAACAGGTAAAGTCTATGGTACACTTGGCATGGAGATTACACTGGATTACCTTGCCACTATGCTTCCGTCTGAGGAATTGATGGAAGATAAGCCGGCCTCCTATTTACTGATCGTACAGGATGCGGAAACCGATGAATATAGAACCGTATATTCATCGGACAGCAGCATCGCACCGGACATGGAAAAGCTGGATGTATCACAGTCATCTGATGGGAACTTTTATTTTAACGGTGCAGATCATGAGCGGTATTTTATGGATATGGAGTACTTCCAGCTCTATGATTCGAACGGTCCCTTTGAATCGGATCGGTGGGGACTGGCAGGTGCAGTGAAGGAGAGTGATCTTACCGAGTTTTCCAACCATATCATGTCCTATATTATTGTTGCAATTATTCTGACAATCATTATGGGGATCGCAGGCAGCGTGCTTGTTAGTTTTATGATATCAAGACCGATTCATCTGGTGTCAAAACATATGCAGCAGATGAATACAAAAAACAAAATAGGCCTCCCCAGAACGAATATATATGAATTCGATCAGCTGGAAGAGTCCATTGAAAAGCTGAGCCGTGATGTAATCGACTCCGCCACAAAGTTTGCGCAGATTCTGAACAAAGCCAGCATACGTATAGCAGGGTTTGAAATTGATATGGATAATAACACTCTATTTTTGACGGACGGTTTCTTTGATATATTTGGCCTTAAGGGTTCCATTGCTTCCAATATGGATGTGCAGACTTTCATCATGGAAATGAAGGAGTTGGAAATCTATAAAGCAGAGGAAGCAGAAGACTATATATTGTATAAGATACCGACCGGGGAAAAAGAGACCTATGTCCGTCTAAGTTATTCGGGCGTGGAGGATCGAAGGGCAATCGGCATAGTCGAAGATATCACGAAGACAATCCAGGAAAAGCAGCTGATTGAGCATGAACGTGACCACGATCTGCTTACGGGGCTGAAGAACAGACGTGCATTCCAGCGTATCATGCAGCAGCTTTTTGAAAAGGGAGAATCCTGCCTGAAGAAGGCGGCACTGGTTATGATGGATCTGGATAACCTCAAACAGATCAACGATAAGTTCGGACATGATTACGGAGATAAATACATTCAGGCTGCGGCAGACAGTTTTCGGAAGTATACGCCGTCGAACACAATTATTTCGCGTAATTCAGGGGATGAATTTTATCTGTTTTTCTATGGATATGATACGGAGGAGGATATCACACGGATTCTTTCCGTCCTAAAAAAGGGCATCGACGAAGAATACATTCTGCTTCCGCCAATGCAGAGATTAAAATTAAAGATGTCCGGCGGTATTTCATGGTATCCCAGGGATTCCCGCCATTACGAACAGCTTCTGCAATTTTCTGATTTTGCAATGTACCAGGTGAAGCATTCTACCAAAGGTGAAATCAGTGACTTTGACCTGGGGGCATATCACAGCGAGGAGTATATCTCACAGAACCGCAGGGAGCTTTCGGAACTGCTGGAACGGGAAAAGGTAGAGTACTATTTTCAGCCCATCGTCGATGCGCACACCGGCAGAATCTTTGCCTATGAGGCTCTGATGAGAGGAACTATGCCCACATTGCGCAACCCTTCTGAAATCCTGGCTTTGGCCAGAGAAGAACACAAACTGGATCAAGTAGAAGAACTGACATGGAAGATGGCATCCACCACATTTGTACAGCATGTGAAAAACCAACGGATTCAGCCTGACTGTAAAGTCTTCATTAATTCATTGGCCGACTACAGAGTGAGTAACAGGATGATTGAGTTTATTGAATCTGAATGTAAAGGGTATCTGGATCATTTCGTATTCGAGATTACTGAATACGCAGAGGCAGATAAGGAGGCTATGGATGTAAAACGTGTTCTTGTCAACCGCTGGGATTCGGATTTTGCTCTGGACGATTACGGGAGCGGATATAATGGTGAGAGAATCCTTCTGGAGCTTGCCCCTAAGTATATTAAGATCGACAGAGAGATTATATCCGGTATCCATGATAATATTGATAAGCAGAAGATCGTGGAAAATACCATATCCTATGCTAAGGAAAGAAATATTAAAGTCATTGCGGAAGGAATCGAGACGGAACAGGAGATGCATAAGGTGATCGAACTGGGTGTAGATTATATGCAGGGATATTATCTTGCACGGCCATTTCTGGAACCGCCGCAGATAAGCGAATATATCGTGGAACAGATTAAGAAAGACTGATTGGAGCGAACCGCCGGTAACGGTCGGCGGGATTCCCCCAGGAGATAAGAGGATAAAAAGACATGCAGCATTTCAGTTTTGCGCATGTCTTTTTGAATACCATTCGGAAATACCATTTTGCATCCGGATTTTAAAAAAATCGGAAAACCCCGATCACTTTTCCTAAGATGGATACTTCCTTTACGATGATAGGCTCCATGTAGTCGTTCTCCGGCTGCAGGCGGTATACTCCTTCTTCTTTATAGAAGGTTTTGACTGTGGCTCCGTCTTCTACAAGTGCAACCACCATGTCACCGTTGGAAGCGGTATGATCCTGTTCAACGAGCACCATATCCCCATCCAGGATCCCGGCATTAATCATGCTTTCTCCTTTTACAGTCAGCATGAAGGTCTGCTTGTTGGGCATGAATTCCATGGGAATGGGGAAGTAGTTTTCTATGTTCTCCTGTGCCAGCAGCGGCTCTCCTGCGGCGACACGGCCGACAAGCGGGACATTCACAACTTCGCGTCTGGTCAGATTAAATGTATCATCTAATATCTCTATGGCTCTGGGCTTCGTGGGGTCACGCCTTATGTATCCGTTCTTCTCCAGTGTCTCAAGATGAGAGTGTACAGAGGAAGTGGACTTTAAATTGACAGCCTCACAAATCTCACGTACAGCAGGGGGAAATCCCCGTTCTAATATCTGTGCTTTTATGTATTCTAATATCTCCAGCTGCTTTTTGCTGATCTTACCCTGTGACATATAGCCCTCCTTAATCCGTTAAAGCCAACGCTCAACTCATTCTATAAATATAGTATCATAGTTGTTTTTAAAAAGCAAACACTTGTTACGAAAATATGTTCGAAAAATGAAACGCGAGTATTGACAAACATGTGTTCGTGTTATATAATTCTAGCTATAGAGAACAGATGTTCGTAAAACGAATAAGCAACTAATTATTAGGGAGTTTTAACGGGGGAATTACTAATGCAGAGAGAAAGAAATTATGCAAAAGCACAGACTATCAAAAAGAACGAGAGACATATCAGGAGTATGCTGGTTCTATTTATTGCAACAGTATTCATTGTATTTGCGGCATGCGCTTTGTTTGGAAATCTTTTGATTTCAGCACATGAGAAACGTTCAGAAGAGCCTGTTAACTTTAAGTATTACAAGAGTATTGAGATTCAGCCCGGAGATACTCTATGGGATATTGCAGAAGAATATATTACAGAAGATTATCGTTCCGTCTCAGAATATGTTATGGTGTTAAAAGAGATGAATTCACTGAGTACAGATGACATTCAGGCAGGCCAGAATCTGATGATCGCTTACAACGATACAGAATTTATAAATAAATAATCAACCTGTTCATTACTTGATTTCTTTATAGATAATTAGATAAAGGTATCAATATACATCCCTATGTATTGATATATAAACTCACCCAGAGGCAGCCTGTACGAATATGTGCAGGCTGCCTCATTTGATATACTGATATATAGGGGAAGGGTTTGCTTCAGAAAACGCCGCTTTAATAAATGAAGAGATATTGTATGAAATAAATTGATCTATACGACAAATACCGATTTTTCCAATAGATATGGACAGAGATCCGTATCCATGCTATAATTACCTCAACTATAAGGGGTTTATAACATTAAGGGGGAATTTTAACATGTCCGCACAGGATCCGAAAACATATCATGAACAGACTTACATAGACAATACCCTGCGTCTCAGGCAAATTCTTAAGACAATGCCGCCATTTGCCAGGGACTATTTCCGTGCTATAGAACCTAAAAGTTCTGCTAAAACACGGATATCTTATGCCTATGATATCCGCGTTTTCTTCCATTTTTTAATGGAGAATAATCCTGTTTATAAAGACTATACCATGGATCAGTTTACCGCGAAGGATCTGGAACGCATCGAGCCGGTTGATATTGAGGAATATCAGGAATATCTGAAGGTTTACACAGGCTCTGAGGATCAGCAAATTACGAATACAGAAAAGGGACTGGCGCGCAAGATGTCAGCACTCCGCAGCTTCTATGCCTATTACTTTAAACATCAGGTTATTGAGAAGAATCCCACTTTGCTTGTGGACATGCCGAAGTTACATGATAAGGCTATTATACGTCTGGATACGGATGAAGTAGCCTCTCTGTTGGAATATGTTGAACACGGCGGCGATGACCTGACCGGTCAGCGTAAAGTGTATTTTGAAAAAACAAAGAACCGGGATCTGGCAATTTTAACGCTGCTTTTGGGTACCGGGATTCGTGTGTCTGAATGTGTTGGGCTTGATATCCAGGATGTGGATTTTAAGAACAATGGAGTTAAGGTTACCCGAAAAGGCGGGAATGAAATGGTTGTTTATTTTGGTGAAGAGGTTGAAAATGCACTGAAGATGTATCTGTATACAACAAGAAAGTCTGTTACTGCCCTCTCCGGCCATGAAAATGCACTGTTTCTATCAACCCAGCGAAAACGGATGGGGGTTCAGGCCGTTGAGAATATGGTGAAGAAGTACGCACGCCAGATTACGCCGAATAAAAAAATCACGCCGCACAAATTGCGCAGCACCTATGGTACCGCCCTGTACAAGGAAACAGGCGATATTTATCTTGTGGCTGATGTTTTAGGACACAAGGATGTTAATACTACGAAAAAGCATTATGCGGCTATCGATGAGAACCGGCGCAGGCAGGCTGCGGGGGCTGTGAAACTGCGGGAACCTTAATATTTAAGTTGAAACAGCGCTTACCACGAATCTTTTGACAAAGCGCTGTTTCACTAAATATTATTCAAACCATACGTGCCCGTGATCGCCGAGCAGTTTGTCTGCGGCTTTCGGGCCTGCGCTTCCCTGAGGGTATAAATGTACTGGAAGACAATTTTTATGATACTGCTCCCGGATCGCGTCCACGTATTTCCAGCTCGTTTCTATCTGGTCCCATTGTGAGAACCAGGAACGCTCCCCACGGATACATGCGCCAATCAGCCTTTCATATGCCTCAGGTGTATTCATCTGATTGATAAAGGAACAATTCTGGCAGAAGTCCATTTTAGCCTGAACCACTTCTTCTGACTCTCCGGGTTTCTTTATATTAAACTGAAGATATACGCCTTCTGTGGGCTGTATTTTAATATTCAATATATCCGGTTCCACTCCCGGCACAGGGCTTTTAAATACGACTGCAACCTGCATCTCCCGCTTCCCAAGCTTTTTTCCGGTGCGGACATAGAATGGCATTCCATGCCAACGCTCATTCTCTATCATCAGACGGACTGCTGCGTACGTCTCCGTGTCAGATTCCGAATCAACAGCAGGTTCCCCGCGGTAGCCCTCATATTGTCCCAGAACAATATTCTCTTTTATATCTTCAGGCATATGGAGCGCGTTCAGTACCTTCATCTGCTCCCGGTGCATATCTTCTGCAGCTGCACTCTCCGGCTGTTCCATGGCTACAATGGTGAGGATCTGGAACAGATGATTCTGCATCATATCTTTCAAAGCGCCGCTGTGGTCATAATAGCCGCCTCTTGTCTCCACGCCTACCTCTTCCAGCGCAGAAATCTGAATGCAGTCGATATATCGTGCGTTCCAGACATTACTGAAAATTGGATTTGCAAAACGGATAGTCTGTATATTTCTGACCATCTCTTTTCCAAGATAATGGTCAATTCTATAAATATGGTCCTGTTTAAAGAAAGTCTCCATCGTTGCATTTAAACTCGCCGCTGCCAGAAGATTTTCGCCAAAAGGCTTCTCAATCACGACCTTGCCGTTCCCGGCGCCGGATACCAGCTGGAGCCCTTTTACGATAATTTCAAAGAACCTGGGAGCTACTGCAAAATAAAAGATATGCTCTACATCACCCATTCTCCGGTAAAATGCATCCAGATCAACATAAGCTGACTCATCGGTGAAATCCATACGGTAGTAAGTCATTTTCCCTGCAAGCCTCTCATAGATCTCCTCTTTATACCCGAGTCTTGCGAATTTTTCTACCCACCTGCGGGCCATCTCCCGGTATTCCCCACTCGTGTAGTCTCTTCTTCCGATGATGACAATTTGTGTGCAAAGGTCCTCGTTTTTAAAAGCCTCCATATTATAAAATGCCGGTATCAGTTTGCGGAATGTCAGATCTCCGGTACCTCCAAAGATTGTAAAAATCTGTTCTTTACACATTTTAAAACCTCCAATCGTGATGGAAGATTCCTCCCCTGTCAGTCCGCTCGTAGGTATGTGCCCCAAAGCAGTCTCTTTGTGCCTGAATGAGGTTCGCCCCTACAGGCATCCCTCTGAAAGCATCGATATACGCCACAGCCTGGCTCATTGCCGGCAGCGGAATCCCATTCTGAATTCCCATGCACATGATATCCCGGAGACTTCTTTGCCCACGGTTCACACCGTCCATGAAGAAGGAATCCATCATCAGATTCTTGAGCGCGCTATTTTTCTCAAACGCCCTTGTAATATCATCCAGAAATTGGGCCTGTATGATACAGCCGGCACGGAAAATCGATGCGATTCTGCCATAATTCAGATCCCATCCATATTCCCCGGATGCATGGGAAAGCAGTTCGAATCCCTGCGCATAGGCTGCGATTTTGGCTGTGTACAGCCCTTCTCTTACCTGCTTTTTAAATGCTGTCTTCTCAGGAGCCGGCTTTGGTTGCGGGCTATCGAACAAATCTCTGGCTGTCTTTCTCTCCTCAATACGGTTCGACATAATCCTGGCATTGCATGCCGCTGTTATCATGGATACGTTGACGCCCTGTTTCAGGGATTCCAGGCTGGTCCAGCGGCCGGTTCCCTTCTGTCCTGCACTGTCCAGAATATAATCCACCAGCTCTTTGTCTGTAAAATCATCTTTCTCCCGGAAGATACCTGCTGTAATTTCAATCAGATAACTCTTCAGTTCGCCTTCGTTCCACTCTGCAAATGTATCGGCCAGCTCTCCATTTGTAAAACCGCCTGCGTATTTAAGGAGCAGATAAGCTTCTGCAATCAGCTGCATATCTGCATATTCAATCCCATTGTGCACCATCTTAACGTAGTGGCCGGCGCCGTCCGGACCCATATTGGCACAGCATGGCTCGCCCTGTGCTTTTGCTGCGATTGCTTCCAGGATCGGGGCAATATGGCCGTATGCCTCTTTGTCTCCTCCCGGCATGATAGAGGGGCCAAAACGCGCTCCCTTCTCTCCTCCGGAAACACCAGTTCCAAAATAAAGGATTCCTTTTTCACGCAGGCTTTTCTCCCGCCTTCTTGTGTCTTCAAAGAAAGAGTTCCCGCCATCCAGAATCATATCTCCCTCATCAATAAGCGGAAGAAGCTGCTCAATTACCATATCAACAGGCTTTCCGGCCTTTACCATAATCAGAAACTTTCTCGGACGTTCCTGTGATTCTACAAGCTCTTTCATATCGTAAAAAGGAACAAAGTTCTCATGCGGATGCTCCCTGAGAAGTTCATCGGTCACCTCCCGGCTCCGGTTGTACCCTCCTACTTTAAATCCATGGTCAGCCATATTCAGGGCAAGGCTTCTTCCCATTACCGCGAGTCCAATGACTCCTATTTCTGTTCTCCTCATCGAAATACCTCCTTATAATCAATCTATCGTTGTTATGCCAGTACAAGCGATACCGCTTCCGGCATCTCTATACGGCTTCTCACTCCTTTTAATTTTCCTGTTTCACAGTCCCTCTCAATACATACAATTCCACCTTCCAGGCGGTTTGCCACAAGCAGAAACTTTTCATTTTTGCTTAAAATAAAGTCACGCGGATGTTTCCCGCCACAGGATACGTGCTGTATGACGGTGGCTTTGTCATGACTTACATCGATAACTGCCAGCAATTCTCTTTCTCTCACTGATATATATAGAAATTTCTCATCTTTCGTCAGCCGGATTGCCGCCGCTGCAGCGGCCCTGGGCTGTTCCCCGGTCTTTTCATTTTGGGGGAGAACAGAAAATGTCTGCTCCAGCAAAAACTCTCTGCCGCAAACTTTAAAAATAAAAAGTTCATTACTCCATTCACTCACAACATAGAGCCTGGTGTGGGCCTGATTAAAAACACCGTGTCTTGGACCGCTGCCTTTTGGAAAGCTGATCTCTCCGGCAGGGGCAAATCCTTTCTCTTTGTCGAAGAGCCGGATTCTGTCCTGCGTAAGGCAGGGTACCATAATATACGAGTCATGAAGCAGAATCTGGTGGCATCCGGCGCCCTCTCCATTTTCAATCCGCTTCACGACCTCAGGTTTTTCCTCTGTTGTCTGATAGATCATAACGGTGCCTTCATGGTAGTTGGCTGTATAGATAAAGTCTTCCTCCTGTTCGATGTAACAAGGCGTCTGGTGTTCCTGCAGCACCTCGCCGTCACATTTTTCCACCGATCCGTGATTTAATTCCAGAAAACAGGTTCCCGCCTTTCCTGCCTTTTCATCAGGAATCACCATCCGATCATTGTTTAAAGAAATCCATTTGGAATTCCTTGCCTCATAAAAAAGTTCAGGTGCTGTCAGTTCTCCAGTCTCTTCATGAAAAGAAAAACGGTATATCCCTCTGCTCTCCTCTGAATAATATGTCCCGACATATCCATCGGTAAAACCGGCTGTTGTTTCTTTTTCTCTTTTTTTCTCCATAATGCCACTCCCAGATTCTGATTATTTTATATTGGAATTCGTAGTATCCCTCTTATTGTTAACTGTAATTATACATATTACAGTTAACAATGTCAAATACAATTTATGATATTCTTCATTATTATGCCCAATATTTCTTCCACAGTATACGAAATACATACAGCAGCAATAAAACGCCCCACGAACCGGCTTCGGCATATGCAATGATCATATTTCCGCATATGCCGGCAAAAGCATATGAAAACACAATGCGTGAAATCAGTGAAATAATCCCGGCGATGCTTGAGAACAGCACGTCCCCGATTCCTTCTATGTAACCGCGTATCGACATCGCAACGCCGTAAACAGCATAAAAAGCAGCGATTTTCCGGAAGAAATTTCTTCCGATCTCTACTGCCTCAGGGCTTACCCCAAACAAGGAGATTAAATCTCCTCCGGCTTCTACTACCAGCCATGTGAGCAATAAAGACACGCAAAGCATCATCGCTGTTCCCACATATACGGTCTTTGTAGTCTGCTTTTTCTTACCTGCCCCATAGCTTTGGGCAACGATCGTAGAAATTCCCGAACCAAGATTAATAATCGGCAAAAGTATCATTGTATCCACACGATATGCCGTAGTAATCGCCGCAACCGTCTGTGTGCCGAATCCGTTCATGAAATTCTGCAGGATAAGGCCGCCTAAAGAACTGATACAGGCCTGAATCATAGGAGGGATTCCCAGATGAAGCCCCTCACGAAGAACAGAGCGTTCCGGCTTCCACTCTTGAATCTTGTAACGCAGGCTGGGATACTTTTTTACACTGTAAATGATAATAAATACCGTCATAACGGCCTGTGAAATCACTGTTGCCGCTGCCGCCCCGGCCACACCCCCATGCCATACGCCCACAAACATAATATCCAGTATCACATTCACGACGGAAGAAAACAAAACAGCGCTGAATGGAGCACGGCTGTTTCCGATTCCGCGAAGCGCGGCAGCGTAAACATTATAGACCGCCAGTATCGGTATCCCGACCAGTATGATCTGCAGATATACCTTTGCCATATGAATGGTGTCCTGTGTCGTGTTCATCATCTGGAGTAATAGAAAAGCTCCGATGATGCCTATGAGTGAGACGAGCAGAAAAGTCCCGCCGATTATCACCGAAAACACCGAAAGTATTTTGGGGAGATGGTTCTCTTTTCCGGCGCCATATTTCTGTGCAAATAAAATAGAAAGCCCAAGTGTAAATCCAGTGATCGCAGTTAGAAACAGATTGATGACCGTAGTTGTGGAGCCAATTGCCGCAAGTGCGGTCTCGCCGGCTATATTGCCAACGATAAATGCATCCGCCCAATTATAAAGCTGCTGCAGGATTCCGCTTAAGATGAGCGGCGTACAGAACTTTATTAGTGTTACTGCTATATTTTCCGTCTTGTTGTTTTTACTGTACATTTTAAGAACTCCTCAGGGCAAAAAATACCGTATGCAAGAAAATAGCCTCACATACGGTAGGTGCTCACCCGTTGATTACATGAAAAAACAATACTGTCTATTTTAATTCATGAATATTTTTTATAATTTAAAAAATACTTCCCATATTCTGCGGCTTTCTCAATAAAAACCGCCAATACTTTGTGCATATTTTTAAGTATAATATCGACATCTTTGGCATAGCAGCCGTTATCTTCCTTCCGGATCATATTGCCGGCAGACAGCATCTCACAGCTGAAATCCCTGCACACGGCAAGACATTTATCCACGTTGGTTTTACTTATATTATTCAGCGCCGTGTGGTAACTGGTTATTGTGGCAAGCTGAAGCAGCCGATAGAAGGAATCAAAAAATACTGCCATTACTCCTTCGTCTTTTTTTATATTCATATGCCTGCATAAGTTTTCTGCGATTTTTTCATTTTCTTCAATTAGAATTTCGCATTGTTTACCTTCTGCAAGCTCATTTTGAATGATTTTCGCCTCCCCATTTCTGAGCAGCTTTTTATACTCATCCACCAGCATACCTGTCATTAAATCATATATCAGTGACACACTCTCAAATGAATGCAGTTTCCAGTGGATATGTTCTGACCAGACCTCATCTCCGATCAATCTAAAGTTCATCTCCATATTTTACTCCGTTTTCCTTCCTTTCTTTTTATTCTTTAGTTTTTGTATATCGGGAAGCGTTAGCTGGTAAAATATTCCAGATACACTTGTTCATATTATATCACACTTTTTTTGCTTAGTGAACTATTTTCAGAACAGCAATTTTCGATTTTTTAGCGACTTTTTCGTCTTTCACATCTGTGAATTTTCTTGTATTTCAGAGGAAGACATTCTATAATAATATAGTCTGTGTTTTGGCAGGAAATTACGATGAAAGGATTTAGAAATAGATGCAGTTACAGAGATTATTAAGTTTTACACGTAAGGCAGTCGATGAATATGCCATGATCCAGGAAGGCGATCATATTGCAGTGGGAATTTCCGGCGGAAAGGACAGCCTTACGCTGCTCTATGCCCTGCATGGCCTGAAACGGTTTTATCCGAAACAGTTCGAACTCAGTGCTGTCACGGTGGACCTGGGATTCGAGAACTTCGATTTAACTCCTATCAAAGAGCTTTGCATGGAACTGGAAGTGCCCTACCATATTGTGGATTCTGAGATCTATCACATTCTGTTTGATGTGCGAAAAGAAGCCAATCCATGTTCACTCTGTGCAAAGATGCGCAAGGGGGCGCTTAACGATGCAGTTAAAAAAATGGGCTGCAATAAGGTTGCGTACGCCCATCACAAGGACGATATTATTGAAACTATGCTGCTCTCATTAATCTTTGAAGGAAGATTTCATTCCTTCTCACCGAAGACTTATCTGGACCGCATGGATTTGACCGTTATCCGGCCCATTATGTTTATCGATGAAGCGGATGTGATCGGGTTTAAGAATAAGTATCATCTGCCCGTAGTGAACAGCAAATGTCCTGTTGACGGATATACCAAGAGGCAGTATGCGAAAGAACTGGTAAAGCAGCTCAATACGGAGCATCCCGGTGCAAGGGAAAGAATGTTTCACGCGATATTGAACGGCAATATCAAAGGATGGCCGGAAAGAATTCCCCATATCAGATAAGAGCCGGAAACGCCGGACAGCGTTATGAAAACTGCTGTCCGGCGTTTCCGGCTCTTATGGAATATGTGAATACTTCTCTATAGCTTTCTCTTTGCAGATGTCATGCCTTCTTTTAAGGCTACGTACTGTTCAATTGCCTGTGCTGTCCCTTCCACGCCGAGTTCCCCGCTGTTCAGGCATAATTCGTAGCTTTCGGCATCTGACCACTTTTTATTCGTATAATAATTGTAGTAGCTGGCACGTTTTTTGTCTGTCTTAATTATAATGTCTTTTGCCTTGGCATCTGTCATATCGTGAATCCGTGCGATTCTGCGGACACGGGCATCCAGATCTGCATGGATAAATACACTGACTACATTCTCGTAGGATTCTAATGCATAGTCTGCGCATCGGCCGACCAGGATACACGGCCCCTCGTTCGCAATCTTTTTGATTGCGTCAAACTGAGCCAGGAACACTTTATGGTTGATCGGCATATCGGAATAGGTGCTGCCGGAATATCCCATGGAATAGGTATCCATCACCAATGAGTACAGAAAGCTGTTCGTTGGTTTCTCGTCATGGGATTCAAAGATCTCTTCGCAGATCCCGCTTTCTTTGGCGGCCCTTGCCAGCATCTCTTTGTCGTAAAGCTTAATTCCAAGATGTTCCGCTACCTTGTAGCCAATCTCTCGCCCTCCGCTGCCGTACTGTCTGCCAATTGTAATGATTGTGTTAGTTTTCATATCAGTCACTCTCCTTTTACGTCAAACCAGCATATGTTGTCCTTTCGTGGAATAACTTTTATACAATTATTATACAAGATGACGCTGTTTTTTACAACATGAATTGAATTTATTGTGCAATTTTCATAATTACCGGGTAATAATTCGGACGGTCTGAACTGTTCCATTACCGGTGTCTTAACTTATTCAATAATTGGAGAAAATATTCCGGAAGCGGCGCATCAAATTCCATATACTCTTCCGTCACCGGATGTATGATGCCGAGAACCTTTGCATGCAGTGTCTGCCCCTGCAGTTTAAACGGGCATTTGGCAGGGCCGTAGACGGCATCTCCCACGATTGGATGCCCGATACTGGCCATATGCACCCGGATCTGATGTGTACGTCCGGTTTCTAGTTCACATTCGATGTAGGTGTAATCTCCGAAACGATCCAGCACCTTATAGTGTGTCACCGCACTGCGGCTGTGAGGGGCCCTTGTGCTCATCTTTTTCCTGTCTGTGGGGTGCCTGCCGATCGGTGCATTTACAGTTCCGTCATCCTCCTTCAGATTGCCGTACACAATGGCATGGTATTTCCGGGTAATGTGGTGTTCCTTCAACTGTTCGGCCAGTGACTGGTGTGCAGCGTCATTCTTACAGATAAGCAGGGATCCTGTCGTGTCCATATCAATCCGGTGGACAATTCCCGGCCTTGCAATACCGTTAATGCCTGAAAGATTATCTCTGCAGTGATACATGACCGCATTGACCAGCGTGCCGCTGTAATGACCCGGGGCGGGATGTACAACCATTCCCTTGGGCTTATTCACAATCAGAATCTCGCTGTCCTCATATAGAATGTCCAGAGGAATATTTTCCGGCTGAATATCGGGTATTTCCGGTTCTGGGATCTGTACTTTTATCTCATCATTTACTGCAGTTTTATAATTGGCCTTGACAGCCTTATCACCGACGGTCACCAGCTCTGCCGTGATCAGCTTCTGAATATGGGATCTGGAGAGATCCGGAATGGCTTCGGCAAGAAATTTGTCAATCCGGACACCGGCTGATCCGGCAGTAAAATATAATTCCTCCATAGGCATTTTATCCTTTCTTCAGCGAAAAGCAGCTCAGCTCGTCCTCTTTATAGTAAAAAAGAATGGCAAAAGCAAAGAGGATACACGCAACCACTACATAGCAGTCCGCTACATTAAAGATGGGAAAATTAATCAGTTCGAAGTAGAAAAAATCCACCACATAATTCAGCCGCAGCCTGTCAATCATGTTACCGATAGCCCCGGCGCAGATCATTACCGCGCAGATGCGCAGCAGGTAATAGCGGGACGTATGCGGCATCCTTCCGTAAATAAAGCCGATCAGGCATACGATCACGACTGCTCCTACAGCAAAAAGAATCTGCCTGTCCTGCATAATTCCGAATGCTGCGCCCCGGTTTTCCAGATATTCCAGCTTAAACACGCCTTTCCATAGCACGAATGGCTCCTGATCTTTTAAATGTATGACGGCAAGCCATTTTGTAAGCTGATCCAGCACGGTCAGGACAATACAGCCGAGGACGGCCAGCAGATAGCTTTGTATAGATTTTGTATTCTTATCTTTCATGGTTTTTCCTTTTCTTAATTAAAGTCATGTATGGCGCACAGCAATCCGGCGCTATATATATTTATGGATGATTACGAAAATTCTATTCTTTTTTGTGCGGGACAAGATGCCTTTATACTGGAATTTTCCCATGCCCCTCACGGAAATAATATCGTCCTCCTTCACATGGAACCCGTTTGTCGTCATAAGCTTTCCATTGACAAATACTTTACCGCCCTCAATCAGGCCGCTCAGGCGTGTCCGTGAGGAGGAGAAGGCCAGGGACAATAGGCTGTCCAGCCGGACGGAGGCCACAGTACCTTTGATTTCCTCAAAGCGGGGCGTAAATTGGAAGTCCTGCACGCTTTCTTCCCGGAGCATAACGCTTGTGCGGCGGACCCGGGTCAGCTGCTCCTGCAGATAAACGCTCAGGCCGGTTTCCACAAACAGAATGGCCTTATTACCTTCAATCAAAATATCGCCCAGTCTGGAGCGCTCTATTCCCAGATTCAGCACGGCGCCCAGATAATCTCTATGCGTTAGTTCTTCCGCATATTTCTCATGCAGCGGCTCAATACAAAGAACAGAAATAGGAAATCCCAGGGCTTCCATGTCTACTGTGTCATTGCTGCCACGCAAATAAAGAGCATCAGGTAGGAATGCTGCCATCTGACGCTCTGCTGTGTCATATCCGCCGAAAGTCACATAGCGAGTATACAGCCTGTCCTTCGGCAAAGAATGCAAAATATTCAGTTCATTCAAATTCAAAAAATCCGAATATGTAATGATGTCACGGTGATACGCCGTCCTTGACAGCTCAATCAGCCGTTTTTCCAAAAGCTGTTCTTCTTTTTCCATGCCAGAATTAATATCTTCCTCTTACATTAGCTGTCTCCATAGAGCCGCCGAGCAGATCCTGAAGATCACCTGAAATATCAACATTCGTCGGTGTTACAAGGAATATATAGTTGGAAATCTTCTGCAGGTTTCCGCTGATTGCGAAAGTCGCTCCGGAGATGAAATCGATGATCCTCTGCGCAATCTCCAGATCCATGCCCTCCAGGTTCAGGATTACAGTACGCCCTGCCAGCAGTGTCTCGGTAATCTCGCGGGAATCGTCTACTGATGTAGGCTTTACCACGCAGACCTCCATGTTGGCATTGCGTCTGGAAGCCGGCTGACGCATCGGGGTTACTTTGCTGTTGCTGCTGTTTGCAGGAGCATATCTTTTATCCTCCTGGATATCAAAATCGTCGTATTCCTCTTTGCTTTTCTTATTAAAAAGAGAACGGCGTGGTTTTTCGTCAAAGTCATCATCTTCAAATTCGTCATCATAGAAATCGTCGTCATCGTATTCATCATCATTCAATTTCATGATGTCCAAAAATTTGTCAAACACACCCATGTTTACACTCCTATCTTATGCCCTCTTAATGCATAAATTTTTTTTGAAAATATACTTTCTGTTCCAGATCCTCATGCCTTAACGGCATAATCTCTGGCACCAAAGATTCCGGTTCCTACACGAACCATGGTCGCGCCCTCTTCTATTGCGACCTCGTAATCATTGGTCATCCCCATTGAAAGTATGCTCACATTAACATTATCAATGTTTTTGTTCTTAATGTCAACAGATAATTTATGTAAATTCTCGAAAATCGGGCGATTATCCTCTGGATTTTCAACAAATGGAGCGATTGTCATGAGTCCGCATACACGAATATGCTTAAATGAGGCAATTTTTTCTATAAATGGAATTACTTCATCAACTTTAAGCCCAAACTTGCTTTCTTCGCCTGCTACATTGACTTCGATCAGGATACTGGCGATGCAGTTTTTCTTTTCTGCCTCTTTCTCAATAACCTGAGCGAGCTTTACAGAATCCACAGAATGGATCAGTTCTGCCTTATCTACGATGTATTTTACCTTATTGGTCTGAAGATGGCCGATCATATGCCAGTGAATGTCATCCGGAAGGGCTTCATACTTTTCCGTAAGCTCTTGGACTTTATTTTCTCCGAATACTCTGACGCCTATATCATATGCCTCCTGAAGTACTGCAATGGGTTTGGTCTTGCTGACCGCGATCAAAGTCACTTCACTGCGCTGCCTCCCTGCGCGGTCACAGGCTGCCTGTATCTTCTCTTCTACTTCTTGCAACTGCTCTTTCAACATAAATAACACTCCTTGCTTATATAATATAGTTAATAGACGACCTCGTCCTCATCCACGGAATCTCCATCCTGGACGATATGGTCGTAATTGTAAAGTCCGTAGGAATCCCCTTCCTTGACAATATAATATTCATCGCTTTCTGCGAGGATCGTAACCTGCCGGAAAACAGCATAGCCTTTGTTAATATTAAATACACCCTTTTGGGGCTGTGTCTCTGACAGGACTAATGTCTCCGCGGATTCGGGCTTTACAAGGACGGTGCCCTTCTTCAACATGGAAGTGCTGAGATATACACTGCCATCCTCCGTAGATTTGTAAATGTCAGCGGCCTGGAACACTGCATTGCCGCCTCGCTTTTGAACCATGACTCCCGAAGCGGAGCTGTTGCCGCCCGTAGTGATATACTCTGCGGGCACCACAAAGAACTCTTTCTCCACAACACTGCTTTTCGGAATCTTCAGTCCGCTCTCATCCTCAAGGATGAGCTCTATATTTAAAAATCTGTCTCCGGCATAACGGATCATGGAGTTATCGTAATCCAGCCGTCCATAGTACTCTCCGTCTTTTTTCAGGATGGAAAAGTCTGCCCAGATCGATTCGCTGTCCTTATCTATTCTGGTTTTTATGTAGGTCGTATCAGCCAGTTTGCCCGCCATATCCTTGTCCAATTCTATGATCACAGACCACTTTTCACTTGTGACAAGTTTGTAAGCTGGCTCCCCCTTCTTGACCTGCATATTATCTTCCAGGCTCACCTTTTTATAGCTGCTCCTGTCAAAGTCCGCTTTTTTGAATGAATCTGCGGTTAAGGACTCACAGCCGTCAAAATCAAGCACCATAATTCCGTCCCGCGGTGTCTGATATACATCTGCGCCCGCACCGTTATGGGACAGCACAGCATCCATCTGCGCTGTCTTGGTTTGATTAGAAGCATTCTGCAGGGTGTTGTCGATTTCGTTTTTCAGGGAATAAACAGAGGAGAACTTCTGCGGATTAAAATTCTCGTTAAAGCTCTGCGTTTTTACGATCAGTGTATTCTGTTCTTCTGTGCTCAGAGAAGTCTCCGTGCTCGTCTCCTCCGGATAGGATAACTTTTGCGAGGTAACCGCATAGACATTCGCTCCGGCCTTGATCTTGCTGTTCTCGTTCTGAAAATAATTGATATACCCTGAATTCTCTGCATGAACCACTGTTTCCTCACGGAGGATGAGCCCTGTGTAGGAATTGTCCGTCAGAATACTGCCTTCTCTTACCTCATAAACAGAGATCTTCTTTGCAGCAGCATACATGACAATCGTTACGATAAGATAGATAAATACAATTGCAAAAATAAAGATGCCGATATTCATCTCGCGTTTTCTTTTATACTTATTAATACTGATGGAATTGTCCTTCCGTGATGCCAAACTAATCTTCCTCCTGTACCGTAAATCAAATTTCAAAATGATACTATTATTATGATAACTTTACCAGTATAACATTTTTAAATGTATATTTCCAGTTTTTGTGGCAATAATAAGAGCATTGATATTGAAAAGGAGGAAATAATATGAAGTGGTTTGATAACACTGCTCTGACACTTGTGATTATCGGGGCGGTCAACTGGCTTCTGGTTGGCATTTTTCGATTTGATTTAGTAGCCTTTCTCTTTGGAAATTTAAGCTGGCTTTCCAGAATAATTTATACGATTGTCGGCCTGTGTGGTCTTTACCTCATCAGCTTGTTCGGCAGAATCAAAAACATGTCAGAGTAGATGAAAAAGGTCGCTTCAAAGGAGCGAAATAACAGGGAACCCGGTGGAAGGGCATGCCGTTTTAGGTGCGTCCGTCCATCGGGTTCTTTGCTTTTAGTCTGAGATAGTTATCTATGCCTAATCGACTGCCTCTGCGGCTGCAGCCGGTCTTTCGCCTGCAGACAGCATCGCGCTCATCTGGCCGTACAAGAGATCTTTTGTCCCCGCCCCCATTATAATGGATATATAGGGATCGGATTGCGAATCCTTGCTGTATAAGATGACACAGGAGCCGGCTTCGTCGGTAGTCCCTGTTTTACCTCCGATAACCTGGACGCCTTCCGGATCGGGAATCAGATCCTGGGAATAAAAATTGGTAGCCTCCCACACCTCACTGCGTACGCTTCCGTCCGATGAGGTAAGTGTTCCAGTATAGGATTCCTTCGATATGATATCCATGAAACGCTGATCCTTTATACAGGCATTGAAGATCAGGTATAAATCGTATGCCGTAGTGTAATGATTATCGTCCTGCAGGCCATGGGGATTGACGAAATGAGTATTGGTTGCTCTCAGGGAAACGGCCTCCGCATTCATCATATCTGCAAATGCTTCCACACTGCCGGCCACATGTTCCGCGATCGCCACCGCACAGTCATTGCCGGAATAGAGTAAAAGCCCGCAGAGCAGATCGTAAAGTGAAACCGTATCTCCGGTCTGAAGGCCGCATGTCTGCTCGTCCTCGGCAAACTGAGTTGCATTGGGGCCAACGGTTACCGTATCCTCCAGATTCCCGTATTTCAGCGTCACATAGGCTGTCATAATCTTTGTTGTACTGGCCGGAAAAAGTCTTTCATGAATCTTACTGGCATAAAGTACCTTCTTATCTTTTATATCAAAAAGACCCGCAGCATGCAGGCTCGGGTCCGCACTGTAACCCTCCAGGGCAACATCGGTGTCTGTTACACACAGACCGGCCGCTGACAGGGTTCCTCTGTATAGTGAACGGTTATACTGTTCCTGTTCGTATACTTCTGTTTTTAGTACTTCCTTGCTGCATCCTGTGATGAGCACGGACAGAAACAGGCACAGAGCAAGAACAGCTTTTTTACTTATACATCTCACGCCAGTCCAGGTCTCCTCTGTCTAATGCCAAAATCAAAGCCTCCGCGGTTGCTATATTCGTTGCAATAGGTATATTGTACATATCACATAGTCTTACAATATCGTTCACATCCGGCTCATGGGAGCGCGGTGTCAGCGGATCCCGGAAAAAGATAAGCAGATCCATTTCATTGTGTTCGATCTGGGCTCCAATCTGCTGCTTCCCGCCTAAATGGCCCGCAAGATATTTATGGATATTCAGGTTTGTGACGCTTTCCACAAGAGCCCCTGTTGTCTCTGTAGCAAACAGATGATGCTTGCTCAAAATCCCCCTGTATGCTATGCAGAAGTTCTGCATTAATTTCTTTTTTGCATCGTGTGCTACTAATCCTATGTTCATGTCCTGTAATCTCCTCTACTGATATTTATTGGGCTGCAGACCGACATTCAGCACAAAGCCGATCCCCATATAAAAACATACGACAGAAGTCATTCCGTAACTCACAAAAGGCAGGGAAATTCCTGTATTCGGGAATATCTGAGTAGCCACACTGATATTGATAAAACTCTGCACTCCTATCAGTGTGGCGACGCCTCCGCAGATAAGCCGCCCTCCTGTGTCTTTTGCTTTTACTCCTATCAAAATACACGTTATTACAATTAATAATAACAAAATTATGACCACACAACAACCCACAAATCCTAATTCTTCTCCAATAATTGCGAAAATAAAATCCGTTTGGGGTTCGGAAATGAAATTTCCGTTCTTTACAGAGGTCGTGGTATTGCTGTTATAGCCCTTACCCGACAACTGTCCTGAACCGATGGCCATCACAGAGTTAATCTGCTGATAAGCTTCATCTGTAGCGTATTTTTCAGGCTCCAGCCAGGCCAGGATCCTCGCCTGTTGGTAATCTTTCAAAAAGGGCTGGTTAGGCTGTACGACAATGGTCAGAAACAGCGCAGCAGTCGGTATGGTAATTGCCAGGACAGTACCGATAAACTTGTAGCTTAAGCCTCCCATATATAACATAATACAAAATACGGTTGCCAGACAGATCGTGTTTGAAAGGTTTGGCTGCTTGTATATGAGGATCAGGGAAGGCAGGATGAGCGCGGCCGCCTGGATAATCGTCTTTTTATTATTAATCGCCTGTTCCCGCTCCATCAGAAACTTCGCAAAGAACAGAATCGTTATGATCTTAGTCAGGTCAGACGGCTGAAACTGGACAAATCCGAGATTCAGCCATCTGGTAGCTCCATTGATATTCTCACCGAAAAACAGCACCGCCAGAAGCAGAACGATATTCACGCCGTATAAAAGCCAGTACATATTCAGGACCCATTCGTAATCTATCAGCGAAATAACGATCATGGCAATCGTACCCATCACAACACCGGCAATCTGTTTTCCCTGCACAGATGCCTGTGCACTTCCCACCACAAAGATCCCGATAATAGAGATTGTGGTCACAAGTGCTACAAGGCTGAATTTATAATCTTTTAAGTTATACCTTTGCTTAATATTCAGAAAATTAAATTTCAATAGTTCTCTCCTGTAATCTTAATATGTATATCTGAATGGGTTATCTTCATGTGAAAATCTTCCGGTTTTACTTCCAGATACTTGGAAACTGTATGATACATATCTGAAGAAAATTTTTCCGCTGTTTCGGGTGTACACTGCATTCTGTCTGCCATAAGCAGGGTTTTCAATCTTTCTTTTGCAACGTGAACAGATGGTACACTCATAATATTCCCTCCTAATTCTTTTTAAATAGGCTGGAAAATCTTGCAAAAATACCTTCCGGTTTGTTGAAATCTTCAATTGGAAGTTCTTCCCCCAGGATGCGCCTGCATACATTATGATAGGCATGTCCGGACATACAGTCGGCTCCTACGATTGGCTCGCCCTGATTGGTTGCGATGACAACATGTTCGTCGTCCGGAATCACACCCAGCAGATTGATGGCCAGTATCTCGGTTACATCATCCACGGACATCATATCTCCGCGCTTTACCATATCCACACGGAGACGGTTGATAATCAGGTCGTTTTTCTTGATGCCATGTGCTTCCAGCAGGCCGATGATCCGGTCCGCGTCCCGTATGGCAGATACTTCCGGAGTTGTGACCACAATCGCCCTGCCGGCCCCTGCCACAGCATTCTCAAATCCCTGCTCAATCCCTGCCGGGCAGTCCAGAAGTATGTAATCAAATTCGTCTTTTATGTCAGCGATTAATTTGCGCATCTGCTCAGGAGATACGGCTGTCTTGTCCTTGGTCTGGGCAGACGGCAGAAGGTACAGCTCCGGAAAACGTTTATCCCTAATTAAAGCCTGTTTCAGCCTGCAGCTGCCTTCGATGACATCCACCAGATTATATACAATCCGGTTCTCCAGTCCCATAACGACATCCAGGTTTCTCAGGCCCAGATCCGTGTCGATCACGATGACTTTTTTACCAAGCTGCGATAAACCAATTCCAATATTTGCTGTCGTTGTCGTCTTTCCGACCCCGCCTTTTCCTGATGTGATGACAATTACTTCTCCCATGTTTTCTTCCTCCTACAACTTCTATTCGTCCACAAGTGGATCCACGTAAATCCTGCGTCCGTCAACCACCGCTATCTTGGGCCCCCGGATGCTGAGGCTTTCCTGATAGATGACCTGACGCTTTGCTTCAATATCGCCAATTCGAAGTTGTTTCGGCTGCATGGCCAGAGCTACGATGAACGCATCTCTGCTGCCCGCAGCTCCTGCATGGACTGAACCAGACAGAGAACCAACAATGACAACGTTTCCTTTGGCAATTACTTTAGCACCCAGCTCAACATCACCAAGAATGATGATGCTCGAATCGGATTCCAGCACCTGTCTTTTGCTTAAAGTACCTCTGTAGAACTGCCCTTCCCGTTTCTGCATATTGGTGAGCGTATTCTCTACAATGCTTTTGTATGTCAATTCATTGGTCTCGTCCCTGTCTATAATGCAGACAATGTCAATCCCCGTTATCTCGGCGATCGTATGAAGGACCGCCTGTTCTTCCTGGTCTGAGAGCTTCCTGTCCAGAAATGTAACCGCCATCTTGGCCCCCTCAAAGAACTTCGCCGAGTCTTTGAATTTAGAGGCCACGCTTTCCAGTAAAACGTCAAATGGCACTTCCGGATTCAGATGAACCTCAATCCCATATCTGTTGCTCTTAATTGTTACCAGCTTGTCCATGTATCTTCTTCACATCCTTTTCTGGTACTATAAGCACCGGAACCTGCGCAATGTAGTACTTAGTCGCCTGCAATAGCTGAACCAAGCTGTGCGGCAGAACCAGTGATCAATTCTTCTTTGTCGGCAAGCTTAAAGTTCGCCCTGACAATATCCCTGCCGATCTCGGCAGCGTAGGATGAGCTGTAACCGTTTGCGATACGCACTGAAATTGCAATCTCCGGAGATTCCGCAGGTGCAAATCCAACAAACAAACCATGATCCGGATGGATCTCGCTCTGCTGCGCAGTACCTGTCTTACCCGCCATGGAAATCTCCAATCCCGAAAAACTGGATGTATAACCGATCATTGCGATCATTCCCTGATGAACCAGATCCCATGTGGTACTGCTTACATCTTTAATCTCGTTCGTGACGACAGGTTCATACTGCTTGATGATCTTACCGTTGACATCCGTTGTCTTATCCAACAGGGTCAGCTTATATACAGTCCCCTTATTTGCTACAGTTGACACATATCTGTTCAGCTGACTGACCGTATAGTTGTTAGTGCCCTGTCCGATTGCGGACAGCACGGAGTATTCATCCGATATCTGCGGTTCTGATTCCGGTATTTCGATGCCCGATTTTTCACCTAGCCCGAATTCTTCCGCATACTTTGCGAGCGCTTTGACGCCTTTATCGCTGTCGTAATTACCATCTTTATCAAGTCCCAGGTCATATCCGACTTCATAGTAAAAGTCATTGCAGGAAACCTCAAGGGCTCCGACAACATCAAGCATACCATGGGCCCCGGGATAGACCCAGCACCTCGGGCTTGGCGTGACCTTGTCAAATTCGCCGGAGCAGTTAATATACGAACCGCCATCTATGACGCCTTCCGTTAGCCCTGCCACAGAAGAAAGCATCTTGTAGGTGGAACCCGGCGCAGTGCGTTCCTGTGTTGCATTATTGTAAAACGGGCGGGAAAGCCCGGTTACAAGCTGATTATAATACTTGGAGTCCATGGTGTTGGCCAGCCGGTTATTATCGTATCCGGGATAGGATACGCACGCCAGCACTTCTCCAGTATTCGGGTCGCTGACAACGGCAGAGCCTGTACAAGGTTCCAGTGCAAGCTGCCCGGGCGTAATCTCCAGACTCTGGATCTTTTGGCGCAGCCATGCGTAAGAATTTACGCTGCCGTCAATCAGACCGTTATATGTTCCCTCATCCATGGGCAGGACACCCTGCTCATATACCATGGCGCAGACCTGACCGCCAGTGATACTACCTGATTTTATAAGATATTTGTAGAGAAGTTTGTCGAAATTAACATCTGAAACCAAATAATCTTGTAAAAATGTTAAAATTCCCTGATAAATTTCTGCGGAATCGGAATATTTCTCTGCTGAGACATAATCAGACAGCTTTGATGTATCAATCCAGTTCTTGGAAATTGCATAATTCAGATACTGGTTCAGGCTGATCGTCTCATCCGTTGTCCACTGTTTATATATCTCATCACCGGTATCAATGGAATCCTGCATCAAAACCCCTGCGGCCTCCTGCAGGACGTCAATAGAGACATAATCCATATAGGCTTTCATCTCAGCCGAAAGATCCTTATAGGCAGCGGCGCCGCTGTTATTCAGCTCTCCGATGATCTCCTGGATCGCCGCAGTTTTTCTGTCAGAAAAGATTCCATATACCTGTTTTTCTACTGTTTTGGCATCGTCTGCCCCAAAATGTGTCTCATCGATAATCTCATTTGCGATAAATGCATTGTAGGCATCATCCACAGGAATGATAATATGGGACGAATCGCTCGTCTGACTCGGGTCATAATTCATCTGGTCACTGAGCTTGGACAGCACAATTCCGGCCAGTTTTTCTTCAATCAGCTGATACGTCTGCTCCTGCAGGTCTTTGTCAATTGTTAGATAGACGTCATTGCCGGCTTCCGGGTCTTTACTGCTGACCGTCTCAGTTACCTTGCCGACACTGTCCACGTAATACTGCGTCTGTCCCTTTGTGCCCTGGAGCACCTCATCCATGGTCTGCTCAAGCCCTGATTTGCCGATAATATCGGTCTGGGAATATTTCTTTTTCTGATCCTTATCCAGGGAGTTATATTCTTCCTGTGATATCTTACCGGTATAGCCGATGATGGAAGCAAAATACTTGCTGTTCGTGTAACGGCGCATGGAATCTTCCGCGATATCCACCCCTTCCAACTGGTCCAGATTCTCCATAATAGAGGCCACGGTCTCATCACTTACATCGGTGGCCAGTGTAGTCGGAATATATTTCTGAAAGCTGTTCAGGCCGATTGCGTATCGGAGATTCACCATTTTCAGGATATACGTCTTGTCCAGTGATTTGACATCCAGGCCGTAACCATAAGTTTCATCCGTACACAGATAATTGATGATATCCTCTGCGGATGCATTGCGCTGCTTGTCCTTCAGCTCGTCAATTGTTTTGAGCCCATAGACGTCCGCGATAAAACGCAGCTTAAGCGTCTCGTTTGTCTGTGTAAACTCATAATTTCCCGCAGAATCCAGAACCACTCCAAAGTCGCTGATTACGGAATCCCCATTGGACTCCACGATGTTTATGATCTTATCCAGGATCTCATTCAGGATCCGGTTCTTTTCTTTCCGGGTGTCGGCGGTGATATTATCTTCTATTGTCACGGAATACGCCAGCTCGTTATAGGCCAGGGGGTTGCCGTTTCTGTCATAGATATTGCCTCGTGTGCCCGGCACCTCCCGGGTCTTTCGGATCTGCAGCTTATAGTTGTCCAGATAATACTGTCCTTTTACAATCTGAAGATAAAATACGCGGTTGATCAGTACCGCAAATAAGATACAGAATGCAAGGATTAAAACAAACAGCCGTGACTTTACGATCCGATAAATTGCATCTTTTATACGCTCAAACAAATTTACTTGCACTCCTTTTTTCATCTGCTTCCAGTTTATGGTTAAAATATAAAATCAATGGGTATAATCCGAGAGCAATCACAATAGTATATATGAGCTCCGGAATGATATTATGACTGAAATAGTATATAAAATTAAATTCACTGCGCAGCATGAACATCAACAGGTAAATGACAAGTCCGTATAGGAACTCGCTTGCTGCAATCAGTAACAGCGGCAGTTTGACGTCTTCGTCGTAATATACCTGCTGAAACAGGCCGTTGACAAATCCCAGCAGCAGATAGATCAGGGCATAAAATCCGATGATTCCGCCAAACTGGATATCCATAAGCAGGCCGGAAAAGAAGCCGACCAGCATCCCGTCCTTTGAACCTCTCATGAAACCAAAAGAAGCTGTTAGAATAATCATAAGGTTTGGTTTGATAGAAGCGAGAGCCAGGTGCGGGAACAGCGTGCACTGCAGCAGATAGCATACAATCAGTATAACCGCCGTTACGCCTGCTCTTTTTGCCTTCATCTTTTTCATCTGCCGTATTCCCCTTTCCTGCCGGATATTGCATACTTCCATTTGCTTTTCATTATTCTTCTGCGTCCTTACCTGTGAGATCCGCCTTTGTTGTTGTAATTACGAGCACCTCCTGGAGGTTCTTAAAGTCCACGACGGGTGTAATATATCCGGAGCGGGTCAGGTTATTGGAATCTACGGTGATCTCACTGATATAACCAATCAGGATTCCCTGAAGATATTTGGGACTGATATGAGAGGTGACGATCTGGTCTCCCACCTGCACTTTATTTTCATTGTTTTCCATCTGTTCAAAACGGATTTTCCCGTCATTGATCAGAGAAAGATCCCCTCTTACCATACACTTGTCGAATGTGGAAAGTGACATGCCGCTTACGTTGCTGGAGTCATCGATGATGGAACGGACCGTGGACCATGTGGGGCCTGTTTTGATGACAATTCCGACCAGGCCGCTTCCAGCCAGAACGTTCATATCTACCTTAATCCCGTCATTGCTTCCTTTGTCAATGGTAAAGGTACTGAACCAGTTGCCGGAATCTTTTGCGATGACATGGGCGCCTGTTTTCTCATATTCGGTATAGTTCTGATCCAGTTTATACAGCGACTGCAGCCGTTCCAGTTCATACTTTTCCTCCTGCAGGTTGTTATTCTCGGTGATCAGTTCATCTACCTTTGCCTGCAGTTTTTCGTTTTCCTTCCTCACCTGCTGCAGCGTGTCGAAATTGTCGCATATGTCGCCCAGCCAGGTGCCGATCTGATTGATGCCTTTCTGCATGGGAATGACTGTTACGCTGGCAATCCCTTTGAACGGCCCCTCCGCTTTGTCGGAAAATACGGAAAGCACCACCAGCAGGATGCAGAACAGAGAAAGCCCTGCCAGCCAGTATTTATTTGTCGACGAGGTTTGATTTTTCTTTTTCATATTATCTCAGCCACCTATAATCTTCATCTAACATGGAATATGTTAACTTACTGTAATCTTTGTTCAGTATAATCTTCTTGAGCCCGCTTACTGCACAGAGCTCAGGATTTTGTACCGTCCGCACTCCAAGGCCGGTGCTTTCCTCCAGATATGTAGACAGCCCTTTCAGATTGGCCAGGCCGCCGGTCAGGCAGATTCCGTTCTGGTCAATCCCCCTTCGTACATCCGGGGGTGTTCTGTCTATCATGGATTTGATGGCGCGGACGCAGTCAGACAGCGGCTCTTTCATGGCCGCCCTGACGAGTCCGATAGGAATGCTTTTCTGCTCCGGAACACCCGTAATAAGATTTCTTCCGGCAACAGTCAGCGAAGCATCTGCCGCCTGGTCAAATACCCCGAATTCCCGTCTCAACGTTTCGGCTGTCAGGCGGCCGATCAGAAAGTCACGGTTATGCCGGACGAGATGAGTGATGGCATTGTCAAAATGGATGCCGCCGATCTGGATCAAACGGTTCAAAACCATACCGCCGGAGGCAATCACAGATAATTCCGTTGTCTCCCCTCCGATATTGACGATAAAGATGCCCTTTTCATTCCAGATGTCTATATCCATGCCCAGAGCATCGGCAATCCCCCGCTCTACAATCCGGACGGATTTGGCTTTTGCAGTTGAATGGAATACGAGGTCGTAGAAAGCCCTCTTCTCTACCTCAGTCACGTCCGTAGGAACCGCGATTACGTATTCGGCGCCGCGGGAAAACTGCCGGTCCATTTTCAGCAGATTCTGGAGCAGATACTGCATGTCATCAAAATGTGCAATCACCCCGTTGTGCATGGGGAATACCACCTTGATATTATCCGGCGCTTTTTCATACATCTTATATGCTTCGTCGCCTACGGAAAAAATATACTTTTTGTCCTGCATGGCGATAACATTCTTGGCTTTCCAGATCTCCTCTTTTTTCTTATCATATACTTTTATCTCATATGTTCCCAAATCGAGTCCATATACATTTCTGGCCATTGTATAACCTTCCCCTATCCTTATATAAGTCCCTTTTCCCGCATACTGATATAACAATTATTGCCGATCACCAGATGATCCAGCAGCTCGATCCCAATCAATATACCGGCATCCTTTATCCTTCTTGTAACAAGGATGTCATCCTTGCTCGGTGTCGGGTCTCCGCTGGGATGGTTGTGCAGCAGTACGATAGAAACCGCATTTTTCTGCAGCGCTTCTACAAACAGCTCGCGGGGCGAGATTACGGCCGAATTGACCGTCCCCTTTGATATATCAGTCTCCCCGATTAAGCGGGTTTTTGTGTTCAGAAGCAGAAGCTTCATGGTCTCCTGCCTTTTGTGACGCATGTCTTCCATATAATAACGGGCGACTGAGGCCGGGCTTGTAAAGTTCAGCCCAATCTCCGCAGCTGCCTTGGAGAGCCTTTTGGAAAGCTCGGACAGGCATAGGATCTGTACTGCCTTAACCTTGCCGACTCCACGGACTAAAAGAAGCTGTTCCTTTGTCCACTGATGAATGCTCAGGATGCCCTCCTGGGCAAAATCGGGATGCAGAAGCTTCTCCGCAAGCTGCAGGGAATTCTCTCCCCGTGTCCCTGTACGCAGTAAAACAGCCAGTAATTCAATGTCCGTCAAATTACTCGCTCCATATTTGGCGCATTTCTCATAAGGGCGCGCTTCTTCCAACATCTCTTTCATTGTATTGTTTTGGTTCATATAATTATTTCAGACTGCGGATGGCTCAATACAATGATTTATTTTAGCATAAATTAAAAATCATGTATAGGTCTGCTATTCTTAATTTTTTGTGAAGTCGGATAAGAGCTTAAACTTACTCAAGTATACTTTGGTGTATATTTCTGAATAAGTGCTTCGGCTGTCTTGATCCCATCCATCGCTGCAGAGGTGATTCCCCCTGCATACCCGGCGCCCTCTCCGCATGGATATAGTCCGGAGGCAGCAGGGCTTTCGAAGTCCTCGTTTCTGATAATTCTGACAGGAGAAGAGGTTCGGCTTTCCACACCGGAAAGCATAGCATCTTCTCTTGCAAATCCATGGATTTTATGATCCATGGCATAGATGCCTTCTTCCAGGGAATCTGCCAGAACGTTCGGGAAAATATTCCTGACGTTGGAGAAGGTCCAGGGACCTTTGATCTGAGGCAGGATTGTTCCGGGCTCTGTTGTGAGGCGGCCGCTGCAGAAGTCACCGAAGCGCTGAACCGGAACTTTCCCGTTTCCTTCCTTCCATGC
The DNA here is from genome assembly GCF_001244405.1 of Eubacterium sp. SB2. NCBI lineage: Bacteria > Bacillati > Bacillota > Clostridia > Eubacteriales > Eubacteriaceae > Eubacterium > Eubacterium sp. SB2. The sequence continues at coordinate 1,813,327 of NZ_LN865153.1, read as the reverse complement.
GCGTTCCTCCAGCATTCGCTGGAATTCCACGCCTGCAAGCGGGTGATCCGTCCCGTAATCTTCTGGTGTTACAGTGACAATGACCGCGCTGTTCGCATTGGCTCCGTCTCTCGCGTGGTAGCTCATCCCATTGACTGCCAGGCGGCCCTCCTCGGAGGAGGCATTGACGACGTATCCCCCCGGACACATGCAGAAGGTATAGGCTCCTCTTCCGTTGGAAAGCTGTGCCGTCAGTTTATAGGATGCGGCGGGTAGTTCCGGGCAGTCTGTCTTTCCATACTGGCACTGGCTGATCATCGACTGGGGATGTTCAATTCTCACCCCTACGGCAAAGGACTTTGCCTGAATAGGGATTTGTCTGTCATACAGCATCCGGAAAGTATCCCGCGCACTGTGGCCCACGGCAAGAACCAGAAGCTCCGTGTCCAGCGCCTCCCTGTTGTTTACAACGACCTGTTTGATGCGGGGCTCTTCGGAGGGGGCGGCCAAATCCAGCAGGATATCGGTCACCTGGCTGTGGAACCGGACTTCTCCGCCCAGTTCCAGTATGCTCTGACGCATATTCTTGACCACATCGATCAGAACGTCGGTGCCTATATGGGGCTTCTGTTCAAAAAGGATACGCTCAGGAGCACCATGTGCAGCAAATGTCTCCAGGACAAAGCGGTTTCTTCCTTTGGAATCTTTGACCAGTGTATTCAGCTTGCCGTCTGAAAAAGTGCCTGCTCCTCCTTCCCCGAACTGGACGTTGGAGGACAAATTCAGGCGGCCGCCGTTCCAGAAATCTTCCACATCTTTGATCCGCTCCTCCACGCAGCCCCCCCGTTCCAGAAGCAGCGGCCGGTATCCACTTTTAGCCAGCAGATAGGCGCAGAACATTCCGGCCGGGCCGCTGCCTGCGATGACCGGCCTGCGGCTTAGCGGAATGCTGCCCGGGGCGGGCGGCTGATAGGCGCTGACACGGATCTGCCGCACCTGCTTTCCGGCTCTTTTCAGAACCTGGTTCTCATGCCTGACCTCGGCATCCACCGTATAGGAAAAGAACACATCCGGTTTTTTCCGGGCGTCGATGGACTGCTTTGCTATGCGCCATCCAAGCAGATCGGACTTTTTAACGGATAGGGTTTTTAAAAGCTTTTTCTCTAATTCCTCCGGAGTATGCCCCGGGTGTAGATTGATCTGGCTGACTCTAAGCACCGGCAGCCTCCTTTCCGGCTACATAGCCGCTGGACCATGCCCACTGCAGATTGTAGCCTCCGCACAGACCGTCCACATCCAGAATTTCCCCTGCAAAATACAGGCCGGGGACAAAACGGGATTCCAGATTGTCTGTGACTTCCTCCGTATTGACGCCTCCTCGGCAGACCTGGGCCTGCTCAAAGGAGTTGGTCTCCGTTATTTCCGTAGAAAAATGCTGTATCAGGCGTGCAAGGGCAAGGACCTCTTCCACGGTCCAGTCTCCAACCGCCGCGGACGGGTCAAGATGTGCCAGTTTCAGCCACAGTGCGGAGAGCTTTTTATGGAACAGGCCGACAAAGAATTCTTCTGCTGTTTTTTGCGGACGGGCGGCAATCCGTTTTTTCAAAAAGGCCAGAAATTGTTCTTCTGTAAAATCAGGCATAAAATTCAATACTGCGGTTACCGACTTTTTTTCATAGAGACCGATCGCGGCGCAGCGGCTGACCTGAAAAACCGGGATTCCTGATATGCCATAACCGGTAAGCTGGATCTCCCCAGTATCCTTTGCCTGGCATTCACCGTCCGTATAGACAGACACGCTTCCTCCGACACGAACACCGGCGATGCTTTTATAGAAGTTCTCTCTGCATTTCAACTGCACAAGGGAGGGAAGAACCGGAACCAGACGGTGTCCCAGCTGTTTTGCCAGGCCATAGCCGGAACCATCGGAACCCGTGGATGGAGCAGCCTTGGAACCGGCGGCCAGGATGACCTTCTGTACACGGAAACTGCCGTGATCTGTCTGCAGCAGAAATCCTTTTTTATTCGGAATGATTTCTCTGCATTCTGTCTCCGTATGGATCTCTATCCCCAGGCGGCGCGCCTCCATGCGCAGCACTTCCAGGACCGCGGATGCCTGGTCAGACTGCGGGTAGAGATATCCGTTCCTGTTTTTAGAATAGATGCCCAGTTCCAGAAAAAATGCGATTGTCTGCTGCGCATTGAATTTTTCAATGATCTTCCAGGGAAAGAGAACATTTTCAGAGTGGTAGCAGATCGGTTCCTGGTGCAGATTCGTAAAATTGCACCTGCCGTTTCCTGTCGCCAGAATTTTTCTGCCCACCCGGTCCTTATGTTCAAGAATACAGACCCCGGCGCCGTTTCGCGCGGCGGTAATGGCTGCCATCAGGCCGGATGCCCCGCCCCCGATTACTGCAACTTTATTCATGGATGTGCCTCCTTTTCTTCTTTGTGCCTTGTGGTGGAATGCTGCCTGCAGCAATGAATTTTCAGACACGCTCTAATATTGCAGCAGGGATTCGGCTGAGATAATTCCTGCGTCCACCATGCTCTGCAATGATTTCAGGATTCCAAGTTTGGCATGTGGCCATGTCAGCCCGCCCTGGAAATAAACCGCGTAGGGCGGTTTGATCGGACCGTCCGCACTCAATTCGATAGAGGAGCCCTGGACAAACGCGCCGGCCGCCATGATTACATCGCTGTCATATCCCGGCATGGCCCAGGGTTCCGGTGTTACGTAACTGTCGACAGGAGCTGCGGCCTGGATGCCCTTGCAGAATGCAATTACGCCTTCGGGAGTTCCCAGTTCCACTGCCTGGATGATATCATGCCTGCTTTCCCTGCTGTCAGGTATCACGCCAAATCCCAGCTTTTCATACAGATATGCGGCGAATACGGCGCCTTTTACTGCACTGCACACTACGGTAGGGGCCAGAAAGAATCCCTGGTAAAAGGACTGCATGACGCCAAGAGATGCGCCGACCTCCCTGCCAAGTCCAGGGGATGTCAGGCGGTACGCGCAGTTTTCGATCAGCGCCTCCTTTCCGGCAATGTACCCGCCTATGGGAGCCAGACCGCCGCCCGGATTTTTGATCAGGGAACCTACGATCATATCCGCGCCCACATCGCTCGGTTCGATTGTTTCGACAAATTCTCCGTAACAGTTGTCTACCATACAGATAACATCCGGTTTGATCCCTTTGATAAAGGCGATCAGTTCTCCGATTTTATGAACGGAATAGCTGGGACGTGTCTGATAGCCTTTGGAGCGCTGTATGGTAACCAGCTTTGTCTTTTCGTTCAGCGCCGCTTTGATTGCCGGATAGTCAAAATATCCGTTTTCCAGCAGTTCCACCTGGCGGTAGTTGATGCCGTATTCTGCCAGGGAACCTTTTGATTCGCGGATTCCGATTACTTCTTCCAGGGTGTCATAAGGTTTGCCTACGGGAGAAAGCAGCTCGTCCCCGGGACGCAGGTTGGCCGCAAGGGCAAGGGCGAGGGCGTGGGTCCCGCAGGTAATCTGCGGACGGACCAGCGCGGCTTCCGTATGGAAGGCGCTTGCGTACACCGCTTCCAGTGTATCCCTGCCCTGGTCGTTGTAACCGTATCCGCTTGCAAACTGAAAACAGCCTTCGTTAACACGGTTTACCTGCATCGCATGCAGTACCTTCAGCTGATTGAATTCCGCAGTCTTTTCAAACTCACGGAACCGGGGGGCAAGCTCCTCTTCCGCCTTGCGCCCGAATTCGTATACTTCTTTTTGGATACCTAATTCTTCATATATCTGATTCATTTCTAAGCTCATACTGCGATCCTCATCTATCTTCTTTCTCTATTATACTGCGTTTTTCCAGCTCATCCAGCATCCGTGCAAGAAGGCGTTTCTCATCATAAGCAAATTCCTGTTTATTCAGCCAGATGACATCCTGTTCTCTTTTGAACCAGGTAATCTGCCTCTTTGCAAAGTGGCGGGTGTCTCTTTTGATCGTATAAACCGCTTCATCCAGCGTCATCTCCTGATCCAGATACGCCATGATTTCCTTGTATCCCAGCCCCTGCATGGAGATTTTATCACGTCCAAGACCGCGGTCCTTTAATGATTTTACCTCTTCCACGAGGCCTTCTTCCAGCATCCGGTCAACCCGGCGGTCAATCCGTTCATACAGGCGTGACCGGTCATCATGAAGCACAAAATAGGCGTAATTGTACGGAGATTCTTTTTTTCGTTCTTCTGCATTGTGATCCGAGATACGAATCCCGGTCTGCTGATAAAATTCCAGGGCGCGGATCACGCGTTTTACGTTGTTCTCGTGGATATCTTCGGCTGATTTGGGGTCTTTTTCCCGCAGCATTGCGTGGAGGTATGCAGCTCCCTTTTCCCTGGCAAGCTGCTCCAGATGCTCCCTGCAGGCGGTATCCCCCTCATTCTCCGTAAAGTCGATATCATAGAGCAGGGCCTGGATGTAAAAACCCGTGCCGCCCACGACTATGGGAATGTGTCCTCTTTTATAGATTCCTTTCATGGCCTCCTTTGCCATCTGCTGGAAACGCACCACATGAAAGTCCTCTTCCGGATCCAGGACGTCTACAAGATGGTGGGGAATTCCCTCCATTTCGGCGGGCCGGATTTTTGCGGAGCCGATGTCCATGTACCGGTATACCTGCATGGAGTCGGCGGAAATAATCTCTCCACCCACTGCTTTTGCAAGGCCGATGGAAGCTTTCGTTTTGCCTGCGGCGGTCGGCCCCGTCAATATAATCAATGGCTTTTTCATTTATATGATCCTCTTAAATTTCTTTTCCAGTTCCCGTTTCGTCATGGCGATAATGGTCGGCCGTCCGTGAGGACAGTGATATGGATTGTCCAGCTCCAGCAGCTCCTGGATCAGTGTATCCACCTCCATGGCGGACAGGCGGTTATTTCCTTTTACTGCGGCCTTGCAGGACATGGACGCCACCTTCTCGTCAATCAGTTCCGGCGTCATGGAAGTCGTAATCCCATCGGCCAGTCCGTCCAGCATCTCCAGGAGCAGCTCCTTCTTTGCAATACCAAACAGATTGTCCGGTATTGCGCGGACTGCATACTCATCGCCACCAAAGGGTTCGATTTCAAACCCGATTCTTTTAAACCGGTCCATATGCTCATTCAGAAGCTCTGTCTCCTGCATGGAAAGGGAGAGGATGACAGGCGGACTCAGATACTGGGAGGTAAACTCCCGGTTTTTCATGCCTTTGAGTGTCCGCTCATAAAGAACTCTCTCATGGGCGGCATGCTGGTCTATGATATAGAGGCTGTCATGGAACTGGACTAGCCAGTACGTATCGAACACCTGGCCAATGAGCTTATATTCCGCCTTTACCTCGCGCTTCAGCAGCTTTTCGTCGAAAAGATTCAGCTGTTCCGGCTTTTCAGGGGCTTCCGGCTTCTCGGTGGCTTTTGGCTTCTCAGAAGGTTCCGGATTTTCTCCATAAACTGCCCGCTCTTCTGAAAGATGTGTCGGTGCTGCATCTGACGAAGCAGGGGATGGGATATCCCCGGCTTCCCGGATGGTTACTGCCGGCAGGGGCTTTGCATCGTGGGTTGTCTGTTCGTCTGCCCTGCGTTTTTCCGCGGCTTCCCTGATTCGGGATGTCTGTTCATCCGGCCGGTGGATCTGGCGGATATCGGATACTTCCGCGGAGGACGTGCGGTTATGGTAAGACAAGACTCTTTCCCTCATCTTTTTGAGGAAGTAGTCTTCATTTTTCTCCTCGGGCGCCATCTCCGCGCTTTCCTGCTTTCCTGCGGTCATTGGCGAGCCTTTATCCGACACGGCGCCTGCCTTGGGTCTTAGTAAGAAAGGACTCCCGGATGGAGCCTCTTCTGCAGCCTTTGGAGGTTCCGGGACATCCACGACAGGAATCAGTTCCGGTTCCAGCAGAGTTCTGTGCACGGCTTCATAGACCGTGTTGTATACTTCCTGCTGTCTTTGGAACCGAAGTTCCATCTTTGTGGGATGAACGTTTACATCTATATCTTCGCCATTAATATGGAAGTGTAATACAACAAAAGGAAATTTATGCTGCATAACAAAATCACGGTATGCATCCTCTATGGCCTTGGAGATCATGGCGCTCTTTACATACCTGCCATTTACAAAAAAGTTTTCGAAATTCCGGTTGCCGCGGCTGATGGTAGGCTTCCCGAGATAGCCGGTAATATGGATCCCGCCTTTCCCGTAATCCATCTCAATCAAATTGGCGGCCACCTCGCGTCCATAGATGCTGTAGATCACATCTTTCAACCGGCCATTACCCGCTGTCCTTAACTTTTCCTGCCCGTTGTTGATGAACTGGAATGACACTTCCGGATGGGAAAGCGCCAGGCGCATCAACAGGTCTTGTATATGACCGGCCTCTGTCATAGGGGTCTTCAAGAACTTTCTTCTGGCCGGAACATTATAGAAAAGCTGGCGTATCAGGAAGGTCGTCCCATCCGGAGCGCCTGTATCCTCTATCAATTGTTCTTTGCCGCCCTCAATTAGATAGCGGGTTCCTAAAGTATCTTCTCTCCTCTTCGTAATCAATTCCACCTGCGTAACTGCAGCAATACTGGAAAGAGCCTCTCCGCGGAATCCCAGCGATTCGATGTGCGAAAGGTCTTCAACCGCCCGAATCTTGCTTGTAGAATGCCTGAGGAAAGCATTTGGCACGTCCTCACGGAGTATTCCGTCCCCATTATCCATGATCCGGATAAATGAAATACCGCCCTCCTGTATCTCCACAACAACGGCAGTAGCCCGGGCATCAATGGCGTTTTCCACCAGCTCCTTTACAATAGAGGCCGGACGCTCAATCACCTCTCCGGCAGCAATTTTATCAATTGTAATCTGATCCAATACCTGAATATGTGGCATAGCTTCTCTCCTTTTCCGCCATAGAGTGTGTTTGATAAACCATGTATACGGCTGATTGTCCCACTTTGCGAGATGTTTTAACCAAATTTTTGAGGCGTAGTGGTTCTACGTTGATAAAATTTGGCTAAAATAGGTCGTGAAATGGGGCGGTCAGACGTGTACAATGAATTATCAAACACGCTCCAGGGGTCTGACCCTTCTGCAAAGGGGGTTGTCCCCTTTGCAAGAGGGTCAGACCCCTTTGCTTTTACCAGCGGTTTTTCAGTTTGTTTTGCAATCTGTATATCGTGTTTAATGCATCAATCGGGGTCAGGTTCCCAACATCAATATTTTTCAATTCTTCCAGGACATCTCCGTCTTTTACCGTATCAAACAGAGACATCTGGGCGATGTCAACTTCATCGTATTTTTTGACCTTGGATTTCTTTTTGCTCTCGTGTTCTTTGACGGCAATTTCGCTGACTCTTGTGGTGATATCCTCATCACTGAGTTCTTCTACAATCTCTTTTGCCCTTTCTATGACAATGTCCGGCACTCCGGCAAGTTTGGCTACCTGGATCCCATAACTCTTGTCCGCCCCGCCTTTCACGATCTTGCGCAGGAAAACGATGTCGTCTCCCTTTTCTTTTACCGCAATACAGTAATTGTTTACGTTTTCTATCTTGCCTTCCAGCTCGGTCAGCTCATGGTAGTGTGTCGCAAACAGTGTTTTTGCTCCCAGCAGATGCGTGTCGGAGATATACTCCACAACGGCCCATGCGATGGAGAGTCCGTCAAATGTGCTGGTTCCCCTTCCGATTTCGTCCAGGATAAGCAGGCTTTTGCCGGTTGCATTGCGCAGGATATTGGCAACCTCTGTCATCTCGACCATAAACGTACTCTGTCCGGAAGCGAGATCATCCGACGCCCCAACTCGGGTAAAGATCCTGTCGACCAGCCCGATATTGGCGCTGGATGCCGGAACAAAGGAGCCCAGCTGCGCCATCAAAACGATCAGTGCGGCCTGCCGCATGTAAGTGGACTTACCGGCCATATTCGGTCCGGTGATGATGGAGATTCTCTGCTTTTTATCATCCAAATAGGTATCGTTTGAGATGAACATATCATTGGGAATCATCTTTTCCACGACCGGGTGCCGTCCGTCCTTGATGTCGATTACGCCCTTTTCGTTAATTTTAGGGCGCACATAATTATTGCGTTCCGCAATCAGGGCAAGGGATGCAAACACGTCCAGCGCCGCCACCGCCTTGGCTGTTTTCTGGATGCGCTCGACCTCCCCGGCTATGGTGTCGCGGACAGCGCTGTATAGCTCGTATTCCAGTGCATACAGCTTGTCCTCTGCCCCCAGTATTGTGTCTTCCAGCTCTTTGAGTTCCGGTGTAATATAACGCTCCGCATTGGCAAGCGTCTGCTTTCTTGTATAATAATCCGGCACAAGATCTTTATAGGAATTGGTCACTTCCAGATAATATCCGAAGACCTTGTTGTACTTAATCTTCAGATTCTTAATACCGGTTTTTTCACGCTCTTCTTCTTCCAGCTTAGCCAGCCAGTCTTTCCCGTCTGACTTGGCGTGCCTGAGCGTATCGACCTCCTCGCTGTAGCCGTCCCGTATAATACCGCCCTCTTTCATCGCAAGCGGAGGATCATCTATGATCGCATCCTTGATCAGCGAACACAAATCTTCCAGTGTATCCAGATCATCGCGCACTCCTCCCAGAAGCGGGGACTGCATCTCTTCGAGTATGTATTTGATCGGCGGCAGCATCTCCAGCGAACTGCACAGCGCGGTCAGGTCTCTTGGATTGGCAGAACCGTAGGTGATTCGGGTAATCAGGCGTTCCAGGTCATAGACCGGCGACAGGTATTCGCGGATCTCTTCGCGAGAGATTGCATTGTTCTTTAATTCCTCTACCGCATCCAGGCGCCGAAGAACCTCCTCTTTTTCTATCAAAGGCTGTTCCACATACTTCCTGAGTGTCCGGGCCCCCATGGCAGTCCGGGTCTTATCCAGCACCCAGAGCAGGGAACCTCTTTTTTGCTTTTCCCTCAGCGTCTCGCATAGTTCCAGATTCCTTCTGGTAGAACTGTCCAGCATCATATATTTTCCCGTGGTATAGGGAGTAATATGGGTCAAATGGGACAGATTGTTTTTCTGGGTTTCCAGCAGATACTGAAGGAGGGCTCCGGCGCTGATGATCCCGCAGTCATAATCCTCCAGCCCAAGCCCTGCAAAGGAGGATACATGAAAATGCTCCAGCAGCTTCTTCCTGCAGACTGCATCATCAAAATACCAGGCGTCCAGAGAATATATAGCGATTCCAAGCCGGTTTCTCAGGTCATCCAAATCCATGCCGCTCATGTAAAAAGATTCATTGCAGATGATTTCGGAGGGCATAAACTTGTAAATCTCATCCATCAGCTTTACGCTGTCGGGAAGTTCTGTTACAAAATAGTCTCCGGTCGTAATATCGGAGATGGCCAGGCCATAACGGTCGGCTATGTAAACGATACACATCAGATAATTGTTCTTTGTCTCATCCAGTGCCTGCGGGGCCAGATTGGTTCCGGGGGTGACAATCCGCACTACATCCCGTTTGACAAGTCCCTTTGTCAGCTTGGGGTCCTCCATCTGCTCACAGATGGCTACCTTGTAGCCCTTTGCGACCAGTTTGTTCAGGTAATTGTCTACGGCATGATAAGGGACACCGCACATGGGTGCCCGCTCCTCCAGCCCGCAGCTTTTGCCTGTCAGCGTGATCTCCAGTTCCCTGGATGCCGTAATGGCATCCTCAAAAAACATCTCGTAAAAATCGCCTAATCTATAGAATAAAATGCAGTCCGGATACTGATTCTTTGTCTCCATATACTGCTGCATCATTGGTGTTAATTCTGCCACGTTTCTACTTCCTTTCGCTTCTGAATTTCCATTCTAGTATAAGACAATTTAAATGCCTTGCTGGTTCGGTGAGAATGATTTTTCGAGAGTGCAGACGCAAAAACGCAGGCGTAGTGGTGCTACGCTGAGGCTTTTGCGTCTGTGCTATCGGAAAATCAGGCCAGCGAAACAGTAAGGTATTTAGATTGGCTTATACTAGTATACCATTTTTAAAAAAGTTGTGAAAGAGAATTTTTCTCAAAGAGCCGACACATGTTTGTAAAATAGTAACAGTTCAGACAGGCCTGAACTGTTACGCATCCAGCCCATTTAAATTCGCCTGCGGCGAAGGGCTGTATGCCTGCAACCACCATGTTTTCGTACGGTCTGCGCAGTAAATGCGCAGACCTGTCTGAGCTGTTACGCAAAATATTACAGTACGTGAAAATGTGGTTTTGTCTCTCCATAGAGCCAGTAAAGCAGGTATGCCGCCAGAAAGATCCCGAACACGCTCAGCCCGGAAAATAAGATGGTAAAGGGCGCACATATCTGTCCGAACAGTTGAAAAGGCTGATCCGAATAATCCCAGACGTTCCAATGCAGCCATTTATTCACTATGATCCCGGTGATAAACTCTCCCGCCGTCACAAACAGCACGCAGCGGACCAGCTGCAGCCAAAGCGGATCCTCCCATTTTACCCAGAGTCCCTGCTGTCCAAAGAAGACAAGGCAAAGCCCGCCCAGCAAAAACATGGACCAATGTGAAAAGCCTCTGAATATGACTTCAAATGTATAATAAATTGTTCCGCCCAGTGTCCAGAGTACCAGGTATTCGCTCACTTTTTTCACCGAAAAAACGTCCTCCTATATATCCATTCGTATCTGTTATATATAGTCTGGACGTTTTTTATTGAATTATAGGTGGAATTTATTGTTACTATGCACGTCTCATCGGGCGTGCATAGCAACAATTTATTTCTTAATCATATCGCCAATATAATAAAAACCTCTGCATTCTTTTAATTCCACACTTACAATCTTTCCGATCAGGTCCTCACCGCCTGGAAAATGAACCAGCAGGTTATTGCCCATTCGGCCGGTTACCAGCGCCGCATCGTGGTCATTGACCGTCTCGACAAGTACATCCTGGATTGTATTCGTGTATACACTACACACTTCGCCCGATATACTCTGCACCTCTTTTAAGAGGCGGTCGAATCGGTCCTTCACCACGCCCTCTGGAACCTGGTCTTCCATTACCGCCGCAGGCGTGCCGGTTCTCTTGGAATAGATAAAGGTAAAGGCGCTGTCATATCGTACTTTCCTGACCACATCCAGAGTCTCCTGAAAATCCTCTTCCGTCTCCCCCGGAAAACCAACGATAATATCCGTAGTCAGAGAGATGTCCGGCACAGAAGACCTTATTTTTTCAACCAGCTCCAGATAATGCTCTTTTGTATAGCGGCGGTTCATCTTTTCCAGAATGCGGCTGCTTCCGGACTGTACCGGCAGATGGAGATGACGGCAGATCTTTTCGGAGCTGCCCATCACTTCGATCAGTTCGTCGGACAGATCCTTGGGATGGGATGTCATAAAACGAATCCTTTTCAGTCCGTCTATTTTTTCAATCTCCCGGAGCAGCTGTGCAAAACTCATGGGCTGGTCCAGGTTCTTTCCGTAGGAGTTTACATTCTGTCCCAGAAGCATCACTTCAACCACTCCGTCAGCCACCAGTTCCTCGATCTCACGGATGATATCGCGTGGATTACGGCTTCTCTCCCGCCCCCTCACATAGGGGACAATGCAGTAGCTGCAGAAATTATTGCAGCCGAACATGATATTAACACCGGATTTAAACGAATACTTTCTTTCTGCAGGCAGATCCTCTACGATCTTATCTGTATCTTTCCATATATCGATGACCATACGCCCGGATTCCAGACGGGTAGCAATCAGTTCAGCAAATTTATAGATATTGTGGGTGCCGAAAATCAAATCTACAAACCGATAACTCTTCTTAAGCTTTTCTACGACTTCCGGTTCCTGCATCATACAACCGCAAAGGCCGATCAGCATATGCGGATTCTTTTTTTTGACACGGTTTAACTGGCCGAGCCTTCCGTACACCCTCTGATTGGCGTTCTCCCTGACGGTACAGGTATTATAAATTACAAAATCCGCTTTTTCCTCGTCGGTTTCCTCCCGGTATCCGATCTGTTCCAGTATACCAGCCAGTTTCTCGGAGTCCCTGGCATTCATCTGGCAGCCAAAGGTGACAACGCAAAAAGTCAGAGGATGGCCTGCTTTTTCGGCCTGCTCCCTGACGTATTCTCTTGCTTTTGCTATAAAATAATACTGCCTTTCCGGCTCTCGGACAGGCGGTTCTTTTAATAAGTCAATTTTTGAAAAATCAATTGTTTTCATATGTAATATCCCTTTACTTATGCCCCGGACAGCAGTCAGACAAACTGGTTCCTTGCGGCATCATATTCGTAATCTATCATTTTCAGCTTCCCGGCCAATTCTTCTGCGGATATCGCCAAATCATCGCAAAGTTCGTCCAATGATTGATAATAATCCCTGAGCTTCGTATTCACGACGCTCAGCAAAATGACCGGATCGCCCGGAAGTCCTGTCAGCATGTATAAATCTCCTTTTCTGTTATGATACATTCAGGCCGGATATCGTGTACCTCAGAAGGAATCCGATCCAGGCACTGCATCTCATAGGCAAGCGCTATGCGGCGGTATTCGGGATGCTTTCCAAGATAAGAGTCATAAAAGCCTTTTCCGTAACCAATGCGGCTGCCCCGCCTGTCAAAAGCCACGCCGGGCATAATAACCAGTACCTGGCTGCCGGAGGCCATTTTCTCTGCCGGCGGCTCGGATATCCCATAATACCCTTCTGACAGTTCATCCATACTGTCAATATAATAAAACTCCATTCTAAGCCCGGAGTTATCCACATGGATCTTGGGAACTGCAACCTTTTTTCCCATTTTCCAGGAGTATTCCACCAGCGACAACGTAGACACTTCTTCCCGGAAAGCGACATAACAATAGATCTCCTCTGCATTCTGATACAGGGGATGTCCGATAACAGCCTTAAAAATCCTGTCGCTGAAGGCCTGTCTCATCTCTGCGGGAAGAGAGGCCCTGTCTTTTTTTAGCCTTGCCCTAATTTCCTTTTTTGTTTCCAAACTTTTCACCCAGATTCACAACAGTCCCATCTTTTTCCTCAATATCAATTCGATCAAGCTGGCTGCGCAGATTCTGCCTGAAAGAATCCACATATTCCTGGCGCAGGATTTTCTGTTCCTTCTTTTCAGATTCGGTAAGGCCTTCGGCTTTGGATTTTCTGTATAATTCATTGATTCGTTTAATCTTTTGTTCGTCCATTTGTTTCTCCTATTTGCAGATCATTTTCTTTAGCAAAGCTGCAGAACAAAGTATATATTACACTATTTGACAGATTTCGTCTACTTATCAGCTCGAATAATTTTCTAAAAATCCGTAGAGTGCCTGTTCCGTCTCGATCAGTTTTCCTTCCTTGACTTCCTCCTGCATATCTTCCGGCAGGTTTGAAAGCGGAATACTTGTAACTTCATAAATTGTTGTCTTGTCATTGAGATAAACTACAATATATCCATGGAGCTCACAAATATAATAGCCTTCATTCTTTGTGGCACTCCCTTTTGTTGTAATGCTTTCCGTTTTCTGTTCCGGAATTTCAGCCTTGGCTTCCTGCCTGTCCAGCATATACTGGTAGCTGAGCTGGTAGCCAATCCCCAGCATGGAAACAAGCAGAAAAACGCCTGCAAAAAAGCCAATACAGTATTTCATTTTCATAAGGACCGACTCCTTTTTTCATACAGTATTGGCTTTTTTTATTATTCTATACAATTTTTCGAAAAAATTATCAGTTTATCGGCTGTTGTTTCTACCGTCCGCCGTGGGGAAGCAGATGCAGTTTTCTGCATATCCTCAGTATTTTCCGTCCCTGGGGCAGATCACGGATATCTTCCGGTGAAAGAGCACCCAATTTTAAGATACTCACGGCGTATACGGCAACGGCAGCCAAAATCGAAAGGATCGTCGGAATACGGCCTCCGATCAGAAGATCAAGCACCAGGTGCACGGCATACGTAACAACACCCATGATGACGGCTGCGAGAAGCGGCTTCACAAAAGTCTTTTCCATCTCCTGACGGTGTCCGTTCGCCTTGTGAATGGCCCTGATATTCAGGATACACATGCAAAGTGCAAATACAATGTTGCTGCCCACAAGCGCGTAAATATTCCATTTAAATACAATCAGCATAATCAGCAGGGAAATGATATGTACAACCAGTGATATTCCCGCATTCTTAGCAGGCACAGATATTTTGTCCAGGCCCTGCAGCACGGAATTTGTAACCGTGGATAAACAGTAAAATACAAGTGTAATGGATCCGACCGCGAGGAGCAATGCCGGTGTACGACTGGAATCTCCGAAAAGCAGAACCATAATCGGTGATGCCAGTACCACAAATCCCACAAAACAGGGGATTGCTATGAGCATGGTGAACCGGACAGACTGGTTAATCTTATTATGAATCTGCGGTCGGTCATTTCTGGCAACCGCTCCGGTCAGACTGGGGATAATAGATGCTGCCAGACCGTTGGCCATGGCGAGCGGTACACTGAGCAGTGTATTATATTTTCCCGAATAAATTCCCAGCAGAGCCATGTATTTTTCTTCCGAATACCCCTGCGCAGCCATAATTTTATTAAATATTGTCATATCCAGTAACTGGTTAATGTTGTAAATCGCAGTACTGAATATAATAGGAACGAGCGTAATCAGAAGAATCTTCAGAATCCGGCCGTAGCTCTCCTGACGGCGGGTTCTGTCTGTGCGGAGCTGTCTGCGTATGACACCGCGGTATACAAAAATGGCAAATAACAGGAAGAACAGGGCAGACAGGGCTCCTGCAATTGTTCCCAGTGTTCCTCCTGCGGCCCCGTATGCAGGCCCCATCAGATCGTTATTCTGCTTCTCCGCCGCTTTTATCCCGATACCAAAGAGGATGCTTGCGCCAGCCAGGCTGATAACCGCATTGACAATCTGCTCAATTACCTGTGACACGGCCGTGGGTACCATGGTGCCAAGCCCCTGGAAATATCCCCTCAGAACACCTAAGACGGATACAATAAAAAGCCCGGGCGCCAGAACCTTCAGGGCATAAGCGCTGAGCGGCGATTCCATGATGTGAGTGGAAATCAGATCCGCGCCAAAGAAAATGATGAGGGCGAATACAGCCCCAATCACAAGGGAAAACACCAGGGAGCATACAAATACGCGGAATGCGTTCCTTCTCTGCCTCATAGCCATCCTCGCGGAGACAAGCTTTGAGACTACGGTCGGCAGGCTCAGGGAAGATAGAAGCAGCGCCAGTGCATAGACTTCGAACGCATACCCGTAAAATCCCATCCCTTCATCCCCCAGAATATTTGTCAGGGGAATTCTATATACAACACCAATGATTTTCGTGATGACTCCGGCAATCGCCAGGATCGCACCCTGCATTAGAAAATCATCTTTTCTCTTTTTTTGCTTATGTGACTCAGCCATAAGTTCCCTCCGTGCAACTGTTCCGTTTACTTAGCAAAGAGTGTGATTGATAATCCTTGCTCCAATGCAAAACACACCCTACCGCAATATCTGAATATTTTCAAGAATGTCCCTCTGCTTCTGCTCCATAAGAAGACGTTCTTCCTCCTCCATATGGTCATATCCAAATAAGTGCAGCATGCTGTGGGCAATCAGAAAAGCGTATTCTCTGCGAGGAGAATGTCCGTAAGCCTCTGCCTGTTCAAGGACTTTATCTTTTGATATGACGATATCCCCCAGCATCAGTTCCCCGGATTCTGGGTTAAAGCAGTCCTGGGAATGCGCTTCCATCTCTGAAAAATCCCCGGGCGTCTCATATTCCAGCATAGGAAAAGACAGCACGTCCGTCGCTTTGTCTATCTGGCGGAACATCTGATTCATGTCCCGGATATCCTCGTCTGTGGTCAGCAGCAGATTAATCTCAGCCTCATACGGACAGCCTTCGTATTCCAGCGCCGCCTCAATCACAAGATTTGCTGTATCTTCTGTATTGAAAGGCAGCTTCAGTCCGCCTTCTTCTTCCATGTATAAACTCATGAGTTACTCCTTTACTAACTGTTTGCCGGTTCGAATTATAATTGTTTTATTTCCAATTCTTTACATACAAACTCCAGCCTATTATACACCTCATTTCACTCCCTTGTAAAGTTGCTTTTTTTACAAAGCTTCCTAGTATAGGACAATCCAAATACCTTGCTGGTTCGGTGAGAATGTTTTTTCGAGAGTGCAGACGCAAAAACGTAGGCGTAGAGGGGCTACTTTGAGGCTTTTGCACCTGTACTAAATGAAAAAGATACAGCCGGGATATCTTTTCCCCGGATGTATCTTTTTCATTCCATTTCAAACTATCTCGTCTTCGGACCGGATCCGATCCGTTTCTTGTCACGTCTTGCCTGTGTACGTTCTTCTTCCTTTTCAAATGCCTTTACAATATCTTTCACAATCTTATTGCGGACTACGTCACGGTTTGATAACTTCGTAACGGCGATATCATCGATACCGCCCAGAATCCGTGCGCATCTTTCCAGACCGGAATCTGTATTCCTCGGAAGGTCGATCTGAGTCACATCACCGGTCAGTACCATCTTTGAGCCTTCGCCAAGGCGCGTCAGCGCCATCTTCAGCGTGGAAAATGACGCATTCTGACTTTCGTCGATTATCACGCGTGCCCGGCTTAAGGTACGGCCTCTCATATATGCCAGGGGAGCAATCTCGATCTCACCGCGCTCCTGATGTTTCTCTGATTTTTCGCGTCCGAATATATCGTCCAGGGCATCGTACAACGGTCTCAGATAGGGGTCTACCTTCTGCGCCAGGTCTCCGGGCAGAAATCCCAGACGCTCTTCCCCCGCTTCTATCGCCGGCCTGCTCATAATGATCTTATCGATTTCCCCCCGTTTTAATTCTTCCGCTGCCTGAGCGACGGCGAGGTATGTTTTTCCGGTTCCGGCAGGGCCGATACAGAAAGTGACGATATTTTCCTTTAACGCTTTTACATAATTCTTCTGCCCAAGAGTCTTACACTTCACGGGGCCATGCTTATAAGTCAGGGTAACGACATCCTGCATGGCTTTATAAGTTTCATCGAGTCCTCCATCCCTGGATTCCTCGATCAGACGGTGTACGGTATCTTCCGTCAGCGCAGCGCCGCCGGTGTGGAGCTGCTTCATGCATTCTAAAACTTCTTTCACACAGTTGACATCAATCTCTGATTCCCCTGCGACTTCCAGCATGGAATCGCGGCCTACAATGCTCACATGAAAGCTGTTTTCAATTAGCTTAATATATTTATCCTCCGGCCCAAAAACGGCCTGCTGTTGATTTATGGTGTCAAACGACAGTTGTTCCTTCTGCAAACGATAATACCTCGCTTTCGTGATTTGGATATAGCACAAGAAGTATTATAGTGGAATCAACCTGTTTTTTCAAGTATTAGGACCCACGTTTTCATTTCTGTTTCACCGAAAATCCACATCGGATAATAAATATACCGGATAAGCACCTGCATTTTTAGAACTTACACATCTCCACACCTGTGCTCCCCGCTGCTGCATTCAGCCTTTCCATCAGCGGCCCGGAGGGAGGTGTCAGGTTTTCTAAACCATACCTCCTTCCCAGCGCCTTATACTTGCCTCTCCCAAGCTTATGGTACGGGAGCAGCTCATACCCGGCCACGGCAGAAGCTCCGGCGCTTTTTATGAACTCTCCGATTGCACGTATTTCCTCCTCCGAGTCATTAAAGCCGGAAATAATTGGAGTTCTGGCGATCAGGTCAAAGGAATACTTCCGCGCCATCTCCGCCATCAGAAGAAATCTATCCAGTATCAGCTTGTTTCCGGAGCCGGTCCATTGTTTATGTTTCATGTCATCCATGCACTTTATATCGAAAAATACCATGTCTGCATAAGGGGCAATCCTTTCGATCGTCTCTGCCTTCCCCGACCCGCAGGTCTCGATTGCTGTGTTGATCCAGCTTTCCTTAAGAGACTTCAGCAGTTCTTCCAGGAATTCCGGCTGGGCAAGTGGTTCCCCTCCGGAAATCGTAACGCCGCCGCCGCTTTTCAGATAGAAGTTCATGTCCCGTTTCACCAGCGCTGTCACTTCTCCAGCAGTCATCTCTTCTCCGCTGATTTTCCTGCATCCCGTGAAGCACTGCTCTACACAGGGAAATGGAGATTCCCGGTCCGCGCAGTCACTGCAGATATTCCTGTCCCCGGCAGGTGATGTCTTTAACGCTCCATAAGGACAACTTTCCATGCAGGCGCCGCATGCAATACAATTGTCCGCAAAAAACATGAATTCTTTCTTATTACTTTGTGTTTCTGGGTTGCAGCACCATCTGCACCTCAGGGGGCAGCCTTTCAGAAAGACCGTGGTCCGCACTCCAAGTCCGTCGTTAAGGGCATACCTCTCAATATTGGCTACAAGGCCGCCTCTTTTTGCTGTACTTCCGTAAACTGAGCCTGTCATGATCCTGTCCCCCTGCATCTAGTCATTCCGATTAGCAAGGACAGCCGCTACAATGATAATTCCCTTGAAGACCATCTGCGGATAGGATGCAATTCCCAAAAGGTTCATGACATTCATCAGAATTCCCATCAGAAATGCGCCGATCAGAGTCTTTACCGCACCTCCGGTGCCTCCTGATAAGGATGCTCCTCCAATCACAACGGATGCGATGGCATCCAGCTCATATCCATCACCTACGGTTGCTGTACCCATGCTCAGGCGTCCCGCAAGAATCATTCCGGCCAATCCAAACAGAAATCCACCGATCGCATATACTGCCACAAGATATCCTTTTACATTGATACCTGCCAGCCTGGCGGTCTCCTGATTACCGCCGATGGCGTAGAGCCCTCTTCCATATTTCGTTTTATTTAGTACAAAAAGTACAATTAAAAATACCAATACCATGATAAAAATCGGTGTAGGAATGAATAAGACAGACCCCTGGATAAAATCCGGCCAGAATGTCCCGTCAATTCTCCGATTCTCTCCTACCTGATACATGTAGGCAAGGCCTTTCAGAATGGATGTCATAGCAAGCGTCACGATAAACGGAGCTACCTTTGCATAAGCGACCAGAACTCCGGTCACACAGCCGAATAAAATCCCTAATCCTCCTACTGCCGCAATTGCCATGGGCCCCATCCCATTCTGAATAAAACCTGCTGTCAGACAGACACAAATACAGACATACGAGCCAACTGAAAGGTCAATCCCGCCTGTGATGATAATCATGAGCATTCCCAGCGCACAGATTGCAGAAATAGAGTTCGTGATCAGGACTGATGTAATATTCCCTACTGTTAAAAATACAGGGGTCGCAAAACAACTGAATATAAATATAAGAATAAAGGCAATAATAACAAAATTATTCTTAATAAATTTCCCTGCTTTGAAATGACCTGTTTTTCCGGCAACAATCTTTTCCATATTTTGATTCCTCCTCACCTATCTCTGCTCATTTACAGTATTGGTTGCATATTTCATAATGTTTTCTTCTGTCAGCATTTCTTTATTCAGTTCCCCTGTCAGGTTCCCCTCGCTCATGATATAGACGCGGTCACTCATACCAATTACTTCAGGCAGGTCGGAAGAGATCATAATAATAGCCACTCCGGCTTTTGCCAGTTCCTTCATAATTGTGTAGATCTCATATTTTGCACCCACATCAACCCCACGGGTCGGCTCGTCCAATATTAAGATCTTGGGGTCTGTCGCCAGCCATTTTGCCAATACGACCTTTTGCTGATTGCCTCCGCTTAAGCTTTTTACCGGATTATGCATGCCTGCCGACTTGATCCCCAGATCCTTGATAAACTTCTCTGTAAGGGAACTCTCTTTCTTTGGGTTCAGCATACGTCTTGTGCGGACCTTGTCCAGCGCTGCAAGAGTTAAATTAAAACACAGGGACTTGTCTACAATCAAACCGTTCCCTTTCCGGTCCTCTGTTACGAATCCTATGCCAGAGCGGATCGCCTCTTTTGGACACTTAAAGAGTATCTCCCTGCCATTCAGTTTAATCTTCCCTTTTCCTGGAATTCTGTAGCCGCCTGTCACCGCCATCATAAGCTCCGTCCGTCCGGCCCCCAGAAGCCCCGAGATTCCTACAATTTCCCCTCTTCTGAATTCCATGCTGACATGGTTTACGATATTTTTCCCGTCATATTCCGAATGGGGTACGCTGTAGTCCAGAATCTCCAGAATAATATCACCCTTTTCTGTCTCTATATCAGGATACATATTCTTTAATTCCCGGCCAATCATATAAGACACAAGCTGATCCGTTGTCAGTTCGCTTGTCTTTTTCGTCACGATCATTTTTCCGTCTCTCATGACCGATACAGAATCCGTAAGTTTAAAAATCTCCTCCAGCCTGTGGCTGATATAGATGATCGTAATTCCCTCATTTTTCAGTTCCTTCAGGATTCTGAACAGGGTCTCTGTCTCACGGTCTGTAAGCGGGGCCGTCGGTTCATCCAAAATCAGTACCCTTCCGCCCATCATAATTGCCTTGGCAATTTCAACTAGCTGCTGCTGGCCAACGCTTAAATACTTTACCTTTGATTTCACATCAATGTCCAGTGACAGCCGCTTTAATGCCTCTTCCGCTTTTTTAAAGACTGTTTTCCAGTCAATCCCCGTATGATTTCCCGGCATATGCCCCAGAAATACGTTCTCAGCAACACTGATCTCAGGAATCAGTGCCAATTCCTGATGCACCATGACAATTCCCGCCTTGTTCGCATCATCCGGGCTTAAAAGCTTCACCTGATTCCCTCCCACAAGCACCTCTCCCTCATATGTATGATGTGAAAAGCTCCCGCTTAATACATTCATCAGCGTAGATTTCCCTGCACCGTTCTCGCCGATCAGTGCATGGATTTCCCCTTCCTCGATTTGAAGGGAAACATCATCTATTGCTTTCACTCCGGAGAATGCCTTTGTTATATGTCTCATTTCAACTGCAAATCCCATACCTAACCACCTCTTTCCCTTTTCTTAAAGGCAAATCCTTTGATAAGGTAAAAGACCGCCCTTTGGCGGCCTTTTCCTTTTAATATGTGGAGTCCGGATCGTAAACATCGTCCACATTACTCTTCGTATAACATGTATTCGGTACGTTAAACGTCGCCGGCGTAGTGACACCGGATGCCTGCTGTGCAGCAAGGTATACCGCCCATTTTCCCATAATTCTCGGGTCGTTGGATACTGTTGCCGCAACACCTTTGTCACCGTCTTTAATCCATTTCAGGACAGATTTTCTTCCATCAATCGATGTAATCATAATCTTCCCGGTCTTGCCGGCTGATTCAATTGCAGAAACAACTCCCTGGCATCCGCCGTCACATGCACTGAAGATAATGTCCAGATCCGGATTTGCCTGCAGAACATCAGTCGTCACTGTCATTGCGGGCTCTGGCTGCCAGTTATAGTACTGGTATGCAACAATATCCAGATTTGATTTTCCGTACTTTTCGAGCATATAGTCATTGTAGCCGTTGATCTGCCCCCATCTTCTCAAATCGGACTCTTTTTCCTGTGCTGCCGCGGAGAGTACAAGTGCTTTTACAGAATCCTTCCATCCATATTTTTCGTCAAATGCCTTTGCTAGTTCAAAGCCGCCCTGATAGCCGCTGTTCTCTACATCAGCAGAGACAAATGTGAAAGGCGCCGCCTCTTCACTCATTGCACTGTTTACGACTGTCAGTGGTATTCCTGCATTATGTACTTTCTCGATTGCGGGAAGAAGCCCTGATGAATCCTTCGGGTTTACAATAATTGCGTCCATTTTCATATTTACCGCAGTTTCAATATCACCCATCTGTTTTGTAATATCATCTTCCCCATCGTATACGGTCAGTTTCACGCCTAAGTGCTCCGCCTCCAACTGTGCCACCCTTACAAGCTGTTCATACCATTCCGAGCCTGCAATGTTTCTTTGAGAAAGCGCAATCTGCAATCCTTCGAATTCATTTTCTTCTCCAATCGGCTCTTCCGGCAGCGTGTTCAGCATTTCATTTGTCGGTGAGAAGCTTTCTCCCGTTGCATTACTTGCTTGTGCACTTTTTGTCTCTGTACTCTTTTTCTGGCTTGCCGGCTGACAGGCTGCTAAAGTCCCCATCACGCATATACACAGAAATATACTCATTATCCTTTTTTTCATCTCTTTTTCCTCCCATTCTTCTGAACAAACTTACCTATAGTTTTTCTTCCGTTCTTTCGATAATATCCTGCTGGACATCCCTTGACAGCTGTGTAAAATACGCGCTGTATCCTGCCACACGTACAAGCAGGTCTGCATATTCCTGCGGATTTTTCTGGGCAGCAAGCAAGGTATCCCTGCTCACGATATTAAACTGCATCTGTGCACCGCCGGAAGCAAAATATTCATCTATCAGACTTACAAATCTTTTAAGTCCGTCATTTTTCACTACCCTTTCCATAACGCACCTCCTCGCATTTTCCAACCTGCATTTAAATTCAGCAAGGCCTCTATCCGGCCTTTTGGAATGTTAATACAGGTCAGACGGGTTAAATTTCAAATTATACAATGAACCGCAGGAAAGCAGTATATTGTTAATCTTTGACACAGAACGGATTGCTGCAGTTGGACCACTCGTATCAGTTCCTTTCATCGGGGACTGACCATCTGCCACCGCAGTGTAAGCTTCCCGTCCGTCCGGTGTCGCGCCGCATACCTTGCCGAACGGAGTGTTGCTTGACACGGTGCTCGTAGAGCAGTGAAGCGTGCCTCCGATTGGACCACGGCCATATCTTGTGTTTTTATAGGAACATAATTCATTTGCTGTAAACGCAAGCATCTCCCTCGCCAGTTCATCTACTTCATCAATGTCATTCCCATATTTTTCAACGCCTTTGCACAGAGCTTGTATCTGCGGGCCCGTCGGCCTGCTCTCCATATCCTGGAAATTTGTTTCCAAAGCATGCTTAAGCTGCGCCCCTGTCAGTTTCTTATCGTCAAATACCAGTTTCTTAACCGCGTAAAGACTGTTGGCAATATTGGCAGTCCCAATGGTCTGCTGCCCTGTGAAATCATACTTTGCACCGCCCTGTTTAAAAGTCTTCCCACGCTCCAGCGTCGTCGTAGGACAGCCAAATACAGAGGTCATCGGCTCATTCATATGCTCTTCCCAGAGCTGGTCAATCGTATTTTCCAGAATCGCCTCCATCTTGATATAATACCGAAGCTGATCCTTATATGCCTCCTTCACTTCCTCGAAGTTTTCAAAGGACGCCAGGTTTTTCCCGTTTTTATTCGGGTGGAGGCAGATACCGGTTCTCGGATCCGTTCCATTATACAGTGACATCTCCAGGGCTTTTGTACAGTTCAGCCATGCTCCGCCGGTTCTGCCTCCCAAGAGCCCTGCCGGTCCCGGTTCCACACATCCGATGATGCAGTAATTATAAGCATCGTTCAGCTCATACCCCCGATTCAGGAGTGCCGGGATATATGTCTCATCATTAAAGATAGACGGAAGTCCTGTTCCAAGCCTCACCACTTCCGCTGTCTTCATTTTGAATTCAAATGGTGTGTTTTTATGGAAACGCACGGTCAGCGAAGGCTGCGGTATTCTTGTATGGTAGATGGCATCTAAACAGATGTAACTGAGTTCATTCGTTGCATCGCATTTTCTCACCGGGTCCTGTCCGCCGATCGTAAGATTCTGGAACATCGGTACTCCCCGGAAATAATCTGTATCCTGCCAGCTTCTTACTTTGTTGCTTGTATAAATCTGCAGGAAAAAGTTTTCTACCATCTCAACCGCATGTTCCCGGTCTAAAAGTCCTTCGGCAATATCTTTTTTATAAAATGGATACATAAATTGGTCAAACCGCCCAAAGGAAATTCCCACACCATTATCTTCTATATGCAGACAGATATGGGTGATGATGATAAACTGAAGCGCCTCTTTGAAGGTCCTGGCCGGTTTTGCGGGAACATGGGTGCACATTTCTGCGATTTCTTCCAATTCCTTTTTTCTGGCCGGGTCAGCTTCTTTTACTGCCATCCCGGCGGCAAGCTCTGCATATCTTGCCGCATAATGAATGACCGACTTGGCCGTTACAATAGCAGCTTCATAAAAATCCTTTTTCTTTACCGCTTCGGGATCATTTTTCCAGTCCAGATGATCAAGCCCCTGCTCTGCAAGATTCATAATTTCTTCCAGGCCGTGGTTAATCAGCCATTCGTGTGCTGTAGCAAAGTGACCGTCACCGCCCTGAAAATATGCCCCTATATCCGCGGCTTTTATCTCATAGTGGGTCAGGAGCGCCTCTTTCGGCAGCCTGCTCCGAAGCCTGTCCACATGCGTTTTGCCCTTCCACCAATCACATATATGGCGAATGTCATCCATGTCCTCCTTGCGCAGAACGTATCTGTCTGCCGGTCTTGTATCTGGGAAATATGGATTCCCTTTGATAAATTCCTCCTCCATCCACTCCACTTCAAACTCTGGAAAAATGGGCGCCCAACGCGGTTTTGAGGATTGGTTGCCTGCAAACAGGCTCCCTGGCATCATGTAGATACTCATATTCTTTAATACATGCTCAATCGCGCGCGCCCGTTTTAGTACATTCGGCAGATCCGGTTCTGTTTCATAAAATTCCGTCAGATATTTTCCTCTCTCTATGCAGATACCGCTTTCAAAAGAAGTAATATACCTGTATAATTCATCAATACGCTTTGATCTCACTGGCTTCGTACTGATTTGATACGAAAGGTTCTCTACCATATATTCCCTCCTACTATTTCATGTACATCTATGGTTTCACGATATATCGGTCTTCCTGCAATTATTATATTTGTTATTATATTCTGCTTCAACTCATTATCTTTGGTAAAAAGAGGATTTTCTTTAGTTTTTTGTGTGTTTTGTATGGTTTTGATATCTTTTTCTTTTATTCATTGTATTTTTTCACTACATCTATTGAAATCTCCGGTACAATCCATTATACTGATTCCAATCTGGTACATCATATTTAAGGGGGAGGATTATATGTTAAAAGTTTTGATTATAGATGATGAAGAGAAGGTCTGCAGACTGATCCAGTGCCTGATTGACTGGGAGTCACTCGGTCTGCATATCGCAGGTATATGCCATGACGGACTGCTGGCCCTGGATATGGTAAAAGAAACTTCTCCGGACATTATCATTACCGATATCCGAATGCCAGGATGTGATGGACTTACCCTGATACGGGCTGCAAAAGAATTCAATCCCGGAATTCATTTTATTATTATCAGCGGTTATGGGCAGTTTGACTACGCACAGCGTGCCATTCAATACGGTGTTTCTGATTATATTTTAAAGCCAATCAAAGAAAAAGACCTAAAGGCAACACTAGTCTCAATCGTAGAAAAGCACCAGTCAATGGAATCGCATAAGCAGCAGGATGAAGCAATCCGAAAAGAGTTAAATTCGACTCAGGAACGCATCAAATCCAATTTCATCAACGATCTGATTTTAAACCCGCAGATCATACAGGCCTTCCATTCGATTGAAGATATCAACCGGACTTATTACACCGATTTTAAGGAATCTGCTTTTACTCTGCTTTGCATTTATCTTGACACCCCTGATGAGAATGGACGGACAATTGTCAGTGATTTTCTGGTGAATAAAGCAGCCGGGATCATTGATTCTGAAACAGGGCAATATCATGACTGTTCCATGACCGTTTCCGGCAAATACATATATTGCCTTGTCAATGACAATGAAGAACAGCTTTCACACATTTACCAGACTTCCAAAAGCATCCGGGGCGCCCTGCTGTCATTAAAAGAAATCTTTCCTGAACTTCATGTGATACTGCTTCAAAGCGGTATTAAGAACACTTTTGCAGAAATCACCGATTGCTTTGGAGAGATAGAATCTGCACTGTGTGAAAAAGTCCTCTCAGGGAGCGATGCCATTTATTCCTATTCCCGGATACCGATATGTAAAAATCAAGTATCGGACTTTATCACCCCCTCTTTCAGAAGCCAGTATCTTAGTTATGCAGAGACATTCCAGTACGAAAAGCTGCGGGAATTTCTTTCTGGTCTTGCGCATCAGCTTGTCCATCTGGACTCTGTTACGGGCGCGTTCATCCGACGGGTATACAATGAAATTGTTACACTCTTTTTATTCTGCCTGAATCAGCATAAAATCAATGTATCTTCGGACGAGCTGACTGATAAATGGAATACTTGTTTTCTTTCCTTTACTTCTGTTTATGATGTTTTTTCTTATCTCGCCGAAGAACAATGTGCTTTGCTTCAGGACTGGAAATCCCATAAGAAGAAAGCGCAGTCCAAAGCTGTACTTACAGCGAAACAATATATCAACGAGAATTATGAGCAAAGCCTGACACTGGAACAGATTGGGCAGGTAGTCGGTCTTAACGCCTCTTATTTTTCGAATATCTTTAAGAAGGAGACCGGGATCAGCTTTATTGAATACCTGACAGATGTCCGCATTCAGAAAGCCAAAGACCTGCTCACAGAGACAGATCTGGAAATCATTGAGATAGCCGAACGTACCGGCTTCCATGACTTGAAATATTTTATAAGGTGCTTCCGCAAGACTACCGGAATGACTCCTGCAGCTTACCGAAAACTTTTTTCCTGACATACGGGTGAGAACATGAAAAAAACTTATTATCATATACTTTGTACATTCTCTGTCATTCTGGTTGTGTTATCCGACATTGCCGTCTGTCTGACAGTGATCCCCGGGAAGATCTCTTATACAGCACTGTTCTTTTTACTGGCAGCAGTCCATATAGCATTGTTCGTTTATATTTGGTATTTTCTCCGCAGGCCGCAGAAAATCCTAAAAGAAGCTTGCAGGGATTATAATTCCATGCAGGATTTTGATGCCTTTCTGGCATCAGCTTCTCCCTTTCTGTCCGAAGATCTGCTGCATATGATGTATGATTTTAAACATCAAAAAATAGATTTTGCAAAGTCTCAAAAACAGGCGGAATATCTTGCGCTGCAGAACCAGATTAATCCGCATTTTTTGTATAATACACTGGAAGCCCTGCGGGGGGATACACTTTACGAGGGATTGAAGACCGTTTCATCGGTCATTGAGGCACTGGCTACCTTTTTCCGTTATACAATTACCGATACCGGCAATCTGACTACGATGGAGAATGAATTGGACCATACAGAAAATTACTTTATCATACAGAAATACCGGTTTGGGGATAAAATTAATATGAACGTTATCTGGCCGGATGACAAAAACGAGGTTCTTACCCTGCTCATTCCTAAACTGACGCTCCAGCCAATCATTGAAAATTCAATCTTCCACGGACTTGAAAAAAAGAGCGGGAATGGGAAAATTACGATTTCGATTGAA
Source organism: Eubacterium sp. SB2 (assembly GCF_001244405.1). Lineage (NCBI taxonomy): Bacteria > Bacillati > Bacillota > Clostridia > Eubacteriales > Eubacteriaceae > Eubacterium > Eubacterium sp. SB2. The sequence continues at coordinate 1,786,043 of NZ_LN865153.1, read as the reverse complement.
ACCACAGAACGGTTCCTGTTTATCAATATTTCAGACACAGGCATTGGCATGACGCACGATATTCTGCATCGGATCAATGCATCTCTCGAGAATCCTGCCAAACCGCCAGCCCCCACAGGGAAACAGGAACGCCAAAGCATTGCGCTTCAGAATGTAGCACGCAGGATAAAACTTCTGTTCGGCAATGAATACGGCCTCCATGTCTACAGTACTCAGGGAATCGGAACCGATGTCCGTATCATCCTGCCCAAAATACAGAAAAGGAACCTGACTCTATGAAAAAGGAATTATTTCGTATCTTCAATCTGTCGATTCGCCAAAATCAAAGTGCAGTCCTTTCGAACCTCTATCTGCAGGTTTTTGAAGGGGAGCATACTGGAATTCTTTTTAATAGTTTTTATGAGAGAACAGCTTTCTTAGATTTTATTGATGGTAAAATTTCTGAAGTAGAAGGAATCATTTATTTCGAAGAGACTGCTGTTACATATCAGGATTATATCCGTTCATATAAAAAGGAAACGGCGATTATCTATGAGTCCAGCCGTCTGATGAACAGCCTTTCCGTATATGAAAATTTATTTTATGAACAGCTTTCATTTTTATGGATTACGGCTAAAAAGTATAAGAAAATGGCAGAAAACCTGTTCGAATTCTTTCACCTGTCTTTAGATGTTAATCAAAAAGTGAAGTCGCTGACCAATTTTGAACGAATTGCAGTTGAGCTGGTCAAAGCATTTCTGCAGGGAAAGAAACTAATTTTTTTATCGAATGCCGCCTCTCTTTTAGATGCCGGTGAATTCGAACAGCTTTTATCTATTCTCAAGGTATTAGAAAAGCACGGTATCACGTTCCTTATCGGAGAGACTTTTGATATCCGTCTCTTTCGGCTCACGTGTACGCTTCATCTGATAAAGAACGGACAGACCCTCCGAATCCTGCCGCGCTCTCAGATCTGCCAGGAAGAGATTCAGAGGTCACTTGGCTCATATTCTGTTCTTCGTCATCAGAAAAGCCATCATCAGGACAAGGATATCAAAGAATCCGTTCTGGCCTTCGATAATGTGCAGGATATATTGCCTGCCCCGCTGTCGTTTACGCTGAAAAAGGGGCAGATCTTGAAAATCATCTGTTCCAGTAACCGCGAAACAGATTATCTTTTATCGATCTTGAGACGGAGAGCATCAGCCGGCAGCGGCAGTATACTTTTCAGGGGACAGCCTTTACAGTCAGTCTCTCTGAATCAGTATCTGAAAAGTTGCGGAATCATTGAATCTAATCCGCGCCGGACCGTACTTTTCCACAACATGACCGTGCTCTATAACCTCTGTGTACCGCTTGACAGCAAAATCCATAATTTCTGGACCAATCCAGGCAATCAAAAGGGGGTTGAATACACGCTTAAGGATATAATTCCTCCAGGATATCTCCAGATGAATATCGATCAGGTGCCAATGGAAATTGTACAGAAAGTCATCTACTGCCGCTGGCTTTTATATGTTCCCGAATTACTGGTCTGCATGAACCCTTTTTCCATTATAGATACTTCCTTAAACCAGATTACGCTGGACATGCTGCGGCTTCTCTCTTCAAAGGGAATCGCCGTGCTGATTATCTCTAATAACTGGACTATGGATACAGAAATAGAAGGAGAAGCAGTATTTTTAACACAAGAATAAATAACAGGGAACAATGCGAACAGTTCAGGCAGGACTGAGCTGTTACGTACAATGATTATTCTTGCGGCCCGCCGGCCTCCTCCTGCCCCTCATTTTCAATCTCCATAATTTCCGTATCCGCCTCCTGTGTGATTCTTTCATTGAGATACAAAATTCCTTTTGCCGTAGCCGTATTTTTGCTTATATGTATTTTGACTCTGTTTTCCCGGATCTGGACGTCATTTTCCTCCAATTCCTTGGAAAACTGCTTAAAGTTGCTGCTCAACTGTTTTTGAAGCTCTTCTTTTGTGTATGGTTTCTCTTTGGACGTATAGGATCTTACGATTTTGCTGCCATAGGATAGCGGAAGATAAAAGTTCTCGCCCAGTTTGAGTTGATGCTCATTGGTATACATCTCCCACTCTTTGTAATCATTTTTCACGGTTCCCGCGGAGATGTACCAGGAACCTGCCTTGATATAATACAGCCGCCGCTGTGACTTTTCATAATATTTCTTTTTATACGTTGTGCTGATCGAGTCCTCGTAATTCAACTGCGTATCTGCAAATATATCGGCGTCGGACTTCTGATACTGGTAACCGGTCACTTCCCCCGCGTCATTAAGCACCTCTATCCTGCCGGTTACAAGTACATCCCCTTTCGCCACGGTGTCGCCCACATGAACCTGTGGAATACCGGATCTAGTAATAATGCTGGTAATGACGCCATCCTTTGTAGCTATCAGATCGCTGGGCGTCTCCGTTTCCTTTCCCGCATCCGGAGATGCATCCCCCTGGCCTTCTGCTCCCGCACCATCGGCACTTTCTGATTCTTCCCGGAAAGTGTCCTCATTCTCCTTAATCTGAATGCGCAGCCGGCTTCCATCTATGGAGGCGGATACCCAGACAATATCGTCATACTCTTTTCGGATATCTTTTACAATCTGCGCGCAGTCTACTTTCTTTTTTGCCATATGCGGGGACACATCTTTCGTCTCAAGAAATTCCAGCAACGTCTCGTTTGTCCATTTTTCATTGCCCTCAAAATGGATATCCCATATAAAACTCGAATAGAAATATAAGAGGCCAAGACAAAGAATAAAGCTGATAAAAAAAAGCTTTCGCTTTCTGTATCTGTGCAGAAAGAAAGGAAGACCGTTTCTCTGGACAAGTAAAACTTTTGTATGAGTCTTCCTGACAATCGGCCTGAGTCTGCGGAATCCCTTCAGGCTCATATACATCTCGTATGCATTCCCGCAGGGATTCAGCCCCCAAATATAGATCTGGTGATGGCGGCACAGGTTCAGGAAACGTTCCGGGGAATAGCCTTCCACCCGGATTTTTACATACCCGTGAATATAGCGAATGATTGACTGAATCACTGTTTCCTTACCTCACTTACAATATTCTAGTGATAAAATCCTGCCTGTTATTTTCATCTCATCATTCGTATAATATTCGATCTGCAGATTCTTTCCCTGCAGCCTGATCTGATATCCCTTGGTCTGTACACGGATCAGGACATCCGTGTACTCTATAATGCCCCGGTAATTCTCAATGCAGACTTCCCCTGCCCCTATGATGGTCACAACAGCCGCCCCGAGGACTACGTCTTTTGGCATGCTGGCTGCAGAGGCCAGCTTTTCCTTTATTTTTTCATTTTCTATTTCTCTTCCCATATAGAAATGCCACACATACGCCCTTTATTTGTAGTATATGTGCGGCATTTTTGTCCTATTCGGTTAACAGTTATGTTTTATCCCGCGGCAGCCGGCGGCGGATGGCAGCGACGCGCAAATGTATGATGTCATGCGGAGCATGACGCGTGTCTCGCCGCAAGTACGCCAAGGCGTACTTGAATGAATCACTTTCGTCCCCTTATCAATATCCCCGCTGCAATGAGTATCAGACCGCCCGCTAACAGCCAGAATTTTTCCGCATAGCTGCCTTGGGACATGGAAAACGGGTAAAATACTTTCAAATATTTTGCACCGCTTCCAAATGCGACGATATAGTAAAAGACAGGAATCATATAACCTGCAATCAGATTGTCGAACAGAGCGAAGCCAAAGATCCCCAGCCCCCCTACAAACAGCATTTCGGCCAGGGTGCCTCCGTAGTATGGGAGTATATGGAGCTGACAGCTGTTGTATGAAAGCACCGCCATGTAAACGCCCAGCAGGATTGCGAGCAGAACGACTGCTTCCAGCACACGGATGCCGTATATCGCTGTAATTTTCGTATATTTTGAACGGATCAGGTCGCGGAGGTCCGGATTCTGCTCCGGCAGAAACACCGGCGTCAGCATAATGATGCCCAGCAGCGCCACGTAGCGTTCCAGTACTTTTGCAGCATCCTCATAGGGCAGATTCTCCACGCCCAGTACAAGCGGAGAAAAACAGAGCAGAAGGATGGCAATCATGGCATGAACGGGAATATTATGCCTTGTGTTTTCTTTTAAGATTTCCAAATATTTTGCCACGGATATCCAGCCTCCCTTTTCTTTTTTGTGTGTAAATAAAAATGGATATTGCTAACAGGAGAAGCGAAAATGCCGCGTAAAGCCCCCTGTTTGCCGCTAGCTGACCAAAGTTTTCATGAAAGCCCGAATAATTATAGACCGTATTGTGCCTTGGTACGAGGCTCCATCCATATGCACCCCCGTGCATACTGTTCATGGATCCGAAGATTGTCAGGAACCACCAGGCTATCTGAACCAGGACCCCGAGTGCAGTATCCGTCAGTTCGGTCAGTACCAGCCCGACTCCTGCGGAAGCCATTACCGTTGGAAGAAGCCAGCCGAAGCTGTATTTAACTAATGCCAGAACATCCGTCTGAATCCCTGTACCGGATGCAGACTGTAAGCACTGAACCAGCGGGATACAGGATAACAGGAGAACCGGAACCATGATCATAATCAGCATGGCAGCATACCGGCTTGTGATGATACAGGCAGAGGATGCCTTCCTGCTGGCAATCAGTTCCTGCATCTTTGAGCGTCTGTCACGCAGCCCGCGGGTCACTGCCAGAAAGACCGGCAGAATACCGAGCAGAATTCCCATATAGTCACAGAACAGTCTCGCATAACCACCCGTGAGATGGTCGTTTTCTATCAGACTATTATAGTCTTCCAGAGCCTCCTCATATGACTTAGGCTGGGAGACGCTTGTCTCCAGGCTGTCCGGCGCATAGTAAGAGCCTCCGCCCAGAATATCGTCGACTTCCTGCATGAACGCTTTAAACCGTTCATACGTCAGGCCTTTTTTTACCTGTGTTGGGCTGCTGCCGTATATCACCTGGGCGCCGCCTTCTGCCTCCTGTATTGCATCCGCAATGTCGCCTTCCCCCGAAAGCCCTGTAGTCTCCTCCACAATCTCGCCAATCCGCTTCTGCTCCTCTTCGCTTGGAGTGACAGACTTATAAAATCCGATTGGATAGGTGGTATATGTTCCTGCCAGGTATTCCGAAACAAGCCGTCCAAGTACAGATTCCATGATATCCGTCTCATTTCCTCCATATGTCCATCCGTAATTTTCCTGTCCCGGCTCAGGCTTTTCATCTATCGTCATTCCTCCCAGCTGGGAAAAATAAAAGACCACAAGAATCACCACGATCAGCCAGTAGATCATACTTTTCATTGTCTGCCGGCATTCTTTTGCTAGTAAACTCAGGAACATCAGAGATCACCCCGCTCTCCGTGCATAAGATACATGTAGGCATCTTCCACTCCCGCCTCACAGCACTCAGCATGTGCAAATGGTTTCTTTTCGGCAATAAAACGGACCATTACGTTATTCCCAAGCGTCAGCATGCTGGTGACAACATAGCGTTCCTTCAGCCGAGGAAGCTCGGATTTGCTGATCTGGGCCGTGTAGACTCTTCCGTCCGCCATATCAATCAGATCAGAGACCGTCCCCTGATACAGGATCTCACCCTCATTTAATACCGCAATCTGTTCGCACGTAGCTTCGATATCTCCGACAATGTGTGTGGACAGAATAACGATTCTCTCCTGGGCAATTTCGCTCAGCAGATTGCGGAACCGGACTCTCTCCTCGGGATCCAGGCCTGCAGTAGGCTCATCTACTATCAGCACCTTCGGATTGTGGAGAATAGCCTGTGCGATCCCCAGCCGGCGCTTCATTCCGCCGGACAATGCCTTTACCTTTTTCTTTTGATCCTCCAGGAGATTCACCTGGGACAGAAGCTTTGGTATCAATTCTCTGCGTTTCCGGCTTCCAAGCCCGGACAGTACGCCCAGATAATCCATTGCCTCGTAAACGGTCATATTCGGGTACATGGAAAATTCCTGGGGCAGATATCCTGTGATCCTGCGCACTCTTGCCGCATCCTCCACCGGAATGCCGCAGACAGAGACGCTTCCCTCTGTCTTAGGCAGGAGCGTTGCAAGCACTTTCATCAGTGTGGTCTTGCCTGCGCCGTTTCTGCCAAGCAGGCCGAACATCCCCTTGTGAATTGTAAGGTTCACATCTTTTAAGGCACATTTTCGTCCGTAATATTGATTTAAATGTTCAATTTTAATTTCTGCAGACATTTTTCTCATCCTCTCTTATTGTCATTCTCTGCTCCCGGGGGGCACGGATTACGGGGTGCCCTTTGGGTATACATTGTACTGCAGCTAAGCTGCAGACCCGCCCACAGGGCATGGATTACGGGGTGCCCTTTGGGTATGCATATATATTAGCCCGAAAATGTCTACACTTTCTCTACAAAAACTTAAGAATCTCTTCATTCATTCTTACAGGAAAATGAAGCCGTCACAACGGCGCCTTGATCGATACTGTTTGCAATGCTCAGCGTTCCTTCATGTTTCGCACAGATATGGCTGCAGATATGGAGCCCAATGCCAAAATGTGGATCTTCCTCCCCGCCTGCGGCATCGGAAGCCCTGTGTTCTTTATAATAGGGATTCAATGCATTCTGCAGATCGCCCTGGGTGAAACCTGGGCCGTCGTCATGTACGGTAAGCACAAGAAGCTCCGTCTTATGCTCAAAATCCAGCCGAACCCGAATTCTGCTTTCCGCATAGCGGATTGCATTTGAAAGCAGATTCTCCAGTACCTCCAGGATCAGACCGGTGTCTGCAAAAAGCATGGCATCCTCACTTTTCTCAGCGGTTACCGCTAAAGTAATCTGTATATCTCCTATCTGGTTCAACGAAAAAATGACTTCGCGGATCTCATTTTCTATTCTGGATAAATCACTTTTTTCTCTGTGTACCGGAAGCTCATCAATGCTGCGGATACCTTTCATCGTCCGGCTGTACTGTTCCAGGCGGTTCAGGTGTGAAGACATCAGATGCAGCGTGTCCAGCATCTTTTCTTCGTTTACTTTGCCCTGCGGAATATAGCGGGCAAGAAAGTCGGAATATCCTTTCAGAACGGTTAAGGGCGTCCGCAGGTCGTGGGCGAAAGCCGCATTGAGCTGCTTCTGGTTTTCCACAAGTTCCCACATCATCTGCTTATTATGTATGAGTTCCTGCTTCATTTCATCAAAGGAGCGGCAGAGTTCCCCCATCTCGTCCCGGCTGTCATAAGTCAGGTCAAAATCCAGATTATTATTCCTGACGGCCTCCGTACCCTCCTGTAGAATCCGAAGGGGGGCCGAAAGCCTCCTTCTATAAAATATCCTGCAGGCCAGTATGGAGCCCACAAGGGTATATAGAAACGGACACCAGGTACGAACAAAATCCAGCAGATTCACCAGCCCGCTGTCACGGGACGATAAACTGGAAAGAGTCTGCGTCCAGAGTGGCCAGCCCGACAGATTCACACTGTATATCCATATATCCTCGCCGTTGTTATAGCTTTGCAGGATCCTGCTCTCCCACTGAAAACAGAAGATAATTGTGACATAAGAAAGAAACATAGCGGCTGCGGCCGCCACCAGTATATAAGCAGTTATAGCAGTGCAGAACCGTGTGTTTCTTATTCGCATTCTCGTATGTTCTATCTTTTCTTCTAACCAATCCATTTATAACCAACTCCCCATACAGTTTCAATATACTGATTATCGGTGACTGCTGACAGCTTCGAGCGGATACGGCGTATATGTTCCGTTACAATACTGCTGTCCCCTTCCCCGTCATAGCCGCGGACTCTGTCGTAAACCTGTTCTCTTGTGAATACCTGGCCAACGTGCATGGACAACAGTTCCACAATATTAAACTCTGTCTTCGTCAGATTGAGCGCCTTCCCGTCATAATATACACAGCGTTCTGTATAATGTATGGCAAGGCCTCCCTGCATCTTAACCGCCTGTACTTTTGTCCTGCGTTCTTCTCTGCGCAGATGTGCCTCGACCCTGGCCCCCAGTTCGTCAATACTGAAAGGCTTTAATATGTAATCATCCCCGCCCAGCATAAGCCCTCTGATCCGATCCTGTTCTTCCACCTTAGCCGTCAGAAACAAGATGGGGCAGGATACATGGTCACGGATCATCCTGCAGACCTCAAACCCGTCAAGCCCGGGCATATTCACATCCAGCAGAATCAAATCCGGTCTGCGTGAGGACTGCTCCAGCGCCTCCACACCATTGAAGGCACTGGCGACCTCATACCCCTGAATCTCAAAATAATCTTTTAACAGCTGCACAATCCCCGGTTCATCGTCCGCAACTAAAATTTTTTTACTCATAATCTTTAATCCTCTCCATTACAAGATAATAACATTTTATTATACCGGATAAATCTCTACAAAAACCCTATAATCCCAGATGAAATTTATTTTTCAATATTCCCGTCAGCATCTCCTCATCCACCCCCGTATACAATTCCCCATCAATCAGCAGATTAGGAGCCGTTCCGCAGTGTTTCAGACAGCTCTGCGTGCGAACCCGCACTTTCCCATCCCTGGAAATCCCATTCCGCCGCACCTTCAAAACTTTCTGCAGAAACGAAAGAATATCCCGTCCCCCCTGATCCGCACAGGCCTTCCCCATACAGACAACAATATCATGCAGAAAAGCCGCCTCCTTCAAAGTAGGATACATCCGAACCAAAGCCCTTATAAAGGAAGGCTTCACCCCAGTCACCGCAGCCGCCCGCTCAATAACCCCAGCCGTAATACACCCATAAACATCCTGCAGCTCCCGCAGCAAAGCCACAATCAACTCCTGCTCCCCTCGATTATCCATACCCCCATAATAAGCCAAAATCTCCTCACTCTTCCGTTCCCGTTCCAATTCATCCATATATTCACACCCCAAATCCCAATTTATACATCAGTATACCCCATTCCCATAAATTTTAATTACCAAGAGAACAAATGAATTCCTAAAGATAAAATTCCCGTCGGTATCTCATAAAAACCATCCACCAAAACACAATCCTAACATTCCTATCAGTTAATTGCCTCACCAAAATCCGCGAAGCCATTCCCAATCTGCCTCTCCCTCCACTGTTCCCCACAAAGGGAAAAATCCTGCCGCCCTGATGCGCCAGCGCCGAAGATGGACAGACGGTACGGTGTGCAGGGAGTGGGCGGCGGTTTGCATTTGCTAGAGTGCATTTACGAATTCTTGAAGAAGTCAGGCGGAAAACAGGGGGAAATCCGTGATTCCGAATCACGGATTTCCCCCTGTTTTCCGCCTGACTTCTTCTTAGAATTCGTTAATAAACGGGTGCAATAGCAAACCGCCGCCCACTTCCTGCACACCGTACCGTCTGTCCATCTTCGGCGCGTCCCCATACCCGCCGCATTTATTTCATTTCAAAACACCCTCTAACCGGCTGATGATCCGTGTATTCGAATTGTGTATCTATATTTTCCACCTGTTCCACATTTATATTATTCGATACGATAAACCCATCCAGCACATACACCTGTGATTCTTCATAATTCCCGCTGTATGGCCCATTCAGAAGCCTGCAGGTCGGCGCATTATCGGACACTGCGTAGGAAAATCCATCAGGTATCTCTTCCTTCCCCACAATCCCGGGTACCCAGCTATCTTTATTATGGATAGGATATGTATCCATGCCCTCGAAGGTCTGGTTAAAATCACCTCCGGCAATGACATAATTTCCTTTTTCATATTCCGACTTTAACTTTTCAGCGAGAATTTTGCTCTGTGCTCTCTTTCCTTCCCCGCTGTCATAGGCTTCTAAGTGGAAGTTAATCAGCACGAGCTCTTTATCCGTATTTTTGAGCGGAATCCTGGATTCCAGCATACAGCGTTTCAGATTGCAGGTCTTGACAGGCCATGAAAACGACTCCGGAAGTGCGATGCGCGAGGAATCGCTTACATGCAGGCCAGTCATAGTGACAAGCCCGCTCGTAACTTTTCCGATTGGAGGCAGCGGGTAGGGAACGTAATCAACCTTAAAATTGCATGCAAACATTCCGGGCAGTCCCAGTTCCTGCTCGTAGTAATCCTGTTCATCAATATGATAGGAGCGCTTGGAATCCCGGTCCACTTCCTGGAGAAAATAAATATCCGCATCCTGCTCTTTCAAAATGGATGCGATTCCGCTCAGGTTGTTTTCCACAAGTTCTTTGCTATCCGGCTGCACCTTGCTGCCCCCGTCCATAAAGAAATCCTCATCTTTACTCAGCCCGGCATACCCGGTATTATAGGTCAGAACTGTAAACCTCTCTCCAGTCGACAACTCAGCGGTTCCGTCTCCCGGTTCTACAGTCTCCACGGCATCAGGCCGGTATTCACGGATCGTATAGTACCCCAGGATTGCAGCTGCTACAATAATGAATGCCAGCAGAATGATACTAACTGCTTTTAATGCTTTTTTCTTTTTCATACACTCTGGTCTCCTTACCACCAAAAAGGATTTTATATTGTCTGCTGCTCTTAGCTGCCTGCTGCAGCAGACACGATTGCGTCCGCCTCTTCGCGGGTCAGATATTTTTCTTCAACCATGGAATCCAGCACCTTTTTCTGGCGCAGTCGGGCAAGTTCCGGGTTTACCGTAGGTGCATAGGCGGAAGGGGCATTTGGAATCCCAGCCAGCAAGGTGCACTCATAATCATTCATATCCTGCGGCGCTTTACCAAAATATCCCATGCTTGCATCCGCAACGCAGTAATAACCGTCTCCAAAATAAATGCTGTTTACATAAAGTTCCAATATCTCGTCTTTACTGAATTTTCGTTCCAATGCAATTGCCATGAAGCCCTCCGCCACTTTCCTGATCAGGCTTCTCTCCTGGGTGAAATACATATTTTTGGCAAGCTGCTGTGTGATCGTGCTGCCGCCTTCAATCAGTTGACGGGCATGGATGTTATTCTTGATGGCCCGGCCAATCGCAATGGCGTCAATCCCCGGATGTTTATAAAAACGTTTATCTTCTACGGCCACAACCGCGTTCAAATAGATATCCGGCAGTTCTTTCAGCGGTGTGTACGATGGTGATGCTTTGATTTCTTCTGCTTTCTGGTCTATGCTCATATTCTCTAAAGCATCTTCGTATTTTACATAACCCTTATATCCAAAATACCCACCCACACACAGAAGACACAGGAGAATCAATGCCAGCAGCCGTCTGATAAATTTCATATTTGACCTCTCTTTCGTACGCTTATCTGTATCTATTGAAATCATATCAGAGGAAGATAATATTAACCTAATAATACTCTTAAATTTTTCTTAAAATCCTACCCCCCCTTATCCCGCGGCTTGCCCTCCATATGGTTAAGGAATCTTTTGTAACACTACTATGCATACTAATTACTTTCTAACACCGCAAGTAATTCTTCGGCGCTATAAAAGGCATCACTTTCATATCCCTCTGTTGCTTTCGTTTTATCATATATTTCATTTAGAGAACTGAGATAATCTTCCTCCGCCATCTCTGTGCCATTCCAAAAGTATTTGTAAAAAATCCAGAGGAATTTTATATATCATAAAAATCCGCTTTTTATTTATGATATGGCTCCCCCTGAATAATACGGTAGCTGCGATAAACCTGTTCCAGCAGTATCACCCGCATTAGCTGATGCGGAAAGGTCATTTTAGAAAAGCTCAGGGCAAAATCAGATCGCGCCAATACAGAAGAACTTAAACCGATGGAACCTCCAATCACGAACATGATATGGCTGGTACCAGTAACGCCCAGTTTTTCAATCTTACCAGCCAGCTCTTCTGAAGTGATCTGCTTTCCCTGGATCTCAAGAGTCATGACAAAGGCATCCTCTTTGATATGCTTTAGAAGCCGTTCCCCTTCCTTCTCACGGATGCTTTCTTCGACCGCCGCGCTTGCCTGGTCCGGTGTTTTTTCATCGGCAACCTCTATGATATTCAATTTGCAGTATTTACTCAGTCGCTTACTGTATTCCGCGATTGCATCTTTCAGATATTTTTCTTTAATTTTACCTACTGTTAATACAGTGATTTTCATATCTTTTATTCCTTCAGTTTTTTGTATCGACATGCAGCTAATCTGCTCTCAGACTGCTGATACTCTGTCAAGCTTTTACTGCCCATCTCATTTTTGTAGACCGGGCCCTGCTGTTTCTGGCGCATTCTTCTGCCGAAGGCCGGATTACATCCTTGGAATAGCTGCTGTATATTCCTTCTTGAAACAGCTGCTTAAATGATTTCTTTACCAGCCTGTCTTCGCCTGAATGAAACGTCAATATGGCCGCTCTTCCGCCTGGTGCAAGGATATTGGGAAGTTTTTCTAAAAACTGGTAGAGCACTTCAAACTCGTTATTAATATCAATGCGCAGTGCCTGGAAGGTTCTCTGACAGGATTTTTTAACGGCCTCCTTTTTCTCAGCGGCAGGGAGGAAATTCAGTGCTTTATCAATTACGCTGCGCAGCTGTCCTGTCGTTTCGATTTTATTTCCCGATCTAAGCTCAGCTGTAACCGCTCTGGAGATCTCTCCTGCATAGGGTTCATCCGAATTCTCAAGCAACATGCCCTCAAGTTCTTCCTGCTCTATGGTACGCAACCTCTGCGCCGCTGTGATTCCCTTTTCGGGATTCATTCTTAAATCCAGAGGCCCGTTTGTTTTGTATGAGAAACCTCTGTCCGGATTGTCAATCTGCATAGAAGATACCCCGAGATCAGCCAGCACAAAATCAAACTGTCCGGCCTCTGCAGCCATCTGGTCTATGTCCGCAAAATTTAAAAGCTTCACAGTCAGAATCTCTGGCCCGTATCCCATACCTGCAAGGCGTTCTTTTGTTTTCACTGATTCGATAGGATCCACATCCAGGGCATAAATATGCCCCTCATGTTCCAGGCATTTCAGCATTTCCAGTGTATGTCCGCCATACCCCAATGTGGCATCCAGTCCCTTCTGGCCGGGCTGAATCTGCAGGAAATCAAGGATTTCATTTACACAGATCGAAATATGCATTCCGGCGGGCGTACTTCCTTTCTGTATGACCCTCTCAACAGTAGATGCATACTTTTCCGGGTGGAGTTCTTTGTATTTTTCTTTATAATTCCTGGGATGCGTCCCCTTATATCTGGGACGCCTTTTGTGTTGCTGTTCCTGGTTTTCCATTTTCTTTACCCTTTCGTCATAAGTGGTTTTCAGGGAAATTTCAGTTTATATAATAACCACTTACTAAAAATCTGTGTATCTGTTCAGAAGCATGAACAAATATGTTCTTATTATATATCAGGAAAGATATGCCGGCAATCTTTTTTAATCGGAAACTCCCATGATGCTCGAGCTTCCTGGAAAAAACATATTTTCTTACCTTCATACATAGATTGTTCTGTCAGTACCTTCAAGTAAAGGAGTAAATATGATATGAATAACTGTGATAATGGGAGAAATAACGATGCCGTTAAACCGGATGCCTGTCAGAAAAAAGAACTTTTTGCAGCCGACGCCCCCTATCCACCGGTCTGTGTGGATGGTGTTAACCGTCTCTATGGAAGAATGATGCTGGATAATGTAGGCGGACAGAATTCAGAGATGACCGCTGTCAGCCTTTATCTCTACAACAACCTGCTGTTGCTGGAGGATGAACGGCTATCCTATGTCTTTCACAAAATCAGTATCGTGGAGATGCATCACCTCGAGATATTCGGACAATTGGCGAGAATGATGGGGGAGAATCCCAGACTCTGGACTTACAGGGGCAATCAGATGTTTTACTGGTCACCCGGCTTTAATAATTACCCCATGGATATCAAGTCTCTGCTTATAAACGCAGTCAACCATGAACGCCAGGCCGTTCAGAAATACCGCTCTCAGTGTGCTAAGATCCAGGATGAGAATATTGTAAGATGCCTGGAGAGGATCATCATGGATGAGGAACTTCATATTCAGATTTATGAGTCACTGTACGACGAATACTGCGGATAGCCGGTTAGGCTGCTTTTATGTAAAAAAAGAGACTGCTTTAGGCAGTCTCTTTTCAGCATCTTCCAGTGCGGCTTCTATTTATTCTTTCACAGGATTAGCAGCCAGATACGCTTCTGTCAATTCCACCGCATCTTCAATGCATTGATCACAGCTGCAAATAGGTCTGTCGGAACCGATCCCTTTTAATTCACGGCAAATGATAGACTGGTTCTTCTCACGGAATTTTGCTGCGCACTCCTTTACTTTCTTATAGGTGTCCGCTTTTGTAGATTTCCCTTTTTCAAGGCTTCCTACACTGTTCTGCAGCCCCAGTACTATGGTCATGCCGGACACGGCTCCGCACACTTCCATCATACCCATGCCAAATCCGAATCCTTCTGAAATCCGAAACATCTCCTCTTCCGATATGCCGAAATCCCGGCAGAATGTGCAGGTTACGGCCTGACAGCAATTATACCCTTTTTTATGATATCCCAGTGCGGTTTCTTTTCTGGTCATAGAAGTTCCTCCTGTGTAAAATCAGCTTCTTTATTTGTTCAGATATTCATCGATGCCTTTTGCACCTGCTTTTCCGGCGCCCATTGCGAGGATTACTGTGGCAGCGCCCGTTACGGCATCTCCGCCTGCATAAACCCCCTCTTTGGATGTCTGTCCGTTTTCTTCTTCCGCAACGATACATTTTCTTCTGTTCACTTCAAGGCCTTTTGTTGTAGAAGAAATCAACGGATTCGGAGAGGTACCGAGTGACATAACGACCGTATCCAGTTCGATCTCATACTCGGAACCTGGAATCTCTACAGGGCGTCTTCTTCCGGATGCATCCGGTTCGCCCAGCTCCATCTTGATAACCTTCATTCCTTTTACGTATCCGTTATCGTCCACAAGGATTTCCTTTGGATTGGTAAGAAGGTCGAAAATAACCCCCTCTTCTTTCGCATGATGAACCTCTTCTACTCTGGCCGGAAGCTCTGCTTCGCTTCGTCTGTAAACGATATGTACCTCGGCGCCAAGCCTTAATGCAGTTCTTGCCGCATCCATGGCAACATTACCGCCGCCGACTACTGCCACCTTTTTGCCTGCAACAATCGGAGTATCGTAATTGTCATCAAATGCCTTCATCAGGTTGCTTCTTGTCAGATATTCATTGGCTGAGAAGACCCCGTTCGCATTCTCTCCCGGAATTCCCATGAACATTGGAAGTCCCGCGCCTGAACCGATAAATACGGCCTCAAAGCCTTCTTCTTCCACAAGCTGGTCTATGGTTGTGGATTTACCGATTACAACATTAGGCTCAAATTTGACGCCTAACTCTTTTACTTTCTCGATCTCTTTCGCAACAACCTTTTGTTTTGGAAGACGGAATTCAGGAATTCCGTATACAAGTACGCCGCCGAGTTCATGCAGCGCTTCAAAAACAGTTACGTCATATCCCATCTTTGCCAGGTCTCCGGCACAGGTAAGCCCGGAAGGTCCAGAACCGATGACTGCCACTTTATGTCCGTTTTTCGTCTCAGGACACTCCGGTTTGATGTCATGTTCCAGCGCATAATCGGCTACAAATCTCTCAAGTTTACCGATCGAAACAGGCTCTCCCTTGATTCCGCGGATACATTTTCCTTCGCATTGTGATTCCTGAGGACATACACGTCCGCAGATAGCCGGAAGTGCGGAAGCTTTTCCGATTACTTTATAGGCTTCTTCTATATTGCCTTCTTTTACTTCTTTAATAAAACCAGGAATATCGATTGCTACCGGGCAGCCGTCGATACATTTGGCCACTTTACAGCCAAGGCATCTGTTTGCCTCCTCCATAGCCTCTTCCCGGTTATATCCAAGGCAGACTTCTTCAAAATTCGTTGCACGTACTTTCGGGTCCTGCTCTCTGACAGGCACTTTCTTTAATACATCAGCCATTAGTTGTCACCTCCGCAGTTTCCGCATCCACCATGATGAGTATCTCCCTCTTGAACTTTCAGCATCGCACGGCCTTCTTCTGTCTTATACATCTGGCTTCTCTTCATTGCCTGGTCGAAGTCTACAAGATGTCCGTCGAATTCCGGGCCGTCAACGCAGGCAAACTTGATCTCATCGCCTACCTGAAGGCGGCATGCGCCGCACATTCCGGTTCCGTCTACCATAATCGGGTTCATGCTGACAATTGTCGGCAAATCCAGTTTCTTAGTAAGCAGACATACGAACTTCATCATGATCATCGGTCCGATTGCCACGCATACATCGTACTGTTTTCCCTCGTTCTGCACCAGGTCTTCGATAACGGCCGTAACCATGCCGGAACGTCCGTAAGAACCGTCGTCCGTTGTAACATAGAGATTGCCTGCTACAGACGCAAGCTCTTTTTCAAGAATCAGCATGTCCTTCGTCTTGGAACCTACAATAACATCGGCTTCAATGCCGCGCTCATGCAGCCACTTTACCTGTGGGTAAACCGGCGCCGCGCCGACACCTCCGGCTACAAATAAAATCTTTTTATTCTTCAGTGCTTCGATATCTTCATGAATAAACTCAGACGGGCATCCGAGCGGTCCGACAAAGTCCCGGAAACTGTCTCCCTCTTTTAAGTACGCCATCTTCGTTGTGGACGCACCCACTTCCTGGAAAACAATGGTAATCGTTCCTGCCTCTCTGTCATAGTCGCAGATTGTAAGCGGAATTCTCTCACCTTTATCATCCATCTTAACAATCACAAACTGTCCTGGCTGGCAGTGGCTGGCAACACGCGGTGCATGTACATCCATAAGATAAATCTTATCAGCCAGTTTTTCTGCTTTTAATATCTTGTACATCTTATTCCTCCTTGTAAAAAATCACCCTTTCCTTATAATACGCTATAAATAAAGGATTGGCAAGTATTCTTTCAAAAAACAGAGCATGTTCTGTTTTTGGCTGCTGTTCATACCCTGCGGTTATGCACAGTAACCGTTTTCCTTATCATAAAAATGGGGCAGACACACACTCGTGCCTGCCTCCATCCATATGTACCAGGGAACCATTCAATTAAAAATCAACTTCTGTTCCATAGTAAATGCAGTTAAATAATCTTTCCATCTCTGCAGGAGTAATGCTTCTCGGATTAGAACCTGTGCAGGCATCACCTACGGCCAGTTCGGAAATATGTGCAATTTTTTCTTTGAATTCCTCTTCATTAATACCGAATTCTTTCAGGGTCTTTGGAATGCTCAGCTGAACATTGAAGTCGTCAATCTTTTCACAAAGACTGTTGATCAGAGCCTTTTCGGAAGTTCCCTGAAGTCCTGTTCTGCGTGCGATTTCGGCATAACGTTTTGCGGCAACAGGATCTTTTGCATTGTACTTAATTACATATGGAAGGTACATTGCATTTGCGCATCCGTGTGTAATATGCCCTGTTGAAAAAGCAGCGCCTGTTTTATGAGCCATTGAGTGTACGATACCAAGCAATGCATTTGAAAATGCCATTCCTGCCAGGCACTGTGCCGTATGCATCTGCTCCCTTGCTTCCATGTTGCCTCTGTAGGAAGCCGGCAGGTAATCAAATACCATCTCAATTGCCTGAATTGCCAGTGGATCTGTAAATGCACAGTTTAGAGTAGAAACATATGCTTCGATTGCATGGGTAAGTGCATCCATCCCTGTATATGCAACCTGTTTTGCAGGAAGTCCCTCTACCAGTTCGGAATCCACGATTGCAACATCCGGTGTGATATTGAAGTCAGCCAGCGGATATTTAACGCCTGTCTGATAATTTGTGATAACGGAGAAAGCCGTTACTTCCGTTGCAGTTCCTGATGTAGACGGAATTGCTGCAAACTTTGCTTTCTGTCTTAATTCAGGGAAGTTGAACGGAATGCATAAGTCTTCGAAAGTCACCTCAGGGTATTCATAGAAAGCCCACATTGCCTTTGCTGCATCTATCGGGGAACCACCGCCCATCGCAACAATCCAGTCCGGCTCAAACGCGCGCATCGCCTCGGCGCCCTTCATAACCGTCTCAACGGATGGATCCGGCTCAACCCCTTCAAAAAGCTCTACTTCCATGCCTGCATCTTTCAGGTATCCGACTGCTCTGTCAAGGAAGCCCTGGCGTTTCATGGAACCGCCTCCCACGACGAGGATTGCCTTTTTCCCTTTCAGGTTTTTCAGTTCTTCCAGACAGCCTTTTCCGTGATAAATGTCTCTTGGTAATGTGAATCTGCTCATTTTATTGCATCTCCTTTATAAGTACGTTATTTTTTTAACATGCTAATTATAACACTGTTAAAGTTTTAACGCAACCCAAATGTAGGAAAAATCATGTTAAAAAATGTACAAAAATAACGCTGCAATTATGTCAAAAATATACACAATTGCAGCGGTGTTATTCTTTGCTTATTCAGGCAGTTCCAATACATAATTTCTCTTTGTGATCTGTGTGGTTTTGCCGCTTTTGCTGACAAGGACCGCGCAGAACATCGTCTGCCCTTCCGGCATATCAATAGGGCCTTCATATTTGGCGGAAGCGGCGCTGGGATCCGTTCCGTCCATGGTATAATATGCAGTATACCCTTCCGGCACATTGATTGTTATCTGTGTTGCCGTATCATACTGGCCTGTGGACGGGGTCACGGCGGGTGCATCTTCTACCGGAATGTCCACGTTGTATACTCTCGAAGCTGTAAGGCTCGGAATCTTTTTCTTATTGACGGAGATTGCCTTTATCGTCGTCGTCCCCTCTTCCAGGAGAATCGGATCCTGATATTTCGTGCTGGAGGTATCCGGTTCGGAACCATCTGTAGTATAATAGATAGCTTCACCTGCGGAGCTTAAGGACACTTCCTGTACCTCCGGATAGGTGCCCTCTTCCAGGCTGAATTCCGGCTCTTCGGATACGTAGGACTTTACGCCAAGAAGAACGTTATCATCCTCGCAGCCATCCAGCAATTCCGATATTTTCAGCAGCTGCTTAGTCTCCACGTAAAAGTCTATGGCTGCCTGATACAGTTCCACGTTGGAAGGCTGTGAGCTTATGGCAGTCATAAAGACCGCTTCCGCCCCTTCCAGGTCGTCCTGCTGGCTGTATACCTTAGAAAGGCCGGTATAGGCCTCTGCTCTCTTATCGTTTTTTGAGATCGCCTTATTAAAATAATTTTCCGCCTGCGTATAATCATTGGTCACTAGCGCCTGATTGCCTTTGCGGATCTGGCCGGTATAGGAGTTCTGATAAAAGACAAATCCAAGCACTCCCGCCAGAATCAGCAGGACAAGCACGATGATGAGCGCTCTCTGACGCCTTTTTTTCGCAAGTCTTTTTTTGCGGGCTATCTGCTGGCGCCGTCTTTCTTCCGCTTCATTTCTTTCCTGCCGCAGGGAGCCTGTGCTCTGGCGCATGGATCCGGTTGCCATTCTTCCCGTCTGCCGCATAGAACCAGTGTTTCTGCCTGTCTGGCGCATGGGACCGGTAGAGGACCGGCTGCCCTGGCGCACGGAACCTGTGGAAGTGCGGCCCGTCTGATATCTGGAATCGGCTCCAGGCTGACGCGAAGGACCCGATGCCGCTCTGCCGGGCTGACGCCCCTGTCTCGCTGCCGCATTTCTCCGGGCGCGTATCTCGTCCAGTTCTCCCTGGTTCAGTACTCTTGTCGAATTACTGTACTCCCTTGTTCCGTCACGGCGGTATCTTCGGATATCGTCTGTCCTAATCTGTCTTGTGGCGTCTTCGATAGAACCCTTCACTTCCTGAGCGAGGACATCTTCCAGAGGATTATAATCTGGTACAATCTGAACTTCCATATGGCATTCCGGGCAGTAAAGCATGTCGTCCGGAATCATGGCACCACAATGTGTACATCTCATCTTATTTCCTCCTAGCTGCGCGCAGTTTCCACACAGTTGTTCATCAGCATGGCAATTGTCATAGGACCTACCCCGCCCGGCACGGGCGTAATAGCAGACACTTTATCAGCCACATCCGTAAAATCCACATCTCCGCAAAGTTTGTTATTCTCATCCCGGTGCATCCCCACATCAATGACGACTGCACCCTCTTTTATATATTCTGAATTAATAAACTGCTTTTTCCCGATTGCAACGATCAGTATATCGGCACGCCGGGCAACTTCTTTCAGATTTTTCGTGCGGGAATGCGCTACGGTTACCGTCCCGTTTTCCCGAAGAAGCAGAGCCGCCATGGGCTTGCCTACAATATTGCTTCTTCCGATCACAACGCATTCTTTTCCTTCTATCCCGATACCGGAGCGCTTCAGAAGCTGGATAATGCCGGCTGGCGTACAGGATAAAAATCCTTTTTCCCCGATCCAGAGGCGTCCCACGCTTTGCGGATGGAAGCCGTCTACATCCTTATCCGGTGAGATTGTCCGGATAACCAGATCTTCATTAATGTGGGAAGGCAGAGGCAGCTGCACCAGAATTCCATTGACACCGCTGTCCGCATTCAATGTCTCCACGAGAGATACAAGTTCCGCCTCCGTCGTAGTCTCAGGCAGTTCAAACGCCCGGGATTCTATCCCGATATACGCGCAGGCCTTTTTCTTATTATTGACATACACAGAGGAGGCCGGATCATCCCCCACCTGTACAACCGCCAGGCAGATATTGCCCCCCATTTCCTTTATTTTCTGTACTTCTTCCTTTAATTCGTCCTTTATCTGAGCTGAAATCAGCTTTCCGTCAATTATCTGTGCCATTCCATCCTCCTTTAGAAGAGCCCGGTAATCTTACCATCTTCAGTAACATCTATATGATTAGCAGCGGGGACTTTAGGAAGCCCCGGCATCGTCATAACTGCGCCCGTCAGCGCGACTACAAATCCTGCGCCGGCACTGACATATACCTCCCGGATGTGGATATCGAAGTTCTCCGGCCGTCCGAGTTTTTTCGCGTCGTCAGACAACGAATATTGATTCTTGGCCATACAGACGGGGAAGGTTCCGAAGCCCATCGCCTCGATCTTAGCCAGCTGCTTCTCGGCCGCAGGTTCGTAGACTACACCGCGCGCTCCGTATATTTCTTTTGCTATGGTCTCTATTTTTTCCTTCAGTGACAGTTCGTCCGGATATAGCGGATGGTAATGGCTTTCCTTATTCTCCAGGGTCTCAAGTACCTTTTCCGCCAGCATGATACCGCCGGCTCCGCCCTTTTCCCACACTTCTGAAAGTGCAAATTCACAGCCGCGCTCCTCACAGAATGTGCGGATGTATTCATTTTCCGCCGCTGTATCTGTCACAAAAGAATTCAATGTTACAATAACAGGTATGTCATATTTCTGGATATTCTCTATATGTTTTTCCAGATTGACAATCCCTTTTGCAAGCGCTTCCAGGTTCTCTTCGCCCAAATCGCTTTTTGCAACTCCCCCATTATACTTCAAAGCGCGCACTGTTGCAACTAAAACTACGGCATCCGGTTTTAGTCCTGCCTTGCGGCATTTGATATCCAGGAACTTTTCTGCGCCCAGATCCGCACCGAATCCTGCCTCGGTAATCGTAATATCGCTGATCTTAAGCGCCATCTTGGTGGCACGGACACTGTTGCAGCCATGGGCAATGTTCGCGAAGGGCCCGCCGTGTATCAGCGCAGGTGTATGTTCCAGCGTCTGAATAATATTCGGTTTGACCGCATCCTTTAAAAGAGCGGTCATCGCTCCTGTGGCCTGCAGATCGTCTGCCGTAACCGGATCTCCATCAAAATTGTAGGCCACGATAATTCGGCCGAGTCTCCTTCTCAAATCCGCCAGATCATCTGCCAGACACAGTATGGCCATGATCTCTGAGGCTACGGTTATAACAAAATGGTCTTCCCTCACCATTCCGTCCATTTTACTGCCCAGCCCCACGACCGTATTGCGCAGCACCCTGTCGTTCATATCCAGGCAGCGTTTCCAGACCACCTGCCGGGGATCGATTCCCAGCGCGTTTCCCTGCTGGATATGATTGTCCAGCATTGCCGCCAGCAGATTGTTTGCAGAGGTGATTGCATGAAAATCACCTGTAAAATGAAGGTTCAGATCTTCCATCGGAACCACCTGGGCATATCCGCCTCCGGCTGCGCCGCCTTTGATTCCGAAGCAGGGGCCGAGAGACGGCTCCCGCAGGGCAATCAGCGCTTTTTTATTCAGCTTGGCCATTGCCTGGCCAAGACCTACTGTGGTGGTGGTTTTCCCTTCCCCCGCCGGGGTCGGATTGATTGCCGTTACAAGAACCAATTTCCCATCCTTGCGGTCCTTGACCTTATCCCACAGATCCTCGGAAAGTTTTGCTTTATATTTGCCGTAGAATTCAAGATCATCTTCTTTAATTCCAATGCTTGCCGCCACATCCCTTATGTGCAGCATCTCTGCCTCCTGCGCAATCTGAATATCTGTTTTCATTTGATTCCCTCCTGGATTATATATTATCTTTTATATACTGTTCAAATTCTTCTTCTGACATCAGGATCTTTCTGGGCTTAGTCCCTTCTTCTTCCCCGACAACACCTGCTTCAGCCAGCTGATCCATGATGCGCGCCGCTCTGTTAAAACCAATTTTGAACATACGCTGCAGCATGCCGATAGACGCCTTTTCCTTATCTATGATCAGTTTTCCTGCCTCCACGAAATATGTATCCCTGTCGCTTCCGCCTTCCCCAGCCCCGGGCATCATACCGCCGGCTGCAGGCGCTCCCGCATTCGCGTTCACGTGCTCTTCCACTTCTTCGCTATAAGAAGCGTTGCCATTGTGTTCAATCAGATAATCAACGACTTTCTGCACTTCCTTGTCAGAAACAAACGACCCCTGCACTCTGACAGGCTTCGGAAAACCTGTCGGGTAAAATAACATATCACCTTTTCCTAGAAGCTTTTCCGCCCCGTTCATATCAATAATCGTTCGGGAGTCAACCCCTGATGATACAGAAAAAGCGATTCTGGATGGCATATTCGCCTTAATCAGCCCGGTAATTACATTGACAGAAGGCCGCTGGGTCGCCAGAATCAAATGCAGTCCGGCTGCTCTGGCCAGCTGTGCCAGACGGCAGATGGCTCCCTCTACTTCTCCGGGCGCTACCATCATCAGATCTGCCAGCTCGTCCACAATAATCACGATCTGCGGCATCTTCTTTGGCGCGTCTCCGTTCGTTTCCAAATGGCCGATCTTATCGTTAAATCCTTTCAGATCCCTTACATTGTATTCCGCAAAAAGCTTATAGCGCTTTTCCATCTCAGCGACGGCCCAGTTCAGTGCCCCGGCTGCTTTCTTAGGATCCGTAAC
Source organism: Eubacterium sp. SB2 (assembly GCF_001244405.1). Lineage (NCBI taxonomy): Bacteria > Bacillati > Bacillota > Clostridia > Eubacteriales > Eubacteriaceae > Eubacterium > Eubacterium sp. SB2. The sequence continues at coordinate 1,762,848 of NZ_LN865153.1, read as the reverse complement.
CACTGGGATCAACAGATGCGGAATTCCGTTATATACACTGAGTTCCACCACTTTCGGGTCTACCATAATCAGCTTCACGTCTTCCGGGTCAGCCTTATAAATGATACTCATAATCAATGTGTTGATGCATACAGATTTACCGGATCCAGTGGCTCCGGCAACAAGGAGATGCGGCATCTTTGCAATATCCGCAACCACCACTTTCCCGGAAATGTCCTTACCCACTGCAAAGGAGATACCGGACTTCTTGTTCTTAAATTCACTGGATTCCAACAGGTCTCTCAGCATAACCGCCGTATTTTCACTGTTGGGCACTTCGATGCCGACGGCTGCCTTACCGGGAATAGGAGCCTCAATTCTGAGATCGGTCACAGCCAGGTTCAGTTTAATATCGTCGGCCAGGCCCACGATTTTGCTGACTTTTACACCCTGCTCCGGTTGAATCTCATAACGGGTGACAGAGGGGCCGCAGCTTGCATTGGTCACATGTACCTGTACGCCAAAATTCTGAAGCGTCTGCTCCAGCTTGAGTGCGGTGGCCCGCAGGTGGGCGTCTGAATCCCCGCTCGTTTTCTTCCCCCGGTTCAGCAGGGAAAGCGGCGGAATCCGGTAGATTGCCACAGGGTGTTCTTCCTGTGCCTTGATAGTCTCTTCTACATGTACTGCCTCGGCAGCCACCATATGGGCACTCTCCTGTGTCTTACGCTTTTTGGCCGGTTCGGGTGTCTTAACCGGTGTGTCCGGTACGATCTCCTCCACGGATTCCGGCTCCGGACGGTTAATTACCAGCTCCTCAAACGGAGATGGCACAGGTGCTTCTCCGGCCCCCGTGTCCTCCGGTGTTAACTCCTGCAGATCAGGAGTCTTTCTGTGTATTGTTTTATCTGACAGGGTGGTGGCAAAAGAAACTCCGGATACCTTACGATCCTGTCTTTTTTGCTTTTCAGTCTCTCTTTGCTGTTTCTGCTCCACCCGTCTCCGGGCAGCAGCCGCTTTTTTCGATCTGGCGTCTTCATACGCCTTTTTACTGTGGTGCCCCAGCGGCGCAAGAAGCGATTTCTCCGTGATCAGGATCACACAGATTACCGCAAATATGATGATCACCACATAGGTGCCCACGACGCCGATCAGCGGACACAACAGCTTTACAATACAGCCGCCTATCAGACCGCCGGCATTCTTATGCTGACTGGCAAGCTTATAATAGGTCAATAATCCCGCTTCAGAATCGTAAGGATTCATGACCAATTCTAAAAATGCGGTCAGCAAAAGCAGCAGCAGAACAATGGCTCCCACTTTTATGTACGCGTGTGCGTTGCCTTTATTTGATATGGAAAAGGCAACCACACCGAACAGGATAAATGGCAATAGATATGCCATAAATCCGAATAATCCGAACATGACTGACGAAACTGCCTCCCCCGCAATTCCCCCCAGGCCAAAATTACTAATCACAAGCAGGATACAAACCGCCAATACGGCAAGTATCAGAATCTCTTCTTTCAGGGCTGTATTTTCCTGCTTTTTCGTCCTCCGGCCTGTTGTTTTTCTTTTCTTTGTCGACTTTGCAGCCATTATACTTCCCCCTTGGTATTTACACATACTGTATTTAGTATACCATTATTTGAAAAGCATGTCATTATTAAATTTTTCTCACTCAAAAATATCAGGGATTAGATTATAAACCGGGAAGATCCAAACCTGTTTCTTCTCTGTTCCTGTCTTCAATCATGGAATGAAGTTTGGAAAGCGCCTGGCTGATGCCCCCGACCTCGTCGATCAGTCCTTCTTTCACTGCGTCTTCACCTTCCAGCAAGGTTCCCACATCTTTTACAAGCTGTGTGGAATCCAGCATTAATTTTTCCAGGCGTTCCTGGGTTATATTGGAATGGGATGCAATGAACTTTGTGATCCGGTCCTGTGTCTTTTCCATGTTGCGGTAACTCTGAATCACTCCAATAAACATGCCGGTAGATCTTACCGGGTGTACAATCATCGTACCGCTGGGTACAATAAAGGAATAGTCTGCGGAAACGGCGAGCGGTCCTCCGATAGAGTGGCTTCCGCCCAAAACAAGTGACACAGTGGGTTTACTGAGCGAAGCTATCATCTCTGCGATGGCAAGTCCCGCCTCCACATCGCCTCCCAGTGTATTCAAAAGAATCAGAATGCCTTCGATCTCATCATTGTCCTCTGCTTCTGCCAGACGCGGAATCAGATGCTCATATTTTGTGGCTTTTGTATTGCCGGAGACTGCCTCATGCCCTTCAATCTCGCCGATAATCGTCATCAGCTGGATATTATGCCTGCCGCTTTCCTTGCCAAGCCTGAGGGTACCGGTCTCTTTAATCTCTTCGTTCTCATCAGCCTGAGTTTTCCGAATCTGCTCTTCTTTATTATTATCCATTTTATTCCTGCCTTTCCTTCTCGTAACAATGCTTCATTTTTATATAGTATCTGAAAGAAAAACAGGAATTATACATTGATTTGCAGCTTGCAGCAAAACCGCTCCACAGGGGCATGTTTTGATTTGTAATCGGACAAATCAAAAATGGTATGGATGATTGTATACATCCATACCATTCAAATTATTGCAGTGCCTGCTCAATATCCGCAATAATATCCTCTACATTTTCAATCCCAACGCTGAATCTGATCAGGTCAGGCTGAACACCTGCCTCCAGCAGCTCCTGCTCATTCATCTGGCGGTGCGTGTGGCTTGCAGGATGGAGCACACAACTGCGCGCATCCGCAACATGAGTCACGATCGCCACCATTTTCAGTTTATCCATCATCTCAACTGCCGCGCTGCGTCCGCCTTTCAGACCAAATGTCAGTACGCCGCAGGTGCCGTCCGGCATATACTTCTGAGCCAGGTCATAATACTTATCCCCGGGAAGAGAAGGGCAGGACACCCAGGCTACCTTCTCATGGCTCTGCAGGTACTTTGCAACGGTAAGTGCATTTTCACAATGGCGGGGCATACGCAGATGAAGCGTCTCCAGCCCGATATTTAATAAAAATGCGTTTTGCGGCGCCTGAATAGATCCCAGATCTCTCATCAGCTGTGCGGTGGCTTTCTGAATATAGGCGAGCTTGCCAAATTTCTGTGTATAGACAATCCCATGGTAGGTCTCATCGGGTGTCGTCAGTCCCGGAAACTTCCCGGGCTGCGCTTCCCAGTCAAAATTACCGCTGTCCACAATGGCTCCGCCCACACAGGATGCGTGGCCGTCCATATACTTGGTGGTAGAGTGGGTCACAATGTCTGCCCCCCACTCAAAGGGACGGCAGTTGATCGGCGTTGCAAATGTATTGTCCACAATAAATGGTACTCCATGTGCATGCGCCGCTTTTGCAAATTTGTCAAAATCAAGAACGACTAGCGCCGGGTTTGCAATGGTCTCCCCGAATACAGCCTTTGTGTTGTCCTTAAAAGCAGCCTCAAGCTCTTCCGGCGTGCAGTCCGGATCTACAAAATCGGCTTCCACTCCCATCTTTCTGATGGTATGCGCAAACAGGTTATATGTACCGCCGTAAAGTGCAGAAGCACATACAATATGGTCTCCTGCCTCTGCAATGTTCATGACCGCATAAAAATTAGCCGCCTGGCCGGAGGAGGTAAGCATGCCGGCAACACCACCCTCTAAATCACAGATCTTAGCGGCAACCGCATCATTGGTCGGGTTCTGCAGCCTTGTATAAAAGTATCCGGCTTCTTCCAGGTCGAACAAGCGCCCCATCTGCTCGCTGCTTGTGTACTTGAAAGTAGTGCTCTGGCAGATTGGCAGGACTCTCGGCTCTCCGTTTCCCGGTTCATAACCGGATTGTATGCATTTTGTCTCTATCTTATAGCTGCTCATGTTTCCTTCCTCCTAAGAATATAGATATTTCTTTTCCAGCTTCCGTACCATATCGCTGTAGAGCATCTGGCATTCCTTCTCTTTGCCTTCCTCAATCAGATGGACGCAGGGACTCAGATAATCCTGCCAGATTCCCGCGTATATACTGGCTGAATCTTCCTGCCGGTCGATGCGTTTTACGATGGTTGGTGCGATATTATAATATTCATTCACCGTATCCATACCTTCTTTGGACTCCAGCAGATACTGGTCACGGTAATTCCGAAGCAGCGTCAGTTCATAACAGTCGTCCGGTTTATCCAGGCTTCTGCAGACTGCTGTTGTGATATAGCAGAGCCCTTTTTTGAAGCCTCCCTGGATCTGTTCACGGGTGGAATGCCCGATTTTATTATCCGGCATCCTTTCATTATATAACTCAATCATCTTTTCAGTAAACTCTTTTGTCTTCACACTGCTGATCTCCCCCAGAAGCGGGACAAAAAAAGATACCATATTCATATTAAAGTCAAGACAGGCCAGATCCCGCTTCCTTTTTGAAGGCACCGCCGCCAGCTGCTTTGCCGCATAATCCGGGATGACAGAAGCCGTCTCTGCCAGCGCTTCATCTGACTCCTCGAAAGCTTCTCTGATACGCCCCAGGAGCGCGCCGTGCCTGTTCAGTAATATGTCCATATCAGATGCATAAGTTTTTTTATGAAACTTTTTTGCATATTCGGCAGTTTCCTGAAATAAAGAAATCATATCTGCCTGCAGATTTTCCTGATTCATATTATCTCCTCTTTTTGTAAGGTATTGGCATACCGCTGATTATTCGTCCCAGTTATGATATACGTCCTGCACATCATCATCTTCATCCAGCAGATCCAGTGTCTTCTGAATATTCTTAATGTCATCCTCAGAAGTCAGTTCCACATAGGTCTGCGGAATCATCGTAACCTCGGCATCTGCCATACTGATGCCCTCTTCTTCCAGCTTCAGGCGTACTGCGCTGAAATCTTCCGGCGCGGTAAGGATCTCAAAACTGTCATCGCTCTCGGTAAAGTCTTCCGCACCTGCGTCCAGTGCCAGCATCATCAGCTCATCGGCATCCATGCTGCACTCTTCCTTATCAACCAGTATCTGTCCCTTTTCATCGAACATAAAAGAGACACAGCCTGGGGTTCCCACATTACCGCTTCCCTTTGTAAATGCGTTCTTTACATTGGAAGCAGTCCGGTTCTTGTTGTCCGTCAGGGCCTTTACGATAATCGCTGTCCCGTTGGGCCCATAACCTTCATATGTAATATGCTCATAATTGTCGCCCGCACCCTCGCCGGCCGCTTTTTTAATATTCCGTTCTATGGTGTCATTCGGCATATTGTTGGCCTTTGCCTTAGCAATTACATCACGCAGGCGGCTGTTGTTGTTCGGGTCCGGACCGCCGCCCTCTTTTACTGCAACGGCAAGCTCACGTCCAAGTTTCGTGAAAACCTTGCCCTTTGCAGCATCATTTTTTTCTTTCTTATGTTTAATATTCGCAAATTTAGAATGTCCTGACATCTCTAATCTCCTCTTTTATATTTTCTTTACGTATTCTATCCGCAGAACTTGCCATACAATTTTACCACTCTTTTTTGTATATTTCAATTCTTTCTTCACAGATTCATCTCTGGGTTATGTAGGAAGTTCCAGACTGATCCGGATCGCATCGTTCACCCGCTTCATCATTCCACTGTCTACATGGCAGACAAATTCTTTCAGACGCTGCTTGTCGATCGTCCGGATCTGCTCCAGCAGGATCACGGAATTCTTTACAATATGGTATTTCTCTGCGCTGATTTCAATATGGGTAGGAAGTTTTGCTTTATTCATCCTGGATGTGATTGCCGCACAGATTACCGTAGGGCTGTGCTTGTTGCCTACGTCATTTTGTATAATCAGTACCGGACGGATACCGCCCTGTTCCGAGCCCACGACAGGACTCAAATCTGCATAATATATATCGCCTCTTTTAATTACCAAATCACTTCACACTCCGATTCTAATACTTTGATACTTGAGTATTCCCGCTTTTTTCGGATGTATGCAAGTGCACGAAAACTTTGGACAATCTTTACGATGTACTAGAAATATTCTACCTGTTTTACCACTTCCCCGTTCCTGGTATAAACCCTTGGGATCCTTCTGCCCAGACAGCAGACGAACTCATAGTTAAAACGTCCGCAGAGACCGCTTAGTTCTTCCACAGAGATGTGTTCCTCCCCATCAAAGCCGACCAGAACAGCCTGGTCCATGAACGTCACGCCCGGGATATCTGTCACATCAACCATAAACTGGTCCATACAGACCCTTCCAAGTATCCTGGCCCGCCTGCCGCGGATCAGCACGTCAGCTTTATTCGAAAGCCCTCTGGCGTATCCGTCACCGTACCCGACAGGAATTGTGGCTACTTTCATCTTCTTAGGTGCAATGAAAGTACCGCCATAGCTGATGGAAGTACCCGCTTCTACTTCCTTCACAAAAGTAACGTGGCTGATCAGCTCAAGCGCTGGCTTGAGATCCACGGCTTCCTGCGAGACCTCCCCTGACGGGTACATTCCGTATGTGGAAATACCCGCGCGGACCAGATTATGTTTCATGTCCGGGAAGTCGATAATCCCGGCGCTGTTGTCACAGTGATAATATGTAATGGAGGTTCCTTCCGCCTGCAGGGCATTCTTCATCCATTCAAACTTTTCGTGCTGCTTAAGTGTGTAGCTCTTGTCGGTTTCATCGGCTTTGGCAAAATGCGTATACATTCCCTCGATCTCTGTATTAGGCAGCATGCCGATCTCCCGGATGGCCTTTACACTCTCCGGGCAGGGTAAGAATCCAAGCCTTCCCATCCCTGTATCAACTTTGATATGTATACGTGCTGTTCTGCCGAGCTTTTCCGCGGCTTTTGACATGCCTTTTGCCATCTCCTTCATATAAACAGTGGCACGGATATCCTTAAGAATCATCTCCTCATACTGCTCCGGGAAAATACAGCCGAGTACGAGAATTGGCTTTTTAAGCCCTTCCTTCCGGAGAGCTGCAGCCTCCTCCAGGCTTGCGGTGGCGTAGCCCCATATGTAATCCTTTTCTTCAAACATCTCCGCAATCGGCACGGCGCCATGGCCGTACCCATCCATCTTTATCACGGCGATGATCTGCGCCCCTTCCCCGATCCGCCGCCTCATCTGTTCCATATTATATGATACGGCATCCAGGTCTACCCTGGCAAATACCCTGTTAAACTGTTTCATTGCTCCATACTCTCCTCTGTTCTTTTTAGGCAGTCCCCGATTCCCGCTGTTATATCTTCTGCCAGCACACTGTAGGAACCCCTGGCTGCTTTGGCCTCGTCTCCCGCACAGGCGTGCAGGTATACCCCGCAGACAGCCGCCTCATAAGGCTTCAGTCCCTGGGCCATCAGCCCTGTAATAACCCCCGCGAGCACATCACCGGACCCGGCCTTTGCCATGGAACTGTTTCCCGCAGTATTGACGAATATCTGCCGGTCCCACTTGGCCGCAATTGTTCGTGCATCCTTTAAGACGCAGACAACACCCGCCCTGTCTGTAAATGCCCTGGTCATCTCAAAACGCTTTTCCTGCAGCTCTGTAACAGAACAGCCCAGCAGGCCGGACATTTCTTTCATATGCGGCGTCAGGACAATTGGCCGCTCCCGTTCTTCCAGCAGTTCCGGATGGCACCCCAGTATATTCAGCCCATCTGCATCTATCACACAGGGAATCTGAACCTCTTTCACGACCTGAGTCAAGATACTCTCCGCAACACGGCTCTGTCCGAGCCCGCAGCCAATGCAGGCCACATCCGCCCATGCGAGGAGATCCCGAATGGCTTCTTCCTCATATTCAGTATAAGTGCTTACAATCGCTTCCGGTAAAAGCTGCTGCAATATCACCCGGTTATCTTCATGTGTATAAATCCGGACCAGACCCGCGCCGCATCTATACGCGGCCTTCGCACTCAGATATGCGGCGCCCGACATACCGCGGCTTCCGGTAATCATCAGGATCTTCCCATAGGTTCCTTTATGTGAATTGGGCCTTCGGGGCGGGATCATCTCCGGCAGGTCCGATTTTTCAAATGTGTAGCAGACACCCGGTTCTTTTTCAAAAAGCTTCCGGCTGATTCCGATGGATACGGCAACAGTTTTTCCGGCATATTGGCAGCCCGGATGTAAAACACAGCCCAGCTTTTCGCACTCAAAAGTCACCGTCAGATCGGCTGAAAATGCCGTCCCTAATACCTTTCCTGTGGCAGAACAGATGCCGGAAGGGATATCTATGGCAATCTTCTGTCCCGGCAGCGCATTCATCTTTTTAATATTTGCCGCGTATGCTCCCGAAATCTCCCGGTTCAGGCCCACGCCGAAAACGGCATCCACTATAACAGTATATTCCTTCCTGCTGATTGTTGTTACTACAGGAACACCGCAATTTTCAGCGATTTTCATTTGCTGCATGCAGTCAGGAGTCCTGGATTCTTCGTTTCCGATGAAAGCGGCCTCAACATCACAGCCTTTTTCTTTTAACAGGCGCGCAACTGCAAAGCCGTCGCCGCCGTTGTTGCCGGAGCCGCAGACCACCAGCGTTCTGTGTGTATTGATCTTTTCCTGCTCCATAACGGCCACCGCCGCCAGAGCAGCCCGCTCCATCAGCACCATAGAGGGAATCCCGATCTCATGGATCGTGTAATTGTCCGCTTTCTGCATCCATTCACCGGTCGGCAGATATCTCATATACTCACTCTCCTTTATTGTGTTTCGCTTGTGAAACCCGCGTCCGCAGCGTCCTCACCGGCATCTGCCTCTAATACCACTGTGCGTATCCACCGAAGGGATTGTATCTGATAGGCGCAGGTGTCCTAATAAGTGAAATAACGTGCAACGAAGGCGCAGTGCCTTTGTTACACGTTTTATATTGTTAATCAATTATCATGTTCTTCATTGTAACGGCTGATATTATAAGACAGTTTCATCAAACTATCAGACAAATGTACGCTTTCTACGATCACATCATCCGGCAGGTGCAGATCAGTGTGCGCAAAATTCCATATGCCCTTGATACCATTCTCAACAAGCATATCGGCTACTTCCACCGCTTTTGACTTTGGAATCGTCAATGCAGCAATCTCTATGTCCGTATTTTCAACAAATTCTCTCAGGTCGTCCATCATACGGATTGGGATTCCTCGTATAGTTACCCCTTCCAGTCTTGGATTCACGTCAAAAATTCCCTGCAGTATAAAGCCGCTCTTTTCAAAAGCCGCGTAATTGGCAAGCGCCTGTCCCAGGTTACCCGCTCCTATTATGATTACGTTATGTTTTCTGTTCAGTCCCAGAATCTTTCCGATCTCTGTATAGAGATACTTAACATTGTATCCATAGCCCTGCTGGCCGAAACCACCAAAGTTGTTTAAATCCTGGCGAATCTGAGATGCAGTGACGCTCATCTTCTTGCTCAGGTCATTTGATGAAATCCGTTCTACTCCTGCATCCAGTAATTCTCCCAAATATCTGTAATATCTGGGCAGCCGTCCAATTACCGCACGTGATATCTCTCTATCTTCCACAGCTATCCCCTCCAAACTTAATCTATTTCATATTATATAGAATTGTACGGGCAAAGTCAAATTTTAGTTGTATTTTAAACTATTTTCGTTATAATGAAATAAGTATACGCAAGGGCATCCCGCAGCTCATGCCCCGCGGGCAGGTTTTCAGCATAGCTGAAAATTAATCTTTATTTTTCAAGATAACAAGCGGGGTTCGGCGGCTGAAGCAGAACAGGGAGGCCCGATACAGAAGACAACAGGAGGTTTCTTATGATACTTGCATGCCATAATCTCAATAAAGCTTTCGGTGGACAGGTCATTGTCAGAGACGGCTCTTTTCATATAGAAGACAGAGAAAAAGCGGCTCTGGTCGGAGTAAACGGGGCCGGAAAATCCACCATTCTTAAGATGATCGTAAAGGAAGAGCCAGCCGACAGCGGTGAAATTGTAGTTACAAAAGGGAAAACTCTCGGATATCTCGCACAGCAGCAGAAACTCGAGGGCGGCCGCTCCATATATGAGGAAGTAAAGACAGCAAAGGCTGATATTATCGAGTTGGAAAATCAAATCCGTGCTATTGAAAAGGAATTGAAGTCTCTGAGCGGTGATGCCCTTCAGAGCAGGCTCGATACCTATCATCGCATGATGTCCGCGTTTGAGGCACAGAATGGGTATGCTTACGAAAGCGAGCTGACAGGCGTCCTAAAAGGACTTGGTTTTCAGGAGGAGGATTTTGACAAAAAAACGGACACCCTTTCCGGAGGGCAGAAAACAAGGGTTTCCCTGGGAAAACTGCTCCTCACAAAACCCGATATCCTGCTTCTGGATGAGCCCACAAACCATCTGGATTTAAATTCCATCACCTGGCTTGAGACCTATCTGCTGAACTACCCCGGCGCCGTATTTATCGTCTCCCATGATCGTTTCTTCTTAAACAGAGTGGTCACAAAAGTGGTGGAGATCGAAAATGGGGCTGTCCGGATGTACGCCGGCAACTATAAGGCCTATGCGGACAAAAAACAACAGATCCGCGACGCCATGATGAAAGAATATCTGAACCAGCAGAGGGAAATCAAGCATCAGGAGGCCGTCATAGAAAAACTCCGGTCTTTTAACCGTGAGAAGTCCATCAAGCGCGCGGAAAGCCGTGAAAAACTGCTGGATAAGATGACGCTGGTCGATAAGCCCCAGGAGGCGGCGAAGGAGATCCATTTTTCCCTGGAGCCCTCTTGCCTGAGCGGCAACGACGTGCTTTCAGTGGAGGGGTTGTCTAAAAGCTTTGACAGTCAGACCTTATTTACGGATATCAGCTTTGATATCAGACGCGGCGAACATGTGGCTGTAATCGGTGACAACGGCACCGGGAAAACCACGCTGCTTAAGATTATCAACCAGGTGGTTCCCCCGGATACGGGCTCCTTTACTCTGGGGTCTAAGGTGAGAATCGGTTATTACGATCAGGAACACCATGTGCTGCACGACCAGAAAAATATATTTGACGAGATTTCGGATGACTATCCAACTCTGAATAATACGCAGATCAGAAATACGCTAGCCGCATTCCAGTTTACCGGTGATGACGTGTACAAACTGATCGGGGACCTGAGCGGCGGCGAGAAGGGACGCGTATCGCTGGCAAAACTGATGCTCTCCGAGGCCAATTTCCTAATCCTCGATGAGCCCACAAACCATCTGGATATCACATCAAAAGAGATATTGGAAAAAGCAGTCAACGACTATACCGGTACCGTCTTATACGTCTCACACGACCGCTATTTTATCAACCAGACAGCTACCCGCATATTAGAGCTGGTGAATCAGACCTTTGTAAACTATATCGGCAATTATGACTATTATCTGGAAAAAAAGGAAGAGCTGACGGCCGTCTATGCTTCCCCCGCAGCCAGGGGCACGGATGATTCCGGTATTCCGAAGGAATCTGTTTCAGACGCAAAGCTCAGCTGGCAGGAACAGAAGGAACAGCAGGCCAGGGAGCGCAAAAAACAGAATGAACTGAAAAAGACGGAAGAACGCATCACTGTACTGGAAGAAAGAAATGAAGAGATCGATGAACTGATGACCCATGAAGATGTGTATTCCAACTCGGTCAAATGCCAGGAACTTGCTGCAGAAAAGGCTTCCAATGAAGAGGAACTGGACATTCTCTATGAAAAATGGGGAGAACTTGCAGAATAAGAATAAAATGGGGAAGCTCACTTCAACGCTCCAACGCCTTTATAAAAAACGGACCGGCATGCAGATCTGCGTGCCGGTCCGTTTTTGCATCATTTAAATTGAAGTATCATTTATTTGATGACTTTTTAAGCATTGAATGAGGCAGATAAAATTTACAGCCTTGCTGCAATCGCTTTGATAAAGTCTTCACTGTTGAGAACAGTCGGATTCTCAATCGTTGTAATCAGTGCCAGATCCTTTGTCATGTTTCCGGATTCTATGGTGTCAATGGTCGCTTTTTCCAGTCTGTCCGCAAATGCCATCAGATCATGGTTTCCATCCAGTTCTCCGCGCTTTCTTAAGGCTCCGGTCCATGCAAAAATAGTTGCAACTGAATTGGTGGATGTCTCCTCTCCCTTGAGGTGCTTGTAATAGTGGCGCTGTACGGTTCCATGGGCCGCCTCATATTCATAATAACCGTCGGGAGACACAAGCACGGATGTCATCATAGCGAGTGATCCGAATGCAGAGGATACCATGTCGCTCATGACGTCGCCGTCGTAGTTCTTGCACGCCCAGATATATCCGCCCTCTGATTTCATAACACGTGCTACTGCATCATCAATCAGTGTGTAGAAATACTCGATCCCGGCTGCCTTGAATTTTTCATCGTATTCTGCATCATAGATTTCCTGGAAAATGTCCTTGAATGTGTGGTCATATTTTTTGGAAATTGTATCTTTTGTCGCAAACCAGAGATCCTGTTTTGTATCCAGCGCATAGTTGAAGCAGCTTCTTGCAAAGCTTTCGATGGACTGGTTGATATTGTGCATGCCCTGCACGATACCCGGGCCGTCAAAATTATGTACGAGCTCTTTTGTCTCTGTCCCGTCTTCCGCCGTATAGACAAGTTCTACCCTGCCTGCGCCCGGAATCTTCATCTCTGAACCCTTGTATACATCACCGTATGCATGACGGGCAATGGTAATCGGCTTTTTCCAGTTCTTAACACATGGCTCAATTCCTTTTACGACGATCGGCGCGCGGAAAACTGTACCGTCCAGAATGGCACGGATGGTCCCGTTCGGGCTCTTCCACATTTCCTTCAGGTCATATTCATCCATACGTGCAGCATTCGGGGTGATGGTTGCGCACTTAACAGCTACTTTGTACTTCTTTGTAGCATTCGCGGAATCCACGGTTACCTGGTCATTTGTTTCATTTCTATATTCCAGGCCCAGATCGTAATATTCCGTATTCAGCTCGATGTAAGGCTCCAGAAGATTATCTTTAATCATCTTCCAGAGGATTCTTGTCATCTCATCCCCGTCCATCTCAACAATCGGTGTACTCATCTTAATCTTTTCCATCTTAACTGTCTCCTCCTAATATTTCTTCATACATTATTTTGCGGCTTGCTGCAAACCAGCCCCGCAGGGGCATGAATTACGGGATGCCCATGGGTATAACCTTGTTTTTTAAGGTTCTGTATGACATGCAGAATATGCTCGTTGGCGAGCTGCTCCGCAAGGTCTGCATCTTTATCCCGGATTGCGCGCAGAATCTGCTTATGCTCCCGGATCGACTTTCTGGCCCGTTCTTCTGAGACTACGGAAGATCTCCGCGCCAGTTGGACATATTTGTGGAAATCCGTCAGTACATGGCTGAGTATCTTGCTGTTTGAAGCCTCATATAAAATCGCATGGAACTTGCCGTCCAGTTCAGCCACCTGATCCGCACTGCCTCCGCCCTCTTTTTTCATATGAAACTCGGAAAGGAGTATAATCTCGTCCAGCTCATCCAGCTGCTCGTCCGTAATGTTTTCTGTAGCCCATCTCGCGCACAGCCCCTCCAGCATAGAGCGGATCATATAGATGTCGCTTACATCCTTCGAAGATATTCCCGTCACATATGCCCCCTTGTTAGGGATGATAGAGACAAGGCCTTCCAATTCAAGCTGCCTCAGCGCCTCTCGCACGGGCGTACGGCTGACCCCCAGTTCTTTCCCGATCGTATTTTCCCTTAACTCATCGTGTTCCTTATACTTTCCCTTCAAGATATCGTCACGGATTCTCTGAAAAACACGGCTGCCTAAGGAATGGTCCTGATATTCTTCCATTTTGCTTTTATGTCCTCCCAAGTCAGAGTTTTATATGCAGTTCACTGCATACACTGTCTATTTTGGCAACTAATTCGTCATCTGTCAAGACTGTAACGCGACCTTCTTCATATTCTTTGTCCACCCAGGTCTTTAATGCCAGCACAAGCTCTGAATTTTTATCCACCTGCCGTTCTGCCGGAAGCTTGTAGTATGCGTTAATCCAGTATGCTATTCCTGCAATACCGGACGTATTGGAGACAGATACAAGCGCCGGGCGGTTTAGATATTTGTCGGTATCAAAAATATTATAAATTTCTTCGTTTTTGAGCATTCCATCCGCATGAATCCCGGCGCGGGTTACATTAAAATTCTTCCCGACAAACGGCGTTCTGGAGGGAACCCGGTATCCGATCTCTTTTTCATAGTACTCCGCCAGCTCTGTGATTACAGTTGTATCCATTCCATCCAGCGTCCCTCTGAGCTGTGCGTATTCAAATACCATCGCTTCAAGCGGAGTATTTCCCGTACGCTCTCCAATTCCGAACAGGGAACAATTCACCCCGCATGCGCCGTACAGCCAAGCCGTAGTCGAATTATTGACCGCCTTATAGAAATCATTGTGCCCATGGAATTCAATCAATTCACTTGGAACACCAGCATGTGTCATCAGTCCATAGATAATCCCCGGTACGGATCTCGGAATCACTGCCCCCGGAAAATTCACCCCATATCCCATGGTATCACAGACACGGATCTTAACCGGTATCTGATACTCTTCCATAAGCTTCATCAGCTCCAGACAGAAAGGGATTACGAATCCATAAATATCAGATCTCGTAATATCTTCCAGATGGCATCTCGGTTTCACTCCCGTCTCCATACACTCCCTTACAACAGAAAGGTAATGATCCAGAGCTTCCCTGCGGTTCATCTTCAGTTTATAAAATATGTGATAATCAGAGCAGCTCACCAGAATCCCCGTTTCCTTCAGCCCGATCTCCCTCACCAGTTCAAAATCTTTCTTATTCGCCCGGATCCAGCTTGTAACTTCCGGAAATTCATATCCCTTCTCCAGACATTTATAAACCGCATCCCGGTCTTTATTACTATACAAAAAAAATTCACTCTGCCTGATCTTACCCTTAGGCCCGCCAAGCTTATGTAAATAATCAAAAATCGTAACAATTTGTTCTGTTGTATAGGGGGCACGTGACTGCTGTCCGTCACGGAACGTCGTATCCGTAATCCAGATTTCGTCCGGCATATTGTGAGGCACAATCCTGTCATTAAAAGCAATCTTCGGAATCTCATCATAGTGGAACAAGTTGCGGAACACATTAGGCGAGTCCACATCCACCAGCTGATACATATGCTCTTCCAGTTCCAAAAGATTTGTGTGTTTGTTCAAAAATACTTTTCTGTCTTCCATTCTACCATTACCTCCTATATATCCAGTTAACACCCCGCAGCACTTCAATTCTGCAGATTACATCCACGTATAATTGTATACAATTATACATTCTGTGTCAATAGTAATTTATTTAGCGTCTTCCGGATGCCAGGCAGCATAAAGAAAAAAAGAGGGAAAACCAGGTCTGCCCCGGTTTTCCTTCTTTTTCATTTACTCCACTTTGCAGCCGGAAGGCGTATCCCGACACTTCTGTGCCCGTTTTCTACGCGATCCATTCAACTATTAAAGAATAACTCTCACTTTAAGAACCCCTTCGATACTGCCAAGTTCTTCTTTTACAGCCTCAGATACATCTCCGTCTACGTCGATCATGGTATAAGCATATTCTTTTCTGCTCTTATTTGCCATCAATGAGATGTTTAATTTTTCTTTTGCGAGCAGTGCCGTGAACTGTCCGAGCATGTTTGGTATATTATGATGCAGGATGGTGATTCTGGATCCCTCACCTTTCTGTCCCATATCACAATCGGGGTAGTTTACGGAATGTGTAATATTACCATTTTCCAGGTAATCAATGGTTTCCTTGACTGCCATTTTTGCACAGTTGTCTTCGGATTCCTCTGTGGAAGCTCCGAGGTGTGGAATTACAATTGCCCCTTTAACTCCTGTGACCTCCGGTGTTGGAAAGTCTGTTACATAACATTTCACGTTTCCTGCTACAAGGGCATCAACCATGTCCTCACTGTTTACGAGCACATCTCTTGCAAAATTCAGGATGACCACATCTTTTTTCATCAGGCTGATCGTGTCTTTGTTAATCATGCCCTTCGTATCTTCCAGGGCCGGTACATGGATCGTGATATAATCACATTCTTTATAGAGCTCATCTACCGTTTTTGCATGGTGGATATTACGTGAAAGCTTCCATGCAGCGTCGACGGATACATATGGGTCATAACCGTATACTTCCATTCCGAGATGCGTTGCAGCATTTGCTACCAGAACTCCGACTGCTCCGAGACCTATGACGCCCAATTTTTTGCCTTCCAGCTCTGTCCCGGCAAAGGCCTTTTTCTTTTTTTCGGTCATCTTGGCGATGTCCCCGTCCTCTTCATTCTCCTGAACCCAGCTAATACCGCCTATTATGTCACGTGCTGCAAGAAGCATTCCCGCGATCACAATTTCTTTAACACCATTGGCATTGGCGCCAGGAGTGTTAAATACAACGATTCCCTTTTCTGCACATTTGTCCAGCGGGATATTGTTAACGCCCGCACCTGCGCGTGCGATGACTTTCAGGCTGCTGCTGAAATCCATATCATGCATTCCTGCGCTTCTTACAAGGATAGCGTCCGCCTCCCCTGCGTCATCTGTTCTTACATAGTTTTCATTAAATTTTTCCAGTCCCACCTGGGCTATTGGATTCAGGCAATTATACTTATACATTTTACAGATTCTCCTCCTCAAACTTCTTCATAAATGCAACGAGTGCTTCTACACCCTCATATGGCATTGCATTGTATATGCTGGCACGCATGCCGCCCACGCTTCTGTGGCCTTTCAGATTCTCCAGGCCTGCAGCTTTCGCCTCTTTAACAAACTTGGCATCCAATTCGGCATTTCCTGTAACAAAAGGCACATTCATCAGAGAACGGTCCTTTGGCTCAACGGTGCCTTTGAACATCTTGCTCTGATCCAGGAAATCATACAGAAGCGCTGCTTTCTTTTCGTTGCGGGCCTTCATTGTCTCCAGGCCTCCCATGCTCTTGAGCCATTGAAATACCTTTCCGCAAATGTAGATACCATATGCCGGAGGGGTATTGTAAAGGGACTTCGCGTCTGCGTGCGTCTTATATGTAAGCATGGTCGGTGTGCCGGGCAGTACGTCCTCCGTAATTAAATCTTCACGGATAATAACGATCACAACGCCTGCAGGCCCGATATTCTTCTGGACTCCCCCGTAAATCACTCCATATTTACTTACGTCCACTGGTTCAGACAGGAAGCAGGATGATACGTCGGCAACCAGAGTTT
This sequence comes from Eubacterium sp. SB2, assembly GCF_001244405.1. Taxonomy (NCBI): domain Bacteria; kingdom Bacillati; phylum Bacillota; class Clostridia; order Eubacteriales; family Eubacteriaceae; genus Eubacterium; species Eubacterium sp. SB2. The sequence goes on along the minus strand of NZ_LN865153.1, from coordinate 1,745,681 downwards.
TGCCTTTTGTATTCGGAAGTTCTTTAAATTTGGTACCGTAAATTGTATTGTTTTCACAAATATAGACATAATCTGCATCCTCTGAAACCGGAAGGTCAGAGCAATCTGGTATATATGAGAACGTCTTGTCTTCAGAAGATGCTATTTTGTTAACTTTACCGTATTTTGCGGCTTCACTGGCAGCTTTTTTCGCCCACTGTCCTGTCACAATATAGTCAGCCACCTTATTTTTCATAAGGTTCATCGGTATCATGGCAAACTGCTGGGAGGCTCCTCCCTGCAGAAACAGGACTTTATAGTTGTCAGGAATATTCATAAGCTCTCTCAGGTCAGCCTCTGCTGATGTAATGATCTCCTCGAAAGCCTTTGAGCGATGACTCATTTCCATGACCGACATGCCGGTTCCCTTGTAATCCAACATTTCTTCTGCTGCTGATTTTAATACTTCTTCCGGTAAAACTGCCGGCCCTGCTGAAAAATTGTACACTCTACTCATTTCAAATTTCCTCCTGCACTTTTTATGCTTCATCATTGATAAGTTTCATTACAACTCAAGCCATCTCTGTCCTCTTGGAATACTAATGGCTGATATCGCTCTCGTCAAAAGCTTCGCTGATTGCAGCTCCCGGAGCTACCATGGGCCATACTTTATCATCACTGTCGATCTGGCAGTCGATGACAACCGGCTTGTTCAGCGTTAAGGCTTTCGCAAATGCTGCCTGGAATTCATCCTTTGTGGTTGCGCGGATCCCTTCCGCCCCCATGGCCTCCGCCAGCTTCACAAAATCCACCGCATCGTTCAGAACGGTGGCGGAATAGCGCTGCTCATAAAACAGGTTCTGCCACTGGCGGACCATGCCGAGCACATGATTGTTAATCACAACCTGTATGACGGGAATCCGGTGCCGCACCGCTGTGGCTATTTCATTCATATTCATACGGAAACAGCCGTCTCCTGCGATATTAACCACAACGCTGTCCGGACATCCGGTCTTCGCCCCAAGAGAAGCTCCCAGGCCGTATCCCATCGTTCCCAGACCACCGGAGGTCAGGAAGGTCCGCGGCTTTGTATACTTGTAATACTGTGCGGCCCACATCTGATGCTGGCCGACCTCTGTTACTACGATGGCATCCCCTTTTGTCTGTCTGTAGATTTCTTCTACGACATAGGGTCCTGTCAGTACGTCCGTATGGTAATTGAGCGGGTATTTTCCTTTGTATTCCTGTATTTTACTCATCCATTCTGGGTGGCACTGCTGTTTTAAGCCTGCATTTATCTTCTTCAGGACTTCTTTGATGTCGCCCACCACACCTGCGGTAATGATGACGTTCTTATTCATCTCAGCCGCATCGATATCAATTTGAAGAATCTTTGCATTCTTTGCAAACTTCCTGGTATTGCCGGTCACTCTGTCGCTGAACCTTGCGCCGATAACAATCAACAGGTCGCATTCGCTGACCCCGTAATTGGACGTCTTGGTCCCGTGCATGCCAAGCATGCCCGTATATCTCCCATCGGTTCCCGGAAATGCGCCCTTGCCCATAAGTGAATCCGTGACCGGCGCGTCAACTTTATGAACAAACTCAGTCAGTTCTTCACTTGCACCCGATAAAACGGCTCCGCCGCCGACAAAGATATAAGGGCGCTTTGCCTTATTAATCATGCTGATTGCTGTCTCCACTTCTTTGTCAGAGATTTCCTCAGCCCCCATGGGGATGACGGGAGTAATTGCTTCACGCTTATAATCGGTTTTCTCACCGGTCACATCTTTCGGAATATCAATCAGCACCGGACCGGGACGGCCTGTCTGCGCGATTCTGAATGCCTTGCGGATCGTCCCGGCCAGCTTACTGACATCTTTTACAATATAGTTGTGCTTTGTAATCGGCATTGTAATGCCTGCAATATCAATCTCCTGAAAACTATCCTTGCCAAGCAGGGATACGCCGACATTACAGGTAATTGCAACAACCGGGATGGAATCCATATAAGCCGTAGCGATGCCGGTAACCAGGTTCGTGGCTCCCGGTCCGCTTGTGGCAAAGCAGACACCAACTCTGCCCGTCGCTCTCGCATATCCGTCTGCGGCATGCGCAGCCCCCTGTTCATGGGAGGTCAGGATATGCGTGATCTCATCACTGTGTTTATATAAAGCGTCATAAACGTTTAGGATCGCGCCGCCCGGATACCCGAAAACAATATCCACACCCTGCTCCTTCAGACATTCAATGACGATTTCTGCTCCAGTTAAATGCATTGATAAGGACCTCCTAATTTGTCTTTGGCACTTCCAGTATTGCCCCTCTGTTGCCGGATGTAACCATAGATGCGTATCTTGCCAGGTATCCGGTCTTAATCTCCGGCTCCTTTGGCTGCCATTTAGCTCTTCTGGCAGACATCTCTTCATCTGAAACTTCCAGTTCCAGCTTCAGCTCAGGGATATTGATCTTTATAATATCTCCCTCCTCTACCAGCGCAATCGGTCCGCCCACAGCAGCTTCCGGTGACACATGCCCGATGGATGCGCCGCGGGATGCGCCGCTGAAACGTCCGTCCGTAATGAGCGCCACGGTAGATCCAAGCCCGTATCCTGCAATTGCAGAGGTCGGGTTGAGCATCTCCCTCATGCCCGGGCCTCCTTTTGGACCTTCATAGCGGATGACAATAACATCCCCCGGGTTGATCTTACCTGTCTTAATCGCCTCGGTGGCAGCCTCATCGCTTTCAAAAATTCTGGCAGGCCCTTCATGTACCAGCATCTCCGGAACAACTGCGGAACGCTTAACCACGCTTCCGTCAGGTGCAAGATTTCCCTTGAGCACTGCAATTCCGCCGGTTTCGCTGTAAGGATTTTCAATCGGCCGGATGACTTCCGGATTGAGATTCGTACAGCCTGCAATATTCTCACCCACAGTTTTACCTGTCACAGTCATACAATCCGTATGCAGCAGGCCTTTTTTATTTAACTCATTCATAACGGCGTACACTCCGCCCGCCTCATCCAGATCTTCAATGTATGTATGGCCTGCGGGTGCAAGATGACACAGATTCGGCGTTTTTTCACTGATTGAATTTGCAAATTCAATTTCAAAGTCCATTCCGATCTCATGAGCGATAGCGGGAAGGTGAAGCATACTGTTTGTAGAGCAGCCCAGAGCCATATCTACGGTTAATGCATTAAGAATGGCCTCCTCCGTAATAATATCTCTTGGCCGGATATTCTTTTTCACCAGCTCCATTACCTGCATGCCCGCATGTTTAGCCAGCTGCAGCCTTGCGGAGTAGACAGCCGGGATCGTTCCGTTCCCACGCAGCCCCATACCAAGAGCCTCCGTCAGACAGTTCATGCTGTTGGCTGTGTACATACCCGAACAGGAACCGCATGTAGGGCATGCTTTATTTTCAAACTCACATAAATCCTCTTCAGACATTGTTCCTGCCGCATAGGATCCAACAGCCTCAAACATGCTGGAAAGACTGGTTTTTCCGCCCTTTACATGTCCTGCGAGCATGGGCCCTCCGCTGACAAAAATCGTCGGGATGTTGATTCTGGCCGCGGCCATCAAAAGGCCCGGCACATTTTTATCACAATTTGGGATCATCACAAGCGCGTCAAACTGATGCGCCATTGCAAGCGCTTCTGTTGAATCAGCGATCAGGTCTCTTGTGACAAGGGAATACTTCATTCCCACATGCCCCATGGCAATCCCGTCACAGACAGCGATTGCCGGAACCATAATAGGGGTTCCTCCTGCCATCGCCACGCCCATTTTAACTGCCTCAGTGATCTTATCCAGATTCATATGCCCTGGCACAATCTCATTGTAGGAACTGACTACGCCCACAAGCGGTCTGTCCATTTCCTCCTGCGTCATTCCCAGCGCATGAAACAAAGAACGGTGGGGCGCCTGCTGGCTTCCCTTTGTTACTGTATCACTTCTCATAGTTTTAAAACCTCCTTTTCTACTTATGCCATTACTCCTGCTGTTATAACTCTGATCTACCTAAATGTTTATATAGGAACAGATCTTGTCACCCATCTCACTGGTGCCAATCTGTGTATTTCCTTCCGACATAATATCAATCGTGCGAAGCCCGTCTTTTAATACTTTTGAGACTGCATTTTCGATGGCGTCAGCTTCCTTATCCAGATCAAATGAGAACCGGAGCATCATTGCCGCCGACAGAATTGTAGCAATCGGATTGGCAATCCCCTTGCCCGCAATATCAGGAGCGGAACCGCCGCTTGGCTCATAAAGCCCGAACTTTGTCTCATTAAGGCTGGCTGATGCAAGCATACCGATTGATCCGGTAACCATACTTGCCTCATCCGACAAGATATCCCCAAACATATTCTCCGTCAATATCACGTCAAACTGGCTCGGATCCTTAACCAACTGCATTGCGCAGTTATCCACCAGCATGTTTTCCAAAACCACCTCCGGATAATCGGCAGCCACTTCCTCTACTACCTTTCTCCACAATCTGGAAGAGTCCAGTACATTCGCCTTATCCACGCTCGTCACTTTCTTCCTGCGCTTCATAGCAATATCAAATCCCCGTTTTGCAATACGGCGTATTTCCGTTTCATTATATGTAAGTTCATCATATGCAGTCATAACCCCGTCCACTTCCACGGTCTTTCTCTGTCCAAAATAAAGCCCGCCGGTCAATTCCCGCATAATCATCATATCAAACCCTTTTGCTGCGATCTCTGCTTTCAGAGGACACGCCTCCCTCAGCTCATCATACAGCACAGCCGGCCTCAGATTTGCAAAAAGATTCAATTCCTTCCGAATCCTCAGAAGCCCGGCCTCCGGTCTTTTAGATGGTTCCAGCTGATACCACGGAGAAGTTGCGGCATCTCCGCCGATAGACCCCATCAGCACCGCATCACTTGCCTTGGCAAGCGCAATCGTCTCATCCGTAAGAGGCACGCCATTCACATCAATAGATGCCCCTCCCATCAAAAGCTGCGTATAACAGAACTCATGCCCGAATACCGCTCCCACTTTATCCAGAACCTTCATCGCTTCCGTCACGATCTCCGGCCCAATACCGTCCCCTTTAATCACTCCGATGTTCAGTCTCATACCTAATACTTCCTTCCAAATATATATGTAATAGAATAAAAATGCTAATTTTTATCATACCGTATTTTTCGCCACGTTTCAACCCTTTAATGCGAAAAATGGAGGGATTGGAGGGATTGCGCAATGGTGGACGCCGTCGTCAGGGGAAGGAGGGGCAGCTGAGGGCGGAATTGGAGGATAAGCAGCTCTAAATTAAAAAGGGCGGGAAAATGCCGGGCACCGCAGGCATTTAAGCCGAATTCCGATGAATTCGCCTTGCAGGCCTGCTTGGAACCAGGCTTTGTGAGCCTGGTTCCAGCCCGCATTTTCCCGCCCTTTTTAATGAAGAGCTGCTAATCCCCCAAAAGAGCCCTCAGCCGCCCCTCCTTCCCCTGCCGCCGGCTGGTTCATCCGGCCGGCACGTACAATTCCATCCCATGTAGGATTTCGAAATGGGAGCACCGGATGTGCCCTGGCAAAGTGTATCTTTCGCCAGACGGGATATTATCAGATCAGCAAATTTTCCTTCGTCTCCTACCAAAATAGCCCCTAGAAGCCAGCCCAATCCGCTGCCCTCCCCGCCGCCTTTCACCTGCTGAATAGTCGTCCTCCCGCCCGGATGAGCCTAGTACATCGTAAAATAAGTAACTGCCACATAAGCTGAGATAAATTTTCGAGAGTGCTGCTCCACAAACGCAAGCGTAGTGGGCTACGCTGAGGCTTGTGGAGTAGTGCTATCGGAAATTTAGGTCGGCTTATGTGGCAGTTAATTATTATACGATGTACTGGCCCGTCAGGGAACACATGGTGATTCCCGGGGCATCAAAGTGCGCGTTAGAAACACTTACAGCGAAAAAGCAGCAGCTGATGGATGAAAACTGATTACCAAATCAGTTTTCAAAACCGCCTGAGCTTAGAAATCATCAGATTTCTAAGTGAATGCGGCTGGTTCCATCAGCTGCTGCTTTTTCGCTGTTAGTGTTTCTTCGCAAACGGCCTGCCCCGGGAATCACCATGTGTTCCCTGACGGGCGTCCCCCATCGCGAGCCCCCGCCTATTCAGCACTAGGCTTCTCGATCTGAGCAATTGCCGCTTTCTGCATTGGTATCCTGCAGTTTTTATTGTTCCCAAATTCTACGATTACATCGTCATCTGTGATATCAATAATTACCCCATAAAAACCGCTTGTTGTCAAAGCGGTATCGCCTACTTCCATTGTGGAAAGCATTGCCTGTACTCTCTTCTGCTCTTTCTTCTGAGGGCGCATAAGCAAAAACCACATACCACCAATAATAACAACATAGATCAGGATAATACCACCCATCCCTGTTGCTCCGCCTGCCGCTAATAATCCATTCATTTTAAATCCTCCTAATTACTATCTCTACAAACAATAAGTTAACTATACACAAAATTGGACAAATCTTCAAGTATCTTTTGGAATTTCTCTAAATTTTTATGCCTCTTTCATACCTTCCATTCCATCCAGCTTCTTTTTCTTATACGCTTTATACTCGCCGGCTTCAATGGCTGCCCTGATTTCTTCCATCATCGTGTTATAGAAATAGAGGTTGTGCAGGACGCACAGGCGCATGCCCAGCATTTCTTTTGCCTTGAGGAGATGGCGGATATAGGCTCTGCTGTAGCTTCTGCAGGCGGGGCACTGGCATCCTTCCTCAATGGGACTGTCGTCCAGTTCAAATTTTGCATTAAACAGGTTTAGTTTTCCGTGGTTTGTGTAGACATGTCCGTGTCTTCCGTTCCTTGTCGGATAAACACAGTCAAAGAAATCCACCCCCCGGTCTACGCCCTCGAGTATGTTGGCCGGCGTACCCACGCCCATCAGATAAGTCGGCTTTTCCAGCGGAAGGTAAGGTACAACGGCATCCAGAATACGGTACATGTCTTCATGGCTTTCCCCTACCGCAAGGCCTCCCACTGCATATCCGTCCAGGTCGAGTTCTGTGATCTGTTTAGCATGCTCAATCCGGATGTCCTCATAGATGCCGCCCTGGTTGATGCCGAACAGCATCTGCTGCGGATTGATCGTATCGGGCAGGGAATTCAGGCGTGCCATCTCCGTCTTGCACCGCCGCAGCCAGCGGGTCGTTCTTGCAACGGAATCCGTCATATACTCTCTGTCTGCCACACTGGAGGGACATTCGTCAAATGCCATTGCAATTGTAGAAGCCAGGTTTGATTGGATCTGCATGCTTTCTTCCGGCCCCATAAAAATCTTTCTTCCATCTATATGGGAATGAAAATGAACGCCTTCTTCCCTGATCTTACGCAGATCTGCAAGGGAAAATACCTGGAACCCGCCGGAGTCCGTCAGAATCGGCTTGTCCCAATTCATAAATCTGTGAAGCCCGCCCAGCTTCTTAACAACTTCATCACCTGGGCGTACATGAAGATGATACGTATTGGAAAGCTCCACCTGTGTCTTAATTGTCTGAAGATCATCTGTGGAAACGGCGCCCTTAATGGCTGCCGCGGTGCCCACATTCATAAATACCGGAGTCTCTATCGCTCCGTGAACCGTATGAAAACGGCCCCGCTTAGCAAGACCGTCCCGTTTTAATAATTCGTACATAGTAACCTCATCTGTTATATAATTTTTCAAGCACTTAATAATGTATGATCACAGGTGTGCCCATACCGATCATATTGAATAAAGCCTCAGCCTGGCCGTATGGCATGTTTATACATCCATGGGAACCAATGCTTGTATACAGCGAGCCCCCGAATCCCGGCTGCCATGTAGCATCGTGGAACCCAATTCCGCTCCAGGTCACACGCATCCAGAAGCTGACCGGCGTCTCGTATTCCGGTTCTCCTGTACTCGGGTCAATCTCACCGACCAGTGTCTTGTTCCGCTGGATCTCCAGAATATTATAGACTCCCGCAGGGGTTTCCTTCTCCGGCGAAGGATAACCTGTAACTACATCCGTCTCAAGCGCAACGGCGCCGTCTACAATATACCACATATGCTGGGCAGACAAATCCACTTCCGCATAGGTGTTCCCCCAGTCCGCAGGCGCATGTGCAGCTGCTGTCTGATAGTATGCCGGTTCTTTTTCTACCGTTTCCCCATTCTTGATGCTGTTGGTCAGCGCTTCGAATTCGGTATCCTCATCAATGGACCAGCCATAAGTGCCTCCGGATACTTCCGCGCTCTTTCCGGTTGGAGTAACGATTGTCCTGGTCGTCCCCACTGTATCGTATTTGTCACCAAACTCTGTCAGCCAGGATTTGACCGCTTCTTCGTTAAAAGTTACGTTCATATTCTCATCGGCGGTAACCCATGTGGATATCAGTGTCTTATCAACAACTTCCCGCTCGGTCATTGTATATGTAATACTTGCCTTACAGTAGTTATTCATGGTATCGCATGCCTTTTTTACTTCCTCGGACTCTGAGGTGAATCTTGGCTCTGCATAACATTTTTCTTTTTCCATATCCAGTTCCGTCTGAAACTCGGAAATATACTGGTGCACCTTTTCCTTCAGCACGTCCATATTTACTGCGGTGCCGATCACTTCCGGTTCTATGACAAACTTCTCTCCGTCAAACTTTGGATACGCGGACTGCGCAGGAACCTGTTCGGCAGTCACTGCCTGAAGGCTCTGTATCTTAGAATCCAGTGCAGACTGATCATAGGAAACCTCAACCGTCACTTTGGCCGAATTCTTTGAAAAGAACGCCGCCGGCCAGAGGAAACCATTCTGCTTTTTCAACGCCTGCTTAATATCATCATTTTCCTTGTAGGTTAATGAGATCTCGCTTCCGGCAATCGTGTCGGACTTATTGTCCTTTTCTTTGACTTCCAGCTGATAGCCATCGACCTGTTCTTTCATGTATGCCTCTACATCCGCAGGGGTCTTTCCTGAAAAATCATGCCCGTTAATCTCGGTGTTCATAAAGAAATGGCTCATAAAGAATACGGAGACACCGATATAGACCGCCGCTACAGCAGCCACAACGCTGCCTGTAATTATCCAGAGCTTTTTCATACTCTTCTTTTTTCTGCCTTTCTTTTTCCCAGACTTCTTATTTTTTTTCTTTGGCTCTTCCTCCTCGAAGATGTCTTCGAACTCTATCTCCTCATCTTCCGCCTCAAAATCATCGTCTTCCTCGTAGTCATCATCATAATACCTGCCGCTGTCTGTATCGTATGCCGCATCCTTCTGTGTGGAGGAACGGACCTCGATCACATCAGGAATCACCTGGGTTCTGGCTATATCCCGGGGCTGCTCCGCCTGCCCCCTGCCGGTATCAGTGCGGGCAGACTCTTCTTGCGGTTCCTCTTCCTCCTCTTCTTCATCGAAGAAGTAGTCCTCATCATCTTCATCTATCTCATCGTCCAGAAAATAATCCTCGGCTGTTTCATCGATCTGATCCTGGTAGTATTTCTCTTCTTTTTCTTTATCTTCTGGGTGAATGCTGTCTGAATTTGTCTTATTCCTATCGCTCATCTAGTATTACTCCCTCTTTTTTAATCAATATCTAGTCCACATTATATTACGAAACAGGGAAAATGTACAGTAAAAAAGTATGAATTTAAAGATAAATTAAGGATTGCACGATTATATATCTTCTTATATAATAAGTCTATGTGCAAAAAGAAAGGAGTATTTCCATGAGTGGTTCAACATTTGGCAGATTATTTCGGGTAACAACCTGGGGGGAATCCCATGGCGCCGCTGTAGGCGCTGTAATCGACGGCTGCCCCGCAGGGCTCCCTTTAAGCGAAGCAGATATACAGACATTTCTGGACCGGCGTAAGCCCGGGCAGAGTAAATATACAACAAAGAGAAACGAGGCGGATCAGGTAGAGATTCTGTCCGGTATCTTCGAAGGCAGAACAACTGGCACACCAATTTCTCTCATCGTCCGCAATCAGGACCAGCGCTCCCGGGATTATGGGAATCTGGCGTACACCTTCCGTCCTGGGCATGCGGACTATACTTTTACGCAAAAATATGGCATACGCGACTACCGCGGAGGCGGCAGGTCATCGGGCAGAGAGACCATCGGGCGTGTCGCTGCCGGTGCAGTTGCTTCCTTATTATTAAAAGAGCTTGGAATCGGGCTCATTTCCTACGCAAAATCGATCGGCCCGGTTCACATCCCGGAAGAAGATTATCATTTTTCGGAAATCACAGAAAACAGCCTCTATATGCCAAACAACGAGGCCGCTGCCAAAGCCGCCCAACATCTGGATACTCTGATCGCGGGTCAGGATTCCTGCGGCGGCACGATCGAATGCCGGGTAACCGGGCTGCCCGTTGGACTCGGGGAAACGGTATTCGACAAACTGGATGCGTGCCTTGCAAAGGCGGTTATGTCCGTAGGCGCGGTGAAGGCTGTGGAGATCGGGGACGGAATTCAGGCTGCATCTTTGACAGGAAGTATCAATAATGATGCATTTGCTTCCGAAAACGGGAGAATATATAAAAAGACGAATCATTCAGGCGGCGTGCTTGGAGGGATGAGCGACGGATCCACACTGATCGTCCGCACAGCGGTTAAGCCAACGCCTTCTATTTCCCAGGCACAGCAGACCGTGACGGAGGATGGGGAAGAGACATCCATATCCATCCATGGACGCCATGATCCCATCATCGTCCCCAGAGCCGTTGTTGTCATTGAGTCCATGACCGCCCTTACATTGGCGGATTTGCTTCTCGAGAACATGGGAAGCCGCCTGGATAAAGTGAAAGCTTATTATACGGAGGAAAAGAATGTCCAATAAACTGATTGATATTGTAAACATCACAAAATCATTTGATGAGAATGTAGTTCTGGATCAGCTGGATCTCTATATTCGTGAAAACGAATTTCTAACGCTTCTGGGCCCAAGCGGCTGTGGAAAGACTACTCTCCTGCGGATTCTCGGCGGTTTTGAGACGCCGGATTCCGGGGATATCATCTTCGATGGAAAGAACATTAATAAGCTGCCGCCCAACCGTCGGCAGCTGAACACTGTTTTCCAGAAATATGCCCTTTTCTCCCATATGTCTATCGCAGAAAATATCGCCTTTGGCCTGAAAATCAAAGGCAAATCAAAAGGTTATATCCAGGATAAGATCCGTTATGCACTGAAGCTGGTTAATCTCGAGGGATACGAGGACAGAAGCCCCGACTCTCTGAGCGGAGGCCAGCAGCAGCGCATCGCCATCGCCCGGGCAATCGTTAACGAACCAAAGGTACTGCTTCTGGATGAGCCGCTGGGCGCCCTGGATCTGAAGCTGCGCCAGGATATGCAGTATGAGCTGATCCGTTTAAAAAATGAGCTTGGGATCACGTTTGTCTACGTAACACATGACCAGGAGGAAGCCCTGACCATGTCTGACACGATTGTTGTCATGAACCAGGGTTACATCCAGCAGATCGGTACGCCCGAGGACATCTATAATGAGCCTCAGAACGCGTTTGTCGCAGATTTTATTGGGGACAGCAACATCCTTCCGGCCACCATGGTGGAGGATAAGGTGGTAAAGATGCTCGGATCCATCTGGCAGTGCGTGGATGTAGGCTTCGGAAGGAACAAGCCCGTGGACGCGGTGATCCGGCCGGAAGATATCGACCTGGTAAAACCGGAGGACGGAATTATCGAGGGCGTAGTCACCCACCTGATCTTCAAAGGTGTCCATTATGAGATGGAAGTCCTTGCAAATAACTATGAACTTCTGGTACACAGCACGGATATGTTCCCGGTTGGAACCGAAGTGGGAATCAGAGTAGACCCATTTGACATACAGATCATGAAAAAACCGGAGTCTGAAGATGCGGAGGCGGTAGGAATTGAAGAGTAGAAAATTATTGAGCGGCCCCTATTTATTCTGGGCGGCATCTTTTATCATCATCCCTCTTCTCATGATCGTGTATTACGGACTAACGGATAAAGAGGGAGGATTTACCTTACTGAATCTGGCACAGATTACAACGCCTGAGAACCTAAAGGCTCTTGGCCTGGCGCTGCTGCTTTCCTTCATAAGCACACTGCTCTGCCTGGTTCTCGCATACCCTCTGGCTATGATTCTTTCGGAAAAAAATGTAAATCAGACCAGCTTCATTGTTCTGATATTCATCCTGCCCATGTGGATGAATTTTCTTCTGCGCACACTGGCGTGGCAGAATCTGCTGGAAAAGAACGGAATCATCAACAGCATTCTGGGATTCTTTCATCTTCCGGCGCAGACACTGATTAACACGCCCTATGCCATCGTGCTGGGCATGGTATACAACTTTCTGCCGTTCATGGTACTGCCCATTTACAATGTCCTTGCCAAGATAGACAAAGATGTTATTTTTGCCGCACGGGATCTGGGAGCAAACGGTATCCAGACATTTTCAAAAATCATACTTCCCTTAAGCGTTCCGGGCATCATCAGCGGGATCACTATGGTGTTTGTTCCTTCGCTGACGACCTTTGTCATCTCGGATCTGCTGGGCGGAAGCAAGATCCTGTTAATAGGAAATGTAATCGAACAGGAATTCAAACAGGGAAGCAACTGGCACGTAGGTTCCGGGCTTTCTCTTGTTTTGATGATTTTTATTATTGCCAGCATGGCGCTGATCGCCAAATACGATAAGAATGGGGAGGGGACCGCATTTTGATAAAAAACGCTGCAAAACGCTTTTACTTAATTTTAATTTTTATCCTGCTCTACTCTCCTATCGTAACCCTGATGGTGCTGTCCTTTAACAGTTCCAAAACCCGTTCCAAATGGGGAGGATTTACAGGAAAATGGTATACGGCCCTTTTCCAGAACCGGGATATTATGAATGCGCTGTACACAACGCTTATCATCGCCCTTGTATCAGCTCTGATCGCAACTATCATCGGAACCGCCGCGGCGATTGGGATTCAAGCCATGAAGCCGAAATTCCGCACCTTTTTCATGGGAGTCACGAATATACCCATGCTGAATGCCGATATCGTAACCGGCATCTCTCTGATGCTTTTATTTATCGCATTCCGCTTCTCACTGGGGTTCAAAACCATTTTACTGGCCCACATAACCTTCAATATTCCCTATGTGATCCTTAGCGTCATGCCCAAGCTCAAGCAGACCAGCAAACACACCTATGAGGCTGCGCTGGACCTGGGGGCTTCCCCGATATATGCTTTTTTCAAAGTCGTTTTTCCGGATATTATGCCGGGCGTATTTTCCGGTTTCCTGCTGGCCTTTACCATGTCGCTGGATGACTTTGTAATCACACATTTTACCAAGGGCCCCGGGGTGGATACCCTTTCCACGAAGATTTACAGTGAAGTCAGAAAAGGCATTAAGCCCGAGATGTACGCGCTGTCCACCATCATGTTCGTGACAGTCCTGGTTCTTTTGTTCCTTGTAAATGTAACCCCCGATAGAAAGGAGGCTGCAGGCGAAAAGCGGCTCAGAATCCAGAAAAAACACAAAGTATCCCGCCTTATATTCCGTAAAGTACTGCCTACGGCCATGGTGATCGTCATCATAGCAGGCGGATTTTTCTACGGCTCCCAAAACAGCGCTTCCGGAGGCAATCAGGTGATCGTCTATAACTGGGGCGAATACCTGGATCCCGAGGTAATTACCATGTTTGAAGAAGAAACCGGGATTGATGTGGTCTATGAAGAATACGAGACAAACGAGATTATGTTCCCTAAGATCCAGTCAGGCGCTATCGCCTATGACGTGGTCTGTCCCTCGGATTATATGGTGCAGCGCATGATTGAAAACGACCTGCTCTCAGAAATCAACTTTGATAATGTGCCCAACATAAAATACATTGACAGCACCTACATGACCCAGTCCCGCCAGTTTGATCCTGAGAACAAATATTCCGTCCCCTATCTCTTCGGCACGGTCGGAATCTTATACAACAAAACCATGGTGGACGAACCCATAGACAGCTGGAGCGTCCTCTGGGATGAAAAATACAAAGACAGCATTCTCATGCAGGACAGCGTCCGTGACGCTTTCGGTGTCACACTCAAATACCTTGGCTACTCCCTGAACTCCACGGACCTGGACGAACTGGAGGCCGCCAAAAAGCTTCTCATCGAGCAGAAACCGCTGGTACAGGCATACGTAGTAGACCAGGTCCGCGACAAAATGATCGGAAACGAAGCCGCCATAGGCGTCATCTATTCCGGCGAGGCGCTTTACACCCAGGTAGAAAATCCGGATCTGGAATATGTCATCCCAAAAGAAGGCTCTAACCTCTGGATCGACTCCTGGGTCATCCCGAAAAACGCAAAACACAAAGAAAACGCCGAGAAATTCATAAACTATCTCTGCCTGCCCGAGATAGCCAAAATGAATTTCGACTACATCACCTACTCCATCCCGAACACCGAGGGACGCAAACTCATCGAGGAAGACTGGATGCGGAACAGCAAAATAGCATTTCCTGATCCGGAGGATCTCAAAAACTGCGAAACCTTCCAATTCCTGGGGGATGAAAATGATGCCATTTATAACCAACTTTGGCGGGAGGTGAAGTCGGAGTAGGGGGACGCTGAGCGAAAGGAACTGGGGGCGGGGCTTCCTATGCTGTTTTTGGAGCCCGGCCGCTTGCTAAGAATCCGTAACAGGGAAAATGAGGGAAATGAAGGTACTAGCCGCATTTGGCGTGAAATCTGATGATTTCACACCGCAGGCGGCTACAGGATTTGATTTGGTAAATCAAATCCTGCCCTTCATTTCCCTCATTTTCCCTGTAACGGATTCTAAGCGCGCTATGAGGGTTCCAAAAACAGCATAGGAAGCCCCGCCCCCAGCCCCTTTCGCTCAGCTAGTCGCACCCGGTCGGTAGGACGGCTTGCACGGGAGTAAATGGACGAGAGCAGCGTATGGTAAAGCCCGGGTGTCACATTGTGCCTGCGCTGTGTTGATTTGTCACAAGCAGGCGCCGGTTCCCCAGCTCCATCCGCCTCTCCCGTCAGATTCCTCCATATAAGCGGCATTATTTCCGCCAGGATGCGTCAGCCTGTCTGAGGAGGGAGTTCAGCCGGGAGGCGGGGGACTTTGCATGTGCTTTCTGAGAAGCATAGAGAGCGCCGTGTAACCCCTTAATAAAAACCATGCCGGATGGAAAGGCTAAAATCTGCTTCACAAAAGCAGATTTTAAGGCGGCCTGAGCCGCGCAATTCATCAGAATTGCGGGGTGAATGCCGCCGGTGCCTTTCCATCCGGCATGGTTTTTATTTAGGGGTTGCAGGCAAACGGACAGCTTTCAGAAAGCACATGCAAAGTCCCCCGCCTCCCGGCTGAACTCCCTCCTCAGACAGGCGTCCCCCCTAGCCAAAAATTCCCGCTTACAAAAAATCTACACATTGAAACAGCCCCCTCCGATGAATTCTCTAAGCAAGGAGTTTGTGGGCACGGACTCACTCCCAATCCCCACAAAGTAATCAAAGAATTTCAGGAGCCTTTTTGCCTCTACGTATTCGGGGCAGTCTTTTCCCATTCCGAACAGCAGGGGTTCCACATACTGTTTTAGGACGGCCAGTTCATATAAAAGGGACGAATTGAACATCACGTCTGCTTCTTCCTGATACGGGAAGATGTTCTCCTCCTCTCCTTTCCTTACCGACGGCCATCTGGCGATGGTGTTTTTGGCGGAGTTGCCCCTTGTTCTGGCATCTCTTACGATGCGCCGTATGAGACGCCCGTCGGTGGACGGGATCCGGTTGTGCTCGTCAATGTTCAGCTGGGTCAGGGCGCTGATGTATATCTTGAATTTGTTGTCATTGTTTAGTGATTCTGTCAGCTTAGGGTTCAGGCAGTGTATCCCTTCGATAACCAGGATATCCTGCGTGTTCAGTTTCTTGGGAATGCTGCCGTATTCTTTCTTTCCTGTCTTAAAATTAAAGGTGGGCAGATATACCTCCCTGCCTGACAGAAGGGCCTGCATGTCTTCGTTGAACTGGTCTACATCGATGGCTTCCAGACATTCGAAGTTGTATTCGCCGTTTTCATCTCTTGGTGTGCGCTCACGGTCAACAAAATAGTTATCAACGGCAATTGGGTGCGGGTGCAGCCCGTTGACGCGGAGCTGGATGGAAAGCCGGTGCGAAAATGTTGTCTTTCCGGAGGAGGAAGGCCCTGCTATCAGGACAAACTTGGCCTCCGGCCTGTCGGCTATCTGCTTTGCGATCTCCCCGATCTGACGCTCCTGGTACGCCTCCTGCACCAGCACAACCTCGCTCATATCATGCTGCGTGACCATATCATTCAGGGCTCCGACCGTATCAATGCCCTGCATATCGCCCCACAGAACCGATCTTTTTAATACCTGAAACAGCTTTGGCCTGGGTGAGAATGGTTCTACAGTCTCAGGCGATTCCAGCGTAGGCATTTGTATAATAAAGCCTTCATCGTACAGGTAGAGTGCATAATACTTCAGATACCCTGCATCCGGCACCATATATCCGTAATAGTAATCTTCGAACTCGTTCATGCTGTAAATGTTGACCTTGGATACTCTCCTGTATTCGAACAGCCTCTCTTTATCAAACATCCCGTGTTTCCGAAAAAGCTCGACAGCTTTTGTGGTATGGACGGAACGCTTCTCGATCCGGATTTTCTCTGCAGTGAGTTCCTTCATGCGCGCATCCACTTGATCCAGGAATTCCTGGTTGAGCTCCACATCCCCTTCTACCGTACAGTAATATCCCTTGCTCATGGAAAAATGAATCCTGACCCGTTCCACTTTGTCATGGCCTCCGACGTCGTGTACCGCTTTGACAAGCATAAAGCACAGACTTCTCTTGTAAGTCTCGTATCCGATAGGATCTCCCGTTGTGATAAATTCAATCTCCCGGCAGTCCGGCTCCAGTTTTTTATCCAGTTCCTGGAGATGGAACTGATTGATAAAGACAAGCACAATCTGATGTCTGTATCTGGCCTGATATTCCTGTGCAATCTCCTGATAAGTCGTTCCCGCCGCGTATTCCTTCGTCTCTTCTCCGATGCGTACTGTACAAGTTGTTGATTCCATAGCATTCCTTTCCGCAGTTTCCTGCCTCTTATTCCATTGCCTCCGGTTATGATATACCGGCGTATCCGGTCGTTAACGATGATGAAATGTTCTTTTACAGCACCTGGAACGGATGGATAATGGGTGCTGTTACCACCTTCAGGGAGGGCAGCCTGGTCTGAAGAAATTGTTTCATATCTTCTATAAAAATGTATTCCGTCCCGTAATGGCCCGCATCGATAACTGCAAGCCCCTGTTCCACTGCATCCAGGCCCTCGTGATGGCCGATGTCGCCGGTAACCAGCACATCTGCCCCCGCCTGTATGGCGGGCATGACCGCGGTTTTTCCTGATCCCGGAGAGACCGCCAGCCTGCCGACTTTTTTATCCAGATCTCCAAATACCTTCACCGAGCCTAATTCCAGTTTATTCTTTACAAAAGCACAGCATTCCTCAAGTCTCATGGTATTTTTCAAAGTGCCGACCCTGCCGATGCCTTCCGGCACACCGTCCGCTTCTGAAGTGATATCCAGTACCTGTGCGTCTTCCAGTTCCAGAATCCTTCCTGACAGGTCCGCCATTCCCAGAACATCATAATTTGTATGCATTGCATAGTAAGAAATGTCAGACTGTATGAGACTTACGATCCTCTTACCGATGAAATCCCCGTCCGTGACACGTTTTAAAGGCGAAAAAATCAGCGGGTGATGGGTAATCAGCATATCAGCGCCCGCTTCCTTCGCCTGCTCAACGACCTGATCGGTGGCATCCAGGGCAAGATAAACGCAGTTTACATCCTTTTCAAAGCGTCCGGCCAGCAAGCCCACATTGTCAAAATCCAGTGCTGCCGACTTTGGGTAAGCCGCCTCTATTATCGTCATGATTTCTTTACACAGCATAGTAATCCAGCCCCTTTCTCACATATACCATTTCTTCTTTTAATTCACCGAATCGCCGCAGAGCCTTTTCACCGCTCTGCCCCTCCAGGCCTTTGAGTATCTCTGACTTCAGAGACATCTCGCGTTCGAGAAATGCCTTCAACACGGGATGGCGTCTCTCCAGCAGGTATTTTCCGTATCGGATCTCCACATCACTCCAGCGTTCAGAGTGAGAGTTACGCTCCCCGGAGGTTCTCACCTTCATCATAGGATAGAACTTTCCATCCTCAAATACCATATCTTCCCGGATAAACAAAAAACCTTCCTCTAAAAGAAAGGCTCTGACTCTTGCTATTTCCGACTGTGGCTGCAGGATAAACTCCTTCATGCCTGCGGTAACATCCGGACTGTTCTTCAGAATCCGGATCATCAGGCCGCCGCCCATCCCCGCAAGTACTGCTGTCTCGGCTTCTCCCGGTTGAAGGGCACACAGGCCGTCTGACAGCCGCAGCTCGATCCGGTCTGACAGACCATTCTCTTCCACGTGTTCTCTTGCACGGCTAAGCGGCCCTTCGTTGATATCCATCGCAAAGGCCGAGGGGATCAATCCGTGTTCCACCAAATAGATCGGAATATAGGCGTGATCCGTGCCTATATCCGCTGTAATATATCCGGCAGTCACCAGAGCGGCGACTGCCTGCAGTCTCTTTGATAATTCCATGCGCCCGTACCTAGTCCAGATAATCCCTGAGCTTGCGGCTCCTGCTTGGATGGCGGAGCTTACGGAGGGCTTTCGCTTCGATCTGGCGGATACGCTCACGGGTAACGTCGAATTCTTTTCCCACTTCTTCGAGAGTTCTTGCCCTGCCGTCATTCATGCCGAAACGCAGACGCAGTACTTTCTGCTCCCTTTCTGTCAGTGTGTCCAGCACTTCGTCCAGCTGTTCTTTCAGCAGGGTCTGTGCCGCCGCCTCTGCCGGAACCGGCACATTGTCATCCTGGATAAAATCTCCGAGATGGCTGTCTTCTTCTTCACCGATCGGAGTCTCCAGTGACACAGGTTCCTGGGAAATCTTCAGAATCTCACGCACACGCTCTACGGGCATGTCCAGTTCCTTCGCGATCTCCTCCGGCGTGGGTTCGCGCCCTAATTCCTGCAAAAGCTGTCTGGATACACGGATCAGTTTGTTGATTGTCTCAACCATATGCACCGGAATACGGATCGTTCTGGCCTGGTCTGCGATTGCCCTGGTAATGGCCTGGCGGATCCACCATGTTGCATAGGTACTGAACTTATACCCTTTGTGGTAATCAAACTTTTCCACCGCCTTGATCAGACCTAAGTTTCCTTCCTGAATCAGGTCGAGGAAGAGCATTCCACGGCCAACGTATCTTTTTGCTATACTTACCACAAGGCGGAGGTTAGCCTCGGCAAGCTCTTTCTTTGCATCCTCGTCTCCCTCCTCCATACGCTGTGCCAGCTCAATCTCTCTCTCCGCACTCAAAAGCGGAACCTTCCCGATCTCTTTCAGATACATACGCACAGGATCTTCTATACTGACGCCGTCCGGTACAGAAAGGTCGATATTCTCCATATCCACCTCTTCCTCATCAGTAATGATGACTTCAACGTCTACGTCATCATCATCTCCGCTGATTCGAAGCACATCAATATTATTTGACTCAAGATGGTCAAATACCTTTTCCATCTGCTCTGCGTCCAACTCCATATCATTGAAAAAGTCATTTATTTCCTGAAGTTCCAGGATGCTTTTCTTTTTCTTGCCCAACGCAACAAGTTCTTTCAGCCTCTCGTCAAATTTCTGTGTGTTTTCTTCCATGTGTCCATCCTTCCTTTGCCTACGGCCGGTATACCCCGGTATAGGGCTATCTTGTTTTATTTTATCCTTATTCAATAGAAATATGCAGTTTCTTTATATCATCAAGTCTGCGCTTCTCTTCCATGAGCCTCTGCAGCCCTGCCATATCCGTCGGATCCAGGTGCATTGTCCGGTCGTCGATGCTGTGTCTCTTTACACGCAGTATCGTTTCCTTCAAGGCCTGCTCCTGCTCCTCTTTTGTTGACAGTTCTCTGATCTTTGTATGGAATAAAGAAGCGGCTTCCCTGTGCTCTTCTTCCGCTGTAAAGTGATTCAATATCTTTGCCGGATTCAGTTCCCCTGAGCCGTACTGCTCATAAAGCAACTCCGCCACCGTCCTGTACAGCTCCTCCGTAAAGTCCTCCGGACTTATGTAGCGCTTGATGGTGCCAAATAGCTTCTCGTCCTCGATCATCCAGGTCAAAAGGATCTTCTGGGATACGAGAATACCGTTCTCCTTGGGCTTTCCCCCTCCGGATGCCTGTCTGGGCCTTGCTGCGGGCTTTGCCATACCTTCGTTAATGGCGGTCTTGGTCACAAGCTTGTGCAGGCTGTCCTCGCTGACCTTGTAGGCTTTTGCCACGGCTTCAATATAATTGTTTCTTTCCAGTTCATCCTCAAATCCGGTCAGCCGCTTTGCCGTTTCCTTAAAAAATGCGGTCTTTCCCTCAGGCGATTCCATGTCATAGTCCTTTGCCAGAATCTCGAGGCTGAACAAGAAACCGTTCCTTGCACTGCCTATCCGCTTTTCAAACTCTTCTGCCCCCAGGTTCTTAATAAATTCATCGGGGTCTTTATAGGGATCCATACGGATTACTTTTGCGGAAATTCCCGCCTCCTTCAAAATCGGTACCGCACGGAGCGCTGCCTTAGTCCCCGCCTCATCGCTGTCGTAGGTCAGATAGACCTCCTGTACATACCTCTTAATCAAAGAGGCATGTCCGGTTGTCAGCGCCGTACCCAGGGAGGCCACCGCATTTGTGAATCCCGCCTGGTGCAGGGAGATCACATCCATATATCCTTCGCATATGAGAAAATAAGGCTTTCTTGAAGTGCGTGCCCGGTTCAGGCCGTACAGATTGCGGCTCTTACCAAAAATCGCCGTCTCGGGTGAATTCAGATACTTGGGTTTTCCATCTCCCATAACACGGCCGCCGAATCCGATCACGCGGTTGTTCACATCCATGATCGGAAACATGACCCGGTTCCAGAACTTATCGTATACACCGTTTTTCTCGTCTGTATTGATCAGCCCGGCCTGGCGGATCAGATCCTCGCTGTAACCTTTCTTTCTGAGATACTGGAACAGGTCATTGCTGTACTTGTTGGAGTAACCCAGTCCAAAAGCCTTGACCGTGTCATCCGAGAGCTCCCTGTTCTTCAAATATGTATATGCTGCTTTTCCCTGCTCGGATTTTAGCTGCACATAAAAATACTGCGCCGCAGCTTTGTTGATCTCCAGAAGCATTGCGCGCAAATCGGCCTTCTCTTTGGCTTCTTTCGAATATTCCATCTCCGGAAGCTCCACGCCAGCCCTGTCTGCCAAAAACTTTACAGCCTCTATAAACGAAAAATTCTCGTATTCCATCAGAAATGTAAATACATTGCCGCCAGCGCCGCAGCCAAAACAGTAATACATCTGTTTTCCTCTGCTCACAGAAAAAGACGGCGATTTTTCATTGTGAAATGGGCAAAGTCCAAAATAAGAACTCCCTTTTTTCTGCAGCCGCACATAACCGGATATTACATCCACGATGTCATTTTTCATTCTTACTTCTTCTATCAATTCTTCTGGATAATACATTTATTCCTCCATAAAAAAAGCCCTATATATTATATTCGACAAAACATTCTGATTTCCTTTAATTTTTCCATGCTTCCGGAACAAAAAATTCTTCATACTTTTTTACCGCATAATTATCGGTCATCCCCGCTATGTAATCACATACAATCTGCTCCCTGCAGCTGTCCGTCCTGTCAATCGCCTGCAGGTATTGCACGGGGAGCTGTTCGATATGATGGATATAATAATCATACAGCTGTTCGATCAGGCGCACTGCCTTGTCTTCCTCCCCCTTTGCCTTTGGATTCAGATAAACATTTTCAAACATGTATTTTCTGAGGCCGATCATTGCCGTTTCCACTTCTTCGGACATGATGATCGCCGGTTTATCCATGCTGTGGATGATCACGTCATGTACCATGGTGTTCAGACGTTCTTTGCTGGTATTGCCGAGAACCCTGCGGTACTCGTAAGGGATATCTTCCTCCACGAGAATACCTCCCCGGATTGCATCATCGATGTCGTGATTGATATAGGCTATCTTATCCGAAAGACGGAGCACCTGGCCCTCCAGGGTGCGGGGCGTGCCCGCTGTGGGATGGTTCAGGATGCCGTCCAGTACTTCCCATGTCAGGTTCAGGCCGGCTCCCTGCTTCTCCACACACTCCACGACTCTCACGCTCTGTTCGTTATGGGAAAAATGGTATACGCGGTTCAGGGCGCGCTCCCCCGCATGGCCAAAGGGCGTATGCCCCAGGTCGTGGCCCAGTGCAATCGCCTCCACCAAATCCTCATTCAGCCTGAGGGCTTTTGCAATCGTCCTTGCATTCTGGGAAACCTCCAGCGTATGCGTCAGCCTTGTCCTATAGTGATCCCCTTTGGGAAGCAAAAAAACCTGGGTCTTCTGCTTCAGACGCCGGAAGGACTTGCAGTGCAGAATCCGGTCCCTGTCGCGTTGAAATACGGGCCGGATATCGCATTCCGGCTCCTGCCGCTTTCTTCCCTTTGAATTTCTGCTGAACGTTGCATAAGGGCTTAAATATTCCAGTTCCCGTTCTTCCAGCTGCTCTCTGATTGTCATAGGCCTATTCCTCACACTGAATCCTGACTGCAGGGGACAAAACATACTTTTCCATAACAAAACACTTCTATATATAATATATTCTGTGTTTACGATTTATTTCCTTTTTATTGGCATCTGTACAGAAACATGGGCAACAGTTCAGACCTGTCTGAACTGTTGCCATGAGCCGTTACTTTCCCTGTTCTTTTATTCGTTTTTCGATAGCCTGCACAACCGTCTCCAGTACTTTTATGCGGGCATAATATTTGTCGTTTGCCTCAACTACAACCCATGGGGCATATTCTGTGGATGTGCGTATCAGCATCTCGTTGACCGCTTCCTCATACTGATCCCACTTCTCCCGGTTCCGCCAGTCCTCATCCGTAATCTTCCACTGTTTCTGCGGATTTTCCTGACGGGCCCTAAAACGGCGTTCCTGCTCGTCCTTGTCAATCTGCATCCAGAATTTAAGAACAATGGTCCCGGAATCCGCCAGGTCACGCTCCATATCGTTCATTTCCTTGTACGCCCTCTGCCATTCCTGCTTTGTACAGAACCCCTCGATCCGCTCAACCATAACGCGTCCATACCATGTACGGTCAAAGATTGCGATGTGCCCTGCCTTGGGCATTGCCGTCCAGAACCTCCAGAGATAGTGATGTGCTTTCTCAATATCATTGGGGGACGCCGTCGGATTTACCACAAATCCTCTTGGATCCATTTTTGCAGTCAGCCGTTTGATTGCACCGCCTTTTCCACCTGCATCCCACCCCTCGAAACCGAGCACGACCGGAATCCGCCTCCGGTATAATTCACTGTGGAGAAGACTCATGCGTTTCTGCAATTTTTTCAGCTTCTCTTTATATTCTTCTTTGGTCAGGCTCAGGCTCAAATCAGACTTGGCAAGAACAGACTCCTGCAGTTCTTTTCCGTTGATCTCCTGTTTAGGTATTTCTGTGCCGCTGGAAGCCTCCACGTCCATCTCGGCAATCGCCTCGGCCGCTTTCTCCTTTGCCCTTGCCTTTTTTACTTTTTCCAGCTGTTCTTCCAGGGCCTTGATGACTACCGTATAGATCTTCACAGAAGCAAACTCTTTATCCATTGCTTCGATAATGGTCCACGGCGCATAATCCGTATCTGTGATCTGAAGCATCTCTTCGATCATCTGGGTATACTCACGATATTTTACATTCCGCTCAAGGTCGCCCTGGCTCACGCGCCATGCAGTCTCTTTTGAGCTTCTGAGCTTTTGGAAGCGTTTTTTCTGTTCCTTCTGGTCAATTGCAAGGAGTAATTTGATGATAGCGGTACCGTCGTCCGTTAACTGCTTCTCGAACGAACAGATGGACTGGTAGGCATCGGGAACCTCTTTTTTCCGTGTTCTTTTATCAAAACGGTCGATCAGCACCTTTCTGTACCAGCTGCCGTCGAATATGGCGATCCTGCCTTTTTCAGGAGTTTTTGTCCAAAATCTCCAGAGGAAAGGATGCATCCGCTCTTCTTCTGACTCATCCTTAATGGCAAAAACCTTGAAGCCCCTGGGGTCCAGGCTCTGGATCAATTCTCCGATCTGCAGCCCTTTCCCAGCGGCTCCATATCCTTCAAACACGATCATCACAGGGATATTCAGGGCCTTGCACTGGCGCTGGAGTTCTCCCAGCCGGCTCTCAAGCATCGGCATTTTCGCTTTGTATTCTTCTTTCCTCATTGATTTGGTAAGGTCCACTTTCTCTAACATAATTTTCTCCTCCCGTCCATTACTGATTTTAGTATTCACGAGTCCGTTCATTTATAAACGCCGGCATCTTGTACAATGTCAGATGCACTCCTTTTATGTCACTAATTATACCACGGTTTCCGCCTTCCGGAAAAGAATTTCGCCGATCACCAAAGGCGTCCTTTCATGGATCCACCTGTTTTCCTGCCATGGAATTATTTATATGCACGGAGTTCCATCATATTCTTGTCAACTACCATTAAAAATGATATACTTTTCCAAACATTTTAATTCGCAGCAGTCAGGCAAGCCTGAACTGTCTTCATTCTTCAAAGGGGGCATAATCATGACTGAAGTACAGTATTCCACTGCCAGTTTTCTGCATTCGGCGCTGAAGCCTTCTGAGCAGTTAGTCTATATGACATCCGCTGCTTTTGGAAAAAACTGGGCATACACGCTTCATTCTCACAGTTTTGCAGAAGTATTCTTTGTTACCTCCGGGGAAGGCGTATTCTATTCCAACGATGCGGAGATTCCAATCCGAAAGAATTCGCTGGTGCTGATCAATCCAGGCACGCCCCACACGGAACGCTCCAGCGGACCGGAGCCGCTGACTTATATGATTATGGGAATCGATAATCTCTTCTTTCAGTTTCTGGATAACAGAAAATTTCAGTTTCATATCTATGCGCTTGAGGAATTTGAACATACGATCATGCCTGTTATGAATCTGATGTTGGAAGAGACAAAGAGCAGGCAGCAGTCATCCCTTCAGATATGCCAGCATTATATGTCCGTTTTTTTTCTGAAGATACAGCGTCTCATAGGCGACCGACTTGCCCTGTATACGGCGGACAGCTTTCCGCCGGAGTGCGCCGCCGTTAAAGATTATATTAAGCTCCATTTTGCCGAAGATATCACGCTGGATACCCTGGCGGAGTTTTCCGGTTTTAATAAGTATTACCTTTCCCGCATATTCTCCAAAACTTATGGGATTGCTCCGATCAATTATCTTTTAGAAAGAAGAATTCTGAACAGCGAAGAGCTGCTCAAGACAACTGATTTTAGCATCAGTCAGATATCCCGTCTTGTAGGGTTCTCCTCTGCCAATTACTTTTCCCAATCTTTCAAAAGATATACTGGAATGACACCTCTCTCCTACCGGGAAACACATTTTATATAAAAAGAGTAACCCACCAGACAGCCTGCCGGGACAGCTTCAGGAAAATACAAGCACAAAAGCCATGCCGTCCTGCTGCTTTTCTGCAAATATTTCGCCGCCCATCTTCCGCATAATCTCGCGGCAGATATAGAGTCCCAGCCCGCTGCCCTGTCTGCCTTCACTGTTTTGAGCACGGTAAAAGCTCTCAAAGATATGGTTAAATTCATTATCTGTCACGGGAATTCCCGTATTGAATATGCGGATCAGCTGGCAGTAATCCTCCTCATAAAAGGTAATCTCAATTTTCTTCCCGTCCCCGTATTTGAATGCATTTTCAAATATATTTTCAAACACCTCCAAAGACCGTTCCAAATCGCCCTTCAACAGACGGTTTTCATAGTTGCCGACGTGCAGTTCCAGCATGCGGATGCTGCACTTTTCACGGTAAGTCGCGAGGACCCTTGTGAGAAGCTCCTCCAGATAGAATTCTCCGTTATTTACGGAAATATCCAGAATATCTTCACGGGTATTTTTCATAATTTCCTCTACATAGCGCTCAATTTCCTCTGCCTTCTCCCCAATCTGCCAAACTGCATGCTTCTTCTGCCCCTCTGTTTGATACAGATCCTCCTCCAGGGCCTTTCCGCAAAGCCGGATGGTGTTCAACGGCGTTTTGATGTCGTGTGAAAGGGATAAGAGAAGCAGCTTTTTCTCCCGCTGCAATTCCAGCTCTCTCTTTTTTGTTACATCCAGTTTATCCTTGAGCTGGCTGATCCCCCACATAAAGTGCCCGAAGAATCTGCTTTTTTCTTCATTGACCGCACCTTTAAAGTGTCCCTGGGCCAGTTCATAAGTAAGGCTGCTCATTCTCTGGAAGGGCCGTATGAGCTGGTATTTCAGATAGAATAAAATCACCAGTATGCCCAGCTCCATGATTCCAAGAAAAAGCTGCGTCCACAAAAGAATCCTTCTCTGGTCAAAGCCAGGCCTGTCATAGTCAAAGCGTAAGAATCCCGTCAAACTGTCCGCCGTGTACAAGGGCCGAATTTCCGTTTCACCGGCGTCATCCCCTCTGTAGAATTCCGATGTAATGTCCTCGCTGTCCAGACTTTCCAAAGAAAGAAAGGTTACGCCCCGTACATATTTGTAAGAATGCAAATCAAGCTTATCCAGAGGTTCACCTTCGGATAAGCTGTTGTAAATGCGGTTTATTTCAACCTTATATTCTTTTTCCCTGTCTGCGGCATCTTTATAGGAGATGCCTGCAGTCCACAGTGCCGCCAGCATATACAGCAGCACGGAAAGACCAATAAGCCTGTTAAACTTCTTCATAGCGGTACCCTACCCCCCAGACCGTCTGAATCCGCCCGGGCTGCCTGGGATTATCCTCGATCTTGCTTCGCAGCATCTTGATGTGTACGGTAAGGGTCTGGTTCTCGCTCAGGCTGTCCATTCCCCATATCTGTGCAAAAATATATTCTTTTCTGAGCGTCTTCCCCGGGTTTTCGAGAAACAGGAGCAGAAGCTCATACTCCTTCACATTCAGCTCCAGTTCCCGGCCGTTCAGATAGACCTGCCTTGCACTTGTATCCAGGCTGATTTGCCCGGATACGATCAGATCGGACTCCTGGCGTCCCCCATAAGCACGCTGCATCAGCGCTTTGACCTTAGCGATCAAAATCTCTGCGTCCACAGGCTTCTCCATGTAATCGTCCGCCCCCAGCTCATATCCGGTCAGTTTATCATCCCTGCCGGCCCGTGCGCTCATGATGAGCACCGGAAGATTCCACTTCGCCCTCACAGCGCGGCAGACTGCAAATCCGTCCATTTCAGGCAGCATTATATCAAGAAGCAGCATTTTCACAGGCTGCACCTCCATATAATCCAGCGCTTCCTTCCCGCTCCCGGCCCAACAGACGGAATATCCCTCTCTGTTCAGGAAATCCCGTATCAGAACCGCCAGTTCCTTATTGTCTTCCACCAGTAATATATCTTTCATGTCCTACCATCCCAATTTGATCAGCCAGTCATTTAAGGTTCTCTCCCTGGCCCTGTCCTCCTGCGCATTTTCCCGCCTTCCAAGAGTGATTTCTTCACGGATGTCACCGTCTTCTATATACAGCACCCTCCCGCATTTTGAAGCCACTTTCATATCATGGGTCACCAGCATGATCGTAGTCCCCTCTCTGTTAATATGGTTCAGCTCCTCCATTACCTCAATGGAATTCTGCTTATTCAGCGCCCCGGTGGGTTCATCTGCAAATATGATTCTGGGATTGTTTATCATACTGCGGCAGATGCACGCCCGCTGCAGCTGTCCGCCCGATACCTCGTTGACATCATTTTCCGCAATCTCACTGATTCCCAGTTTGTGCATGAGCAGTTTTGCCCTCTCATTGAGCTGCTTTCTGCCGCTCTTTGTCTTTCCCTCCGCCGTCTGGTACCCGGGTAAAATAATATTATCATATACCGACAGATTTTTCAGCATATACATCTGCTGAAACACAAACCCCATCTCATTCAGGCGCACATCGCTCATATCACCTGCTTTCAGAGAAGTCAGCTCCCGGCCAAAAAAGTCCACTTTCCCGGCTGTTGCGGTATCCATGCCGCTCACCGTATAGAGGAGCGTGGTTTTTCCGGATCCGGACGGACCCATAATTCCCAGCATTTCCCCTTCATGGATCGTCAGATTTACATTGCGCAGAACATTGTTCTGGCGCTTATTTATTATATAGGTTTTACACAGGTTCGATACCTCTAATGTCTTCATATTCTTTTCCTCCTACTCCAGGTTATTCAGTTCGCGGATATTGATCTTTTTTACGTTCATAGTGGCAATGACGGTTGCCAGGATAATCCCAACAAGCAATACTCCGGGATAAACCCCGTATACCTGCCACGGCACCACCTGGATCTCCACGTCAGCACCCATAATCGCAAAAATAGGCTTCAGCATGAAACGGTTGGATACCAGTGACAGAGGGACTGCTGCAATCATCGAAATAAGGGCCACCCATACCATACGCATGACCTGCCACAGGCGGATCGTCCCGCTGCGGTATCCAATACTCTTCATCATGGCGATCTCTCCCTTTTCGCGGACTATAAACAGCCGTTCCATCAGCAGGGTGATCAGCATAATCACTGCGCAGAGCATTCCGGTCATCGGAACCAGCATATCCTTCAGAGATTCCTGGATACCGCCCACATTCCGGTCCACCACCTCCTGGGCCGTCGTCCATTGATAGTGCGGAAACAAGCTGCTAAGCTCTGTAACAAGCTCTTCCTGCGTCCGATCCGTCTCCATATCCACCATAATGTTCCAATAGTGAAACATGGTTTCATTTTTCAATACCAGTTTCGGATTCATTCTGGCACTCTTGCCAACCTGCATGTAATCAGAATATGTTCCTGTTATGATAAGCTGCTTCTGCTCCCCGCCGGCCTCTACTTCTACCGTGTCGCCGATCTGCCATCCGTTTTGCTCCATAATATTTCTTGAAAATGCAACCTCATTGGACAGACGCGGCGCATCTCCTTCCTGGTAGGAGAGAAAGTCCTGGTTCGGACCGGCTATCTGCACCGTCATAATATTATTTTTACCGGTCTCTCCCCTTGAGGAATAGCGCAGGAAATAGATCGGTACTCCGGTAAGCTCAGCCTCATATCCCTTTTCTGCCAGTTCCGTTTCGACTCTCTTCATGCCGGCATCCAGATCTTCCCTGGTTCTGTAAACATTTTCGCCGTAGTTTTCTATTTTTTCTACATAAACAGAGCTCTTCGGGTCCATACAGAATTTTCCGGCCATCTCATCGCTTTTCATCGTGTTCAGCGTATTCAAAGGTATGGTGATCAGTATAAAACTCAGACAAAACGTCACAATTAGCACAAGGTACCGCTTTACATGGCTCGCCATGTCATTGATTCCGAGAAACAGCGCCACCGGCATCCGTTTTCTGCGGTACAGGCGAAGCCCCGCCCGCCTGCCATAGCGTTCCCCGCTCTGGCCTCCGCGTATGGCGCTGATTGCGGAGATTTTATTCAGCTTTCTCGTACAGCTGTAGCAGAAAAACATAACCAGGATTACAATCAGCAGCGTACAGACACCATTCACCCACAGATTGACCCGGGTATCTTCCATAATCATATTGCCGCTGACGGATGCAACCATCATTCTGCTGACAGGAATACTTGCTCCCAGTCCTGCCGCAGCACCAATAACAACGATCAGGATATATTTTATAAGGTAAAGCTTTTTAATCGCAAAATTCCTGAGTCCCATGGCTTTCATGATTCCGATCTCCCGGTACTCTTCTTCTATGGTAAATACCAGTGTGAACCGGAGCACCAAAAGTGCTATCAGGATCAGGCAGATTCCGATCAGGATCAGCAGGCCCGCCATAATCATATCGAAAGAATACGCCATCGTATAAGTGCTTTTTGTAATCGAGTTCATAGAAGTCACAAAACCTTCCGCGTCAAATCCGCTGACGAACCCGTTCACATCCTCCACATTAAAGTAATACAGCCCAATGATATTAGCATCCTCTTTCCCCGAAAAGAATTCATAATCCGCAGGGCAGACGATCATTCGGCTCATACCGGCCATATCGCTCCCGAAAGCAGCATCCTTGATCAACAGCTTAACGGTAAACAGCTTCTCACAACCTCCCACGCTGAGTTTCACCTTGCTGCCTTCCTCCAGCTTATTTTTACCGGCCATTGCATTCCCCAGCGCAATCTCTCCCTTTTCCAGGCTGAAATCCTTCCCGGACGTATCATATACCTTGCAGTAATCGGCATCCTTTGTGCCCAGATACATGCTGGCCCCATGCGTGTTAAAAGATTTATCCTTCCCCTCTGTCTGAATCCGGATATCCTTTTCGTTCAGCATGATAACCGTATTATAGCCCCACTCTTTCACGCCCGGGGCATCCTTCTCAATCCAGCTGTCAATCTGTTCCTTTTCCTGGGTGCCCGAGATAATATAATTCACATCGGGTACATTGGCATA
Source organism: Eubacterium sp. SB2 (assembly GCF_001244405.1). Classification (NCBI taxonomy): domain Bacteria; kingdom Bacillati; phylum Bacillota; class Clostridia; order Eubacteriales; family Eubacteriaceae; genus Eubacterium; species Eubacterium sp. SB2. The sequence continues at coordinate 1,715,136 of NZ_LN865153.1, read as the reverse complement.
ATCCATATAGTAGTTCACTGCAGAAGACACTACCATAATATTGTTGATGCTGCTTGACAGAAAGATGGACGCAATCATGATGAACAGAAAAAGAATGATATTAACGCTCTTTCTCCTCTTCAGATCCTTTTTCAATATCCTCTGTATCATGTAATTTCCCTTCCCTTTCATTGTTGATAAGGAGAGTATAGCGTACTGTTTATTAAAAATTCCTTAAATGGAAAGAATTTTGTATTTCGAATGCTGCCCGGAGGCTTAACAAAACTTGATGATAACAACGCCGCCGGTTTTGCAATTACACAATTCCATCTGCCCTGCATGAGTTTTTACGACTTCCGCTGCAAACCAAAGTCCAAGTCCGTTGTGTCCATCTGTGCTGCGCGCAGCATCGCCGCGCCACAGACGCTCTGCCGCATGTTGTAATGCCGCCTTGCTGAACCCGGGGCCTTTATCACGCACAATGATCTGCCAGCCTGCGTCTCCCATGCCGCCCTGCAAATACACCGTTCCGCATGGAATGAAGGACCAGATTTTATCACCAATCGCATTTTCAAAGAAACCGGCTGAAATTGTGCCACATATCCCTGCCAGGACAGAAATACTGGATCCAAACCGGAAAGTAAGGAGTATATGCAGTATATATAGAAATAGGTTACTGATTAAAAAAACAAAAAATATGACAAGATATGAATTAAAGTGTGTTCGTCTGCTTTCCATGAAACAGTTAGCTCCAACAAAGAAACACAGTTCATATAGTATCATACTTATGGCTGAAAGAAACAGAAGAAAGAACAATTTTCCGAGAAATACACTTCTTCGGGATTCCACTAAACCAAGCGCATTCTGAATCCCTTTCACATTCTTGTCCAGTTGAATGAGCATTGGCACGGCAATACTTACAAATATCGGATAGCATATTTGTAAAATAACGAAAAATAACCTCTCATCAGGAATGATATGGTACCCGGCAAATGCATAATAGGCTAAAAATAATGCGGTAACCACTACGGGCAGTACGGTATACAGCAAAAGAACCGGAGTCCGCCTGATCTTTATAAAGTTTGAAAGAAACTCCCTAATTATCATCATCTGCGATGCACCTGCTTTCTATACCAGCGGGAAAACAGGATTGTAAGAACGAACACGGCAAGCAGGGATATCAATACCAGCAGCGAGCTTTCTCCCAGATTCAGCATCAGTCTGGAATCGGATTCGGCTAATAATCCGTTTGGCAGAACTCCGAATAATGTGACCATAAACCTGGCAGGCCAGCTGTATGGGAAGCACCAAAATAAAGGGGTCAGGGAAAAGAACAGTCCCCCCAGCGCACTGGCAAATAAGTTCAGAATCACAGAACCGGCAAATCCCGCTTTTTGATCCAAAAACAGACAGAAAGGGATCTGCCATAATAAAGTGATCCACAATAAACTGTATCCCAAAATATAATATCCGGCACGTCCAATAGCAGCAGAAACACCTGACAATATGCACTCCGTGATTATCGTAATAAGAGCTAAAATCAAGGAGATAGCCAAAAGATTAAGCGCCGTCATAATTGTTTTTGAGATAAATGTCTTCTTCAAGTTAATGGGCAGGCTGTAAAGAGTACGGTAATTGTGCTTTTGATCCTTATGATTAACCAGGTGGCATAAAACCACTATGGAGAGAGAAGCAACCGGCATACACCAATTGCAGACCATGGAGCTTGAAAAACCGCCTAAACCAATCCCAATAAACAGAAAGATCATGGATATCAAAACTAAAGCTGCGGGGATAACTAACACGAGTTTTCTAAACAGGGAACGTTTGAATTTCAGGCTTTCCGCTTTCAAATATATTTCCAGCATTAAATTGCACGCTCCCTTCTGACGATATCCATAAATAACTGCTCCAAATTTTCATTTGCATCAATTCTATCCTGATACAGCAGCGCCCCATTGTGCAGAATCCCTATGTCGTCGGCTACTTGTTCAACTTCGCTTAAAATATGACTGGATATAATTACCGATATCCCGGATTCTGCAAAGGACCGGATCATTTTCCTCAATTCTTCAATACCAAAAGGGTCTAAGCCGTTCGCAGGTTCATCAATAAAATGGGGTAGCCCTCTGGAAAGCCTTGTAAACACTGGCACTAACGGTATACAAATGAGTGTATTGTGTTATATCTTGCTCTTATACGGAGATTAAAAAGAGCAGGAACTTCTACCTGCTCTTACTACAATTTTTATATTTAATTATATTTTCTTAATTCAAACGTTCCCATATTTCCACCGCTATTACCTACATTACTATTGTCGCGATTATTGAAGTAACGACCAAAAAGATGATTATCATCGTCCATATCCAATATATTATACCCATCATATTGGTGGGGAAACTCCCTGCTATGGTTAATAAACCCAAATCCAATCTTTACTATTCCATCTCGTTCAATAAATATGGCGGCAACGTTGCTTTCAGACTTAGATTTTGGGAATGTTGACACAAAACTAATTTTGCTCCATGTTTGTTTGACATCCAATTTCATGTCCAATTTTGTTTTATATGTAGTAGATGTTAATTCTCCTTCCCAATGCCCCCTCAAATCTGGTACATTAAGAAATTTCTTTACAATTTTCCATCTCCAGACAAAATTATCGAACCCCCAATATAAAGCACCATATAAGAAAGTTACCCCAATAAAGTTTGTAGTAACTCCCAACCTATCACATAAATTTAGAATTTCAGCCAGCCACTTATAATTCTGCATCCAAGCTCTTACTTCTGATATGACATCTCCCAATAAGAACGTAAATAGTGCTGATAAAATAATGCTAGCAATAAATATATTCAAAATCATTTTACTTCTTAAACTTTTATCAATCGTATATGTATGCAATTCATGCTCCCCCTATATCATCACTCTCTAAACACTGGAGATATTTTAATTGCTCTTTTGAATTGTACCACTAGATTCATTTCGTTATCTTTTCCCGCAATTATCATTACTATCCCCGGCAATATTTCATGAACCTTTGATGCTATTTCTTTTAATGAATTAATATCCGTATGCGATGGGAGAGCTCTCATATTCGGATGTGTATGCCATTCTCCTACATAATTCAGCACACCACCAGATTCATGCCATCTTTTATTAATAATTTTCTGAGCTTTTTTAACATTTCTTTTATACAATATCTTTGAAAAGAAATTCGTCTTCAATTCATAAACTTCAATGACTTCAATTACCTTATTGTCTTTATTAAACTTGCCGAGTAAAACACCACCTGTTTCATATCTTAAACTAGAGTTATAGTACTTTTTTATTTCATCTATAATCTCCGAATTCAAGATTATTTTCAAACCATTTATATTGTAATTCATCAGTTATCTATCCTTTTCAGCTCCATAAACCTATCGTCTTTTGATCTCCACATGGGCTTAATTTCAAAATTTTGTTGTCTGGCCCATTTCATTTTCCCTATCCAAGTAAATTCATAATTATATTTTGCTTTACTATTATAAATTTTTCTATAATATATATCCACAAAATCCTGGACAAATTTCTGCGCCTCAAATCCTGCATATGGAGCATATGCGCTTTGGCAACCTGCCTCACTTTTTAAATACTTTCTACTATTCAACAACACATTATTGTTAAACATCCCATAATCATCAAAAAAACTTTTTTCTGTATTGGTATCTATACTCTTTTGAAATACTAAAGCATGTCCAGCAACCAGATATGGCTCAACCCACAGTATAATACATTCTTTTTGAATCTTATTATCTTTAAGCATCTGTATTATTTTCTTTTCTAGCATTGTATTTCCTACACATATTATTAAAATATCATATTGATTGAAAAAGGACACTTCTTTTAAAATATATTTCCAAACATTTTCATTCACTGCATTGCATTTAAGCGTTGGATAATGCTTCAGTAACTCACTCCTCAATGCTTCCACTTTTGATGTGCTAAAAAGCAAATGATTACTTCCACAGAAATGTCTTGCTATGTTCTCATCTTTAAGTACATCATTATCTAGTAAACAAATTTCATCCGTAATACCAACATCTATAATAGCTTTACTGATGTAACTTCCTACAGAACCACATCCAACCAATAAACATTTTTTATCAAAAGAAGCCGTACCATCACCACCACGGGTAAAAAGCCTTTTCATTTGAAAATTTCTTGTCCTTAAACGTAAAACATTTCTATTTTTATTAGCCGCAACAACCCCTCTTATATTTCGTTGTCTTATTTTAATGCCATTAGATAGCAAATTCAACTTCAAAGAAAAAAGGCATTTCCCCATCCCATTATCTGCATATAAAATAATAAGCCCTTTGCCTTGATTTTTAACCAGAAAATTATATAAATGTACCAAATCATTCTTTGGAATTAATTCATATATATCTTTTATACTAGTAAGGGCCACCAAAACCGATTTACCTATATTTATTAATAATGCTCTTTGAAAGACAATATCTTTTGTCTTCAAACCATATGAATTACTCACAAAATTAGATATAACGTTTTGTTCATCAGCAACCACATAGTAATTATCCAACCATTCATATTGCCACATTAACCGAGTAGACTCATCCGAATACCCTAAAAAGTCTACTCTCCCCTCAGATTTCGTCTCCCAAAAAGTAACCGTTTCAATTTGATAGTCTAATACGTTACATCTATTTTTACTCTCTATTAATAATTTTTCAGCACGTAAAATACACGCCAAAGCATCATGTAGATAGTTCTCTGGATTCGGAACAACTTCATTATAATCATATAAACATAATTTATCATCAGTATAGATGTGTGGTATAGTAAGTTGCTGGCAATCTTTAATATAAACACTTGGAAACTCATATGGATAATATAACGGGAATTTCATGTATAATTCATAAGTAATTTCATCAATCTTTAGACGAATATCAATCACATCATTGGTATTATCATAATCGCAATCAATTCCATTACTTACTAAAAACTCATATATCTCTTTATGCAAAATGGCTATCCTCTTCACCTAATTTAATTGGAGCATTTGTTTTTTCTGAAATGTCTTTGTCTTCATCGTCACCTTCAGGAAACCTGTCCCCAAACAATTTTATTAAAATATCTGTTGCATCTTTTTCATTGCTCTTTTCATATATTGCTGTATCTAACTTGTCTTTTAGGTTTTTAAAGCCTTTTAATATGGCTTCCTGAGATGATTCACTTATATCACCAAACAAATCCTCATCTTTTGGATTAACTGGCTTATAGCAATGAAAATCATCTTCTAGGACATCAATTATATTAGTCACGGTATCTAACAAAGATATATCATCTCGATTCTCTGTTAAAGTAAAATTATTACACACCAGTATTGTAATTGCCATCCCTTTGACATCAATCTTTTTATTATCTTTCCAAGCCTTTAAATATTTTACTAAGCGACGAATTTGCTGTCCATTGTCATTAACGTATCCTTGAAACCAATTTGTAAACGCTTTAGGATCACTTTCTATCCAACCTTTAGATTTATGTGCCAAATATGCAATATTATCTCCATCATCATTCTCTCCCATTATATAAATTGGTAAATCAATATGATATTTATCTTCATAAACTACTCTTACACATGTGTTTTTATCAATAGGTGCATTGGATGTATGACCTGTTACAGCGTCCTTTACCCACGTATGTACTGTTTGCGTAGCAGGCCATTCATCCTGATTATAAGAATACCCTTGCAGATACACTCCATTATCAAGGTCAAACTCATCTTCTCCAACAGGCATAATAGCTGTCTTCATTGCATATGAGCCCTGAGTGCAGTATTGAGGTTTTTTCCTATTCTTTTCCTCAAATTTGTTATCAATCTTTCCACGTAATGCATCTCTGCCTGTCTTAATCTTGTTTTTATATGTTTTAGTCAATGAAATTTTATCATTAAAGTCTATAAATAACTTGTTTAAATTTAACATTTTCTCCTCCTGACTTATAAAATATCACCATTCATTCGTTATGTTAGCACTCAATCGAATAGTCTGCTAACAATTTAAGGTTATCACTACTGGATGAATTCGTCAACTAGCAAATTCAAAAAATATGTAAATAGCTTTATTCGAATTTTGATGCAGAAATTAAATGTTAAAAACATTACCTTCTATAATTAAATCGAAACTAACAGGCATACTTTTTGGTATGCCCTGTCATTCCCGTATTGTTTTCACCTCAGAAATTCTTTAGTTCACTTAACGCCTTTTTGTTCAACGCCTTCTCCATCTGCCTCTTCTCTTTTTCCAGCCTCTCCACCGTCCGCTGCAGTTCCCGGTTCTGCTGTTCCAGCAGTTCTATCCTGCTTCGCAGCGCCATATCCCCGATATACCGCTTCGGATCCACCATGCCTGCCTGCTGGTTCAGCGCCCTGTCTACTTCCCTGCGCACAATCTCATTTTTGTAAAAGAAGCCTCTGGACAGCCCTGTCTTCTTCATCAGTTTGGGAACGGTTACCTTCTCACCTTCATCCAGCATTTTATGTATGGCATTTTTCGCCTGATTGATTTTCTCATTGCTCACCTTTTTATTCAAGGCTATCATCTTGTCGTATTTGCTCATATTCTTCACCCCATCCGTCTAAATTTTCCAGTATCATTTCTGACAGCATATGGCGCGCAGCCCTTGTCTCATCTGCCAGCAGCTGGTTGCTCATTTTCCGGTAATAACGTACATTTTTAATGCTGCTGTGGCCGAGAAGTCTGGCTATGGTCCAATCATTCAGATGCATTTCCGTAAGTTTCACACCATAGTAATGGCGGTACATATGGCTGTTGAATCCGAATAAGTTTCCATTATCATCCCTTAAATCTTCATCCTGTATCATTTTGGATATGAGATACTGTATGGTGGTGTACTGCATGGGGCGTTTTGGATCCTTCTCATTCACAAAAATGTATTTGGTGTCCCCATGCCGCTCCCTTGTATCCTCTATCGCCGCCCGGATCAGCATCGCCAATTCTTCACTGACGATTTTTTCATAAGGATGTGTTTTCATCTGTTTGATCCGGATGACTGTTTCTCCCTGCTTCTCATACAGGCAGTCCGGGTGCAGTGTCAACGTGTCGGATATCCGGGTTCCCAGCATCTGGTGGATGACCATGAGCCTCGCAATCTGTATCTGCTGCTTTGCGAGGCAGGCATTGATCCGCTTCATCTCCGCGTCTGAGTAGGTCTTAAATTCTGCTGGCGGCGTAGGCGGGATGTCTCTGTTCAGCACCATCCCGTCCAGTTGGGGATATTGGTAAATCTTCCCTACCGTTTCCAATACTGCCCGGAGCCGCCCAAGGTCTGTATGCAAATGGGAATTGGGCGGTGCCTCTGTTTTCAGATATGTGAGGTACTCTTCTAATACGATCCGGTCCAGTTCCGCGCAGGATTGTATCTTGGGGTACCTTTCTTTCAGGAACTTGGACAGGCGCCGCACTGCTGTCAGCTCCATTGCCACGGTTGCGACTGCTTCTGAACGCAGATGCATGTAAATTGCTTTTTTCACTTCTTCCCGGATATCCAATTGATATATCTTGGTAAAATTCAGGTTTTTAAAATTTGTGATTGGATTCCATCGGATATCAATATCCAGTTTTTCCAGTTCCCATATATCCTTTTCTGTTTCTTCCAGTTCGCCTGTATCTTGGCTGAATCTCAACAGCCTTTCGAAGTACAGGATAAGTTTTGACTTTCCATAAGAGGTATTGCCGCTCAGATTATGGATTTCTTCTGTCAGTTTTAGATTGTTTTCCAGCATCCAGCCTCTCAGCTTCCTCTCCCACGCTGCCGGTTCCATCTTTGCAAAGCTGTGGACTCCCCCACCCTTTTTCTTAATAAATTTGCAGATATTGTTATAATACCTTCTATCCCCATACATGGTGATCAATGATAATGAATTTCCCCTGTATAGGATAAATGCCCTTGCCTCTTCCCTCATGCGCGGTTCTGGCAGCTGTTCCAGATCAAAATATGGATTTTTTCCGACCATCTCTCTTGCTTTTTCGGTTGCGCTGCCGTAGCAGGGGAAGTCTTTCATGTAAATTTTATTTTCCATGCCTGCTCCTTTTCTTTATGCCGGCTGCCAGGCTGTTCTTCCCGTCCTTGAAATATTCTTCATTGGCTTTCCTTATTTTACGCGGCATAAAATCAATGTACTGTTCTGTCATTTCTTCATAAGTATGCCCAAGGTAATCCCGGACTCCCTGTATGGAAACTCCCTGATTATAAAAAAAGGTTGCCAGTGTGTGCCGGTAATCATGGGATTGAAACAGGTATTCACCGTTGTCGATATCATTTTTCTCGCAGTATTTATGCATCCGGTACTTGTAGGTACCATAGCGGTAAGCGCCGCCGGTAGTGCTTTTAAATACATACTCTTCAGGAGTAATCTGATATTTGCCGATATAAATTTTCATGAGCCGGTACAATACTGTCGGGATGGGTATCCGTTTATAGTTTTTCATCTTAATCTGGTAGACCTGGATCCATGCATCCCTGCCCTGCACATAGTAAGCGTTTCCTTTCAGGGTGCATACTTCACTGGCCCGCAGGCCGACTGCCCATTGGTGCAGGAACATCAGCCTTAAATCCTCTGGGAAGCTGCCCAGCTTCTGCATGATTTCCACGTACACCTGATGGGTAACGCTCCGGTCATGGTGCTTCACTACCGTTTTTTTCAGGTAATACTGTTCCTGGAATGGCACCTGTTCTATAAATCCACGGACTTTCAGGTAATCGAAAAAGTGCAGGATGCTTTTAACCGTCTTGTTATAAGTCTCCGGCTGGATTTTCTGCTGTTCCAGATAGGAAAAATAATGTTCCAGTTCTTCCGTTGTTACAGAACAGATATTTTCTTCTGTATACTCCCCCATCTTCACTAAAAACCGCCGCAGTATAGACGCCTCTGCCCGGATCACACTGATTGACAGGTTGGTTGTCCCAAGACAATACTTCATGTATTCCTGCATAAGCTGCCGGTTCTTTTTCTGCAGGATTTCTATAAACGAAAGGGTAATCACCGGATTGGAAGGGTTCACCCTTGTGCTTTCAAAATGGAATCTTTCCAGATACCAGACATTGGCTTTCCAGTTGATCTCATCTGTTTCCCTAAACAGGATTTTCCTGCTTGCCTCCACGATCCCTCTTCCTCTTTTCAGGGCTGCCTTCCCTGCAGATTTCAGCCTGCCGTAAAACTCACTTATCTGTTCCATTTCAAGATATTCAATATCTTCCACTCCTGCATCCACACAGTAGTCATAAAATTTTTTTAGTGTCTCCAACCTTGCATGATTCCCTGCTTTATGCCGGTTTTGTTCAATTTCTCTGTGGAGTATCTTGAATATCTGCCTCTTTAGGACTTCCGGTGCTTCTCTATCAAAATCCCATACCAGACTTTCTTTATCAGGAGTCCTTTTAAAAGCTTTTGCTATCTCCGGATCCGGATGATAAAGCAGGAATAACTGCCGGTTCAGATATTTGCATGCTGCCTGCCTCCCGGCCAGCGTCTGTGCCTGCTGCTCTAAGGAATGCAGTTTTAACCGGTCAAATTCGGACAGATACTGCTTAGCCGGGTTTACAGATATCTGCATCTTCAAATAATTTTCATAACTGCATCTGGTTTCATAAGTGATATCCGCCAGGCTCCATATGGCATTTTCAGACATGAACCGTTCTGCTTTATTCCGGTAGGCTTCCCGTACTTCTGTGCAGTCTGCTATCTCATCCGCAAGCTGCTTTTTCAGCCTCTCATATTCTTCTTTAAATTCTTCCTGCGGCTGTACCAGCTGCAGCCGGTATGCACTCATCTACTTTTCACCTCCCATCCAGCAGTTTATTGACCCCATATAAGCTGGAATAACGGTCATAAAATTCCCTGCTTGCTGTTTTCATCCGGTCATCGATAATTTTCAAATATCGTGTGGTGGTGTCCAGGTGCTTATGCCCCAATGCCCTGCTGATCAGTTCCAGCGGCCAGCCTGCCTCCCACCTGGTGTTTGCAAAATATCTGCGGAGCATATGCGGGGTAACCTTGATTTGTGTTTTCTTTTCCATGCGTTCGAACATATCGTATACGCTGTCTGCTTTCATGGGCTTTCCCTGTGTCTTCCCTTTGATGTTTATAAAAAGGTAGTCCTGATGCTGAAGCAGATCCCAGTATTCTGAGAGATAATAGAGCAGGAATTCAAAGGTGTCTTCACTTACCTTTCCATCCCTTTCCTCCGCATTCTTTGCCCTTGCATCATTTTCATTATCATCCCGGAAGTCCACCCTGATCTGGTGGTTTGCATAGTCAATATCCTTTGTATAATCAATGCCCAGGATTTCCCCGATCCGGTACCCCAGTTCTGATGTCAGCAGGATGAGCAGCTGGTCCCGGCAGTTCGTACACGCTTCCAGGATTGCCATGATCTCTGTCTTTTCTGCTGCCCTTACCTTGCGTTCTTCCTCTTTCAGGTATCCTTTGAATGCCTTGAACCGGAGCGTTTTCTTTACCCCGGCAGCATTTTGCATGGTAATCAGGCTGCTGGATAAGACTGACAGCTGCCCGAACCTGCTGTCTGTAAGTTCTAAAAAAAGATAGAACCTGAACACATCTTTTAAGTATGCGTTGCAGGTCCCATTGTTTGGACACTTTTCTGTTTTTTCTTTATGGTTCCCATGCTTCAGCCAGTTCAGGAAACCGAGGAAGTAGTCATACTGCGCTTCATAATCAAGCCCATACACCTCACTGAGTTCCATCTGCTTTTCGTCCACATACTCCAGATAATAGCAGATAGCGAAGGCTGACCGGCGTACTGTATTGGGTGACCGGTTGCTCCGTATTTTGTGCGCCAGATATTTAGAGGGGAGGAGTTCCATGCCAAAGGTTTCCGTATTACGGATAAAATAATATTTTGTTGTACCGTCTTTTTCCATAACAACTGCATACTTTCCCATTGGTGTTTCCTTCCTTTCTTCTTATTCTCTAACGTCATACACAGTATACCCAACCCATGCCAAGATATCTATTCACAAATACCAACAATCCGTGCAAGACGGGGCTTGAAATACCACTGAACTTTCTTCCTGATTTTCTTCCAAAACCCAGCAGAACCAACAAGCCCTCTGTAAAGTCTCTACATATAATATTCCGTTCCTTTCCGGCTGCGGATAAAGCATTCCACCGCCTTCAGATTCTCTGCCCTTTGGCAGTCCGGCAGGGCACACAGCACCTCCTGATGGTACCGCCCTCCGGCGATTGCCCGGCTGTCCAGTATGGACACCACGCAGGTATCCTGTTCCGTCCGGATTGCCCGCCCGAATCCCTGCCGCAGCTTTTTCTGCATATCCGGCACGATCACAGCTTGGATATATTCTCCCAGAGTCTCATACCGCTCTTTCTCCGCCTCACTGATTGGATTGGGAACAGCAAAGGGCAGCTTCACGATGATCAGGGAGGACACCATATCCCCCGGAAAGTCCACGCCCTCCCAGCAGGAACCGGCTGCGAACAGAACCGCATTCTCCAGCGTCTTAAACCTTGCGATTTCCTCCTGTGAATGCCGCCATACCTCCACCATAGGGAATGGCAGGGAGTCTTTTACCATCTGGTACACGCTTCCCATCAGGGAATAAGAAGTAAACAGCACCAGTGTGTGCCCGTATGTGGAACAGATGAGGGACTGGATATGCTTTGCCAGCATGACCACCTCTTCCCTGCTGCCCCGCCTGCACGGCTTAAGCGTCTTCGGAAGGTACAAAAGACAGTTCTTTTTATATGCAAAGGGCGATTTTGCCACGTATTCCTGCACATTCCCGGTACCGCTTAAGCCCGTCACCTGTCTGGTACGCGCGAAGCTATCCCCGGCCTTTAGCGTCCCGCTGGTAAGGATAGCCGGAAAGCCCTGTTTCCAGAGGGCTTCCTGAAGCAGCCTGGGCACCCTCCTGCTGGTGGCGCACAGCACCGGGAGCCGTTCCCGGTCGTGCTGGAGATAGCGGATGTAGTTGCTATCCTGTCTGTAAAAAAGGCGCAGAACTTCCTCTGCTTCTCCCAGCCTGTTGAGGGTCCAGCGGGGAACAAATCCCCGGAGTCTGTCCGTAACCTGCTCCAGTTGGATGAGGGCTGCCTTGAAGATTCCGGTATCTATTTCCGGAACAGACGCCCCGTCCTCTCTGGCTGCAATATCTCTTGTGTTCTCTTCTAATGTTTCCAACAGGCTGCGGAAAACCTCCCGGAGCCTGTCCGCTGCTTTCTTCTGATGCTCTTTTTCCAAGGAAGTGCAGATTTCCCTGACCTCTTCGCTCCCAAGACTCCTGCCATACATCTGTCTTGCGGCTTCCGGCAGCTGGTGGGCTTCATCCACCACCAATGCCCGGTAGTCCGCCAGCAGCGGGCGGTATGCCTTTGCCCTGTGGGACGCGTCTGCCAGCAGGTAATTGTGGTTACAGATCTGGATAAAGATCTCCGGACTTTTTGCCGTCTTCAGGTAACGCTGGTATCTGCAGCCCTCCCTGCCCGGACAATCCTTGGGGCAGAATTTTGGGACACAGACAAGCCTCCGGTCAAACCCGCTCAATCCACGGACTTCGTCTAAGTCATAGACATGCCGGAGGGATAAAAGCGCCTGTTTCTGTCCGGCATTCTTTGCTTTATCCATTATTGCCTCCAAGCGCTGTTCCAGCCTGCTGTCACATACAAAATGTTCCTTCCCCTTCCTTACGATGGCACGGATGGGAGTCTGGATGATTTCATGCTCTGTCAGAATCTTGGACAGAAACGGGATGTATTCCGACAGGATTGCTTTTTGCAGTGCGATACTGGATGTGGAGATCACCACCGGGCGGCTGTCACAGAGAACAAACTTCCCGCTTAATATGGCGTATTTCCGCATCAGGATACATGCTATCAGATAAGCATAGGTCTTCCCAATCCCTACCCCAGCATCGCAGAGTGCAATCTTTCCATATAATAAAGAGTCCAACATCGTATGGCAGAGTTCTATCTGCTCTTCCCTTACATTCAGCCCTTCTGCCGGGAGAAGTTTCCGGAATATAGTCTCCACTTCCCCGTGGGCTTTTTTCTGAAATTGATTTTTATAAAACATCACATACATTTCCTTTTCACGTATGCCGTTAATACCACAGGAATACGGCCGTGGTTTTCCCACGGCCGCATGTATCTGATATCAACGACACACTTCTATTGATTTCTATTTGGTTAGTTTTTGTTTGGCACCGCATTTGGCCTCGCACCCCCGGCAGCCTGCCACTCATTCAGTGGCGGGGAACATTACAGGCGGGCATCTGGCTGATACGGCGCTGGTAATTGCTTATGCACTGTAATAGATGCCGCTCACAAATGTCCTGAGGGTCTTGCTGATTACAACCCGGAGTCCATCTTCTGCTCTTTGGCAAGAAATGTGTATCATTATCCCCCACTTGTGATCATGGCGGAAAGCCAGCCGCGGCTTTATTTCAAATGCAGGGGATCGCTCGAAACGAAACCAGCGCCCCAGGTCATCCCATCGGTCTATACTGCTTAAAATTATCTTTGTGTCCGATGTTCTGCTATGAGGTACTGATTCCATCTGTCATGGCGTCTGCTTTGTCACGCTACTACTTGCGGGAACGTACCTGTAATGCTGATATTTGATTGTCAAAGAGCAAAAGGGTTAGTATTCCCCCTACACTTAATAGCCGATGGAGTTCTCTCTTTTTATTCACCTTTACGAATTTTTTTTATTTTTTCTCTCAGCCGCCTGATCCGGGTATAGATGGTCTGTTCCGGCACAGCAAGTTTTTCTGAGATTTCAGATATGGAAAACCCTATCATCTTCAGTAAAAGCAGCTGAAGGGTTTCCCTGTCTGCCTCCAGCATGATATGTAACAGTTGCTCGTCTTCAATGGTATCTAAAAGCCTTTGGACATTATTTAGCTCCGGTTCTTCCATTTCCACGGGTGACAGCAGGTCATAGTCGGGAAAGTCTGCCCGGTGTTCCCTATACCTGCGTTCCTCATTAAAATCTGCCCAGTCCAGTTCCCACAATTTGCTGATTACATCTTCTTCAACTCCCAACTCACGCATCTGCTTTTCTTCGATTTCCTTCCATTGTTTCCACTTCTTTTCTTCCCTCGCTTTGTTATAAGCCATTTCTTCCTGCCTCCAATTTGAATTTTTTAGAAATCAAATCGAAGTGAGGCGGTGACCTGGCTGTTGGGTTACTATGAAGCCCGTGTAGTATATTGTTGAATTTTGTCGCAAAAAAAGATGCCATAACCCCGCCAAGAGTTATGACACCATATTGAATTTTACATACCAACTCCGCTTTTGTTGAAATTGCTTGCAAATATACTGCTCCTTTGTACCTTAATCGCCAACCGTTTTTTAGCGCAATGGGAGCAGTATACTAAATGCAACAGTCAGATCACTGTCAACTGCCAGTCAAATAACTGTCACTTTCATAAAATATGCAAAAAAACAGACCTAACTGTCAAAATAGTTAAGTCTGTCTATGTATTCTCATCTTTAATTGGTTCAAAATAGTATCCCACGTTACAGACGCTCCTGATTATATCACCTGCCCTCGAATCCTTTTTTCTTAGTTTTTTACGCAAACGGCGTACCATACACCAGACAATATTATTGATATTACCATGAGGATGTTCGTGCCATACTGTTTCATAAATCTGCTCAAAAGTATATACCCGGCCGGGAGCTGTAACAAGCAGATATAGAAAGTCAAATTCATGCTTACTTAGCGAAACCTCATAATTATCCCAAAGCATCTTTCTGGAGATTTGATTAATCAGAAGCGGTTCTATTTGTATTATGTCCTGTGTATTATTATTGTTTTCAACCCATGATAAGTATCTTCGGATCAAGGCATATATATTTGCCAAAATATCTTCCCGACAGCTGGAGACTTTTACAGCTATATCAGCTCCAGACTCTACATAAAATATACTTTTGTCTTCATCTTCAAGCATAATCACTAAAATAGGAATTTGGCTTATCTTTCTCATTGTCTGTATCAATTGATGTGTTTTTTCCTTATATATTCCTGCTTGAACTACTATCAACTGATACGGAAACCTTGTCAAATGAGATAGTGCATCCTGTATACTTGAAGCATAGTATAGTTTTACTGATTCTCCCAACCAGTCTCTGAGTGTATGTTGGCTTTCATTACTTAACGTTACCATTAGTATTTTACAGTCTATAAATAATTCTTTCGTTTTAACTTATCACCACCTCTTGTTTGACTAAAAAATCATATATCCTTTTATAAACCCACAAAATTTGTTATTCTTCCAAATGAGACTACCCGAATAGCACGGTACAAGTATTCTTAATTTTCTAAAATAATTATATATTTTTGCAGACACCTACTTTTCCAAACATGGGAACAACACCACTAGCCTGAACCTCTCCCCTTCTTCTTCCACAACAAATCTTCCGCCCATTTTCTGCATCATATTCTTCATATTTTGTATTCCAATCCCAGTGCTTTCCGGTTTTTCTTCCGACCTCCGAACTTTATTTTCAAACGAAAAACCGACCATATTCCCTTCCTCTACTGAAGAAATCTTCACAGGTGCTGACGGATCGGCATACTTCACAATATTGGAAGTCACATTGTCTAAAATCCGCATCACATAATCTGTTGAAATCTGCACTACACAATCCACCCACTCCACATGAAATACAATGCGGAAACCTTTCTGCTCAAGAAAACTGCATGTTTCTGAAAACAAATCGTAAAACAAAACCTCATACTGCTCAGGTTCTTCCAGCTCAATCTCTCCCTCCCCTGCAATCAGAGAATATTCAAAAAGATGGTCTGTCAACTGCTTCATGCGATGAGCTTTCAGATCAATCTTATCCAGATATTCTTTAAACTGTATGTCATTCTTATACTTCTCCTTCTTCAGGATTTCAGTATACAGCATAATAGCGGTTACCGGAGTACGCAAGTCATGAGACATCTCTGTAACAATCCGCTGATTTTCCCGAACCATCTCGGCTTCCTGCCGTATCAGATTTCCAAAAGACAGCCGCATACTGTCCAAACCCTCCGCCAGTTCAGATAATTCATCCTTACCCTTTATTGTAATCTTATGGTCCAGACTACCGCCCTCCAGAATTTGAATCTCGTCACTTAGTGTTCGGATATAATCCATTTTCCGGCGAATGCCCAAAAGAACAAGTAAAAGAAACAGGATAAAAGAAAGTATCATCTCTCCTATCATGACATAATTATAAAATTGATAAGTATATGCACCTGTTATGATGACTTCTGCCATACCGTCCGAAAATTCTACCTTATAATAACTTTCCCATGCATAGTTATCCGCCGCAATCTCTTCCTCCCAGATTTCCTGCCCCGAATATTCTGAATTGAATACCAATATTTCATCTTTATACACTCGGAGGAACAATAGCTGTTGCTTTTTTACCCACGTATTTAATTTACCGGTATCTCTGGTTGAAAGTTCTTTTTCCTCAACATAATTCTGAAGTTTTTCCACATATCCCTGATTCTTCTTTTTAATATAGTCCGTCTCTTCCAGATAATAATCAGTCAAACTTTGTCCCACAAAATCCAAAATACAAAACATAATTAGTGCTGTAAATGCTGATACAAGCAAAAGACGCAGCAGCTGTGTGTAAATGGAATTTCTTCTATTCGTTTCCCGCGTCAAATTTATACCCCTTTCCCCATACAGTTTTGATGTACTTCGGGTATTTCGGATCTTTCTCTATTTTTACCCGTAGTTTCCGGATGTGTACCATGACCGTGCTGTTGCAGGAATAAAAATACGGTTCTTCCCACACGCTTTCATAGAGGTTCTGTGCAGAAAATATTTTTCTCGGATGCTGCATCATTAGCAGAAGCATATGGTATTCAATATCCGACATTTCTTTTTCCTCACCATCAACGTACACCTCATTAAATATTTCATGTATCTTAATACTGCCATTTTCCAAGTATGGCTCTTCTTTTCCCGCTTCTGGCACATTTCTGCCCATATAGACGTTGTACCGGCGCAGCAATGCTTTGACCCTTCCCAGAAGCTCCGCATAGGAAAAAGGTTTTGGAAGATAGTCATCGCCTCCCGCCATCAATCCTATTAATTTATCTGACTCCTGTGCTTTTGCAGTAAGAAAGAGTACCGGAACATTAGAAATCTTCCTGATTTCTTCACAGGTGCGCAGTCCTGACAAGCCAGGCATCATCACATCCAGAATAACCAAATCCGTATTTTCATCTAAAAGTTCCAGCCCCTGTCTGCCATTCTCCGCCTCTGTAACGCTGTAATTTTCGCTTTCTAATAAAATGCGGACACCTTCCCGGATATCCGCATCATCTTCCACGAGCAATACACGTTCTTTACTCATATACTGTACCTCCCATTGCTTTTTGAATACTGCCTATCTGTTCTCCCAAACATACTTCTGTTTCCTCATCCCTATGGGAACGTTCCTGCATTTCATTCTTTATTTTAACACGGTTTTTTTCCAAAAGTATAATAATGGTGGAACCGCCAAACTCAAAATATCCTTTCTCCTGTCCCTGAAGCACTTTAGGACTGCAGGGATGATTCTGAATCCTCCCTACTAAAAGCGCTCCGATTTCCATCTGTATTATATGTCCTAAAAAGTCAGATTCTATTTTCACATATTCTCGGCAATTTTCTATAAAAACCGGTATCGAAGTGTATGCCGCCGGACGTACACAATGTAGCTTCCCTTCTACTTTCCGGCATTCCCGCCGAATTCCTTCACAGACATAACAATACCTATGGTAGTTCTTCGGCGTTAACCGAAAAATCAAACACCATCCTCCGGAAAAATGTTTCGCCAGCTCCCTGTTCTCTAGCAGTTGTTCCAACTGATACTCTATGTGCTTAACTCGATAAGTGCTGCTTTTGTCAATTGGATATACGGTCAGATACCCGTCACATGGACTGATTAGATGTTCCGGTGTGATGTCAATACGTGCTGCACGCCGTTTTCGTGTAAAAAAATCGTTAAATGATGTATACTTGTCCTCTTCATACTCTTTGAGATTAATTCGGTTCTTCCTTACAAACAGCGGCACAAGTCCTTTGGAAAATCTGGAATTAAGTATAATCCCTATTTTTCTCGATATCTGCGGTTTTATAAGTATTTTCAAGATACACCGTCCGGGAACAGTATGATATAAAAATCGGATAAACAGCGTGTCTTTCTTCATACTTCTAATCCCAGCCCCAATACTAGGATAACAAATTCTATTACTCCCGTAAATATAATACCTATTTTTCCAGCCAGATACGGTTTCTTTATTTTAAAAGGCAATACAAATGCAGCTGCCATCATGACAAGCGCAGCCTGGAATGTTCCTCCATAAGCCAATTTATTTTCCATCATATAGCAGACGGGCATAAATAGTGCCGCTGCAGTAACCGGAAGCCCCAGATACCATGTCCGCCTACCTCCCTCTTTCTCCTGCCTTTCCTCTTCCATAACATTAAAATATGCCAAACGGATCAGCGCACATAACACATACAAAGCCGCTGCCAAAAAAGAAAAATATGTCTTGCCGCTGATACTGTATGTAAACAGAGCCGGAAGGATGCCAAAACAGATCAGGTCACTTAAAGAATCAATCTGTATCCCGAACTGTTTTTCCCTTAAATCCCTTTTTTTTGTTGCCGCAACCGTACCGTCAAACATATCACAGATTCCTGAAACCATCAGGCAGATAACCGCTTCGCGGTATTTCCCTTCTGTCACAAGCACAATTCCGGTAAAACCCATAAGCATTCCCAGATAAGTCAAAATCACCGTATAATTATAATACCCACATAATTTTTTTCTTTCTTCCATCTCTCCTCCTAAACCTTTCCCTGCGGTTTACAACAACAGCTCTCTTAAACATTTATGGAGTGCCTTTACTTAACCGCAGAATTAACACCATTTGTATATCAATTTTATCAACCAATCGAACCGGAAAATAGCAAGCTGTATGCCAGAATACACCAAGGTTTCCCTAAAATAATAATTGTCACAAATTTGCGCGCGTTCATATTCGTAACTCCAGTAAAATAGCAAAAATAATCGTCCGGAAACAGAGGCAGTACCATACCAAGAAACAAAACTGCAGTATAGGACTTGCTTTTAGCTGCCCAGTCTGCCCACCTTTCATACCGCTCTCCCGGAAACATTCTGCTGACCATCCCGTGTCCATATTTTCTTGCAAGTAAAAAGGCAATGATGGAACCAACCGAAATTCCAATATAATTGCACCAAAAACCGCCCATCCAGCCAAACATAACCGCTCCGACTACACATCCTAAAAATCCCGGCAGTATCGGTAAAACTACTTGTGCAGCCTGTATCGCTGTCAGAATGACCGGAGCCATCAAACCAAATCCTGCGATATATTTTTGCAGAGTGTCAACGGAATCAAATTTTCCATCCAAATATGCTTTAAATAGTAATGCGCAAAAGACCAGACATACAAGCAGAAATATCGCTGTTGTCCACTTTTTCCAGTTTTCCGTTTGTTTTATCCTCATTAATTCTCATCACCTTCAAAGATTTCTTCATTTTTTCTGTATAGTCTTCTGCTTCTTTCTGCCATGCAATATAGTTTCTCTCTCCCCTGTGGTCAGGAAGTCTATACTGTTTGTCCAGAAATTCTCCCAGATATTGTGTAACCTTCCTGGCACCAGACAGGTTCAGATGGTCTCCTTTATCCAGCGTGTCTGTATTCCAGTCAATCCCAACTTCTCTTAGTTTCATATTCATATCCAGATATTCCAGATTATGTTCCTTCGCATATGCATCAATGCTGTTGTGCCTGCGATAGTTATAATTTGCTGGGGACGGCGTTCCCAAAAGAAGGAGTTTTGCTCCATTTTCCTCGCAAAGTTTTATAATATTCTCCATATAATTTACTACTGTGGGCGGCATTTCTTCTTTCTGCTCTGTCTCCAGCATATAGTCCCCTTTTTCATACGCCTGTATGCCGCACCGCAGAGCAAAGCCTTTAAAATTTTCTTCCGGATACTCCTTATCCATCACAAAAGATTTCCAAATATCATGCCCTCGGAAAATCGGGATATAGTTGTTCGCCCATTCCTCCAGTGTTTCTTTTAGATTTGTCAATTCCTGTTCCATCCTTCCCCTGAACATAGTATTTGTTTCCAATATAACCAGCTTTGGTGACTGGGTGGCAAAAGCATTTTCCAGCATATGGTATGTTTCCTGTATCTTTTGTCCTGATTGCCCACATACATAAGCAGTAATCCCATAGTCTTTCCATAATTCCATTGGCGACACTGATGAATAGCTCAGACTATCGCCCACAACGATTACATCTATGCTGTTATCCGGCTCCCTTAAAATCCGAAAGGTACTTTTATTCCTGCTCTGAACCAGATTATCATTTTCTATGCAGGCCAATTCTATTCTTTCTGATACTCCAGTTAAAATTACAATCAGAATGGCCATAAATAAAATCGTCTGACCTGCTCTTTTTTGAATACTCTTAAAATCCCGCATAAATCATATCCACCTGCTGATAACCACTTCCGTAAGCGCCAAAAATTACCACCGCCAGAATGAGTCCATAATAGACTGCCCATCTGAACGGACAATATAGTTTCCCCATCCCCTCTTCACCCAGCAGATTCCTTTCTTTTATCATTCCAACTACAGCCACAACCAAACATCCGGCTATGATGGCATAATAGTCCGCCTGATCCAGTCCAAAGGTTAGCAGCGTCCCATCCCATAACTTCTGTATCTCAAAATCCCGGAACATACTGCCAAACATCCGAAACCCGGCGAGCAGGCCATTTGCCCGGAAAAACAATTCTCCAATAAATATAATAAGCCATGTCTTTAAAATTTGTATAATTCGATAGCCAAACGCCTGTTCATTTAAATGAATGTATTGTATTATTTTGTTCCGTATTGGCTCCAGCGCAATTCCTGCAAGAAGAATCACGAAATAATACATCCCATAGAAAATGTAACTCCACCTTGCACCATGCCACAGACCGTTACACAACCATACCGGAAATAGACAAAGTGCGGAAACACCAAGCTTTGTGAGGTACTTTCCCAGATGGTTTTTTCCAAATTTATTCCATTTTTTTACTGTTACTGACACCGATACCGGATAGAAAATATAAGTTTTAAACCATACGCCCAGCGTAATATGCCATCGTCTCCAAAATTCTGCCGCATTTTTTGAGGCAAAGGGCTGACAGAAATTTTCAGGAAGGGTCACACCGAACATTCTGCCGCTTCCTATTATAATATCCATACACCCTGAAAATTCCATATAAAGCTGTATGGTATAGGCCACAGCTGCAACCGCTATAATTACACCATGATAATTCTCATAATGCTCAAATACCGCCTGAACCAACACATAGAGACGGTCTGCAATTACCATTTTCTTGAATAATCCCCATAAGATCCTGACACTCCCTCTGGACAGATTTTCGCCCTTTAAGGAATTTCCTGCCCAAAGCGTATCTGCAGTCTGGGAATACATGCTGATCGGCCCTTCCATAATCTGCGGAAAAAAGCCAAGGAATAACGCCACCTTACCCGGATGCTGCTGTCCATCGATTTTTCCCCAATAGACATCTGCCATATAACCAATGGCCTGCAAGGTATAAAAGGAGATTCCAATGGGAAGTAACAATGTTTTTGCTTCTAATGCAAATTGACTCCCTGCACCCTGCAGCAGAATATTTGCATTAGAAGCGAAAAAATTATAGTATTTCAAATATGCAAGTGCAGACACCAGCATAAAAATGCCGCCTGCCAGTATTCTTTTTTCCCTTTTTTTATACTGTTTTTTGATGTCACTGCTTTCTTCTCTGGACAATCCTGATATCTTCATACCACACTGAAGTTTGTTGTAAGATATCCATATGCCTATGTAATGAGTCACTAACGTCACACCCATCAGGTAAAGAACCAGCCTTCCACTGATAGTCCAGAAAAACACATATCCGCATAGCACTAATGTCACCCAACGTACCTTTTTAGGGGTTAACTGGTAGGCGAGAAGCGCCGCCGGAAGAAACAGGAATAAATATACTGACGTATGATATGCCATTTTATTTCTCCTTTAACCGCTGCACCATTTTCCACATAGCCTCCACAGAGTTCAGGTTCTCAGGAATCATTTCAGCCGCCTCTATTTCAATATCAAACGCTTCTTCAAGTTCCGAGATAAGGGAAATGACTCCAAAGGAATCCAGAATTCTGTCGTCAATTAATGCTTTTTCCTTTTCCCATTGGATGCTCTCATCTATTTCCATTAAAATATTCATCAATGTTTCCATCGTCTATCTCATCCTCCATATTGTATTTGTATAATCCCTGTTTTTTTCTTGCCAGCTTCCATCCCATTTCTTTACTGTAAAACGCAGCCTGCGGTAAATCATGACTTAAAAACAATGCCATTCCTTCAGTCATTGCATAAGCGCCTGCGCATTCAAAAATCAGCACGTTTCCAATTTTTAAATTTTTAATTTCCACATTCTGCATTAATATATCGTTAACTGTACAGAGGGATCCGCAGACAGTATATGCCCGTTTTGCTCCACAATGATGCTCTGGGCTTACCTGAAACTTCGGAAGGTACATACCCCTGATCTGCCCGTCATAATTAATCTGATGAATCCCGCCATCAACAATACAGTAATTTTTTCCATCACTCTGCTTCATGTCCTTTACGCTGGTCAGATAGTAGCCACACCTTGCTGCGAGGGCACGCCCCATCTCCAATATAATGCCTCCTTTCCATTGCATAGACAGGATTGCATCAGTAATTATTTGGATATTTTCCTCTATCGTATCCTTCTGCCCTTCAAAGTATGGAACAGGGATTCCGGGACCATACTCCAATTCTTCTATTTGGAATTCAGATGTTTCTTCCAATTTCTTTAAAAAATTATCCAGATATGCGAACTCCTTCTTTACCTTCTCCATTGATTTTTTCTGTGTGCCGGAAAAATAGTGAACTCCCTGAATTTTCAGGAACGGACACATCTTTCTTTTGGAAACCATATTCTGAATAGTTTCTGCATCCATGCCAAATTGATTTCCGCTGGTAAGCCTGAGATATACATGAATTACTTCATTATTCGCATCACACCACTCCGCCATAGCATGAAATTGATTCAGGGATTCAATGGTATAGGTACATGCACCACGATAATGGCTCAGTATGGAATAAATATCCTCTCTTTCTTTCAGCACCCCTGATATCAGTATTTTCTCAGGTTCGATTTTAAGTTTCCTGCAAATTTCAAACTCTCCCATAGAACAGACCTCAATCCGATCTGTTATCGCCGCCATCTGCCTTGTCAAAAAAGGATTGGCTTTCATAGCAAAGCAAAGCCCTGCCTTTCCTCCCAGTTTCTTCCGAAAGAGTGACACCGTCTCGCGCGTCTCATCTATATTAAACACATAGAGCGGCGTACCATATTTCACAATTCCATGTTCCAGACATTCCATATCCATCTCATCACCTCAGTTTCTGCCGGAAATACTCCCGGTCTGTCTTCCCATTTTTGTTCAAAGGCATCAAATTTGTTTTTACCAGCTTATGGGGTATCATATAAGCCGGAAGTTTTTCCTTTATCTTCTCCTGAATTTGTTCCTTACTTATATCCCCCAGATAAAAGGCCACCAATCTGTTTCTCTTTTCATCTAATATGCACAGCCCCCTTTCTAAACCTACAATCTGCTCCATCGCATGCTCGATTTCCTCCAATTCGATTCGATGGCCCATATGCTTGATCTGGAAATCTTTCCGTCCGGAGAAATAAAGTTCTCCACACTTCCCATAGAATCCCAAATCGCCGGTTTTATAATAACGCCCGCTCCTATCACTATTTTTACTGCAGGAAATAAATCTTTCTTTTGTTTCTTCGGGGTTGTGGTAGTACCCTTCTGACAATGATTCACCGGAAACACAAATTTCCCCAATCTTTCCCGGAGATGCAATTTCTTTTCCGCATTCATCCATCAAAAACACAATCCTTCCCGGAAATGCCTTCCCAATGGGGATTTTTTCTCCATCCGGCAGCATTTCCTTAACCCGATAATAAGTGCAGTTACAGGTAATCTCTGTAGGTCCGTATAAATTGATAAATTCCGCACACGGCAGTGCCGCTTGCCACATCCTAAGCTGTTTTACCGGCATAACTTCACCACTGAAAAGAATTTTTTTTACTGTCAGGGGAACTTTATAGTCAAGCCCTTTTAACGCCGCCACCAAACTTAGAGCTGAAACTGCCCATATAAGCGCAGTCACTTCTTTTTTGCAGAGATAATCGAGTAGTACCGGAGGCGTGGAAAACATTTCTTTTGGAATAATGACAAGTTCTGCTCCTGTAAACATACTGGTATATATGTCTTTTACCGATACATCGAAGTCGAAGGGTGCCTGATTTCCAATCCGGTCATGCACTGTGAATCTGAATGTCCGTACAAAATGTGTGATAAAATCTATCGCCGCCCGGTGGCTGACTATAATTCCCTTGGGTGTACCAGTTGAACCGGAAGTGAAGATTCCATATAATATATCTGTATCCTGGCTTTCCTTCCGGATTTTCTGAAGCATCTGTCTGTCCGCTGGTTCCTTCATGGCGTCATTTAACAGGCATGTGTTACCTTTATAATCCATCTGTACTAAAAGTTCCCCTGTTTTGTCATTTGCCACAATAAGTCCCGGCTCCAGTACATTCAGAATGCCCTGTATCCTCTGTATTGGCTGCGACGGATCAACCACGACATAAAAGCACCCGGCATACACTGCACCGAACATGGCTGCCAACGTGACTGAACTTTTTTCTAAAAATATAATAATTGGTTTCCCATGCTCCGTTTTTTGTGCAAATGCTGTCCCCATCTGTCTGGACAAATTCGCCAGTTCCCTCCATGTAAAAACAAGTTTTCCGTCATCCAGCGCTGTATGACTGGGGTATTGTTGTTCTGTTTTCTCTAAATATTCCAGTATATTCTTCATGCTTTAGTCCTTTCAGGAAAAATGGGCTGCATGTTCCCATACAGCCCATTCAGCTTAATTATTCTTTTTCTCCTTTGTTGTGGAACCGCTTTTATTAGGTTTCTGCGCTGTGCTGTTTTTCTTTGTGGAATTCTTTTTTGTAGAATTCCTTTTTGTAGAATTGTTTACCGCGGAATTCTTTTTATCAGACTTTTGTTCTGTTCCATCCTGCACCTCGGCACCATTTGTTTTGTTCTGTTCCTCACCGGTCTTGTTTTGTGTATCTGCAGTATCTGCATCATTTTTTTCCTGTATTTTAGAAGACGGCTTCTTTTTTGTCTTTTTATCTGTAGACTGCTCTGTCTGTGTTTTCGGTTCTTTGGAATCAGATTTTTTATCCTTTCCACCGCAGGCTACCATGCCCAGTGCCATCACGCCGATTATACAGAATATAAGTCCTTTTTTTGCAAATCCCTTCCATGACCTTTTCTGCGAATTATTCATGATTATCTCCCTTCTAAATTATGACATGTATCTCACTCATGCCATATCGTTTACCCTATGGGTATTTTACTATGTACTACTTTTTTTACTGTTGATAGCTTCTCCGTCAGACAAATATAGCATCTGACCTCCTGCTTTTACTCCTTTCCGTAAATTTCAAAAGCTGTTTCTTTTGATAGTTTCATTATGGCAGCAATATCTTATCCATTTCTAAATGAATTCTAAACAAATCTAAAGCTTCATTTTCAATTCAGAGATATAATCTCTTCTGCCAGATCTCTTGATATCTTTTAATATCTGGCCTATTCCGGGGCCTCCTTTTTTCTTTATTGGCGTGGCATTTTCTCTATCTTCCGTTACCGAATCATAGGGTACGCTATGTTGTACAATAGAAAAATTATAGTTTTCCAAATTGCTTTCCCCTGCATTTTGAGTGAATTTGTTTTGGATATTAACTGTAAAGTTCATCATGACCAGCATTGCTAATATCAGAAATTTCCTTTTTTTACTGATTCAATCACCTCCCTATTTCAAAGATAATTGACATTATCTCAGAAGGTGCTGAATAGATTCTGAAAGAAATCTAAATAAACCTAAAACCATCACCTAACTATAAGTGATGGTTTTAGATTTATTTATTATGGTCTAAATTTAGTTCTTCAATATACAAATTATTTATAATTATGATGTATCTCTTTTGCTATTTACTCATAACCTTTTCAAATCGGAACATACACTCATTTTCTTGTACATTCCCTCCACCTTCATTGGAATCTGCATGACGTGAATTGAAAAATTCAACAATTTTAAAACCGCACTTATTTACATAAAAATGGATATTTCTTTTTTCAAAATATGGTGTGACTGTTTCCCACACTTTTGTCTCCGGATACATTTGTTCTATTTTTCTCCATACAGCCAGACCAATTCCCTTGCTTTGATATGTCTGGTTAATAAAAAGTAATGCCAGAGAGTTTCGCTGTGTTTTTGCATTAATAAACACAACAACACCTCCCACAATCTTTCCGTTAGAAATAATGTGGTAAGTTTCTGCTCCTTTAGTATCCATCGCCTCCGTAATGTCTTCTCGTGGAATGATCTCATCCTCCTGATTTCCAAATTCTTCCACAACTGCAAATGCAAATGCTTTCTGCAAGTCTCTGATAAACCATTCCTTGTCATCTTCTTTAATCGGAACTAACTCTATATTACGCTCCATAATAATATTACTCCTTCCTAAATTAATGCAGTTAGTATAAATCATATAATATAGCTAAATCCTTAACTACTTCTAAATAATTCTTAATAGATTTTTAGTAAATTATCCCATATCCTAAAATGGATTCAGAATTAATGGGATAACGCCTCTCCCTCACGGCATCCCCGGAATTTCCTTCGACCGTGTAAACAATCCCGTTCTCACACTTTTCCACGATTCCCACATGGTCACTCACCCCATCAAAAACCCCCTCTTCCGGCCAGTCAAAAAAAATTAGTGTTCCAGCCACCGGGGTATAATCCCCTCTGTCTTTCCACCGCCCTTTACTTTTAAACCAGTCGATCCCGGCAGGGCAGTAAGCAAATTTCGGTATACTCCCTGATTCAATCAGGCCGCTTTTTTCAGCGCACCAGCTGACAAAGCATGCACACCACGGCTCCCGGCGGACGAATCCATACCATGACCAGAACTTCTGCCCTCCCTCGTTTCCAAGCTGTGTCTTTGCAATCGTCACAATCTGTTCATTTCCAAACAATCCGGCAAACAGACTGCCACCCCCGGAATAGTAACGCAGCACATGAGGCACATATTCCGGGTCTCCATACCTTGCCCAGCCGTGGGAAGCCGCCTGTTCCTGCGAAAACTGCAGGGCATTTGCTTCACTGTATCCCCCGTAGTTTCGTATCGCCCATGTTATGTATCCATTCCCGTAATTGTATCCCTGCAGGCTGAGCTTCAGCTTGTTCATATCAGAGGGACTTTCACACCCAGCCTCTGCCACACAGCTGGCATAATACTGTACTCCCACCTGAATGGAATACTCTGGCTCTGAGATGGCATTGGGACTGTTGGGAAATTTGGTATTATAAGGACATTCACTGGACTGCATGGGGTCTGTCCCCCTGCCCCCGGATTCCTGCATCATGATTGCCTGCAGGACGGAAACGTACTCCGGGATCCCATACTCCGCGGCATATTTTTGAATTGTTGGAGTATAGGAAAGCACCTCCTGGCTGAGCGGCTCCGCGCTTTGGGAACTGCCGGAGAACGCAGCGCCAGCGATGACACCTACAATGACAAA
Organism: Eubacterium sp. SB2; assembly: GCF_001244405.1. Lineage (NCBI taxonomy): Bacteria > Bacillati > Bacillota > Clostridia > Eubacteriales > Eubacteriaceae > Eubacterium > Eubacterium sp. SB2. Next base: position 1,687,298 of record NZ_LN865153.1, on the reverse strand, counting down.
GAATACTACCAGAAAGCCTCCGGCAGATGCCGAAAGTGTTCCCAGCGCTTTTACTGAGGTTACAGCCCCCCGAATAGCTGCTTTCATCCCCCGGATGGTAGTCTTTGCTGTTTTTCCCGCTGTTTTAGTCTTTCCTGCGCTCTCTGCCGCCTTCGCCGCAGCACGCCTCGCAGAGCGCATGGCATGCAGTGCCTGTTTCTGCTTTGCCACCGTCTGCCCGGTCTTGATCTTATCAGCAGACATTGGGGAAGTCCGCACAACCCTTGGCGCTGTTTTCACATCCCTGCCTGCGGCAGTCCGGATAAATTCTTTTGATTCCGGCTTGACCTTTACCTTTCCCTGAGATGCCATCTGGCTGGGGGAAAGCGTTTCCTTTTGTCCCTGCAGGCTCCCATCTCTTTGTTTGCCGGCCGGATGCCGGGACTTTTCTGTGCCCACTGCCGTATCCCCTGCTCCCTGTGCAGTCTCTCTTGCCGCATCCCCTGCCGCCTCTTCTGCTGCGGCTTCTGCCGTTTCCGCTTCCTTTTTACGCACCCTGATCTTTTCATGGGATCTCCTTGCAAGTTTCCTGCCTGCAAGAACCACAGAATCCCCGGCTTTCCCTGCCGCCCACTCTTCTGCAGAAGCCAGTCTTTCCCCTGCATACTCTGTGGGGGATATCTGGCTTTCCCCGGCAGATGCCGCATCGGCTGCCCGGCCGGACTTAGTCTTCGCCTCCAGCACTGCCGCCCGGACAAGCTCTTTTGGCTTTCTTGCCGCAGGGTTTCTGGTCTTAGGCTTTTGTCCATGCTCTTTCATCTTGATATCCCGCATAGCTCACCCCCTTCACATGCATGGCTCCTGCCCGGCTCAACGCGCCGGGCTTTTCTTTTGTTTTGTGCCTTTTGTAAGTTCTGGAAGATACTGCCCTATTTGTTCCGCCGCCTGTTTCACCAGCGGATGCTCCCGGTAGGCCGGAACCAGGTCGATTAATTCCTGTGCGACCTCTTTCCCTTGAAACAACGGCCACGGGATGCCTGTATAGTCAGGTATACTCTTATCCTGAAGGACGAAGCCGATGCCGGGCCCGCTTGAGGCATTTCTTTTCCGGATGCTTTTGTACGCTTTTACCGCTTCAGGCAGCGTCAGGTCCTCCCTCATTTCCCCGTAGTTGGTAAATTCCATGCACTCGGCAGCATAAAAGGATATTTGGGGGTCCTGATGAAGCCCCGGCTGTCCTGTTAGCTCCCGGTCTGCATTTTTTTCTTCCTTTAGGGATTTCAGGCTTTCACGGACAGACGGTTTCCCTGCCTTCTCAATCAGCCCTCCCGTCTTTTGCAGGGCAGATTCTGTTTGCTCTTTCATGCCCCGCATCATCCCGATCGCGTGGTACAGGCCCTTTTGTATCTGGAACACGGCTCCTTTTTCCACATCGCGGGCAGGAACATCTTTTGCCTCTTTCCCCGTCAGTTCCCTTCCGATATTCCCGATATGGGCAGCGGCCGCATGCATCTCATCCGCGATATTCCCGAGGCGGTCCATCCCACGGTCAGCCGCAAGGATAGCCTGTTCCAGATGGGTATGGAGTTTCTGCATGCCCTTTTGGATGCCGAGGAAGTCCATCGTCTTTGCCAGTGCCACAATTCCTTTCTCATGGAAGGCTGCCACCGTCTTCTGGATTCCTTCCATGAACCGTTCTTTTAAGGCACGCACCTGATTTTTGGCGTCCTGCAGCTTCCCTTCCACTTTGGAAACTACCCGGACGGCCGCCGCCTTCACACCACTTTCCCGGATTTCCCCCAACTGCTCTTTCACGTCCTTTAATTCCTGCAGAACCGCTCCCAGCTGTGTATCCATCACATCCAGATATTGCGCCAGGTCCATGACCTGCTTTTTCTCTTCCTTCATGCCATGATCCTCTAAGATCCGGAGCAGTTCCTGCAATTGTTCCTGTTCCATCAACGGAACACTCAGTGTTGTATTTATATACTGTCACTCCTTTCGTATAAAAAAACACCGCACCACTTAACTGGGTGCAGTGTCACAAAGTCAAATACCCTACGGAAGTCAAATACCCTGCAGCAAGCTTGTTGCGCAGCAAAGCTACGGGGTATTTGACCCTCGCGGCAGTCGCCAAATGTCCATGCAAGCATGGCCGCTTGGCTCGTTGCTCGCGGGAATATATGCCGTTTATACCCTGTAAGACCGGCTATCCTTTCCCTGTACCCGGCTTATCCCCCGGTGCTGTGGACATTAATTGATACAGCCTTGTCGAGCAGGGCCAGGTGTTCTCAAAAGGCACGATATTCCCGGAACAGCGGATCAGCCCGTGGCCGGCGCTTACATTAGTGATATAGGACAGCTGGTTGTCTGAAATGTTCAGGATCTTTGCCAGCTCTTCCCGGTCCGTGCTTGCCTGATTCAGTAAAATCAGGAACTCACTGTTGGCAAGCATGAGCCGCGCCGTATCTGATTTCAAAAGTTCCTCCACGTTCTGTGTCAGCCCGGTCACGAAGCCGTAATACTTCCGGATCCGCTTGTACAGCCGGTAGAAAAAGTCGGCACTGTACTGGTAACGGAATAACAGATAGAACTCATCCGCAAAGATCCACGTGGTCTTCCCCTGCCTCCAATTCTGGATCACACGGTTGAAGATGGAATCCAGTGTCACCAGCATGCCAAGGGGCATCAGCTGCTCGCCCAGTTCCCGGATGTCATAGTCGATGATCCTGCTCTTGGTATTCACGTTGGTCCTCTGGGCAAAGGTATTTAAACTTCCGTTGATGAACAGTTCCGAGGACAATGCCAGACCTCTGGCCTCATCTTCCGGCTGGAGCATAAGCTGGCGGTATAAATCCTTCAGGGTCGGCACTTCCCCTTTGTATCCATTGCGGATATAATCCCGGTAAACGTCTGCCGTACAGCGGTCCAGGATGGATTTTTCCTTTGCGGACAGGTTCCCTGCCCCTACCAGCTGTTCAAACAGGGACAGGATGAATTCCGACTTCTCGATCAGGGGGTTCTTATCATCGCCGTATGCCGCATCCATATCCAGCGCATTTAAGTGGGTGTCCGAGGTGGCGGAGATACGGATGACTTCCCCCTGCAGGGCCTCTACCAGTGAGGTGAATTCCGACTCCGGGTCCAAGATTAGGATATCGTCCTCGGTGGACAGCGCCAGGTCCACGATCTCTTCTTTTGCGGAAAAACTTTTTCCGGAACCGCTGACGCCAAGCCGGAAGGAGTTTCCATTTAACAGCTTCCTTCTGTCTGCCACCAGCATGTTTTTGCTGACCGCATTCTGCCCATAATAAATGCCTCCCGGCTGCATGATTTCCTGCGTATGGAAAGGGATCAGCACAGCGGTGGATTCCGTGGTCAGCGTCCGCAGGGCATTGATCTTCCTCAGCCCGTAAGGCAGGACAGTGTTCAGCCCGTCCACTTGTTGCCATTTTAAGGTGGATAACTGGCACAGGTGTTTTCTGGCTGTTGAGAGCAGGGTATCCGTGTCCGAATCCAGCTGTTCTTTCGTATCTGCCATATGCACCAGGGTCAGGAGCCCGAACATCATCCGCTGGTCACGGGTGGTCAGGTCATCCAGCATCTCCTTGGTCTCTTTTCTCTGGAGTTCCATGTCATAAGGCACCACAGCAGAAAAGTTGTTGTTGGCGTTCTGCCGCCTCTGCCAGTTGGTCACGTTCGTCTCCACGCCAAGCAGGCGGTTCTGGATCTCCCGCACCGCCTCATCAGTGGGCACAGGAAGGATGTCAATGGACAGCATCAGGTCCCGGCTTAAGTCGCACAGCTCCGATACCATGTCATCCTTCACATAACTGGCGTAATCCTGCATATACAGGACTCTCCCGTACCGTCCGTCGATCTGGAAGCAGTCCTTGGAAAATTCCATGCATGACGGGCAGATCCAGTCCTTGAAGCTATGCCCTTTTCTGGCAAATGCCTTCAGGTCAAAAGGGACACTGGCCGGTTCAGCCGCTTTGAAGAAGTCCCGGAAGATCTGCAGGCGCTCCCCTGCGTCCAGTTCTTCCCCAACAGAGGACAGCTTCGCAAGGTGGGTGATGATATCCGTTCCCACACGGGCAAAATACGTCCTCGCCTCATCAATATTCTTCTTATGGACGCTGATAGTCAGGTACCGCTCCTGATAAATGCTGTTGTTGGTGCCGCTGACTTTGGACAGCAGCATCTCGTTATATTCCCTGCGGTACTCATCCAATCCGTCCTGTTTCATGGGGATCAGCAGGGACTGTTCAAATTCCTCTTTGTTGATCCTCCGGTTGTTTAAGGTGATCTTGGCGGATGTGCCGGAATCCAGTGCATTTAAGAGTTCTGAATAGTCCAGGAACATCTCTGTCTTGTCGCTCTTGCTGGCAATCGCATAGTTGATATCCGAGAAGCGGAATGTCTTGGAAAATTTATGTTCCACCTGAAAGACCCCATCCGGCCAGATTCTGCGGATGGGGATTGCCTGCTGGACAGATTTCGGGACTTTGAACTTTTCCCGATCCATTTTTATTGCCTGATTGAGTGTTTTAATCAACCGCATCCCCCCTTCCTTTTTTCTTTCTGCGTCTCTTCTTTTTCAGCAGTGCTTCTGTCCCGTCCTTTCCTTTCCGCTCTCCCATCCGGATATGTTCTTCCAGACAGTTATAGTAGAGGTTCTCGGACTGGAAGGCCAGCCTCTTTGGGTACAGCAGCTCGGACTTGATGACTGCCCACAAAAACTTCTCCGCTGTCATGCCGTGGTATTTAAAAAAGCCACAGGCTGCAAAGGGCGCAGCCCCAAGCATGCTCAGCCATCCGGTCACCTCATCCCCTGTCACATCCCGCAGTCCGAAATATATGCCAATGGCTGCCGCAACTGCCAGCAGGGAGAACACGCATTGGCGGAAATCCAGCCCGAAGAACATGGACTCCTGGTACTCCCTGATCTCTTTGTTCATTTTTACTTCCATTTAACGCTCCCGTCCTTTCTTTGCCCTCTTTTTTCTTTTTCCCGGCTCCTGCCCGGACATCCCCCGGAGGCGCCGGTAGGTCTCTGCGCCCTTGGGATCCAGCTCTGCCAGCCGGTTCAGGTCAAATGCCACCTTGCTGTACCTTCCATACCCGGAATATCCCTCTTCGGGAAGCACTTTCCCAAGCCGGTGCTTTTTGATGAATGCCAGCTTGCTCTCCCGGGAAAAATCGTCCAGATATGCTTCATTGGCTTCTGCCGGTGAATAAGGCAGGTTGATCGTCAAAGCCCCAAAAGGCTCCGTCTGTCCCTCCACCTCATGCAAAAGCCCGATATAAAGCCTGTCTCCATATGTGTAGGAACCCACTTCAAGCATCAGTTCCTCATGCCCGAATTCCCAGTCATATCCTAATGTTTTTCTTTCTTCTATTTGGTCCTCCTTTCTTTCTATCTTCATATCGGATCTCTGTCTCTTCTCTACAATCCCATGATCTCTTTCACGATCCGGTCAGAAGCCTTGATCGCCCCTACCAGAACTAACAGGTTGAATACCAGTTCTGCCACGTAATTCCATACAATGGTCACCGCCGACAGGCTGCTGTCACTGATGGCCGGCGGGCGGGCTGCAAAAACAGAGAAAATGATGCAGGCCAGTGCAATGACCGCCCCTTCCAGGCAGACCCCGGCATAGGAACGGATAAAATTCTTTCCCACAGACTGGGACGGCTCCCCTGCAAAAGCAGCAATAGGGATGGGCGCCAGCGCCGTATACATATACAGCTTGAACATCCTGCCGTAGACGCTCATGATCATGACGAAAGACAGTACCGTGATCAGCAAGCTTCCAAGCAGGGTGACGATCCACAGGGGTATGGACTCCAGCATGCCCACGGACTCGATCTTTTCCACGATCTCTCCCGGCAGCTCCGTTACACTTCCTCCGGACATTCCGGATCCAGACATGATGGTGGAGACAATCCCCTGTATGATGGAAAAGATCGCTGTCATCAGTTCCATGCCGTACATGACGGCTCCCTGTGCCAGAGCAAATCGGATGAATGCTTTCACTGCATGCTCCGGCTTTTTCAGGTCTGTGAAGCTGCCGCAGGTCTTGACGAGCCCTGCCGCAAAAAACAGTACCAAAAGCCCGTATCCGATGGCTTTCAGCGCATCGTTGACATTGACCATGACGCTCCAGATCTGCCCGCCCTTGAAGGTCTCCGGGTCCTGCGTCAGCAGCGTCCAGATCTCCCCCAGTTTTTCACTCCAAGTTTCCAGTGCAGAATTTAAGTTCTGCACGATCCAGTTATCGCTCAGTTCCTCTCACCTCCTTCGCTTTTTTGCCGCATGGGAATGCCGTACCCGGCATCCCCCAGGCATCTTTTTTCCTTACCCCATGATGAGGTCGAGGATCTCTTTTGCGAAGGTGATGATCAGCCCGCCGGCCAGTGTCAGGAACCCATTGGCTCTCTGGCTTGGGTCATGGCTTTTCAGGCTTAACCCCACTTGAACAATGCCGAATCCCAGCAAGATCAAGCCGATGGCGCGGATGAGGGAAAAAATAAAAGTGGACAGGTTATTGACAACCGACAGGGGATCCCCTGCGGCATAGACAGATATGTTACCGAGACATAAGAAACACACGGCTCCCACATAACAGAAAGAAATCCCCTTCTGCAGCCTCTGGGCCGGTGTTGGTTTGAATTGTTGTTTCTTTGTTTCTTTTTGTTTCCATTTCCTAAAAAACGTTTTGGTCAATAGGCATTCCTCCAATCTTTCACTGTGCAGTCGTTTCGATACATCTGTGCAGTTTAAAAAGGCTCCCCGAGGATATCCTCCCCGGAGAGCAGTTCATAGTCTTCATATCGGTTTTCATCAAACGGGAAGCTGTCGTGTGCAAGAGGCGCCTCTGCATAATTATAGGGCTTTGCACCACCGTCTTCCGTATACTTGATATTCGGGTGTTTCATTAAGTCATATTTCTGGTCCAGGATGGGGCGTTCCCCGCGGATGAACAGCAGAGCATTGGCATTGTCCAGCATCCGCACCTCATCCGGCATCAGCAGCTCCCTGCCGCTCTGCTGGAAATTAGTGGAATAGCTGCCGGATTTCCCTTTCGTCTGCCCGTAAGTATTCGTGTCGATGGTCGCCTTCCCGAGCAGCTCTGACACATATTTATGCGTCTCTTTTTCGTTGCCGCCCAGATAAAGAAATTCATCAGCGTTGCCTACTATGCTCTCCCAGCTGTCCTTGAACAGCGCCTTTAACTGCGCCATGTTCTGGATGATGATGCTGCAGGAGATCCCTCTGGATCGCATGGTTGCCAGGATTTTTTCAAACTCATCGGGCAGGGCCACGTTGGGAAATTCATCCATGAGGCAGTGGACGGACACAGGCAGTTTCCCGCCGTGTTTGCGGTCCGCCACATAATAAAGTGTCTGGAACAGCTGGCTGTAGATCATACCCACCAGATAGTTCAGGGATGTATCCGCATCCGGAATACAGCAGAACAGCGCCACCTTCTTCTCCCCGATGCTGGCAAGGTCCAGTTCATCCGTGCAGGTCAGGTTTGCGATCTGCTGGAGGTTAAAGGCGGCAAGGCGCACGCCCACGCTGATAAGGATGGATTTTGCGGTCTTTCCTGCAGCCTGTTTGTAAATATGGTACTGCTTCACTGCTATGCTGTCCGGCTCCCGCATTTCCAAACGTTCAAACAGGATATCCAGGGGTGACTCATAACTCTCATCGTCCTCTTTTACCTGTGCCGATCCCAGCATTTCCATGATCATGGAGAAGTTCTGTTCCTCGGCCGGCGCTTCATGTAAAAGGTACAGCATCAGCGCCTGCAACAGGGCTGTCTCACTTTTCTATGTATGCCACCCCCACAGTCACCTGTGGGGTAGACACTTTTAACGATAGGTAACTCTTTGATGTCATCTCCAAGTTTTCCCCCGCCCCAAACCGTGCGTGACAGTTTCCCATCACACGGCTTTCCATCCATATGTTTCTTTTTCTAATTAGTACACAATTCTCAACAAATGACAGTTGTTGCTATCTGTTCACGATTTCTGAATCTTCTTAACCTATTCAACTTTTCTACTGCTTTACTGTCCAATTTCAGTTTTTTCACCGCTTTCCTATAGATTCCCGGCTCTGCTCCTTCTAAAGAAATCAAATTTTCCACCTGTGGAGTGACAAGTACCAGATTTTGATACTTATCCCTCATTCCAGCCGGCAGATTCTTTTTCCTATGTAGGACACAGTTTTTAACATTCAGTTCAACACCACTGACAAAACATTTTCCTTGCTGGGCTACATATAAAGATAAACGGTTATCGTTCATTTCTATTGTGGCTTCGGGTATCGGGTGCTGCATTAAATATTCTATTTTTTCCGCACTGACTGTCCGAATATTACGGTGTATCAGTGCCCTGCCCTCTCTCGTATAGTTATTGACGGCTTTTGGCTTGTACATTGGACTTTTATGCTGTACATATCCAAGTGGTGCTACTGGCAGTCCGTCCACAAATCGTAACTGCTTACTGTCTCCATAGCGGACTGCTATGTATCGTGGCACCATTCGTCTTGTTGATTTCGTTAATCTTGTTCTTAGTCGTATTTCCAGGTTCTTTCTGATATTAAAGGCAATCGGGTCTAAATCTTCTTGTATGTTTGTTGCATACCGGTAATAATTATGGACTCCCAAAATATATGCATTATACCTGCACACCTTCCGATAGGATTCCTCCATATCTTTCGGGTTCTGTAAATCCTTTACCAGTTCTTTGACTTCCACTTTGATGCGTTCCTTCGCCTTCTGGCTGATATGGGATGTGACTCCCCTCTTTTTCCCTTTCTTCCTGACTTTCAGCCGGAATCCGAGAAATTCAGAGTAATTTTTCCGCAGGTTCACTATCTTTGATTTTTCCTCTGAAATGGATAAATCCAGCCGGTCTTTCAACCACTTCCTGATAGCGATAAACATGCGTCTGGCATCTTCATAGTTTCTGCAAAACACCTTAAAATCATCGGCGTAACGCACGATATAGCATTCTTTTAGATTAGAAGACCTTCTAAGTGATGCTATCCTGCCATTGTCCGTCACTGTACCATTCGGACAGATATATTTTGCAAATTCTTTCCGTGTCTTCATCCCTTCCCACTGGCTTGTTACCCACCAGTCCAGCTCATTCAGGACTATGTTGGATAATAGTGGAGAAAGTATCCCCCCTGCGGTGTACCTTTATCTGGAAAGCCGATTCCAGCAACCTCTCCTTTTAACATCTTACTCACAATGCATATCAATGACTTGTCCCGGATTCCCAACGTCCACATCTGCTTTAATAGTTTTCCGTGGCTTACATTATCAAAGAATCCTTTCACATCAATATCTACAACATAGTGCAGATTCATTTGCTGCATCATTTTATAGCATTGTGCAAGTGCGTTTTCCGCACTCCGGTTTGGTCTGAATCCATTGCTCCGTTCATGGAACTTTGCTTCACAGATTGGTTCCAGCACCTGCTTTACGCACTGCTGTATCAATCTGTCCAGGATAGTTGGTATACCTAACGGGCGAACTCCGCCATTTGGCTTAGGTATCTCTTTACGTTTTACTGGCTGTGGTATATAATTCTCCAGCCGTTTCCTTACTGTGAAAATCTGTTTTTCCTCTGGATATTTTTCAATATCGGAGATTGTCATTCCATCCGTACCCGGTGTCTTACTTCCCTTGTTCTTTTTCAGGTTCCTATATGCAAGTTTGATGTTCTCATCCGACTGGATGAGGGACAGCAGTTTCTTGAATTTCCTGCCATCCAGACTCTCTGCATACAGTCTGTCAAAAGATTTCTGAAGGCTGTAATATTCCGCATTACGGAGTTTCTGCCTTTTTCCTATCTGTTCATTTGCTGACAAAGTCGGCTACCTCCTTAATATCAATTCGATTTATTGATGAAGTTTGCCTCTGTTAGTCATACTCGAACCTTTGTTGATTGTGTAATTCTTGTACTTAAGTTACATACGGACTAACGGCTATCCCTCCACCGTGTTATCCACGGTTTCAACGGTACTGTGCCGTCGCTCTCAGCCGGATAAAGTCAAGTTCCCTCAAATTCCTTTCTTCAATTAGATTTGTTTCCTTGACAACACACCCCTGCAACGGGTTATCATGTGTCCCGACCTTTCCACGTTCCGATATTCCTATCTTTGCATATGCTTTTAGGTGCTCCCTATGAGCCTGTATGCTTGGATGTACCTGTAATACATCATGGTATTTCATCTCTGGGAAACTTACTCTACCACACATACGCTACTTGACGTAGCATCGGGCTTTTCTCCCGATTCCCTTTATAGACTCGTACATTCAGTTGTTCGTCATCCATGCGTCCAGCATGGAATCCTCACCATGAGCATTTTATAGACTCCCGGCCTATCACCCACAGCCACCTCTGGCTTGGTTTGCCGTAACGTGCGTAATCGCTACAGCGGGTGCATACAGCCGACTTTACCGGGCGTTATACCACTGGAAGGCTGCACTTCCAGACGCATACCGGAGTATCAGAGCAGGCGTTTCCGGGCGTTACCCCTCCATTCCACCTGTCGGAATATCAGTTCTCTAAGAATTGATTCAATTTTATATATCAAATCATGTGCGTTCTTATGCCGTAGCTTTTCACTACGGAACGTGTCGCACCCCAGAACGGGTCCTGGGACTGCGACCCCTTCGGCGTGGTGTTTTTTATCAGGTTTGAGATGAGGCGCAGCACATCCTTATCATCGTGGACATACTGAAATGGGTTATAGCAAAAGGAGGTGTCCGGGTTGATCAGGTCAAACACCCGGACTTCGTACCCCTGCTTTTTCAAAAGCCCCCCGGTCTTTCGGAGCAACTCGGCTTTCGGGTCCGTGATGACCATCGAACAGTTGCACTGCATGATGTTGGGGATGGCATAGGTTCTGGATTTTCCCGCCCCGGAACCGCCCGTGACCAATACATTCAGGCACCGCTTGTGTTTATAGACATTGAGCCCCATGCGGAAGTTCTGGGTCAGCAGGAGGTTCTGGGAATATGGGCGGTCCCGGTATTTCTTGCAGGTCTGGAACACATCCCCCCATTTGGCGGAGCCGTGTTCCTCCCCTCTTCTGTAATTTCTCCTGTTGGCATAAAAAATGCCGATACCCATCCCGTACAAAAGCGTACAGACCAGAACCGACTTTACGGTATATTTTGTCATATGCAGGGAAAAGGGCTGCTCCAGCCGCTTGGTCAGTGCCTCCAGTATCTCCATCAGATTCTGCCCGGGATTTACGGAATCTGCAATCAGGACAGCCGCCCACCATACGACCGGCAGGGCAAGAAGCCAGACCACCCACTCCGTCTTCCTGCCATTTGCTACCGGGAAGGCTCACCCTTCTCTCTCTTTTTCTTTGGCGCACCTATCCTGTGGAACCGGTCCACATCCGTATTGAGTGCGAGGGAGCTCCCATTCTCCCACCCGACATGGATCTGGCCGATATCGTCCACAAATAGTACCGTTCCCTTTAGCCCGGCGGGCATCTGCCCTTCCCCATCCATATGGTCCAGGCAGACCTTTGTCCCCGGCTGATATCTCTGTTTCAGCATTTCTATTTTTCTCGCATCCTGTTTCAGACGCATCCCTCCTTTTTATCTCCAGCCAGATGATCCTGTTATTCAGAACAATCTGCAGGTTTATAGTATCCTGTAAAAACACAGCCGGAAACGGGATCTAGTGTCCATTTCCAGCTGTATCTGATTCTTTTTAGGCAGGGCAGTCCTGACCGCCCCTGACTTTATTAAGCTGCTTTACTCGTGGGGCAGCACATGCTACCTGACTTTGCACCTTTTATATTTTGCCTGCAGGATCTTTAAGAAGATGGTGTCTATCCCATCCGTGTACCGGCCTGCGGCAATGAAGCTGTTCCGTAGCATGTTCAGCGCTTCGATCGCTTTTTTATGCTCCACATCCGTTAGGAAAAGCCTGGGCTGTTCATAGTAGGCCAGCTTCAGCACGAAGTCTCTGGTCACGTCCGTGGAAAGCCCTTTTTCTTTTTCCTCCCGGAATACCATCCGCAGGGAATGGATCAGCATGTTCTTCATGATATCATCCATTTTTACACATCTTTGTTTCTCCATAAGCTGTCCTCCGTTTCTGCTGTTTACCTACCCACAACATACCACATCTTTGTGGAAATATCTACTGTTTTTCAGCAAATCCCGGCCGTTTTATCAGCGCTCCGGCTGGCTTTTTGCCTTTGCCCCTTTCCCTTTTTTGGCTTCCCCTACATTGAATTCATCCGGGACAAATTCCTGCTCCGGCTGACCTAAGTTCTTATCCATATGCTTTTCTATGGTATAGGCGGCATTCTTCACATCATTAATGAAATCCCGGAGGTCTTTTGGGTCTTTATTTCCATTTTCCTGCATCTGGCACACCTTGTCAAAGCTGAATCCTGTATTTTCCACCCCATATTTCTGTGCCACCACATAGGCTGCACAGAAAGCCGGGGCAGAGGCTTTTGCCCGGCTGTAGGTCCCGTTGTGTATGTCCATAGACGCGCACGCCAGCTCCCGGTTGATGGCATGGAAGGTAATCGTCTCCGGCATCCCGTTCCTTACATAGATGGAACGCTGGTTTGGGATATACTGGGCCTGTACCCCTTCCGGCAGGTTATCCGCGATCTGCACCCGCACATCCGTATCTGTCAGCAGGGCACCCATCAGTTCTTCCATAGATTTTGGCGGCAGCGGCTCCGGCTGCTTCATCCGAATCTGGCTGATATCATATGCCTTGGCGATGGAATAGCCCTGCATGGTCACGCCGTCCTTTTCGTACTCATTTCCTGCGAGGAATTTATAGCCTTTCCCCCTTGCCTCCGGTTTGATGGAATGCCCCTCTGACCGGATTCTCTCATAAGTCCTAATCTGCCGGATCTCAGGGTTCTGGCTGTATAACAGCAGCAGGTTCGGTGTCCTCTGGGGCGTACACTGTGCCATGAAGGTTAAGAATCCTTTCAGGGACTCACTGTCCTTGAACACATCCTGTGCCTTGGAGTCAATCTCTGTCCATACCTCTTCCCGCTCCTGCTTTTTCATGGCGGCATATTCTTCCTTTGACATCCTCTGGCCGCCCTCTGCCGGGTTCTCTGTCTCCTGATTCAGATATTTCGATAAATCCATACGCATTACCTCCCTTTTGTCTTTGCTTTCTTCTTACGTCTGCTTGTATTCCGGTTCCTGCCTCTCTGTTTCTTCTTACTTGCGGACTCCTTCTGTTCTTCTTTGATCTGGTTTAATTCCCGGCGCACGGAAGGCTTCTCATTCTCCTTTTCCTGCCCGGAAGAAATACCGCTGCTGCGCAAGGAATGTCCGGACGGATTCTTTGCCCCGGGATCCTGCGCCTGCGTAAAATTTTCTGCTTCAGCCTGCACCACATCAAAGTTGAAGTCCTGATCTTCGTCATGGATCTCAAACTGGATCTCACCCTCCGGCATTTCCACGGTCTTAGTCCTGCCCGCTTTATCCTGTCCCGTTTCCGGCACGATTTCGTGGACGGCTTCCCCTACCTCGGATTTCACGAAATCCAGGTTCATCTTCTCCATGACACGGTTGACCTTCGCCGCATCGTCGGCATATACCATAAGTTCACAGATTTCCGGATTCTTGCGGTCGCGGATGACCACATACAATAGCCCGTGCCTCTTCCCTTCCTGACAGAACTCTCTCAGCCTGTCAGCGGGCACGGTAAAAAATTTCAACGGCCTTCCGTCCTTCAGCATCTGGATCATGCGTGTCCGCCCATGTGTCTTTCCCTGGCTCTTTAAGACCGCAGCAAGGAATACAGCCAGATTTTTCGCCAGCGTTCCGGACAGACGGATGCCATGATCCAGCCCGTCCATAGAATAGCGGACAAGCTGGTCCGCCGCATCGCCTCCATAGTTCATACTGCCACCTCCTATCGTTTCCAGGCATCCTGCCCGTTTTTCTTCGCCTCCTGCTCTTCGCCCCTTCGATCCTCTTTTCCAGCATCCTCAGGCTTTTGGGTGCTTTGGGTTTCCAGTCTCTCTGTCTCAAGGAGCTTTGCCTCCATCTCTTTAGAATGCTGTTCTATCTGATTGCACAGACGCACCTCTTTTCGCAGGGGCTTCAATGCTTCCGTGATCTCCCGGATACGTCCGTCATCAGGCGCTGCACGGTACAAGTGCTGGCGCTCCTTTGTAAGCGCCAGCATCCGTTCCTCCAGCGGCTTCCTGTGTACCGCCAGCTGTTCCCGGGTGGAGATTCCGTTCTTCAGTAAAAAATCAAGCTGCGCGATCCGCCGGTCCATCTTCCGGATATCCGCTTGGATGGCAAAAGAACTTCTTGCCGGCCGTTTTTTTAATACCCCCATCCGGTACAGGTAGGAATAATAAAGGGCCTGCAGCCCAGCATACTTTTTCCGTCCCTTCCCTGCCCCTGCGCTTTCCTTCCCAGCCGGTTGTTTTCGGGATGTCTTGGGTGTTAGGATCCATTCCCGGATATGGGTTTCCGTATAATTTTCCCCAAGGCTTTTCAGCCGGACGAACTGCTCCATCCCCGGCGCTTTCAAGGCTATGTATTTCCGGTTCAGCTTCCATTCATAGCCTTTCTGTTCCATCTGGTACAGAAACTGCCTCCATGTGAAGCTGCCCTGCACCGATTCCCGGATATCCATGCGGATCCCGGTCCGCCATGTAGGTTTTCCATCCTGCTGTGCCTTCCACTGGGCATAGCTTATGCTTTTTCCATCTGTTGCCCGGATGACGGATAGGCCGTATTTCCTGCACAGTCCATCGGAAATCTTCCGGATCTCTTCATAGTAGCTCCTGCTGTTGCTGTGGTATTTATGCCCGTCCGTCATACTTACCGAATTGAACACGAGATGGTTGTGGTAATGGGCCGTATTTAAATGGGTCGTGATAACTGCTTCGAACTGCCCTTTTAACAGTTCTTCTGCCAGTTCCTGGCCGATGAGGTGTGCAAGTTCCGGGGATACCTCTCCCGGGGCAAAGCTCTGGATCAGGTGGTACCCCTGCACACCCCCTGTCTTGCGGAACCGCTTTTTCGTGGCTGCCATGTCTTGATAGGCCGTTTCACAGGTACAGCCGATGGAATTCTCAAACGCCGTCTGCTCTGTCTTTTCCCGGTTTAAGGCATAATCGATGGCTCCCGCCAGGGAGCCTGCCGTCTCCGGCTTTTCCACAGTCTTCTCTTTGTCCCGGATGTAATCAATGGAATTATCCAGTCGGTGGACGGGGATGATGCTGGTATAGGCCATAAGCTGTCACCAGTCCTCCTTAACGGTCTGCCACGTCTCCTTAGAGATGCGGAGCATTTCCCGGATGCTCTCCTGACCCGCCGTGCCTGAGGCATTCGCCACATGGGCCAGTTGGTTGGCGTTGTTACAGAGCCCTGCGATCTTCCGGAGCAGGTCCGCATGATGCTCACAGGGCTTTGCCCTTACCTCCGCACCGCAGATCAGAGAACGCAGGTATTCCTCCCTGCTGAAACCGCTTTTGGCTACCTGCTCGTCCAGATAGCGCAGTTCTTTCGCATTTAAGCGTACCGGAACGATATGGTTTCGTTTCCTCATCACACCTCCCCTTTCCTCACCAGTAAATATATTCCTGTAAGGATGGCGGCTGCCGCCATCCCTGCTATGAGCCTTCTTTTCATGGCATCACCTTCTTTCTTTTATACCGGGTGATAATGAATCCCCCTTTGCTCCATCTCTCCTGCAAAGTCCCGCAGGTCCCACTCCCTGCCGTTGATACTTGTATGTTCCTCATCCACGTAACGGCAGACACCGGTCTGGCTCTCCCCATTAGGCGCAATCAGTTCAATGCTCTCCCCATCCAAAATGGTAAAGGCTTCTTGGCTGCAGCTATCCAGAAAGCGGATCTTCTTCCTGCGCTTCTGCATCTGCCGGCGGTACTGCTCCATCATCTGGTCCTCCCGCTTTCCGGTTACCATAAGGCACATCAGAACCACTCCCATGATGTTTCCTGCCACCAAACCTACAAAACCTGCTAATAACATCTCTTTTTTCTCCTTATCTTCCATGCTTTTTTCGTTGTTTCTGCTTTTCATATTCCTTCAGGGTAGCTGCCCGCTCTCCTAAAAAGCGCAGATCCCTGTTCCCGATTATTTCCCGGAAATCCCATTCCCCTTCCGGAAACCGGATTGCCTTGAGTGTCAGGACAGTGCCATAAAAATGGTTCACCGCCATCTTCCCGATCTGTACCGGACGCTTGGGGTTTTCCGGGTGGTGCCGGATCTCATACATATGCCACCCTTTGGGTACGCTGGCACGTTCTATCCGCACACCGCAAAAGAGCCCCTGCCTGCCAAAGATCAGCACAGGAAGGAACTCACATTTTTTTGCATCTGCCTCCAACCGCATCTCTCCTTTCCAATCGATTACTGGGGGTTTGGGGTTCTCCCCAAAGTGCGTTTGGATATCCAAACGCTATGCTTGCAAAACCAGTCGCACCAAATAGTCAGCCATAACTATCAGATAAGTATTGCTGACTATTGATTTTCCTTGATTTTAATCAGCCCATCCAACGTGGTGCAAATGATATGGAGCCGGTCTGCCATGCTGATTTCCGTGTTCATTGTTCCTGTTACCTCCCGACCGCAGACCACTACCATACGGCATCTCCTTAAGACTAAGTGTGCCATCCGGTTGAAAGCCTGCTGATCCTCCGCTTCACTTTCATCTAAAAATGGCGAAAAGCTAAACTGAGGACAGATAGGCACATACCCCATTTCAAAAATCTTACGGCAGTATTTCTGCAGCTTTGTCCGGCTCTCCTCTGCCGAACAGCATACATAAGCCAACGCCTGTTCCAATACACATCCCTCCTTTGGGCATCCATGTGGATGCTCCCATTTCCCTGAACATTATTTCAGAGCATCCATTTGGATACCCTGCTACCGTTCTTTGTCTTCTTTTACACACTTTTTCACCTTATCCACATCAGCTCTGTACTCATACACTTCGTTCGCCAGGATTTTCTCCGGCGTTACTATCTGTTGGTTAATGTCCCTGACCATACTCCGCAGCTCCTTTTCACTCATATCACAGTCTTTCTTTCTCATAATTATAAGTTCGTGGATACTGGAGGGGAGTATATAATAATCACTTCCAAGCTGTTTGCAAATATGCCGAAGCACATCCGGATATAATGCCACTGTTGCCCCATATAGGTTACTTTCATTACTCAAAACATGCATCGGTGCATCAAAATCCTCCCCTACATCAAATTCCTTCCCTGCATCTCCTGACACAATTTCATTCATCGCCTCATTCATCGACTGGAATTTTACTTTATCGCTATTCTGCGTATTTTCTAATGCTGTTTTAAATAATTTTGCTTTGGGTACCCTCCATAACTCTGCCATAGCATCTGTCACCTGCACGCACATACTCCCTGACTCATTTTTCTCCAACTCCAAAAACAGGATTTCTGCCCCCATCGGATGTATCTTATAGGGTCCCCGCTTATAGTATGTCTGGTTATTTTCTTTATTGACCAGCCGTACCCGGAGCTTATCTCTCATCCTTCCATAATCAGCAAAGTCGGCATGGTCGAATTCAGGGATTTCCTGGCTTTGATAAAATTCCACCATTTCCTTGCTGATCTGGTGCAGAGGCTTTCCCTCAAGGTAAGATTGATAATAATCATTCAGATAAATGATAGGTGCTGACTTGCTGCCACCCTGCCTGATAGACAGGCCTGACAAGACTACATTATTTTTCTGTGCCTGCGTCAGTTCACAGTGATATGTTCCATTTCTGTTCAGGTTCTGGCTGACTGACTGCATTAGGCTTTCCTGAAAATCCCGATATGATAAATTATTCTCCATTGCTGCCATCCTCCTTTTTCTCATCTGCCGCATTCAGTGCAAACCGTACCCGGTCTGTACCCAGTTTATAATAAGTATCTGTCACTTCAATACCCACTGCCCGGTAGCCTTCCTGTGCTGCCGCTAAAATCGTTGTTCCCGCTCCTGCAAAGGGGTCTAAGAGGATCCCGCCCGGTTCACAGATCTGGATGACATCCTTCATCAGCTGCAAAGGCTTTTCCGTCACATGAATACGATTCTGGGGATTCCCATAGCGGAATACCCCCGGAAGGCAAGACACTGGGCGGCTCACTGGCATTGGTCCGTTACTGCCCCACACAATGTATTCTGCCTGCTGACGGAACCGCCCTTTCTGCGGACGGGAGTTGCCCTTATCCCACACAGCAGTCCCCCGCCAGATCCAACCTGCCCACTGCAGGGCATCCGTAATGGACGGATACTGTCTCCAATCAATAAACAGACAGATGGGAGCACCTGCTTTACAGGCTTTCCGCACATCATACAGCCACTCTGCCATCCAGTGGGTCCAGGAGCGCTGGTCCTTATTGTCCCCGTCAAAATCCGGCAGGGCATTCCCACTTTTCATGCTGCTGTATTTCTGGTTGGTCGTGCGGTTCCTCTCATTCTGCTTCGTGCCTCCCGAAGCATAAGGCGGATCCGTGACTACCGCATCAAATATTCCGGGGTTAAATGCTTTTACCAGCTTCAGGGTATCCCCGTGAAGAATCTCCCAATTCTCACCTCCTGTGTGTTCTTTCGGGATATCCCCCTCATTCATCATGTTTTCCAGTTTCAGGCTATGTTCCAATAGGCATCATCCTTTCTTTTCAGCGCTCTGGCTGTTTCTTTCCTGCTTTTTTCTGTTTCTCTTGCTGCATGACATACCTCTTTGGCGGTTCCAGCTTCTTTTGTTTTACAAGTACGTCACGTTGTCCGTTTTCAATGATAAACAGATCCTCTGTTGGATTGATCAGTTCTTCTTTCGGCAGTACAATGTCCTTAATTACAAACAATCCCCAGACTTCCCCATATACATTGCTGTGTCCCGCAACCAGCGGAGACAATCCGTCTATTGCACCCTCTGAGAGAACTGCATTCCCTGCAATCCTCGCATCTTCCTTGACTTCCCCATTTCGGATCACGCACCGCCCTTCTGCAACCGCCCGGTCATACAGGCATGCATCCCCGGTCACCAGTGCACCCCCTCTTGCAACAGCGCCATCAAAGAGACCTGCCTCTTTTTCTGTCACTGCCGTCTCACAGCAGAGTGCATTGTCGTAAATCCAGCATTTTCCTTCCTGAGACAGGTTCTTCTCACTCTGGACAAATCCCCCCAGCGTGCCTGCCGGAACACGCTCATTAATAGTGACAAGAGAACGTATCCGGTGCAGCCAGGGGTATTTGGGGTGTGGGATCTTGGTAATCTCATATTTCTTCTGAGCCTTAAAATAGCAGGAATCCGGTTCCTCCATAAAAAACTGCAGACTGCCTCCCGGAACCTCTATACTCGGGAAGCTGCTGCCCCAGCCATTTTCCATCTGTAACCTTACATGGCTCTCTAATATATACTGTTCTTCATCCGTCAGCTTTTCTTTTGTCCGTATCGTAATTCTCCCCTGAAGGCAGCACGCTTCTGCTGCTGCAGTAACTTCCACACATTCTAATTTGTTCCGCAGTCTGCCGTTCTCCGCCAAATCTTCAAACAGTCCGCCTTTATCCAATGGTTCATTCCCGCTGGTCCATTGCTGCAGAAATGACTGCACCTCCTCTTCATATGCTGCCAGCTCCCCTTCAGACAACAGAACATCATCGGGTATGTACTGCTCCTGAGGAGGTTCCAGTAAATTAGGATCATCATCCATTTCATAAAACGGCTCATCCATCTGGAATCTACCCTGCATTGGCATCTTTAATTGATAAATCATCGGCATTCCCCCTTCTCTGTTTTCTTCCTGCTCTTATCCGTGTCCCGTGAAGGACTCAGTTCTGTTTCTACATACTCACTGATAATCCCCAGTGCCTGATAATAGTCACCGGATTTCCGCACCTTCCCATACATCTCTTCCGCCTTTTCTGCCTGCCCATTGCGGATTAACAGTCTTCTGGCATCCGCTAAAATGGAAAAGATATTTCCGTCATGACCAAGCAGCTTTAATTTAGGCTTTCTTTCTGGCAGAATTGTTTTATGTTCTTCCTGCAGCTTCGTCCTCTGCCGGAACTTTGTCTCATGTCCCTGCCAGAAATGGACATACAGGTTTCCTCCCTCTACCGGAATTTCTCTCTGCTCAAATCCCTCACCCCAGCCGTCACTATACTGTCCGGTGATGAATTCGCACAGTTCACTGAATTCTTGTGTGTCCAGATATTCTTTAAGTTTCAGCGTGGTACAGCCATATAAGATTCCCTCCACCTTCCGCACAGAGACTTCTGCCTGTTCCACTTTTTCCCGGACGGAGCTGCTTCCATAAAAGTAATCCATCAGGTTGCAGACCTTTCCATCTTCCGCACCATAAGAATTTTCCTTTTCCACCATCTTCTGTATGGTTTCCTCATACTGGGCCAAATCCTCCCCATCCATGTTTTCAACACCGTCCTCTTCCTCGTCAAAGCCGTCTCCGGCATCATCCGGATAAAATTCTGCGGTAAGGGGTGTCAGTAATTCAATTGGCAATACATTCATTTCTTCTTTTCCTATTCCAGTCACCTCCCTCTGTCTTCCAGTTCCTTCGCGCGTGCAGTCTTTTTCGCTGCCTCTCTTGCCATATCTCCATAATCTGCACCTTCCAATGCTGGCAGATTCACGATAACACGGTACTGTCCCTGATAGGCTTCCCTGATGTGATCGCATGCCCACCTTCCTGCAAAATCATTATCCGTACAGATTTCAATCTCCTTAATATCCCGATGCTGTTCTAAAAATTGTGCCAGCACAGGAGGGTTCTTAAATCCCTTTCTCTGCTCTCCTTCCTTCGGCGCACTGATTCCCCCGAGGGACAGACGGTACTTGTCTGCCCGGTTCTGCTCCAGTGTCATATGTGCCATCCCGTCAATGGCTGCTTCATAAAGTGCCACCCGGACACTTTTTTCTGATGGCGGAATACAGAAAGAGCAGGTCTTGTCACTACCCTCCTGCTCTATCCGGAAACGCTTTCCCGGTCTGTCATAGATGCCCCGAAGGAACGCATACTTAGGTTCTTGATTCCTATCCAGCCCAACAAAAACAGCGTTGTGGTATGGGGCACTCTCATAAAGGATCCCTTTCTGTATGCAGTAAGTAATGACTTCATTGCTGATTCCCCTGCCAAGTAAATATTGCCGGACACGCCCACAATCCTGATAGCGTTCCGGCAAAACAAAAGGCTTTTTTTCTTTTTCCACATGTTCCGGGGGGATATAAGAGGGATTCTGTCCGCTCAGAAATTGGACTGCTTCCACGAAACCCATCCCATCCACCTCTGTTAAAAAACGCAGCGCGTTATATCCGCCAATCCCTCTGGATTTCCAATGCCATGCGCTTGTGATTTCATTGATTTTGAAACTGTCATGATCTTTTAGCTGCCATTCATTCCTGGCACTGGCTTTTTCCAGTCTGGTGCTTTCAAACCGCTTCAGGTACTCGATGCAGGACATAGCCCTGGCGGCTTCGATTTCCTCTTCACCTACCCAGGGCATCAGATTACCGCATCCTTCAATGCTGCTGCCTTATCCACCCGTTCCCACGGAAATTCCTTTCTGCCGAAATGCCCGTAAGCCGCTGTCCGCTTAAAAATAGGGCGGTCCAGGCGCAGACAGTCCATGATCTGGCTTGGTGCCAGCCCGAATATCAAAGGGATTACTGCCGCAAGACAGTCATCGGCACAGATTTTCCCGGTATCAAAGGTATCTACCTGAACCATGACTGGCTGGGCAACACCAATGGCATAGGCAAGAGACACCTGGCACCGGCTGGCAAGACCTGCAGCTACCATATTTTTTGCAATATAACGCGCCATGTACGCTGCTGATCGGTCCACTTTGGAACAGTCCTTCCCTGAGAACGCCCCACCCCCATGCGGCACTACGCTTCCGTAAGTATCCACCATCAGTTTTCGGCCGGTCAGTCCCGTATCTGCGTCCATGCCCCCGCAGACAAAACGTCCGGAAGGGTTAATCATAATCTTGGTATTCTCATCTGCCGGAAGCGGACGCAGAGCCGGACGTAATACCTTTTCCCGGATTTCATGCTCTAGTTTCTTCGTATTTTTATCTGCTTCATGCTGGCAGGACACCACAACAGATTCCACACGGACAGGCTTGCCTTCTTCATATTCCACCGTCACCTGCGCTTTTCCATCCGGCAGGATTCCTGTAATGTAGGAACTTTTCCTGCAGGCAGACAGCTCCCGGACAATCCGGTTTGCCAGCACCACCGGCATGGGCATCATCTGCGGCGTCTCATCACAGGCATAGCCAATCATCACACCCTGATCCCCGGCTCCACGCTCCCATTCAGCCGCATTGTCTGACCGGCTTTTTCTTTTTTCTATGGAACATGCCACTGCCTTGGCAATATCCGGACTCTGGCTGTGTATCAGCGCATCCATCTGTATTCCGTCTGCCGGATAGCCCACATCCTCCAAAACCGTCCGGATAATCCCAAACACATCCGGTTCGTACTGGCACGTAATCTCTCCCGCTACAAGAATGTTCCCCTTTGTGGCAAGCACCTCACATGCCACATGGGAATCCCTGTCTTCTGTGAGGCACGCATCCAGGATACTGTCTGCGATGATGTCGCACAGTTTATCCGGATGCCCCTCTGTTACTGCTTCTGCTGTATAGAATCGTTTCATAAATACATCCCTTCTTTCTCTTAAAAAATAACAGGGGCATCTTTTTACGGAATTCCCCTGCTATTCATCTTCTTGATAATTTATTGTTTTCTCTGCCATCCCTTAACTTTGTTTCAGGATAAAATGTCTTTGCTGATTACCTCTCTTTGTCGGGATCTGGTTTTTGTATTCCGGGTTTTTATGACCGGTCAGATAATATCTTTCAACATCTCTGCATACAGTTTCTGCTCCTGCTTACAAGTCAACGGAAACCTCCGCCTTTCTTCCCGCCACCAACACTGTCCTGGCATCCTCCCACTCATAAGTGCAGGTGACCAGCGTCAAAACAGGTGCCGAAACGTTGCATAACTCCCCCGTCTCGAACAGTCCCAGGCTTTTTGCCTTCCCGACATACGCCTCCAGACTTCCCTCCCCAACTAAATGTACTTGCTGGAACGGGAACATAGACAGATCTGCTTTCATTACAGACACAATCTCATATTCCAAAGTTCCATGAAGCGTCTGGAAAACGATATTTCTGTGTTCCCTTCAGTAATCCGCGGCGGCAAATCTGCCCAAATTGCCGAACATAGCGCCGCTATTCATATTGTTCCCAAATTCTTCTTTTAGCTGTTTTGCCATTTCCTGATTCTGTTTTGGGGATATCACCAAATCATACATCAGAATTCCGCTGCTGACCACAAAGTTTAGGAATAGGATAACCTGCAGTATTCTGCCCTTATTCCTTCTCATCTGCTTTCCTTCTCTTTCTCCTGCGGATAGTGACTGCAATCCAAGCCACCGCCGTTACGGCACAGAGGGCCAGCAGTAGAATAGGCTTTAACGGGTCATCCCCTGTTTTCGGTACAGATGCCACAGGTTTTTCCGGGATCCTTGCATCTTTCATCTCTACCTTCTGAACCTCTGTGGTATCTTTCAATGTAAATTTCACATCTTCCGCAATCTCATAGCCCTCCGGGGCTGTGATCTCACGCAAGGTCAGTTCTATGCCTACCGGAAGCTTTTCTATCTGATGCGGCTTTCCGTTGGTCATCCACTCTTCCAGAACCTTTCCGTCTTTGTCCAGAATCTGCAGTTTTGCCCCTTCCAGCTCCTTCCCGGTTGTGAGATCCGTCTTGGATATCTCCACTTTGGAGCATTCATCCTTCATTTCTACCTTTTGTATTTCTCTGGTATCCTCCAACGTAAATCTTACATCCTCCGCAGTTACATACCCCTCCGGAGCTGTGATTTCACGCAAGGTCAGTTCTGTCCCAACTGGGAGCTTTTCTATCTGATGCGGCTTTCCATCGGTTACCCACTCTTCCAGAACCTTTCCGTCCTTGTCAATGACCTGCAGCTTTGCCCCTTTCAGTTCTTTTCTGGTTGTGATATCTGTCTTGGATATCTCCACTTTAGAATATTCATCCTTCATCTCCACCTTTGCGACACTTCCATCTTCCAGCACCGTAAATTCCACGTCTGCTGCAGACACATAGCCATCTGCAAGAGGAGCAAGTTCTTCATGCAGAATATAGTCACCCTCCGGCAGTCCATATACCACATGAGTTTCTTTCGTGCTGATCCATTCCTCCACGATATTATCCTCACTGTCGATAATCTGTAAGGATGCCCCTTCCAGTTCCTCTCCAGTGGTCAGGTCCGTCTTGGTAAAATGGGATTCCGTTGGCTGGTTCTCTATGTCTTTCGTAATCTCAACCAGGCTCTCCTCCTGATTTTCATAGGCAGCTTCAAATTCCCAGATTTCCTCATTTGGAAGATATCCCGGCAGATGCTGTTCTTTTACATAATATTTTCCGTGGCATACCTCGCTGTCAAAGATAAGGTTTCCCTCTTCATCGGTTGCTTTCGTTTCAATCAGGGTATCCTTCGGAATCAGAATTTTGCCCTGTGCAGATAAGATATCTTCCCCCGCATACAATTCAAACGTCACGCCCTCCAGCGGTTTATCGGATATGCTGTCCTTCTTATGGATGGAGATTTTTATTTTCTGACGTTCATTTTTATAAGTGACTCCCTCATAGACAACTGCCGCCGTATCATCCCCGGCAGACAGCGTGAATTCTTTCTGTTCCGTATTTAGGACAAAATTCTCGCCTGCCTTCGTCTCTTTCAGATAAAACGTGCCCAGCGGCAGGTTATTGACGATACTGATTCCCTCGGCATCCGTTGTTAAAGTCGCTACCAAGTCATCTTTCTGATAACGAACAACCGGCTTCCCTGCTTCATCTACCGCACCGTCTGGAGAATAGATGGTATCTTTTGCATGGAGCTCGAAAACGGCTCCTTCCACGCTGCCCTCTTCATAAACAAATTCCTGTCGGATTCCTGTCTCGTCTGTACCTGATCCGGTAACTGCATCCTTCAGGTCAGAGAAAAATCCTGCTACTTTTTCAAGAACGGATTCTCCTTTGACGGTTTTTAACTGCCCGCCCACTTTTCTCAGCGTCAGGCTTCCCACCTGCTCATCGTTGTACTGCGTCACCTCCACAAGGTATGCGCCCGTATCCGGATCTATCTGATGCGGGGTATCGGTATTGATTATAAGCTCGATTCCTTCCTTTGGATTCTCTTCGTAGATGCCCTTATCGGTTACATCCAGCGGAGAAAACACTGTTTCCGCATCATTCAGGCTCTTTTCATATCCCTGCCTTACATAAGAATCAGGGGCAGAAATCTCCTCAATCCGGTAGTGTCCCGCTTTCAGTGCCTGTGGCAGCACCAGAAACCCCTGACTGTTGGTGGAAAATTCTGAGATTTTCCCTTTCTCCGGGTACTGGATGACCTGTTCCACATATTTCTCTTTCTCACAGTCATAAATTTTATAAACAGCGGAATTCTTGAGAACCGGCTGGTTGGTCTGGGCATCTTTCTTTACAATCTTCAGAAGAAAATCAAAGGGTCTGTCATCAAAGATTCTCCATTGCTGTGGCTCCCGGCTGTCCTTGCTTACTGTGACCACAAAAGGATTTACCTGTTTTAAATTAGCCGGTGTCTTAGTTTCCACACAGATATAGGCTCCATAGGGAAGCTCCACGCTCTTGGCATACCCTTTCCCATCCGTCACAAGTACAGGCACCTTCACTGCCTTGCCATTTTCATAGGTGACGGCCGGTGTTTCTTTCGTAAAATCATAAGCAGTAAAGTCTTCCGCTGTATACCCGGAACCATTGGATGGTTTCAGGCTGCCGTTCTTTACTCTAGATAAATCGCTGATCAGATAAACTGTGAATTCTGCACCTTCCACTAAATCCGTTTCCGTCTGCTCCCCGTCCTCGGAAACCTTGATAATCTGGAATGCCTGCTTCATGACCTGTTCTTTGGAAGTGACTGCTTTTACGACCACTTCTTTTTTCGGTGATTCCATCGTAAGTGTTGCATCAATTTCAACTGGATCTGGCAGATAACCCACCGGACTTGTTATCTCCCGGATGAACATCGCACCCAGATACAGGTCCTGAAACTTTATTTCCCCACTTTCTCCTATGGTTTTCTGCTGGATCAGGGTGCCTTTTTTATGTAAGATGCCCGTTCCATCCGGTTTTTGAATATCTTCCTTTGCATACAGTCCATAGACTGCCCCGGTAAGTTCTGCATCACCCTGTGCCAGAAATGCCTGTGTCTCCACGTCAATCTTCTTCAGCGTGATTTCTCCCTTAATGGGCTGGTCGACTGCCTCGACCTTTACTATGTTTCCAGCTGTTACCGAAACTGGGTACACCGTCTTATTTGTGGCATAGTGTGTAGGGGGTGTAATTTCCTTTACATATACCTTCTTGAGACCTGCATCAAAATAATCACTGACCGCCTTTCCGTTTCCATCGGTCATCGGCATCTCCATCAGCTTGTTTTTACATGCAGAGTCTGTATAGATGCCGTAAACTGCCCCAGATAGAGGATGGCTGGTTTCCTTATCCTTCTTTTCCAGTTCAATCCTTGCCATCTCCAGCCAGTCCACCCTGAAGCTTACCGGCTGTGCGTTTTCTGATTCAAAGACACCGATATCCTGATCGGCTTCCCCTGTTGTAAGTACCAGGGTTCTCCAGGTTTCTCCCACAGAGCCTTTCAGACTGCCGGAAGAATACGCACCCGATACGGTCATCTTCGCTTCCAGATAAAAGGTATCGCCCCCGTAAACCTGAAGTTTTCCGTTCGTTGCCGAAGTCCCTTTTGATTTATTATATCCGGTCACATTCTTAGGGATATCAATGGAAATATAATTCCGGTAATCCCCATTCAGTTTGATATCCGGTGTTCTCTGCACATCCCCGCTTCTGACAGCTTTCACGCTTGTCCCCGAAAGGGAGATTTCTCCTTTCGGCGGCTCTTCCAGCCCAGTCAGATAGTCAATATAGGCGATAACGCCTGCATTGACCAAGTCATTATAATCACAGCCGGTGAACGCTGCTTCCCCTGCATAAGAGTAGCTTGCTGCAATATGGGTATAGACATTTTTTTCTTCCGCACTCTTTCCTGACAGATAACTGCCTGTCACATCCCCGGCGCCGCCGTACCCATAATATAAAATCTTCTGTAATGCCTTATTGGAATCCAGTACTTCGGCAACATAATCACCACTTGGGGGAGTTGCCTTGTGGGATTCCAGACAATATGCAATCTTCCCATTCACCCAGAACCAGCTGGTCAGATAATTTCCAATATAATCAGGGTAATAGATGTCTTCTCCCTTTTCTAATGTGACGCTGGATCTGGCTGAAAAATTGTTAGCTGCACCTGAAAATACCATGACATTTCCAGATTCAATCTTTTCTTCTAACTGTTGCACTGTTTCCAGTGTCACATCTTCAGCACTACTGACAACTTTGACTTCTGGTTCCATCGCAGAA
Organism: Eubacterium sp. SB2; assembly: GCF_001244405.1. Lineage (NCBI taxonomy): Bacteria > Bacillati > Bacillota > Clostridia > Eubacteriales > Eubacteriaceae > Eubacterium > Eubacterium sp. SB2. Next base: position 1,659,758 of record NZ_LN865153.1, on the reverse strand, counting down.
GCATTCTCCGAGTCCTCTTCAGAAGCAGTGTCTTCCTTCTGCCTGTCCCCACCATTCGCTTCCCCATGTGCCTCTCCCTCTGTGTCAGTCAGTACGACCTTACGGGTGATATAATAAACATCTGATTGGTCTTTGGGCACTACCATATAGTTCGCAATATACGTTCCTGCCCGATCCGGATGATATGCATCGCCGCCCTCTGCTTCGATGCCGGCAAGTGTCACCTCTTCCGTGGAGGCATCGTAAATGATTCCCTCCATGCAGTCTTCTACCACGAAGGTATCGTCCGATACATCTTTTGTGATATCTTCTGCCGTTACGGAATTTATCATTTCTGTTCCTGCTGTATCAGTAAATGTAATACCCTCCGCTTCTGATTCCACTGACTCTGTACTGTTTTCCGAGGCATAAGCTGCGGCACTGCCAAAGGGACTTATTCCCATCAACAGGGCAAGTCCCAATGCGATAGCCCTCTTTTTCATTTTTCTTGTTTCCATATCATGCTCCTTCCCATCCACTGTTACGTGGTGTCCTTTTTCGTATTGCAAAACCGCAGGGAAACTCTCTTCCCTGCGGTCATCTGCCCATCCACTTCTCACTGCAGCTTCTACCTTTTTGTTTCGCTTCCCCCAGCTCCTGTTTTGTGCGTTTCACAGCATCCATGACTGGCTCCACGGGAAGCTGGTTCTGCCTGCACCCTTCTAAGATCCCTTTCAGATAAAAATCCGAAGGTCTTGCCGGGCAGTCCTTATAAGGGGCATTCATGACATAAACTGCCACTTCTTGTTGCATACCCCCTTGTTTACGAACACTCACCATCTCTTTTCCATATAAATGGGGATATCCTTCATAATGGTCCAGACTTTCCTCACAGCGTGGAGTAATCTTCCACATCACCCCGTCCACATGGCTTCCTTTTTCCGGCAAGATGGTTGCCACGCCGTTTCCCGGATTTCTTCCGCAGAATGCCAGCCGGTAATCCTCCAGCCGGACGTTATCCACTACTACGGCATCCGGGCATCGGAACTCCATCTGGTCCAAATTCATATTGCTGCCATAGGCAAAATAGTATCTTTCTTCCATCTCAAACACCTCCTACCGTGTCTCCACGTTTTTCCTGAGACACTCATAATTGCTTTTGTCATACCTCCATGCCCTGTCCCCTTCCAGATTTGCAAGCAGATGTTCCCGGACATTCTTATATTCTGGTCCAATCAGACCCAGCCGCAGCAGGAATGTCCTGAATGTAAAGCAGGGATTCTCTGTAATCTCCGTTTTTCTCATGTGGGCACATTTCTGGTTGATTGCCTGTGCAGATATGGCAAGGGCAAGCGTAATATTCGCCCGTACCTTCCCTGCATGCAGGGTGCTGTTAAAACACCGCCATTCTACAGTCCCTTTGTCGAAGACCGCATGGAGGTTCAAAGCATAATATCTTGTCTGGTCATAATGGCTGTGGGAGTATCCGCCGTTTCTTTGTTCTTCATACCAGAGCCGACGGAGTTGTTCCATAGACATGGTGCCAGATGGCATCTTACGGATGTCTGCCAACACATTTCCCCTTACTTTCTTGCACCATTGCTCCACCCTTGATGGATTGACCTTTAATGCCTTGAACAGGATATCTTCCTTGGAATACATAATCGTCAGGGCATTTTTGAGGCTCCTCGGGGTATGGTTCGCCGCATCCACATGGACATGCATCCCACAGGAAGAATTCACCTTCCCACCATGCTGCCGCAGACACCGCACAACGTTCTGCAGTTTTTCCATCTCGGAGTATTCAAGCTTTGGGCTGACCATCTCTGTCTTGTAGTCTTTTCCTGCATTGATATAGCGGTCACCTTCCCGCCTTTGGGCATGGATGCTGCTGTCATACGTGAATTTCCATTCCTTCCCCTCCGGGTCTTCTACTCCCCATGTTCTGTAATAAGTACCAATATAATATGGTATGGTTCCAAACAGTTCCCCCACAGCCTCTGCCGCCTCATTCCTTGTGATCCCGGTCATCTCAATCTCTGTTCCGAAATATTGTCCCTGTATATCGATAAACAGTCACTACCTTTCCTCATTGTCTGGATTCTGTCCCAACTGAATGTCCATTTCCCGAAGCCGCTTTCCAATGGCTTCAATCACATTTACTGTGACACCATTTCCTGCCTGCTTATATAGCTGATTATCTGAGGTTTCTTTCATCATCCGGTCAATCTGGGAATCATAATAACCCTGCAGCCGCAGACACTCCCGCGGTGTCAGCCTCCGGATCCTCCCGTGGTGGATGACACCATGCCGGTCTGTAGCTGTAATTGTAAACATAGGTTCCTCTGGTTCCCTCATCCTGCGGCCACTCTGCCTTGGATTTTCTTTTGCCGGGGTCAGTACCGCCCTTGGCTCTGTTTCCTCCAATAATCCGAAATGTTCCCCTGATTGGCTGTTTATGCCATTATTCCGGTTCATTGCCAGACGCTGGTCTGGTCCCGCTATTTTATGGGATAGGAGTTCATCCTCAAAGTCCAGTGTTCCCTGTGAGCTTCCGGTTGTCAATGTATGGGCGATTGCATCCCCCACCCTGCCTCTCCTCGTATTCATTCCAGCATACCCAAGGTCAATGCTGTCACCGGGATATGCAATCTTATATCCTTTTTTCGTATTCTCCTTGATAGGCACGCCAAACTCATACAGTCCAGTCTTTCCCCCCATCCCTCCTGCCCCGGCAGTCAGGGTACAGCTTACGCCGGAGGGGTGGTAGACCCTTTCCCCCTGCTTTCCTGCACGGACTTGTATAAGAGCTGCTCCGTTTGTTTCTGGGAAAGGTAATATTTTTCCGGCACATCTTCCATCAAGATATCCGACAAGATACACCCGCTTTCTTGACTGTGGGACTCCGAAATCCTTGCTGTTAAGCACTTTCCACTCCACAAGATACCCCAGTTCTGAAAGCGTACTGAGGATGGTGTAAAACGTCCTCCCTTTGTCATGTGATAGCAAACCGGGTACGTTTTCAAGGAGAAAATATGCAGGCCGCCTGTCTTTAAGCAGTCTTGCAATTTCAAAGAAGAGAGTCCCTCTGGCATCTGCAAAGCCTCCCCTTTTTCCAGCGATTGAAAATGACTGGCAGGGAAATCCCGCACAAAGCAGATTAAAATCTGGCATTTCTCCGGTGTCAATGTTTCTTGCGTCATTACAGAACCACTCCCCTTCCGTATCAAACAGTGCCCGGTAGTTCTTATCCGCATGGGCATCCACTTCGCAGTGCCCCACACAGGTAAATCCTCCGGCTCTTCTCAGGCCTTCGCGGAATCCCCCGACTCCGCTGAATAAATCAAAAAATCGTATGGTTGCGTTTATCAGCCTCCTTCACTTTGTGATTTGACGAAAGAAACGGCATGGATCGCTCCACACCGTTTCTTCCTTCGTTTCTGTTATTCTGTTTCTTCCTGCCATGAATCCCCTGTTACTTCTGGAAGCCCGTCCTCCTCTGCTGCTTCCGCATCCGAATCCTCCCTCACTGGCTCCTTGTCCTCTGATGCTCCGGCACAGTCCTCTGACGCTTCCATTTCCGGCTCCTCCTGACATTCTGCGCTTTCTTCCGGTATTTCTCCTGCCTCCGGCTCATGTGCCTCTGCCTGCCCATATTTTGCTTCCTCGGCTTCGATAGCCTGTTGGATAATGGCAAGCAGGAACTCTTTCTGTTTGCACCCTTTCTTCACGATGACTGCTTTCAGCCTTCCAAAAAGCTCCTCCGATACCTGTACTGCTACTGTCCTCATTTCCATGCCCATCTCTCCTTTGCTGAAATGCTCTTCAATGACCTGAAGTATAAATTTCTGTGTGCTGCTCTCCGTCTGCTCAATCTCCTGCCGAACCTTCTCATGCAGGTCCAGAGGGATTTTTCCGCATATGTTCTTCATCTCTGGCATCTGTATCTCTCCTTTCTTTTGCTATACACAACATACTCCAAAGATGTATGGAAAGCTATTCACAATACCCAACAAATATCAGCCCTTGAAAGTCCAGGAAACGAAGCATATACAACCATGTATCTATGTAGAACCGGGCAGATTCAAAATGGTACAATTACCCCCTCAATCGGCATCACCTCCTTTACCCACTGCTTTCCAGATTCGATAAAAAATCCAACATCTGATCTGGGATTGTTTCTGTCACAGGTGCTTCAGAGCGTGGCATACCGCCACTTTTCAGTTCTTCCCGAACAGTTTCCCGGATGACCCGTTCCAGATAATCTCTTTCCTGCACCTCAAGGATTGCCTTGACCAGGTATTGGTTCTTCTGCCCTTCCGGGACACGTGACAATATGTCCCATGCCTGCCTGTGATCCGCATGGTCCATGTTGGGGCGGAATGAAAAAACGGGACGTTTCACTGTGCCCACATCTGCCCTACAATCCGTTCATACCCGGAAGCGTTGGCATGGACGTCTGTAAGGAAAATCTGCCGGCACAGCCCATCCTGCGGCGTCACGTGGCGCTTCACGATAGCGGCTCCCCCACCCATGAATACAGACGGGATTGCCCTTAAATCAAAACCGGCCTCCATCACAGAAGACAGTATCCGTTCAGTATACAGCCTGCCGTGCCGCTGGATGATTTCTTTCGCCTCCTGCTCCATGCTGCAGGAGCTGCCGCCCAGAACACGCTCAATCTGAACATCCGTCACAGACAGTCCTGTCTTCCTTCGAACCTGCTCCATAATTTCGTCAATACACCGTATGACACCTAACTCCAGGCTGCGGCAGGTTCCCGCATTTGGAACAGCATTGTCCAGCCGCATCAGGTCCACCGTCCATCCCCCGATGTCAATCAGAAGGACAGAAGGCTCCCCATTGATGAATTCAGGGTGAAGCGCCAGTGCAGAATAGCCTTGGGGGAACAGCTTCACATCCTCTATCTGAATCACATAGTTTTCATTTTCATATCGAAAACAAAGTGGCTGCTCTTTCCGAAACAGATATTCCCTAAACAGCTGCTTTTCCCTGCCAAAACTGGCAAGGGGAAGACCGGCTGCAAGAACAACCCCTGTTTTCTTTTCCGCTTTCCGATAACGTATTTCCTGTGCAATGGCTGCCATAGTCAGCAGATAATAATTGTCATTCGCCGTCTTGTCTTTTAAAAGCGTCTGACGTCCTGTACCGCAGACATAATAGCTGTTCTGGTACTGCAGGACATTCTGCATGGTATACGGCTCATAATCATACGCTTCAAGTCCTGTTGGGAAACACACATGGCTTCCTTTTATGGCATAATATCCGTGGTCGATTCCTATAATGATAAGCATCACATCCTCTCTTCTTTTTTAATGTCCTGGTTATAATTATATTTAAGATTTCCTACCGGATGATGGGCGTGTTCTTCGTACGAAGTCATCATCTTTTTTCCCAGTTGGTGATTCTTTTTGGAGTGTTCTTCCCAATATTTTGGGAATCAGGGATCGGGGTATAGCAAAGGAAAGGTCCTTGTATCTGTGCATGTCTTTTTATCCTGATTTTTCCCTGTTTCACCTGAAGAAGTATGTTTTGATATTCTTTTTCTGTCAGGAACTTCCTGTGGTATTCCCCCTTCCCTTCAAAAACATCCTGCCCTTCCCTGATCAAGAATTCAACCATATGGGCTGTTTCTTTTCGGAACCGTTTTTCACAGAGTATCCCATCCCCTTTCACATAGTTAGTTCCCTGAGCCTCTCTGGCAGCTGCCAGCAATTCGTATACGCTTATTTCTTTCCTTTCCAGCATCCTCACCTCCCCTCGAATCTATAGCAAAAAACAGGCACGGCACTTGGTTTTTTCAACCATATGCCTGCCTGTCCTCTCATTTCTTATTGTCAGCCCTCTGACTCTGTTTCATTATATTCCAATCCACTTTCTTCGTATATTTCTTTCGTATATTGAGTCAACCATTCCTGCAGATCCTCTGTCGAAGCATTCTTACAGAAATCATAAATCCACATATCATGAAGCCGGTATATGCTATCATCTCCTGAGAAATTCAATTCCTCCGGATAATCTTCGCTGATGAGCTGTGTCAGCACCTCAAACTGCTCCGAGAACAGCCCAACATATTGATTCCAGATTTCCAGGTTATAAGATGTAAATCCAAAAAAATCCGTCAGATAAGTCAGCCTGTCAAAGTCTGAATAAGCCATCTTTTCCTTTCCTGTCAGAATCGCCTCATCTTTTGAACCGCATAGATACAGGAATGCAAACCGTTCCATATCCGTCCGCTGCATATTTTTCCTCCCTGCTGCTAATAATTCTTTATTACGAAACATTATAGATAATAAAACCCGTAAAATCAATATTAAAGTTTCCTTATTGCGAAACATTTTTCTTATGAAAGGGGTAAATTATGCAGAAAATAAGACCAGATATGGACATTGGACAAAATATTCAGGCACTGCGCTATCAGAGCAAACTTACACAGGATGAGGTAATAGCAAAACTTGGCATGATGGGTATAGAAATATCCAAAAGTACATACGCAAAGTTAGAAACCAACCGAATGAACATAAAAGTCAGCGAACTGGTTGCCCTGTCTAAAATATTCGGTACAGACATCAACGCCTTTTTCGGTGGCCTGCTGTAATCTTACTCCATAACATTTCTGGAGGTATCCGTCTGCTCCGATACGGTATTTTATTTCTTGAGCATTCTTTTTATAGATATCTTCTTTATTATGTACATAGCTTTATATTCAATGCTTTTAAGCCTGTTCTTTCTTTATACTCTTCCCCTTCTTATGTATCAGATAATTTCCCATAATACCTACTACGAAAAAATCTATCAAAACTTATTTTGATCTTCTTACTTCCTTCTGCAATAATATCTCCAACTCTGATTGCCCCTTTATGCGGCAATTGTCATTTTTATGCCCCCTTATCCAGCATCCTTTCACTTGAGTTTCTGGTTTGTATCACTTTTACAACCGATTCTACCCTCTTTCACGTGTAAAATCAATAGAAAAGTGCAAAAAATGAGACAATATGTCTTAATTCATTTTACAGGAGGGGCACTTATGCCAAAACCACGTACAAAGACCGGTGAAAAAAATCTAATCAGCCAGCGTTTGATTGCGCTCCGTAAAGAGAACAGCCTCTCCCAGAGGGATTTAGCGGAAAAACTGCAGTTGGCTGGTTATGATATGGATAAAAACGTGATTACCCGGATTGAAACGAACAAAAGGTATGTCACTGATTTGGAGCTGAAGGCCCTGTCTGAGATTTTTGATGTATCATATGAATACCTGATTGACGGCAGTGGGGAGGACAATAGCAGGATCTGAATTAGCAACAGTAGTATGATGTTGACTCCACCATTCCTTAACACTAAGATTGCTGGACTGTTGTTGCATTTGTAAATCTACTCCGCCCATTCACGAAGTCGATACTGACGTGCAACTAAAGATGTTGTGGATACCAAAAGATTATACCCTCCCTGAGATGTATAAACAGTTGATGCTCAACTTTTTCAACTTGGTGAGGCTATTATCTTAAATCTATAGTATGATGTCTATACACTTACTATCTTCAGATTCATAGCACATTGTCAAGTATATATAAAAACAGCCGATTCTGAGTTTTTAATACTCAATATCGACCGCTTTTACGAATATTTAATTTGACACAAACTCAAGAGCAACATAAGAAATGACTCTACAACTGTAATAAATATATTTAGCTATCATTACCCTACTACCTGTTTTTTAATACAGTAACCTTACATCCTATATACTTCCATAGAGGATTGCCGTGATTAAAGATTATTAATAAATTGGATTGCCCTTTAAGGGAGAGCAAAACTCTTATTTTTAAAATTACCATATAATTTGTATCTCAATTTATATTATAGGAGATGCACTGGTAATTTATCAACTTTTGAATCTTTAATTTGATAGCCTTTTTTCTTAAATCCTTTTCTTAACCTTTTACATTTATCCCAATTATTGTAGTATGCCACTTGTGGTAATAACTTCTCCAATTTTTCCCATTTTTCTTCTGGAAATGATTGTGTTGCAAGTAAACTATTAACAATGGAAAAAGAATATTCTGCTATATCTACAGGCAATAAATATTCTCCTGTAATACAGATTGGAATGAAAAAGCTGGCTAATGTCTCTTCTTCTCCCTGACTGCATTTTTGGCTTTTAACTGTCGAGAACAATATCTTATAATCCTCATTACTTAACTGTTGAATTGATAAATCGTAAGAGTCAACAATATCTATTAAAAATAATAATGTTGCCCTATCATTTAAATTATTCTTTATTTTTTGAACCCCGCCAATTACATCTTTTTTTACTATATTCTTAATCCCGTTGGCTTTGTCCCCTGATCTATTAAGTAAAAGGTACTCCCAAAATGATTTAAAGCAATGTTTACCATATACTTTATATAATTCAGATGAAAGATCATATTTACTTGTATGCAGAATACCCTCTATAATTCTGTTAATAGTGCTTTCCGTTTTAAAAGATTTGTCTAGACATCCTATAATTCCTTGCTGATATCCTTTACTTTGATTCCAAAGTCTAGGACATGTAGCATAGTTAGAATTTAAAGTAACAAGTGCGCTACAACCAGCATATTCTAAATCAGTAAAATCAACAAATTTATCCTCTGGTATGATTTTAGAATATATATTTAAAACCTCTTCAACCACAGGATTTTCATCTAGCTTTATTATTTTTTTAAACAGTCTTTTAGCTCCAAAGTAGTCAGTACCAAATCCCTTATTTAACATTGCACTAAAATCAAATAAAGATGTATCTAACCATTGATTATTTAATAAGAATTCTATCGTTTCAATATATTCTTCTTTTCCCATCCAGTTGGTAAAATATCCCTGTTTATGTAATTTCAATATTTCATCGCAAATACCTTTTTTATCCTGAAAAATTGCAGTTGCCATTTTCAACAGGTTATTTAAATTTAATTTTCCGCAATCTGCCTTTGAACCAACATATAACTTTACAAATGCCGAAAAGTAATCGACCTGCTTATATTTTGAAGAAAAACCTGCTCTAAATTTTTTAAAATCTTTCATATTATCAAAAAACATATATTCTAATACCTTATTCACCCACATTGGATAATTTTTTATTATCTTTCTATCCTTCGCCTCAAATGCCTTATCACCGATAGATAACCTACTCCGTGAAATTTTATAGGGAGATATCTGTAACTGTAATATCTGATTATCATAACTTCTTAATGATATAGATCCTGTACAAAATGAAAAATTCAAGCCTAATAGATCATTTTGAGTCAAAAATAAATATACTATTTCATTTTCATACTCAGCTGAATCATTATTAAAAATGATAATTGGTTTTTTATTCCCCCATATACACCAAATAATATACTTCAATTGTTCATCATTTATATTTAATTCTTTATCAAAATGCATTACTAATGGTTTTTCATAATAAGTAAACTTCTCATATACAGATGGTCTTTTAAATAATGAAAAAATATCACCTATTTTATTATATTTTTGAAAAGCTGTATTATCAAATATAAGTGAATGAGTCCAGACACAACCCGGTCTACTCATCTCATCAGCATACCATGTGCAAGCTATAACTATCTTGTTATTCTCTAAACTATAACCCGTATAATATTTTTCGAATCCGGTAACAAATTCATTTCCTGATAAATCACTCAAAATGGTCATTTTTTTTGCATCGTTATCATTCATTTTTTCTGAAGAGGAAATTAACCTATGTCCATTTGAATAGCCATGCAATGTTTGATTTATATAGAGATTTTCAATTGTCATACGATTCACCTGACATTTCTGCAATTATTGATGTAATATCATGAGAATTTATATTTTCTTCATTAACAACCTTAATTCTATTTACCTGATCTTCTATATTAATTAACTTCTCGTAATCTTCAATTTTCCCCCCTAATGCACTTACTCCCCAAATATTGACTTCAAATTTATTAGTATTAGCTTCCATATATTGCCATAACATATTCATATGTTGTTTTAAGAACTCCTTAGGATTCATTGTCTCATCAGCACCAAGTAAATCCCATGCAGAAAATATAATTCCTAACTTGATTTTTTTATGCTTAATTTCCGATATTGCTTGTAATAAATCAATAATCTGCACTTGTGTTGGATCATGTTGACTAGGCTTTCTTTCCTTTATTTCTTCATGTTTATTACGCAAATGTTCAGGTATCTCAGATATAAATTGTAGTGGATATATATTAACAATATTAATAAAATACAATATGGCATCTGATTTACTTATTAGATCATGCAATTCTTGAGACATTTCTCGCAACTCATATATATTTTGAAATGTTTCCCCTGACAAATCTGGAAATTCTAACTTTAAAATATTATTATTATTATCTGCTAACGAAACAGATAGTTTAGGGACTTCTTGTCCTATAACTGTTCTCTCTAGCTGTTCTACATCCAACCATTTCTCTTCTAACCGATAAAGATATTGTACATCTCCAATCATTTTATTTAATGTTAGCATGGTCGGAACCTCTTTCTGATTAATACTATACCATAATGCAGCTAAATAAGTACTTTTACCTGCATTAGGAGCCCCCATAATAAAAAAATTCTTATTCATTCTTTAACTCCCAAAAATTTATTATATAATTTATCAAACTCAGACAATTCCACTAATTCCACTTTTTTTCTAACAGATTTAGAATTTCGATTTTTAATCCAACTATACATCAAATCCTGAAGTCCATAACCTACTGCAAACGAATCTGTAACTTCTGGCATTGCAGCAATATTAAAATATTCAATATTGATAAACAATCCATCCAAACGCTTTTCTATTTGCTTTTTAACCTTACTTATGACTTGTTCTACATCAGTAATTTGACTCAACAAATCGTATTTACTAAAAACAATCTGTAAGATGCACTCTTCGTTAATCAGACCAGCATCACAAAATGTCCTTATCAGTTCAATTATACCTGACACTGTACTCTGTATTTTTCGTTTATTTTGTAAACGTTTCCCATCTAACACCCCAATAATGTAATTAGCTCTATCCATATAATAAAAATCTTTTTTAACATCATTTATCCGACCAATATGCGCTTCAAAAACTTCACCTGATAAATCTGCAAACATAAAATTATGTATCATATCTCTCTCACTTTGCCAAACCCTTAAATGTAAGAAAGGGTTATCTGATTCTAAATTAGTACGCAGTGTTGCTGGTGAATCTCTTTGTGATTTTGTTCTAGTATAAAAAGACCTTTGTTCATATCCTTGTAGTGTCGTGGAACCAGCAAAATACATGTTTCCAATTGGAGTATTCTGAAACAACTGATAAATACTGGTCTCAATGGTTGTTTTACCACTCCCAGCCGGTCCTACAAAAACAACTACTTTTGTGTTCTCTTTAGCAGCAATCTTGTATACTTCTTTACAATTTAATGTTTCGCCTGAACATATTTGATAACTGTTGTTTTCAATTGTAATTTCTGTATCATCTGTTTCCTCTTGTTCATTACTCTCAACATCAATATCATCATTTAAGATTTCATCAATATCATGTTGTTTCTCATCTATACTTACATCGCTCATATTATTTCCCCATGTTTTAGTAATTACTGGTCATACATTCTAAATATACTAATCTTGTCCATTTAGATAATTCAACTTTTACTTCATCCGGATTAATTTTCCATGCTTTTTTGTAAAATGGAACCCATGCTTTTTTCTCGTCAACCCCTAACGAACATTTTAAAGCAGCTAAAATTGGTAGATTCCTTATGTCACAATTATCACCATAACGTTTAATTATTTCTTCCTTTAAAGCTATTTCCTGACTATCTATTAAATCCGTTAAGGAGATTAATGTCTCCCCTCCTTCACTTTTTTTACATTTTCCCAACATCTTAGTTAAAAACGCTTCAGCAGCATAAGGTCCTGGATAAACTTTTACCAAATCAGCCAATTCTACTCCCAATACTATTGCGGCATCAATATCAAAAATCTCTGAAAGGGGACCTCCTATAATATCGCTCCATTCTCCCATTATCCAACTAAGTATTTGTGTTTTTTCCTGACAGCGCTCATTTTCTTCCTGCAATGCTTCATTTTTTGAATATACAATTTCCAAATTATTTTGTAATAATTTAATTATATCAATTAAGACAACAGCAGCCGTTTCAGAAAGTTGTCCATCGTCTGTCAATTCAGTCTCCCATTCTGGATCAAGTTTTTTAATTTTTTTCTGTTCAAAATTATTACCATTAAATTCCTTTGACATTTCAGCTATTTTTGCATCTGCTAAATCCAATAACTCTTTTAATTTACTTTCATAATATGGTGCCAATACTTGTAAAGCAAAAGCTATAAATACGGCATTATCCTCTTGTAGCAAGTGTGCCAATACACTTCCTACTAATATAGAAATTTCTTCGTCATTATCTTCATCAAATCCTTTGTCTATATTACTAAAGAACTCTGTGAATTCAGTTTTTGTCTCTATATTAGAAGGTATCTTATAATATAATTTAATTAAGTCAGATACTAATTCTTCATTTCGGTAATAATCGACAGCAACCTTAATTCCTTCCCATCTGTCCTCAATTTGTTTTGTCGGTGTATCTAAACTTATCATTTTATACCACTTATAAAACATTTTTTCTAAATCCATAATAACTCCCTCCAATTTGTTTACTTAGAAACAGCTTTTTTTATCATTTCAGATAGTGTTTTTAAACATCCTTTATCCTCTGCATCAGATAATATTTCTTCAATAACCTCTGCATATCTTTTCCCTTGATATTCTTCTTTAAGTAACCCCACGGTTGATAAAATTTCTTGTTGCTGAATATATGATAGTTCGAAGAAGTAATAAATTATATCTTTCTCTACCCCCACCTTTATTGGTTTATCTGCCAAAACATTTACTTTTTTTTCGTCTACTCGTTTTTCAGAATCTGATAAATTCTTCCGCCTCTTTTCATCGATATTTAAATCATACTGAAAATATTTTTTACCCGAATCACAATTTTCATAATCTGCTATAAATCTGTCTCTATCAGGCGAAAGAATTCTTGGGAATACCTTAACTTTTATGTATCTATCGTTTTCCTTTTTATAGCACTTAAAGCTAATCCAATTATATCTTGGTACCCAATCTTTTCCCCTTGATGGTTGTGTTGCACCAGAACTAACGACAAGTCTTTCTGAATTTATGTTAACACTTTGTTCGTGTTTATGACCATATAACTGGATATCAAAACGTTTGTCCAATCTATTCTGCATATCCTTTAAAAATTTCCAGAATTCAACTGGATGATGACAAAGGGATACCCATACTGTGTCTTCTTCATATAATGGAATTTGGCTTTGCCCTACAACCATTTTTCTGATTTCATTTTCAACTTTATGATCCTCATGATTAGATATGATACAAGAATTCATTCCACGTATTTTCAATTTCATATTGTAATCTAGTTGAAAACTTGCTGTCCAAAACGTATTTCTTGAGTTTATATTACAACCGAATGGTGCACTAAAGTCATTATACTCCTCCATTGTTCTAAACAATAAGTTCGGACTTGCCATATCCTGCATATGTTTGTCTAAAAACCAATCTGCATCATCAATTGATTTTGCTTCTTCAATCGCATGCTGTGCACTATATATACTAATGCTATCTTTTACCATTTGTTGATTCACATCATGATTTCCAGGAACACAATAAATACTTTTTTCATCAATATCCAAACAATTAACTAATGACTTCAGAAATTTTTTAGCATTCACATACTCTTCCTTTTGTCCGGCAAAAGCAATATCTCCACCAATTAAAATTCCTTTAACATCTTTTAACTGTTCTTTTGCATTGTATCTAACGTCAGTCAGCACAGCGTTTCTTAAATCATTGTCAATATCTGTGCTATTTCCACTAGTCTTACGAAAATGAATATCTGACAAGTGAATAAATGATATTTCCTCCATATTTATTACCTCAACTAATATTTTATGTAATTATAACATATTTCTAATATGGATACTATCTTAAATCTTGTAGTGTTCTCTATGCATTTCATCAATATATCTAGTTTTCAACTATTCATTTCCCTAAGTCTAGACCTTTGATTTTGATAAAGTAATCTAATAATTGATTCATAGAACTCCAACTTTATCTTTGTATAGCTATATCTGAAATAAAAAAACTGGTATTAAGATTCTTTTATCCCATACCAGATATCCAAATTGCTCACTTACGTCATACACATATTTTCATATCATCTGTGTATACCGTTCCCATATTCCATCCTTTATCACTCTATGCACAAGATACACAGCCAAAACCCCTGCCCCAGTTTACATCGAGAACCAACAACTTCGGGCGATTAAGCAGCGCCAATGCAATGCCCAGCCTTTGCTTCATTCCCAGAGAAAAATCGGATGTCTTTTTATTTTCAGCATCCAGTAAGTCCATTTTCCGCAAGACTTCTTCGCATTTATTTTCCCCAATCCCCAGAAGAGTTGCCCGCACTTTTAGGTTTTCGAATGCCGTTAAATTTTCATACAGCGGCGGGGATTCGATTAATGAACCTATATTCATCAAATCTTTTCTGGTCCACGGATGATGCTCGAATAAAATTTCACCTGAAGTCGGTCTGATGATTCCTGTAATCATTTTTAATAATGTGGATTTACCAGCACCGTTAGGTCCTAATAATCCGTATACTGTATTTTTTCTTACAGACATAGACAGGTCTTTCACCGCATAGGTATTTTTAAACTTTTTAGAGACTTGTTTTGTCCTTATTACGTACTCCTGCATCTTAACATCCTCCATCTCATCTCTGTCAACCGGTTTGTAACTTGTTTGTTCCATAGTTATACCTCCCTTTTGATTCCCGCAGCCACCGATCAGTGCCGCCATGCATACATGGATATTAGGCGGGTAGCGCGGCGGACAAAAACCCACGGCTTACGGCGGGTTTCTGACTTGATACTGCTATGGTAACAGCTAATTTTCAAGATTTTATAAAGATAGCCTCTGTTTCTTCCGAAGCTGTGAGAACGAAAAAAACGATATCTCCTGCGAAGCAGTCAAATTCAGCAGTGACAGAAAGTGTAATCAAGTGTAATCAAAATATCCTGGTTTTTATGCAAAATAAAATAGCCAAAAGCCCTAATAAACAAAGACTTTCAGCTATTCACCTTTAATGAGGATGATGGGACTTGAACCCACACGAACGCATTGCTCACAAGATCCTTAGTCCCATGTTTCCTGTACATGTTATTCCAACAGTTGCTCGTTGATGACATTGTTGATGTATAGACATACCACTGAATAAACCTTCCTGCCACTCTGTATAGTCAAACGGTTCTCTAATCATGATATATATCACACCCTTGTCAATTCCAATCAATCTCGTCATAGGATACGGTGCCTTGTTCGGCAATACTATTATTTGCCCGTTGAATTGCTTCGACTTCATCGGGCATCGGCTTATCCGCCGGTACGAATCTTACCAGTACACGAAAAATCGTCTCCATATCTTCCTCATCTATTAAGTCAATCAAGCCTTTTAGCATCTCTTTGCTCATAATCATCACCTCTTATATTCTTTTATATACTTGTCCTCTGGGCAGCACATCTTTAATAATTATTGTATCCTCTTCAACGGAAAATAGTACTCTTAAATCCCCAATTCTTAAGCGATAGTCATGTACGAATCCCTGAAGCTTTTTCACATCTCCGGCAGGCAGTTTATCAATCGCTTGTTTAATTCTGGTTTTGGAAGGCTTATCCATTTTACTGATATGTTTTGCTGCGTCCTTTTCAAATATAATTTTCAACATATCACCTCCATTTTGTCAGACATTTCTTTGATCACATTATATCGCATTGCCGACTGAAATTCAATAAAAGTACAGGGCAGTTTCATTTAGTACTCTGTCCTTTTATTTATACGTTCCCTTCAAGAAATATGGGTATAGTCCCTATTTCAATTATAATCCCACATTTCAGAAATAAGGATTTCAAAGCCTTTATCTTGCGACCAAGCGCATTAGGAGCTTTGGGAAGTTCCTTTACTAATTGTTCCTTAAGTATACGCCTATTAACACGATACAGTAATCTCCCATTTATGTGAATTATCCACTTAAGCAAAGGTTGATGTCAAACCAAATAAAAAGAGCTTCCCCCTCTACCAGGAAAGCTTTCTGTAAATAACAAAAAGCCCTGCATCTGCAAGGCTTTCCATGTACTGCGGAAGATGGGACTTGAACCCACACGAGCGCATTGCTCACAAGATCCTTAGTCTTGCTCGTCTGCCAGTTCCGACACTTCCGCATTTTGTAGTGCTGTATCTCAACCGCGCTACGAATGATATCTTACTATTTATTTCCGCAAATGTCAACAGATTTTTGTAAATTTTTTGTATAATTTTGAAAATTTGTTAACGTAATCCCTCCAACCCCTGTATTTACGGGACTTGGAGGGATTACTGAGTTAAAATCTTTTTATGCCATATTTCCCTCAAATTTGGGAATTCCATCAAACCCTGTCTGGAGATCTTCATCCGTAGGAATATAATCGGTCATTTCATTGTTATGGAATTTTTCATATGCAAGCATATCAAAATATCCGGTTCCAGTCAGTCCGAACAGAATGGTCTTCTCTTCTCCCGTCTCCTTGCACTTCATTGCTTCGTCAATAGCAACCTTGATTGCATGGCTGCTCTCCGGTGCAGGAAGGATGCCCTCTACCCGTGCGAACTGCTCTGCGGCCTCGAATACGGATGTCTGCTCAACAGAACGCGCCTCCATGTATCCGTCGTGGTACAGCTGTGACAGAGTGGAGCTCATTCCATGATATCTCAGGCCTCCTGCGTGGTTCGCAGATGGAATGAAGCCGCTTCCCAGAGTATACATCTTAGCCAGGGGGCAAACCATGCCTGTATCGCAGAAATCATATGCAAATACGCCACGGGTCAGGCTTGGGCAGGATGCCGGCTCAACAGCGATAAACTGATAATCAGCCTCTCCCCTGAGTTTCTCTCCCATAAACGGTGAGATCAGACCTCCCAGATTGGAACCGCCTCCGGCACATCCGATGATAACATCCGGTTTGATTCCATATTTGTCCATAGCAATCTTCGCTTCCACACCGATGATGGACTGATGGAGCAGTACCTGATTCAATACGCTTCCCAGCACATATCTGTATCCTTCCGAATGTGTTGCCACTTCCACAGCCTCGGAAATCGCGCATCCCAGGCTTCCTGAAGTGCCCGGATGCTCGGCCAGGATCTTCCTTCCGACCTCCGTTGTCTCGGATGGAGACGGTGTTACACTTGCCCCATATGTCCGCATCACTTCTCTTCTAAACGGCTTCTGTTCGTATGAACATTTTACCATGTATACTTTACAATCCAGATCCAGATAGGAGCAAGCCATAGAGAGGGCTGTTCCCCACTGGCCTGCGCCTGTTTCTGTTGTCACACCTTTGAGGCCCTGATCCTTTGCATAAAAGGCCTGCGCAATCGCAGAATTCAGTTTATGGCTTCCACTTGTATTATTTCCCTCGAACTTATAGTAAATCTTCGCCGGAGTCTGCAGCTTCTCCTCCAGGCAGTATGCCCTGACAAGTGGAGCCGGGCGGTACATCTTATAAAAATCCCGTATTTTCTCCGGAATCTCAATATAACGGTTGTCATTATCAAGTTCCTGTTTCACCAGTTCTTCACAGAATACAACCCCCAGTTCTTCAGCGGTCATAGGCTTTAAAGTCCCCGGATTCAGAAGCGGGGCCGGCTTATTCTTCATATCGGCCCTGACATTGTACCACTCCTTCGGCATCTCGCTCTCTTCCAGATAAATCTTGTAGGGAATTTTGTTTTCACTCATTTTATAAATCTCCTTTCTTCTTTTAGGGATAAGCCTTTTTATCTGCACAAAAAATACTCCTATCCCTCACAATAAATTATTGCAGGGACAAGAGTATGAATCATCAAAACTCCTGCGGTGCCACCCAGCTTGATGCGGCGAACGCATCCTCTCATGCATACTAACATATGCTGACTTTGTTAACGGAGTACTCTCTCCGGCTCACCTACTGTAACTTTCAGTTCGCCCTCAGAAGCCCATTCCCATCTGTCTTGTCCTGCCGCAATCCCACCGCCTGCAGCTCTCTGTGTGGTAAGTACAAAAGGTACTTGCTCTTCCTCATAGGTTTGATAAATACTTTACTACGGGAACTTTCAAATGTCAATACTTTTTTTTAAATCGGGATTTAGTCGGCTAGCTTTAGCCTAGTCGACGGATGGGGACGCTTCATGACAGGGAGGCCGGACCAGGGCAGCGGATGTGGATTGGCTATGCGTGTCTTTTCATCTTCCAGATATGTATGAACTGGAAGCCGTATCACCTTACTTATATACACCTACTGGGGACATAAAAAAACAGCCAATTCTATATCCATACGCTGCCCCCGTTTGAGGCCCCTCCTTAGAAACGAGCTTTTTCCTGCCGGTCGGATGCACCAGCTCCATGAAGGGATAGCTGAAAACCTCCCGGAGAACATCCATGTCCTTTCAAAAACGCTCAAAGCGAACCTTAGAAATTCTTGGTGGGAAACAGCCCTGAAAATGGAGAGATTTTTGGATTCCGAATCCAAAAATCAGCTGACCCAGCGCGAGAAATCATCGGATTTCTCGTGATGTGTCAGTGGTGCTCCATTTTCAGGGCTGTTTCCCGCCTAGAATTTCTTAGGTCCGCGGCCGCGTTTTTGAAAGGACATGGATGTTCTCCGGGAGGTTTTCGGCTATCCCTTTATGGAGCGTCCCCATCCGCGCCGAAACTAAAGCTCGTCGCTAAATCCCGATTTAGTAGCGATTATGCACATCTTCCGCAAAGCACATAAAGTCTTTTAATTCGATAAACATCCCGTTATCCAGTACAGCCCTGCCGCTCATCTTTCCAAAGACCTGATGCTGGTCAGAGGCAATTACCAACGCTGATATTTTGGCCGCCCGATCCAATACCGGCTCGAAGTCCATCTCAAACCTGCCATCGCTGGATGTAAAACGCCAGGGCTTCATGTAATCGTCCTTTGGAATGTGAAATGTTACATCATCCAGCTTATGACATACGCCGTCATAGAACAGCATATTTTCCGTTGCTGCAGACGTGTCGCCGAATCCATAACCTATATTAAAACCAAAGGGCCTTCCTCCCACGGTTCCGTTTCCTGACCCCCAGTACCAGCGGTTGTCATAGGTCCATACGCCGCGTCCCCAGTCCAGGGTTCCGTAATCCGTCTCCGGGCTGAACCAGTAGGTGGTTCCGTCAAACGTCACGGATCCTTCGGCACGCATACAGTTTATTTTCTGGTTGTAATAAAAGGCCGTCTTTTTGTTCTTCCAGGGCGTGGCGATAACCATTGTGTCCATCGGTGGCTGGGAAAGTGTTATCTCACAGTATAAGGGCTTTCCGTCCCAGAAGTCCTTGAAATCACAGATAATCGTCCGCTTTCCGGGTTCCACGCAGAATTCCATCTTCAGACGTTTATCTTTGTAACGGATATTTCCTTCTGACGAAGTGGATGGCATCTTCATCTTCCCCATGGGAAATTTATTTAGAATTGTCTCCGTGTGTTCCCATCCTCCTTTAAAATTCAGAAGAGAGACTGACTGAAGGCCTATATACCCATCGTCCGATAGCGTAAATGCCACTGCGAAGTCCTGGTTCAGCACCAAATAATAATCCCATTCTTTGATCCGAAGCCTGGACGCTCTAATCTGGTTTCGGTTATATTCCTGGATAAGCTGCCTGGACCATCCTGGTTCCCTCAGGCTTCCGTCTTCATTTAATAAAGGCTGCTTTGTTGTAACTTCATGATTTCTCATACAAACATCTCCTGTCCATCCAAATCCCACATAGAAAATGAAAAAAGCCCGAGTCCCTAGGGGGTTCGGGCTTCATAGTATTATTTTACTATGCAATCTTTGCTTTTGCAACCTCTGCCAGTGTAGCGAAACCTTCTTTGTCGCTTACTGCCAGTTCAGCCAGCATCTTTCTATTCATATCCACTTCAGCCAGTTTCAGTCCATGCATGAACTTGCTGTATGATAATCCATTCATTCTTGCTGCAGCATTGATACGAGCGATCCATAACTGTCTCATCTGACGTTTGCGCTGTTTTCTTCCTGCATAAGATGATGTAAGCGCTCTCATTACAGACTGTTTTGCAACTCTGTACTGTTTGGAACGTGCTCCTCTGTATCCTTTTGCTAACTTTAAGGTTCTGTTATGTTTTTTTCTAGCGTTCATACCGCCTTTAACTCTTGCCATTTCTTAATCCTCCTTCATCAACTTCCAAATCTTACAGATATGGTAATACTTTCTTCATGTTTTTTACATTTGTAGCATCTGTGATAGCCGGGTGTCTGAGATTTCTTTTTCTCTTTGTAGACTTCTTTGTTAAGATATGGCTCTTATATGCTTTATTTCTTTTCAGTTTCCCTGTACCTGTTACTTTGAAGCGCTTTGCTGCCGCTCTATTCGTTTTGATTTTTGGCATGATGTATTTCCTCCTTCATTGTGCGTTTACTGAGTGTATAAACACCCGTAATAATATATTTTTAACGTTTTTCAGTTAAAACTATGCTCATGCTTCTTCCTTCAAGTTTTGCAGGTTTCTCAATAACCGCAATATCTGAAAGCATCCGTGCAAAATCGTCCAGAACATGTCTGCTCTGCTGTATATGAGCCATCTCTCTTCCACGGAAACGCAGTGTCACTTTGACTTTGTTACCTTTTGCGATAAACTTCTTTGCATTGTTAACCTTTGTATTCAGGTCATTCGTATCGATATTAGGTGACAGACGCACTTCCTTTAACTCAACAGTCTTCTGCTTTTTCTTAGCTTCCTTGTCTTTTTGTGTCTGCTCGTATTTAAATTTGCCATAATCAATAATCTTGCAGACCGGCGGTTTCGCCATCGGTGCAATCTTCACCAAATCAAGTTCCGCATCCATGGCCATCTTCAGGGCCTCTCTGGATGACATAATTCCTAACTGTTCCCCATCCTCACTAACCAGACGAACTTCTTTGTCTCTGATCTGCTCATTAATCATTAAATCGCTAATTGTTGTATACCTCCATCAAATGAATTTCCTTCAGGTTCTTCCGCGAAAGCAAACCGTTTCATAGGATCTGATTTCCTATAAAATTAAAAAAACGAGTGAACATCTCCACCCGCATATTGACATACACAGCCAATGACCGTGTAAATGTTTCAATATCAAACCAATAGTCACCCGATTGTGCTATGGTGAGAGTGGATACTCTACTTTATTTTTTGCCTCACGCAGGTTATAATCTATCACATTTTCAGGTGAATGTCAATAGATTTCCTCTTAATTTTTCCGATAAACTATGTTATAATATTGCTACTTTTACAGAAAAGAGGAATAACTATGAGTAGTTTACAGCAAAATGGGGCAAAGAGCAAGCCGTCAGAAGACAAATTCAAAAATAAATGGGGATTTATCATTGCCTGTATCGGGAGTTCCGTCGGCATGGCCAATATCTGGCTCTTTCCCTATCGAATCGGAGAATTCGGCGGATTTGCATTTTTAATTCCTTATATCCTGTTTGTTGTGCTGATCGGCCTGACCGGCGTGATTGGTGAGATGGCTTTCGGGCGCGCAATGCAGTCCGGGCCGTTGGGCGCTTTCAAAAAAGGATTCGCGCAGAGAAATGCACCGGGTCTTGGAAGCCTGGTGGGGCTGATTCCAGTCATCGGCTCCCTTGGGATTGCCATTGGATACAGTGTTGTCATCGGATGGATCCTGCGTTTTCTTTTCTCTTCTATAACAGGGGACATTCTGGGTTCCCGGGAACCGGGAGAGGTCTTCGGAGCGCTGGCGCAGGATTTCGGGAGTATACCCTGGCATTTTCTGGGGCTTTTGATTGTCCTGGTCTGTATGTCCTTTGGCATCTCACACGGAATCGAAAAAATCAATAAGGTCATGATGCCTGCATTTTTTATACTGTTTATCTTTCTGGCAGTACGCGTTGCCATGCTGCCAGGATCCTTTTCGGGGTATGCTTATTTATTCAAACCGGACTGGGGAGCCATGGCCAATCCAAAGACCTGGGTTTTTGCAATGGGACAGGCATTCTTCTCCCTTTCCCTTGCAGGCAGCGGCACGGTTGTATACGGAAGCTACCTGAAAAAGGACGTGGACATCATCAGCTGTGCAAAAAATGTGGCTGTCTTTGATACGCTGGCCGCGCTTCTGGCCGGAATCGTTATTATCCCGGCAGTTTTCGCTTACGGCATGTCTCCCGATTCCGGTCCCGGGCTTCTGTTTGTTACGATCCCGGCGGTCATCAGGAGCCTTCCTTTCGGCCGCCTGTTTGCCGTGGTATTCTTTTTTGCGGTGCTCTGTGCAGGGGTTACCTCCCTGATGAACCTTCTGGAAAGCCCCGTGGAAGCTCTGCAGAGCCGTTTTGGACTTTCCCGTGTAAAGTCGATTGCCATCATCGGAGTGATTACACTCGGCATCGGTATCTTTGTAGAAGGTGACCTGCTCAGCATCTGGATGGATACCATATCGATCTATGTTATTCCGCTCGGCGCCCTCCTGGCAGGAATCACGATGTTCTGGGTCTGCCGCAGAGGTTTTGCCCGGGAATCCGTTCAGACGGGCAGAAAGAAAATGGTCGGCAAATGGTTCGAGCCCATGACCAAATACGTATTCTGCGGTGTTGCCGTTCTTGTATATATTCTTGGAATTTTTTACGGTGGAATTGGTTAATTTCACTTGTCAACAGCCGGGCTTCATGTCATAATATAGCCATTAGTGTCTAATATTACGGGTCAAAATGAGGAGGTTTTTTTATCAAATGAACGAAAACAGAAGTAATTTCACCAGTAAAATCGGCTTTATTCTGGCTGCCGCCGGTTCTGCTGTAGGTCTCGGAAACATATGGCGTTTCCCATATCTCGTAGCCAAATATGGCGGAGGAACATTTTTATTATGCTATATTATCCTAGCCATAACTTTCGGTTTTACCCTTATGGTTGCCGAAATTGCCCTCGGCCGCAAGACAGGCCTGAGTGCAATCGGAGCTTTTAAAAAGCTTGATAAACGCTTTGGATTTCTCGGAGTCCTGGCCGCTGTGGTACCGATCATCATACTACCCTACTATTCCGTTATCGGCGGATGGGTGATCAAGTATTTTGCTACGTTTGTAACAGGGGGAACAAAAGCAGCCGCAGGAGATGACTATTTCACCACATTTATCGGCGGAGTCAGGAGCCCCATACTATGGTTTGCATTATTCGTTGTTTTCACGGCGGTTGTAGTGATTTTAGGTGTTGAAAAGGGAATTGAAACTGTCAGTAAGTTCCTGATGCCGGTACTCGTAGTCCTCACCATCGGGATCTCTATCTACGTTTTAACAATGGACGGAGCCATAGAAGGCCTCAAATATTACATCATGCCCCACATGTCCGACTTTTCGGTCAAGACGTTGCTTGCGGCCATGGGGCAGCTCTTCTATTCCATGTCACTGGCAATGGGCATTATGATTACTTATGGATCTTATATGAAAAAGTCTACCAGCCTGGAAGGCTCCGTGCGGCAGATTGAAATATTCGATACCGGTATTGCATTCTTTGCCGGGCTCATGATCGTTCCTGCCGTATTTATCTTCTCCGGCGGGGACCAGTCCGCCCTCAGCGCAGGCCCAGGGCTGATGTTCATTACACTGCCCAAAGTATTTGCGAGCATGCCAATGGGAGGATTTGTAGGAACCGTATTCTTTATACTGGTATTCTTTGCCGCAGTAACCTCAGCCATTTCCTTGATGGAAACAATCGTCTCCATCCTGATGGACCGGTTCAAATGGAAAAGAAAATTCACTTGTATCATCGTAGTAATCTACGTACTGCTGATGGGAATCCCTTCCTCCCTCGGATTCGGAGTCTGGGATTTCATCCAGCCAATCGGAATGTCCATACTGGACTTCTGGGACTTTATGAGTAACAGCGTCCTAATGCCGATCGTAGCGCTCTTCACCTGTATCTTTGTTGGTTTTTTCATCAAACCCAAAACCATCATCGAAGAGGCGTCCGCAGAAGGCGCAGCCTTTAAGAGTAAAAAACTTTTTACAATCATGATAAAATGGATCGCGCCTATCTTACTGGTGCTTATCCTGATCAGCTCCGTAATGAATGCCTTAGGGATTATGAGTCTCTAGGGGAGGGAGATCCAGAAGGGGCGCTAAGTGAAAGAAGGGCATGGGGGACGGCGGGGGTATGTATGCCGTTTCAGTTGGCGGCCGTTTGTGAAGAAGCCGTAAGAGAAAAAACAGGGAACATGGAGGTACTTGCCGCAGTTGGCCCGAATGCCGATGCATTCGCGCCGCCGGCGGCAACAGAATTTGTTTTGGTAAAACAAATTCTGCCCTCCATGTTCCCTGTTTTTTCTCTAACGGCTTCTAACACGCACTTTGAGCCATCTGATACGGCATACATACCCCCGCCGTCCCCCATGCCCGTCTTTCACTTAGCTGGGCGCATCCTGCCGGAAGACAGACCATTCCCTAGAGGGTGGGCATAGGCAGGCGTCCCCATACCAGCCACACCCCCTCACACTACCGCTCTTCCCCCATGTAGAAGATGGCTACGACTCCAGGTCCTGTATGGCTTCCAATTACGGTTCCGATGTTGTTGATCAGGACTTCCTTGGCCCCAAGTTTTTCTTTGGCCAGTTCCGCCACGTATTCTGCTTCTTCGATGCAGTCTCCGTGTGTGACCATGACAATGTCGTTGTCCCAGCCCTTTGCTCTCTCTGCGGCCATTTCAACGATCTTGTTCAGTGAACGCTTGCGGCCCCGCTCTTTTGCGATTACCTGCAGCTTGCCTTCGTTGTCTACGTGGATGATCGGCTTGATCTTGACCATGGTGCCTACGATTGCCGTGGCTTTTGATACGCGTCCGCCTTTGTGCAGATGATGCAGGTCGTCTACGGTTACGTTGTGGCAGATATGCAGCTTGTTCTCTTCTACCCACCGTGCGATCTCATCGATGCTTCTGCCTGCATCTTTCTGCTGCAGCACTTTGTAGAGGAGAAGGCCTTCTCCCAGACATGCGCAGAGCGTGTCTATGATGATGACCTTGGCTTCCGGATACTTTTCGGCCAGCTCTTCCCCTGCAATCCTCATGCTGTTGTATGTGCCGCTGAGGCCTGATGAAAATCCCAGGTGGAGTATGTCTTTTCCTTCTTTTAAATATGGCTCCAGGGCTGCCTTGGCCTCATCCGGATTCACCTGGGAGGTCACGGACATATGCCCTTCTCTCAACTTTGCAAAAAATTCTTTGCCGGTGAGACCATACATATCTGTATAGGTTTCGCCGTCGATTGTATATTTTAAAGGAACAACCGGTACATTCCTCTCTTCTACCCATTCCCTTGGCAAGTCTACCGTACTGTTAACTGTAACTATAAATTCTCTCATATCCTTCCCTCCTGTAATTTAAGCTTTTCCTATCATATCATTTTTTTCGTCAGAACGCAAAATCTTTTTGGCCGTAAGGAAAAAGAGAAGCACTGAAACAGCCACGGAAGTAAAATCAGCTATCGGCTCGGCTCTGTAGATTCCCATGACTCCCATGAACTTCGGAAGGATAATAGCAAGTGGTATCAGCAGAATCACCTTACGCAAAAGTGCAATGATCAGCGAGACTTTTGCCTGGCCCAGCGCCAGGAATGTGGTCTGGCATGCCATCTGGATTCCAAACACCGTGATTCCCAGGAAATATACCGGCATTACCTTACAGGTCAGCGCGATCAATTCCTGATTGCTTGTAAACAGTCTGGCATATATTGCCGGCTTTATGACGGCAAGTCCGGCCAATACAACCGTGGCAGTCAAACATATCACAACCATACGTGCAAAAGCACCTCTTACCCTTTCCAGTTTGCCGGCGCCGTAATTATAGCTCATGATCGGCTGTACTCCCTGGGCCGCGCCCTGCACGGGAATTACGATCAGCTGCATGATGCTCGACATAATGGACATGGTGCCCACGTACAGATCTCCTCCATATTTCTGAAGCCCGGAATTCAGGGTAATCATAACCAGGCTCTCCGTGCTCTGCATGATAAAAGGAGATACGCCGAGCGCCGCTATGCTCCCCACTGTTTTCGCATTCAGGCGGATATACTTTCTGCGGATACGGATGACACTTTTCTTTGAAGTCAGAAACCATATCACCCAGAGGGCGCTTACCGCCTGGGAAATGATCGTCGCCAGCGCCGCGCCCCGTACGCCCATTCCTGCTGCAAAGATCAGGATAGGATCCAGCACGATGTTAATCACGGCCCCAATCAGCACGGAAAACATGGCGATCCTGGCGTTCCCCTGTCCGCTAATAAACGTATTAAGCCCCACGGCGAACTGTACAAATATGGTTCCGATCAAATAAATACTTATGTACTGTTCCGCATAGACTATGGTTGTATCGCTGGCGCCAAATGCATATAGTATGGGAGTCTTGAATATCAAGAATCCGACTGTCAGAATCACCGAAAAAATCAGCAGCAATCCTACGCAATTACCCAGAATCTTTTCGGCACCTTCGTAATTTTTCTTTCCCAGCTGTATGGATGCCAGCGGTGCGCCGCCCATGCCTGCAAATGCACTGAAGGCCGCGATCACCATTAGAATCGGAAAGGTTACCCCCACTCCTGTCAGCGCCATGTCGCCGTAACCATGAATATGCCCTATATAAATACGGTCTACGATATTGTAGAGTACATTGATAATCTGGGCTGCCACTGCCGGAACCGCCATCTCGGCGATCAATTTTCCAAGCGGCGCACTGCCCAGTCTCTCATCCTTTCCCGGATTTCCCGCACTGTCTGCTTTTTCAATTTCCCTGTTCTCTTCCAACTAAAACTACCTCTTTTCTTCACTTAATTTTCTATATAACCCTGCCCCTTCAAACCGGCTTTATAGGGCCAGGCCGATTCCGGTTGTGAAGCTGTGCTGTAAACCGGAACAATGAATATAGTATAACACACTAACATTCCGGATTCTATATGGAACTTCTTATTTACCTGTGATATACTGAAATCTAAAACAACAGTCTTTTTTATACCCGAAGGGGTATGTGTTACGGGATGCCCTTTGGGTATACAGTATGAATCATTTTAAGATTTGCTTTAAAAGGAGGTCGATTCTAATTAAAAACATACTCAAAAAGGCCGGTTACTTTCTTATGGCGCTGCTTCCGCTGGCAGCTGCATTCGCAATCCAGATCTTAGCCAGTCTGATCTGCTCCTTATTCCAAGCTCTTTATATGTGTTTATTTTCTTCAGGGGGTTTTGACATATACGCGTTTGGTAACATCTTACTCGATTCCGGTTTTAATACTAAAATTATGTTCTTATACAGCGCGGTGACCATCCTGCTTCTAGGAACCTGGTATCGCATCGCAGCGGTTCCCAAAGGGATGCGGAAGCGCCGGCCGGGACAGATTTTCAACGCCAGGATGCTGCTGGCGTGTTTCATCCTGATGGTTTCCATGCAGTACATTGCTTCATATCTGATTATTGTGGTGGCTAATTTCCGGCCTGACTGGTACGAAAGCTATAACCAGCTGTTTGAGAGCGCCGGCATGAACGATATGACGGTGCTTCTGACCGTCTACGCTGTAATTCTTGCGCCTGTCTGTGAAGAACTGATTTTCCGTGGATTGATGCTTCATTTTTTCCGGAAGGCACTCCCTTTCTGGGCCGCCAATTTGTTACAGGCAGTTCTCTTTGGCGTCTATCATATGAATCTGATACAGGGGATTTATGCATTTTTAATAGGAATTATTTTGGGATGCATTTTAAAATTAGGGAGAAGCATCTATCCTGCTATTCTGTTTCATATCCTGTTCAATCTATTCGGCAGCTATCTGAACTTTTTAGTTGTTTACACAAGCAGCCCCCTTCTCTTTATTATGGTGGCAGCTGCGGCGGTTCTTCTGACAGCCGCCGGGCTGCGCCTGTATAAAAAGGGAGCTGATATGAGAGAGACAGCGCAAAGATGATAAAACGGCATGCCCTGTCCTTCCCATATTGCTTTGGGAAGAACAGGGCATTGATTTTCAGGATGCTTTACCGCTGATTCTGCTACTGAAGTTTTATATTTAGATAGTTTCTTCCGGATAACGTCTTATTAAATGCCAGGAAGCATACGATCAGAATGCATCCGATCACAAATCCAACGGCGTTGAAGCAGGCAGTCAGTATCAGCAGTAAAAGCCGCATGAATTTTAGTGCATACCCCAGTTCAAAGTTGGGCTGCGTATAGTTTGCTACCGCAACAAAGGCCATATAGAGCATCACCTCCGAATTAAACCAGCCAGACTTTACCGAGAATTCTCCCATGACAAGACCCGCTATTACACTGAGCGGCGTGCTGAGCATACTCGGCGTATTCAGGGCCGCAAGCCGCAAGCCGTCAATCGATAGTTCCAGTATCAATAGCTGGAATATTAACGGAATGTTGACCGTATCTTTTACCGCAACAAACGCAAACACATCCGGCAGCCAGTTCGGGTTCTGCATAAACAACAGAAAAACAGGAGTCAGAAACACCGTGAGTATGGTGATCAGCGCCCGGGATATTTTGAGGTAAACCCCCGTAAGCGTAGGAAAATAGTAATCATTTGCCTCCTCTATCATATCAAATATAGAAGTGGGCAGTATCATCGCGGAAGGCGAATTGTCCACCAGTATTACAACCTTTCCCTCCAGCAGGCACGCTGCTGCTGTATCCGGCCGCTCCGTAAACTTGAATTTTGGAAATGGATTGAACCATTTTCGCTTAAACATGGCATCTGCCAGGCTCTGCGTGTTCATCCTCAAATCGTCCAGCTCTAGGTTCTTGATTCTCTCCTGTACATTCTTAAGCAGTTCCTGATCCACACGGTCAGACATGTAACAGAGCGATATATCTGTTCTGCTTGTCTGACCGGCCTCCACCATCTCCATAATCAGGTGCGGATCGCGGATACGCCTGCGCATCAGGGCTGTATTGAACACGATTGTCTCTACAAATCCGTCCCTTGAACCTCTGAGGGACTTATCCTTCTCCGGTTCCTCAACGCTTCTGGCCGGATAAGTGCGGCAGTCGATTGCAATGCACACCTCATATCCGTCAATGAACAGGCACGTAACCCCTGACAAAATGTTCCGCAATACCTGGTCAAAGTCTCCAATGATGTCAACCTCCACATATGGGATGCATTGCTGGGCAAATGAGGTAGCATCCTCAGGCATAGCATCTGCTTGAAGACCGAAAAACGATGTCATGATCTTCAGCATGGTCTCATCCTTGGTAAATCCGTCTATAAAATAAAAGCTTGCCTTTTTTCCGCCGATAAGCATATCCCGCTGAATCACATCAAAGCTTTCCTGAACCGGCAGAACCTGATTCATATATTCTATATTTTCCTGGAAGGAGCTACTGACTTTTTTCGTATTTTTCTCAATCATGGAATCTCTACCCTTTCTCTTTTACTGTCCTTTGGAAACAGATAATCTCTATGGTTAGAATCCCCGGTTCTTCCTGAATTATGCAATCGATTAAAAAGAGCACGTCCTATGAAATGGTCTCCCATCATAAAACGTGCTCTTGATATCTGCTTTTTTATCAAAGACTTTGCTTTGTTGTACTTCCAAAACCCCCGTTCCTGGTCTCTGTGACATCATCGTCGACAGTAATGCCGTATTCGATGAAGATCCCCTGCATGAAGCCTTCACCTCTGCCTATATCGACAACTTTTTCTTCCTTCGTATCATTCGTTATCTTTGAAAAAATATGTCCTTCATTATCAGAGTAGAAGTAATCGCTGTCTATAATTCCTACCGTATTATTCAATTGCAGCCTATATTTGAAACCCAGGCCGCTTCTCGGATAACACTTGAGAACCCAGGAGTTCTCCATCTCTGCACGGATACCAGTAGGAACCTTGATCGTCTGTCCCGGCTCCAGCACCAGGCGGACAGGGGCATAAAAATCATAGCCCGCAGAACCTGCTGTCGCTCTTCTTGGCAGCTTGATTCCGTCATATATTTCCTGGATATCTGCTTCGTCTTCCAGTCCGAATGTATCGATCCAGTCTTTTTTAAACTGCTCCAGGCTCACTTTATGAAACTTGGCAATTCTCTGCATGTTCTTTCTCCTTTGTTAACCTTAATCTGCTGCTCTGCCGCAGCCCCCGCCGCTGCATATGTATTGCGCGGCGCCCTTTGGTTATGAGTCGTGCAGCACAATCTGCTGCTTTTTCAGGCTTTCCTGAACGTCAATCACTTTCTGGTTTGCACTGCCCTTCCAGTGCAGCTGCGTGTCCTTTTGGTCGATTTCAAACTTTCCATCTACGATAACATCCAGATATTGCATTACAGGCAGGTTTTTGACCTCTTCCCATTCAAAACCGGTATAAAGCCACTGGGTTTTGTCCGGAAATCTTGCACGGATTTCTTTTGCTAGCGCTGTAATACATTCCCTGCTGGCTGGAAACAGCGGATCTCCGCCGCTGTATGTAATACCGCTGATATAATCTTTTTCCAGCTGTTCAAATAATTCCTGCTTTGCTTCTTCTTCAAAGGGGAGCCCGCCGTCCGGGTCCCATGTAACAGGATTGTGGCATTCCCTGCATCCGTGTGTGCAGCCCGCTGTCCACAGGACGACCCGCAGTCCATCACCGTTAAGCATATCATCTTTTGTAATATTGTGATACTGCATGTTACATACTTTTCCTTTCCGCAATCTCCGCCATCTTGGCATCATTAAGTCTTGTGTCGCCTTTCACTCTGGAGTATGATAAATAACCGTTCATCCGGTCTATCTTGGTCAGATTCTTACTTCCGCACACCGGGCACACATCCATATCCAGTTCTTCATGGCCGCAGTCATCGCAGTAAGATAAGGACAGATTGACGCCCTCGTAGTATCCTTTTGCCATCGCTCTTCTGACCAGCGCCTTCACTGCTTCCGTATTGTAGCTGATGGGATACTTCACATACTGAATCTTACCGCCGTTGCTCAGATTCCAGAAGCGTCCCTCCAGATCCTGCTTCTCAATCGGAGTGATCTCTTCGCTGACATGGCAGTGGAAGCTGTTGCTTACATATTCCCTGTCAGAAACATTTTCAATAATTCCGTATTTTTTACGGAACTGCTGTACCTGCACCCCACAGAGATTCTCTGCCGGCGTTCCGTAAATGGCGTACAGATGCCCGTCTTCTTTTTTGAATTCATTGACCTTATCATTAATGTAATTTAATGTTTCCAGCGCAAATGCACCGTCTTCTGCAAGAGACTTCTTGTTATGGATCTGCTGCAGTTCATTCAGGGCAGTTATGCCAAATGATGCGGTGGCAGATTTTAACAGTGGCTTTATCTTATCATACAGTCCCAGATGTCCGCCATAGAAGCCGCCTTCACAGTATGCGAGCGGATTCGTGGACGCCTTCATCTCTCCCAGATAAGCGTAAGTCCTCTGATGAAGCCTTCTGATCAGGTTCATATAATAATCCAGCACATCATGGAAGGTTCTGCTCTCTTGCTGTGCCTTTGCATAAATCATCGGCAGATGCAGGCTGATGGCTCCGATATTGAACCGTCCCACAAACACCGGTGAATCGTTCTCATCGGCCGGTTCCATTCCTCCTCTTTCATACCAGGGTGACAGAAATGCGCGGCAGCCCATCGGGCTGATGATCTTGCCATATTTTTTATAGATACTTGGAACATATCCCTCGCCTGTCAGGCTGAGCCAATCGGGATACATCGTCTTTCTGGAACATTCAATCCCCGCTTCAAAAACATCCTCCAGCGGTTTTCCCGGCCCGTGCAGGTTCTCATCGTATAGAAATACAATCTTCGGGAACAGCACTGGCTTTTTATGCCCCTCTTTTCCCTGCCCTTTCCGGCGGACTTCCAGCATCTTCTTTGTGGCAAGTTTCCCGTATTCGCTGGTTCGTGTACCCGCGCTCACGGTGATGAACGGGTAGTCCCCCCTGCTTGAGGATACGGAATTAAACTTATATTCCCATCCCTGGAAACCTTGCTCCATCTCTTTTTCAAGATCCTTCCAGGCAACTTCCTGCACTTTATCCTCAGGAAGCCCCAGATTTCTATACTTTTCAATCAGTTTATTGTGTGATTTTTCCGCGTAGGGCTCCAGGATCTCGTCCACACTCGGCACTGTGAAACCGCCGTACTGCTGGCTTGCGGCGCTGAGCACGATGTCTCCGATCACATCAAAAGCCGTATCCAGTGTCTTTGGCTCATTGTACCAGAGATTTCCCATCTCAAACCCGCCGTTTAACACGCTCTTCACGTCAAAGAGGCAGCAGTTCATGGTGTCTCTTCTGGCAGACATATCATGTATGTAGATGTATCCTTCCCTGATCGCCTGTATCTCCTCAACGGTCAGGAAAAACTTCTTATATAACTCCTTATTCAGCTCGTTGAAAATCAGGCTTCTTTTTGTGGAAACAAGGGCGCTGTCTGTATTGCTGTTCTCTTTGTCTCCAATGTACATAATGGACTGGCTCTTTTTATAAACCTCGTCCAGCATCTGTACAAAATCCTGCTTATAATTCCGGTAATCCCTGTAGCTCTTCGCAACGACCGGATTCACTTTCTCCAGCGCTCCCTCCACTACATTGTGCATCTCAGCGATCGGGATGTCCGTTATAGCCATGGACTGTACCTTTTCTTCCACAAAGCGGCAGATATAATCCAGTTCTTCATCCGTAAACTTGATGAGTGCGCGGTAGGCCGATTTGTTCACCGCAACAACCACTTTATGCACGTTAAAATCTTCTTTTGTTCCGTCCTTTTTTACTACATGCATCATGCTGTCTTCTTCCTTTCCTGTTGTCATTTATTCTATATTTAGTATTCACTGCGCAATTCACAAACTATATCCTGTGCCGTACAAACAATACTACCACCATACAGCCTGCATCGTCAATACAAAATCTTTCACAAAAAAGGAGGAGCATAACGAATGAAATTTTGTTAAAAAATAAACTGGTAACTTCTGGAAACAATGTTTAGTTCCAGATCATATCACGCCGGATATCTGAAAGAGTGAACGCCCCGCACATAGACATGGTATCTTTTAGTTCTGCTTCAATCCTGTTGATATACGCTTTGACACCGTCTTCCTCCCCGCCGTATACCGCGGTCACGAACGGACGGGCAATCAGGACCGCGTCTGCCCCGAGTGCAAGTGCTTTAAATACATCGATCCCTGTCCGGATTCCACCGTCAACAAAAATCGTCATGTCCCCCTTCACTGCTTCGGCAATAGACGGCAGGACCTCCGCCGTCGCCGGGCACTGATCCAGCACGCGTCCCCCATGGTTGGATACGACGATACCCCGGACTCCGGCTTCCTTTGCCTTAAGAGCAGCCCTGGGCGTCATAATGCCCTTTAAGATAAACGGGATCTCTGCAATCTTCACGATCTCTTTCAATTCTTCCACAGACTTGCTTCCTGCAGGAGGATTCAGATTCTGCAAAAAAGGAAGACCGGCCGCATCGATATCCATTGCCACCGCAAATGCACCTGACTTCTTCACAAGCTCCATCTTTTCTCTGATTGTTCCCATATCCCACGGTTTAACAGTGGGAATGCCCATGCCGTCAAGTTTCGTGATCGCTTTTGTGGCTTCTATCATGACATTATAATCTGTCCCATCCCCCGTAAACGCCGCTATTCCATTCTGTGCACAGGCGGAAACCAATATATCATTATACTCTTGATCCGAATATTTATCGCCGTAGTGCAGCTTCACAGCGCCCACCGGGCCGGCAAAAAACGGGGCGGAGAATTCTTTTCCGAACAATTCGGTCTCTGTCTTCACCTGCTTCTGCTCACAGAGGGTATCCATATTGATACGGATCTCCTGCCATTTCTGGTAATTTCGTGCTGCGAGGTCACCGACTCCTTTGGAGCCCGGTCCCGGCATTGTATTTCTGCAGGCAGCTCCATTACAGATATTACATGCCTTGCAGTAAGGGCCCATACATGATCTTGCATTTTTGATTACTTCACTGTACTCCATATTCATTTTCTCCCATTCTGATAGAATTCTGCGGCCATCCGCAGAGACACCCGCAGAGCATATGCTGCGCAATGCCCTGCGGGTACGAATTTTCAAACACGTTATAGTATAGCACTTCTGGATTTATTCATCAATAACAAGTGAGCGTTCCTTCCACCTTACAGAGCGCTGCCTTCCACTCAGTCTGTTTCTGGTTCTGCATAGCCAGACAGTAAAAAATCTGTTTCACGCTCTCCTCCAGGTTCTGCCTGTATGTGACAACCTGCCTCCTCCCGGCCTCCGGGAAATCATCAATCCCCGCCACCTTGGTCTGCACCGCCTTCAGCCGCCGGACCGAATAGGACACGGCCGCCGCGATTTCCCGGTCACCGCAGACAATGGCGTCAGGCAGGGGTTTGTTGTAACTCCTTAGATAATTCAGGACAAATTCACTTACATTGTGCCTGCATTCCCACGGAAGATGAAGAAAAGGTACCTCTTCACCTGTTTCTTTCAGACATGCCGCTTCACGGCATGCGATGCTGTATATGTCCCGGCGGTCCCAGCCTGCATAACGGATGTCCCTGCAGCCCTCTTTTTGCAGCTCGCCGCAGAGCGTACGCACTGCCTCGTCATTATCCAGCGCTACACAGTCCGCGAAAGGAAGACCTTTGTCTGTATCAAAGAAAACCATGTTCATGCCCAGCGCACGGAGGCGTTTCAGCTTTTCCATGTCCACCGGCAGATCTTCCAGCCATATCACCGTGTTCTGAAGCCCCCGCTTATAAAGGCGGTAGAGACAGTTCTCCAGGGTTTCCGTGCGCGGCTTTTCCACATAGAGAAGCATGGATCCCTCCTGTTCCGCATAGGTCTGGAAATGTGCGATAAACTCTGCAAAAAACGGATTCTTAGCAGGGGCTATCAGTACGATCATATCCATACTGCTGGCGGTGCCATAATTATGGAAACAGACTCTCGTCCCGCTTCCGACTTCCCTGACAATCAGATGCTCACTTTCCAAAAGGTCCAGCGACTTCCGCACAGTCACCCGGCTCACATCCAGGGTCTCCGCCAGTATGCGTTCGGAAGGTATCCGCTCCCCTTCCTGGTAGGTTCCGTTAAAGATCATGTCACATATTCTGTTTTTTACGTTGATGTATAAATTTTCTTCACTCATGCAAACAATTATAGCCCTTCTGCATTTTCGATGCAATACCGGAAATTCCTGTTTTCTGCCCCTGATTCTGAAAATTGTTAAAACAGCTCTTTATTTCTGGGATACAGCTCTTTATAGATCTGATATCTTTCCTCATAGACTTTCTGATTTTCCGGATCCGGAACCACAACATCGCTGCTGAGCCGGACGATCCGGCCGCATGCCTCCTCAAATGACGCATAGCCGCCCGTGCCCACTGCTGCCGTGATGGCAGCCCCCATACAAGCCTGTTCCTGAATCAGGCTTGTATAGATTTCTTTTCCGAACATATCCGCCTGGATCTGCCGGAAGAGGCGGCCTCTTGCTCCGCCCCCGGATGCAAGGATACGCTGAAACTCAACGCCCATATCCTGAAAGATTTCCAAAGAATTTTTCAGTCCGAAGATAATCCCCTCCATTGTGCTGCGTATCAGTTCTGCCTTAGTATGACTCAGTGTCAGGCCATGATAGATGCCTTTTGCATCCGGATCATTATAGGGTGTTCGCTCTCCGCTCAGATAGGGGAGAAAGAGAATGCCTCTGCTCCCGGCGGGAACTGTCTCAGCCAGGGCTGTCATCTCATCGAAGGACTGCATATCCAGAATATTTTTCATCAGCCACTTCAAAGCCACGCCTCCGCTCAGATTTGCACCCATGAGCATCCATCTGTCTTCTCGTACATGACAAAATGTGTTTGTCCTGTAAAGTTTGTCATACAACGGTGTACGGACCGCACAAGCCAGCTGGCTGGCCGTCCCGATATTGGCCGATAAAGTTCCCGGTGATATAATTCCATTTCCCACAGCCTGCATCAGGCTGTCGCCTCCGCCATATACGATCTTTGTTCCTGCCTTCAGTCCCGTCAGTCTCTCGCACGCAGCAGTTGATTCCCCTGCCGTCTCATAGGCTTCGCGGCACGGTACGAAGAAGTCTCTCTCCAATCCCAGCCGGTCTATGAAATCCCAGGCCCAGTGCCTGCTTTTTGTGTCAAAAATAACGGTGCTAGAGGCATCGGACATATCCGTGCCCAGTTCTTTGCACATTCTGTAACGCAGATAGTCCTTGGGCAGCATCACCTTATCAATCGAATTATAGACTTCCGGCTCATGCGCTTTCACCCACATCAGCGAGCTGATTAAAAAACCGGTGCTCACGGAATTCAGCGAGATTTGGTGATATTCCTCCTTTGGTATGATGGAGTATAGATTCTGAATCTCCTCCTGCGAGCGCTGATCGGCCCATATAATCGCATTTCTCAGGGGTTTTCCGTCTCTGCCAATTACAACCAGGCCGTGCATTTGTCCGGAAAAACCCACGCCTTTGATACACTCTCCCGCATCCGGATGTTTCTCCAGCAGTGTCCTGACCGTACGCAGGGCCGCATCACAGAGCAGGTCTATATCCTGCTCCGCATACTGCTGTTCCCGTTTTATAATTTCATACCCCTCCTGTGCAGTCTCCACTGCCCTTCCATTTTCCTCCATAAGAAGAGACTTTACACTGGAGGTTCCCAGATCGATCCCTATATAATACTGCATATGATCCTCCTTTTGTAATCGTTCAGACAGGTCTGAACTGTTACCTCCTTTTTACATCCTCGTCGACTCCAGATCCAGACGTTTAATAATATCCTCCTGAATATCCGGTGAAAGATCCAGGAAGTTAACA
This sequence comes from Eubacterium sp. SB2, assembly GCF_001244405.1. NCBI lineage: Bacteria > Bacillati > Bacillota > Clostridia > Eubacteriales > Eubacteriaceae > Eubacterium > Eubacterium sp. SB2. Next base: position 1,622,774 of record NZ_LN865153.1, on the reverse strand, counting down.
AATGTACCATGGATTCTCATAATATATACGCCGCTGGGGGCATATTTTTTCGGATTTGCCAGTACCTTGCGCAGCATGTCGGGTGTTGTTACGTTCACGTACAGATAAAATGGAGATACACCCTCCTTCTGCGGATTATAGAACAATGGGGATATTATCTTATCCCGGAACTCCCTCCCTTTCTGCTCAAACGCCTGGGTTTTAAAATAATTCGGATTGATCCCCAGATGGGAAGCATAACCGCCGTTCATTTTATCGAAGGGAAGCTTCATATTAGAAAGCATCCTGAATCCAAGCCCCTGGTGCGCTTCCCCATACAGCGGATCCACTCCGTATCCCAGCTGTTCTCTGGACTTCCTGCCGTCCGGCGTGGCTCCTACCCAGTATCCATAAAGCAGATGTGTCGACGGAGTTGACCAGTCAGGCCGGAATGGGTTGCCGAGATAATTCTTTTTGGATGCAATCAGGTCACTGACACGGTTCGCGATCTCTGCGGCCTCGTTATCCACCTTTGCAATATTATTGCCGAATTTAGGCGCTGTCAGAAGATACTGCTGCATCTCCGGATCCTGTTCATAATTCGTGCGCAGCGCTTCGATCAGCCGGTCCGCATCCTGGGGGCATTCCTCCAGCAGTGTGTCAATGGCGGTGAATGCATCCGCCACTACGGACAGACCGTGAATCAGACAGCCGCTTCCGTTGTACCTTGTTCCCTGGCGCTTCGTGTCTCTGACATCGATCCCGCTCTCCACTCCGCCCATCATAGAAGATAAGAATGGAACCTGGAGCAGGCCAATCGCCTCTGACGCCGCATTCGCACATTCCACCATCTTATCTGTATATTCTTCCAGATTGCTATAAAATATGGAACGGATATTTTCAAGAATCTCGCGTTTATTCCCATATCCCAGCTCCTCGTCGCTTTTACCGAGCTTTCTGCCGGTGATCGTGGAGACACCTCCGTTCAGGGAAAGCTCCAATATCTTGCCAAGATTCAGCCAGCTGTTCGTCGTATTGCCATTGTCTTTCCCCATGATCAAAGGCTCCTGGCAGCCGGCTACCGAGTAATCCTGCAGGTCTTTTTCTTCCACGCCGCTCTGGTTTTTCAGGACACAGAATACTGCATCGTCATTAAACAGCGATGGGGTCAGGCAGCCCGGCGTGAAGAAAAATCTGCCCATGCTCTCATATAGTTCCTGGGGCGTATTTTTATGAAGCTTAACAGAGAGGATAGGCTGCGGCAGATTCATATCGTAGTAGGCATCCAGAAGTGCATAAGAGGATGGATTTGTCAGGTCCTCCCCTTCATTTGATTTGCCGCCTATCATCAGATTCTGAGAGATCGCCCAGCTTCTGTCCGCAACATTGAAAAATACAAGCAGATGCTTGAATAAAGCGGCTGCCGTCTCCCGGTCAGTCCCTTCCATTGCCCGGTAGGGTTCGAAAATCCGGTCCGCATTGCCCACGGAAAATGCAAAGGGGTTCGGTGTCTGCTCCAGACACATGGTCTGCCATATTAGAATAAAGGACTGAACCGCCTCGTACAGATTCTCAGCCCCGCGTCCCGGAACCTTTCTCAGAGCATCTTCCATCATCGCAAACCTTGGCTTATCCTCCTCCCCTGCACTTTCCCATTTTTCATGGGCAAGATCCGCATAGCGGCCTGCAAGAACGAGAGCCGCATCCAGTGCCGTATTCATTGCGGTATAATAAACCTTCTTCTCCTCGTCTGTTTCGGATGCCATCTGCTCCCGGATCCGCTCCTTAACGCCATGTATCCCCTCTTTCAGCATAGGCCGTACGTCCGGAATCAGATGTCCTGTTACCTGTTCGATAAAAAATATGGCTTCACTCGTGCTGTCACCCGCTATATCATAGGCCCGGCGCAAAGCATCTGCAAACTGCGTGTGATTGTTATATTCCCGCAGATCCTCAATTCTTTCTCTGGTGATATCACCAATGGGGTCGATATCTCCGAATACAGCTACCGGATCACAGTATCCGCTGAAAGAGTCCACCGTGAACGCCGGATTGATCAGTGCGTAGGAACGCGCAAAGGAATCATCCTGGGTTCCGGCAAACAGGTGATAGTCGCTGATCCACAGCGGAAGTTCCCTGGCAATCTCCACAAGAGTTTTGGCAATGCGGATGGAATCCGGATCTTCCCTAAATTCACTGTCACATCTTCTCATGATTTCTTTTGCCAGAAACCACCCTTCCAGATGGTCTATGCTTCGTTCCTCCTGAAATCTTTTTTTCGCAAGTTCCGTAATTTTTTCTGCCGTTAATGCTTTTTCTGCCATCATAACCGATGCTCCTTTCTCTCTTTTCAAACACACTTTTATATGCAAATCAATTTATGTACGCATATAATTCAGGCCAAGTTCCATGATTTTCTCCCTGAACTGCTGGATTGTCTCCTCTTTTACATGTGCCGTTTCCGGCATCTGGTATTCCCACCCGCACTGTTCCCATTTCTTTTTTCCAAACGCATGATAGGCCAAGATCTCAAACGTTACATTATCTCCCCCGATGGTTTGAAAGAATTCGAGAAAATCTTTGATATCCGCTTCGCTGTCGTTCACTTCACCGATCAGCGGAACCCGTACATGCAGGCAGGGATGGACTCTGGCAGCGTGCCTTATATTCTCCAGGGTCTGCTTATTGGAAATACCGGTTGCCATTCTGTGTTTTTCATCATCACACAGCTTGCAGTCCATGATCAGCTGGTCGATATAGGGAAGACATAACTTCAGGCGAGGACTGGCGCCATTCGTTTCCAATGCTGTGTGTATTCCCGCTGCATGCAGGCGTTCCAGGGTCTCGAGCAGCTCATCAAACTGCAGCGTTGCCTCTCCCCCGGTAAATGTAACCCCGCCTCCGTCATAGAACATAGGGCGGTTCGCTGTAACCTCTTCTACAACAGCATCTACCTCCATCTCTTCATAGGAAAGGCGTATCCCCTTCGTCCGATGCTTTGTTACACATTCCTTTTCCCTGCATTCCCGGCATATCGTCCTGTCGAGCCTCTTGTTTTGAACCGCATGATGCGGGCAGACTTCATCCAGGAGCCATTCTTCCTCTGTTATTAGTACGCCTTCCCGCTTCATTCCTTCGGGATTCGAACACCAGGGGCAATTCATATTACACCCTTGTAAATGATAGACCAGCCTATTTCCGTATCCATCCTGGGAATAGTTAAACCCTTTCTGAAATATCCGCATAACATTGCCCTTTCTTTTCTGTCAGAAATAGTACTCCTTCTAATTGGTATTATATTATAATACCAATTAGAAGTCAACATAAAATGCGTCTTAAGGAGAAGATTATAAAGTCAAAAGCGTGATTGAAAATTGCTTGCCGCAAGCCGTTTCAATCACGCTCATATCCTTCTTAAAATAAGTCCGCTGCTTCTACAGCCTGCAGGATTTCCCCGATCTCCCGGGATCCTGCAACAAGGGCCATTCTGATATATCCTTCCCCTTCGCTGCCAAAAGCACTGCCCGGCGTCACAATCAGTCCTGTACGTTCCATCAGCTCCATACAGAATGCTAATGAAGACTCATATTTTTCCGGTATCCTGGCCCAGACAAACATCGTTCCCGCACTGTCTGGTACATCCCAGCCGATCCGTCTCAATCCGGCGCACAGCGTTTTGTTCCTTCTCTCATACTCCAAACGCTGCTCTTCGATAAAATCATCCGGTCCGGTCAGTGCGGCGATGGCCGCATACTGCACAGGCAGGAATATCCCATAATCAATCTGTGAGCGCAGCGTCTTAAACTTCTCTACAATCTCCCTGTTTCCCACCACAAACGAAATTCTGGCGCCTGTGAGATTATAGGACTTTGAAAGAGAGTAAAACTCTATGCCAACCTCCTTAGCTCCCTCAAAGGAAAGGAAGGATCGTCCCTGTTTTTGGGTATAAATAATATCCGAATAAGCATTATCGTGCAGAATAATGATTTGATGTTTTCTGGCAAACACAATCAGCTTTTCATAAAATTCATCCGGCGCACACGCACAAACCGGATTGAGCGGGTAGGAAACGACCATATATTTCGTCCTTTCCAGCACGTCCTCCGGAATTCTCTCCAAATCAGGCAGATAACCGTTCCGCTCTTCTATCTTATAAGTTTCAACAGTTGCACCGGCCATGATACCGCTCATCTCAAACAGAGGATACCCCGGATTAGGCACCAGGATTGATTCCCCCTGATTACAAAGGACCAGGCCAATATGGGCCATCCCCTCCTGCGACCCGTAGACCGACATCACCTCATCTGGTTCAAGTTGCACCCCGAATCTTTTTTCATACCTGTACTGTACCGCCTCTATCAGCTCCGGCAGATCCGTAAGGGAGTATTTGTAATTCTCCGGATCTTTGCAGGCGTCCTGCATCGCCTGCATGATATGCGGGGCCGGTTTAAAATCAGGAGTCCCGATCGATAAATTATATATCCTGCGCCCATGGGCAAGCAGTTCATTCTTTTTCTGATTCAGCGCAGAAAAGATTCCGGGCTGAATATGATTGACTTTTTCTGAAAAATGAAAACGATCCATTCTTTGTGCCTCCTCTTTTGCAATATAGGTATTATAACATGTATTTCAGCATATGTGAATGCACTTGCCGCAGCTGGCGCGAATACATTTGCATTCGCGCCGCCTGCGGCAACGGGATTTGAAATATTTGAAATTTAGCCAGGTGTTTCCGATCATTTCTTAAAACGCTGCTTATCCTCCGGCGTCATTATGTACTGTACAACATCCTGCACGTTACATTCCAGAATCGTGCACAAATCATTTAGTGTGACTGTGCTGATCGGTGCATTTTTTCTCAATCTGTCTATTGTAGAACCGGATACTTTGTAATCTTTTATTAATGTATAGGTGGATTCGTCCGAATTTTGAAGAGTCATCCAGAAAGGACTGTAGTCAATCATATCAATCTCTCCTTTTTTATAGGATAGTATGCAGTTCTTTAATTGACTATAGTCTATAAAGCGACTATAATAAGCACAAAGGAGGGATTCGTTTTGTTGCCTGATATGAATTATGAACAAAAAAAGAAATTCTGGAACTTTGTGTATATGGATGATTTCGAGTTTTTTTATAAGTTTATCGCAGATCTGTCTGATGAGGAACAGATAAGATTCTTTGAAGAGACGCCTGATTTTCTGAGTGATTATTTGAATAACAACGAAGCCGCCGACCTGGAAGAGGATGTAATCTATCAGCGCATTATGAAGGAAATCAGTCAGCTTTCGGAATCAGACCGGTGAACAGATCAGAGGAAATATTACGCCCAGATGCAACAAAGAAAGGGGTCCGGCTTTTATAACCGAACCCCTGCTTTTTCCTTTGGTTAAGCAGTCTGCTGCTCTGTATGTTCTTCCTGCCCCACCAGATTATATATATCCTGAATGGACATATTATTTGTTGTCATAAAATCGTAAAGTTCCTTCAGTTCCTCGTCCCTCTTCTTATTCAATAGTTCTTTCTTCTGCTGTACTAATGAATCCAGCTTTTCCTGCAGTTTGTTAATCTGCTCGTCCAAATTATGAATTTGTGTTTCCAGTGATTTTCTCTGTCTTGCCATTATACTTCTCTCCTATCGTCAAATCTTGTATTTTAATAGTACTATATTAAAGTATATGTACAAGCCTGATAATTATTCCATATTATTCCAATCTTTTTCACCAGCTTCAAAAGGCGTCCCATACAGGTCGTAAGGGGTCAGCTGATAGACATAATAATTGAGCCAGTTCGTATAAAGATTGTTTGCATGGGACCGCCAAAGCAGTTCGGGCTTATTGTCCGGATCGTTGTTTGGATAATAGTTCACAGGCACTTTTATATCCAGCCCCTTCGCTCTGTCTCTCTTATACTCCGCATCCAGCGTCACTCTGTCGTATTCCGGATGCCCCATTACAAAAATCTGGCGTCCTTCCTTTGCCATGCAGAGAAATACACCGGCCTCCTCCGATTCTGCCAGAATCGTAATCCGGTCGTCTTTCTCAAGCAGCTCTCTTGGAACCGTCGTATGTCTGGAATGTGGTGCAAAGAACACATCATCGAACCCCCTGAGGAGAGGAATCTTACGGTTCCTGACATGATGCGGGAATATGCCGAACATCTTTTCAGGAAGCTGCACTTTATTGATCCCGTAGTGGTGATAGAGTCCCGCCTGGGCTCCCCAGCAAAGATGGAGCGTAGACGTAACGTTGGTCATGGTCCAGTCCATGATCTCCTTCAATTCTTCCCAATAGTCCACATCCTCAAAAGGCATCTGTTCCACCGGTGCGCCTGTTATGATAAAACCGTCAAATTTCTGGCTTTTGATCGTCTCAAACGCCTCATAAAACTTGTAAATGTGGCTGGTGGACGTATTTTTGGACACATGGCTGCTCACCCGCACAAAAGTCACGTCTACCTGCAGAGGCGTATTGGAAAGCGAGCGCAGGATCTGCAGTTCTGTATCCTCTTTGAGCGGCATCAGGTTCAGAAGGCCGATACTGATCGGGCGGATATCCTGGTGCGCCGCACGGGATTCGTCCATCACGAATATATTTTCCTGCTCTAAAATCTCTTTTACCGGTAAATCATTTTGTACTCGTATTGGCATATTTTATTCCCCTTTTTCTTTATTTGTTTCATTATCGTCTGAATGTACATAAGTCCCGTCGGCTTCTACATAGCTCATTTCTCCGTACGCCGCGGTATCAGTGGGCAGTTTCTTTTTCTCAAGCATATGGTTGATCAGCATATTTATTATATAGTAGATAACCGCAAAAGTAGGCACGCCCAAAATCATGCCGATGACACCAAACAGGCCTCCGCCCAGTAGGATTGCGAATACGACCCAGAACGCGGATAGCCCTGTGGAATCGCCCAGTATTTTCGGCCCGATTACATTTCCGTCCAGCTGCTGCAAAACCAGTACAAATATAATAAAATAAATCCCCATCTTTGGATCTGAGAGCATAATCAGTACTGCGCTCGGTATTGCGCCGATATAAGGCCCAAAAAACGGGATCACATTCGTAACGCCAACAATCACACTGACAAGAAGCGTATATGGCATCTTCAGCATGGAAAGCCCTACAAAACAAAGGACTCCTATGATTGCCGAGTCAATAATCTTACCAATAATAAATCCCCCGAATATCTCGTTGCTCTTAATGGTCAGATGCAGAAGCATGTTTGCGTGAGAGGGTTTTAAAACTGCATAGACCAGTTTTTTGGTTTGTCTTGCGAACTTTTCTTTGCTGAACAGTACATAGATGGATATGATGATTCCGATGACCAGATTCAGAAGTTCGCTGACAATATTGATGACTCCTACGGTCAGATTCGACATAACGACATTAATCTGATTCAGGAGGTCGGTGCGCATCCAGTTCTGTATAAAGTCTGTGGCTTCCTTTAAGACATTGCTCAAAAGCTGGCCGAGTGTGGAATCCTGTGAATTCATCTCCATAACCTTGTCCACCAGCTGGTTCAGCTGGCTTGGTACCGTGAGAATCATATCCCTGATACTTCCGTATAATTCCGGTATCATCATATTAAATAATGCGACAATAATAAACAGCAGCACCAGAACCGCCGCAAAGATTCCTGCGCCTCTTGAAAGCGCATGAATCCGTCTCTGATCATGTAATTTCTTTTCCAGAAAAGGTTTTAAATGCCTCTCAACAAACTTGACGATCGGATTCAGAAGATATGCAATTGCAAGCCCATAAACAATTGGTTTTAAGACCCTGAATATTTCTTTTAGGACTTCTGAAATCGCGGGCAGCCTTAACAGCGCAAAATAAAAGAGGATACAGGCAGCGATCACTACAAAAATAGTCATCCCCCGGCTGAACTTCTGCCTCAGTTTTGATGGTCCGTTTTGTCCGAAAGAAGGCCGTTTTGCGTAATATCCGCTGCTTTCTTCTGTTTTTTTATACACCTGATTCTGTTTTTCTTTCCTCATTCACATCAGAGTCCTTCCAATTTTTATGCAGATATTATGATTATAACGCCTAGCAGGTACTCAAGTCAACCAAGAAGAGCAGGTATACCGGTTTCTAACCCGGATACCTGCTCTTCCTGCTTCACTTTTTCCAAGTGCGGCGTTTAATTTTCTCAACCTTTACATTTGAATGTGGCACATTCTGTACCCTCGCAATGACAGGCATTGCTGCCTTCTACACTGATCTTTCCTGCGTGGCATTCACAGTTACAGTTATACATACATTCTACTGCCTTGCAATCGATATTGCTGCGATCTGAAGCCTTTCCGTTTACATCGCTGTAGCTGTTTGAATAACTGTTGGAATAACTGTTAGTAGAGCTGTCATTCTTTCTCTCCTGAAAACTGTCACAGCATGTTTCTCTGGGTGTCTTTGCGTTGCTTCCGCCTACCTCGATTTTGTCAAGATCACATAAAAACTGCTTATTGTGCACACATGTCTGCACGGTACATTTTAATTCTGGCATGATCATACCTCCTTTTTATAATAAAATCAGTATCATTATGCCCTGCCTCCCTTTAGATTATTCCTGTTTTACTGCCTCGCGAACTGTCTTTTCGGCAATTTCACTGGAAATAGAAGCAACAAATTCATCCAGGCTCTTCTGACCCTCGTCGCCGGCAAATCTGCTTCTCACAGATACAAGCCCGTTCTCTTCTTCCTTTGCGCCTGCCACAAGCATATAAGGAATCTTCTGCATCTGGGCTTCCCGGATTTTATAACCAATTTTTTCGGCCCGGGTATCAATTTCAGCCCGGATCCCGGATTTATTAAGAACCTCAAGTACTTTTCTGCCATAATCCATATATTTGTCGGATATCGGAAGTACCCGAACCTGAACCGGAGCCAGCCATGTCGGAAATGCGCCCGCAAAATGTTCGATCAGAATCCCAATGAACCGTTCTATGGAGCCAAATGCAACGCGGTGGATCATAATAGGCCTGTGCTTCTCGCCGTCAGCGCCGGTATACTCCAGGTTAAAGCGCAGCGGCAGCTGGAAATCAAGTTGAATGGTTCCACACTGCCATGTCCTTCCTATGGAGTCCTCCAGGTGGAAGTCGATCTTTGGTCCATAAAACGCACCATCACCCTCGTTCACCACATAGGAAAGGCCAAGATCATCCAGTGCGCCCCTGAGCGCATCCGTTGCCATATCCCAGTCTTCATCGCTGCCCATGCTGTCTTCCGGGCGTGTGGAAAGTTCCACATGGTACTTAAACCCAAACAGACTGTATACTTCGTCGATTAGCCTGGCAACATCTTTAATCTCATCACGTATCTGTTCCGGCATCATAAAGATATGAGCATCGTCCTGGGTAAAACAGCGTACTCTCATCAGACCGTGGAGCTGCCCGGACTTTTCGTGCCTGTGAACCAGACCCAGCTCTCCCATCCTCAGGGGCAGATCACGATAAGACCGCGGCTCCGACTGATAGACCAATATTCCACCCGGGCAGTTCATCGGTTTGATCGCAAAATCTTCTTCATCGATCACCGTTGCGTACATATTATCCTTGTAATGGTCCCAATGGCCGGAAGTCTCCCAAAGATGACGGCTGAGCATGATCGGGGTGGATATCTCCACATAGCCGTTCCTTTGATGTATCTCGCGCCAGTAATCCAAAAGTGTATTCTTCAGAACCATTCCTTTTGGAAGGAAAAACGGAAAACCAGGGCCTTCATCCCTCATCATAAATAGGCCCAGCTCTTTTCCAAGCTTTCTGTGGTCACGCTTCTTCGCTTCCTCCAGCATGGTAAGATACTCATCCAGCTCTGCCTTCTTCGGAAATGCGGTTCCGTAGATCCGCTGCAGCATCTTATTCTTTTCGCTGCCCCGCCAGTAAGCTCCGGCCAGACTTGTCAGCTTAAAAGCTTTTACCGGTTTTGTCGTCATCAGATGCGGTCCTGCACACAAGTCTGTAAACTCGCCCTGGGAATAAAAACTGATCACAGCATCATCCGGAAGATCTTCAATTAATTCTACTTTATATGGTTCTCCCTTTTCTCTAAAATATGCGATTGCTTCTGCCCTCGGTTTTGTAAATTGTTCGATAGGCAGCGCTTCTTTCACAATTTTTTTCATTTCCGCTTCGATTTTATCAAGATCATCCGCTGTGAGCGGTGTTTCACGGTCAATATCATAATAAAAACCGTCTGCCACGGAAGGTCCGATTGCCAGCTTTGTATCCGGATATAATCTTTTAACGGCCTGTGCCATAATATGTGAAGCGGTGTGCCAAAATGCACTTTTTCCCTTCTCATCCTGAAACGTGAGAATATTCAGATCACAGTCACTGTCAACCACAGTCCGCAGGTCTGCTGTTTCTCCGTTTATTTCTCCGGCTGTTGCTATGCGTGCAAGCCCTTCACTGATATCAGAGGCTATTTCGATCACGGACTTGCTGCCCGCGTATTCTCTCTCTGAACCGTCTTTTAAAGAAATCTTCATTTTCTTTTCCTCCTAATACATTATTTAAAATTTTTTATTATAGAATATAAAAAATCCCTTTCCACAGAAAACTGCAGAAAGGGACGAGTCTATAAAGTTCTCGCGGTTCCACCCTATTTGTGCTGGTATACTGATACCAGAACCACTTTATTCATGATGATAACGGAATCACCGGACTGTTTTCAGCCACTCGGAGGTAGTTTTCAAATGCTTCCGAAACAGGGAGTTTTCAGCCTTGGCTCCCCTCTCTGGCGCTCTTCCACACTCTACTCGTCTCGTCTGCGTGTTATTATTATGTTTCCATCCATGTCAGGTAATTTCACAAAGTACGACTACAATGTCTGTGGGAGATACCAATTCCTCTCCGCCCGCCATTGCCGTTAATCTTGTTTTTCGTGATTCATCTCTCCCCTATAGAGGTGGGCTTATCTTGTTGAATCTAAACTCATTATAACATCACGGTTATTTTTGTCAACCATATTTTCTATATCTAATCCGGCCGTATTTCCAGCAATTTTCGGGTGCCTGATTTTCATGAATGCTCCGAATAGCAGCCTTGTCAGCGGTCCTGCTGCAAACAGATTCCAAAGCAGTGCCATGGGAAAATTCTTCAGCAGTGTCCCTGCCCAGATGGCCGGCAGCTGGCTCACGGGCGCATGCCCCAGGATAATATTAAACAGTATGGATGCCGCCAAACTCATGGTAGGACACATAATCAAAACTGTACATCCGGACATCATAAGTGTCATATAAAATGGATTATCGATTTCAGGACGAACGATTTTTCCGGCGAGCTTGCGTCCAACTCTGTTTCCCCACAGATTTGAAAAGATAAACACAAGGATCCACATATACGAAACTTCTATAAGCGCCTCCAGAAAAACGTGATTTGTCATATTACTGAAACTGCCTGCCATTGTATGATACCCCTGTTTAATTGCAACATTGTATACTTCCATACCATAAGCCATGGTTATGGACATGAGTGCCCCATATAGAATCCGCTGAAATTTTGTTTTTGGCATAATAAGCCCTCCTTCTCATATTTGCTGTCCTGCATTATTCTGCAGATATAAGAAAAAGGCGTATAATCTTTGAATTTACACTCATAGACTACGCCTTAAAGACTTATTTCTATTGGTATCATATGCCATATATACGAATATGGGGATTATGGCCTTTTTCTTCATTCCATTTCTATTTTAACAGATTTTTTTATTTTGTCAAAGCACTGTTTTAATTTTTTATTGTTTTGGATCCAATGCTTTTTATGTTACTGCCGTATCTTTATCCAGAGAACTGCAAAAAATTCCCTCACAAGATAATTCAGCTGCAGAACCGGATTTGAGCCTGCTGCGATTCCCTTAAGGTTTGTGAAACCTGCCTTTTTCCCAATCAACAGCGCGCGGTACAGATGGAAATTATTAGTCACAACTGCAGCCGGCTGTTCAAGATCTCCAATCATCCTGCCGCTGTTTTTCATGTTTTCCCAGGTGGATGTGGAACTGTCCTCCTGAAAAATTCTGTTCCTGTCAATCCCCTGCTGTTCCAGATACACGGCCATTGCCTCCGCTTCTGTTATGTCCTCGCCTTTCCCCTGCCCTCCGGATACAACTGCCTTTGTCTCCGGATACTGCTCCAGGTAAACCAATGCAGCATCCAGTCTGCGTTTCAGGGAATTTGTAATTTGGGTTCCTCTTACCTGTGCTCCAAGAATGATAATACAGGGCACCTCTTCTTTGGTCCTTCTCAGCATGGCCCTGCAGATCCAGGCCTCCGTATAGAGAAAGACAGCCCAGCAGATCAGCACAATGACGGACAAAAGCTGTCCGGCGGTTTCTCCCGGATCAAGATAGGCCAGTAACAGGTGCAGCGCCCCGGCAGCAGGCCAGAACAGAGAAAAGGTTGAGGCCCATTTTCTTGTGTACAGATACATCACCAGATAATACATGATGCAAAAAACTCCGGTTATCAAATAATAAATTCTCATTAAGTTCTCCCAGTTATAATCAGATATTCAAAAATCCTCCGGCTTCCGTGCCCAGAGGATTTCTTTTACAATATACTGCCGAAGTATGCCGCCCCTCTTCATAGTCTAGGCGTTCTTACCACAGCACTTTTTATATTTCTTGCCACTGCCGCATGGACATGGATCATTTCTTCCAATCTTCTTTTCCTTACGGACAGTTCCTGACTGTTTCTGTTCGCGGAACAGACGCTTTTTTGACTCCTCATCGAAGATCTTGTCCCACTGGGGAAGCTCGTACAGCCAATCTGCCTTTGCATCCACCATGTTCTTGTATAACTTTTCCTTATCAAAAGCCAAGCTGACTTCTGTTGTTTCTGTCATCGTCTCAATCGGATTCGGTACCTTCAGGCTGTCATTGATGCCGTCCAAAAATCCAACCATCGTCATAACGTCCTGTCCATATTTTGCAGCCAGCTCTTCTACAGTTCCCTTTACTTCCTCATCCGGTGTCTCCAGAAGTTGTTCATAAATTCCCTTTTCAATATCAAAATAGCCGCCCCAGAACTCTTCCAGCTGGTTTTTTGTCAGCTCCTTGTTATAGGCTATATCCCGCCATTGATCCAGTAAACTTTTTTCACTCATTGTATATAACTCCTTTTTTCAAAATTTCGCTCGTGTCCCCATTATATAACAAAATTTACGGTTAGTAAAGAATTTATGGTCAATCCTCTACTACAGGATTTCAATTTCAATTATGTAATAGTTCGGGCAGGCCAGAACTGTTCCCCAATTGCCCCCTATACAGTAAAAACAAAATACGGGACATTCCGGGCAGATACGCCTGCCTGGACATCCCGTTTCACATTTCACATTGATGCTTTTCACAAAAAGCACCAACTGCCGAAATCTTATTTGAAATACGTCTTTGTTTCGCTTATAATAAAACTATCTTATTATGTATGATAGAAAGGATTTATAATGAAAAAATCGAAACGTATTTTAGCACTAATCGGTGCCGTTCTTCTCCTATGTCTGTATGGCAGTACTTTGATTTTCGCTTTTGTTGACCGTTCTGCATCCTCGGGCCTGCTGAAAGCTTCCATTGCTGCTACGATATTACTGCCGGTTCTGCTGTATGCCTACACTTTAGTTTATCGTTTATCCCAAAAGAAAAAACCGGATGACTCAGATGAGGATCAATAGTCCTCTACACGAATAATGTTGCAATTTCCAGGGCAGCGCTCCATTCTGCTGCTCTTCTTTTTTGCGGTTCTTTCATGAATTCTGTTCTTCTTTTTTCTTGTCTTCTCTCCAGGTATTCTTCCATCGAAATTATCTCTTGAGTTCTTTCATTGTTGCTCTGACGCATAAAAATACCTCCTTTTCTTATAAGCCTCAGCCTTATTATTATATGTATACTCACCCTTAAATATGCCAAATAATGTAATCCGGGGGCTTACTTCAGAACGAATTTCTGCGGCTGCTTTACCGGTATACATCACCCCTTTTGGCATATGTATATTCTACTGTGTAAATGTGACAGAGTTATGGCAGAAATATAAAGATTTTATTATCTAATTCTTATAAGAAATTGTACAACTATGCAGTTAATTTTCGATATAACGGTCTTCTGCGGAATCTGCCTGACTAGAACAAAGTGGGCAAGCCCACCTCAACTCCCCCCTCACTCATGAGGGGCTTGCACGCTTTGGCGCCGCCGCGATGCCGCTTTGCGGCTATATACCTTATCGCAGCGTGTGCATCCCCCGAAGGGTTTTTATGATATAGGAAATTCCAGAGGAATTACCTATATCATAAAATACAGCAGGATTTTAAAAAATAAAATCCTGCTGCACTGCTACTCTGATATTATATTACGGTAAATGATGTCTTCTCTGCCCGGCCCATTGCTGATCAGAGTGATCGGGTAGCCAATCTCTTTCTCAATAAACTCAATGTAATTACGGCAATTTTCCGGAAGATCTTCATATGACTTAATTCCGCGGATATCCGTTTTCCATCCCGGCAGTGTCTTAAGCACCGGTTTTGCCTTTTCAAGCAGATGGGTTACCGGAAAATCTGTTGTAACCTCACCGTTGATCTCATACCCCACGCAGACTGGAATCTCATCCAGATAGCCCAGGACATCCAGTACGGTAAAGGCCACATCTGTTGTTCCCTGCAGTCTGCAGCCATATTTGGAGGCAACACAGTCAAACCAGCCCATACGTCTCGGACGTCCTGTGGTTGCACCGTATTCACCGCCGTCACCGCCGCGCCGTCTCAGCTCATCTGCCTCATCTCCAAAAATCTCGCTGACAAATGCACCCGCTCCGACTGCGCTGGAATAAGCCTTGCATACCGTGATAATCTGTTTGATCTCATAAGGCGGAATACCTGCCCCTATGGCGCCAAATGCCGCCAGCGTGGAAGAGGAAGTGACCATTGGGTAGATTCCGTGGTCAGGATCTTTGAGTGATCCCAGCTGTCCTTCCAGCAGTATATTTTTCCCGTCTTTCATAGCATTGTAAAGATACAGAGAGACATCGCACACATAAGGTTCTATCATCTCTTTATATTCTTTCAGTTCCTTATATATATCCGCAGGATTGATCTGTGGTTTGTGGTATAGGTGCTCCAGCAGAACATTCTTTTGTTCCGCCACACGCTCAACCTTCTCCCTGAGCAGTTCATCATCAAACAATTCGCTTACCTGAAAGCCTATTTTTGCGTATTTGTCAGAATAAAACGGCGCAATCCCCGACTTTGTGGAGCCAAACGATTTCCCGCC
Source organism: Eubacterium sp. SB2 (assembly GCF_001244405.1). Lineage (NCBI taxonomy): Bacteria > Bacillati > Bacillota > Clostridia > Eubacteriales > Eubacteriaceae > Eubacterium > Eubacterium sp. SB2. The sequence continues at coordinate 1,607,547 of NZ_LN865153.1, read as the reverse complement.
AAGCCTCTCCTCCTCATATGAATCGAAGTTTTTGTGATAGGACATAATAATCTGTGCTCTGTCGGACACAAGAATCTTCGGCTTCGGAACCCCCTGGTCTACAATTGACTGGATTTCCTTAAACAGTACTGGAATATCCAGTGCAACGCCATTGCCGATGATACTGGTTGTATGGTTATAAAATACTCCGGATGGCAGCGTATGCAGTGCAAATTTCCCATAATCATTTATGATCGTATGGCCTGCATTTGCTCCTCCCTGAAAACGGACAATGATATCGGATTCTTTTCCAAGCATGTCTGTAATCTTGCCTTTTCCTTCATCACCCCAGTTAGCACCTACTACTGCTTTTACCATGTCAAACCCTCCTGTGTGTATTATTGCTTATAAGTCACCATTAGCAATCCTTATAAATGAACCACCTAATGAATTATACTATATTTTTCCCAATATGTAAATTATTATTTTACCAAAAAAGGACAGAAAAAAAGGACAGCCCCTCTTACATCGAGGTCTATCCCTTTTTGCCCGGCAATACTTTACATTAAAGGCGCAATCAGCCGGAGTACTCTTCCGCAAATGGCCATAAGCGGGCCGGTCTTGTTCAAGTCCGCTATGGAAATTCTCTGGCATTTTTCCAGAGTTTTCTGGAAATCTGACTCTATCTCTCTGACAACCGGATTGTTGTAAATAAAGACGCCGCACTCAAAATGCAGATACAGGCTCCGATAATCCAGGTTGATGGTCCCCACGGTTGCCGTGTCGTCATCTGAGACAAATATCTTTGCATGTACAAAACCGGGAGTAAATTCATAGATCTGAACGCCTGCTTCTATTAATTCCCGGTAATAAGTCTTGGCAACTGCAAATGCATACCACTTGTCCGGAATATGCGGCATGATTATGCATACTTCTATCCCGCTCTTGGCCGCTCTTGTCAATGTATCGAGCATTTCATTGTCCAGAATCAGGTACGGAGTCATGATATGGACATATTTTTTAGCATGATTCAGAATATGGAAATAGACTTCTTCCCCCACATCTTCGTTGTCGTAGGGACTGTCTCCGTATGGAATCATGAAGCCAAGTTCGCGGTGCAGTTCGGCCGACATGGGTGTTACATAGTTTTTATACTGATCCGGCTTTAGTTCGGTCACATTCCACATCTGAAGAAACAGCATGGTCAGGCTCTGCACTGCATCCCCCTCCAGCATGACCGCAGTGTCCTTCCAATACCCGAAACGAACTTTCCGGTTGATATACTCATCTCCCAGATTGATGCCTCCTGTAAAACCGGTTTTTCCATCTATCACACAGATCTTCCGATGATCCCTGTTATTCTGCGTGGTAGACAGCACCGGACGTATGGGGCTGAACATCTTGCATTGGATGCCATACTTTCTTATCGTTTTAGGATAATTATAGGGAAGAAGGGAAATGCTGCACATTCCGTCATACATGAAACGTACTTCTACGCCCTCCTGCACTTTACGCTTCAGAATATCGAGTATAGAATCCCACATATATCCCTCTTCTACAATAAAGTATTCCAAAAAGATGAATTTTTCCGCCTTCTCCAGACGCTCTAATAAAACGGAAAACTTTTCTTCCCCGCATGCAAAATAAGTTGCTTTTGTATTTCTGTATGTAGGAAACCCAAGCTGGTGCTTCATGTAGTGTGCCAGATTCGCATTGGCAGGCTTGCTCAGACGCAGATCGTCTATGATCTCCTGCTTTTGTTCCATATACTGCCATGTATCCAGTTTCAGCCTGCCGAGGCGTTTTCCGATATATCTGGTACCCAGCTGGGACTTGACATAAAGATAGAACAGGCATCCGAACACCGGAAAAATCAGGATCAAAAGCACCCAGGTCATATTGAATGCCGGATTCCCTCTCTGGTTGATAATATATATCACAATCACGGCGCCCAGAATATTCATGGCACTGTATACGTATACGACATAATCTCTCAGATACGTTGCTATCCCAAGCATCAGCAAAAATTGTACCACTACGAGCAGCAGGATCAAAGCCGTCCGGCTGAATACAATACTGAGCGCCCCTTTCTTCGCCTTTTCTGCAGTTTTATTTTCCATAATCCCTCACACACTCCTCAATTGGCTTATACTTTAACAGTTTAACACATTCTACGGACGAATGGTAGATTAATAGTTACTATTCATAGCTGTGAATCGTAATGATTAATACGTCTGCAGCAGTTTATTTTTTGAGCACAATTTTGAGTACATTGTTGTAATTGCGTCCAAAAAGTATTACAATAGAAAATGAGTTTAGTTATTATCCCATAGAAAGGAGACTTATACATTGAAAAAGTTTTTAAAATGGTTCATAAGTCTTGCAGCTATTGGTTCTGCAATTGGCCTTATCATAGCTTATTTCTGTAAAGGCAGATGCTGTGACGGTAGCTGTGATGACAGCCAGGATGATACAGAAGAGGATGATTTTGACTTGGACAGCGATCTGGAGCCCGTTCCTGACAGGGAATATGTTCCGCTGAACAGAACATCTGATGCTGCTTCCGACAACAAATCGGAAGGAACTGACAAGGAAGAAAAAGGATCTGCCGAAGCTCCTGTCGAAGAAAAAAAATAGATTTCATATCTCACGGAACCTGGACTATTGTCGCAGGTTCTTTTTCTATTTCCACGCCTCATCCAGTATCCTGACCGCTTCCTGTATCTTCTCCTCATTCATATTGGCATAGCCCAGCAGGATGGTCGCCTGTTTTCCCGCCTGCGGTTCTATATAATATTCCGTCAGCCCGTAAACCCTGACGCCCTTTTGGGCCGCCCGAGCTGTCAGCTCTTCTTCTGTCATATGATTATGAAAATGAAGCAGAAGGTGCACGCCGGCATTCTCCCCGGATATTTCACAGCGGTCCTGGAGGCTTTTCAGGCACCCTAAAAGCGTGTCATGTCTGCTCTTATACAAGGCCCTTGTTTTATTCAGATGCCGCTCGTAGTATCCCTCTTCGATAAACTTTTGAAGAATGAGCTGATCTACCTTGGAAACGGTAGAATTTAAAAAACTGCTTTTTTCCTGATACAAGACCAACAGGGATTTGGGAAGCACCATGTAGCTCATTCGGATTGCGGGAGCAATGGATTTTGAAAAGGTGCCCATATATATTACCTTATCACAGCTGTCATATCCCTGCAGCGCCGGGATCGGCTTACCTTTATAGCGGAATTCACTGTCATAATCGTCCTCTATGATATAGCGCCCCTCCTGCTCATTCGCCCATTTCAGAAGTGCCAGCCTTCGTTTGATCGGCATGACGATTCCAAGGGGATACTGATGGGAAGGCATGACAAAAGCTATGTCCGCGTTAGATTCCGTCAGTTTTGTGATCTCCATTCCCCTGGAATCCATATCAACTGTACAGACCTCATAGGAAAGGTTTTTAAACAGCCGGTATGCCTGCTTATAAGTGGGATTTTCCAGCGCCACCTTGTGTTCATGGCCGATGACCGTCGTGAGAAGCATAAGCAGGTAGTCATTTCCAGCCCCTACGATAATCTGTTCCGGCTGGCAGTTCACGCCCCTTGCCTGATGCAGATAGTCACAGATCGCTTCCCGAAGGCCGTATTCCCCCTGCGGCTCACCAAGACGGAACATCTCCGCCCGGTCATCCATCAGGCAGTCCCTGGACAGCTTCCTCCAGGCATTATAAGGAAAGCTGTTCAGATCAACGCCGTTTGGGGTAAAATCATACAAATACCGCTTTTCTTCACGTACGGGTCCTCCCGGGATTCTCTTTTGGCTCTGTTTCAACTGATATAATTCCTCAATCTGCGCTACAAAAAAGCCCCGGTACGGTTCCGATTCCACATACCCTTCCGAGAGAAGCTGTTCGTATGCCAGTTCTACCGTGCTCCGGCTTACTTCCAGATAACGGCTCAGGGAACGGGTGGACGGAAGCTTTTCCCCGCTTTGTATCCGGCCGCTCTGGATGTCCTTTTTTATATAGCTGTAAATCTGCTCGTACAGCGGTATATTCGATTTACTCTGAAGATTTATTGTTAGTTCGTTCATATCATGCCTCCAACACCGGGGCTCCCCGGAAATCCCTATTGCCAAAGGGACAGGTCTGATTAATAGACCTGCCCCTTTCCTGTTTATTTTGGTAATCTAAAAGAACTTTTCAGCGAAACTATACGATTGAATACAAGAGCTTCCGGCTTGGAATCTTTTGCATCTATGCAGTAATACCCGTTTCTGACAAACTGGAAGCTGTCATAAGGTGCCGCATCTTCAAAACTTGGTTCTACAAAACAGTCTTTCACTATAGTGAGAGAATTCGGATTCAGATTCAGTGAACCATCTTCCTTATTGTAAACGCCCTTTTCCTCGTCTACCAGATTCTCATATAACCTCACTTCGGCTTTCACGGCATAGGGAGCCGGAACCCAGTGGATCGTGCCCTTGACCTTCCTGCCCGTGAAACCGCTGCCGCATTTTGTCTCCGGGTCATAGGTGCAGTGGACTTCCGTAATCTTTCCGTTTTCATCCTTCACAAAACTCTCGCATTTTACAAAATAAGCGTGCATCAGGCGGACTTCATTGCCCGGGAACAGCCGGAAATACTTCTTCGGAGGTTCCTCCATAAAGTCATCTCTTTCAATATAAAGTTCTCTGCAGAAGGGAACCTTCCTGCTTCCAAGCTCCTCGTTTTCCAGATTATTTGCCACGTCCAGGTATTCAACCTGTCCTTCCGGGTAATTGTCGATGATCAGCTTAATCGGATCCAGCACAGCCATCATACGCGGCCTCTTCATCTTCAGATCCTCACGGATACAGTATTCCAGCATCGCATAATCCACAGAACTCTGGCTCTTGGATACCCCGCACATCTCAATGAACATCTTAAGGGACTCCGGTGTAAATCCTCTTCTGCGCAGAGCTGCGATTGACACAAGACGCGGATCATCCCAGCCATCTACTATGCCGTCCTCCACAAGCTTCTTAATATACCGCTTGCCGGTCACGACATTTGTAAGGTACAGCTTTGCAAACTCAATCTGTCTCGGGGGCTGTTCAAACTCACATTCCTTTACCACCCATTCGTAGAGCGGGCGGTGATCCTCAAACTCCAGCGTACAGATGGAATGGGTGATTCCCTCGATCGCATCCTCCAGCGGATGCGCAAAATCGTACATCGGATAAATACACCATTTATCTCCTGTGTTGTGATGGCTCATACGGGCGACACGGTAAATAATCGGGTCTCTCATGTTTATATTCGGTGATGCCATATCAATCTTTGCACGAAGGACCTTCTCCCCATCCGCATACATGCCGTCCTTCATATTCTGGAAAAGTTCCAGATTCTCCTCCACCGAACGGTTCCTGTAAGGGCTTTCCTTGCCGGGTTCGGTCAGGGTTCCCCTGTATTCGCGGATCTCTTCCGGTGTCAGGTCACAGACATAGGCCTTTCCTTTTTTAATCAGCTTAACCGCGTACTCGTACATCTGTTCAAAGTAATCGGATGCAAAATACAGATGATCTTTCCAGTCTGCCCCCAGCCACTTAATATCTTCCTTGATAGAATCCACAAATTCGACCTTTTCCTTTGTAGGGTTTGTGTCATCAAAGCGCATATTGAACTGTCCGCCATATTCCTGCGCCAGTCCGTAATTTAAAAGAATAGACTTGGCATGTCCGATATGCAGGTAACCGTTTGGTTCCGGCGGGAATCTCGTACAGACATGGTCATACACACCCTCGGCCAGATCCTTGTCTATCTCCTGCTCAATAAAATTCTTTGAAACTGTCTCGTTTTCCATAGTTTCCTCCTCAAGTAGTAACATTCTGCCAATTATCTTACCATAAAATGTATACCGCGACAAGGACTGCCGCCCAATATTTTCATTTCACTTTCATCGGAAATATGATATACTGTTATGGTTTAAAGCGAAAAAGGAGTGCAAGGGGGTCAGACCCCTCTGCAGAGGGGTCTGACCCCCTTGCACTCCTTTTTCAGATAATTTGGGAGGTTGTTTATGAAAAGAGAAAAATTTGGGTCCCGTCTTGGCTTTATTCTCGTATCGGCTGGATGCGCCATCGGACTGGGGAACGTATGGAAATTCCCGTACATGGCCGGTAAGTTTGGGGGAGCGGCATTCATTCTGATCTATCTGATATTCCTGGCGATCCTGGGTCTTCCTATTATAGTGTGTGAGTTCAGTGTTGGAAGAGCCAGCCAGAAAAGCATCGCCACTTCCTATAACGCCCTGGAACCGGACGGCACAAGGTGGCATTTTACCCGCTGGTTCGCAATCGCCGGCAATTACATACTTGTCATGTTTTACTCCATGGTGGGCGGCTGGATGCTCTACTACTGCTTCCGCATGGCCAGAGGTGATTTTTCCGGTATCGTATCGGAACAGGTGACTGCCAACTATGACCAAATGCTGGCGTCTCCGGGAACTTTGATGCTCTGGACCGTCATTGTCATTCTGATTGCTTTCGGAATCTGCAGTATCGGACTTCAAAAGGGCGTGGAAAAGATTATGAAGGTAACCATGATCTGCCTGCTGGCTATTATGGTGGTTCTCGCAGTCCGTTCTGTTACTCTGAGCGGTTCCAGCGAAGGCCTGCGCTTCTATCTCGTGCCGGATTTTCATAAAATGGTGGAAAACGGAATCGGAAATGTTATTTTCGGCGCCATGAGCCAGGCATTCTTCACGCTCAGTATCGGAATGGGCGGGATGGCTATCTTCGGCAGCTACCTGGACAAGTCCCGTTCTCTGACAGGGGAATCGCTGAGTATCGTAATCCTGGACACTTTTGTAGCGCTGATGGCCGGGCTCATCGTTATACCTGCATGCTTTGCGTTTAACGTAGAGCCCGCCGCAGGTCCCGGACTTGTATTCATCACGCTGCCTAATATCTTCACACAGATGGCAGGAGGCAGAATTTGGGGGTCCCTGTTCTTCCTGTTTCTGTTTTGTGCTGCACTCTCTACGATTGTGGGCGTTTTTGAAAATATCGTGTCCTTTGGAATGGATCTGTTTCATTTCAGCAGGAAAAAATCGGTCGGGATCAATATCCTGCTGATCGCTGCCTTAAGTATTCCATGTATCCTTGGATTCAGCGTATGGTCCGGCTTCCAGCCTCTTGGAACCGGAACAAACATCATGGATTTGGAAGACTTCCTTGTATCAAACAATATCCTGCCGCTGGGTTCCGTTGTCTATCTGCTCTTCTGTACCCATAAAAACGGCTGGGGATGGAAAAACTTCATTCAGGAGGCCAACAGCGGCCAGGGAATGAAGTTTCCTGAAAAAGTCCGGGGCTACATGACCTACATCCTTCCCTGGATCGTAGTCATCATATACCTGAAGGGCTACTATGATATGTTCAGTAAACAAAGCACGGCTATCTTTGTGATTTGGATGCTTATAGCGGTAGCTTTCCTCGCAATGATACTGTTTGTTACGGGCAAAAGGAAGAAAAAGGGGAACGACAGGTAAACGATGCCGGCATATTGGCAGTGCCGGCACCGTTTATACCGCGCATGGTTACTCCTTCAGCCTCCCACGCAGAATCGTCATGGCCTGGGCCACGATTCCTGCGTGGTCCACTGCGATCATCCCCTGCTCGGAGACTGTAAAATGCTCTTCTCTGATCAGGCCCCGCCTCAGCGTGTGTTCTACCACGGCCCTTGTATCAAGACACTTCTCTTTGTTCACAAAATGCAGAATATAGGTCCTTCTGACTGCTTCTTTTTCATTGCTCTCTGCTGCCAGTTCCATCTCCACGTTACACCAGGCCGCATCGGCCGCGTCGTCTCCGGCCTTTATATTGACATCTTTTTCATCCACCATTGCCATGTAGGCTGTCGTTATGACTCTGGTGCGCGGATCCCTGTTATAGGCTCCAAACGTAGCGAACTGCTCCATGACAGGATTTTTCAGACCTGTCTCCTCCATAAGCTCTCTTTTCGCCGTGTCCTCCAGATCCTCCTTCATCTCTATAAAACCTCCGGGCAGTGCCCAGAAGCCAATGCTGGGATGGTTGCTGCGCTTCACCATCAGGATCTTGAGCCCTTCGAGGGATTCCGACAGCGCACCGTCGTGAGAAAATACAACCGCATCCGTTGTACAGCTTGGTTTTTCATATTTATAAGGATCATAGTCCTCCAGAAAGTCCTCCAGCGTCTGTCCCGCCGGATTTTTATCATGGGTCCCGTAAAATGGTGTGATATCTTCCAAAAATGTTGGCATCTGTTTCTCCTCCTGCTGCATTTGCCTGTCTCATATAATTAGTTTGTTCATTCAGGTGATATACTCTGAGCTGTAATAGAAAGACGGAACGAGGATGTTTCCCCGTCCCGTCTTTCTATTATATGAGATTTTATGCTTTCTGTAAACAGCTGCTTTCTTCATTCATTCTCCGGACATGCTCTAGCCGATCTTTACGTATGGGGATGCAATTATGCTGCCGTCCGGATTCACACCGCTGGTGCCGCCGAAGAACCAGAGGTACAAATGGTCCAGCTGATCTTCGTCTGCAACATAGACAAGAGTATATTCTATCTCTTCGCCTGCTGCTATAGGCCGGAAAAATGCAGATTTCAGCCTCTGAATCCCTTCTGTATAATAAATATCGTCAAAATAGAACGGGAAGCTGCTGCCATTATTGGACATCCACTGCATGCCATACCCTTCATTCGCCGCTCTGAAACTATCTGCCGGATAAGCACAGCTGCCGTCTTCTCTCGGAATCAGTGTGGTCAGATCCGGGGCGATTGGAATGCCCATCATCTGATTGCTCTCTGACTGCGTATCTGAACAGTTCTTTGCCTTCATCTTAACAACAACATATTTGGACTGTACGGTTTCAAGCACACCGTCCTGAGATTCTAAACCACCTTCACCAACCGTATACCGATATCTTTCATGGGGTTTCAGCGTCCCGTCTTCCTGCATCCACGGAGACACTTCATCGTAGCGTGCAAAATTCTCCGCCGGATATTCTGACAGCGGCAGCGCGTCCAGGATCTCCACATCCTGCACCGTAAAGCGGACATCATCCACTATACCCTGCTGTACCAGTTCCTCTCCGTCGGCTCCCATAACAAGAGGATCTTTGATTTCCTGTCCGATTTCATAAATATCGTCCGCCGCCACTCCGGCCTGATAGGTCCGGGTACTGTTCTGTTTATCAGCTTCCTGATCAGCTTCTAACTTTTTCAGTTCTTCGTCTGTCATATAGGCAACCGTCTCATCCAGAACCTCAATCTTCAGCCCTTCTGCAACCTTGATTACTTCCTCCGCCGGAAGGTCACTTTCGCTCCACACCATCACGCCGTATCCATACTCTTCATTAAACAGATAAATACGCTTTACCGTCTCCTCGCTGTCTGTGTAAAAACTGTCATTGACGAATACATCGGTCTTCATTCCACTGATATCCAGAGATTCTATGTGGGAATCCTTTGCATAGGACATGAAATCCGCGCCGCCCGTGCGCTCCAAACTGTCCAGATCCGCTGCATTATACGAAATAATGGAGATGGCTCCGCCATTGTCCTCATTATGCCACTTGCCCCCGTATGGGCTGTCCTCTCCGTACAGCGTATACCCATCCGGTATATAGGTAGGCTCCACAGAAATCATATGTGCCTCCTTTTCCCGGTCCACATGAAAACTATAGTTCACAGTGTCTTCCTTTTCCACAAGGTTTGCAGAAAGAAATTTATTAGCCGCCAGGGTAACAACTGACATCCCCGCTGCCATCACCGCAACTGCAGCTACCGCTACCCAGGTACGGCGCTTCTTCGTATACTTCATCGTAACCTTTTTTCCAATTCCGAGCTGCTCATAGGTATCTTGAATCCGTGCCTCTATATTCTCCGGGATTTCAACATCCTGCCGTAAAATTCGTTCTATTTCCTTTTTTGAATATTCGTTCTTCAACTTTGCTACCTCCTTTGAACTGCCACTTCCAGCCCATATACTTTTTCAAACTGCCTGCGCCCCCGGACCAGCCTTGTCTTGACCGTACTCTCTTCCAGTTCCAGTATCTGTGCAATTTCTCTGATCTTGAAACCTTCCGAATAATACAAAAGCAAAACGATCCGATACTTGTCATCCATCTGGTTCATCAGTTCTTCAAATTCATAATTCTGAAGCGCCATACATGTACCCTCCTGTTCCGGAACAGTATTTGAGAGATATTCCCGTTTTCCGGCTCTCAAAATGTCGTTACATTTGTTGATCAGAATACGTATCAGCCATGTTTTAAAATACTTGGGCTCTTTCAGCCTGCCGATATTCTCATAGCATGTAATAATCGTTTCCTGTATGGCATCTGCAATGTCTTCCTGTTTATGCAGGTAGCTTCTTGCAGTCTTGTACATATCCTGCTTTACCAGTTCGATCAGTTCCACAAAAGCTTGATCGTCGTGCTTCTGTGCTCTTTTAATAAGGTATTTCAACAGAAGACCTCCTTCCCCTCATCAATGCCGGCATGATTGTCTTTCACTTATTAGACGTACCGGGACAGCAAATAGTTTCAGACTGCCGCTAAAAATTTATAAATAAGAAACAAATAATTTCTGAAATTTATCGTAATATTACGAAACAACATTAACATTTCGATTATCTTCCAATGTTTGCTAGTTCGTATTCATGTTATTCTATAAAAAAGGGGGATGCCGTTATGAACGATAAATTAGAAAGCCTGTTCAGTGCACATTATGGAGATAGAAATTTTCTGAACAGAAACTGTCAGCATTATTACTGCGATGTCCTATCGATTGCTTCCGCAGGGGAATCGACTGAGTATCTTTCCAGTCCGTTCTGCCATTCACACCATGCTTACGAATTCATGATTCCATACAGCCCTCTTCCACTCATCATATATGAAGACGCTGTGTATATCGGGGAGGCTGGCTGTGTATATCCCGTGCAGAGCGGCCGGATGCACGCATACAGGTACCGCAATTCCAGTATTGCCCATGATAATATTGTAATTGAAAAGGACTTTTTTGAACAGATCCTGCAGGAAAAAGGCTGCTATGGAAAAGAGTTTGATATGAGCTTTGAACTTACGAAAGAAGCCGGAACCTACATACGTTATTTTAAAGAGGAATTTTCTAAACAAAATGACCGAGATTTCTCCAAGCTGATTCATCTCTCGGCCCTTATTGCTTCTGTGTTCACAGATTGCGAATTTAGTAAAAAAAGAGACCGCCTGAAAGCTCCCCCGCAGTATCAAAAGGGAATCTATCAGATAGTCTCTTATATGAACCAGCACTATGCGGATGACCTGCAGGTAGAAACACTGGCGGCCATGTGCGGCCTTTCCCGCACTTATTTTATAACTGCATTCAAGAAAGCAGTCGGGGAAACGCCTTACAATTATCTTTTAAAACTGCGCATCGCCAAATCGCAGCTGCTGCTGGAGAATCCCAATTACTCCATCAAGGAAATCGCCCTGCTGTGCGGTTTTCAAAAGCCTAACACTTTTTCCTCCCTCTTCCGGAATTATACCGGCATGACACCTACCGAATATAAACAAAAACTGCTGCTTCCGTAACATCCCCCAATTAAATCCTCAGCTTCTGAAGTGGGTGTTTCCACACCTGCCGCAGACTATAGCCTATGACATCATTGGTTTCTGCCAGTCTCCTGTCTTTTCTCTCTGCTCCTCGATCTTGGTTCTCACAGACCTACAGAAGACCGGCATAATATGATCCGGACGGCTCTTGCAGACCATGGCACACAGGAACCCTCCCCCTGGAAGTCAGGGAACTCTTGCTTAACTATGCCAAAAAAGTTTCAATGTTGGCAAGCAGTTCTATAAACCGGCAGTCTAATTCTGCCTTTTCCGCCGCACTCTTTGCAGCAAAATCGAATCCTGGAATACCAATCAGCACATGATTTGCAGCGCTCCAGTCCCGTATTAAAATCTGTTCCATCTGTTCCCATCCCTCATACTGTACAAGAAAACAGATCTCCAGATTGTATTTCATATTTTCAAGACACCTGTAAAAATATGGAATCTCTTCCATCTGAAGTTCACGAATAAAATCCAACAGTTCATCAAGGCATTTTCTTAACGGAACAAGATCTTCTCTGTCCAGGCTCTTCATGGTATTACCCCCCTCATTCAAGCCTGCACCGAAAAATCACCCCTGAATCTTTTTGTATTATAGCATAATCTCATGGAAATCACTCTACTTTCCGACATATTATAACAAAAATCGACAAAATGTGGCGTCCGGGAAAAACCACGTATATATCCAGTTATTCCGTACATACTATTAGAAAAAATATCCTTTTGGAGGGTGCCTTAATGAAACCTTTTAACAAAAGAAATAAGCGGCTTTATATAAGTACAATCATCGGAGCCATCTTTGTCTCTGCAGCAGGAACGCTGCTTCATTTCGTCTACGGCTGGACAGGGAATCACTTCATTGTAGGGCTCTTTGCCCCTGTAAATGAATCCACCTGGGAACATATGAAGCTGCTTTATTTCCCAATGCTGTTATACTGTGCCGCGGAATACTTCTTCCTGGCGGGACACTATCAACGGCTGATCCGGGCGGATCTGGCCGGCATACTGGCAGGAACATGGCTGATTCCTGTCGCCTTTTATACTTACACAGGGATTTTGGGCTTCCATACGCTGACACTGGATATACTGACCTTTCTCTTCAGCGTCTTAACCGCATTTTATGTGCGCTGCCACTCCCTTCTATTGCCCGGACATATAGAACATACCCTTTTTGATAAAATATTCAAAACAAAACCAGGGACGAAGTGCCGCGGACTGTCGGGCCCTGCCTTTTTCTATTTCATATGTGTCCTGATAACAGGCGTATGCTTTCTCATCTTCACTTATTACCCTCCTGCAGCCGGCCTGTTCGTTCCCCCCTCCTGATTCGGTCTTCTTTGGGAATCCCATCCCTCAGCATGAAAAGGAGAAAGCCAGCGAAAGCTTCTCCAATTCGGATAAGCTTTCGCTGACTTCCTCTCATGTGCCTTTACTAAATATAAATAATTGTAACTCCGGCAAAGCTCACTTTCCCATTGAGAACCAGGGAAACAGTACCGTCCGGCTGGCATCTTCCCTTCTCGTCAACTCCACCGAATGCTGCGCTCAAGTGATTTACTACCTGCCAGCTGCGTGGAATATAGAGTTCCACTCCACCAAAGGAAACATCCAGCTTAACAGCTGCCTGCCCCTGGGGGACTTCTGCATGGTCAAAGTACACCTTCATGGCGCCGAAGGAACAATGGATACCGGCTCCCCTGAAGTCTTCGGAGTTAATATACTTAATACTGGAGCCAAAGGAGCTTTCCATCCTCATCGCATCCCCGTCTATCGTCTCCACCTCACTGAAGCTGTCGTCAAAGTAGGTACTGTGCTGATGCCAGCTCCGCTCCGGGCGGTACAAAAATGCCGCACCGATACTTCCGAGAAGAGCCGCGCCCAGAACCGTCCATGGGGTCAGCGCCGTAATTCCCAGTGGTTCTGCATAGATAATGCAGAGAAACGCCAGTGAAAACAATACTCCCGGTATGCTTCTGTGGATCGCGCTCTTAATCAGTGTCGCTGCAAAGATCACAGACAGAAGCAGCATCCAGATACTGATCCCCGTATTCAGGATCCCCAGCCTGCTGATGACCAGAAGCACCGCCCCAATGATAAAAAATATTCCCCAGAATAATCGCTCTTTTTTCATGTCTTTACCTCTTTTCTTCCAGCCGGTTGCGAAGCGGCTTGTAATAATATCTGGATACATATACCTGTTTGTGTGTTTCCTTAAACTGGACCACACAGGAAGTGGATACGGAACGGTTGATTGCATAGATGCTTTTCGTGTTCAATATCGTAGACTTGGATACTCTCATGAAATATCCCGGCAGAATTTCCTCCAGTTCATACAAACGGTGCCGGATTTTATAAATGTCATCCGCCGTATGTGCATGGATTGCCTTTCCGTCAGTCTCGAAGAAAAGGATATCGGTAAGCATCAGATAGTACTCTGTTTCTTCTTTGTAGAATACGATCCGCTGCTCCTGCCTGGAGATTTCGCTCAGCGCCTTCTGCACTTTCTGTACCTGGTCATTCAGGCTGCTGCTTCTGATAATGACCTCTTCCTCTGTTAAGTTCTCATCAATTTCAATTCGTATTTTCATCTCATTTCCCTCTCCACGCATTTATCTAACCATAAATAAGCCGGCCTGTAAATATAAATATCGCATGTGGTAAAAAAGGGAAGGCAAGTGGTTAGAAAACGGGTCTCATGTGCCGCTGTAAAATACACGTAGGTTTTTTCAATACCGTCTGGACTTTATCCGGCCTTCAGTATAGAATAAATACTGGATGATTTGTAAAAACGGAGGAATAAAAAAATGAAATTTGTGATACAGAGAGTATCTGAGGCATCAGTAGCAGTGGATGGCAATGTAATTGGTTCTATTGAAAAGGGATATCTTGTACTGATTGGAGTATCCGACAGAGATACCGAGACGACCGCGGACAAGCTGGTTCGCAAGATGACGGGACTTAGAATATTTGAGGATGAGAGTGGTAAGACGAACCTCTCGCTGGCCGACGTGGAAGGCAGCCTTCTGTTGATTTCACAGTTCACGCTGTACGCGAACTGTAAAAAAGGAAACCGCCCCAGCTTCATAGAAGCGGGCCAGCCTGACAGGGCGAATGCCCTCTATGAATATATCATAGAAAAATGCAGGGCATCCGTACCCAATGTGCAGACCGGAAGTTTTGGGGCAGAGATGAAAGTCAGCCTCGTCAACGACGGTCCCTTTACTATTATTTTGGATTCAGAGGATCTGTAGCATACTCCTGCCGCTTAATATTTGCTGATACATCAAGGATGTTCCCGGTTCGCGAATCTTATTCTTTCTCATACCCGTTCTTTTTATAGCAAACGAGGAACAGTACAAAAGCGAGCAAAATTTCCCCAACCAGAACGATCATGTGGAGGGCCTTCATGGTAAATGCGGTTCCGGCTGCATAGGAGTACACCATCTCAGAGACGACTCCTGTGTAAAGGAACTTTGAGATCTTTCCCAGAGAAGGGATGAATGCCGAGCAGCATGCCCAGAATGCAGCTTGTAATACTGGCAAGCGCCGTTGCAAGCAGGTACATGCCCAGAGGAATTAATAAAATCCAGGCGTTTCGTTTCTGTATAGAGTACAATCCGGTGAGTCCGGGAGGACGTCTCAAAACAGATGATATCTTTCAGGGGAATATGACGTACTGAGTCCCCTGTTTTTTCTTGTAAACTATTTCTTATACTTACGGGGGATGGGAGCAGCGTATTGATTCGTTTGGTGGTACGGGAATTACTGCAAAAAAAATACTCCCGATAGGGAGTCTGTTGAAAAGAATGAAAAGCTGTCGAGCGGAATCGAACCGCCGACCTCCGCCTTACCAAGGCGACGCTCTACCGACTGAGCCACGACAGCCTGTGCGCGTTACTTACGCAACGATATTAATATACACTAAACCTAGTCTGATTGTCAACATATATTTGAAAATTTATCAAAAGTCAAATCACTATGCATGGCCTATGATCCATGCCATGCATAGTAACTACCGATTGGATGTACCCAGCAAAAGTAAGGAATAGCCGCCATCCACCTTTGTCAATACTGCTTTTTCTCTATAATCTTTAAGGACGCGAAATAGGAAACCGCAGTCAACAGGATACACCCAACGCCTGCAAACAGCGCCGCCCCTGCAAGGCTTGCAGATGGGAGGCTGTTAATTATAAGAACCAGGTCTATCCCCATCATCCCCAAAAGCTTCACCACGGCAAATACCACCAAAAATACAGCTCCCACCACTCCGATAATTGCTATCCTGCTTTTATCAACTCCGAATTTTAACTGGACAGGCAGTGTGAAATCCAGAAATACAATTGCAATGATCAGATAAAATATCATGCTTATCAAGCTTTCCGTAATATCTGTCCCAGGATGCCGGAGTACGGTAAATACTAATACGATTCCACCTGAAACCACCCATGCCGCAGCAGCGATCAAAATCCCCAGCACATATTTCTCGATGACATACCCTTTTTTGGTAATGGGAAGCGTAAATAAAAACGCTCTTCCATTGTCAAGTTCATCATAACTTATGGTGGTCAGTATAAACATTGTGAAAATGATTGTAATATAATTCATGATAAATAGCAGATTCATATTAGTAAATGCCATCATGATACCAACAATACATATAATATAAAAGAAATTCAGCTGATTTTTTAGTAAACAGAGATCTTTAATTATTAGCCCTTTCATTTTCCTTCACCTCGTATCATCATTGCTATTGTTTCATCAATATTACCGCGTTCAATTGTGGCATCCGGATAATTATCCAGGTAAAACTGTTTTTCATTTGTCAGGCAGCTGTAGCCGTACCCTTCTCTCTTCCTTTTTATGATAAAACGCTTATCCAGCTTCTCATACTGTGCTTCAGTCACCTTGATTACTCCATAGTCACTCAGGAGCCTGTCGGTCTCTTCGTGCATAATAATCCTGCCGTTATGAATCATATAAATGTCATCGCAAAGTCCTTCCAGATCGCTTGATATATGGGAACTGATCAGAATGGAGCCCTCTCCGTCTTCCATATACCCCCGCATCATATCCAACAGCTCATTTCTGGCCATCACATCCAGTCCGACCGTCGGCTCATCCATGATCAGCAGGCTGGCTTTATGCGACATCGCAACCAAAACTTTCAGCTTTGCTTTCATACCGGTAGAAAAATCTTTGATTTTTTTGTCAAATGGAATCTCGAATGTTCTGCACCTTTTTTCAAATTCCACTTTATCAAACCCCGGGTACATACTGGCCATTACCGGAATGATGTCCTTTATACAAAGGTAACCACTGAAACCCGAGTCAGAAAGTACAACACCCAGTTTTTCCCTTTCTTCCGTTCCAATCTTCTTGATGTCTTTTCCGAAAAGTTCGATCTTCCCGCCGTCGATAGCGATTAATCCTAACACCGCCTTAAATGTGGTACTCTTTCCTGCCCCATTCTGACCGATCAGCCCTGTAACACATCCCTTGTGTACCTCCAGAGAACACTGCAGATCAAACTTTTCATAATGTTTTTCAACGTTTTGTAATTTTAATACCATAGCTAATCCTCCAAGATAATCTGAAATAACTCTGTAATCTCTTCATTGCTCATTCCACAGCTTCTCCCCTTCCTGATCGCTTTTTCCAGGTCGGCTTCCACTTCTTTCTTCTTCTCCTCCAGCATCAGTTCCTGATTCGCACAGGCTACAAAGCTTCCCTTTCCATGGACGGTTACGACAAACCCTTCCTGTTCCAGGGCATCATAGGCCTTTTTTACGGTCAGTGCACTGACTCTCAGATCCTTCGCCAATGTTCTGACAGACGGAAGCGCTGTATCTTCTTCAAGTTCCCCCTGCATAATCTTATTTCTGACCTGTGCTACGATCTGCTCGTAGATTGGCTGCATGGAAGAATTGTTAATTATCAGCTTCATTTTCTCCCTCCTTTGTCTACAAACAGTATATAACAGTATAATACTGTTGTCAACTGTTTTATACTGTTTACTCAAAATAGTGAGTTGCTTGGTTACCGTTCAGACCGTGCCGTGCACCCTGCTGCACGGCATCGGAGCCGATGAAGTGATGGTTTCGGGGCATCTGGCTCTAACATCAAAAAATCTGGCAAGACCTTTCCGTCATTACCAGATTCTTTCCTCTATCTCATACCTTATATAAGGCACAAAAACCGCTATCTTGCCAGCAGTTTCTCAGCCTTTCCCCGAATCCGCTGGAGCGCATTGTCTATGGCTTTAGGACTTTTTCCCAGCAGTTCGGCTATGGTTTTATAATCCGTTCCCATCAGATGCAGATACAACACATGGTTTTCCAGGGCACTGAGATTTCCTTTCAGTTCCTCCACAAAGACCTCTGTCATCTCTCTGCCAAAATACAAAGTCTCCGGATTATTTTCCACGACAGGTTCTATCGTATCAATCAGAGGTATCTTTTTTTCCTCATCCGTGCCTTCCCCGGCCTCATACAGGGAAATATAAGAATTAAGCGGCATATGCTTTTTTCTCTTGGATGCCTCTATTGCCGTATACATCTGCCGGGACACACACAGTTCTGCAAAGCTGGCAAAGGAGGCGCCCTGAGAAGGACTGAAGTCCCGAACTGCCTTAATCAGCCCTATCATGCCTTCCTGTATCAGATCTTCATTCTCACCGCCTATGAGATACATCGCTCTCGCTTTTTTACGAACCATGGATTTATACTTTACCATCAGATAATCCATAATTTCCGAATTACCTTTTCGAAACTCCAATATCAACTGTTCATCTGCAATTGTATCATATTTCTCCATCGGCCTTTTCCTTTCCAACGGTAATTCTCTGCTCTATTGAAAACCACGCCCTTTTAGCGCATTCTCTGCCGGACAATCTCGTAGGACAGCACTCCCGCCGCTACGGATGCATTCAGAGAGTCGATCTCTCCTTTCATAGGAATGGCGGCAATAAAATCACACTTTTCTTTTACAAGACGTCCCACGCCTTCCCCTTCGCTCCCGATCACAAGTCCGATAGAGCCGGTCAGATTCAGTTTGTACATGGATTCACCGCCCATATCCGCACAGACGAACCACATACCCCGTTCCTTTAATTCTTCCATTGTCTTCGCCAGATTTGTTACCTTCGCCACCGGCGTATAATTCAGCGCGCCTGCGGAAGTCTTTGCCACTACAGCTGTCAGGCCCACTGCCCTGCGTTTTGGTATGATAACACCATGGGCCCCCGCCAGATTCGCTGTACGGATGATTGCCCCCAGGTTATGCGGGTCTTCTATATTATCCAGCAGAATAAAAAACGGGTCCTCACCCCTTTTTTCTGCAAGTTTAAACATATCTTCGATATCGGCATACTCGTATGCAGCAGCACAGGCGATTACCCCCTGATGCTTGCCTGTTTCCGAAAGCTGCGACAGTCTTTCCTTTCCCACAAAATTTAATATGGTATCGTGCTTTTTCGCCTCCCTGACTATTGTCCGTATCGGACCGTCCTGGCACCCATCCAGTATGAATACTTTATCAATTGGCCTGCCTGACCGGAAAGCCTCCAGCACTGCATTGCGGCCTTCAATTATCAGCGTATTGTCGTTTTGTTCTCTTTCATTTCTATTATTTTCCTGCATTATACTCTCCATTTATATCCAAAGAAATCACGGATGTTCCCCTGGTCTTTGACTTTACTGTTTCGCTTACATATCATTCAGGCTGTCCAGTCCTGCTTTTACCAGAGCCATGAGCCTTTCATAATCCTTTTTCAGATACAGGTACCCGAGCAGCGCCTCAAATCCCGTTGCCCTCCTGTAATCCGTGATGGACTGATTCTTTGCCGGTGATACAGATTTGGCATTTCTGCCCCTTCTGTAGATGGCATGCTCTTCTTCTGTCAGGTGCTGCTGCATTGTGCGCATCATCAGCGACTGGGTGGAAGCCTGTACAAATCTGCTTGTCTCTTCATGCAGTTTATGCACCTGTTTATTTCCCCGGCTGATAATCATAGACTTGATAACCAGATCATAGACGCAATCCCCGATAAACGCCAGAACAAGAGGTGAATAGCTGTCAGCATCCACCTCTTGAAGATTTAATACTTCCGTTATATAATCATGAAAATCTAAACTTATGCTTTCTTCCATTTTACTCCTTCTCGGGTATCCTCCAGAACGATTCCTCTGGAGAGCAGTTCGTCCCTGATCTCGTCTGCTCTGGCAAAATTTTTCGCCTTTCTCGCAGCCTGGCGTTCTTCAATCAATGCTTCGATGTCTTCTGCCAGCATCTCTTCGTCCTTCTCCACGATGATTCCCAGAACATCTGTCAGCTTAACAAGCAGATCCAGCAGATTCTGCAGATATTCCGCTGAGCTTTCACCGTCTGTATTTGTATTGATATATTTAACGAGCTCGAATACAGAGGAAATTGCGTCTGCCGTATTGAAATCATCGTCCATCGCCCGCTCAAAGCTGTCAACATATTCCTGTGTTTTTGCAAATGCTTCCTTCTCCGCGTCTGTCATATCCTGCACTTTCGCATTGCCCTTCAGGAATTTTAGATTGTCAGCCGCGGTTATGATTCTCTCCAGTCCCGTTCCGGCAGCGTCCATAAGCTCTGCGCTGAAATTCAGCGGACTTCTGTAATGCGCGCTGAGCATGAAAAATCGCAGAACCTGCAGGTCATATTTTTCGCTGATCTCCCTTACGGTAAAGAAGTTTCCCAATGATTTTGACATTTTCCTGTTGTCAATGTTCAGGAATGCGTTGTGCATCCAGTAACGGGCAAATTCTTTGCCGTTCGCAGCCTCACTCTGGGCAATCTCATTCTCATGATGCGGGAATATCAGATCTTCCCCGCCTGCATGAATATCGATCTGCTCCCCCAGATATTTTTTAGACATCTCAGAGCACTCGATGTGCCAGCCCGGACGTCCTTCGCTCCATGGAGACTCCCATGCCGGTTCGCCTTCTTTTTTGGGCTTCCATAATACAAAGTCCAGAGAATCTTCTTTTTCGTCCTCCCCCGTTACGAGGAGTGAACGGCCGCCGGATTGAAGGTCATCCAGATTCTTATGGGAAAGTTTTCCGTAATCTTTGAACTTTCTCGTGCGATAATATACCGTTCCGTTTTTCTCGTATGCAAATCCCTTCTCGATCAGTGCTCCGATCATATCCACCATACCACAGATTTCTTCTGTTGCCAGAGGATGCTTTGTGGCGGGTTTCACGTTCATGCCTTCCATATCTTTCTTACATTCTGCAATGTAGCGTTTGGAAATCTCATCCGCAGTAACGCCTTCTTCGATTGCTTTTTTGATGATCTTGTCATCTACATCTGTAAAGTTGGAAACAAAATTCACATCGTATCCTTTATATTCAAAATACCTTCTGACCGTGTCAAAAACGATCATCGGCCTTGCATTCCCTATATGGATAAAGTTATAAACCGTAGGCCCGCAGACATACATTCTGACTTTGCCTTCCTCTATAGGTACGAATTCTTCTTTTCTTTTAGAAAGTGTATTATATAGTTTCATCTGATTTCTCCTCTTTCTTTTCATTTTCTCTGCATCCGCTGCACTGTGCTTCTGCCGGCTCCGTATTTTCCGCAAATTCATCGCTGTCCGGCAGCATACAGCGCATATGCTTCTCCATCTCTTTCAGCTGCTTATACAGGCGTATGTTATCATTCTGAAGCTCCCTGATATCATTCAGAACCGGGTCAGGCAGATGTATCTGGTCCATATCCGTCCTTGGTACCTTCTGATCTCCCATCCTCACGATACGTCCCGGCACGCCCACTACAGTACAGTTCGGAGGCACCTCCTCCAGCACAACCGAACCTGCCCCGATCTTAGAATTTTCCCCGATCGTAAAAGACCCGAGTATCTTAGCCCCTGCGCTGACCATGACATTATCCTTTAGCGTAGGATGCCGCTTTCCCTGCTCTTTTCCCGTCCCCCCCAGGGTCACGCCCTGATAAAGTGTTACATTGTCGCCGATGATCGTCGTCTCCCCGATAATCACGCCGCTTCCATGGTCAATAAACAGCCCTTTCCCAATGGTGGCGCCGGGATGTATCTCAATCCCAGTCTTTCTCGCAGCCTTCTGTGACATCCATCTGGCCAGGAAATAATGCTTCTTCAGATACAGCTTATGTGCAACTCTGTACCTAAGTATAACTTTAAAACTCGGGTAAAGCAAGACCTCCATATTAGATTTAATCGCAGGATCCCGCTCCCGGATGACCTGAATCTCATTCTTAATATAAGATATAATTCCCATTTCATGATCCTCCATACCAATCGCATACAATGTTTACCAGCTTCGTATTCATTTTAATCCGCGCTTTACAGCGGAAGCAATCTGTAAACTTCTAGTTTAAGGCCATTCCGGGCACCCCCTCAATCCACTCTGTCCGCAGGACATTTCAAAGGAACAGCCTTTCTAACAAAAAAGACCCCGTCTCCTGTTAGAGACGAAGTCATATCCGCGGTTCCACTCTATTAAAAGAATTACTTCTTTCACTCACTGCATGTAACGTATGCCAAACGTATTCCGCTACTCACAGCCACCCGCCGCGTTTACAGAATCAGCTCCCGGACGCACTTCACAGACTCCTCCTTTAGGACCACTTACAGCCGGTGATGGTCCCTCTCTGCAATCTCAGAATCAGCTACTCTTTCCGTTCATAGCCTTTCACAAAATCAATATAGATATATCTTATGCAAAAAAGGGGGATTTGTCAACTGAATTTTGGGACGCGAGGGGGGAACGCCTGTCCGGGGAGAGGCGGATGGAATCCCTTATTTGAGCTCACATTTCTCCCGCACCCATTCCCCAACGCAAAGCCTGCCAAAATCCGCAGCTCCCGCAGAAGCCCTCCCGGGAGTGTTTAGCCATTTCCCATTTGATGCGCCCAGCTAAGTAAAAGGTGAGTCCGGTTCGTCCGCCGGGGCTGTGTGTGCCTTTTCTATAACCGTAGAGTGCGCGCTAGAATCCCTTAGAGAAAAAACAGGGACCAGGGAGGGCAGAATTTGTTTTCCGAAACAAATTCTGTTGCCGCCGGCGGCGCGAATGCATCGGCATTCGGGCCAACTGCGGCAAGTCCCTCCCTGGTCCCTGTTTTTTCTCTTAGGGATTCTCAGCAAACGGGTCGGATATAGAAAAGGCACACACAGCCCCGGCGGGCGAACCGGACTCACCTTTTACTTAGCGCCCCGCCGCCAATCCCTCCAACCTAACACCCCAAGCTCACACGATTTCGTTAAGGCAGAGGGGGCATAATGGCTCTAATTTTCCCAGTTCCTGTTTCAGCCGTGGTGTAAGTATTACGCCTTCTTCCCGGCCGATTTCATCTAATGTCTGGTACCCGAACAGCAATGCAGTCAGGGCGTCTATTGTGAGTACTCCTTCTGAGTCCTCTGTTTCAGAGACCTGTATGTCCGGGTTCTCCGCGCTGCTCTTCAGCCTCCAGACTCTGCTGTTTTTTGTGATGATGGAATCGAGTACTGCAAAGGAGCAGTTTATTTCCCCGCCTGCTTTTGCCCTCATAGATGACAGAAGTGTCTCCAGGTGAAGAATACGTACCATAATGAGGGGGACTTTCCTGCTCCGGACATGTTCTCTGTCTGCGTATATCTTTGCAGGAGCGCTATGTTCTGCCCGCATCTGGTATACGGCTTTCTGGAATTCAGCTTCGAATCCGGGCAGGTACAGAGGCTCACGGATCTCGAGCGTATCCTCTTCTCTGGCAAACGCGAACATTCCAACTATATCGTCGTCATGCTTTAATAGTTTTACACCGCCGTTTTCACTCTGCTGCTCGAATATCATCGTCTGGTAATACTGGTCGTCCCGCACGGCGCAGACCTGATATTCTGCAGCAAAATGGGTGTTAAAAAATACGGCCATCGCGCCGGCGTCTGATAAAACGGCGTCCGACATGGTGACCTTCATGGAACCTGGCTCTCCGCAGGATTCCTCCTTGATCTGCGCGTAGACAAACCGGAAATCATAAGGCCTGTATATGGCCTCCGCTGCGGGCATGAGGAACGTAAATGGCTGCTTCTGTTCATACATGTCCATCATAGAGGCTTTGAGCAGACGGCCCATATAGCCCCTCTTTCTGTACGCCTCCTCCGTTGCCACGGCAATGATATAATTGCATAACTGCTGTGTACCGCCGATCCTCATCATGTAGGGATTGAGCTGGAGCATGGAACGGATGGCCCCATCCTCCTCTATTACATAGATCTGATTGTCCCTGGTCTTAATAAAGTAATAGTAGTCCAGAAATGCTTTGCTGTCTTCCGGAAATACCTTCTCCCACAGCGCTCTTGTCCTGCTGTGTTCACTGCTGTCAAGCTTTCGAAGCTGCATTTTATATTCCCTCTTTTCTTACTTCCTGGGACAGCCCTTGCAGCCCTCGCATCCATTTGGATTGGGGGTCACATCGTAGCTGCTGTAGTTCATAATCTTTTCCAGAGCACACACCGCCTGAGAGGAAATCCCCGCTCCGCGCCCTGTAAATCCAAGCCCCTCTTCCGTTGTTGCCTTGATATTGACCTGGTCAGGCATAAGATTCAGTGCATCCGCTACATTCTTTATCATCTCATCTATATATGGGCGCATCTTGGGCTGCTGCGCAACAATGGTTGCATCAATGTTCTCAATCACAAACTGCTTTTCATCCAGAAGTGCTGCTACATGTTCCAGCAGCCTGATGCTGGAAATGCCTTTGTACTGCGGATCTGTATCCGGAAAATGCTTTCCGATATCCCCCAGTGCCGCAGCTCCGAGAAGCGCATCCATAATGGCATGTACAACCACATCTGCGTCCGAATGCCCCTGAAGTCCCTTCTCATATGGTATCTCTACTCCTCCGAGAATCAGCTTTCTGTCTTCGACCAGCCTGTGTACATCATATCCCATACCTACACGCATGTTCTGTCTCTCCTTATTCATATTCTATTTTTCTTCGTCGTCAGTCTCTTCCATTGATTCTTCCGTGGTATCCCCGTTTAGATCTATCAGTGTATCTGCAGGTGTAACTGTGTCCTGGGCTGCATCGTCCTTCATAGCTTCTGCAGTTTTCGTTCTGTTATTCTTCTCACTGTCATCATTTGGATTCGCTTTTCTGTCATCTGAAAAATCCGTCTCCCTGGAATCTGCATCTTTCTCCTCGTAAGGCATTTCCTCTTCAGACTCCTCCTCGGTATCTTCCTCTTCTGAAGAAGTCTCCTTCTCAGGATCTGCTTCTATTGTATCTGCAGAATTGTCTTCCTCTGAAGATGTCTCTTCCTCATTCTGCAATTTGTTTCTCATTGCGATTACGCTTTTTGCGGATATAATCACGATCACCGCCCCTATCACAATAAACAAGATACCTGCGGTCATCATAAACACCATGTTTTCGGGTCTTTCAGTCAGCATCCCGCTTACGATCTGGTACCCCAGATAGATCACATACAGGCCGGCTACAATTCTCAACACGAGCCAGGATTTTTCATTCATTTGTTTGTCCTCCGTTTCATTTTTCATTCTCTGATTCTAACATACTTAGATAAGTATTGCCATAATCAGACACAAAAAAGCTCCGGAAATTTCCGAAGCTTCTCAGTAGCGGAAACTGGATTTGAACCAGCGACACCACGGGTATGAACCGTGTGCTCTAGCCAACTGAGCTATTCCGCCATATGAAATTTTAGAAAGTTATGGGACCTATAGGGCTCGAACCTATGACCCTCTGCTTGTAAGGCAGATGCTCTCCCAGCTGAGCTAAGATCCCATATTCTCCCGGTCTGCGTTTAAGTGTTTGTCTCACCCGCAACCCGCTTTGCTATTATACTATTATTTTTCATCAAATGTCAACACCTTTTTTCCTATTTTTTCAAATTTTTTTAACAAATCAGAAACTTCGTCCGGCGCTGCACATGGTACCCCTTATAAACACGGGCCGTATCCCATTTTTTAATATTTCATATCGCGGATACGGCCCCTTTTATTTAGAATAATTTAGATCTATTTGAAATATTTCACACCGGATTCAAAGATTTTCATGTCCTGTTCTCCGTAAATATTTATGGCAACCGAGTTGTCTCTTCTCTCTGAATGCGCCATCTTGCCAAGCACACGGCCGTCCGGGCTTGTGATTCCTTCGATTGCGCGGTAAGAGCCGTTGACATTCCACTCTTCATCCATGCTGATCACGCCGTCAATGTCACAATACTGTGTCGCAACCTGACCGTTGGCAAACAGTTTATCCAGCCATTCTTCACTGGCAACAAAACGCCCTTCCCCGTGGGATGCCGGATTCGTATACACGCCGCCAAGAGACGCCTCCTGAAGCCATGGAGATTTATTTGTCACCACTTTTGTGTATACCATCTTTGAGATATGGCGTCCGATGGTGTTATAGGTCAGTGTCGGAGAATCCTCCTTCTGGCCTGTAATGGTTCCGTAAGGCACAAGCCCCAGTTTGATCAGGGCCTGGAAGCCGTTGCACACACCAAGGGCAAGTCCGTCTCTCTCATTGAGCAGTTTTTCTACCGCCTCTTTGATCTTGGCATTCTGGAAGGCTGTAGCGAAGAATTTGGCAGAACCGTCCGGTTCGTCACCCGCGCTGAAACCGCCCGGGAACATGATCATCTGCGCCTGTGTGATGGCATTTTCGAACTCTGCCACTGAATGACGGATGTCTTCCGCATCCAGGTTCTTAAATACTTTCGTTATCACCTTCGCGCCTGCGCGCTCAAAGGCTCTCTTGCTGTCGTATTCACAGTTGGTTCCCGGGAATACCGGGATGAATACGGTTGGCTGCCCGATCTTATGGCTGCATATATGGATATCCTTTGTATCATATAATTTGTCTTCCAATACTTCTTTGCTGTCTGCAGAAGATCTTGTGGCAAATACCTTCTCCAGGGTCTCTGTCCAGGCCGTCTTCGCCTCGCTCAGAGTGATCTTTGCATTCCCATAGCTGAATGTACCGTCGTCTGTCACCTCACCGATGACGGTATAACTGATTGCCAATTCTCCCACCTGATCAGCAGGCACTTCCGCAACCAGATCTCCAAATGCCGGCGCAAACAGTTCTCCGGCATCCATGCTGTGCTCTATCTTTAGCCCAAGCCCGTTTCCAAACGCCATTTTGCTGACGGCAGCCATCACACCGTGACGGTCCAGGGCATATGCGGATACAATTCTGCCATTGTGTATATCGCTCTCGAACTTTCCGTACTGATCCATCAGCCGGCCGTATACAGGGAGGTCATATCCATCCTTCTCGATTCTCATCCATACCAGCTTATTTCCCGCCTTTTTCAGTTCCGGGGTAATGATATCCTTCTCCGTTGCCATATCGACAGCAAAAGAAACCAGAGTCGGGGGCACATCAATATCCTGGAATGTTCCAGACATACTGTCCTTGCCGCCTATGGAAGGCAGGCCGAATCCCAGCTGTGCGTCATAAGCCCCCAGCAGAGCCGCAAAAGGCTGGCTCCATCTTTTCGGGTCTTCTGTCATTCTGCGGAAATATTCCTGGAACGTAAAGCGGATCTTCCGGTAATCACCGCCGGCCGCCACGATCTTAGCCACGGATTCTACGACTGCGTAAACGGCACCGTGATACGGACTCCAGCTGGAAAGATAGGGGTCAAAACCATAGCTCATCATGGAAACACTGTCTGTGCTGCCATTTTGCACCGGCACCTTAGCAACCATAGCCTGTGTCTCTGTCATCTGGTACTTTCCGCCATGCGGCATAAATACGGAGCCGGCGCCGATAGATCCGTCGAACATCTCCACAAGCCCCTTCTGGGAGCATACATTCAGATCGCTCAGCATATCAAGCCATTTTCCTCTTACATCCTGCACGTCTTCCTTTATAAAAATTGTATCTTTTTTATTCGGAATCTCCACCTCGACGGATGTCTCCTGATGGGCGCCGTTCGTATCCAGGAATGCACGGGAAATATTAACGATCTCTTTTCCGCGCCATGAAAGTACCAGTCTCGGGGCCTCCGTAACCACTGCCACTTCAACGGCCTCCAGATTCTCTTCCTTTGCATAATCCAGAAATTGTTTTACATCTTTTGGATCGACAACAACAGCCATTCTCTCCTGAGACTCTGAGATCGCGATCTCAGTCCCGTCAAGACCGGCATATTTCTTCGGTACCTTGTCCAGATCTACCCGGAGCCCGTCCGCAAGCTCTCCGATGGCAACTGAGACACCGCCCGCACCAAAATCATTGCATTTTTTAATTAGGGCACTGACTTCTTCTCTTCTGAATAAACGCTGGATCTTACGCTCTGTCGGCGGGTTACCCTTCTGCACCTCTGCACCGCAGGTCTCGATAGACTCTTCCGTGTGGACCTTGGAAGAACCGGTCGCTCCGCCGCATCCGTCGCGCCCTGTGCGTCCGCCAAGGAGAATGATGATATCTCCGGGATCTGAAGTCTCTCTGATGACTGCACGTCTGGGAGCAGCGCCGAGAACTGCGCCGATCTCCATACGTTTTGCCACATAGTCCGGGTGATAGATCTCCTTGACCGCTCCGGTTGCAAGGCCGATCTGGTTTCCATAGGAACTGTAGCCCGCAGCGGCTCCCCGTACCAGTTTCTTCTGCGGCAGCTTTCCTTTTAAGGTATCCTTTACAGACACGGTAGGATCTGCTGCTCCGGTCACACGCATCGCCTGGTATACATAGGTCCTCCCTGACAGCGGATCGCGGATCGCACCGCCCAGACAGGTCGCAGCCCCGCCAAAAGGCTCGATCTCAGTCGGGTGGTTGTGTGTCTCATTTTTAAAATTAATCAGCCACTCCTCTTCCGCGCCGTCTACCTTGATCGGCACAACAATACTGCAGGCATTGATCTCCTCAGACTCTTCCTGATCCTGGAGTTTCCCTTCCTTTTTCAGCTTTCTCATCGCCATAAGGGCCAGGTCCATCAGGCAGACAAACTTGTCCTCTCTGCCGGCAAAGATTTCGCTGTGGTCTTTGAGATATTGTTTGTATGTATTTACGATGGGTGCTTTATAATCGCCCTCGCCAAAGGTAATCTCCTTTAATTCCGTGGAGAAGGTGGTATGGCGGCAGTGATCTGACCAGTAGGTATCCAGCACGCGGATCTCCGTCATCGTCGGGTCTCTGTGCTCTTCTCCGCTGTAGTACTTCTGGATATGCAGGAAATCTTTAAACGTCATTGCCAGTCCCAGTGAATCATAGAGCTTCTTCAGCTCCTCCTGGGGCATATTCTGGAATCCGTCAAATACTTTAACATCCTCCGGTTCCTCAAATACTGTGACCAGAGTCTCCGGTTTTTCCATCCCGGTTTCCCTGGAATCCACCGGGTTGATGCAGTGGTTCTTAATCGCACCAAATTCTTCTTCCGTTACGGTTCCTTCTATTACATAAGTAGTCGCAGTGCGGATGATCGGCTTTTCATCTTCCTTAATAAACTGCACGCACTGTTCTGCTGAATCCGCCCTCTGGTCAAACTGTCCCGGGAGATATTCTACTGAAAATACATGGCTCTCCTCTTTCATCGGAAAACTTTCCTGATAAAGTGTATCAACAGGAGGCTCTGCAAATATCCCACTGCATGCTTTTTCAAAAGTGGTATCGGAAAGATTCTCCACATCATAGCGGATCAGGACGCGTACATCTGTCACCGTCTGAATTCCCAGATAGTGTTTAATCTCATGCCGCAGTTCCTTAGCTGAAACAGCAAATTCCGGTTTTTTCTCCACATAAACACGTCTTACATTACTCATAAACGATCTCCTTTGCATTTTATTCTGCCGCAGTTCACTGCGCACATTTTAATTTCATCTTACTTGTTCTGCAGCATTGCTGCAAATCTGCCCGCCAGAACATCAGTAGTATCGTGTCCTTTTGTCAGCTCTTTTCTATCCTATCACATTTTTTCTCATTAGTACAATTAATATAATTAAACTTATTAATTAGTACAGTTAATCTTTGACTTTTTTCTCCATATCATGCTGATGATCAGCAACACTGCAAGTCCAGCTATAAAGAGAACACCAATTCTAATAACCATATCGGAAAACAGGCCTTCCGGGAGCATTCTGATCATATAATCCTCGGCCGGATCAAACAGCCACAGGTCGTTTGTAAAGAAAATCTCATGAAATTTTGTGAAGGCAGCCGAAAAATCCCTGGAAAATAAATACGCCAGAAGAGCCGTTCCCGCCGCCGTTAACCCCAATGCGATCTGAAACGCCCTGGGAATCAGATACTTCCACCTTGCCTTTGTCGCAATCAAAACGGCAAGACAGATCAGCAATACTGCAGCAGCCCAAGTCCTGAGGCGCAGCCCTCCAATGAAAAGTCCCTGCACATCCGCCATATGCAGCTTATCCTGTTCATTAAAGAAATCCTGTTCCTTCCCCTCCACTGTAATGATCACCTCCAGATTCTCCCGGTCCCCCTTTAGATAATCCATCATCTCATGGGTCACATACATCACATCCTCCATCTTCATGTCCAGATCCGGGAGCACATCGTATTTCTCATACTCTCTTTCATAAAAACTGAAATCCGCGTACATCGCTGCCTGAAAGCTCGTGATCAGAAGGATCAAAATTACAGACAGCGATAGTATAACGCCCAATACCCAATGTACTTTTTTCATCCTGCCATCTCCTGTCGTACCATACCTTATTGATTTCGAATATCCAGCCTGTCGAAGACATCTTCGTCAGATTATGATTCAATAAGTACAGATATTATTTTATTTAACGTTTTTATTTTATCATAATACCGATTGTAATTCATCTCAATTTGGCTTATAATACAAGCAATACTTATTAGGAGGTCTAATAATGGATATCAATTATGAACTGTACAAAGTATTTTTTCATGTTGCATCCACCCTCAGCTTTTCGGAGGCGTCAAAACAGCTTTTTATTTCACAGTCAGCGGTCAGCCAGTCCATCAAAACACTGGAGCGCAAGCTGGACCAGACTCTGTTTATCCGCAGTACCAAACGGGTCCTTCTGACCCCGGAAGGTGAGATTCTGCTTCGGCATATCGAACCAGCCATGCATCTGATTCAGCGGGGTGAGGCCCAGCTGCTGGATGCCGCTTCCACGGGAGGCCAGATCCGCATAGGGGCCAGTGACACGATCTGCCGTTATTTCCTGGTTCCATATCTTGAAAAATTTCACAAAGCATTCCCCAGCGCACACATCAAAGTAAACAACCAGACCTCCATCAAATGTGTGGAAATGCTGGAATCCGGCCAGGTTGACCTGATTGTTGTCAACTACCCCAACAACTATCTGAGCAACGTCTCCTCTATTAAGAAAATCAAAACATTCCGGGATGTATTTATCGCGAACGAATCATTCCATGAATTGAAAGAGAAGAAGCTAACCTATAAACAGCTTTCCCAGTATCCGATCCTTATGCTGGATAGGCACAGCACAACGAGTGAATTTCTCCATCGGTTATTCCAGCAGCACCAGCTGGATCTGGTTCCGGAGATCGAGCTGACCAGCAACGACCTGCTCATCGACCTCGCCCGCATCGGACTGGGCATTGCTTTTATCCCCGATTACTGCATGACGGGCGGGCAGAAAGGTATTTTTGTTGTGGAGACCAAAGAGGAACTGCCGGAAAGAGAACTGGTCATCGCTTATAACGAACAAATGCCGCTCACCAGGGCCGCGGAAGAATTTTTAAATTATTTTTAAGAAGGAAAAGCCCATGAATCATAAAATATTGTTAGTAGATGATGAAAAGGATATTGTTGACCTGATTGAGGAAGTGCTGCGTCGGGATGGCTTTCAAAATATTGAAAGGGCATATACTGGGGCAGACGCCGTAGAGCTCTGCAAAACCTTTGATCCGGATGTTATCGTTCTGGACATTATGCTTCCTGACCTGGACGGGATCGAGGTATGTAAGAAAATACGCGGATTTTCTTTTTGCTCGATTCTATTTCTGTCTTCCAAAAACGATGATATCGACAAGATCCTGGGGCTGTCCAGCGGCGGGGATGACTATATCACCAAGCCTTTCAGCCCCAGGGAAGTCGTATTCCGGATCAAGGCGCAGCTCCGCCGCCAGCAATATCAGGCCTCCATCCATACCCCTGAAACGGAAACGGTTGCTGCGAGCAGCCTTTTCCTGGACAGAGAAAGCTGCCGCATTCTAAAATCCGGAAAGGAGTTAAGCCTTACAGGCCGTGAATTCCTGCTCCTTGCCTATCTGATGGAAAATGCAGATAAAATCTTAAGTAAAGAACGCCTCTACGAACATGTATGGGGGGAATACAGCAGTATCTGTGATAATACGATTATGGTGCATATCCGTCATATCAGGGAGAAAATCGAGGATATTCCATCCAGCCCCAGGCAGCTTGTAACAATAAAAGGGCTGGGTTATAAGCTGAAGAAAAGGGTGGATTAAATGAGAAAATCTGGTTACCGCACTGCTTTTCATATATACCTTATCTTTTTACTGGCGCTTCTCGGCGCCCTTATTTTCTCTGCCCTGTTTTTCTTCTCGGTTATCACCGTAAAGTTTCCCGATGGTTCTGTGCAGCGAAGCGATTATCCCAAGGCATTCACAGAGGATTTTGGCAGACAGATTACTTTTATAGATGGTAAACCGCAGATAAAACAGACCGGAATCGAACTGCTCCGTGCAAATCAGGCGGGTATTCAGGTTTTAGATGACAGGGGCGGGGAAATCGCCAGTTATCAGAGGCCTGCGGATGCAAAGACTTCCTATTCTGATGCGGAGCTGCTGCGGCTTTACCGGACAGGGGAGTTTTTCGATACCACTGCGTTTATCGGAAATCTGAATGATAAGGGCAAAGAGTTTTCTTACATCTTGTATTTTCCTGTGAATGTAACAAAAGTCACCATGTTTCTGAATGGCGACAGATTCACTACCGGTAAAACAATCTTTACATTGGGCACAGGAGTACTTATCATGATCCTCCTTGCCGGAGGCATTATATATGGATTCTGGATCACAAATAAAATGAACCACATTTCTGAATGCGTTCGTTCTATAGCAAAGCGTGATTATAACCCTCTCATAATCAAAGGCTCATTCGGAGACGTATATGAAAGCCTGAATCAGCTTGACCAGGATATCCGGGACACCGACAGATTAAAAGAACAGACGGAATCGATGCGTGAAGAATGGATTGCTAATATCACACACGATTTAAAAACACCGCTCTCCCCAATTAAAGGTTATGCGGAGATTCTATTTGAAAACGGCTCCATTACAGGCCCGCAGCTTCATAAGTACTCTGGGGTCATTTTAAAAAATGTCTCTTCCATCGAACAGCTTATCGAGGATCTGAAGCTGACTTATCAATTAGAAAGCGCAATGCTGCCGGTTCAGAGCACAAGACAGGATTTCGTGCGTTTTATGAAAGAGCTGGTCATTGATATATTGAACAATCCCGCATACGAAAACCGTGTTATTCATTTTGAATCCGATCAAGAACCTATCTATTTCTCATTTGATGAGAAGCTGATGGCAAGGGCTTTCCAGAACCTCATCCTCAATTCTTTTACCCACGGAAACAGGGATACCGAAGTTAGTTTGGAGATCACATCAGCGGACAGGATGCTCATAATCGTTGTAAGCGACAACGGGCCCGGCATGAATCCTTCCGAACTGTCCATGCTATTTCAGCGCTACTACAGAGGCGCCAGCTCCGGGCAGAAAACGGAGGGGACGGGGCTGGGGCTTGCCATCGCCAAAAGTATAGTAGAAGCCCAGGGCGGCAGGATCTGTGCAGACAGTGAACTCCATGCCGGAACATCTTTTAAAATAGAATTCCCCATAATGGAGTGAAATAAATTAAGGTTAATTAAGGTTGTGTGAAAATCAGATTAAGGTTGATAGTCTATTATAGTTTTATAATAGCTGTCAGCCTTTTTATGATATAGGAAATTTCGCTGGAATTTCCTATACCATAAAAACCCTCCGGGGGACGTACACGCCGCGATAAGGTATATAGCCGCAAAGCGGCATCGCGGCGGCGCCAAAGCGTGCAAGCCCTTCATGAGTACAGGAATGGGGAATTGAGGCGGGCTTGCCCACTTTGTTCTTGGTAAAACAGTAGTCTATAGAAAGCAGGTGTAAATGTGAAAATTATTTTTAAGTACATTCTAACGAATGTGAAGGAAAGAAAGGTAAGAACGGCCGTCATGCTCTTATCAATTATTCTCTCGACAGTCCTTTTATTCGTTTCCTTTTCGATCGGGGAATCCTACGAAAACGCACAAAGAAAAATGGCCCGCGGAATGTCCGGTACGGCGTCCGTCTCCGTTACTTCCAGGTCCGAAACAAATGTTCTGCAGTTAGAGGACATACCGGATCTGCCGGGTATCAAGGCAAAAGCCGGAATCCTGAAGGGAGACGCTTTATATCATGAAAACGGCTATTATGAATCCATTGATCTGATCGGCTCCGATCTCTCTTTATTGAATCAGATAAACAAACCCCAGCTGTGCGGCGGCGGTGAAATCGAAAATTTCTCCGGCTATCAGGTTATCTTACCGGATCGGTTTACGCAAAAGTATGGCATCGAAAAGGGGGAACGTATAGCACTCCAGATAGACGGCGCTCCTATCGAATTTGAGGTTGCGGCAATTGCAAAGTATGATACCGTTTTTCTGCGTCAGACCAGAGGCGCAACCGCCCTTCTTCCTCTGGATACCCTGGCGGAAATCACCGACTGCCCGGGTTACAGCGAAATTCTGATCGAGCCTGAAGACGGTATTTCCGCAGAATCACTGGCGGCTTCGCTCTTTGGTGAATTATCGGACAGTACATTTACCGTTACACAGATCGTTGACGAGGCATCTATAGCCGCGGGCGCCCGGCAAAAGACAATGCCCTTTTTTCTGATCAGCTTTTTCTCCCTAACCATGAGTATCTTCATTATTTACAGCAGTTATAAGGTCATTACGCTGGACCGTCTGCCCGTCATCGGCACCTTTCGCAGTATTGGGGCAACTCAAAAAATGGTCACCGGAATTTTACTTTTAGAGAGTCTTCTTTATGGCTGTGTGGGAGGCTTTGCAGGCATTCCTCTCGGAATTCTGGTTTTAAGAATGATCCTGCGGGGAATGAGCGGCACATTATCACAGGGCATAGAAATCTCCCCCGTGATTTCCTGGGCTGGAATCTTACTTTCCCTTGCGGCGGCAGTGATTGTCACATTGCTCAGCGCATGGATTCCTGTCCGAAGGGCCGGGCGGCTTCCTGTAAAAGCGGTCGTCTTAGGGGTTGTGGTGGAACAAAAAGCCTCCAGCCGTTTTATTATGGGGACCGGTGCCGTTCTGTTTGTCATTTCGGCCGTACTCCCCTATCTGTTTTCCGGAACATTGCTGTATATTGCCGGAGGTTTATCACTGCTTGGGCTGATCGCAGCGGCGATTCTGGTCATACCGCTTGTCACGAACCTGCTTTCAGGAATCCTGGAAAGAATATACGCGGTCCTCTTCAAAAACGAGGGTATGCTCGCCGCAAGAAATATGAGGAATAATAAGAATTTTACACAGAACATCACCCTGCTGTTTATCAGCATATCCGCAGTGATTGCCATTACGGTAGTGGGAGGGTTTGTAAATACTTACATCACCGATGTCTTTAACGGCGCCGAACTGGAGGGATTTGCCGACGGGGAAATGGATGACGTTTTTATAGAAACAGTAAAAGAGATAGATGGAATCGATAAGGTGCTGCCTCTTTATGTTTTCAATAATCAAATAAGAAGCGGGGACATCACATTTACGCGTTTGGAGGCCACCGATCATTTAAACTGGTATAACTCCATGTTCAATCTCAACTACACCAAACACAAAATGAAAGAGCAGGCCATCGAAGATTTTGAAACGCAGCGCTCCATCCTATTAAGCGAGGACTGTTTAACCCGTACCGGATATGCCGTTGGAGATCATCTAACCTTATCAGACAGCGGCGGGGACTATTCCTATCTCGTCGCAGGAAGTTTTAAATCAAGGGCAACCGATGTGGAGGCCATTATTCCTTCCCGCTATGCCATTTCCGATTTTCACCCGTCCGCCTTCCATTTTCTGGCTTATACCGCCGCGGATCCAAATGCGGTCATGGTTCAGATCCGCAGCCTGTTTGGCAATACCCAAAACTGGAGCAGAACCGTAGAGGAGTTCAATTCTGACGCTCATACCACCGTCGGTGCGTTTCTGAGACCCATGCAGAGTATGACTTACTTCATACTGCTGCTGGCAGCAGTCGGTAACATTAATAATCTGCTGATCAACTATATACAAAGGCGACGGACCATTGCCATGTATAAGTCCGTCGGATTAAGCAACAAACAAAACACAAAAATGATGGTAATTGAGAGCTGCACAACCGGAATGATTGGGGCCTTAATTGCTATACTGGTCTCCTATCTGGAAATAAAAACAATATTTCTAGTGGCAGGCCCCAGGATTTCCATGCAGCCGGAGCTGGATATTGTAACATTTCTATCAGCCGGGGCTATGGGAATAGCCGTAACTTTAGTAAGTTCCGTCGTTCCTATTATAAAAACCCGTAAAATGAAATTAGTAGAAGAAATCAAATTTGAATAAAAGGAGATCTGACAGATGAGGACAATGATCAACGATACCGCCATTGAAGGCAGAAATATAATCAAAGACTTTTATATAGGCGACACACCAACACGGATTCTAAAAAATATATCCCTAAAAGTCAGGAAAGGGGACTTCGTCTCCATTATGGGTCCTTCCGGCTCTGGAAAAAGCACATTACTCTACATCCTGGGCGGTCTTGATGTGCCAAGCAGCGGCTCCGTATATATGGACGGGACAGACATTTCAAAATTTGACGACCATAAAATGAGTATCATACGCCGTCGTAAAATCGGATTTGTATTCCAATTTTATAATCTCATCCCCAACTTAAATGTAGAGGAAAACGTCATGCTGCCTCTGCTGTTAGATGGAAAAAAGATGAAAGATTACAGAAGCCGGCTGGATGAAATCATTGAAACTGTCGGGCTGACAGAAAGGAAAAAACATACACCCAGAGAGTTATCCGGGGGCCAGCAGCAGCGTGTAGCAATCGCGCGGGCTCTTATTGGAAATCCCGAGATATTGTTTGCGGACGAACCCACCGGGAATTTGGACAGCAAAACAGGTGGTGAAATCATGGAATTACTGCATTCCATCAATAAACATACCGGCCAGACTATCATCATGGTCACACATTCCGCTGAAGCGGCAGAACGCAGCGGCCATATCATTACGATAAGGGACGGAGTGAGGTGCGTTGATTAATTTGTAGGGGCCTCTATCCGTCCGCAAGGCTGAATCTTGCGGACTAATATCTGGTTTTTGTAGTATGTAGGGATGGAAATTATTAAGAAATTATAAAATTAGCACTCACCTATTGACAGTGCTAATAATCATGTGATATATTACATGTAGAACAAAGATAACAAATTGATTTTTAGGAGGTATGAACTATGTTATTATCAAACAGAAGTTTTTTTAATGATTTCTTTAAAGACCCATTTTTTGAAAGACCTTTTGACAACTCTTCATCACAGATCATGAAGACAGACATTCATGAGAAAGACAATAACTACCTCGTAGAAATGGAGCTTCCTGGCTACAATAAAGAAGACATCAAAGCTGACCTGAAAGACGGATATCTCACAATTACCGCCACTCACGAAGAAAGCCAGGAGGAAAAAGACGAAAAAGGCAACTGCATCCGCAAAGAGCGCTATACCGGGTCATGCAACCGCAGATTCTATGTTGGTGACCAATTAAAACAGGACGACATTAAAGCATCATTTAAAGACGGCGTTTTATGCCTGTGCGTCCCCAAAGAGGCTCCAAAGGCAATCGAAGAAAAACCTAAATACATTACTATTGATTAGCTTTAAGTAAACCCTCTATGTGAAGCTATAAATCGTCTGACTTTTGAAAATGTATATACGTAAAAAAGCAGGGAGCCCGGTGCTTCCTGCTTTTTTATGATATATAGCCGCAAAGCGCATTGAGGCGGTGCTAAAGTATACAAGCTCCTCATGAGTGAGGGGCTGAGGAATTGAGGTGGGCCTGCCCACTTTGTTCCGCTGAGCCGGACTGCGTCCATAACAGTTCCTTCACTCACTATTATACCAGGCTGTCTGATGGTTCTCCTCCCCAGAATTCCTCTATCCTTGGCACAAGGTTATCTATCCTGCAGATCTGGTACCCCTCCCACTCCCGCGGAAATATCTCCCGGTACTGTCTCTGCATAAACCGCTCATCCAGCAGTATGATAACGCCACGGTCCTCCTCCGTTCTGATGACTCTGCCGGCAGACTGCAGTACTTTGTTCATTCCCGGGTAAAGATAGGCATAATCAAACCCCTTCATGTTTCTGCTGTCAAAATACTGTTTCAATATCTCTCTGTCATTGCATACCTGCGGGAGTCCCGTTCCGATAATCACTGCCCCAATAAGCCTGTCCTGGGTGAGGTCAATGCCCTCCGAAAAGATACCGCCCATCACGCAGAATCCCACGAGGCTGCACTCCCGCTCTTCTTCGAATGTCTCCAGAAAGATTTCTCTGGCTTCTTCTCCCATAAACTGCGACTGCACAATACATTCTATGTCGCTGCGCCCCTGCATCATATTCTGAAAACATTCCTGTACATCCTCCATAAACCGGTAGGACGGAAAGAAAACCATATAATTGCCCTTTCTCCCCTCCACTATATTAAGAATATATCTGGCAAACTTCTCATACATGTCTGCTCCCCGCATGGTGTACTTTGTGCTCACATCGTTGCCAAGCAGAAGAAGACGGTTCTCCCTTGGGAAAGAGGATTCTGCATAGATTGCATAATCATCGTTCTCCACGCTGAGCAGCTTTTTATAATAATGGATGGGCAGCAATGTGGCGGAAAAAAATATGGTACTGTTTCCCTGCTCCAAGTAAGTCTGCAGATTTACGGAAGGATTGACACAGAGCAGCTTTACACGGAAACGGCCGCCACGTTCAAGCTCCGAATAAATGACATAGTTTTCATCTAAAATATCATGAATATTCAAAAAGTCTCTGACCTGAAAATAAAAATCCAGAACCTGCTCTCTTTTTTCCTCGCTGTGTTCTTCCTCCAAATACTCCTCCAGGCCGGACATGACATTCATCAGCTTAACCGCGATGTGGGAAACACTTTCCAGAATCTGATAGTTCTCACACTCTCTTTTCAGCATAAGCAGCTGCTTGTTGCACTCCTCCAGTTTTTTCGCCAGCTTAGGATCTTCGTTTTTTACCAGGCGCTTTATCTCAAGCACATCCTCTTTATATAGAACGGCGCTGTACATCTCGCGCCCCCGTTCAACCAGATTGTGTGCCTCATCAATGAGATACAGATAGCCGCCTTTATTTCCCTCGGAGAAAAAGCGCTTTAAATGTGCGTTTGGATCAAAAACGTAGTTGTAATCACAGATAATGGCATCCGACCATACCGAAACATCGAGTGCCATCTCAAACGGACACACATTGTACTTCTGCGCCTGTTTCTCTATTGCCTCTCTGCTCAAATCATCCGCGTTCATAATCAAGTCAAACACGGCATCGTTCACCCTGTCATAATGCCCTTTTGCATAAGGGCAGTTGTCTGGATTACAGACTGTCTCTTCGCAAAAGCATATCTTTTCCTTTGCGGTCAGGGTAATCACCTTCATGAGGAGCCCTTGACCCTTCAGAGTCTGAAAGGCCTGTTCTGCCACGGTTCTTGTAATTGTTTTAGCAGTCAGATAAAAAATGCGTTCCCCCAGCTCTTCCCCCATGGCCCGCACCGCCGGAAAGACGGCCGCCATGGTTTTCCCCACGCCCGTCGGGGCCTGTATAAACAACTTCTTCTTTCTGAGTATCGTTTTATAGACTGAAGTCACAATCTCTCTCTGCCCGTCTCTGTACTCAAAAGGAAACTCTATCTTCTTAATCGATGCATTCCGACCCGACTTCCATTCGATCTGAAACTTCGCCCATTTTTCATACTTACCGACCAGCTCCAGAAACCATTTTTCCAGTTCATCCCTGGTAAACTCCCGGATAAATCTCTTCAGCTCTTCCGTATCCAGATTGCAGTAGGTCATCTGCACACGGATGTTCTGCAGATTCTCCTGCCTGGCATACATATATGCGTAGCACTTAGCCTGTGCCAGATGTACATTGGAGGGGGCCTCAATATGCAGGAGCTCCCTGAGGACACCCTTGATTTCATCGATCATGACGCCCTGCCCGTCCTCGATGATTCCGTCGGCCCGCCCCTCTACCTGCAGTGTAAATCCTTCGCAGGGAATCTGCATTTTCAGAGAAACCTCTGCACGATAATCAGAACCCATACGCCGCTGTATCCTGCGATGGATTCTGCTTCCCTGCAGCATGGCCTCTTTGTCCGCGCCGCCCCCTGTTCTGTTGTCGATGTCCCCCTCGCGCAGAATAAATTCCACCAGATTGCGGACAGATATTTTGATCAGTTCTTTTTCTTCCATGTCTGTTATTATACCTCGTCCAATCAGGAAAAGCCACTCTTGTTACCTCTAAATCACTACGGCAAACTGAATATAATTCTCTCCGCCGATCTCTTCCTGCCCCACCGTAATCTCACCCCCCGCTTTCTCTGCGATCATTTTGGCGCGGTAAAGACCAAGTCCCCTGTCCCCTCTCTTTTTGCTCTTTGTAGTAAATCCATTTTCAAAAAAATGTCCGATCTCTTCCAGTGAGATCTTCTCGTGCTGGTTGAATATCTGGAAAATCAGATGATCCTGCCGGGAATCCAGAATCATGCGCACCCGGCCCCCCTCCTCGGGGCACGCCTCATACGCATTGTCCACCAGAACCCCCACAATCTCAATCAGACTGTGCTCTGACACCCGGGAAATGATCTCCCTGCTGCGCACCTCTATCTCTGTCTCAATGCCTTCCCTGGAACTGACAATTTTACTGTAAAGAAAGCCTGCGAGTACCTTATCACTGATTTTCAAAAGCGGCAGATACTGGCTGCCGCCCTCTCTGCTGATGGCCTTCACATACTCCGACTGTCTGCTCACAAGTTCTTCATAAGAATCCACCGTAAGGTGCATGTTCAAAACCGCATTCAGATGATTGTCAAATTCATGCTGCCTTGCCCTGATCTCCTTTACCAGTTCCTCCAGAGGTTGAATATAGTGCCGATACATCTTCAGTTCCTTTTCCTGCTCCCTTATGATGTCATTGCTCAGCTTCCAGTCAATCGTCCCCCATATAATCACAACAAGTAATAAAATGAAAACAATGATCATCTTAAAATCCAGCGTCCTGCTTATCTTCAAGTCGATCACCAGGTAAACTGCAATTGCAAGGGAAATGAAACAAAAGACCCGGTAAAGGAATTTTCTTACTGTTTTATTCATTTAGCAGCCTCCTTATCTCAGTCTTATAGGTAACACCAATATCAATTTTCTCCTGATATCCCTCCACCTGTATCATCTGATTTACCAGATCATAATACTTCACGTATGTCTTATTCACTGCAAACATCCTGTGGCACTGGAAAAACTCCTGCTTTGGCAGTTTCTCCATAAGCTGGCGTATAGAGAGATAAGGAACTTCCATCTTCTCCTCTTTCAGATAAAGGCAGAGTCCCCGGGGAATTGCCTTGCAGAAAACAATCTCTTCACACAATATCTTATAATTAATCCCGTTTTTCTTAACGATAATGTACGGTTTTTCCTCTGCGCGTACGTGGGACAGCACCTTTTTCACTACGGCCTGTACATCTGCTTCGCTGTAAGGCTTTAAGAGATACTGATAACAGTGTATCCTGCGGTAAGCCTCTATCTCCAGGGACGCAACCGATGTGATCATAACAACAGGTGTGAACTCATACTTGATGATACTGCGTATCTCCTCTGCAAAGATCAGGCCGGAGGAGTCTTCCTTATCCTCTTTTACAAGATTTACATCCAGTAAAAATAAATCAAAAGAAACGGTGCCATGCAGCAGCAGCCTGGCCTCTGCCAGGTCTGCCGCCGTATTCACCGTTATGTCAGCCGATATGTGGCAGAGCATGTTCCTCAGTGCTTCCCTGCTCCGCTCCTCGTCTTCCAATACCAAAATCCTTGCCATATCCTGCTCCTGGTTCTACGTAACAGTTTAGGCAGGCCTGAACTGTTACGCTTTTACTTCCATTCTATTCTCCGGCACGCTCACTCATAACTCATGATTACGTTCCGGCTCATGCTGGTTTACTCAGCCTTCTCGTAATGCGCGATTTCTGAAATCGTCTTTGTCAGGCCGGCTATCCCCTGCAGTTCGGATGGGATGATGATCTTGGTCGCCTTACCGTCAGCCGCCTTTGCAAATGCCTCCAGGCTCTTGATGGTAAGCACTGCATCATCAGCACCGGCTTCCCTGATAAACTTAATACCATCAGCCGTAGCCAGCTGTACCGATCTGATCGCTTCCGCCTGTCCTTCAGCTTCCTTAATCCTCTTCTGCTTCTCGGCCTCCGCCTTCAGAATTGCAGCCTGTTTAGCCGCTTCCGCCTCGAGGATCACGGACTCTTTCTCACCTTCTGCCACAAGAATCGTGGATTTCTTCTCTCCTTCTGCTCTCAGGATGGATTCTCTTCGTTCACGCTCCGCCTTCATCTGCTTCTCCATCGCATCCTGGATAGCCTTTGGCGGCATAATATTCTTTAACTCAACACGGTTTACCTTGATCCCCCATGGGTCAGTTGCGATATCAAGAGATGTTCTCATCTGGGAGTTAATCGTCTCTCTGGATGTCAACGTCTCATCCAGTTCCAGATCGCCGATAATATTACGCAGTGTAGTTGCCGTCAGATTCTCAATAGCTGCGATCGGGCTTTCAACGCCGTATGCATACTGTTTCGGGTCTGTAATCTGGAAGAATACGACCGTATCAATCTGCATCGTAACATTATCCTTTGTAATCACGGCCTGTGGTTCAAAATCTACCACCTGCTCCTTCAAAGACACTTTCTTTGCAACTCTGTCCAGAATCGGAATTTTAAAATGCAGGCCTACTCCCCATGTCTCTTTGTATCCGCCAAGACGCTCCAGTATATACGCGTGTGCCTGGGGTACAATCCTGATGTTTGCAACCAGGATTAACAGTACTATAATTAGTATTACAATTCCAATCCAAAGTCCCATATTCTATTCCTCCTCATATTTCTTTACAATCAGTTTCACGCCGGAAATGCTTACCACCTTGGCCAGTGTACCGGGCTCGAGGATATCTTCATCCTTTTCTGCCCTTGCTGTCCAGTCCAGCCCATTGACGACTGCGGTTCCTGTCTGTGCCAGATTATCAACAGTCTCCGTCACCCTGACTATTTTACCTATAACGCCCTCATAATTTGTCTTCTCATGATGGGCGTTTATGTATTTTACCGCAAAAGGACGGGTAAAAAACAAAAGTAAAAATGAGACAACGAAAAATGCGCCAACCTGCCAGATCAGATTCAGACCGGCAATGTTCAGAAGCAGCGCTGCCAGAGCACCCCCTGCCAGCCAGACCGATGTAAGCCCGACCGTTATAATCTCGATTACCAGAAAAACTATCAGCAGTCCAAGCCATACAAAAGCTTCTCTCTCCATATTTCTCCCTTCTCTCAGATTTTATTTCATCCGGTTAATAACCCTTCCTGATGATAGTTATATGTTAATCCAGCTTATTCTATTATACAATACTTTTTGCGTGAATGCAGTGAAATCCTGTTTTAATGAAACTCTGTAACAGTTCAGGTAAATCTGAACTGTTACGCATCCAGCCATTAAAATCGCTTTGCGATGGGCTGGATGCCTGTGGCCCCCTCGTTTTCTTACGGTCTGCGCAGTAAATGCGCAGACCTGACTGAGCTGTCACAAAATTCTGTCATATCCTGTCGGAAATGCATCGGCAGGTGTGACCTCTGCAGGGCCAGATTTTCACGCTCTTTGATTGAGATTGAGCTGCAGAACCCTTTCCATAAACGCTCAAATTCTCCTTCTGCCTCCGATATTCTGCCTGCTGTCTCCGGATTCAGTTCCTCTCCCTGGACAAGAACCCAGTTCTTTCCTGCCTGATGAATCAGAAATACCTTATGCGTTTTATCATAAACCATCCAGTTCTCCAGCGGAAAACGATTTGTAAAATGATCTGCAATGCAGGTGAGCACCTGCCCCTTCGGCGTAATCTCCGAGAGCAGGACTCCGTTCTCCAATTCCCGAAAGCGGATGAACTCCGTAAACAGATGCGCCTCATTGGCCACACTCCTGCTCAGTTCAAACACCTTGGCAACATATGGATTACTCAGGTGTTCCATGATCTTCCTGCTGTCTGGTATGGTTCTGGCTGCCAGCATGGTATTATATACGGCATCCGCCTTCTCGGAATCGTCTGCCAGAAGGGCATGATAGATATCCCAGTAAGTATTATACCCAAGATTCTGTTTTATCAGCCGCTCAACCGCAATTGACTTTTTTCCCGACTCTGCCGTCTCCCTGTACTCACAGAACAACTGCGGGGTCATCCGGCCGCGCAGTGCAATACCAGCTTCACCGTTCCTATTTTCTTTCCACGCATCGTGGATAGCGGAAAATATGCCTGTTA
The DNA here is from genome assembly GCF_001244405.1 of Eubacterium sp. SB2. Classification (NCBI taxonomy): domain Bacteria; kingdom Bacillati; phylum Bacillota; class Clostridia; order Eubacteriales; family Eubacteriaceae; genus Eubacterium; species Eubacterium sp. SB2. The sequence goes on along the minus strand of NZ_LN865153.1, from coordinate 1,563,294 downwards.
TTGTGTCATAACAAATATAGACCTGTTTCATCTCTGTTCCTCTTTTACTCCAATATGCTGAAAACCTGTGCTTCCCTGAAGGTCACATCATCAAATAAAGAAAGCTGCCGGTAAGTCATGCCGGTCACAGAATCCGGCAGCTTTTCCTTTGTATTCAGCAGGTTTCTCATAATATAATCCTCTTCAATCCTGGTTTTGTACATCATTCTGCCGTTGCATGTCAGAAAATAAAGTGCACGCTTTAGTACGACTCCCATCTTTTTCAAATCTTCAAACTGCAGAGTTCCCATCCTTCTCGCCTTCACAATCCTGGAAGCCGACTTTACTCCGATTCCGGGCACCCGCAAAAGTGTATTATAGTCTGCCCGGTTCACCTCCACCGGAAAATATTCCAGATGCTTCAGCGCCCAGTCGCACTTTGGATCGAGAAAAATATTAAAATTCGGGTTCTTTTCATCCAGCAGCTCCCCTGCTTCAAATCGGTAATATCTCAGCAGCCAGTCCGCTTGATACAGTCTGTGCTCTCTCAGAAGAGGCGGCCCTTCCCCTGTTCTTGCCGGCAGTGCCGAGTCCTCATTCACAGAAACAAACGCGGAGTAGAACACCCTCTTCAGTTCGAATTTCTTATAGAGAGATTCTGCCACATTGAGGATCTGGTAATCGGTCTCAGGAGCAGCACCGATAATCATCTGTGTGCTCTGCCCGGCAGGGACAAACCGGGGCGCATTCTTATACTGAACAATCTCCTGCTTATTATCATTGTGCTTCTGCTGTACCAAACGCATCGGCGCCAGAATATTCTTCCTGCTCTTGTGGGGCGCAAGGAGCCGCAGGCTCTCGGCGGTGGCAAGCTCCAGATTCACACTCATCCTGTCCGCCAAAAAACCCACCCGCTGAATCAGCTCCTGATCCGCTCCCGGAATCGCCTTCACATGAATATATCCCTGAAAATTACATTCCCTGCGCAGCTTGTACAGAGCAGCATAGATCAGCTCCATGGTATAATTCGGCGTCTTCAGTATCCCAGAACTTAGAAAAAGGCCTTCAATATAATTCCGTCGGTAAAACTCCATAGTCAGAGTGCATATTTCGTCCGGCGTGAACGAAGTCCTGACTACGTCGTTAGACGCTCTGTTGATACAGTATTTACAGTCATAAATACATTCATTCGTAAATAAAATCTTCAATAACGAAATGCATCTTCCGTCAGCCGAAAAGCTGTGGCATATCCCCGATTTCTTGCAGTTTCCCATCCCTGTTCCGTCACCCTGCCTGTCCACACCGCTGGACGTGCAGGCCACATCGTATTTGGCGGCGTCGCTTAAAATCTGCAGTTTGTCATACATCGACATCTGTTCCTGTATAATCTCCGCCATCTCCGTGCACCCCTTTTCCTAAACATTATTCTGCAGCTGTGCTGCGGACCCGCCCACAAGGGCATGTATTACGGGATGCCCTTTGGGTATACTTTCTTGAAATAAATCCTACAGTTATTCCGAACATATGTTCTTCGTATAACAAATCATACCATATCTTCCACACATTTTCAATAGGGATTTAGCGACGAGCTTTAGTCTCGGCGCGGATGGGGACGCTCCATAAAAGGATAGCCGAAAACCTCCCGGAGAACATCCATGTCCTTTCAAAAACGCGGCCGCGGACCTAAGAAATTCTAGGCGGGAAACAGCCCTGAAAATGGAGCACCACTGACACATCACGAGAAATCCGATGATTTCTCGCGCTGGGTCAGTTGATTTTTGGATTCGGAATCCAAAAATCTCTCCATTTTCAGGGCTGTTTCCCACCAAGAATTTCTAAGGTCCGCTTTGAGCGTTTTTGAAAGGACATGGATGTTCTCCGGGAGGTTTTCGGCGATCCCTTCATGGAGCTGGTTCATCCGGCCGGCAGGAAAAGGACACGTTCCTAAGGTGGGGCCTCAAACGGGGGCAGCGTATGGATATAGAATTGGCGGGACTTTTTTGTCCCCAGTAGGTGTACATAAGCAAGGGGATACGGCTTACAGTTAATATACACCTTGAAGATGAAAAGATACGCATAGCCAATCCACATCCGTTGCCCTGGCCGAGGATCCCACCCGGTTGGCGAGCTTTCCTGCCGATTGGATGAGCCAGCTTTATGACAGGGAGGCCGGGGAGGCGCTGGGGCTGTATATGCCGTTGCGAAATGCTGGAGTGCGCTTAGTGTTTCTTGAACAGCCGCTGCCGGCTAGGCGGGGAACAACTTGATCTCCAAATCAAGTTGTTGCTGAACCCAGCGCGGGAAATCATCAGATTTCCCGTGATGTGTTCAGCGTACCCGCCTATCCGGCAGCGGCTGTTCTAGAAACACTTAGCAGCACGGGTGCATATCGCAACGGCATATACAGCCCCAGCGCCTCCCCGGCCTCCCTGTCATGAAGCGTCCCCATCCGTCGACAAGTCTAAAGCTAGCCGACTAAATCCCGATTTTGTTTCTTGCATTCTGGTCAAACACGTGTTATTCTGATGTTATCAAAAGCGGCAGGCGTTTCAGCCATTTCACAGCCGCAAGACTTCTCATTTCGGCGTTTCAGATTCGAAACAGTTTCCGTGAATGATTCAAAAACAAAAGAAGGGAGAGTGCCTATGCACAAAGGACTACAAGAGTATTTTCCACAAATCAGGACACGAAAGGAGGTGTTAAAAGATATTTGCATGCATCCGGGCTGCCTGAGACAGTTTGAACTCTGGAGCCAGGAAAAGAAGGAAGAATTTTTAGATTTTTGTACCGGCGCGAGAGGAATTAAAATGGTTTATGATTCCTTTTTCAAAGAGATAATGAGTCCTGAAGTGCACCCGGACAGGCTGGAATCTCTGTTGACCCTGCTGTTGAAACGAAAAGTGATAATACGGCAGATACTTCCAAATGATTCTGTTAGAATAGCAGATGAAAACACACTGTTAATTACTGATATCATAGTGGAACTGGATGACGGAAGCCTGGCCAACGTAGAAATACAAAAGATAGGGTATGCATTCCCTGGACAACGCTGCGCATGTTATTCCGCGGATTCACTGCTCCGGCAGTACAAAAGAGTGAAGAGTCGAAGGAATAAAAAGTTTACTTATCAAGATATAAAAACGGTCTATACCATCGTATTTTTCGAAAAAAGCACATCTGAATTTCATACAGTGGATAAGTATATCCATTATTCCAAACAAGTATTTAATACCGGCCTGGAGCTGAATATGCTGCAGGAGTATGTTTTGATTCCACTTGACATTTATAAAGAAAACAATCACAATAAAACTATAGATAACGAACTGGATGCCTGGCTTACATTTTTTAGCGAGGACAGCCCGGATCGGATTTTAGAACTCATAGAGAAATATCCGGCATTTAAAGAAATATACGAAGAAGTGTATGAGATGTGCCGCAATATCGAAGGGGTGATGGATATGTTTTCAGAAGAACTTCTTGAGCTTGACAGAAACACAGTGCAGTATATGATTGAAGAACAGCAGGAACAGCTGGATGCCATGAAAAAAGAGGCCGAGAAAGCAAGGAAAGAGCTGGAGGAGATTAAAAAAGAAGTAGAAGAGGCTGCCAGGGAAAAAGAAGAAGCTGCCAGGGAAAAAGAAGAAGCTGCCAGGGAAAAAGAAGAGGCTGCCAGGGAAAAAGAACAGGCCAAAAGGGAAAAGACGCAGGCAGAAAAAAGAGCGGCAGAAGCAGAGAAAGAGGTTGAAGCATTAAAGCGTTTGGTGGCAGATTTGCAGCGGGATGGTAAATGATCTGTAAAGTATATAACAGGACTAGTAAAAGAGACCGGACGCAGGTCTCTTTTACTAGTATAAGACAATCTAAATACCTTGCTGTTTTGCTGGCCTGATTTTCCGATAGCACAGGCGCAAAAGCCTCAGCGTAGCCCCACTACGCCTACGTTTTTGCGTCTGCACTCTCGAAAAGTCATTCTCACCGAACCAGCAAGGTATTTAGATTTTCTTGTACTAGTTGTATGGACTTAATATGTGAGGTGATTGCATTGTCAGAAATTATAAAGGATGCAAATTTAAAAGAGAATACTCCCATGAATTAACGATTTTCTGCTAATAGCATATACTAACCATATAATGTCTTGAAATGGAAGTGTGTACTATGAATCCAAAACTGCCTTATTACATGGCATACCCTATGCCGCTTGCGTATGATGATGAGAAAATTGAGCGGAGAGACTTTGAATATATGAAAAGTCTCTATCCGTCAATGGCTAAAAAAATCCTTCCGTATGTAGAAGATGAGTGTGACAGAATGGAGTACGATTGCAGCATGATGTATGACGAATATCCGGATAAACTGCAGCTGCGTATGATGTGCAGCCGGATCTATGATAATGTACGTAAACATGAAAAGATGTTTTATGGGGAAGGATACGAGGACGTTTTTCCGGAAGAGATGATGGAAGAGGAGCTGTTTTCGGAAGATCTCATGGAAGAGCAGGCGATACACCTTCCGGGACGCCCGCCGCAGAATGACCGTCCGCCAAGACCGGGGCGCCCACCCCAGGATAACCGCCCGCCGAGACCAGGGCGTCCGCCGCAGGATAACCACCCGCCGAGACCAGGGCGTCCTCCGCAGGATAACCGCCCGCCAAGACCGGGCCGTCCTCCGCAGAACCGTCCGCCTCAGGGGCCTGGAGGGCAGAACTGGCTGCGCGATATGGTGGAAGTAATGTTGTATCAGGAATTGTATAAACGCAGGTGCGATAACCGGCGATGCAGGCGCAAATTTTACTAATTAAAAAAAATATGATATAATGAACGCTAGTGAGGAAAGCGTGCCTGCACATTTTCCGAACGGCGAATGGCGGTCATGAATCTTGATTCATGATATAATGCCGCAAGATGTATTACTGTCCAAAGGGCATCCCGTAAACTATGCCCTGCGGGCGGATCTGCAGTGAGGCTGCAGAATCATGGATAGTCAGGATAAATCAAGGTGGATATACTCATGAAAAAAAATCTTATTTTTATTGGCATGCCGGCAGTCGGAAAGAGCACAGTCGGTGTTGTTGTGGCGAAAAGGCTGGGCATGAAGTTTGTTGATACAGATCTGCTGATTCAAGAGCAAGAGGATAGGCTCCTGCGCGAGATTATTGCAGATGTTGGAGAAGAGGGATTCCTGAAAATTGAAAATCAGGTCAACCGTGATCTGGATGTGAAAAATGCTGTGATATCGCCGGGTGGCAGTGTGATCTACTGTGAAGAGGCGATGAGGCATTTTAAAGAAATCGGAACGGTCGTATATTTGAAGGCTTCTTATCAAACAATAAAAAGAAGGATTCGAAGTCCCAAAAAGCGCGGAGTTGTCCTGAAGGAAGGGCAGACATTCCGTGACCTGTATAATGAGCGGACGAAGCTGTTTGAAATGTATGCGGATATTACCATTTCCGAAGATGGATGCCGGATTGAACAGACCATAGAGAACGTACTGAACGCTGTGGAAGATCCTGGAAGACAAGTGGATTGACGGAAGTACGGGAAAAAATGATTTTACAAATTTTCATTTTATGGTATAATGTCTTAGCATATTGAAAATTGGACTTGAAGAAGTAACAGGGGAATAATGATAAGGGATCACGATAACAATATCGGATAATCGAGGTGCAATATGGAGCAATATATTATTAAAGGCGGCAGTCCGCTTGTAGGGGAAGTTGAGATAGGCGGAGCCAAGAATGCGGCACTTGCTATTCTGGCAGCGGCGATTATGACGGACGAGACTGTCCTGATTGACAATCTGCCAGATGTAAATGATATTAATGTGATGCTGGAGGCCATAGCGGGAATCGGCGCTACGGTGCAGAGAGTGGATCCGCACACAGTAAAGATTAACGGAAGCACAATCGGCGACTTTAATATCGAATATGATTATATAAAGAAAATCAGAGCGTCCTACTATCTGCTAGGTGCTCTGCTTGGGAAATACAGAAAAGCAGAAGTAGCGCTTCCGGGCGGGTGCAATATCGGCAGCCGTCCGATAGACCAGCATTTGAAGGGATTCCGTGCTCTGGGTGCTGACGTGGATATTGAACACGGTAAGATTGTGGCAGAAGCAGAGGTTCTCAGAGGAACCCATCTTTATTTTGATGTTGTAACCGTAGGGGCTACCATCAATGTAATGATGGCTGCAGCCATGGCTGACGGCCTGACGATTATGGAGAATGTTGCCAAGGAGCCGCATGTTGTTGATGTTGCAAACTTCCTGAACAGTATGGGAGCCAATATCAAGGGAGCGGGAACGGATGTGATTAAGATCCGTGGTGTGAAGTCTCTTCACAAGACGGAATACTCCATCATCCCGGACCAGATTGAGGCAGGGACATTTATGTTCGCGGCAGCAGCAACTTTGGGTGATGTTACGGTTTTGAATGTAATTCCGAAACATTTGGATGCGACGATTTCCAAACTGGTTGATATTGGCTGCGAAATAGAAGAGTTTGACGACGCAGTGCGTGTTGTAGCAAAAAGGAGACTGTCGTCTACACAGGTTAAGACACTGCCTTATCCAGGCTATCCGACAGACATGCAGCCTCAGATCGGCGTGACACTGGCTCTGGCAAAAGGAACAAGCACAATTACAGAAAGTATTTTCGAGAATCGTTTTAAATATCTGGATGAACTTGCCAGAATGGGCGCGGTGATTAAGGTAGAAGGTAATTCAGCGACGATTGAAGGTGTGGAGAAGCTTTCCGGTGCACGGGTGAGCGCTCCGGATCTGCGGGCAGGGGCAGCTCTTTGCATTGCGGGCCTGGCAACAGACGGGATTACGATCATTGATGATATTGTCTATATCCAGAGAGGCTATGAGAGATTTGAAGAAAAACTCCGCGGGCTGGGCGGGATGATTGAAAAAGTATCCAGCGAAAAAGAGATACAGAAGTTCAAGTTTAAAGTTGGGTGAGAAACGAGGGGCTTGGAGAAGGGTTCGCCCCGGCTGTAGGGAATCATGTGCTTTCCGCGTGCGGGAATAGGGATATAAGATTTACTAATATGAAAATACGGGAAAATGCAGGCAACGCCGGCATGCCACGTGAAATCCTGATGGATTTCACGCGTCAGGCCGGCGCAAAACTATGATTCGGAATCATAGTTTTGACCTGCATTTTTCCGTATTTTCATATAAGTAAATCTAATATTCCTATTTACGCACGCGGAAAGCACACGATTCCCTACAGCCGGGGCTGGGCTTTTCAAGGCGGGACGTTTTGCACCCGGAAGGCTTTTGGGGCGGGAGAGGCGGATTGGGGTGGCTGTGTTTGGACGGAGTTGGGGCTTGACTTTTTTGCATGAGTGTGGGATTGTTTTCTTGAGGCTTTAGAGCGTATCTGAAAATTGCGGCAATGAATTTTCAGACACGCTCTAGTACAGGTGTTTTTGCAGAGGGCGGCTACTGGATGAAGAAGGATTCGGCAGGTCGGTTGGGGCCGGCGGGCGGAGTTGGAATTTACGGAAAGAGGATTTGAGTTATGGGCAGTGACAGGTATGATACGGAATTGCGCAGACAGAGGCTGGAGAAACGGAAGCGGGAGGTTCGGCGCAGAGTGGCGGTTTTTGGCGGGTGTGTTGTTGTTGTGATTGTTCTGGCGGTGAGTCTGGGGGTCATGGGGCATCGGCGGCGTTTGGCGGCCCAAGAGCTTGAGCGGGGCGTGAAGGCGGTTCAGGCTTGTTTTGTTGAGACTTTTGGTGATAGTGAGGAGACGGTTCCTGTTTCGGCAGAGAAGCAGGCCGCCGGCAGGAAGTCTTTTGGGGCCTGGGTTATGGATACTTATTCCGGGAAACGGGAGGCGATCTTGAAGCGCGTTCGGAAAGGACAGATTTCTGGGCAAGGAATTTATGAGGCTTTGGGGGAGACAATGCATGTTCTTCGCGACCGGTATGACGGGAAACTCGATGATGCGCAAACTGCCAAAGAACAGGGGATTTTTCTGCAGGATGGGAAGACGGACCAGGCGGAGGTGGTGATTGCCGGGGATTTGTGTTTTGCTGAGGATGGATTTGTTTTGGATCATTATGATACGGTGAATGACCTGTCACAGTGTATTTCGCCTGAGATCTTGCAGATGTCTAATGACGCGGATATTTTCTATCTGAACCACGAGTATTGTATCAGTGACAGAGGTGAGCCGCTGGAAGGGAAGCTTTATACATTTCGTGCGAAGCCGGAACGGATGGGACTTTTGAAGGAAATGGGAACGGATCTGGTTTCACTGGCCAATAATCACGTTTATGATTATGGAAGGGATGCCATGATGGATACGATGGATCTTCTGGATCAGGCGGAGATTCCTTATGTGGGCGGCGGCAGGAACAGTGAGGAGGCAAGACGGCCGGTATATTTTGTCGTAAACGGCATGAAGATCGGTTTTGTGGCGGCTACCAATGCGGAGATCGTATTTTATACCCCTAAGGCAGAGACGGACTCCCCGGGGGTGTTGGAGGCCTATGATCCTGCAGAATATAAGCAGGTGATTTCGGATGCCGCAGGGCAGTGTGATTATCTGATTGCTTACATACACTGGGGGCCGGAAGATACCAATACATATGAAGAAAATCAGCACAATATGGGAGCGGAATTCCTGCAGGCGGGCGCTGACATTGTGGTTGGCGGGCATCCTCATGTACTTCAGGGAATTGAATACATAGACGGCAGACCGGTGGTTTACAGCATGGGAGATTTTTGGTTTAATGATGAGACAAAGTACACGGGGCTTCTGAAACTGGATCTTACACCAGAAGGGCTGAAGCAAATGTCCTTTGTGCCATGTCTGCAGACCGGATTTACGACACAGTATATCAGCGATCAGCAGGAGCAGACCGCATTTTATGATTTTCTGGAAGGGTTATCGCCCAACGCGGGAATTGATGAAAACGGTGTGGTTACAGAGAAGAAATAAGGATGTGAAACGGTCTGCACGCAGTGCAGAGAATGAAAAGATCTGCAGAAGGCGAAGTCTGCTGCAGGTATTGAAGAAGAGGCGGAAGGATGGAGGAACAGAAAATCATTGTGCGCATGGCGGATACCAGAGATGCACAGGAAATGCTGGACATTTATGAACCATATGTGAAGGAAACGGCCATTACATTTGAATATGAGCCGCCCGCGCTGGAGGAATTTTCCGGGCGGATTAAGAGGACGCTGGAGAGATATCCCTGGCTTGCAGCTGTGGATGGTGAACGAATTGCAGGATACAGCTATGTATCACCATTTAAGGACAGGGCAGCATATGACTGGGCGGTTGAGACTACCATTTATATCAGGCCGATATATAAAGGACAGGGGATTGGAAGGCTGTTATACGGAAAGCTGGAGGCTATTTTAAAAGAGCAGCATATTTTGAATCTAAATGCATGCATTGCCTACCCGCATCCGGAGAGCATCGCATTTCATGAGAAAATGGGTTATAAAACAAACGCGCATTTTCATAAATGCGGTTATAAATTTGATACATGGTACGATATGATCTGGATGGAAAAGATGCTGGGTGAGCATCCAACGCAGCCGGTGCCCATATTACCTGTGGGAGAAGTGGATACAGATAGAATTTTGATTTGAGAACAAAGTGGGCAAGCCTACATGGGCTTCTCACTCCCTCACTCATAAAAAATCTATAAATAGTGGAAAATATATTGACATTTCGCGCAATACGGTGTAAGGTTTGAAGTATAGTAAACAATTTAATAAAGCAAGCTTTCTCTTATTCAGAGCGGTGGAGATACAAAGGATCTGTGAAGCCGCGGCAACCCCAAAAAAGGAAGGTGCCAACCTGAGCGAGTAATCGAACAATAAGAGGATTGATTTATATGATATAAACAGTCCGCTTCTTGTGGGCTGTTTTCTTTATATTCAATGTAAAGAAAACGACTCCGGAGAGAAAGTGCTGATTCGGATTGCTAAAAAGAGCAGTCCTGACAATTTAAGGAGGAGAAAGAGTATGGAAAAATTATTATTCACATCAGAATCAGTAACAGAAGGACATCCGGATAAGATGTGCGATCAGATCTCAGATGCAGTTCTGGACGCCCTGCTGGAACAGGACCCAATGAGCCGTGTGGCATGTGAGACCTGTACAACTACAGGACTTGTTTTGGTTATGGGAGAGATCACCACAAAAGCATATGTGGATATTCAGAAAATCGTGCGTGAGACGGTGCGAGAGATCGGCTATACGAAGGATAAACTTGGTTTTGACGCAGATACCTGCGGCGTGCTCACGGCAATTGACGAACAGTCTGTGGATATTGCACTTGGAGTGGATAAAGCGCTGGAAGCAAAAGAGAATAAGATGTCAGACGATGAGATCGAGGCAATCGGCGCAGGCGACCAGGGAATGATGTTCGGATATGCGTCAGATGAGACAGAAGAATATATGCCTTATCCAATCGCGATGGCACATAAACTGGCATTACAGCTCACTAAGATCAGAAAAGACGGAGTTCTCACCTACCTTCGTCCGGATGGAAAGACACAGGTAACAGTGGAATACGATGAAAACAATACGCCGAAGAGACTGGAGGCAGTCGTTCTTTCCACACAGCATGACCCGGATGTGACACAGGAGCAGATTCATGAAGATATCAAAAAGTATGTATTTGACGAGATTATTCCGGCAGACATGGTAGACGAGAATACCAAGTTCTTCATCAATCCAACGGGGCGCTTTGTCATTGGCGGGCCTCACGGTGACAGCGGTGTTACAGGACGTAAGATCATCGTGGATACATACGGCGGAATGGCACGCCACGGCGGCGGTGCATTTTCCGGAAAGGACTGCACGAAAGTAGACCGCTCCGCAGCATATGCAGCACGCTATGCGGCAAAGAATATCGTAGCAGCCGGCCTTGCAAAGAGATGTGAGATTCAGCTGTCCTACGCAATCGGAGTGGCACAGCCAACATCCATTATGGTTGACACATTCGGTACAGGTGTAGTAAGCGAAGATAAGCTGGTAGAGATTATCCGCGAGAACTTCGATCTGCGTCCGGCAGGCATCATCAAGATGCTGGATCTGCGCAGGCCGATCTACAAACAGACCGCGGCATACGGTCATTTTGGACGCAATGATTTAAATTTACCATGGGAAAAGTTAGATAAAGTTGACGCATTGAAAAAATATCTGTAATATAACAGTATTAGGTGCGTAAAATAAAAGATAAAGCAGGCGCCTTCGGGAGCCTGCTTTTTTCAGAAAATTCAGAAAACGGAGGGCAAAGGGGTCAGACCCCTTTGAGGAAATCATGAAGCTTAAAACGAAACTGGTTATTGCATTTATGACATTGATGATTCTGTCAACGCTTTTTACTACGGTTGCAGTGCATACGTTTGCGCCCAGGGAGATTGGGGAGTATCAGCAGCTTTATCTGCTGGTTGTCTTTATGACGGCTGCGCTGTTGATTTACTGGATTTACAGGACGGTGTCTGTTCCGCTGGCGAAGCTGCAGCGGGCGGCGAGGAATATTAAAGAGGGGAATCTTGATTTTGAGATTAAAAGTGAAACGGATGATGAGATCGGGCAGTTGTGCCGGGATTTTGAGGAGATGCGTCTGCGCCTGAAAGCGAATGCGGAGGATAAGATTGCATATGATAGAGAGAATAAGGAACTGATCAGTAATATCTCGCATGACCTGAAGACCCCTATTACGGCGATTAAGGGCTATGTCGAGGGGATTATGGATGGTGTGGCGGATACGCCGGAAAAGATGGACAGATACATTAAAACAATATACAATAAGGCTAATGAGATGGATCTGCTAATTAATGAGCTGACGCTGTACTCAAAGATTGATACTAATCGTATACCTTATAATTTTACAACGATATCGGCCAAGCAGTATTTTGGCGACTGTGCGGAGGATTTGTCTCTTGAACTGGAGGCAAAGGGTGTGGGATTCACATATTGCAATTATGTGGAGACGGATTCGAAAGTGATTGTGGATCCGGAACAGCTCAGGCGTGTTATTAATAATATTGTTACTAATTCCCTGAAATATATGGATAAACCAAAAGGGAAGATTACTATGAGTTTAAAGGATGTGGGTGATTTTATCCAAGTGGAACTTGGGGATAATGGAAAGGGAATCGCCGCGAAAGATCTGCCGTATATATTCGACCGGTTTTACCGGACGGATGCTTCACGCAATTCTTCTAAGGGAGGAAGCGGTATCGGGCTTTCTATCGTACAGAAGATCGTGGAAGAGCACGGCGGCAAGATTTGGGCGACCAGCGAGGATGGGGTTGGAACAACAATGTATTTTGTAATCAGAAAATATCAGGAGGTACCGTTGGATGAGTAAGAAAATTTTGATTATCGAGGACGAGGAAAGCATCGCTGACCTTGAGAAGGACTACCTGGAACTCAGCGACTTCGAGGTGGCCGTTGCAAATGATGGAGAGATCGGGCGCAGAAAAGCTCTGGAAGAGGATTATGATCTGATTATCCTGGATCTGATGCTGCCGGGCGTGGATGGATTTGAAATCTGCCGACAGGTGCGCGACCAGAAGAATACGCCGATCATTATGGTATCGGCGAAAAAGGATGACATTGACAAAATCAGAGGACTGGGACTGGGCGCAGACGATTATATGACAAAACCTTTCAGCCCGAGTGAGCTTGTAGCGCGTGTAAAGGCACATTTGGCACGTTATGAGAGATTGATCGGGAGCAATGTGGAAGAGAATGAAATCATCGAAATCCGAGGGCTTAAGATTGATACAACGGCAAGACGGGTATGGGTGAATGGGGAGGAAAGATCCTTTACCACGAAGGAATTTGATCTTTTGACCTTCCTCGCAGGGCATCCAAACCATGTATACACAAAGGAGGAACTTTTCCAGGAGATCTGGGATATGGAGTCCATCGGGGATATTGCTACTGTTACGGTGCATATCAAGAAAATCCGTGAGAAGATCGAATATGATACCTCTCATCCCCAGTATATTGAGACTATATGGGGTGTGGGGTACCGGTTTAAAGTTTAACAGGATAAGTGAGGATCTGAGCGGGCTGCAACTAACTGTATAATACAAAAGAAATACTGAATAACCTGATAAGGGACAGTTCCGAATGATTTCGAGACTGTCCTTTTTCGGAAGCTTGTGTTAGAATGATAACCAAAGCGGCTGCTTATAATAGTCTCTATAATCATAAATGATATGGATATTTTATCGTCTTTAAAGTCACTGCCAGGCATACTCCAAAAGACATACCGGTTTATCCGGAATATAATTCAAGGTGTTAGGAAATGAAGAATAAAAGTTTAAGAAAAATGAGCCTGAATACCATGCAGAAAATTGCAGTGGGGTTTCTGGGTGTTATTTTGCTGGGAGCTGTGCTTTTATGGCTTCCTGTCAGCAATCAGGAACCGATTGCTTTTGCGGATGCATTGTTTACCGCTGTTTCGGCTGTCTGTGTGACCGGGCTTGTTACAATTACGCCTGCGGTACAGTTTACCGTGATCGGAAAGGGAATTCTGCTGGTGTTGATTCAGATCGGCGGGCTGGGCGTGATCGCATGTATGGTTGCTTTCTTTCTGATTATAAAAAAGAAGATAACAATGAAGGAGCGTGTGGTCATCCAGCAGACTTATAGTCTGGATACGCTGACCGGAATGGTGCAGTTCGTGATCCGTATTCTACGCGGAACATTTGTGGTGGAAGGAATCGGAGCGCTTCTCTATTCGATTCGGTTTATTCCCGAATACGGACTGGTGGAGGGGATATGCTATTCTGTCTTCCATGCGGTGTCGGCATTCTGCAATGCAGGGATCGATATACTGGGAAACAGCAGTTATATGGGATATGTAAAATCTCCGATTGTCAGTCTTACCACCATATTTCTCATTGTGCTCGGCGGTCTGGGATTCCCGGTATGGCACGACATTTACACAAATACGAAGCGTGTCATTATCCAAAGACAGCCTCCCAGGCGTCTGTTCATGCGCCTGAAGCTGCAGACGAAGATCGTGCTGACTATGACGGCAGTACTCTTAATTACCGGCTTTCTGGGATTTTTTGTTCTTGAATATAAGAACCCGGAGACTATGGGCGGACTGAATTTTTGGCAGAAGCTGATGGCATCCGGTTTTCAGTCTGTTACGACCAGGACAGCAGGATTTGCCAGCGTGTCGCAGGCCGGGTTGACATCGGGTTCCAAGCTTCTCGCATGTATCCTGATGTTTGTAGGAGGCTCTCCGGCTGGAACTGCCGGAGGTGTGAAGACAACGACTGTGGCTATGCTGCTGCTCACCGGCGTTGGGGTACTCAAAGGAAAGCGGGATACGGAATGCTTTGGCAGAAAAATCGAACCATCCGTTGTGCGATCTGGGATTGCGATTATTCTGCTGACATTTTTGTTTTGGCTGTCAGGGGTGACACTGATAACGGTGCTGGAGCCGGGGATAGACTTTATGCGGATCATGTACGAGGTGACATCAGCGATGGCGACGGTCGGACTGACGGCGGATCTGACGCCGGAGCTGAGCCGTATAAGCCAGGCGGTGCTGATGGTTCTGATGTATGTGGGACGTATCGGTCCGATTACTCTGGCGCTCGTATTCGCAGGGCGCGCCAATTCGGCTTCCCAGCTGAGGGATCTGCCGGAAAAACGAATTATGCTCGGTTAGAGCGTGTCTGAAAAATAAAGGATTAGTCAGGAGAAAATAAAATGAAGAAGCAGTATGCAGTATTTGGCCTGGGAAGTTTTGGGCGCAGTGTGGCGCTCACGCTGGAAAGTCTGGGCAGCGATGTAATCGTGGTAGATAAATCTTATGAGAAAGTGCAGGAGATATCGGATTCCGTATCCTACGCCATGCGCGCCGATGTGGCGGATCCGGATGCCCTTCTGTCACTGGGCGGCCGGAATCTGGACGGAGCCGTGGTTGCGGTATCGGAGAGTCTGGAGGCCAGTATTATGGCCACCATTGCATGTAAGGAGATGGGAATTCCCTATGTACTTGCCAAGGCGAGGGATGAACTTCAGGGGATGATCCTGGAGAAAATCGGCGCGGACGCCATTGTGTATCCGGAGCGTGACATGGGCAGCAGGGTAGCCAAGAGCCTGGTATCCACCGCATTTTCGGATTGGATCGAACTGTCTTCAGAATACAGCATGGCTGAAACAGTGATTCCGGAACGTTGGGTAGGAAAGAGCCTTGCAGAACTGAAGGTACGTGAGCGCTATGGAATTAATGTGGTCGGGGTTATGCAGCGTGAGGAAGTGGATGTCACCTTTGATCCTCACAAGCCTCTGCCGGCGGAATGTATCATTATTGTAATCGGTGCGAACTCTGTGCTGGCGAAGTTTCAGGATAAGACGTTTTAGTGGTTGATATATTTTAGAAGGTAATGGTGTATCAGTATGATAACAAGCACAAGCAATCAAAAAGTAAAGGAGCTGCTGCAGCTTCAGAAGAAAAGCAGAGCCAGAAATCAGGAGGGTGTATTTGTAGCCGAGGGATCCCGTATGGTAGGCGAGACACCCGGAAAGAGCCTGGTCAGGTTGTATGTATCGGAGACTTATTATGGGAAACATGAGGAAGAATTAAAGAAATACGGTGCGCAGCCGGAAGTGCTTACGGATTCGGTGTTTGCGCATGTCTCAGACACCAAGAGCCCTCAGGGGATACTGGCAGTTGTACGGCAGATGTCGTATACGATGGAGGAGATTGCAGGGCAGAAGAATCCGCACATTCTGGTACTGGATAACTTGCAGGATCCGGGGAATCTGGGAACCATATTCCGTACAGCCGAGGCTGCGGGAGTGACGGGGATTCTGCTGAGCCGTGACTGCGTGGATATCTATAATCCGAAAACCATCCGGTCTACGATGGGTGCTGTATATCGGATGCCCTTTTTGTACATGGATGATATGATGGAGGGGATTGCTTATCTGAAAAATAAAAATATCCGGGTCTATGCAGCGCACCTGGAGGGGAAAAATTCATATGATAAGGAAGATTATTGCGGCGGAACTGCATTTCTGATTGGAAATGAGGGGAACGGCCTGCGCCCGGAGGTGGCAGAAAAAGCGGACGCCTGGGTGAGAATTCCCATGGAAGGGCAGGCAGAATCGCTCAATGCCGCTGTGGCTGCTGCGGTGCTGATGTTCGAGGTGAGCAGGCAGCGCCGGGGTTAGTACAGCGCAGCCCACTGCGCTTGCGTTTGTGGAGCAGCACTCTCGAAAATTTATCTCAGCTTATGAGTCAGTTACTTATTTTACGATGTACTGGTACTGCGTTGCACAGTGTGCAGAAGCGCCTTACTTTTAGAGGGATATGCTATATTAATACAGGCAGGGAATTATAGTAATTGATGCATTCACGTACAATTATTTTCGATATTATGTATCATATAGGCTATAATCTGCAATTATAGCCTGTATGATACATAATTGTTGATTATTCATCCGTAAGACTATATAATGAAAAGGAATGGAGGCGCAGTATTATGTTCTTTTTCTTTAATTATATGCCGTATATAGCAATAATAGGGGATATTAAGGATTCAAAAAAGCTAAATGACAGAAAAAAGATTCAGGAAAAGTTACAAAAAGTATTGAATGAAGTGAATCAGAAATATTATGAAGACATTTCATCAAATTTCATGATAACTTTAGGCGATGAATTTCAAGGGCTTCTGTGTAACGGGAGCAATATCCTGCAGATCATTACGGAGATAGAAAGCAAGATGTACCCGGTGAAAATTCGTTATGGAATCGGTGTGGGAGAAATCATTACTGATATCAACGCTGATATGGCAATAGGTGCAGACGGTCCCGGGTATCATAAGGCTCGGGAAGCGGTAGAGTATTTGAAGCAAAACGAAAAGCGGAAACAGATTGACTCTGCCGACATACGTCTTGGTATTGAAGGTGATAATGAGTCAGTTACAATTATGATAAATACAATCTTTACTTTGCTGACAGTGATTAAAGATTCCTGGAGTGACAGGCAGAGAGAGGTAATAACAGATATGCTTGGACATCAGGACGGTCAGGTGAATGTGGCGCGGCGTATGGGGATTCAACAGTCTACGGTACAGCGTATACTTGCAAAGGGGAGGTATTATGCATATAAGGAAGCACTGGATACTGTAGGTAAAGTGTTGGGGGAAATAACTCAGGATGATATTTAGAGAATTTTTCATGTTACTATTGTTGTCCCATGTAATTGGAGATTTTTATTTCCAGACGGAAACGATGGCAGATAAAAAAACAAAAAGCTTGAAATGGGTTTTTATACACGGCCTTTGTTATTGGGCAGCCGTTATACTGGTTTCAGTATTTGTAATGTCATATGAGGTATTACTATATGGGATGATAGCTGCGATGGTACATATGATAGTAGACTTGTCAAAATTTTACTATAATCTCAAAACTAAAAACAAAGTAAAAACAATAGTGTATAGAGGACAAAAAATTTTCTTCATAGATCAGGCTCTTCACATTATCAGCCTGCTTATCATTGCATACTGTTTTACCATATATGGATGCAGATTAAATTTATTACGCTGTATCGCAGACTTTGCTGAGACAGCAGGGATATCTGGGGCCGTGACAGCCTCATGGATTACGGCAGTGCTTATGATACACAAGCCTGCAAATATTGCCATATCCAAAATGTTATCGGTCTACAGGCCAAAAGATAAGGATTTGGGGAGAAAAGAGAATTATAATGCAGGAAGGTTCATTGGAACTATAGAGCGTTTTATTATGTTGGTTTTCATATCATTAGGACAATACGCGGCGATTGGCCTGGTTTTAACAGCTAAGTCAATTGCAAGATATGATAAGATTGCGAAAGTACCGGAATTTGCGGAGTATTATTTATTAGGAACGTTGTTAAGCACCCTGGCTGTTATTATGACGTCTTTTATCATTCCATGAAAGCCGGTGCGGAAGGCAATGTTTTTCGGCTCTAATAAATAAGCAGAATAGAATCCAGGCGGAGATCTTTGAGATAGGATTTCTGTCTGGATTTTAATGTGAGAAGGAAACAGGGCTCCAAGATATACTTATTTTAGAATAAAAACGGTGATTTGGTAAAAGAAAAAACTATTGACTCTTACGCTGCGTGATAGTGTACTATGAAATAAAAGAAATATAGAAGACAGTCACAGCCGGCAGACGAACAAACTATATATTCTTATAAATACCGTGTACTGACGTTTATGCAGTTTAACTAAAAACGCTGAATAATAATGTAATTGTACAGCGGTAAGACAGGAGCTGATTACGATAAGAACTGTAAAAGAGGTTGCCAGTTTGTCTGGCATCAGTGTAAGGACACTGCAGTATTATGACGAAATAGGTGTATTCAAACCAACAAAAGTAACCGATGCAGGCTATCGTCTATATGACGATGAAGCGTTGAAAACCCTGCAGCAGATTTTGTTTTTTAAGGAACTGGACTTTCCGTTGAAGGATATAAAAGCCATCATGGAAGATCCGCATTATGATAAACTCAAAGCATTTAAAAAGCAGAAAGAACTGCTGAAAGTAAAACGCGACAGGCTAACGAAGCTTTTAAGCCTGCTTGAAAAGCTGGAAAAAGGAGAATCATGTATGAGTTTTGAAGAATTTGATTTAAGTGAATATATACAAATGCTGGAAGATTTTAAGCAGGAAAATACAGAAGAAGTAGTCAGGCATTGGGGAAGCGTAGAAGAGTTCGATAAATTCATAAGTAAAATGAAAGCGGACGAAGTCCAGATTGCGGAAATGGCAATCAAACAATATGGAAGCGTTGCAAAATATACGGCAGCCATGAAGCACAGCATGGAGCACTTTTCTGAGAATATGGAAAAGATGGAGCAGATAAAAAAGAATGGATATATAGAAAAAAACGAGGCCCTGAATGCAAAACTATATGAGGATATAACAAAAGACCCGAAGTCGGAAGAAGTGCAGAGTATATTAGATGAGATTATAAAACTGGGGCAGGAGACCATGCCGGATGTAGATCAGGGGGAGCACTATTGGGAGATGATGATTGACTGGTACCACCATAAAGAATCCTTAATAGAAGCGATAGATAAACGGTATGGGGCCGGGGCATCCAGATATATGGGGGAGGCGCTGCAATACTATTTTAGAGATGGCATCTAGTATAACTCAAAGTAAATAAGCGTACAGTTCGGTGAGGATGATTTTTCGAGAGTGCAGGTGTAAAAACGGAGTCGTAGCGGGCTACGCTGAGTATTTTACGCCTGTGCTATCGGAAAATCATCCTCACCGAACTGTACGCTTATTTACTGGGAGTTATACTAGGGGTGTTGTATGGCCGCGAAATAAAGGGATAGCCTACGTTTATAGGCATATTATGAAAAAATAGGCAGAATTTATCTGCAATACTGACAGCTAATCACTGGAGATTTTACGGATCACCAACCGAATCAATACGCTGCCCCCCGTTTCGAAACCCCACCAAGTAGAAGGGATTTCACTACCGATTGGATGCACCAGCTAAAAAACCGGGAAGCCTGTAGCAGGGCGGGGGGATCTATGCCATTTTAAAAGTCCTAGAGTTTACGTTAGAGGCCTTTAAGGAAAAAACATCGAAAATGGTGGGCAGGATTTGACGTTTTTTCCATTAGGGCCTCTTACGTAAACGGAGCGGATTTTTAAAATGGCATAGATCCCCCCCGCCCTGCTACAGGCTTCCCGGTTTTTTAGCGTCCCCCCAACAAAGATTTTCCGCCTTCTTTTTGTATAAAGTTGCATTTTTGGTCTGGGATATAGTATACTAACATAAATCGAGGTGAGCATATGGAACCATTACTGGACTTATCGAAGGAATATGGGATTGTACTTGACGGAGGAGGAGCCAGAGGGGCCTATCAGATCGGGGCCTGGAAGGCATTGAAAGAGGCAGGCGTGAAGGTGAATGCGGTTGCGGGTACATCGGTGGGCGCTTTGAACGGAGCGCTTATTTGCATGGATGATGTCGAGAATGCGGAAAAGATATGGACCGGTATGACATTTTCCAAGGTGATGGATGTGGATGATGACTGGATGGAGCGTCTGTTCAGCCATGAGAACAAGTTTACGGAAGTGATCGCAGAGATCTGGAAGCGGCTGTCGGATGGCGGTGTGGATGTAACTCCGCTGAGGAAGCTGATTCATGAAGTGATTGATGAGGAGAAGATCCGCAGTTCCGGGAAAGAATTCTTTCTTCTGACATTTTCTTTGACGGATTTTAAAGAACTGGATCTGAGCCTGGATGATATCCCGGAAGGGATGCTGGAAGATTTTCTGCTCGCAAGTGCGTACCTGCTGGGATTTAAGAATGAAAAGCTGCATGGGAAGAGATATATTGACGGCGGCGTGGTGAATAATGTGCCGCTGAAGTCCCTGGTCAAACGGGGATATACTGATATTATTGAGATCCGTATTTACGGGCCCGGCAGAGAGCCCAGAGTGAAGCTGCCCGAAGGGGCTGAGAAGTATCAGATTGGTCCGCGGGTTGGACTGGGCAGTATTATAGATTTTGAGAGTAAGCGGAGCCGGCAGAATCTGAAAATCGGTTATTTTGATGCAAAGCGAATGCTTTATGGCCTGGAAGGTTTTATTTATTATGTGGTACAGACCCATGAGGACGACTGGTTTGAGGAACAGCTGGCGGATATCACGGAGATAGAAAAAGCGGAAATGGCGTTCGTGCTGAAGCTGCCGCTGACATTTACCGTAAAGGCTTTGTATATGGCGATGCTGGAGGCGAGCGCGAAGCAGATGCGTATTCCCAAGTATCAGATCTATACGACGGATGAATTATACAACCTGACGGCCGAACGGTATGAAGCGCTTGCCGACAAGATTCATCTGCCGAGATTTACACATGTACTTATGAATATAGGGAGGGATAACACAATGAATTTAAAAGGAAGAAACTTTTTGACGCTGAAGGATTTTACCCCGGAAGAGATTACTTATCTGCTTGACCTTGCGGCAGATCTGAAAGAGAAGAAGAAAAACGGGGTGCCTGTGGATTATTATAAAGGAAAGAATGTGGCCCTTATTTTTGAGAAGACAAGCACCAGAACGCGCTGTGCATTCGAGGTGGCGGCGCACGACATGGGAATGGGTTCCACTTACCTGGATCCCAGTGGATCGCAGATCGGGAAAAAGGAGAGCATCGAGGATACCGCAAGAGTGCTGGGAAGAATGTATGACGGCATCGAATACCGCGGTTTCGGCCAGGAGATCGTGGAGGAACTGGCAAAATATGCAGGAGTCCCTGTATGGAACGGCCTGACAAATGAGTACCATCCGACTCAGATGCTGGCAGACTTACTAACGATCCGGGAGCATTTCGGTAAATTAAAAGGAATCAAGCTGGTATATATGGGAGATGCAAGATACAATATGGGCAACTCCCTGATGATCGCATGTGCAAAGATGGGGATGCACTTTGTAGCATGCACCACGGCAAAATATTTCCCGAGCCAGGAGCTGGTTGAAGTCTGCAGAGGATATGCGGCAGAGTCAGGAGCAACAATCACACTGACCGAGGACGCCATGGAAGGGACAAAAGATGCGGATGTAATCTACACAGATGTCTGGGTATCTATGGGTGAGCCTGACGAAGTATGGGAAGAGCGTATTAAAGAACTTTCCCCATATAAAGTAACAAAAGAAATTATGGGAAATGCAGGCGAGGGCGCAATCTTTCTGCACTGCCTGCCGGCATTCCACGATCTGAAGACAAAGATCGGAAAAGAAATGGGAGAAAGGTTCGGCATCACAGATATGGAAGTTACGGATGAAGTATTCGAGTCCGTGCAGTCCAAAGTATTTGACGAGGCAGAAAATAGAATGCATACCATCAAGGCAGTTATGGTTGCGACTTTGGGAGAATTTTAAGAATATTCAGAAAACGGAGGGTAAAGGGGTCAGACCCCTTTGCAAAGGGGTCTGACCCCATGCCCTCCGTTTGAATTCGGGGTGAAGTTTTGAAAGCAGAAATATTAAAAATGCTGCGTGAAAGTAATGATTATGTGTCCGGCCAGCAGTTGTGTGAGAAGCTCGGAGTTTCCCGGACCGCTGTCTGGAAGGCAATCAATCAGCTGAAAGAAGAGGGCTATCAGGTAGAAGCCGTTCGAAACCGCGGCTATCATATTGTGGAGAGTCCGGATATTATCTCCAGAGAAGAGCTCGCCAGCATGATCGACACCGAGTGGGCAGGACAGAAAGTCTACTATTATAATACAACGGATTCCACCAACATCCGGGCAAAACAACTCGGAGAAGAGGGAGCCCCCCACGGAACCCTGGTCACGGCCGGCCAGCAGAGCGCCGGAAGAGGGCGCCGCGGCAGAGGATGGGAGTCACCGGCGGGCAGCAGCGTGTATATGTCAATTTTGCTCCGGCCGGAGATTCCGCCGGTGAAAGCGCCTATGCTGACTTTGGTAATGGCTTTGAGCGTTGCCAGGAGCCTCGAGGAATGCACCGGTTTGAATGTTCAGATTAAATGGCCGAATGATATCATCCTGAATGGGAAGAAACTGGTTGGCATTCTGACGGAAATGAGTACAGAGATTGACTTTATTAATCACGTAGTAATCGGTGTGGGAATCAATGTGAACATGGAATATCTTCCGGAGAAAATACGGGATAAGGCAACATCCCTCCGCCTGGAAACAGGACATGTGATAAGGCGAAGCGAAATCATAGCATCTACGATGAAAGAATTTGAGAAATACTACGGCTTATTCATCGAAGACCAGAATCTGGAAAGCATGCGTGAAGAATACAATGCTCTGCTGGTTAACCGCGGCAAAGAAGTGCGGATTCTGGGAGGAAAAGAAGAATATAACGCAGTGGCGCTGGGAATAAACGAAAAAGGCGAATTATTAGTACGCCGTAAAGACGGAACAGAAGAGGCAATCTTTGCCGGCGAAGTATCCGTGCGGGGAGTGTACGGATACATCTAAATTTTGAGAATATTCAGAAAATGGTAAGCAAAGGGGTCAGACCCCTTTGCAGGAAAGGACGAATCATGGAAGAGGAAGTTGTTCTTTGCGGGGCCAGCTCATACGAGCAGAAGTTTTATTTGAACCCCGAGTTCGAGACACTCCCGGAAAGCATACAGCAGGAACTTCAGATTATGTGCGTGCTGTACACAGAGGATGTGGGCGGAGTGCTGATGGTGGTTTACGACGAGCAGGGAAATCTGGAACTGCGGGTAGACCACAGGGAGGATGATTTTACGTTTGATGAGATAGGCAGCGTGCTGAAGATCAAGGAACTCCAGCGTACGAAGTCGGAACTTTTTGAGTCGCTGGAACTGTTCTATAAGGTATTCTGTTTAGGGGAGGATATGGATGTTACTGACGATTGATGTAGGAAATACAAATATAACATTAGGTGTATTCGATCATGATAAACTGGTCGGAACCTTCCGCATGACTACAAAGCGCTCCAGGACCTCGGATGAATACGGCTTTACGATCTGTGGCATACTGGAGCACCGGGATGTGAAGGCGGAAGATGTGGACGCGGTGATTATAGCCTCGGTAGTACCGGATATTATGCACTCATTGGGGAGTGGAATCATCAAGTATCTGGATGTAAAACCGCTGGTTGTGTCTGCCGGAATTAAAACGGGAATCCGGATTGTGACGGAGAATCCCAAGGAGATCGGTCCGGATCGTATTGTGGACGCAGTAGCGGGATATGAGTTCTACGGCGGGCCGGTGATTGTTGTGGACTTCGGGACTGCGACCACCTATGACCTGATCGGGCCGAAGGGGACTTTTGAAGCGGGGATTACCGCGCCCGGGATCGAGACTGCCGGGCGTTCCCTATGGGGCGGAGCTGCCATGCTTCCGGCTATCGAGATCAAAAAGCCGCCGTCCATCCTGGCAAAGGAGACGATCTCCAGTATGCAGGCAGGACTTGTCTACGGGGCGATCGGTCAGACCGAGTATATTATAGAAAAGATCAAAGAAGAGTCCGGCTATGATAAGGCCACTGTAGTAGCTACGGGCGGCCTTGGCAAAATCATTGCGAAGGAAACCAGGAGTATAGACGCATACAGGCCGGATCTGACATTGGACGGGCTTCGTCTGATTTATAATAAAAATAGAAAATAGTGAGATAATAGACATGAAACAATTGAAAATCGGCAATGTGCAGCTACAGAATTCTTATATACTAGGACCCATGGCAGGAGTAACAGACCTGCCATTTCGCTTGCTCTGCAAAGAGCAGGGAGCCGGCCTTGTCTGCATGGAAATGGTAAGTGCGAAAGGAATCCTCTATAACAATAAGAATACGGAAAGCCTTCTGGAGATCCACCCGGATGAAATGCCCGCCTCTCTGCAGCTGTTCGGTTCTGATCCCAAGATTGTCAGTGAGATGGCAAAAAGAATAGAAGAGCGTCCATTTGCTATCCTGGATATCAATATGGGCTGTCCGGTCCCCAAGGTAGTCCGCAATGGGGAGGGATCCGCACTGATGAAGAATCCTAAGCTGGTATTCGATCTGGTGAGTGCAGTGGTAAAAGCAATCGAAAAACCGGTAACCGTGAAGATCAGAAAAGGGTTTGATGAGCAGCATGTGAATGCCGTGGAGATTGCGAAAATTATCGAGGAAGCAGGAGCGGCAGCCGTCGCAGTTCACGGGAGAACAAGAGAGCAGTACTATTCCGGAAAGGCGGACTGGGAAATCATCAGCAAAGTAAAGGATGCTGTATCCATTCCGGTCATAGGAAATGGAGATGTCACATCGGGGGAAAGGGCCATTGCCATGCGGGAGCAGACGGGCTGTGATGGAGTCATGATAGCCAGAGGCGCCCAGGGCAACCCCTGGATATTTTCCGAGCTCACAGCCTATGAACAGACCGGCATGCTTCCGCCCAGGCCATCCGTCGGGGAAATTAAGAATACCATGCTCCGGCACGCCGTCCTCCAGCTTGAATACAAAGGGGAGTACCTTGGAATCCGGGAAATGCGCAAGCATGTCGCCTGGTATGTAAAAGGACTTCATGGCGCCGCAAGGCTGAGAGATGCCATTAATAAGGTAGAGACGTATGAAGAACTTGAAAATATCTTGACATCGCTATAGGGATTGGTTATAATATTGAAATTGTGAAATATAAATTTAAATAGGATTAGAATCAGTGCACAGGAACGCTGATCAGAAGCAAAAAAAGCTTAATAAATGAAAGAACACGATAAGAGGAAAGAAAAGGAAAAGGAGCAGTTAACATGGCAGAAGCAAAGAAAAGATTACTTACTTATGCAGGCCTGAAGTCACTGGAAGACGAGCTGGAGAATCTGAAGGTCGTTAAACGGAAAGAGGTCGCAGCAAAGATTAAGGAAGCAAGAGAGCAGGGGGATTTATCCGAGAATGCAGAGTACGATGCGGCAAAAGACGAGCAGCGCGATATTGAGGCCCGTATCGAAGAGCTGGAAGGCATTCTTAAAAATGCCGAGGTAGTTGTTGAAGACGAGGTAGACTTCGACAAAATCAATGTAGGATGTAAAGTAAAAGTATTTGATATTACGTTTGATGAGGAAATGGAATTCAAAATTGTTGGTTCAACAGAAGCAAACAGTCTGGAAGGAAAGATATCCAATGAATCTCCGGTAGGGCAGGCATTAATGGGCAAGAAAGCGGGAGACTTAGTAGAGGTAGAAACACAGGCCGGGCAGATTCAGTACAAAGTGCTTGATATCAGCCGTTCAACCAGATAAGTGAGGATTGAAATAACGTAATACACCAATGAAATGGCAGACCTCTTACCTACAAGAGGTCTGAATTCGCATATAAAGGAAGGAGAGTAAACAGTGTCCGAACAGAAAAATAACAAGAACGCACAGCAGAACAATGCACAGGAGCCAGACCTGAATCAGTTGAGGAAGGTCCGCCGTGAGAAGCTGGCTGAGCTGCAGGAAAACGGCAAAGACCCGTTTGTAACCACGAAATATGACCAGACACACCACAGCCAGGAGATCAAAGATCAATACGAGGAGCTGGAGGGCAAAACCGTATCAATCGCAGGCCGCATGATGTCCAAGCGTGTCATGGGGAAAGCTTCCTTCTGCAATGTCCAGGATCTCAAGGGCAACATCCAGTCATATGTAGCAAGAGACAGCGTAGGCGAGGATGCGTATAAAGAATTTAAAAAGATGGATGTAGGCGATGTAGTGGGAATCGTGGGTGAAGTGTTCCGGACAAAGACAGGAGAGATCTCGATCCATGCCGCTTCTGTCAAACTGCTTTCCAAGAGCCTGCAGATACTGCCGGAGAAGTTCCACGGCCTGACAAAT
The DNA here is from genome assembly GCF_001244405.1 of Eubacterium sp. SB2. NCBI lineage: Bacteria > Bacillati > Bacillota > Clostridia > Eubacteriales > Eubacteriaceae > Eubacterium > Eubacterium sp. SB2. The sequence goes on along the minus strand of NZ_LN865153.1, from coordinate 1,536,990 downwards.
ACGGACATCCGTTACCGTCAGAGATACGTAGACCTGATCATGAATCCGGAAGTAAAAGATACATTTATCAAACGTTCAAAAATCCTGAGTTCCATCAGAAGATACCTGGATACAGAAGGCTTCATGGAAGTGGAAACGCCGATGCTTGTGAGCAATGCGGGAGGCGCTGCGGCAAGGCCTTTCGAGACACATTTCAATGCACTGGATGAGGATTTCAAGCTCCGCATCTCTCTTGAACTGTACTTAAAGAGGCTGATCGTAGGCGGTATGGAACGTGTTTATGAAATTGGACGAGTCTTCCGCAACGAGGGTCTTGATACAAGACACAATCCGGAATTTACGCTGATGGAGCTGTACCAGGCTTATACAGATTATCATGGCATGATGGATCTGACAGAGAATCTCTATCGTCATGTGGCACAGGAAGTCCTGGGCACAACAACAATCGTTTATAATGGTGTTGAGATGGATCTCGGCAAGCCGTTCGAGAGAATCACGATGATTGATGCCGTTAAAAAATATGCGGGCATCGATTTTAATGAGATTAAAACAACAGAAGAAGCAAAAGCACTTGCGAAAGAAAAGGGCATAGAGTTTGAAGACAGGCACAAAAAGGGTGATATCCTGAGCCTGTTCTTTGAGGAATTTGTTGAGGAACATCTGGTGCAGCCGACATTTGTTATGGATCACCCGATTGAGATTTCACCGCTTACAAAGAAGAAACCAGAGAATCCGGACTATGTAGAAAGATTCGAATTCTTCATGAATGGCTGGGAGATGGCAAACGCATACTCCGAGCTGAATGATCCGATTGATCAGAGAGAAAGATTCAAAGCGCAGGAAGAACTGCTGGCACAGGGGGATGAGGAAGCCAATACGACAGATGAAGACTTTCTCAATGCGCTGGAGATCGGGATGCCTCCTACAGGAGGGATTGGATTCGGGATCGACAGAATGTGTATGCTGCTGACTGATTCGGCGGCTATACGTGATGTACTGCTGTTCCCGACTATGAAGACCTTGGGTGGAAGCGATGCTTCTAAGAAGGTGGAAAAAGCAGGGAAGAAAGAGGACAAGCCAGAGGAAAAAAAGGCTGAAAAAATTGATTTTTCTAATGTAAGAATTGAGCCGCTGTTTGAAGAATTTGTTGATTTTGATACATTTGCAAAGTCTGATTACAGAGCTGTAAAGGTAATATCCTGTGAAGCTGTACCGAAGAGCAAGAAGCTTCTGAAGTTCGTTTTGGATGACGGTACAGACAAAGAACGCGTGATTTTAAGCGGAATTCACGAATATTATGAGCCGGAAGACCTGGTAGGTAAGACTTGTATCGCAATCACAAACCTGCCGCCAAGACCCATGATGGGAATTGATTCCTGCGGAATGTTAATCTCAGCAGTACACGAGGAAGATGGTCATGAAGGACTGAACCTTCTGATGGTGGATGATAGAATTCCGGCAGGAGCGAAGCTGTATTAAGAGCTAATTTTCCGCTTGGAAAAAGCTGAAAATCCTGGTATTATTATTCATTTGCCAGTAATTATATAAAGTATGATGCATTGTTATAAAGCATAACGAATTTCAGGCGAAAAGGTGAAGGTGGAGCAAAAATATATGAAAGCACTTCTTAGAGTTAATCTAAGGAGTGCTTTTTTTCACATATGTGGTAAACCGCTTTAAGCCGGTTAATGAACAGATTTATTATATGGGATTCCGTAAATGACACTATAGCTGTGTTATAGATTATGCAAAAGTATTCGGGACTTTAACGGAAAGTGTAAAAATGGCATGAAATGTTATATAATGAACAAATTGTTTAAACAAATGTTAAAGTATACTCATTTATATTGCGTGAAAGTGAACAATAAGTGAAATAAAAATAACAAATGTTATTTACAAAACAAAATAAGGGTGTTATATTAACATTGTAACGAACAGTATATTGAAAATGCGCATCAATATAATAGCAAGGAAAAGTGGATTATTAGGAGGATTTACAATGTTGACAGTGAACGAATTTGCAAAGCATTTAGACTTAGCATATCTGGCGCCGAATTTACAGAAGGAAGATATCATCGAAGCATGTAATATTGCTAAGAAGTATCATGTAAATGCGGTGAACGTGAACTCCTGCTGGGGAGAACTTGTTGTGGAAGAGTTAAAGGGAAGCGATGTTGGACCAAGCGCTGTCATTGGTTTTCCGTATGGCGCGATGTGCACGAAGGCAAAATTATTTGAATTAGAAGAGATGGTAAAGCTTGGATGTACTGCCTGCGATATGGTTGTGAACATCGGAGCTGTAAAAGATAAAAACTATGAGCTTGTACGCCATGAGATCAGCGAGTTTGTAAGGATCTGCGGCGAGGGCTGTGATACAAAGCTGATCTTCGAAGTTGGATTCTTGACTGATGAAGAGATAGCAGAGCTGACGAAGATCTGCTGTGAGTGCGGTGTTACATATGTAAAGACAGCTACCGGATCACAGGCATTCCCGACTTTGGATCAGGTTAAGATCATGAAAGAGAATCTTTCCGGAGATACGAAGATTAAAGTTTCCGGAGTGCCGAGAACATTTACCATGCCGGCAGTCCTTCACATGTTTGAACACATGGGTGTCAGCCTGGTAGGAACAAGAAGCGCAGGCAAGCTTGTCGAGGAATACAGCAAATATCTGGAAGAATTGAAATAGTGGAGGGTGTTATGCAGACAGTGAATTACAGTTTAGCCTCTCTTGTGGGAGGAGAGATTCAGATCGTATCAAATGATGAAGGCTATGTCAGAAGAGCGCTCCATCAGAATATCAGTCTTGAGGAATATGAATTCCTGTTGAAAAGAATACGTTATATCGGTGTAAGCGACAGATTCAGGGATGTCATCGACTTGTTCAAGGTTCCGGAAGGCGAGACGCCGGCGGGATTCAAGATTGAATATAATATGAAAGAGAACCAGATATTGGAGATAGATTTGGTCAGAAATATATCGTATGATAAAAATGGACTCAGAAGACCGACCAAGTTCATCTATTCGGCAGATACAGCCAATCCGTATGAAGTCGAGCCGATCAAACACCTCATCGGGAACCTGACCTGCAATCCGGGGATTATCTATGACCTGTTCATCAATAATCCGCAGGCAAATGTGGGGCATAAGTTTAAGACCAGGAACGAGGTTATGAGTGAGATTGCTAATATTCTCGGACCAGGGTGTGATATCAGTGTTGAGGTAAATAATCCATTTGCAGATTTTGAACAGATACTTGAGGAGGCAGAGGAATTCAGAGAGATGTTCTCTGATTACCGTATGGTTCTCAAGATTCCCCATACAGGCCCGGTAAATGCAGACAATGTAAGCGAGCTGCTCGCAGGCGACAAGAAGCTTTCTACACGCTGGAATCAGGCGGCTACAAAGGATTACCTTTACGGGCACAACCTGGCGCTGAAGATGAAGGAACATGGATTCAGAGTAAACTATACTTTGATGTTTGAACCGTGGCAGACGGGCATGGCATTGCAGGCGAAGCCATATTTTATCAATAGCTTTGTACGCCAGCGCTTTGGTGTTACAACTTATATTAATGGGCTTCTGAATGCATACCAGACTACATATGACGACAGATTTTTGCAGGCCCTGCGCAGCTTTATGATCGAATGGGACTTCCTCTCCAAGAATGACCAGGATGCGGATCTGCGTCTGGTTGAAAAGATGGCAAGAGAGACAGTTGAATATAGAAAGATCAACGAACACGAGGGATTCGACGGCATGGACGGCGTAAGGCATAACTTACGGATGCTTCGGAATTCTAATCTGGAGGACACCAGGCTGATCATCTGCAGTATCGAAGGTTCAAGAATGTATCCGGAGCTGGACAAACTGATGACAGAAGATGAGTTCAAGGATATGACGGACAGGATTGTAATTACGACAGAACCAAGTTACTTAGCCCAGAATACATCGGCACCGCAAATTATTACATATCAGAGAAGATTCATGAACGCTGCGAATGGTGAGAAGTAGTTTATTGAAGGGGCACCAGGGGCAGACTCGGGCGCCTCTTTTTTGGATCTCCCGGCGTAAATACGCCAATTTATAGCACCCGCTGTCTGCGCCGGGAGGCACTGGACAGGATTGCGTTAAAAAGCGGGCAGGAGGAGAAATGAAGAAAAGCCAGTATCTAATATTTGCGATTTTTGTGGGAATCCAGTCTTTTCTGCTTCAGCTGGCGGACCAGGTGATCGGTACGCATCTTGTATCCGGCGGCCACAGTGGATTTGTGTTTATCGCGTTTCAGGGCTGGGCGCTTTACTTTCTGCTGGGAAGCAGTGTGAAGGGCGCCGTAAAGGGATTCTGCGGGTATGTCCTGGGGATTCTGTTTGCAGTGATTATGATTGGGATGTCGGCCATTTTACCGGATCTGAAGCTTTTGACGGTACCGCTGGTGGCGTTGATTGTGGTTCCCTTTATGATGTATTTTGAATTTGCCCCGTGGTGTATCAGTAATGTTGCCGTGTTCTTTGTCGGGGCGGGCGCCTTTTTCGGAGTTAACAGCTATGTTGAAGGTATCAAAATGTGGCAGTCCGCAGGGATTGTACTTCTATACTGTATATTCGGGCTGCTGTCCGGCTGGACGAGCATCGTGTTTCGGAAATGGCTGGAAGGCAAGATTTTCAGCGTATCTGTTCCTGATTCCGGACAGATACCGGGTAAGAAAGGAATAGATGCGTAACAGTTCAGGCATGTCTGAACTGCTACATGGATGGAGGTGTATCAGGCACATGAGTAAGTTAGAAATGCTGACAAAGTTAAATGATATCTGCTTATTTGTAAAAGATTTTCAGGGAGCGCTTAAATTCTACACAGAAAAGTTCGGGTTCAAAGTAAAGAGACTTCAGCCGGACCCTGAGCATGCCAATTATGCGGAATTTGAATTCCATGGGACGGCGGTTACGCTCTGGGATAAAAAGGGGCTGTGCGAAGTGGTGGACCATACCTATATCGATGGGGAAGGACATCATTTTATGATGGCTGTGAAGGTTCCCGCTCTGCAGGACGTAGACGATATAGCAGAAGAATTGATTGGCAACGGGGTAAACTGCATCAAGGAACCGACCACCTATGGTTTTGGCTCCAGAGCGGCTTATTTTCAGGATTTTGAAGGAAATGTATGGGAAGTGTTTGCCTGGGAAGAAGGCAATGGCCCGGGTCTTCTGGATGAAGCGACAGAATAGGAGGAAGCCATGCCAGGTTTTACAATTATCGTGCTGGACAGCGTAGGGGTCGGAGAGCTTCCGGATGCGGCAGAGTTCGGAGATACAGGAACCAATACGCTGAAGCATGTGGACGAGTACAGAGAAGGGCTGAATATCCCGAATTTAAAGCAGCTTGGGTTGTATAATATCGAGGGAACAGGACTTACGGGGATCAGGGCTCCCAAAGGGTGCTTCGGAAAAGCAGCAGAGTTGGGAAAGGCAAAGGATACAACGAATGGACATTTCGAGATTGCCGGGCTGACCGTGAAGACGCCGTTCAAAGTATTTGGGAAATCTTTTCCGCCGCGGATTATAGAGGAGCTGGAGCGGCGGATTGGGACGAAGGTGATTGGGAATTATCCGGCGTCCGGTACCGAGATCATCAAAGTGCTGGGAGATGAGCATGTAAAGACCGGGTATCCGATCGTATATCTATCGGCTGACAGCCTGATGCAGATTGCGATGCATGAGAGTATCATCCCTTTAGAGAGACAGTATGAGATCTGCCGGATTGCCAGGGAGCTCCTCACAGGGGATGACACGGTAAGCCGTGTGATCTGCAGGCCGTTTACCGGCGAAAGCGGTAATTATTACCGCACGGAAAACCGCAAAGACTTTTCCGTAGACCCGCCGGGGTATACAGTTTTGGACCTCCTGAGTGAGAAGGGGAAAGACGTGATCGGCGTCGGGAAGATTGAAGACATTTTCAACAGGCGCGGCCTGACGGAGATCAATCACACGAAGAACAACAGAGAAGGCATACAGGCTGCCCTGTCTTATCTGAAGACAGGATTTGACGGGCTTTTATTTGTGAATCTGGTTGATTTTGACATGCTTTACGGACACCGCAATAACCCGCTGGGATATGCTGAGGCGCTGGAGTATTTTGATACCTTTGTACCTGAGATGGTCAGCCTTTTGAAGGAAGATGATATTCTCCTGATCACGGCGGACCATGGATGTGACCCGACAACGCCGGGAACAGATCATACAAGGGAGTATATTCCGATTGTCTTATACGGGAAGCGGCTGAAAGCAGGAATCGATATAGGAACCAGGAGTACCTTTTCAGACATTGCGGCGACCGTTGCAGAATATTTTGGCTATGAATTTCAGGCGGGTACCTCTTTTCTGAAGGAGATAGAAAGGTAAGGTAGGAAATATGGATAGTTTTGAATTTATGTCACCGACGAAGTTTATCCTGGACAAGGATGCAGATCAGCTTTGCGGGCAGGAAGTTAAGAAGATATCTGATAAAGTGTTATTTGTTCATTACGGAGACGGTTATATGTATAAGTCCGGGCTCCACGCAAGGATTATTAAGGCTCTGGAGGCGGCGCAGGTTACGTATTATGAGCTGCCAGGGGTAGAACCGAATCCGAAGGTCGGGCTGGTCCGGGAGGGCGCAGCGCTTTGTAAGGAGCATCAGATCGGCTGCGTATTGGCAGTTGGGGGCGGCAGCGTCATTGACACGGCTAAGGCAGTTGCCCTGGGGGCAAAGTATGACGGCGATGTGTGGGATTTTTACAGCAAGAAGGCCGTTCCGGCTGAGGCGCTTCCGGTAGGCACAGTCATGACACTTCCGGCGACAGGAAGCGAAGGCAGCAATGGAAGCGTGCTGAATAATCCGGAAACAGGCGAGAGCGCGGATGTCATGGCAGATTTTTTAAGGCCTTCATTCACCTTAATGAATCCCGATCTGACGCTGACGATACCGAAAAGACAGACCGTATTTGGCATTATCGATATGTTTTCTCATGTACTGGAACGGTATTTTTCAAGCTCTGTGGATGTGCATCTGACAGACTATATGTGTGAAGGTGTTATGAAGGCAATTCTGGTCAATGCCAGAGCGCTGATGGAGAACCTGGATGATTACAATGCCAGGGCAGAGTTCATGTGGACGGCTATTGTAGCACACAACGGGCTTCTTGCAGCCGGAAGGAATCAGGACTGGGCGACGCATACGATCGGCGCACAGCTGAGCGCGCAGTATAATGCGGTACATGGTTCGACCCTATCCGTGCTATTTCCATGTTGGGCGACGTACGTATACAAAGAAAACCTTCCGAGATTCGTACAGTTTGCGAACCGCGTGTTTGACGTTGAGATAGATTTTTATGACCAGGAGAAGACCGCTTTGGAGGGAATCCGCAGATTGAAGGAATTTTTCCAATCCATGGGTGCTCCCGTGACATTAAAGGAAATCGGAGTCGAAAGCGATGAGAAGTTCCGGAAGATGGCAGAAGATGCATGCAGGTTCGGCAATATCGGTGGGCTGAAGGTTCTGAATGCCGATGATGTGGAAGCAATTTACAGAATGGCACAGTAGGGTGGGTATATGAAGTATGAAATAGGTATCAGCGGGGCAGTTATTGTCTCGGCGCAAAACCGGTACCGGCCGTTTATCGGTTCGGTAGGCGTGTCCGGGGACAGGATTGCGGCCGTTATGGAAGGAAAACTAAAAAAGGAAGACTGTGAGGTCTGGCTGGATGCCGATGGAAAGATCCTGATGCCCGGACTTGTCAACGGGCACTGCCACGGGGACATGACACTGGCGCGAGGGCTGGGGGATGATATGACTTTGCTGGAGCAAAACCATAAGTTTGCTGATACCGGGTGGTTTTATACCCTGATTGACGACGAGGACAGGTTCTATTCCCGGCAGCTCACCTACTGTGAGGCGCTGCTTTCCGGTACCACATTTATCATGGAAAATATGTACTGGGGGCTTAAAGAAGATTCTGTCCGTGCGATGAAGGAGGTTGGTATCAGAGGAGCTCTGGCGGAGGATGTCCGGGTAGATTTTCAGAAACCGGATGAGCTTATATCAGAACAATTTCTTACAGAGTTTATCAGAGTGTGCAAAGAGAATGATTTTGTTCCTGTACTGGGTGGGATTTCGGAAGAAGACTATGATACGGAGAGGCTGAAAAGGATTCAGGCGATCGCAGACCGGCACAAGATATTGCTTACCTGCCATTTAGCGGAGAACACATGGCGGCAGGAGATTGTAAAAGAGAAGTACCATGGGACGGCGATTGCATATCTGCATCAGAACCGGCTGCTGAATCCGGGCGTAATCGGCTCCCACGTCGTCTACGCTTCCGAAGACGAGGTAATACAGCTTGCACAGACGGATACAAAGGTAGTGAATACGCCGCTGTGCGAGATGAAGATTCAGGACGGCATCGCGCCAATTCCGGAGATGGTCAGGCGGGGCGTTACCGTATGCCTGGGTACAGACGGGGCAATGTGGAACAACTCTAACGATATTTTCCGGGAAATGAAAGGGATGTCCCTGCTCCATACGATCCACAAAGGAATCCGCAGTCTGAAGAAGACGGATATTCTGGATATGGCGACAATCAACGGGGCAAAATGCTTTGGACTGGAAAACGACTATGGAACCATCGAAGCAGGGAAGAAGGCAGATTTTATTCTAATCGAGACTAGAGCTCCCCATATGCAGCCGATGCTTCTGGGGGAAATGGAGACGGTAACGTCCGCTCTTATCTATAATGCAACAGGCCGTGACGTAACGGATGTTTTTGTGGACGGAAGGCATGTAGTAGCGGATGGGGTATTGCAGACAATAGACGTAAAGGATGTCATGGAAAAAGTGCAGAAGACTTCGGAAAAAGTAGGAAGGGCACTTTCTTCATAGAAAAAAGAAAAGGAAGGAACATATTATGAAAAAACGAGTATTGGCAGTTATGCTGGCAGCAGTGATGGTGATTGGACTTGTGGCAGGATGCGGAAAGAAAAACGAACCTGCGGCCTCAGACGGGAAAGATGATGGGGGAACGAAGCAGTTAAAGGTTGCGCTTGTTGTAAACCAGAAGTTCGGCGACAAAGCCTCCATGGATGACCTCGCAAAAGGCGCGGATCAGGCGGCAGAGGACTTTGGAGTTGAGATTAAAAAGCTGGAGTCTGCGGAGGCTTCCAAATTCGAAGAAGACGTGCGTGCAATGTCCAAGGCAGGTTATGACTTGATCGTAACTACATACGGCTACATGACAGACGCAACAAAGCTTGTTTCAAAGGAATATCCGGATACCAAGTATGCGGCAATCTTCCAGACCATCAATGACGGCAGTGAAAAGTATGAAAATGTATGGGATACGGAATTTCACGGCGAAGGCGCTTTCTACCTTGGCGGATATATTGCCGGAAAACTGACAAAAGCGAATCACGTAGGCTTTGTTGTAGGCGCAGAGGAGCCGACGCCAAATGCGGAAGGCAATGGTTTTATGATGGGTGTAAAGGCGGCCAATCCGGATGCCACTGTTGAATTTTCTTATGTAGGAAGCTATGAAGATCCGGCGAAGGCAAAAGAAGTAACGAGCGCAATGATCTCAAAAGGCTGCGATGTCATCCAGACAGACTCAGGCGCTTCGAATGCAGGCGTAGTTGAGGCATGTAAAGAAGCAGGCATCCTGTGTGCAGGTGAGATCAGCGATTACTATGATACATACGATGGGTTCTATGGCATTGAAGGCATTGGATTTGGAGACACCGTATACAAAGCAATTGAAATGCTGGAGAATGGAGAATATCCTGGCGGAGAGCACGGAATCCGTGACCTGACAAACGGCGGATACTTTATGGATTGGGATTCATTCAACAGATTCGCAGACAGTAACGACGAGTATAAAGATGTAATGAAAGCAGCGATTGAAGAGGCACAGAAACTGGAAGAACAGATTAAGGACGGCTCCTTAGAAATTCCATTCAATACTGACGTGCCGAATTGGGAAAAAATTAAATCTTCAGCAGAATAAAACGAAATCGGCAGAGGCTGCCCCTTAAGCTGCAGTTACAGGCAGCTTAAACAGGGCGGCTTCTGTAAGATAATAAAACAGATAAACGAAGCATTGTTAAAGGAGAGTCAATCATTATGGAAGAAAACATGAACAAAGCATCCGCACCAAAGGCAGAGAACGAAGGGGTATATCATCTACAGCTCAAACCAGGGGATGTCCCGCCGTACGTGATTCTGCCGGGCGCTCCGGAAAGAACTTTAAAAATTGCGAAAAATTGGGAGGATGTGAAGGAAGTCGCATCCTATCGGGAATATAAAACAGTTACGGGAAAATATAAAGGGATGGATATGGCGTGCACTTCCACAGGCATCGGCGGGCCAAGTTCCGAGATCTGCCTTCACGAGCTGAACACACTGGGCGTGCACACCTGCATCCGTGTGGGGACGACGGGATGTATTGTACCGCAGTTCGATCTGGGAGATCTGATCATCCCGGTTGCCTGTGTCAGAAAAGACGGAACCTCTGCCACTTATGTAGAGCCCGAATTTCCGGCGTTTGCAAATACCTATGTGGTCATGGCCCTTATGGAGGCATGCGAGCGTCTGGGATTCCGTTACGGACTGGGCCTTGATTACACGGTCGGCTCTTTCTACATCGGACAGGGACGTCCCCTGAATGAGGATGGAAGCGGATACTGGCCTTCCTTTGCAGAAAAGATTATCCCGGATCTGCAGACTGCCGGTGTGACGAACATCGAGATGGAGACCTCCGGACAGTTCGTGGTAGGTTATCTGCACGAAATGAGGATGGGAGCGGTTCTTTCCGTAATTTCCAACAGGGTGCTGGACCGCTGGGGCGACAATGGCGGAGAAGAGAAGGCATGTCTGGCAGCGGCCGAAGCGATGAAAATACTCAAAGAGTGGGATGAAACAGGCGAAGTAAAACTGAGCGTGAAGAAAAATCAGGTATAGATACGAAAAGACCAAATCTATGGTGGATGAGCAGAAAAGGTAACAGTTCAGGTCTGCCTGGCCTGTTGCCAGAAAAGGAAGGATAATATGGCAGTAGCGGTTGAAATGTTGAATATATCGAAATTCTTCCCCGGCGTTGTGGCGAATGATAATGTATCCTTAAGCGTGAATGAGGGGGAGATACTTGGACTGATCGGCGAGAATGGCGCCGGCAAATCGACGATGATGAATATGCTGTATGGGATGATGGAGCCGGACCTTGGTGTAATCAGGCTGTCAGGGAAGGAAGTCCGAATCCAGTCTCCGAATATGGCAATTAAACTGGGGATTGGAATGGTACATCAGCATTTCATGCTGATGCCCAATTTAAGTGTTTTACAGAATATTATTTTAGGAAAGACACCAACTAAAAATGGGTTGATTGATACAAAAGAAGCAAAGGAAAAGATCCAAAAGATAATGGATACCTACGATCTCCCTGTAAATCTGGACGAAAAGATATACCAGCTGTCTGTCGGAGAAAAGCAGAGAGTGGAGATTATTAAGGCGCTGTACAGAGAAGCCAGAATCCTGATTCTGGATGAACCGACAGCCGTATTGACGCCCACGGAGACAGACAAGCTTCTGGAGGTGCTTAGGCTTTTGAAGTCAAAAGGCTGTGCGATCATCTTTATTACACACAAGCTCCGCGAGGTCATGGCAATCACCGACAAAATTGTAGTTATGAGAAAAGGCCTTGTAACAGGAACTCTGGATACCTCTGAGGCGAATACGGAGGGGCTTTCCGATATGATGGTCGGAAGAAAAGTAAACCTGGAGATTGAACGGCAGGCGTACCAGCCAGGAGAAGAGGTACTGGAAGTCAGGGACGTAAGTGCCTTGAACCAGAGAGGGCTTCCGGCACTGAATGGGATCAGCTTCCATGTATCCAGGGGCGAGGTTGTGGGTATTGCAGGTGTAGAAGGCAATGGGCAGACAGAACTGATCGAGGTTGTCTCAGGCATGCTAAAGCCCACGGGCGGCCAGGTTATCTTCGAGGGCAAAGATGTAACGGCGCAGAATGTACGCGAGCGTAGAGAAGGCGGCATGTCCCATATCCCGGAGGACCGGCTGAAGATGGGCAGCGCGGTCAACTGTACCATCAGAGACAATCTGATCCTGAACAGGTACTATCAGAAGCCATACTGCAAGGGCGGCATTCTGGACAACAAAAAGCTTCACGATTTGTCGGAGGATCTGTGCAAAAACTTTGACGTTAAGACGCCGGATTCCGATTATAAACTGGGGACGCTTTCCGGTGGAAATATGCAGAAGGTGATCTTTGCGCGTGAGATGGAGGCAGACCCGGATCTGCTGATTGCGGCACAGCCTACCCGCGGGGTGGATATCGGAGCCATCGAATCAATCCATCATAAAATCATAGAAGTGCGGGACTCTAACCGGGGCGTGCTGCTGGTCAGCGCGGAATTAGACGAGATACTTTCTCTGTCGGACCGGATCCTGGTAATGTACGAAGGAGAGATTATGGCAGAATTCAAACGTGGAGAAGCAGATGAGCGTACCATTGCAGTCTATATGACAGGCGCAAAGAGACAAGGCGGTGATGACGATGAAAAATAAAGAAAACAACAGAATATTATCCGCACTGGGCGTCGTAGGAAAACAGGTCAGCCTGATTGTTATTGCGCTGATTCTTGCAACAATCTTCCTGGCAGCTTCCGGTTACGAGCCACTGGCGATTGTAAACGGAATTATGGACGGGTTGACCCTGGATATCGCCGGCACGATCCGCTGGGCGACACCCCTGATTCTCTCCGGCCTTGCAATCTGCGTAACTTACAAGGCAGAGGTTTTCAACCTTGGTGTGGACGGGCAGCTCTATATGGGGGCGGCGGCAGCAACGGCGGTAGCAGTAAATATCCCGGAATCAATGAACCATTTGGCGGCGCTGGTGCTTATCTTCCTTTCCGCCATGCTGGCAGGAGCGTTGTTTGCAATGATACCGGCGCTGATGAAGGTGTTCCTGAACACGAACGAAGTGGTATCGACACTGCTTTTAAACTTTATCGCAGTATTATTTGTAGAATATCTGGTAACGGGCCCATTGCGTGACCCGGAGGCTGGGACGAATCTCAATGCCAGCGCTATTTTGAAAGAAAATACATGGCTTCCGCGTATTTCGTATTTCGAGCCCTCCTCTGCAAATATCGGGTTTTACATAGCAATCATAGTTATGATTATTTTAACATTTATTTTCTTTAGGACGGCCTTTGGGCACGAGATTAAGGTAGTCGGCTCTAACCCGGTCCTGGCGAAATACGCCGGAATGAAGCCAAAGAAGACGATCCTTCAGGTCATGGCGATGAGCGGAGCTATCGCGGGGATTGTCGGAGCGGTTGAGGTGACAGCGGTACAGCACAGGCTTCTGGCGGGCTTTAACCCTGATTTTGGATTTGACGGAATCGTAGTATCACTGCTGGCAAATAACAATCCAATCGGCGTGCTGTTCTCTGGTATTTTCTTCGGCGCCCTGAAGAACGGCGGAATCAATATGGAACGTATCACAGATGTGCCGTCAGCGGTAACAGAAATCGTAACGGCAATTATATTTATTACAATCAGTGCGAAGTTCCTGCTCCCGAAGTTAAAGAAAAAAGCAGCCAAAAAGACACCGGCAAGTGAAGGAGGTAAATAGGATGAATTTAGCAGTTATTTCTGATACATTGGCATCGATGATACGAATTGCCACTCCTTTGATGCTGATGGCCTTAGGCGGTCTTCTCTGCCAGCGGGCAGGCGTTTTCAACATCGCGCTGGAAGGTTTCTCACTGGTAGGCGCATTTGCCGCCATTGCAGTTGTGCAGTTTACAGGTGGAAGTGTTTGGACAGGACTGATCGGGGCGATGCTGATCGGCGCCTTGTACAGCGCGTTGTTCGCCCTGTTTGTAACAAGGTTCAAGGCGGATAATATTATAGCCAGTATCGCCATGAACATGCTGGGCGCGGGGCTGACCTCATATCTCTTACGGGCGATGTTCGGGGTGCAGGGAGCTTACACGCCGGACAAGATTAGTAAGCTGGAAATGATTAATATTCCTGTCATCAAAAATATCCCGATCCTGAGCTGCATCAGCGGACAGAGTATTGTGACTTATTTTGCTATCGTGCTGATCATCGTGATCTATATTATGTTGTTCAAGACGAAGATGGGCTTAAGTATCTGTGCGGTTGGGGAGTCCGAGATTGCAGCGAAGACCGCAGGCATCAAGCCGGCGGTTGTAAAATGGCAGGTCATCCTGATCTCGGGCGCATTGTCAGGGCTTGCGGGGGCATATCTGTCCACAATTTCTGTTTCCCAGTTCTCCGAAGATATGATTCAGGGAAGAGGATTTAATGCCTTTACGGCACTTGTTTTCGGAAATGCACATCCGATATTCTCTTCACTGGTAACACTGCTCTTCGGGCTTGCAGATGCAATCGGAATCAGAATTGAGCTGATGGGAATGAATATTTCACCTTCTATCATCAAGATGTTCCCATTCATTTTCGCGATTCTTGCATTGGCAATCAGCTCTTATACGACAAAGCTGAAGATAAAAGGCGTGATTGGACATAAAAAGAAAAAGGAGAAAACGGCATGAATAAGCAAATAGAGAAATTAGCAGTGAATGCAATCCGGGTTCTGTCCGCGGATATGGTGCAGAAAGCAAATTCCGGGCATCCGGGGCTGCCTTTGGGCGCCGCCCCGATTGCATATGAAGTATGGGCGCATCAGATGTCCCATAATCCGGAGGATCCCCAATGGATCAACCGGGACAGGTTTATCCTGTCGGCTGGGCATGGCTCTTCCATGTTATATTCCCTCCTGCATTTATTCGGTTATGGGGAACTTGGAATTGATGATCTTAAGAACTTCCGGCAGTTGAATTCCCTGACTCCCGGCCATCCTGAATACGGCCATACAGCCGGCGTAGAAGCGACGACAGGGCCGTTAGGCGCCGGGCTTGGCATGGCGGTGGGGATGGCCATGGCGGAAAAGCATATGGCGGCAGTGTTCAACAGAGATGGATATCCCGTCTTTGACCATTACACATTTGCACTCTGCGGAGACGGCTGCCTGATGGAGGGAATCTCTTCGGAGGTCATGTCTCTGGCAGGCACATGGGGGCTGGGAAAACTGATCGTCCTGTATGACTCCAATTCCATCACAATAGAAGGGAATACAGATCTTGCGTTTACAGAAGATGTGGAGAAGCGGTTCGAGGCCTTTGGATTCCAGGTTCTTTCCGTGGAGGACGGGAATGATCCGGTGGCAATCGGAAAGGCAATTGAGCAGGCCAAGTCGGAAAAAGAGCGTCCCTCCTTTATCAGAATAACAACCAGGATCGGGCATGGTGTGCCGGCAAAAGAAGGAAAGGCCAGTGCACATGGCGAGCCGCTGGGCGAGGAAAACGTTAAGATTCTGAGAGAGTCACTCGACTGGCCGCTGGAGGAAGCATTTGCGGTACCGGAGGAAATTTACGAACATTACCGGTCGCTGGCGCGTGCAGGTGCTGGAAAACAGTATTTCTGGCAGCAGATGTTTGAGGAATATGGCAGTAAATACCCGGAACTGAAGGCAATGCTGGAAACATATTATGACTTTGACGCAGCATCCGGTCTTCTTGACGATGAGGCGTTCTGGGCAGGAAATGGAAAAGCTGAGGCCACGAGGAGCATTTCAGGCAAGGTGCTGAATGCTGTCAAAGACCGGCTTCCGAACCTGATTGGCGGCTCCGCCGATTTAGGCCCGTCAAATAAGACCGTTATGAACGGGGAGGCAGATTATTCCGCTGAGTGTCCCGCAGGCAGGAACCTTCATTACGGCGTCAGAGAACTTGGGATGACGGCGGTGGCTAACGGAATACTCCTGCATGGCGGACTGCGTACCTATGCGGCGACCTTCTTTGTGTTTGTGGATTATATGAAGCCGATGCTGCGCCTTTCTTCTCTGATGGGCCTGCCGTTGATTTCGGTATTGACCCACGACAGCATCGGAGTAGGGGAAGACGGACCTACCCACGAACCGGTGGAGCAGCTCACCATGCTCAGGTCCCTTCCGAACATGCATGTGTTCAGGCCCGCGGATGAAGTCGAGACAAAGGCGGCCTGGTATTCGGCGCTGACCTCCGCACACACACCGACCTGCCTGGTGCTTTCCAGACAGAATCTTCCTGCGATTGAGCAGACTGGCAGAGACGCGCTGCGCGGGGGATATATCCTTAAGAAGGAATCCGGTGAGGCAATCGATATGATATTCATGGCTACAGGTTCAGAAGTCAGCGTTGCCCTGGAGGCGGCCGGCATGCTGGAGCAGGACGGTATATCAGTCAGGGTGGTAAGTATGCCGTGTATGGATCTGTTCGCGGAACAAGACGAGGCATATCAGGAAGAGATACTTCCGAAAAGCGTTGCAAAGCGCGTTGTAGTTGAGGCCGGCAGCAGCATGTCATGGGGAAAATACGCCGGTATAGACGGCTGTTATGTGACAATGGATGAGTTCGGCGCATCGGCGCCGGCGGGACAATTATTCGAAAAATATGGATTTACAGCCGACGCTGTGGTAAACTGTGTACGGAAAAAGTACCCGCGGGCGTAGAATTCATGATATAATGTACACAGAGCGTACATTATATCATTGCGCATTAAGCAGTTTCTGCGGTTCCGCAGAAAGCTGCTGCGCATCCGCCGGAGGCGCCGTGATATATGTTCAGCGGGGAATATTGTAGAGTGAGAGGTATTTCTTTTGAGTAAAAAAGAGGATAGATTAAACCGGTTAATTGAAATATTGAAAAGGCAGAATGGCGCTACGATCCGTGATCTGGCACAGATGCTGGATGTATCAGAGATGACCGTGCGCAGAGATTTGGACGCACTAAAGGCGAAGAACGTGATACTGGACATTCCGGGTGCAGCGGTCCTGAATACCCAATATACATATGAAGGGGAAGACGATGCATATCAACTCTCTATGGCAACCCGATCACATGCGAAGGAAAAGGAGCGGATTGGAAAGTTTGCCGCTTCCTTAATTAAACAGGATGACTGCGTGATCATTGATAACGGCTCTACGGTGGAATATCTGGCGGATAGTATTTCGAAGGATATGAAGGTGACGGTCTTTACCTGCAACTTGAATATTTTAAATAAGATCTGCAGTAATCCCAATATTTCTATTATTTTTGGCGGCGGCTATTATCATCCGGATACGACCTTGTTTGAGTCGGCGGAAAATATCACGCTGATCAAAAATATCAGGGCCACAAAGGTCTTCGCATCGGCGGCGGGAGTCCATGACACAATGGGGGTAACCTGCATGAATAATTATGAGCTGGAGATTAAACAGACGATTATCCAGTCGGGAGCAGAGAAGATCCTGCTGGTAGACTCCAGCAAGTTCGGGATGATTAAGCCCTGCTTTGTGACAGATCTGGATATCTTTGACCGGATCATAACAGACACGAACCTTTCAGCGGAATGGGTACAACTGATCCAGGAGAAAGGGATAGAATTGGATATGGTGTAACGGGAACGGGCAGGCACTTCTTTTATGGGGAGGTGCCTGTTTTTGTATTTTGAATACAGACATCCACAGCATAATGCAATGCCCATCCGTACCTTAGGTTATTACCCGTTATTAACCAGCCCCATCGCAATCCTTTCCCATGTAATTAAATTATCCAGACGATGTCCCACCGTGCTGATATCTTTCAATAAGATTTCAGTGGGGCAGTGGCTGCGTTCACAGGCCCGTAGTATTTCGGATAGCTCAGACCGAATTAAATCAGGGTTGGAGGCGGCGGATACAACATTCGTGGGTGAAGGCTTGGCCGACAGTACATAATCCCTGCTAATCTTCTCCGCAGCCGCATTCACATCGGCCCAGGGTGAAATAGAGATTTTTCTCAGATTCGGAATCTGGCGGAGAAGCTCAATTTTTGTGTCCAGAGGTTCACAGCATCCATAGTATACAAATCCGAAGGGGGCAAGCGCCTCTTTGGCATATTGTATTTCAAATTCATCATGCATCTGTGGAGAGACATTTGAAAATATCTGTGCCAGGCCGCGCCCCCATACGTTGCCGGCGGTAATGTGCTCATAATTCCCGATTCCATCACGGAGTGTCTTGGATGCGGCGCAGGAGCAGTGCACATAGGCGCTGTCGGGATTAAGCAGATTTAAATCCTCGTATTGACGTATTGTTTCCGTGAAGATACCAGTTAGCCGGCTTACCAGAGCGTGCATAAATTCCGGCTCATCTATAAGGTTATATAACAGCGTATCGATATCCATGTACTGTGCAATGATGTCCCAGGTGATCAGTCCAAGCATGTAGCCGGTGTCAGACCCGGTGATTTTGACCGGTATAATATCACCCACCGCCTCCGCAATTTTATAAAAAGTAAGGAGTGTTTTTTCTTTGTCGTATCTGATCACCGGTGGATGGAGCCTGTCTATATCATGCATGTCCCGTATCTGTTCCTTGTATTTATGGGAGACGATCTCGTTGTCAGGATCGCTTGCGAGTCTTTCCTCCTGAACGGTCAGGCCTATGCCGGTTGAATGAATCTTTTTTTCAACGGACAGATAGGGCTTCACCAACATATCAGCGGGGAAATGTTTCCACTGAAACAGCGTTTTTCTCAGTTCATCTTCAAACATCCTGAAATCCTCATCCTGACACAGGAGCGTCAGCGAACCGTCATAGTTTAATTCGCTCCAGGGAATTTCATTCATTAATACAATAGGCCGCTCTGGATGCAGATCATTGACGGATGCATGAAGTTCATACATATCTTTTTGATGGTCTGAAAAAGCAATTTGTGCGTACTGTGACGCCAATTCACGCAAAATTTTAACATCATTTTCCATGGGATACCTCCTGCCTGAAATTATTATACAATTAAATATGAGTGTGGTATTATGTTAATAAATTATTTGGGATTATACCAGAAGCATAGTTGCTTAAAATTTGTCATTTCTTGCAGGAGGGGAATATATTGAAGAACAAATATTATCATTTCAGCTACTTTAAAAGTGTATCTGCTGCAGCAGAAAAATGTCTTCTCGTTTCAGATGCTATGGCTTATACGGCTGACAGTGAGTTTTTAATTGACAGGAAGGTTTTTAAAAACAATCTGGTGATGTATGTTCTGGAAGGGCTGCTTTGGGTGGAACAGTATGGAGAGAAGCATGCCTTGGAGCCTGGACAGGGAGTTATGATGCGCCTGACGGATGCCCACAAGTATTACACGGATCCGGAGAACACGGCACATATTTTGTGGTTTCATTTTCGGGGGGCGGGCATGGAACAGCTCCTGGAGCAGCTGTATCAGGAGAGAAAACTGCCCTTTATCTTTCAAGACGATGGTCTGGAAGATGATTTTTATAAGGCTTTTGCCATAGTACAGGAAGATACTGACAAGAAAGAATCTGAACTGGCTGGACATCTATATGGCATGCTTATGAGAATCCTTTCAACCTATTCTTTTCAGGAAGGCCATATGGACAATATGCCCGTGGAAATCCAGGAAATCATACGTTACATGGAGTCCCGTTTATGTGATCATTTAGACCTGGATGCAATCAGCAGACAAGCCGGGATGGGAAAGTATCATTTCTGCAGATTCTTTAAAAAACATTGCGGAATTGCTCCGATCGAATACTATAACAGCAGAAGAATGGAATTGGCATGCTGTCTCTTAAAAGATCCCCAGAAAAAGATAGAGGAAATATCAGAGCAGCTGGGATATCTGGATATCAGTTCGTTCAGTAAATATTTTAAGAACTATTTTGGGATTTCACCATCTGCATACCGCAGGCTATAGAGCGGGCAGACGCATACCTGAATATGAGACACACTCCGGGAGGAATAGAATGCGCAAAAGATTATATAAAAGACTGTTAGATGCTAAATTACAAACCAAATTATGTGCTGTTTTTCTTGTCATCTTTTTGATGTCCATGACTTGTATACTGGTTCTTTCCAGTATTCTGCTTCGTGCCGAATCAATCAAAAACAGCAGCCAGAAGACAGAACAGATTCTGAAAGAGGCAAAGAGGAACCTGGATTATATTATCCTGGATATGGAGAACATGTCCAGATTTATTATCAGTGAATCTACGGCTCAGAATATGCTTTTGGAAGGAAAAGGAACCAAGGCTTATGAGGCTCATTGCAATCAAATGAGGGAGATTTTGGCAAACCTGGCTTCATACAAACCGTATATAGAATCCATCGGATTATACAATTTAGACGGAGATGGGATATCCATCGGCTTTGGTCCTGCCCTGACCAGGGATTATCGGATGCTGGAGAATCAGGGATGGCTTCAGGAGGTATTTGAGGCAAAAGGAATGTACTGCTGGGAGTGGGCTAAGTTTGAAGATCTCTCTTTGGAAAAAAATTTTGAACGTCTGATACTGACCAGAGTAGTAAACCGCCAGATGTCCCAGCAGCCTGTGGGAATTCTGACGCTTACCCTGAATCAATCCTATCTGGAGAACATGCTGTCGCAGATCTATCTTGGTAATCAGACCGCATTGACTCTGACAACCGAGAATAAGGATATTATATTCAGCACCGAAGAAGAAAAGGCAGGTGCGGTATCGGAAGTATTTGCGCATAAGAACGACAATACGTTTATAATTAGAGAGGGTCTTACGGAAAGCCTGCTTCATTATGAAATAGCCGACGATGCGGGATGGATTCTATACAGTAAGACTCCGATGAAAGAAATCAACAGAGATTTTCTGATCAATCTTCAGGTAATCATCTTCGCGGCAATCCTTACGATTGCGCTGGCTTTTTATTTTTATAAAAGATTCGCAAAAACCATTACAAAACCGATCTCTGATGTTATGCATGCAATGCGCAGGATGGAATGCGCTAATTTTAAAGAGCAGATTCCAGTGGACAGAGAGGATGAAATTGGGACACTGGTGAAATCGTTTAATAGCATGACCGGTCAGATTAACATATTGGTAAATGAGGTCTATAAAGAGAAGCTTCATTCCAAACAGGCAGAACTGGAAAGCCTGCAGGCCCAAATAAACCCCCATTTTCTATACAACACTTTGGAATGTATCAACTGGAAAGCACTTGCCCATGGGGAAAAAGAAATCAGCCAGATGATTCTCGCGCTATCCGAAATGTTCCGTTTTAATCTAAGCGGGAAAACAAAAGAAACGTCCTTGTCTGAAGAAATCCAGAATATAAGAAATTATCTGCTCCTCCAGAAAAAAAGGTTTCAGGATAAACTGGACTTTTTTATTGATATTCCGGATGAACTCTTAGAGACACGGGTTTTAAAATTTACACTGCAGCCACTTGTAGAAAACAGCATCCATCACGGAGTCGGTAATATTGAAGGCAATGGTAAGGTCTATATTATAGGCGAGGATTACAATGAAGAAATCCGGCTCTATGTCATAGATAATGGAAATGGCATCGACGAAGAACTGATGAAGAGAATTCTAAACGGGGAGGAGCGTGGTTCTCAGACAAGAGGGCACGGAAAAGGCGTCTTTAATGTAAACGAGCGGATAAAGCTGCATTTTGGGGACGAGTACGGCCTTACTTATGAGAATATGAAAACAGGCGGGACGAGAGTTACGGTACGTATACCAAAGAAAGGAGAGGGATGTAATGCTGAGAGTATTGATCGTCGATGATGAGCCTGCCGCTATAGATGCGATGGTTCAGATCGTCAATTGGGAAGAAATAAACTTATCGGTCTGTGCCCGGGCCTATAATGGAAAGGAAGGACTGGAAAAATTCAGAGAACTGCTTCCGGATATTGTACTCACAGACGTCAGAATGCCGTTGATGGACGGGATCGAAATGTCCAGGCAGATAAAGGCAGAAAGTCCGGACACTATGATTATCCTTGTCAGTGGATATAATGAATTCGAATACGTACAAAGTGCATTGCAGTTCGGAGCAATTGAATATCTGCTGAAGCCGACAGATCCGGACAAGCTGCATCAGGTACTGTGCAAAGCTGCCGGTCAGATTTCGCGAAAAAAGATGTGGGAACAGGAATATGAAAGAATGAAGAAGCTGGCTGCAGATATGAAGCCGGTTGGCAGAAACCAGTTTTTTAACGACCTCATTACATATAGAATGAAAGAAGACGAGATATGGGAGCGGGTAGAATATTATGAAATCCATTTAGAAAGAAAGCCCTATTATCTGGTAAAATTCCTGGCTGACAGGCTGGAAGCAGCAGACGGGGAGTATGGGAATCTGGAGATTATCAGGCAGTATCAGCACTTCATGATTCTGGAACAGTTTCAGGCAATCGGAGAAATTGAAGTTTTCCTGAATCATGGTATCTGGTATGCCATCCTGCAGGACGTAGATGATGTGGAGGTTTTGGAAAACGCATCCCAGCAACTGTCCGCAGAGTATGCAGAGACCATGGGCGCTGTCCTGCACATAGCGCTGAGCGCGCAGCATCATTTACTGGAAGATGCGGGGCAGGCAAAAGAGGAATGTGAGGTGGCAGCCCAATATCTCCTGGCCAATACCGGGGAGACTTTCGCCTTATACGATGGAATTGCTGCAATACCCATTGAGTATTCCCAGATTGAGTACCGGTCATTGGAAAGTCTATATCTGAAGCTCCATCTGATGCTGGAAGAAGAAGCAATAACTGCACTGGAAAAGATGTTTCGGGAGTTAGAACGCAGAAATGCCGTCTACGCGCTGTATCAGAGCATATGCATCCAGGTGCTGCTGGAACTTTACAGTATGGCATCCCAATTTCATAAATGTGAGTTGGAAAAAAAGATTCTGCAGAGGCTGGCAGAAATAAACCAGAGCGATTCATGCAGCCTTTTGTGTGAAAAAATGAAAAACATCATCGCCCAGGCACTGGCAGAGTTTAAAACAGAAAGTGACAAAAGCAGCAGCCGGGCCGTAAAAGATGCAATAGAATACGCAGAGGAGCACCTCGGAGAAAAGATATCCCTGCAGGAGGTCGCCGACTATGTTAATTTGAGTAAGAATTATTTTTGTAATCTCTTTAAAAAAGAGAAAAAGGAAACCTTTGTGAACTACCTTACCAGAATGAGGATGAACAAGGCAAAATATTATTTGAAGAATTCGGACTTCAAAGTGTTTGAGATCGCAGAGCTGGTGGGGTATGAAGATTATATCTACTTTGCGCAGATGTTTAAAAAGGCCGTGGGGATATCGGCGGGGGAATATAGATCGGTGTATCGGGAGTTAGTGAGCGAGCTTTAATATTGAATAGGATAACCTTATGTGATACAATTCCAATAGAACAACCGTACAGGGTGGCTGACCTCTCATTTTACATAGATGGGAGGTGGTGCTAATGGACAAAAGACCATTTGACTTCAAAGACTTGATGCAATTTGGAATGTTCATAATCGCATTACTGACCTTCATTTACTTGATTAGTCATTAGTGCATAGAAAAACCACCCTCAAAGTCTTGGCGGACTGGGTGGATTTTCAGTAATTCATTTAAGGTCAACCACTTTGGCGGTTGTTCTTTTTATGTCTTAAATATAGCATATTTGTGTTCTGGATTCAAGACGAATATATAAAGTCGGCTATCATAGAAAGAAAATTATAGTTATTTTTCAAACCCCAGCCAGTATCAGTAAATCGGGAGTTAGTGACGCGCTTTAGTCGCGGTACGGATGGGGACGCTCCATGAAGGGATAGCCGAAAACCTCCCGGAGAACATCCATGTCCTTTCAAAAACGCGGCCGCGGACCTAAGAAATTCTAGGCGGGAAACAGCCCTGAAAATGGAGCACCACTGACACATCACGAGAAATCCGATGATTTCTCGCGCTGGGTCAGCTGATTTTTGGATTCGGAATCCAAAAATCTCTCCATTTTCAGGGCTGTTTCCCACCAAGAATTTCTAAGGCCCGCTTAGAGCGTTTTTGAAAGGACATGGATGTTCTCCGGAAGGCTTTCGGCTATCCCTTCATGGAGCTGGCGCATCCAACCGGCAGGAAAAAGCTCGTTTCTAAGGAGGGGCCTCAAGCGGGGGCAGCGTATGGATATAGAATTGGTGGCACTTTTATGTCCCCAGTAGGTGTAAAAAGCAATGGGATACGGTTCCGGTATCAAAATAATTCAATACACATCTTGAAGATGAAAAGATACGCATAGCCAATCCACATATGCCGCCCTGGTCAGGGATCCCACCCGGTTGGCGAGTTTTCCTGCCGATTGGATGAGCCAGCTTTATGACAGGGAGGCCGGGGAGGCGCTGGGGCTGTATATGCCGTTGCGAAATGCTGGAGTGCGCTTAGTGATTCTTGAACAGCCGCTGCCGGATAGGCGGGGAACAACTTGATCTCCAAATCAAGTTGTTGCTGAACCCAGCGCGGGAAATCATCAGATTTCCCGTGATGTGTTCAGCGTACCCGCCTATCCGGCAGCGGCTGTTCTAGAAACACTTAGCAGCACGGGTGCATATCGCAACGGCATATACAGCCCCAGCACTTCCCCGGCCTCCCTGTCATGAAGCGTCCCCGTCCGTCGACAAGTCTAAAGCTTGCCGACTAAATCCCGATTTAATAAGACATTATAAATAGTAAGAAAACTAATATTACCTTAATATTCATAATTTTACTGTGAATATAAGAATGATAAGATGTACATAGTTCGTAACAACAAATAATACATGGAGGGAAAGCTATGAAGAAGAAAATGATCAGTGCTGTATTAGCTCTTGCAATGCTCGGTTCACTGACGGCCTGCGGCAGCACAGGCAAGGAAGCAGATGCAGCAAAGGATGGTGCAAAGGCAGATGAGACAGTCAAGTTAAAAATCCTGACTGAGTTTGATCCACAGACTCTCGGGGAGGAATATCTGACTACTTTTGATGAGGTGGCGGATGAGCTGGGATATGAGATCGATGTAGAACGGGTAGACACGGAAACTTATAAGACAAAGATCCGTGTTGCCCTTCAGGGAAATGAACTGCCGGATATCTTTTTTACATGGGGGGATTCTTATACACAGCCGTTTTTGGATGCAAAAGCCCTCTATCCGATTGATGACGCGCTGAAGGAATTTGATGCGGAACTTTATCCGGCCTATGCTGTACCTTATGAGGACGGCCATATGTATACGGTTCCCCATCAGGCAAACGGGACATATATGACGTTCTATAATAAAAAGGTTTTCGAAAAGCTGGGTATGGATGTGCCGACAAACTGGGACGAGCTTTTAGCAGTGGTGGATAAATGCAATGAGCAGGGAATCTACGCTCTGGGACTTGGAAATAAGGACCGCTGGGAGGGAGACCTCTTCTACAATGAGATGGTGCTCAGGGAAGATACAGATGCCTATAACAGGGCCATGGACGGCGATGGTGCATTTACGGACGAAGCATTTAAAAATGCAGCCGAAAAGGTAGAAACTCTTGTTGAAAAGGGTGCATTCCAGAAGGGATACATGCAGGCGACGACATCAGAGGTCATTGAGATGTTCAGGGCAGACCAGATTGCCATGTATCCGGTTGGCTCATGGATGCTTTCTACCATGATCGAGGGAGATTTGGCTGATAAAACGGGATATATGATGTTTCCTGCAACAGGCGCGGCAGAAGAAGTTGAGACCGCCACAACTTGTATGTCAGGCAGTCTGTCTCAGGGGCTGGTAGCGTCGGCAAGCAGTCAGTTTCCGGAGGAAGCAGCAAAATTCATTGTACGTTACGGTCAGAAAATAAATGACATTAATGTGAAAAAAGGAAATGTTGGATTTATGGAAACAGATGTCAAGCCAGAAGGCGAGGTTCATGAAATCCTGCAGCAGTATGAAAAAGATTTTAAAAACTACAAAGTTATGCAGACCTGGTGGTTCAGTCTGGTTGATGCGAAGATCGGCGAACCTATGCGTGATCTGTCACACCAGCAGTTCGCGGGACAGATAGAAGTCGATGATTTTCTGACGGAATTGAATACAATCATGAAACAATAACAATAGGAATACCGGTAGGCAGATCAGTTGCGCTGCCTGTCGGTATTTTCTATGTAAATAGACAGGAAGGCGGTTATACCATGCAGAAAATGCTGTCAAACAAAAAATATATTCTTCTTTTTGTATTGCCCGGACTGGTTATATTTCTGGCAATGTTTATCTTTCCGATTATTTATACAGCAGGGCTTAGCTTTACAGACTGGGTAGGAATCGGTGCAAAAGAATTTGTTGGCTTCGAGAATTATATAAAACTTTTAAGCTCTGATTCTGTGTTCCGTACGGGAGTAAAAAATACACTGATTATCCTGGTGGTGGCTGTTATAGGGCAGCTTTTGCCGGCCATGCTGTTTGCAGTGCTGCTATGGCAATTTACAAAGGGAACCCGTTTTTTCAGAAATGCCTACTTTATTCCTGTGATTCTTTCAACGGCAGCCATTTCCCTCTTATGGCAGAAAATTTATGACCCTAATTATGGCGTTCTTAATGACATTCTCACACGCCTTGGGATGTCAGAAGTGTGCAGAGGGTGGCTTACTGACGAGAAGACGGCTTTAATCGCTGTCATTATCCCGGTTATATGGCAGTACATCGGGTATCATCTTATCATTCTTTATGCCGGACTGAAGGGAATTCCGGAACAGTATGAAGAAGCAGCAAAGATTGACGGCGCCAGCGGCTTTAAGGCGTTCTTCTATGTTACGCTGCCTTTACTGAGGGATATCCTTAAGATCTGTGTCGTTCTGGCAACCGTTGGCGGGCTGAAGATATTCGATAATATCTATATTATGACAGGGGGCGGGCCTTACAACTTTACTACAACCATTGCCATACAGATGTATAAAGAATCCTTCCTGAAAATGCAGTTTGGATACGGCAGTGCAATTGCGGTTCTGCTGTCGGTTATCTGTATAGCAGCATTTCTGATTATCAACAAGGTGATGACCAAAGAAGCGGTGGAATATTAGGGGGGAATAATTAATGAAGAAAAAGACTTGTAAAATAATAGCTTACGCAGTCATGCTGCTTTTCGCGCTGATTCAGATTTTCCCATTTTTATGGCTGGTTAACTTTTCGCTGAAAGGAACTGCCCAGATATTTACGGAAAGCTCCCTTGCGCTGCCGGATCCAATTGTGTGGAGCAACTACCAGGAAGCGTGGATCAAGGGAAGTGTAGCAAAATACTTTATGAATAGTGTCCTGGTATCTGCAGTCAGCGTAGGTGGGATTTTGCTGATAGCAGGCATGATGGCATATGCCATCACCAGGCTTACATGGAAATGGAAAAAAGCCACCTTTAACTTACTGATGCTGGGAATGATGATTCCGATCCATGCGACGCTGATCCCGCTGTTTATTGTATTAAGGAAGATGCATCTGCTGAGCACCCACATGGGGATTATACTGCCATATATTGCAACCGGCCTGCCCCTTGCGGTATTTATCTATTCCAACTTTATCAGGAGCATTCCCTTTGAAATGGAATCGGCAGCGGCAATCGACGGATGTTCAATAACGAAAACATACTTTAAGATTATCCTTCCGATATTAAAACCCGCTACGGCGACAATCGCTATATTTTCCTTTATGAATATATGGAATGAATTCATCATGGCGTCCACATTTTTACAGAATCAGAGTTTGAATACACTTCCCGTCGGCCTCATGGCGTTTAAGGGACAGTATTTGACAGACTGGGGGCCGCTTGGGGCGGCAATTGTAATTGCAAGTATTCCGATTCTTTTGTTCTATTTTATATTCAGTGAACAGGTTGAGAAAAGCTTTGCGGCCGGTGCGGCGCTAAAATAAAAAATTAATAAAAAATGAGGTGAAAGTTATGAAAAATCCAATTATCCGCGGATTCCATCCGGATCCGTCCATCATAAGGGTAAAGGAAGACTACTATATTGCTACGTCGACTTTTGAATGGTTTCCGGGAGTCTGTCTCTATCATTCCCGGGATCTGGAGCATTGGGAGCAACTGCCGTCGCCGCTGAACAGAATATCCCAGTTGGATATGAAAGGAAATAAAAGTTCAGCCGGAGTGTATGCGCCGTGTCTGTCCTATGATAATGGAATCTATTATCTGGTCTATACAGATACAAAAAATCACTCAGGATTGTTCTGGGACTGCCATAATTATCTGGTTACGGCAAAAGATCCTGCCGGAGAATGGTCTGACCCGGTAGAGCTGAACTCCTCGGGATTTGACCCATCGATGTTTCATGACAAAGACGGGCGTAAATGGCTGGTGAATATGACATTTGACTATAGAAAAGGGGACATACAGAAAAACTATCCGCTATGGTCAGGTATAGTGCTGCAGGAATATGATCCGGAAAGCAGGAAGCTGGTCGGGAAGTCCGAAATTATATGCAAAGGGACAGAAATTGGGACAGTAGAAGGGCCTCATCTGTATTATCATGACGGTTACTACTATTTGCTGTGTGCGGAAGGCGGAACGTTTGAGGGGCATGCAGTCACATTGGCCCGTTCCAGAAATATTTGGGGCCCCTACGAGACGAACCCGGGAAATCCTATTTTGACATCCAGAAATGATTGTACATTAAAGCTGCAGAGGGCCGGCCATGCCGATATCGTAGAAGCCCATAATGGGAAATGGTACATGGTATATTTATGCAGCAGGCCGCTGCCATCCAGAGGCGGAAGCGTAATGGGGCGAGAAACCGCCATACAGGAGGTGCAGTGGAACCAGGCGGGATGGCTTGAAACGGTGAACGGTACAGGGACGCCCGATGAAGCTTTCGAAAGTGGCTTGAAAGAGGAGGCTTATGAGCGCAAAGAGTTCTGGAACTTTCACACAAAGGAGCTGCCCATCGGATTTCAGACTCTGCGTATCCCTATGAAAGAATATATCCGTCTGGACGAGCGGCCGGGGTATCTGCGCTTATATGGCAGAGAATCACTAAGCTCAGACCATTCCAACGTAATGACGGCCAGGCGTCAGGAAGAGTTCTGCTTTACAGCCGAAACTAAAATGGAATTTCAGCCGCAGAATTATTTTCAAATGGCCGGAATCACCTATTTTTACGATACGATGAATCATTTTTATCTGTATATATCTGCAGATGACGATGGAAAGCGGGTTATTAATCTCTATCATAATGACATGGGCAACTATCATTTCCCAATGGGAAGAGAAGGAATCCCTATATCGGATGAGGGTGCTGTCTGGCTCAAAATGATGGTGTACTATGATAGAATTTCCTTTTACTGGTCATTAGATGGGGAAAAGTATGAACAGGCTGCCGACAGCCTGTACTGCGGAGACATGACCGATGAAGCATACCGCCGGGTATCTCAGGAGCGGTTTACCGGAAGCTTTGTGGGGATGGCATGTCAGAATTGTTATGAAGGGGACTGCTATGCAGACTTTGAATGGTTTGCATATAAGCAGGGGAATAAAGAGTAATATAAGAATGGACACTGTTGCTGTAAAGTAATGGTGTCCATTTAGCCTGGGATAAGATTAAAGAGCAATTACGCAGTTGATTAATAATCAAATCAATGTCTCTATTAATTCGAATGCTGTGCTTGTAACAGATAAAATCGCAGATTTTTTGGCAATGAACAAAATCGGCCCCTTTGTTTCACTGCTGTGTTCCGATACTTTTATATTTGATCAGATCACCGGCAGACCGGGCGCCGGGCGTTGTGCGGCTGCAGGGATTAAAAAATTAGTGGATCATGGTGTTGACATTAGTCTGAATATGGTTGTGACGAAGCAGAATCTGGACTATGTGTTCGAGACAGCAAAATATGCAAAAGAAGAGTTTGGGGCCAAATATTTTAGCACTACCAAAGCTTCTTTTCCCAAAAACGCGGGGGATGAATTCAAAAAACAGCTAGCTCTCCTGTAAAGAATTCAATCAGATGCTAAACAGCCTGCTTAGAGTAAAAAATGAACTGGGAATGCGGGTAGATAAAAGATATTTTGGCTGAAAATATGGTAGGTGTTTTTATTGGGTAAAAACAAAAAAATCAATTTTTTGCACATATCTTTTTGTGCAAAATGAGGTATCCTAGGTGAAACAAGAAGGCCACAGCAAAAAGCTGTGAATGATGAAAGGAGAATGAAGTATGGGAACAGTAAGAGATTCAAGAGGCAATGCAATAGGAGAAACATCGAGCACTGTAGCAGAACCGATCAGGCCGCATCGTTCATGACGTTAATGTCAGATGCATTCCACCTGGAGGACTTCGAAAAAGCATATCATTATTATTGCGATGCGGTTTTATCGCTGAACGAAAACAGAACACTGGATGAAGCAGTGGCATTTGGTGCAAAATCGGCCATACCGGCGGAACTGGTAGAGCGGGCGATATGAAAGAATATTATGTAAAAATAAATTGAATTGCTGTAGTACTAAGAAGGCAGGAGTTAAGGAATGCCCAATGGGGATGCTTTGATAAACAAATGTGAGTAAAACTTTAATATGGCTAAAATAGAGACGGACAATCCTCCCTTATGATCACCAGCGCCACTTGGCAAATGATCATAAGAGAGGATGTTTTATTCCACACAAAATTAAGGTCATTTCATAGACCAAAAAAGATTAAAAAAATAATATAAAAGAAAATTATTAATAAAAATAGAAAATTATAGAGAATAACTAATAAAAATAGAGAAAAAATTCTCTGTTTTGCTTGACTTATTTCTCCAAATTGATATAATGTAGCTATATAAATTAAGAAAAGAAATGGAATATTAGTTAGTCTGCATGACATTAGGAGGATAAATATGGGCACCATAAAAGATGTAGCTAAAAAAGCCGGAGTCTCGGTATCTACGGTTTATAAGGTTTTTAATGATAACTACAGTACCCGCCCGGGAATAAAAGAGCGTGTACTGGAGGCCTGCAAGGAAGTGAATTATACGCACCATGCAGTAGTCCGTAACCGTAAGCTGTTAGGATTAATGTTCAGCGAGGCGAAGAATCCATTCACGAACGACCTGATCCAGATGATCATTGAAGAATTGGGAAGCGAATACGAAATCGTTGTATTATTCAGCAACGAAGATACAGACAGAGAAGAGCAGAATGTGGCCTGCCTGGAGCGCCTGGGGGTTGATGCATTAATCTTTGCAGCGGTGTCAAACTACAACTATCCAGAGATCGAAAAAATGATTGAGGAAGGCAAGCCGGTTATCCAGATTTTTATGTGTACCCACCAGGGCGCAGATACCATTCTTTTTGATGATGAGCTGGGAACATACCGGGCAGTAAAATACCTGCTGCAGAACGGGCATAAAGATATTCTGATGCTTTATAAATACCGGGAAGATTTTCCGCAAAGAGGCGACGGCTACAGGCGGGCCTTTGAAGAGGCAGGGCTGGAAGTTGATTCCCGTTTCTTATATGATATTCCCTATAATGACAGTATCAGGGGAATGATTCAAAACCATATTCAGGAATTGCAGCCTACTGCTATTTTAGCAGTGAATGAAATCATTGCTACCGCTGCAGTTGCTGCGCTTACCGAAATGAAACTGTCTTTTCCGGAGGATGTCAGTCTGATTATTTATGATGATTTACCCTGGGCGGCAGCCTCGGGAATCACCACGATTGGGCATGCTTTTGATTCTGCAGGGTCACTCTGTAAAAATATCCTGTCGAACTCAGGAAGTGCCGGTAAACCTCATGAGCCGGTCCGGCTGGTGATTGATCCGATGCTCATCGTACGTGATTCGGTAAAAATCTTAGATTCGAAATAGATGAAATAAGGGCCCAAACCAGTTATTAAGTCATTGCATCCGGAGGCGATGGTTAATAATAAATATGAACAAGTATAACCATGTTTAAAAGGTGAGGAGAAAATCATGAAAAAACGTGTAATTAGTGTATTAGTCATGAGTGCGTTACTGCTGGGATTAACAGCGTGCGGCAGCTCTGGTAATTCTACAGATAAGAAAGAAGATAAGAATGCGGGGAATGGTAAAATAACATTTACGTTTGCAGAGCATGTGGCGAATATTGAAGAACAGGCGCCCCAGGTATATGCTGTAGTTCAGGAATTTATGAAACAGAATCCGGATATTGTGATAGACATGACTGGTTCAGCGCAGGATGAACACACTCAGAAGATAAAATTAGCGTCACAATCGGATACTCTGCCGGATCTGTTCTATTCACTAAAAGGGGATGCCGATGCTATGGCGGAGGCAGGGCTGCTTGCAGATATTTCCGCAGACATTACGGATGATCAGGAATTTGTGGATGGTTTTCTGCCGGGAATGCTGGATGTAATGGAGATGGATGGAGCCATTTATGGGCTGCCAGCAGAGATTTTCTGCAATGGGATCTGGTATAACAAGGCGCTTTTTGAAGAATGCGGATTGGAAATACCCGTGACATATGATGATCTGATACATTGCGCTGAAGTATTTAATGAAAAGGGAATTGTCCCTATGGCACGTGGTACTAAGGATGTCTGGAGCAGCTGGTCGTTAATGACAATGCACGCCAGATACGGATTTTTTGACCATATAGATGGGATTTTCCAGGGCACGGACAACTGGCTGAACGACGATTACCTGCTGTTCTATGAAAAGCTTCAGGATATGTCAGAAAAAGGGATGTTTCCGGATAATGCGGCTTCTCTTGGTTATTGGGAAGCGACCGAGATGTTCCTTGGGGGAAAGGCAGCTATGTTTGACAGCGGGGCCTGGGATACCAAAAAGTTTGATGAAAGTGAATGGAAAGAAGACATTGGCTTCTGGTGGGGACCGACTTTCAGCGATGGTATCGGCAACCAGGAACTGGCTATGAAAGCGCCTTCTCATCCATATTGCGTATCTGCAAAAACGAAAGAGGAAGAACCGGAAAAATATCAGGCAATCATCAAATTCCTTAAGTTTTATTATGGCCCTGAGGGGACAGCCATCATTGCCAGGGATAACCAGAGCGTGCCGGTGACCAGATATGAAGGTGAAATTGATGCAGAATCGTACCCGGTGTTTGCGAAAGTTATGGAGCGTATGAATGATGATTGGGAAAGTCCCGAGACCTGCCCCAATATGACCTTGCCCGGACAGTTTGAGACCACTTATTTTGAAAGCATGGCAGGAGTCATCAACGGTATCTATACGCCCGAAGAAGCGCTCCGGTATATGGATGAACAAACTGAAGCACAGGGGCTGATCCAATAAAGCAGACTGCTCGCCTGATGCCGCTTGGCGCAGGCGAGTTTTTCAATCAAACCGGAAATTCATTTTCTTTTAGAGAGAGGTAATTTTAATGCACTGGCTGAGCAAAAGAAGTACGAAAATTATTATGGTGCTGCCGGCTCTGATTCTTTTTGTGGGATTTGTTATTATACCTATTTTTATTAGTGTTTATTATAGTGTTACGGATTTTACAGGTATCGGAGAGGCACACTTTATAGGCTTGAAAAATTATCGGGTATTATTTCATGATAAGTTCTTTTTCATCGCCCTGAAAAATACATTCATCATTTTGATTTGTATAACAATCACAGTATTACCTATATCTTTTCTTGTGGCTTTACTGTTGGAAAAGTCCTTCAAGGGAAGCGGAATCATTCAATCCATGATCTTTGCGCCAAATGTAGTGGCGCCGATCCTGGTAGGCTTAATATGGCTGTTTATTTTAGACCCCAAAATGGGACTGATTAACGCGGTCCTGAAAGGAATTGGGCTGGAAGGATGGCAGCAGCAATGGATTGGCGGACAGACACTGACGCCTTATGCGGTAGCATTCGTCTATTTGTGGCAGGTTCTGGGGTTTTATACAACCATAAATATGGCGGGACTGCGCAGCATACCTTCGGATATTTACGAGGCATCTCAGATCGACGGAGCAAACCGGGTTCAGCAGGTTTGGCGGATTACGATTCCGATGATGAAGAATACCATCGTGATTAATACAGTTTTGATTATTACTGGCGGGTTTAAAATATTTGAGACAGTTCAACAGCTGACAAATGGCGGGCCCAATCATGTATCGGACGTGCTGGTTACTTATATGTACCACACCACGTTTACAACCTCACGTTATGGCTATGGTATGGCCATTGCCACAGTTTCCTTTATATTTTGTCTGATCTTTTCGATCATATATCTGACCAAAGTGAATAAGTCGATGCATCAGGAGGAGGGATAGATGATGTCAAAAACACGCAGATGGCCAAAAGCCCTGAGCCGTATCGTGCTGATTGTGATCACGGCATTAACCGCATTTCCGTTTTTGTGGCTCTTTGTTCTTTCCTTTAAGACGGATACGGAAATTCTGAACAGCCCGTTTTCTCTGCCGGAAAGTATCAGTTTTTCGAATTATGAGCGGGCGCTTCATACGCTGCCCCTGATAAAGATGTTCGGTAATACTCTTTTTGTAGCAGTTTTTGCCCTGGCGATCAGCCTGGTCTGTACCTTTATGCTGTCTTATGCTATTACACGCCTGCAGTTTAAATCAAAGCGTTTACAGAATGGTCTTTATCTGCTATTTGTGGCAGGCCTTACGATCCCCCCTTATATTGTGATTTTCCCTACTTACCGTATGATTGTTTCCATGGGATTGCTGGGAAACAGGGCGTCTTTGATCCTGCCGCTGGCGGCAACGACGATGGCACTGGGCGTTCTTTTAATGGTCGGGTTCCTCAGGGACTTTCCAAAAGAAATTGAAGAGGCGGCAATCATCGATGGCTGTAATATCTATCAGATGTGTACAAGAGTTGTTCTTCCGGTTATTAAACCGGTACTTGCTACGGTTATTATTTTTAATGTTTTGTATTTTTGGAATGAATACCCTATATCGTCGGTTCTGGTAAATGACCCTAAAATGATGACAATATCCCTGGGAGCTTCTATGTTCAGAGGGCGGTATAGCATGGACTACAGCGGAATGATTGCAGCCACGGTGATTATTATTATCCCGCAGCTTCTGTTTTATCTGCTTTTCCAGAAACATATTGTGGAAGGCATGACCGCCGGGGCTGTAAAAGGATAAGCGCGCCCGGACGATATTTAATAAAAAACGAAAAAAAGGAGATTATTCATGAAACATTTAATATATCCCACAGAAGAGCTATTCTGTGACAATGAACAAAAAAAGTACCCCGGAACCGCAGGGTGTGTCGATTTCCTTTTAGGCGGAATCGGTACAGGCAATGTATCTTTGGGGGCAAGAGGGAATTTGACAACCTGGCAGATATTTAATCAACCGGGACAGCTCAACAGAATGCCGTATACTTTTTTTTCCATCTGGGCAAAACCCGAACATGGGAAGGCGGTTGCAAGAGTATTGGAAAGCAGGCTGAATCCCCCGTTTGCGAAATCTCAGGGCTTCTTCCGAAACGAAATGGCCGGTTTACCACGCTTTGACAGTGCAGAAATGGGCTCAGAATATCCATTTGTTAACTTTAAATTTACGGACGATCAGATGCCGGTTCAGGTAAGCTTAGAAGCATTTACGCCATTCATTCCGTTGAATGCGGATGATTCAGGAATACCCGGAGCGTATTTACAATACAAAGTAAAGAATCCGGGAAGAGAAAAGGTGGAAGTGTCGATTGCCGGTTCGATGAACAATGCCGTGGGTTTTGAAGGGTATAATAACTTTTCTTTTATGCAGCATGCAGGTGAAAGAGTAAACAGATACCGTGATGATAATGGAGTCAGAGGGATTACATATACGGGCAGTGGATTTTCCGACCAGCATATTACCTGGGGGGATATGGCTCTTACGACCACAGCGCCCGCAGAAAATATAACGGCAAAACCTGTTTGGTATCAGGGGCAGTGGACAGATGGGGGCGAGGATTTCTGGCAGGATTTTTCTAGTGACGGCAGGCTGGATGAGGCCAGCATTTATGAACAGGTAGGCAGTACGTGGGCAGAAAATTCGGATTTCAGCTTTCTTCATTTTACAGACAAAATTGGTTCTTTAAGCGTTACGCACAGTCTGGAACCGGGGGAAGAAAAGACGTTTACATTTATACTGACCTGGTATTTTCCAAACCGTCCGAAAATGTGGATTGAACTCGACAAGGACAGAGCCGATATCAATGCAGGCAATTACCAGGTGACAAAAAATTATTATGCAACCCTTTTTGCAGATGCATGGGAGGCAGCTGCTTATCTGGGCAATGAAAAAGAGCGCCTGTACCGTGAGAGCAAGGCCTTTTCTAATGCATTTTTCAGCACCACTTTACCGGGATATGTCTTAGAGGCAGCAGCCGATAATATAACGGTTATGCGCAGCCCCACCTGTTTCCGGATTGAGAATGGCGACTTTCTTGGCTGGGAAGGCGTTGATAATGATTTGGGCTGCGGCCCGGGAAATTGCACTCATGTCTGGAATTACGCCCAAAGTGTGGCGGTACTATTTCCGGAGCTGGAACGAACCATGCGCCGGATTGAGCTGGCCGATGAAATAAGAGAGGATGGTTACATGCCTTTTCGGGCGTACACACCTTTTGATCTGCCCCAATGGGAAATGACGCCTTCGGCAGACGGACAATTGGGAAGCGTCGTGAGGCTGTACCGGGAATGGGTGATCAGCGGCGACGATGCGATTGTCAGGGAATGCTGGCCGGGGGTTGAAAAAACTATGAGATATGCCGAGCAAATATGGGATCGTGACGGCGACGGTTTGTTAGAGGAGCCCCAGCATGTGACTTATGATACCGAACTGTATGGAATATCCAGTATGACCGGGAGCATTTATTTTGCGGCATTGACAGCGGCGGCTGAGATGGCGGAGCATATGGGGCATGCAGGAGACGCTGAGAAATACAGGGAATTAGCACAAAATGGCAGGAGAAAACTGGACGAAATCAGCTGGAACGGCGAATTTTATGAGCAGATTGTTGACGACGTGAATGCGTATCGTTATCAGTACGGGAAAGGATGCCTTTCCGATCAGTTGCTGGGTCAGTTCATGGCCTTTAATGCACAGCTGGGTTATGTGATGTCTGAAGAACATGTGAAAAAGGCTGCGGCATCCATCTTCAAGTACAATTTTGTTGAACGTGCAAAAGAGAATGTTCATGCGGAGAGGGCGTTTATTTTAAATGATGAAAAAGGCCTGACGCCCTGTACCTGGCCGAATGGCGGCCGTCCGGTATTTCCTTTTGTCTATTATGGCGAGGTATGGACTGGAATTGAATATGAAGCAGCGGCGCTGCTGGCAAGAACGGGTCAGGTCGAAGAAGCCCTGACCATCGTGAAGGCGATTCGCGACCGGCACGACGGCTTCAAACGGAACCCCTTTAGTGAGAATGAATCAGGATATTACTATACAAGAGCCATGGCGTCATGGTCAGTATATGAAGCATTATTGGGCTATGAGTATGACATGCGCAGCAACAGACAGACGTTTGCACCCAGACTTCATGCAGATGACTTTACCGGATTCTGGTGTAATGGGAAAGCCTGGGGAATCTTCCGTCAGAAAAAGACCCAGGACGGCGGCCTGACGCAGGAAGTGGAAGTCCTGTATGGCGGTGAAGGAACTGTAAAGCGGGGGAAATAGTCATGAACAGTAACGAATAGTTATCAAATAAATTACCTACTTGACATATTCTGGAATTTTAGCTATGATACAACTATAATCTAAAATTTCAGATGCATAAATGCAATGCGAGGTAATTTATGTTTAACAGAGTAAAATACAGCAGTTTAAATGAGTTGATTTACGACGAAATAAAGAGCAAGATTCTCACAAATGAGTTAAAACCAAACGAAAAGCTGGACATTGACTACCTGAGCACATCTCTGGGGGTCAGCCGCACACCCGTGACCAATGCCCTGAAGTCCCTGCAAAAGGACGGCTACGTAGTAATCAATCCCCGAAGCGGCAGTTATGTAAGAGAGTTGACAAAGGAAGAGCTGGAATATATTTTTGATTTCCGGGAGGTATTAGAAGCCCAGGTAATCCGGAAAGCCATTACAAAGCTGGATAAGAAGAAGCTAAAAGAATTCGGGGAAAAGTTCCGGCTTATTTTAAGTGTTTCTTCTGTGGAGGGGGAAGAGCAGGTACTGGATGTCGTGGAGAAGTTTTTTGAGATAGAGATTAATTTCCATGAGCATTTAATCGACGCCTGTCCATCCATTATCGGAGCGGAGATCATGAATCTGGTGGATCTGACCAAGCGGATTCGTAAACTCCATATAATTTATAAATTGCACAAGGCAGGCTGGGAGTGCTTTAAAGAAGAGATAGAAATTCATGTCCGTTTAATTGAAACTTTGATCAATGAAGAGTTAGAAGAAAGCATCCGGTGGATTTCCACGGATATACACCACACAAAAGAAGAGATTATGGATTGTTTTGAAATTATTAATCAGTGGTGAGGCAGTTGGTGCCGGCGTAAGATCGTCGGCGCCTTTCAAAAAGAAAAATGTGAAATTTTACATTTCAAAAAATCGGAGGGGAAATATGTACAGAATCGAAGCGGCCGGAGACAAAATACATTACATTGACGACGAAGAAAAAAGAGACGCATTTCTGCCTTTAGAGAATTTCATGGGAATGTACGAAACCGGAAATCCTCCGTCCATTCAGGCAGAAGAAATCAAGAACGCCGTAATAAGCCCGGTGGGAAAGGGGGAACGTTTAAGGGATATTGTAAGCAGGAAGCAGGCGGAAACGGCAGCGGTTATTATATCGGACGCTACCCGCGGCGTACCAACGGAGCGGGTTGCACCGTATATCATTCAGGAGCTGACAGCGGCCGGTATGAAAAAGGAGAATATTGTCTTTGTTGTGGC
Organism: Eubacterium sp. SB2; assembly: GCF_001244405.1. Lineage (NCBI taxonomy): Bacteria > Bacillati > Bacillota > Clostridia > Eubacteriales > Eubacteriaceae > Eubacterium > Eubacterium sp. SB2. The sequence goes on along the minus strand of NZ_LN865153.1, from coordinate 1,498,245 downwards.
TCTAGGAGTCCACAGGGATGCCACGGAAAGTGAAATGAAGGGATTCTTGGGCACTCTCATGGGAGAAATTGCGATTGAAAATCATGATGCTTTCGACGACACTAAGCTGGTATATCTTGGTATGACTTCCCGCCATACACCGGTGAAGGTAAATAAGAAGGTGTACGAAAGCGACGTGGTGATCACGATCGGTAAAGTAGAGCTGCATGATATGGCCGGATTTTCAGGGGGAAGAAAGTCCATATTGCCGGGTGTTGCTTCACAGGAGACGATTGTGATCAACCACAGGCCGGAGATGATGGTGCATCCCAAAAGCTATGCAGGCAATCTGGAGGGAAATCCCATTCACGAGGATATGCTCGAGGCCGCTAACATGTGTGGTGTGGACTATTCGGTGAATATCGTAATGAATCAGGAATATGAGATTGCGGGAATCTTCTCAGGGGAACTGCGGGAATCACATGAGGCTGCGGCTGCCTTTTTAAAAGGGTTCTGTATGGTGGAGCTTCCGGCAAAGCCAGATATCTATGTGGTATGTCCCGGGCATCCCTTAAATATCGATATGTACCAGGGTGTTAAGCCGTTAATTGCCCTGCACAAACTGGCAGATGAGAATACTACGGTGATATTGTACGGCGATTTCAACGAGGGTATCAACGCTCCGGATTTTATTGAACCTTTCCGGGCCTATCCGGATCTTGAGGAATTGAAGGAATACGTCTGGAGCCACTATGAGATACAGATGGATCACATCGTTCCTATAAGAGAGATCCTGAAAAAGAAAACCAGAGTCATGGTTGTCTCAGAAAATGTATCGAAAGAAGACCTGGCAGCTATGCACATGGAGAAGTATGACACGCTTCAGGAAGCGATTGACACCGCGATTAAAGAGCATGAGGCAGCATGTCCGAAGGCTGCGCTTTGCCCGCAGAGCTATCGAAGTATTCTTACATTTTTGAACAATTGAGATATTTTAGCTTAATCTAAAATATTAGATATTAAATTATAGACGACAGGAGAGAATCAGTATGAATAAGGAGAGCGCATTATATGCAGTAATAGAGAAAGAATATCCGGAAGTAGATTACGGAAAAGGAATGTATATCTATGATAAACAGGGAAAAAGATACATGGACTGTGCAGCCGGAATCGGCGTGGTAAATATCGGACACGGGGTGAAAGATGTCATTGATAAGATGACAAGGCAGGCGGAAAAGATCAGTTTTGTTTACGGAGGCACATTTACCAGTGATGTCAGAAGGCGTTTGGCGGCTAAGATTGTCTCGATTGCACCAAAGGGCATGGACAAAGTCTTTTTCTGTTCGGGTGGTTCCGAAGCTATGGAGTCACTGATGAAGATCGCCCGGCAGTATCAGTTGGAAGCCGGAAGGCCAAAGAAAAATAAAATCATATCCCGGTGGCAGAGCTATCACGGGAATACTATGGGAACGCTGGCTTTGGGCGGAAGGCCGTCCTGGCGGGAAAAATATGAGGATTTCTTTCCTAAGAATATTTCCCAGATCGCCCCCTGTAATTGTTACCGGTGTCCTTATGGTTTAGAAGAGGAGAGCTGTTCCTGTCAGTGCGCCCAGGAACTGGAAAGAAAAATCAAATACGAAGGGCCGGACACGGTAGCAGCCTTTGTGATGGAGCCTATTACGGGAACCACTGCGGCAGCCATTACACCGCCTCAAAAATATATGAAGAAAATCCGGGAAATCTGTGATAAGTATGATGTGTTGTTCTGCGTAGACGAAGTGATTACCGGCTTTGGAAGAACCGGAAAGAATTTTGCAGTAGACCATTACCAGATATCCCCGGATCTGATTGGATTTGCCAAGGGGCTTGGCAGCGGTTATGTGCCCATAGGCGGCGTTATCGTACATAAGAAAATTGTAGACGCTATCGCGGCTGGTACAGGGGCCTTAACACACAGCTTTACTTTCTCTGGGAACCCGCTGGCATGTGCGGGGGCAGAGGCCGTACTGGATTACATCATGGATCATGGCCTGATTGAACAAAGCCGGAAAATGGGCGAGATTTTTCTGGAAAAGCTGCAGCCATTGAAAAAATACCCGGTTGTGGGTGATATCCGGGGGATCGGCCTTTTACTTGGCGTAGAATTTGTAAAAAACAGCAAAACAAAAGAGCCGCTGGATTTTAATTTTTCCACGGAAATTTCACAATATTGTTTTCAGCATGGAATTATGATAACGGGAGGTGTAACAGGAAGCGCTGATGGTATTTTAGGGGATGCATTGCAGATAGCCCCCCCGTTTATCATTAGTGAGGAAGAAATAAACCAGGTGGCTGCCATGCTGGAGCAGGCCATAGAAGAAACTATGAGAAAACATCAGTTATGAGCACGCTCGTTATAAGAAAAGAGGTGTAAAAAATGGATTTAGCAAAATTAATGAAACAGATTGACAGGCAGGAGCTGACTGATTTTTTGCAGAAGGCAGTTCAGATCCCCAGCCATATTGAGCTGGAAAGCCAGGAAAAAGAAATTGGGCAGTATATCGCCGGAAAGCTGCTTGCCGAAGGAGTTGAAACAGAACTCCAAGTGGTAGAAGGAGAACGGGCTAACGTGCTTGCCACTATTCACGGAACCGGTGAGGGCAAAAGCGTTACCTTTAACGGCCATATGGACAGCATCCCTCCGATTGATATGGAAGATCCTTATTCAGGCAGAATCGTGGGGGATGACCTGTACGGCAGGGGGGCCTGCGATATGAAGGGCGGCATTATTGCCATGGCTTACGCAATGATAGCCATTAAAAGGGCAGGCCTTATCCCAAAGGGTGATATCGTGCTGTCGGCCATGATCGGAGAAGAGTATGGAAGCGACGGCGCCACTTATTACGCAAAGCATACCAAACTGACTGATTATGGGATCTGTGGGGAACCAACGGACATGAAGATTGGTTCTGCACAGAAAGGTCTTCACTGGTTCCAGTTTGATATTCCCGGCAGGCGGACCCATTCCAGTGTTTCATCTACGGGGATCAATGCATTGAAGCGTCTCAATAAGCTGATGACCTGCATCAATGAAGAGCTGGAACCAAAGCTGAAGGAAAGAATACATCCCCTTCTGGGACCGTCGCTGGTGAATCTGGGAAAAGCATGGGGCGGGGAACAGCCTAACGTGGTACCGGGAGACGCTCATCTTCAGGTAGAAAGAAGATACATCCCCGGAGAGACTCTGGAGAGTGTAAAAGCGGAATTAGATGAAGCAGTAAAAAAGTGCAATGAAGGATATGAGGAAGAGTACGCGATTACTTACGAATCTATGCCCTACAGCCTGAAGGTAAGCAAAACGCCCATGGATATTCCCGAGGGGCATCCCATCGTACAGGGGATGAAAAAAGCAGGCATGGAAGTGCTGGGAAAGGAGCCGGAGATCTTCGGCGTTCCCTTCTGGGGGGATGCAGGAGTCTTATATGATGCAGGGTGCGACTGTATACTGTTTGGACCGGGAAGTATAAAAGACGCCCATTCAAAATGCGAAAAAGTCAGCCTGAGCAACGTTTATCAGGCCGCGAAGATCTATGCGGCGCTGCCTTTTGTTTTGGAATAGTTCTTTGATTGAGTACTCTGATTAGATGAGGAGGGAATTTATGTCAAGTAAGGATACAGCTGTAAAAGAGAAGAAAAAATTTTCGATGCCCCCGGCATTTGCCCTGCTGGTTGTTATGATTTTAATTGGCGTGATCGCCACTTGGATCCTGCCCGCAGGAGAGTTTGACCGGGAAATGAATGATGCCGGGAAAACCCTGGTAGTAGCCGGTTCCTATCACGGAGTAGAGGCGAGTCCGGTAAGCGTGTGGGAAGGGTTTATGGCGATTCCGCAGGGGATGGTCAAATCGGCTACCATCATTTTTGGAGTTCTGCTTATTGGAGGTTCCTTTACCATTATCGTATCAACGGGTATGATTCAATCAGCATTGGGTAAAGTTGAAAAGGTATTTAAAGGCAGAGAGCTGCTAATGATCCCTATCATTATGGCTGCCGCCTCCGTAATGTGCTGTTTCATCGGCCTGCTGGAGCTTTCCATGGTTATTATTCCAATATTGATCCCCATATGTCTGATTTTGGGTTTTGACTCCCTGACAGCGATTGCCATGGCCCTGGTTTCCACGGCAGCCGGTTTTGGCGCCGCCGTGGCCAATCCTTTTACTGTGGTTGTGGCTCAGCCGATTGGGGAACTGCCCCTGTATTCCGGCGCGGGATACCGCACCATCTGTCTCATCGTGATTACTGCAATCGGGATCGCGTATGTCATGCGCCATGCCATAAAAGTCCGGAAAAAACCGGAGCTCAGCATAACTTATCAAACAGACATTGAGCTGAGAAAAGAGTATGGGGTTGGCAAAAAGGTAGAAATGACCGGCCGCAGAAAGGTGGCTATGTTTGCCTTCTTAATCTGTTTTGCGATTCTGATTGTGGGAGCATTAAAATTCTCCTGGGGACTGATTGAGATCGGAACGATGTTCCTGATCACGGGTCTGCTTGTAGGTTTTATCTGTAAGCTGTCCCTGACGGAAATCTGTGATAAATTTTCAGAGGGGCTTTCCGCCTTTATCGGCGCCGCTTTAATCAGTGGTTTTGCGAGCGGAATCACAATTGTGCTGGAAAACGGAAAGATTATCGATACCATCATTAATGCGGTAGCACAGCTGGTCCAGGCTCTGCCCCCGTCAGTGGCAGCAGTAGGGATGCTGATTACACAGCTGCTTTTCAACTTTATCGTACCTTCCGGGTCGGGACAGGCTTTGGTATCTATGCCTATCATGTTCCCACTGGCCGATCTGGTGGGCGTCAGCAGACAGGTGGCGGTTCTGGCCTTCCAGTTTGGAGATGGACTGTCCAATATTGTGTGGCCGACTCTGGGATATCTGTGGGTTTGTATTGGCTATGGTAAAATCAAATACGAACAGTGGTTTAAGTTTATTATTCCTTTGATCGGTATATGGTATTTGGCATGTATGATTCTTCTGGTAATTGCACAGGGAATTGGATGGTCTTAACATTAAGGACGGATTTGCTTTTTATGCAAATCCGTCTGTTTGAAAAGGGGGAATACTATGCAGAAAAACAAACTGTTATTCGGATGTGTGGCAGATGATTTCACCGGCGCCGGGGACGGGGCCTCGTTCCTTGTAAAAAGCGGTATTTCTACGGTACTGTATAACGGGATACCTAAGAAAAATCTGGAAGATAAGAACGTGCAGGGTGCAGTCATTGCTCTTAAAACGAGAAATGTTAAAAAGAAGCAGGCGGTGGTTGAATCTCTCAAAGCCTTTGCGTGGCTGAAAGAGCAGGGAGCCAGAATCTTTTACTTCAAATACTGTTCCACCTTTGATTCCACGGAGGAGGGAAATATCGGACCGGTAATCGATGCAGTTATGGAAAAAATGGGATTTTCCTATACGGTACTATGCCCTTCGCTACCGGTCAACGGACGCACGCTTACGGAGGGCAGGCTCTATGTGAATGGGAAGCTTTTAGAAGAGAGCCACATGAAAAACCATCCGCTGACACCCATGAAGAAATCACGTCTGGGGGATCTCATGAAGTCCCAGGGGAAATACCGCTGTATAGAAACAAGGACCCCTTTAACGGAAAAAGCGAAAAAAGAGATTGCCCGGGAAATTGATAAAAATGCGCACTGTTACGTGGTGCCGGATTATGAAACGGATGTTCAGGGCCAGCAGATTGCCAAAGACTTTCCAGGCATTGGTTTTTACACCGGAGGCTCGGGGCTGATAGAACATCTGGGGAAATACTTTGGGAGAACGTATGGATTCGAAATGGAAAAGGCAGAGGAAGCACCCGTAAAAGGCCCGACACTGCTCATCGCAGGCAGTTGTTCTAAAATTACTTTAGAACAGATTGCTGAATATCAGAAAAAAGGCCTTCCATATTATAAGGTGATACCTGCCCGGCTGGCAGACGGCTCTTTAGATGCAGCGGGCATATGGAGAGAGGCACAGATAGATCAGGCCTCGGAGATACTGATTTACAGTTCCGCATCTCCCGGGGAGGTAAAGAAAAACCAGGAGATGGGAAAGGAAGCCATAGCCCGGAAGATAGAGGATACCATGGCCGATCTGATAACCATTGCAAGAAAAAACGGCATCAGGAAATATATGATAGCCGGAGGTGAGACTTCCGGCGCCGCGATGAAAGCGCTGGGATTCGAAGGGTACCTTATCGGAAGCAGCGTTGCACCGGGTGTCCCAATAATGACCCCTTTAGATGGACCCGAGTACCGCCTGGTGCTGAAATCGGGAAATTTCGGACAGCGGGATTTCTTTTTCCGGGCCATACAAATGTTAAAAGGAGAGGAGATATAAAATGACGGAGCAGTATTTTCAGGAAGCAATATGGATCGCTCACACCCTATTTGCAAAAGGGAGCGCCTCCGGATCGTCCTCCAATATCAGTTTCCGCGCAGGGAACCAGATCTACATCTCCGGCAGCGGTACATGTTTCGGCACACTGACAGAAGAACAGTTCGCCTGCCTGACGATTGAAGGGGAACAGAGGAACAAAGTAAAACCAAGCAAAGAATTTCCGCTGCATCAGGTAATATATCAGGCTAAACCAGATATAAAGGCTGTGATACATACCCACAGCTTCTATGCAACCCTCTATTCGTGCACGGCCGTTGAAGATCCTGCGGATGTGATTCCGTCCTATACACCTTATCTAAAAATGAAGGTGGGAACCATAGGCCTGATCCCCTATGCAAAGCCGGGGAGCCAACAACTCTTTTCCTATATGAGGGAAAGGGTTTTGCTGTCCGATGGCTATCTATTAAAACAGCATGGCCCAGTGGTTGGCGGAAAAAGCCTTATGGATGCATTTTACGGGATAGAAGAACTGGAGGAGAGCGCAAAAATGGCATGGTATTTGGAAGAGAACAGGAGAAAACAAAACATACATCCAACCACAGACATAAACTAAATCGGGAATTAGTGACGCGCTTTAGTCGCGGCACGGATGGGGACGCTCCATGAAGGGATAGCCGAAAACCTCCCGGAGAACATCCGTGTCCTTTCAAAAATGCGGCCGCGGGCCTAAGAAATTCTAGGCGGGAAACAGCCCTGAAAATGGAGCACCACTGACACATCACGAGAAATCCGATGATTTCTCGCGCTGGGTCAGCTGATTTTTGGATTCGGAATCCAAAAATCTCTCCATTTTCAGGGCTGTTTCCCACCAAGAATTTCTAAGGCCCGCTTTGAGCATTTTTGAAAGGACATGGATGTTCTCCGGGAGGTTTTCGGCTATCCCGTCCTTTNGGGATCCCACCCGGTTGGCGAGTTTTCCTGCCGATTGGATGAGCCAGCTTTATGACAGGGAGGCCGGGGAGGCGCTGGGGCTGTATATGCCGTTGCGAAATGCTGGAGTGCGCTTAGTGTTTCTTGAACAGCCGCTGCCGGATAGGCGGGGAAACACTTGATCTCCGAATCAAGTGTTTGCTGAACCCAGCGCGGGAAATCATCAGATTTCCCGTGATGTGTTCAGTGTACCCGCCTATCCGGCAGCGGCTGTTCAAGAAACACTAAGCGCACTCCAGCATTTCGCAACGGCATATACAGCCCCAGCGCCTCCCCGGCCTCCCTGTCATGAAGCGTCTCCATCCGTCGGCTAGGCTAAAGCTAGCCGACTAACTCCCGATTCTGGAGGATTTTTGTAAAAGTTTTTTATGTGTCATTGACAGTGAAAGTTTTAATTGCTATATTAAATGCAACAAGATGATTACGGATTCTTACGTTTTATAGGTGAAGAGACGAATCACTAGATATAAGATTAGCGGACGTGGTTGGTGGTGGATAAAGGATTCTCCGCCGATGGGGACCGCGAAGTTTTTTATACTCATACGAAAAAGGCAAAATTGCCGTAAGGCAGTGACGCAAAGCTACAGGTCCTGGCAGTTGTACAGGATGGCTGAGTTGCAGATATTCAGGGGGAGAAAACCGGGGGGATTAATGCCGGGGAATATCTTATTCGTGGGTCGGATAGAATAATAGGAAAAGTGTATTTTCCAGGCTATCAGTGCGCATAAATCTGCAGGCGGTATCAAAGTCTTTTTGATACCGCCTTTTTGATGATATAGGGAGTTTTTCTGGGATTTTCTATATCGCGAATTTCTCTGAAGGATGCTAACGCGGTGTTTAGAATATAGCAGCCAAGCGGTATCGCTGCGGTGCCAAAGTATTTTTGCCTTTCATGAGTGCGGGTCGGGAAGCAGAAGTGGGTATGCCCACTTTGCCAGGATTGAATAAAAGGAGAGAGACAGCCCTTTCAGCAATGAATAGGGGGCGTATTAAGGAGGATGGGCAGATGAAGAAAAAGTTGGCATGGGTGCTGGCAATGTGCATGGTACTGCAGCTGTCATCATTTACGGTTTTTGCGGAAGAAGGACAGGGCGGCTCTGAACCTGCAGGTGTGGAGATAGTGACAGACAATGATGAAGGGACTACTGCGCCGGGAGGGCAGGCAGGGGAGTTAGCCGGTACCGGTGAGGAAGAAACAGCACAGCCGGAAGGGGAAGAGACAGCTCTGGATGAAACTGAGAATCGAACGGAAGGGCCGGGGGCTGATCTGATTCAGGGAGAGGATACGGCGGAGATGAAGATGGCGCCGAATAGACAGCGGACAGGGAATTTGTCGATTGAACTTACGTGCAATCTGCCCATCGCAGAGCTACAGACCCGCCTTGAAAGTATTTCGGCCATATTGACACAGGAAGGCAGCGAGGCTGCTTCTGCGGGCTTTACTGTTTCGGGTACGGACAATGGCAGAGCGGGAGCAGAGATCAACGGGCTGGCTGAAGGGACGTATGAGCTGCAGATCATTGGGGGCGGTTTTGCCTATAGCCAGAGTATTGAGATACAGCCGATGAACCAAAAGATACGCCTGGTGGATATGACGGCGTTTATTGGGCAGGAGTCTGCCCATCCGGGAACTTTTCGTTATGGGGATGTGAATGGCGATGGTGCGGTAGACAATACGGATCGGAACCTGCTTCTGGACGCTATCAGTGAGGAGACCCAGGAACTTATCTGTGATGTGAATGGGGACGGAGCAGTCGATCTGGCGGACCTGCAGTGTTTTACATACAGTTATGGTACAGAGCAGCTGGAGTCTGCGGTAACAAGATCCGTAATTATTGACGAGGACATGGTAGAGGCAAAGACGGCTGAAGGTACCGAACTTGCAGCGGGCAGCAGTGTATCGGATGTGTTGACCGGCAAGGGAAGTATCTCTATGAAACCAGTCTCTGACGAAATAATTTCCAAAGAGAATCCGGTAGAAATCAGCATAGATTTATCCGGGCAGGAGACCGCGCCAATAGATGGGATTACGATCGCGCCGCCAAAGGATTCTGAAAATGTCATCAAAGAGGGGACGATCGACATTGTCTACATCGACGAGAATGGAGATGAACAGACAACAACAGCCGTAATCGGCGGTATGGCGGCGTACTACCGATCCAGAGCGGCGGCCATTGTGACGCAGGAGCCGGACGGCACCCTGGTGGTAAACCTTGGGAAACAGGTTGCTGTGAAGAAGATTACGATCAAGGTGACAGACACGGGAAGTACGAAACTTGCTGATATTGCCAAAGTGGAATTCCTAAATGATATGGAATCAAGGATACCTGTGCCTGTCATGAATATACCGGGGAATCTTTCGGTGGCTCCGGGAAGCAAAAAGTTTACGCTTACCTGGGAAGCACAGCAGAATGTATCCGGGTATGAGGTTGAGATTACATATGAAGGAAAGAGCATCGTGATACCGACAACGGTGAACCGGCTGGCTGTGACATCATTCGGCAATGAAAAGCTGAAAAATAAAGAGATATATAAGGTAAGAGTACAGTCCGTAAATGGAGAATGGAGCAGTGGTTACAGTGAGGCTGTGGACGCGGTGCCGGTCGCAGATAAAGCGCCCTCCGCACCGGAAAATATAAGCGTAACCGGCGGATACCGTTTGTTGGATATTTCATGGAAAAAGATGGAGGACGCGGATTATTATACGCTTTATTACCGGGTGAAGGGAGAAAGCGAATATCAGAAAGTTGATAATATTAAAAAAACAAGCTGGCGGCTCACAGAATTGGAAAATAAGACGACATATGAAGTTTGCCTTACCGCTGCCAATGAGTGTGGGACAAGCAATTTTTCAAAGCCTTATACAGGCGCTACAATGGATATTGACCCGGCCATTACTTCCAATTACAAATTGATTAATACAGATAACGGAGTCGGCAATGCAACCGAGCATATTGTAAAGGTAGAATATCCGAGGAACAAACCGGATACTGAAATGGCTGTTGTGGATAATGACTATACCACATCATGGATGCTTCCTTCTTGGGACGGGGGTGGATACAACAGCGGAAAGCCTTCCCCTATTGTAGAATTTGACCAATTATATGAGATGAACCGTATTACTGTGGTACCGGATGCAGGGCAGGTGGGACAGTATGCCTATGCGAAGACCCGCTATTGGGATGAGAACGGGGCAGTGAATATGATTGACGGTTTCCTTACTGCGAAAACAAGCAGTAATGGCAAGGTATATTATGAGTTGTGGTTTGACAAACCGTTTACCGCCAAAAAAGTGCAGGTAAACCTTGCACAATACTGGGCCGGAAATAACAGTTTATCTATTTCTGAGCTGAAGTTTTATTACTATGACAGTTTGGACGATGAGATAGAGGCTCTTTATGACGATTCCCTGCACGTGACACTGGCAGATGGTGTCACGGCAGACATGATCGATAAACTTGAAGATCGTACAAATACAAAGGATGAGGTCAGTGGTGAGTATCATCCAAGGCGCCAGATTCTGTTAAGAGAGATTGAAAATGCGAGAAAGATCCTGGATGACAAAAAGATATCAGACCCAATCAAGGTAGATACAGGGATTATTAAGTCAAAAGATAATGTACTTAAAATAGCCTCGGGTCTGAATTCCTGGCAGCCTCTTGGTATCACAGCCCATGAGGGAGAAGAACTGGCAATATATGTGGGCCGGGAAAACGCCGCAATTGGATCTAATACCCAGGTACGGCTTATCGCGACTCAGTACCATGCAGAATCCGGGAACTGGAGTAAAGCCGTTGTATCGAATCTTAAGCAGGGACAGAACATCGTCACGATGCCGAAGATCAGCAGCCTGGATACAGAGCATGGCGGCAGCCTGTACGTTGAGTTTACCGGCAGCAACAGGAATCTGAACATACAGATCCGGGTGAGCGGCGGAATAAAGATTCCGATGCTGGATATATCCAAAATGTCTTCTGAAGATGAGCGGCGTGCCGCAGTTTCAGCTTATGTGCAAGAGCTCAATGCCTATGTTCCGAAGATAAAAGAACAGCATAACAGCCTGCATCTTGGAAAGGAAGTAAGCCACTGTGATTATGAATACCAGAAGGAGAACTGTATACTGGGAGCTACGGAGATCGTGCTGGATCAGGTCATGTATTCTGTTTCGGCCGAGCAGATTCTTGCCGGAATAAACCGCAGTGCTGCGTTAAATGGCCAAACAGTGACAGTGGAGAGCCAGACAGAGGCGCTGTATCAGTCTCTGGAAGCAATGGAACAAATGGTTGCACTCTTTTATCAGCATAAGGGGCTCACGGATCAGGAAGTGCCCGAGGAATATGGCACAAGCAATAGCTTGCCGGTGAGCAGGCTGAATATCCGATATATGAGAATGTTCGCAGGAGCCTTCATGTATGCGGGCGGGCTTCATATCGGGATCGAATGGGAAAGTATTCCGGGACTTGCAGCATCTCAGCCCATTGTCAGCGACAATGGGAAATATGTGAGCGGCCATCTGTTTGGCTGGGGCATTGCCCATGAGATAGGGCATATAATCAACCAGCCGGATTATGCGATTGCCGAGATCACGAACAATTACTTCTCGATTCTGGCACAGGCAGATGAGACCAATGAAAAAGTAAGATTTAAGTATGCCGACGTTTATGACAAAGTGACATCCGGCACTAAAGGGAAGGCCCCCAGCGTGTTCACCAGCCTTGCCATGTACTGGCAGCTGCACCTGGCATATGATAATGGCTATAATTATAAGACATATGATAACTATACCGATCAATTTAACAACCTGTTCTTTGCGAGAGTGGATGCTTATGCAAGAAATACCTCGATTGCACCAAACGGCCTGTCACTTGACGGGGCAGATAAGGATAATAAATTGATTCGGCTGGCTTGCGCGGCGGCACAGAAGAATCTGCTTTCCTTCTTTGAAAAGTGGGGAATGATTCCGGACGATACGACTAGGGCATATGCGGCGCTCTTCCCGGAAGAGACAAGAAATATTTGTTATATTACGGATGAAGCCAGGGCTTACAGGGTCGAAGGCAAGTCAGATGCAGCTTCCGGCAGTATCGTAAATGTAGAGATGCAGCACGAAAACAACTCCAGACAGATAACTCTTAAGATGTCCAATACGGCGCAGGATCAGGATGCAATGCTTGGATACGAGATATACCGTAATGGTACGGTGATTGGGTTTGCAGAGGCACACAACGGTGTTACGGAATATACAGATACAATAGCAACCGTCAACAACAGGGTATTTACATATGAAGTAGTGGCATACGACAAGCTGCTTAACATAACAGAAAAGGCGGTGCTTCATCCAATTAAGATTTCTCATGATGGAAGTGTCTCTAAGTCAGGCTGGTCGGTAACAACAAATATGGCCTCCCCAGACGACATGAAGGAAGAGGGATCCGATGATAATCCCGAACCGGAAACTATTTCAGCGATTGGAAAGATTTATAATGATGATTACAGTGACAGCTATACAGGGACGTCTGCAGGAAATCCGGAGCTTGTCATTCATTTCCAGGAAACACTTGCGGCAGCCGGCATGAAGATTACAGCTCCGGTGGGCAGCGCGGATGCAGTGAAACAGTATGAAGTATATGTAAGCAGCGATGGCATTGAGTGGACACTGGCAAAATCAGGAAGCTTATCCTATGATAAGGGAACTGCGCTTGTTTATTTCAGCAAAGAGAATGACACATGGATGTATACGTATGATGCGTCCTTCCTAAAGTTTGTGGTAAAAGGACAGAAAAAGGCCGAGATATCAGAGATTGATATTTTGGGCCCGGCAGGAGATAATGTAGATCTGCCGGAGCAGGGGATCGGAATTCTGAAGTCAGACTATCACTATGATAAGAGCAGTGATCATGGAAAAATACCTGCGGGTTCTCTCATATTTACAGGAGAATACAAAGGGAATCCTGCCTATAACGCTGTGAAGCTCTATAATGAAAAAGGCGAGATTGTGGAAGGCACACAGCTTATCTTTGCAGAAGTGCCCGATAAAGGAGAACTGGGAGAGATTTCTTCAGGAACCTGGATTTACTATATTGAGCCTCAGGATCTGGAGACACTTGTAAGTATGGGAAATGTACCCGTAAGCGTCAGGGCAGAACTTTACCGCGTGGATGATGCGCATACCAATGAGGGTGAACGTCTGGTAAGCGATACACTTCCGGTAATATTGCCGGAAGTACTGCCGGAAATTACAATTCAGGATAACAAGTAGGAGGGGACAAAATGAAAAAAATAAAAAGACTAGTGCCGCTGCTTCTGCTTGCACTATTCGGATGCTGTGTTACGGTGTCTGCCGGGGAAAATAAAAACAGTGACCTCATACAGTGGAAAGCAGACGAAAGCCAGGTAGGTGCAGAGCTTATATTTACGCCGGATGAAGAGATGTTTGAGAACGCCGTAACAACATTACAACTTACTATGCAGATAGTAGATACAGGCCAGAAAATTACCGATGCAGCCGTTGAGTTTAATGAAGGCACGGCTCAGGCCTACCGTATCACATCCTATACATACAGGCCAGACATAGGCGAAGTACACATTTTTCTGTCTGACGCAAACCCCTTGTTTCAGGATAAGAGCAAAAGCGTAATAATCGGAACCGTAAATGTAAGCACCGAGCCAGGGGAGGATCAGATTAGCATACAGCCTGTATCTGTAAAATCCGTGGATCAGAGCCACACAATCCGGAAAATCGAAGCAGAAGATTTACAGAATATGTCTGTCACAATAAACAAAAGTGGTGGGGAGCCTGTAGTGCCGGGCACACCGGATACTCCAGACACTCCGGACACACCGGATACTCCAGACACTCCGGACACTCCGGACATTCCGGATACTCCAGAGACTCCGAACACTCCAGACAGCCCAGGCACACCGGACAATCCGGGTACCCCAGACAACCCATCTTTAGGCGCTGTATTTAACAACGCAGCAGACGTGGTAAAAGAGTTGGAAAATGGCCAGGCCTCAGAGGTGACGTTGATTATTGAAAACAGGACGGAGGTAACAGCGGAAGATCAAAAAGCCATATTCCAGGCGCTGAAAGATAAAGATAAGTCCTTAACATTTGCATTTAAAAACGGCGGGACACTTTTATACTCATTCACTTTCAGAGGAGATCAGATCACCAATGAGAATATAACCGTTAATTTCAACATTAAATCAGACGTCAGGAATCAGGATATAGAGAACCTAATGGAAAAAGAGGCAGAGAAGCTGCTTATGGACTTCTCACATAATGGCAGCCTTCCGGGGAGAGCAGAGATAAAAGTATATGTCGGAAACCATTTTTCAGATGGCCGGAAACTGTATCTTTACTATTATAATCCAGATAAAAAAGAAATAGAGCCGGTGCAGAAGAACATAGTCGTAGTGGACGGTTATGCAACATTTGAATTGTCACACTGCTCCAGCTACGTGCTGACGGACAAGGAAGTAAAAAAAGCAGGTGAATTTCCTGTGCCGGGAGAACACAACAACTCAGGAAACTCAGGCAAAAATGGATACAGCCAGAAGGCGGGTACATTGACCGGAGATTCCTCCCCCCTTACGGCAGTGCTTATATTGATTATAGTTGCAACGGTAGCAATCGTATTGGCAATATGGTGGAAAATGAGGGGGCGAAAGAAGTAGTCCGAGCTTCGGCCCAGCGCGGATAGTGATGTCTCATGAAGGGAGAACTGCCCTTAGTAAGAACATCCCTGTTATGCAAAAATCGTGGACACGGACCTAAATAATTCTAGGCGGGAAACAGCTGCCCCATTACGAGAAATACGATAATTTCTTGTGATGGGGCAGCTGTTTTTGGATTCGTTATCCAAAAGTCACTCCATTTTTCAGGCTATTTTACACCGAGAATTATTAAGATCCGTTTTCCGATTATTTCATGACAGAGAGGTTCTAATGGGGGCTTTCGGCTATCCTTTTATGGAGCTGGTGTAAAAGACCGGCAGGGAAAGGGCTCGTTCCTTAGGTGGGCCCAAAAAAGTGTATCCCCGCACAGGCATAGCCAGCCCCAGTGTCACCCCGTACTCTCTGTCATTAAGCATCTACAACCAACGACAAGGTAAAAGCCTGCCGACTAAAACCAGATTTTAAATTTTGGGTGCAGTGTTTCATTTATATGGTATAATGTACTAGTAAAGTTGGATGGAGGGGGAACAGTATGAAGTATCAGATCCGGAAGAAATTATGTTTGATCATATCGGCGGCCATGCTTTTCTCTCTGCTGCTGAATGTTCTGCTTCAGGTTAATCTGGCGGAAAAGTCTATGAGGACGGAATCTGAGAATCTATTCTGGCAGATTAATCAGATATTGGTGGAGAATGAAAAGGACGTCGAACAGATCAAAGCAGATTTTGCGAGGAACTGTCTCATTAATGCAAAGGCCGCGGCTTATATCATGCAGAACCGGCCGGAGATTATTGGGAATCAGCCGGAACTGGAGAAGATTGCTAAGCTGCTTCAGATCGATGAGTTTCATATATTTGATACGGAAGGAAACTTGTATGCGGGGTCGCAGCCTAAATATTTTGGGATGAATTTTAATTCCGGGGAACAGATGCAGTTTTTTCTTCCAATGCTGGAGGATCGTTCTCTTGAGCTCTGCCAGGAGATAACCCCGAATACGGCGGAGAGCAAGCTTATGCAGTATGCGGCTGTCTGGCAGGAAGACGGGAAAGGTATTGTACAAATCGGTATGGAACCCGACCGTGTTGTAGAGGCTATGAAAAGAAATGAGCTTTCCTATATATTTTCAATTGTTACTGCGGATGAGGGCAATGTAATCTGTGCGATAGATCCGGATACCTATAAAGTGCTGGGATCTACAGACGGCAATTATATTAACAGAGATGTCAAAGAACTGGGGATAAAAGGGAAGGCTCTGGCGGATGGAGAAAAGGGATTCCGGGCGGAGTTTGACGGGGAGAGGAGTTACTGTGTGTTCTCACGTACAGGTTCTGTGATACTTGGGCGGATCTGCCCTGAGAGCAGAATGTACCGGAATATATATAAAAATACCCTTATGCTGTCCCTGTATCTTGCGCTGCTGGGCGTGATTATTATTGCAGCAATTTCAAGGTATCTGGACAGATATATAGTGCGGGGGATTTCATCGGTCAATCAGAAACTGCGTGTGATTACCGGAGGTGACCTGGATACCCTGGTGAGCGTAAATACGACGCCGGAATTTGCCGAACTGAGCGAACAGATTAATGAGATGATAGAAAGCCTGCTGGATATGCCGAATAAATTATCAGCAGTGCTGGATATTGTGAAGATTCCGGTGGGGATCTATGAGTATCGGCTGAATATGAAGCGGGTGATGGCTACGAGTGGGATAAGAAGCATTCTCTGTCTGTCTTCGGAAGAAACTGAGAAGATTCTGTCAGACCATGGGCTGTTTGAAGCAAAACTGGAAGAGATCCGACGATGCCCGGAGGAAGCAGAACGGGGGATTTACCGACTTCCCTGGGAAGAAGAACGGTATATCCGAATGGATTCCATTCCTTACGAGAATGGCACTTTGGGGGTTATTCTGGATGTGACGGAAGACATGGTTGAAAAGCACCATATTGTATATGAAAGAGACCGGGATTTTCTGACCGGTTTATATAACCGCCGGGCTTTCTACAGCAGGTTTGAAGGAATCATGAGCGGAAAGCAGGAATGCGGCCAAGCAGTGCTGTTTCTTGCCGATGCCGACGGACTAAAAAAGGTAAACGATCAGTATGGCCATGCTGGCGGAGATGACTACCTGCAGGGAATAGCTGATGTACTGCTCTCCTGCCCGGCCGGAAAGAAAGTTGTGAGCAGACTGGGGGGAGACGAATTTGCCCTGCTTATTTATGGCGCGAAAGACAGGGCGGAATTGGAAGATTATATCAATGCGGTGCAGAAGGCTGTAAGCCAAAGCATTGTAGAGATCAACGGACAGGTCTCGATTCCTGTGCGACTGTCTGCGGGATACGCATTCTATCCGGAGGACGGCAGTGACTGCAGTGGATTGATGGAACTTGCGGATAAACGCATGTATGAGGCAAAGAAGAGCAGGGGATATGAACCCCGTAATAAGAGCGGGGACTGACTTTTGGTAATAATGAATATATCCATGGAGAAAGCCAACGGCAAAATACCAGGCGTGGATTGAAACAATAAAGCGTTTATATTAACAGGACTCAGATCCGAAAATGTCGGATAGAGCCCTGTTTTTTGTGATATTGGAGATTCCTTTGGAATTTCCTGTTTTACCAAACCCCCGGGAGGTCGTATACGCCTTAAAGTGTTCAGATAATAGTAATATTGCACAAAACATATAATTAGAAAACGTTTTCTATTGACAAAAGAACTAGTGGGTGATATTATTTAGAAAACGTTTTCTAAAAATAAGGAGGAGAAACAATGAAGAGGCCAATTAGTTTGTTGTTAATGTGTGGTTTGGTGGTGTCCAGTTTAGCAGGATGTGGTCTGAAAGAGGGAGGCACAGAAGAAGATACATACAAGACAGTACTTTTAGTACCGGCTTTAGGAGATCAGTCATTCTATGATACGGCTGCAGAAGGAATGAAAGCAGCTGATAGTGATCTGGAGGGGGTATCTGCTAAAGTAGTGGAGATGGGGAACGACGAGTCAAAATGGGAAAGCGCTTTTTTGGACGCTGCTGCGGATTATGACTTAGTCATTGCCGGAACATGGCAGAGCGAACCCTACTTAGAAAAAGCAGCGGCAGAATATCCGGATAAGCAGTTTATTAATTTTGATTTTGATACGGATCCTAAAATTGACAATATATTTACCATGTTTTATAACACGAATGAGATTGGCTGGCTGAGCGGCGTTGCTGCAGCGGCGGCTTCAGTTTCTGATATGGAGAATGCCAACGGCGAGAAAGTAATAGGGTTTATTGGCTCTATGGATATTCCGGGAATCAACGATTTCCTGGTTGGATATATTGAGGGGGCAAGGTATGTTGTACCAGATATCCAGGTGCTGACAGGGTATTGCAATGACTTTTATGATGCAGCCAAGGCAAAGGAATTAGCTTTAAGCCAGTATAAAAGCGGAGCCGATGTTATTTATCTGGGGGCGGCAACCGGAAGTTCAGGAATTGTGGACGCAGCCAAAGAACTTAAAAAATATACAATCGGTGTAGATACGGATCAGGCATTATTATATGAAGCAACGGATGAAGAAAAGGCAAAGACAATTATTACATCCGGTATTAAAGCGTTAGACACCTCGATTTATCATGCAATAGAGCTTGCACAAAAGGGAGAATTAAAATTTGGCACCCATGAAGTATATGGATTTGATACCGGAGGAATCTATCTTGCAAAGAACCATATCTATGAAGAGATCGCAACGGATGAAGTAAAAGATTGGGTTACAAAAGCCGAAGAGGACTTAAAATCGGGGAAAGTGACTGTAAGCTCTGCATTTACAATGAGCCAGGAAGAAGTAGAGGCATTGAGGGAAGAAGCAAAAAGCGGGAATTGATTGTAAAAGGCAAAAGATTGCAGTATGAATCAAATGGACATTTTATTTATGTCTATTTGATTTGGAGGTGTAAGTAAATATGAATATTTTAGAGTTGAATGGAATTGAGAAAATTTATTCCAATGGCGTAGCGGCAAATAAAGAAATAAATATAGCTTTTGAAAAGTCTGAAATCCATGCAATTGTCGGAGAAAATGGAGCCGGAAAGACAACATTAATGAAGATTATATTTGGCCTTGAAGAACCAACAAAAGGATCGATTCTTTTAGCGGGAAAGGAAGTCTCATTAAAATCGCCTCTGGATGCAGTGCATATGGGAATCGGTATGGTACATCAACATTTCATGCTTATACCTTCTTTTACAGTACTGGAAAATATTTTACTGGGAAGAGAACCGAATAAACTAGGCGTTCTGCAATTGCAGAAGGAGAGAAAGAACGTAGAAAAATTATGCAGGGAATATCAGTTTGATATTAATCTGGATGATAAAGTGGAAAATCTTAATGTTGGAAACAAACAAAAGGTAGAGATCTTAAAGGTATTGTACCAGAAAGCAGATATCATCATTCTGGATGAACCGACAGCAGTACTGACACCCCAGGAAACGGAAAAACTGTTTCAGCAGTTAATTCTATTGAAAGAAATGGGAAAAACAATTATTTTCATATCACATAAATTAAATGAAGTAAAACAGATCAGTGATCGTATTACCGTGCTGCGGAAAGGGAAAGTAATCTCTACCCATAACACGGAGGACGTGGATGCGGAGCAGATTTCTGAATTAATGATAGGAAGAAGGGTTACGTATTCTTATGAGGATATCAGAAAGAAGACGGCGGGCTCCAAGGTCTTATCAGTGGAACATCTTACCTATAAGGACCAATACGGTAAAACTGCATTAAACGATATCAGTTTTGTAGTGAGTTCGGGTGAAATTGTAGGAATTGTTGGTGTAGAAGGGAACGGGCAGACAGAATTAGTAGAAGTACTTTTTGGAATGAAAAAGAACAGCGCCGGACATATCTGCCTGGATCAAACGGACATCAGCGGAATGAATATTAAAAACAGAAGAAAACAGGGCATGTCTTATATCCCTGAGGACCGCATGATTTTAGGGACTGCGGCGGACGGAAATATTAAAGAGAATATGATCAGTAGTTTTTATACGGCTCCGGAAATCAGCGGCAGGGTATTTATGAAAGACGGAAATATTGAAAAAATAACGAATGAGCTGGTTAAAAAATTTGAAATTCTCTGCAATGGAGTCAATAATAAAATCAACTCTTTGTCAGGTGGGAATATCCAGAAAGTCGTGTTTGCAAGAGAATCATACATGGGCAGTAAACTGATGATTGCGGAGCAGCCGACCAGAGGGGTCGATGTGGGGTCTGCCAGTTTGATTCACCAATATTTAATTCATTTAAGAAACGAAGGCAAAGCCATTCTGATGTTCAGCGCTGATTTAAGCGAGGCACAGGCCGTATGCGACAGGATTTTTGTACTGTATTCGGGCGAAATAGCTGCCGAACTGGATGAACCGGAGAGGATAACCGAACAAGAAATCGGCCTGTATATGCTTGGTTTAAAAAAACAGGAAAGGGGACATGGTGATGAATGATAAAAGGTGGGAATTTAAATTTGAAATTATCAAAACAATCGTAGTCATATTCATTACCCTTATCATATCTTTTCTCGTCCTGTTAATATTCAGCAGGCAGCCGATCTATTCCTTCCAACTGCTTTTAATGGGACCTCTTTTGAGTATTCGTAATTTTGGAAATGTATTTGAGGCGGCTATTCCCATAGCCTTTGCAGGCATTTCCAGCGCACTGCTGTTCAAGAGCGGTCTGTTTAACCTGGGAGCAGAAGGTATTTTCTACTTCTCGGGGATTATAGCGGCGTCGGTCGCCGTGCAGCCACTGGGCATGGGCAGGTTCCAACTGGTGCTGGCCGTGCTTGCGGCATCCCTTGTTGGAGGACTGACGGCGAGTGTTTCCGGATTTTTTAAAGCAAAATACGATGCAAATGAATTGGTGATATCCCTTATGATGAATACCATCATGTATGGAATTGGGTTTTACATTTTAAAAAAGATGTTAAAAGATCCGGATTCTATAGGTGTTGTATCCATGCCGTTCAGGGAGGAGTCTAAACTGTCGACGATCATCCCGGGGACACGTATCTCCTCCGGCCTGATTCTGTTAATTCTGGTTACAGTACTGGTCTGGGCGCTGTTGTATAAAACAAAGCATGGCTATATGATGAGGATCACCGGATATAACAAAAAATTCGCAATATATTCGGGAATGAATGTCTTTGCGATCACATTGCTTGTACATATTATCTCAGGTTGTATTGCAGGTTTGGGAGCAGCTGTTGAAGTGCTCGGGATGCTGGACAGATTCACATGGAGCGCTCTTCCCGGATACGGATTTGACGGGGCGCTGGTCGCCATGATTGGCAGGAACCATCCGATCGGATCAGTCTTTGCTGCGCTGGGACTTGCCTATTTGAGAACAGGATGTCTCATTATGTCCAGAAATACGGATGTGCCGAGTGAAGTGGCTTGTATCGTAGAGATTACGCTGGTACTGCTGATCACCTCGGATGTAGTTTTGAGACATTATAAGCAGAAAAAAATCATGCAGAGGGAGATGTGTAATGAGTAATATAATCGGTCAGATTTTTGATATAGAATTTATTGGCGTTATCCTTCGATTATCTACGCCTCTTCTGTTTGCAGCTATGGGAAATGTCGTATCCGACCGGGCGGGCGTAACAAATATTGGTATGGAGGGAAGCATGACTCTGGCAGCCTTCAGCGGCGTCGTGATCTCAGCCTATACAAAAAGCGCCTGGCTTGGGGCGGCGGGCGCAGTTATGATAAGTATTATATTTTCCTGTTTCCTGGGGTACTTAAATTTATATCTAAAAACCAATATTATTATGGCCGGTATTGCCTTAAATACATTTGCCACCAGCTTTACAGTATTTTTATTGTTTGTACTGACCGGGCAGAAGGCAAATTCTGCACTATTAGCGAGCAAACAGCTGCCCAATATCAACCTGCCCGTGATTGATAGTATACCCGTACTTAAAGAAATATTATCCGGACACAACATCCTGGTGTATGTTTCTCTCATATCCATAGCGGCTGTTTATTTTCTCTTAAATAAAACAAAATTAGGAATGCATATCAGGGCAGTGGGAGAAAACGAGACAGCGGCCAGCTCCGTGGGAATCAAAACAAAGAATATAAAGCTGATTGCGCTCGGAATAAGTGGTTTGATATCCGGACTGGGCGGAGTCTATATGTCAATGGGATACTTGTCAATGTTTTCGAACAGCATGATAGCCGGAAGAGGCTGGATTGGAATTGCTGCATCTGCTATGGGACGAGCGCAGGTAATTCCGACAGCTGTTTCCGCATTTTTATTTGGGATTTTTGATTCAATAAGCAATGAATTACAGCTCAGCAATATTTCGGCAGAATTAGTTATGACACTTCCATACTTTGCTGTAATGATAGGAATGATGCTGTATTCGATTCAAAAAACAAAAAAGGAGCAGAAAAATGCGTAAAATTATTATAGACTGCGATCCCGGGCATGATGATGCCATGGCGATCATGCTGGCAGCTGCACACCCGGAAGCATTGGATATATTGGGGATCGTTACGGTGGCGGGTAACCAGACCATTGACAAGGTAACAATGAATGCATTGAAAGTACTTACCATATTAGAGAAGGAGATACCTGTCATCAGAGGGGCGGAAAAGCCATTAATGAGAGTCTTGAAGACGGCCCCAGAAGCACATGGCGTATCCGGCATGGACGGCCCTTTTGTGAGCGAAATCAAAGCAGAGGTGTCAGAGGAAAATCCACTTGATTTTTACAGACGTATTTTAAAACAGGAAGAAAAAGTCACAATTGTGGCAATCGGTCCGTTAACTAATGTAGCAATAGTTTTGAAGGAATACCCCATGCTAAAGGATAAAATAGAGTGTATATCTTTAATGGGCGGTTCTGTTTATTCCGGTAATATAACAAGCAAAGCAGAGTTTAATTTCTATGTGGATCCGGAGGCGGCAGAAATTGTATATCAATCCGGGGTAAAAATTATCCAGTCCGGGCTGGAAGTAACAGATAAGACAGCAATAACATTTGAAGAAGTAGAACAATTTTCAAAGGGCGGAAAATCCTCAAAATTTGTCTATGATCTATTCCAGTTTTATACGCTGTACTCAAAGAAAAATGGTCTGAATACAACTCCTGTTTTTGATGCATGTGCTGTTATGTATCTGCTTCATCCAGAAATATTTATATATAAGGATTATTATGTAGACATTGAGACAGCCGGAAAATTAACAAGAGGCATGAGCGTTGTAGACACAAGGCCATGGAACCAGGACTGCGCACCCAATACAAAAGTGCTGTTGGATGCAGACAGGGAAATGTTTATGAAATATTTTATCACATCACTAAAAAGCCTGGATGGATAAGTAGTTTCTAAATAATTCCAAATATATGTTAAAATAGATAATATGCCATTGTATTTAGGAGGAGATTCATATGCGTACGACAATTAAAGATGTAGCAAAGATGGCAGGTGTGTCTATTTCGACTGTTTCAAGGGTAATAAACAGCAGTGAATATGGGGTGGATCCGGCGTTAAAGGAGAGAGTATGGGAAGCTGTCCGGGCAACCAATTACAGACCGAACCAAAATGCCAAGAGCATTGTAACAAATAAAACGAATACGATAGCTGTTCTTTCTCCGGATGTGGGCCATCCATTTTACCATGACATTATGATCGGCATGAATGAAATCGCCCTGGCGGATAAATACAGTCTCCTTTTATATAATACAAATGGGACTACGGATAATGAACAGGCCAATTTTGATTTGATCTTTTCCAGAAGCGTAGACGGGATCATCTTTATTGGATATTTTGAAGATAAACTTAATAGCTTAATGGATAAGCTTTCCAATATACCGATCGTTGTTTTTGACGAACTGGATCATATGAAGGAGGTCGGTCAGGTATATGTGAACGATGAAGAGGCCGTGTATGAAATGACGAAGTATTTAATAGAAAGCGGGCATCAAAGAATAGGCTGTATTATCGGACCCAGACAGTATGCAATTGTAAAAAAACGATTGGCAGGTTATCAAAAGGCACTGCAGGAACAGGGAATCACTTTTGATGAGAAGCTGATTGCCGAGGGTGACTTTACGGAAGAATCGGCTGAGAAGCCGGCAGAATATCTGATAAAAAACTGTGATGTTACAGCTATTGTTTGTTTTAATGACCTGATGGCATACGGAGTTTACAGTAAATGTATGGAATTGGGCATGCAGATTCCGGAAGATATCTCGGTGTCAGGTTTCGATGGAATTTCTTTTTCAAAATATTTGAATCCTCCATTGACAACCTGCTATCAGCCGGGCCTTGAAATGGGAAGACGGGCGATGTCACTGCTGCTGGATAAGATTAAAGGAAAAAAAATAGAGAACGATAAAATATGTCTGGACTGTCAGCTGATGATCCGTTCCAGTGTGAGGAAAAAAGATACGGCGGATTGTTGACAGTAATAGAAAGCAGGTAAGTATTTGAGCAGAGAATATGAAAAATTATTAAAGTGCTATCAATCATTTAAGGAACAAATAGATTTCCAGCCTGTGATTGCACTGGTACTGGGCTCCGGGCTTGGTAATTATGCCGATGGGATTAAGATCGTAAGCAGTTTATATTATCATGATATAGAAGGCTTTCCAGTCTCCACTGCGCCGGGTCATAAAGGCCGTTTTATCTTTGGATATCTCAGGGACATTCCCATTGCGGCCATGCAGGGGCGCGTGCACTGCTACGAAGGATATGATGTCCATGATGTAGTGCTGCCGATCCGTTTATTGAAGCTGATGGGAGCCAAAGTCCTGATTTTAACTAACGCGGCAGGCGGGATAAATGAACAGTATAAAGCAGGAGATTTTATGCTGATTCGTGATCAGATTGCAAGTTTTGTGCCCTCACCGTTGATTGGAGAGAATGTGAAAGAGCTGGGTCCGCGTTTCTGCGATATGAGTGAAGTATATGATAAGGACTTAAGAGTAGTAATAAAAGAAACTTCCGCGGAATTAGGGATTCATTTGCAGGAAGGGGTTTATATCCAGCTTACCGGTCCTGACTTTGAAACACCGGCGGAGATCAAAATGTACAGGATGCTTGGTGCTGATGCAGTTGGAATGAGCACAGCCTGTGAGGGGATCGCAGCCAATCATATGGGTATGAAAGTATGCGGCATCTCCTGTATATCTAATATGGGCAGTGGGATGACCGAGAATCCGTTAAGCCAGCAGGAGGTTGAAGAAATGACGGACAGGGCGGCGCCGGTATTTAAAAAATTGATGAATAAGTCGATTGTAAATATTTTTGATAGAATTATTAATTGAGGAAATAAGATGGATAATGTAAAGCTTAGTAATGATAAGAGAAAAGTAATCATATTAAATCAGACAAAATTACCAAATACAGAGGAATATCTGACAGTTGAAAAGGCTGAGGACATGTTTGACGCCATTTATTACTTAAAAGTGAGAGGGGCGCCGGCCATTGGAATCTTTGCGGCTTATAGTATCTACTGCCTGAGCCAGACAATTTCAGAACAGAATTATGACGGATTCCTGGGTCGATTTGTTGAATATGCAGAATATTTGAACAGTTCGCGCCCAACAGCCGTGAATTTGAGCTGGGCCCTGGAAAGAATGAAGTGGGTTGTACTGAATAACAAAAATCATTCAATAAATGAAATCGTTGATCTGTTAGAAGCCGAAGCTGAAAAAATTCAGGAGGAAGATATTAACACCTGTTATAACATATCTAAATACGGACTTACATTAGTAAAAGACGGGGACGGAATACTAACCCACTGCAATGCCGGCCCATTGGCAACGTCCAGATATGGAACAGCACTCGGACCTGTATTTTTAGGAAAAGAGCAGGGGATTCATTTCCATGTATTTGTGGATGAAACCAGGCCATTGCTGCAGGGAGCAAGACTGACGGCCTACGAATTGATGCAGGCAGATATTGACGCGACTTTAATTTGTGATAATATGGCCGGGATGGTAATGAAGAACGGATGGGTTCAGGCTTGTTTTGTGGGATGCGACCGCATCGCAGCGAATGGGGATACAGCGAATAAAATTGGGACAAGCAGCGTTGCAGTCTTGGCAAAATATTATGGCATTCCATTTTACGTGATGGGTCCCACTTCTACCATTGATATGGACTGTCCTACGGGCGCTGAGATAGAAATTGAATTGCGGGATGGCGGTGAAATTACCGCGGACTACTATGAAAAGCCTATGGCGCCGGGCGGGATTAAGTGCTATAATCCTGCATTTGATGTTACAGATCATGAATTAATTACTGGAATAGTAACTGAGCATGGGATCTGCAGGGCCCCCTATACAAAAAGTCTTTTCGAAATCATGAAAAAAGAAAGCCGTATCTGATGATACAATCTTAAGGGTAACAGCTACAACAAACTGAGCTGTTACCCTTATATAGACTTTTCAACAGGAGTCTGCCATATTCAAGTTTCCTCTGGTTTAATCTGCCTTTCCGAAAATCTGCTCC
This sequence comes from Eubacterium sp. SB2, assembly GCF_001244405.1. Taxonomy (NCBI): domain Bacteria; kingdom Bacillati; phylum Bacillota; class Clostridia; order Eubacteriales; family Eubacteriaceae; genus Eubacterium; species Eubacterium sp. SB2. The sequence continues at coordinate 1,471,714 of NZ_LN865153.1, read as the reverse complement.
TCAATGTCTTTTATTGTAACACTCTCCAGATATTGTTTTCCGATTTTATTTAGACTGCCATAGATTCCATCCATGACTCCGGCCATTCCGGATGCGACCAAACAAGGCATATCAATATTTCCGGAATGCCAGGAGGGCTTTACAATATCCATCTGCAGAGCATCACAAATTTGTTTCAGATTGATATCCTCTGGATTCCTGGCAATTCTATAGCCGCCCCTCAGGCCTTCTTTGGTATCGAGTAAATTATATTTTTTCAGCCTTGCCATCACTTTTCTGACCCGGACCGGATTTGTGCAGATGTTGGCTGCCAGCTCTTCACTGGAGAGCGTTTCCTTCTTATGGTCCAGAAAGACCAGTGCGTGCACCGCGATTGTAAATTCTCCTGTCATGTTATCACCCTTCAGTTATATTTGTTCCTGCCCATTTCGCTCTGTTAGTGAGTCTTTGTGAAACTATTTTCAAAAATTTGGTTCTTTCAGTAGATTATTTATCCATCAGACCTATTTTTTAAACAATTTTCTACATTCCACTTAGAAATTCTTCCGCGTATTTAGAGGCTACAGCGCCATCAGATGCTGCTGTTATAATCTGACGCATGGGTTTTGTACGGACATCTCCGACCGCAAATACGCCGGGAATATTTGTGCGTGTTGTCTCATCGGCCTGAATATAGCCGTGGGAATCCAGCGTAACCTGTCCCTCCAGAATGGCTGTATCAGGAACTCTGCCAACTGCCACGAAGATCCCGTCACAGGGAAGGTAGGACACTTCTTTTGTATTGACATCCTCCAGTTTGGCTCCGATGACTTTCTTTTCGTGAAGAACGCCGGTTATCCGTGTGTTCCAGTGGAAAATGATATTGCTGTTGTTCAGCGGCTCGATATAGATCCGTGATGCACGGAGCTGGTCCCTACGGTGAACCAGATGTACTTCTTTGCAGATTTTAGAGAGCAGAATAGCGTCTGCAGCCGCAGTATTTCCTCCGCCTGCGATTACCACGGTCTTATTCTTATACATCATCCCATCGCATGCCGCACAGTAAGCGACGCCATGTCCACGCATCTCCTGCTCTCCGGGGACATCCAGTTCGCGCGGAGAGGCGCCCATTGCCAGAATCACAGTGCGTCCAAGAACTTCTCCTTCTGAGGTGATAAGTTTTTTGGGATTGGAGGTGAGTTCCATTTCATCTACCTGGGCAAAAGCGGTTTCCACACCGAATCTGTCTGCGCCCTTTTTCATCTTTGTGGCCAGTGTGTAGCCATCTATACCGTCTTCAAATCCCGGATAATTATCGATCTGTTCGGTAGTCGCCATCTGTCCGCCCGGAGAAAGCTTCTCCAGTACCAGAACGGAAAATCCGCTCCTGGCGGCGTACAGGGCCGCGGTATAACCGCCGGGGCCGCCGCCCACAATCACAACATCATATTCCTTCTCTTTCATCCTCTATACCTCCTTTATCCACTTTTGTATCTCTGCTTTCGAGCCCGGATTAACAAGCAGTTCACTGTGCTGGCCGTCCTTGAACATTAACAGGGAGGGGATCGTGTCCACATCGAACTTTTCCGCTAGTTCCGGCTCGTCATCCAGATTGACTTTTCCGATTGCCACTGTACCCTGGAGGTCTTCTTCCAGCTGGTCGATTACGGGGCCCAGACGGCGGCAGTAACCGCACCATGGCGCCCAGAATTCCACAATTATGGGGGTTGTATTCTGATTTGTATGCTCCTGAAAGTTATTGCTTGTTAAAGTGAGTTGACTCATCTTTGGCACCTCCTGATTTTTATCTTTTTTGTTTTCTGCGCAGTGCTGTGAATATAAATGTAATACTGATAGTTACAGTTTATACTGCAATTATATTAGTATCAGTTTGTGGTGTCAAGTGTTTTTATGAATCTTTTTGATGAAAATAAAAGTATGTTTAAAATTTATCAGACTATTGTTAAAATATTATTTAAATTGACAGTATATTTATTGCGTGGTAATGTAAATGTACAGTTTTGGAATACACTTTTGAAAAGGGAGGTTTATTATGAGTGTTTATATTATTACAGGAGGAACAACAGGTATCGGGGCTGCTGTAAGGACGACATTGCTGGAGCAGGGCCATGAGGTTTTTAATATTGACTTAAAAGAGGGAGATTTCCTGGCAGATCTTTCTAAAAGTGAAGAACGCCAGAATGCAATTGAGGCAGTAAAACTACGCTATCCGGATGGGATTGACGGGCTGTTCTGCAATGCCGGCGTGGGGCCCACTGCACCGCCTAAGCTGATATTTAGTCTGAATTTCTTTGCGGGAATTGAGATTGCAGAGGGACTGCGCCCACTGCTGAAGAAAAAGAACGGGAGCTGTGTTATGACCTCTTCAAATTCGGTGACAAATAATACGGTCCGGTGTGACTGGGTAGACATGATGTCAAACGTCATGGACGAAGAACGGATATTGGAGATGGCGGCAGATATACCGCGTACAATGGCTCCATCCGCCTATAGCTCTTCCAAGCATGCTCTGGCCAGGTGGGTAAGGAGAGTATCTCCTGCGTGGGCAGTGGACGGTCTGCGTATAAATGCGGTTGCCCCCGGCAACACAACGACTCCAATGACACAGGGAATGACTGATGCGCAGCGGGATGCGGCGCTTTTGATTCCGATTCCAACGCGGTATGGAAGAAAAGAATTTCTAGATGCACAGGAAATTGCAAACGGCATGTTATTCCTTGTTTCGCCGCTGGCCAGCGGGATCAATGGAATTATCTTATTTGTAGACGGCGGAATTGATGCATTATTGCGTTCAGAGCGTTTTTAGAAGGGAGAGAAAGTGATGAGAATTTTAGAACAATATATGGACTGTATGCAGCGTGGTGATAATGTGGGGCTGGCCGACCTGTTTAATGAGTACGGGGTTCTTCACGATGCTTCCTTAATAAAGATTGGAAGCGATACGATGCATCTGGAAGGGAAAATGGCCGTAGAAATGATGTTTCACCATAAGTTTGGCTTTAATGGAGGACCATTCAAAATATACAGTGTCAAATACAATGGGGATAATCAGGTGTGGTACTTTATTCAGTATGGAGATACAATACTGCCGGTAACCGCTTTTCTGGAGAAAACGGATGAAAATGGAAAGATTAAGCGGCTAAATATATATCCGCTCTAAATAATTAAAGTGTTATAAAATTACATCGCATATGGTGATAAGATCTTTATACTTAAAAGTTGTTAAATTTATATCCATTATAATAAGAAGAAACTGCTCTGCCCGAAACATTTTTTAGATGTTTTCAGCAGGGCATTTTTTTATGATATAGGAAATTCCTTTGGAATTTCCTATATCATAAAAACCCTCCGGGGGATGCACACGCCGCGATAAGGTATATAGCCGCAAGGCGGCATCGCGGCGGTGCCAAAGTGTGCAAGCCCCTCATGAGTGAGGGGATGGGAAGCCCCTGTGGGCTTGCCCACTTTGTTATATTCTGCATGATTCAGAAATAGGATTCAGAAATATAAAAAACATCTTGACTCTTCCCTTACGGGAGACTGTAGGATGAATTTGTAAGGAGGAGCAGAGAGATGAGAACATGTATGAAAGCAGAACATTTAACAAAAAAGTTTGGGGACAGAACCGTGGTTGACAATCTGTCATTTCAGGTATACAGCCGTGAGGTCTTCGGGCTGCTTGGACCCAACGGGGCTGGAAAAAGTACGACAATTGAGGCCATCCTGGGTTTAAAAAAAGCGGATGGAGGACAGGTGGAACTACTGGGAATGGAGCCGGGAAAGAAACGGAAAGAGCTCTTTCATAAAGTAGGGGTTCAGCTGCAGTCCTCTAACTTTCAGAACAACATTCGGGTTGAGGAGATATGCGAAGAGCTATCCGTACTCTACCGTAATCCGGCGGATTATTGTGATCTGCTGCGCAGGTTTAAGCTGTGGGAACGGCGTAAACAGCCAGTGGACAAGTTATCGGGGGGAGAGCGCCAGAAACTGTCGGTAGTGCTTGCGTTAATGCCGGATCCTGAACTGGTATTTTTGGATGAGCTGACAACCGGGCTGGATACTGCTGCGCGCAGGGAAGTCTGGCAGTCTCTCAGGGAATTAAAGGAAAACGGTATGACGATATTCCTGACCACACATTATATGGAAGAAGCAGAAAGTTTGTGTGACAGGATCATGCTGATAAAAGCGGGAAAGAAGATCGCAGAGGGGACAGTGGAAGAAATCATCCAGACGAGTCCATATGACAATTTGGAAGATGCGTATCTGTGGTATATGGGAGAGGAGGAATTGGCATGAGACAATTTGGAACCTTATATAAAATAGAACAAAAGCTGGGACTGCGCTGCCCCGACGGCCTGATCTTCGGCGTTGCCATGCCGGTAGGAGTATTGGTGCTGATTGCCGTAATTGCAGGAAACAAAACTGCCGGATCAGGAGGAAGCCTTACGTATCTTGAAAGCGCATTTGCATCGCTGACCGCGGTAGGTATCTGCGCCAGCGCATTTATGGGAATACCACTGACAATTGCAGATTACCGCGATAAAAAGATCCTGAAACACTTTTTCGTGACACCCTGCAGCCCAATGATGCTTCTGGGAGCAGTGGTCGTATGCGGCGTGGTAACAGCACTTGTCTCATGCGCTGCGGTTTCACTGGTTTCCGTAGTGGTATTCGGATATCGGATGAAGGGAAATGTACTTTTGTTTCTGGCATCCTATCTGCTGGTAATGGCTGCTATGTACAGTGTCGGAATGCTAATTGCGGGCTTGTGTAAAACGGTAAAGGCGGCAAACGTAATAACCACAGCAGTATATTTTCCCATGTTATTTTTATCAGGTGCAACAATTCCCTTTGAACTATTTCCAAAAGGACTGCAGAATGTGGCGTCCATCCTGCCGCTGACGCAGGGAATCAAGCTGATGAAGCAGGTATCAATGGGTGGTGCGGTTGAAAATATCAGCGGCACAGTTCTTCTGATGGTAACTATTACCGTTATCTGCTGTGTTCTATCTAAATTGACATTCCGGTGGGAGTAACTTACTATTGAAAAACAGCATATGTTAAAAACTTTATTGTGCAGGGTCTCCAAAGGGGTGCTATTCACAGCCTATTGTCCGTGAATAGTAACTCCAGAGACCCTGTATTAGGAAAGGCGGACAACCATGAAAAAAGAGCACATCTGCGATATAAAGGAACCCTTCAAATTATATAGAATCGGCATGTTTGCCAGCATGAACCACGTAACCGTAAAAACACTGCGCTATTATGACGAGCAGGGCCTGTTAAAACCGGTCAGTGTAGATACTGCAACGGGCTACCGCTATTATACAGCCGGCCAGCTGCCTGTCATACACCAGATACTGGTGCTTCGGAACATGGGATTTTCCCTGGAAGAAATAAAAGGGATACAGAGAGGTGAATCAGAGGAAGTATTACTGCGGGCAAAAAAACGCCAGCTCCTGGCCGAGATTGCAGAGAAAACTGCCAAACTGGCACAGGTAGAATGTTACTTATCTTCTGAAAATATAAATACGAATTACCATGTCCTCATTAAAAAGATACCTGAGGTAACCGTCGCATACATGAAAAAACGCCTGCCGGACTACGGTGCCATGTTTGATGTCATGCCCGCCATGGGAAAAGAAATGGAACGTCTGGGGTGCGTCTGTGCAGAGCCGGAATACTGCTTCACCATCTACCATGACGGAGAACACAGAGAAGAAGACATAGACGCAGAAATATGTGAAGCAGTCACCGAAGAAAAACCTGACTCAGAACTAGTTCAGTTCAAAGTAATACCAGAAGTACAAACTGCCGCATGCGTACTGCACAAAGGTTCATATGAAAGATTCCCGGAAGCATACGCCGCGGTCATAAGATTTATAGAAGAAAACGGCTATGAAATCTGTGGCAGCCCAAGGGAATCCTATATAGACGGAGTATGGAACAAAGAAACAGAATCAGAATGGCTCTCAGAGGTGCAGTTCCCGGTAAGGAAAATCGTAAAAGAGGATTCAATTTTTCAACAGTAATCAATCTCCTGAGAATAAGCCCTAACCGGCCTGCCGGATGAACCTGGCCTGCCACGCTTCTCTTCGCAGCAGGCATCACTCACATCCTTCTCCAAATCCCCGTATTTTTTGTCATTCCCAGTTGTGTTTTGTCGTCTCCTGTGCTAGAATAAAACAGATTCTAGCGATTAAAGAGGGAGATTTTTATAATGGAAGAGCAATTACGAGATGATGAAATAGAGATTGATTTACTAGAGATAATTCACGCGCTTTGGCGGAAAGCATGGCTGATTATACTCTGCCTGGCTGCCGGAGCAGTGATTGCAGGTGCCGCGACCAAGTTCCTGATGGTGCCGCAATATACTTCTTCATCTATGATCTATATTCTAACGAAGACAACCAGTGTGACATCTCTGGCGGATATACAGATGGGGACACAGCTCACGGTTGATTTTGAGACGCTGGCTACAAGCAGGCCTGTTGTGGAAAATGTAATCGAGGAGCTGAACCTGGATACGACTTATGAAGACCTGGTGAAGACTATTTCTATATCCAATCCTGCAGACACCCGTATCTTGAAAATCAGTGTGGAGAATCCGGATGCGGAACTGGCAAAAGACATCGCCAACGCAATGGCCAATGCAACCGCTGACAGAGTTGCAGAAGTCATGAGTACGGACAAGCCAAGCATCGTGGAGGAAGCTGTCATTTCAGAGTACCCCTCCAGCCCTGTTCTGAAGAAGAACGTGGCAATAGGCGGACTGCTTGCGGCACTGCTTGCAATAGCAATTATTATCGTTCTGCTGTTGCTGGATGATTCCATTAAGACAGAGGATGATGTAAGAAAGTATCTTAATATGAATACATTAGCGGTAATTCCGCTGGAGGCAGGAGAATCTTCAACAAAGAAACAGCGCATGAGCAAGTATGGCGGGGAGAAGAAAAAGAAAAAAAGAAAGTCAGGCTCTTCGCAGGCTCATAAGAAATAAGAAAGAAGGTTTCAGAAGTTGAAAAAAAGTACAAAAGCAGCCTTAACCGTAGTTCTGGTTTTGATTGCGGCAGCATGCATTGGTTATATCATTTATTATTTTGCAGGACAGGACAAAAGAAGCAACGCTTACGATGAGGTTCAGAAACAGGTGAACCTGGAACCGGAAAAAGAAACAGAGGAACCAAAAAGTCCGGAGGCCCCGAAAGAACCGAATCCGATAGATTTTAAACAGTTACAGGAGACTAATCCCGATATTTACGCATGGATTTCCATCCCGGATACGAACATCAATTATCCGATCGTACAGAGTGCTACGGATAACACGTATTATCTGGACAACACAATAGACGGGCAGGCGGGCCTGCCGGGATCAATCTATACGGAGAATCTGAATGCAAAAGATTTTTCTGATTTTAATACTGTAATTTACGGACACGACATGCTGGACGGCTCCATGTTCCAGAATTTACATAATTATGAAGACCCAACGTATTTTCAGGAACACTCAAAAGTGTATATATACACACAGGAGAAGAAGCTCACATATGAGGTTTTTGAGGCAGTTGTTTATGACGACAGACATATTCTGCTGTCCTTTGATTTTACGATGAATCATCAGAAGCAGGCTTATCTGGATTCGCTGAAAGCAGTCCGGGAGTTAGGAAGCAATTTTAATGACAATGTGCAGGTGGGGCCGGAAAGCCGTATTATTACAATGAGCACCTGTATTGGCGACAGACCGGATAACAGGTATTTAGTAGGAGCTGTACTGACAGATGAGTATGAATATGAAGCACAATAATAAAAGAAGTTCGGATGGTTCAGGTCATACCGGGAATAAGCCTACAGGGCATGGGAAGAAGAATACAGGTTTGATCGTGGGTGTTATCGCAGTGATCATTCTCGTGATAATCGCGGGCACATTATTCTTTATGAAGTCCAGACAGGAAAAGGCGCAGGTGCCTTCTAAAAAGTCCGCTTCGTCCTCGCAGAGTGAGACCAAATCAGATTCAAAGAATATAACCTACCAGGGACAGGCATATGAATACAACCGGGATATTAAGGCGGTGGTATTTCTGGGGGTGGATAAAAAGGGTGATATGGACTATGCTCAGTTCATGGGAGACGGCGGTCAGGCAGACAGCATTATACTGATGGCGCTTAATGAGAAAGAGAAGACGGTCCAGCTTTTCCAAATTTCCAGAAATACAATGACGAATGTAGACGTATATTCTGAAAAAGGAGAGTACTTAACGACACAGAAAATGCAGATTGCGCTCCAGTATGCATACGGAGATGGTGAGAAGAAGAGTGCCTGGCTGATGAAGAAGGCAGTATCAAACCTGATGTACGGTGTTCCAATCAGTGCATCCATTGCAATGAGTATTGACGGAATCTCTACGGTGAATGATCTGCTGGGAGGCGTTGAGATTACGGTTCCCAAGGATTATACCTATGTAGATCCTGTCTTTGAGCAGGGGAAAACCCTTACTCTGACGGGAGAACAGGCAGAAAAGTATGTACGTTACCGGGATATCAACGTTACAGGAAGCAACAATGACCGAATGGAGCGGCAGACACAGTTCGTCATGGCGCTGATGTCACAATTAAAGGATGCATCCCAGAGGGATACAGAGCTATATGCCAAACTCATGACAGGAGCAAACCCTTATTTCACGACGGATATGAGCGCGGATGAGATTATGGCGTTATCCAATTATGAGATGTCCGGCGAAATCCAGACGATTCCCGGAGAAGAACGGGCCGGTGCAGAACATGACGAATTTTATACAAATGAGGACGAATTACAAAAAATGGTAGTTAAAACCTTTTACAAATTGAAGGATATGTGATACAATATGGAAATGAACTAGAATTTTATTATTTTACTTAGGAGGGACTAGTCATGAAAAAAAGTAGAATGAAGAAATTAGTGGGGGTTTTAGTATCAGCCGTAATGCTTCTTACTATGACCATGGGTGTATTTGCTGCAGGAAGCCCGTCAGCTAATTTCCAGAGTGGTACAAAAGCCACAGACAAGGACGGCAATCCGGTTACCGTAACATTTGCCGCTGCAACACAGACACCAAGCGCTGCAGACATCACAGCAGTTATTCCGAACGGAACACTGGTAACATCATTTGATCTGACAGCACCGGATTGGGATTTTGCTAATGGCCCGCTGACAATCAGCTTCCCGTTAGCAGGAGCAACATCAAACACAAAAGCAGCAGTGCTTCACTTTGACGGCAGCTGGAAGAACGTAACAGGAAGCGTTGGCGACGGCGTTATCACAGGTACTTTCGACAGCTTATCACCAGTAGCAATCGTTGTTGACAACAGCACATTAACAAACAGCGGTAATGGAACAGCAACTGGAACATCACCAAAGACAGGCGAGTCTTCACTCGTTCTTGCATTAGGCGTATTAGCAATGGCAGCAGCAGCTGGAGCTTACGGCCTGAACAGAAAAAAAGCTTATAACAAATAATTTGTACTTATAAAACAACAAATGAGAATAAGCAAATCAAATCTCTTTCTGACAGTAATTGCCAGAAAGAGATTTTTTTGTATAATAGGAAATTGCCTAGCACTTTCCTATTATACAAAACCCTCCGGGGGGGATGCAAACGCCGCCATAAGGTATATACCCGAAAAGCGGGCAATTCCAATAAGTTACAAAAAGAAGCACATTTACAGAGTGTAATTACGGCGGCATATAAAAAAGCAAATTCTGTAAAAAAAGCGGCAGACACATATAGAAGTGTGCGAGTCTGCTCTGCATTTTGTGATAAAGTCTGTTATTTGCGCACTTCGTACCAATTAATCATAAAAAAACAAAGTTTATAAATTGAATTGTGGCGTATTTGCGGGCTTTCTGGTAATTTGCATAATATGACAATAAAACGCAATGTTAGTACAAATTCTACAGATTTCTTGACAAATGGGAAAGTAAGCGATAAACTAAATGTTGTATCTGGTAAAAGAAAAAGGTGTAATACTATGTTTTAATGCATAGTACAGATATATAGATAGAAAGTCACAGGAATGACTAGGAGGCCAGCCTGATGGAAAGATATATTGACATGCACTGCCATATCCTTCCTGGAGTAGATGATGGGGCTGCCAATATGGAGGAGACAGAGAAGATGCTGCACATTGCTTATGATGAAGGCATCCGTTGTATGATAGCGACTCCCCATTACCATCCCCGCAGAGGACACGAGCATCCTGACGTATTAAGAAAGAAACTAACTTTAGTCCGTAAAGCCGCACAGAACATTGATGACAAATTCCGAATCTATCTTGGTACGGAAATATATTTTGGACAGGATGTTCCTGAAAAGATCAGGCGGGGTGAGATACTCACAATGAACAGAAGAAATCAGGTCATGGTAGAGTTTTCACCAGGAGATAATTTTTCCTATATCAAACAGGGACTGCAGCAGATACAGTCAGCGGGGTACGAAGTGATTCTTGCGCATGCGGAGAGATATCTTTGTCTGGTTGATAAGTTTGAGCTGACAGAGCATATCTGGAACATGGGGGTTAATATACAGATTAACTCGGGCAGTATTATTGGAGATTCCGGGAGAAAGGCCAGGCAGTTTGTAAAGGATCTGATGAATCAGGATATGGTGTTTGGCGTAGGCACGGATGCACACCACTCGGAGAGCAGAGCCCCCAGAATGGAAAAGGCAGCGGCATATGTAAAGAAAAAATATGGGGAGCCGTACATGAGAAAGATATTTTTCGTTAACGCGTCATCCATGCTTAGAAAGATAAAAAGCGAAACAGAAAGTTAAGACACCCTTGGAGCAACTGAAAGAGTTGCAGCTGGAAAGCAGGGTCATAGGAGGATAAGTGTAATGCAGGAAATGGTGCTGAAAGGCATGGACAAGGATTTCAGAAGTAATGAGGCGTATAAGACCCTCCGTACGAATATCGAATTTTCCGGAGCGGATAATAAGGTCATCGTTTTTACAAGCTGTACGCCAAATGAAGGAAAAAGCACAGTATCCCTTTCTGTAGCCAGTTCTTTAGCAGAGGCAGGGAAAAAGGTGTTGTTTATTGATGCAGATCTTAGAAAGTCAGTACTTGCCGGCCGCCATAAGGTAACAGGATCCATAAAAGGATTGTCTCATTTTCTGGCCGGTCAGGCTGAGGTCGGTGACATCATGTACAAGACGCAGAAAGCCGGCCTTGTTGTGATGTTTGCAGGTGTGGTACCGCCGAATCCCGCAGAGCTTCTGGGACACAAGCGCTTTGAAAACTTAATCAGTAGCGCCAGAAAAGTTTATGATTACATTATTATAGATGCACCGCCTCTTGGAAGTGTAATTGACAGCGCGATCATAGCAAAACAATGCGATGCTGCTGTGATGGTAATTGCATCTCAGGCGATCAGTTACAAATTTGCTAAAAATGTTAAAAAGCAGCTGGAAAAATCAGAATGCCCGATCTTAGGAGTTGTACTGAACAAGGTTGATATGAAGCTGAACCAATATTATGGAAGATACTACGGAAGATATTACGGCAAGTACTATGGAAACTATGGAAACGAAGAGTGATACCGTATATGGAATGAGAAACCGATTAGTATCCGTTAAGTAGTATGAGGATGGGGGAGAAGCATGTATCAGAATATTGTAAAGGGCTGGGCTAAACATTTAGACTTTACGATATTGGACATTGTGTGCCTTGAGGTTGCATTTTTCATTTCTTATTTAATAAGAAACGGTTTTCCAGAGGGCGGTCTGAGCGATCAGTATCAGAGTATGATTTGGGCCATCGTGTTTGTAAGCCTGCTGGCAGTATTCTTTATAAACAGTTATGAAAATATCATACGCCGCGGTTACATGGCGGAGATAAAGCAGTCAATATTACACTGTGGGTTTGTCACAGTAGGGCTTATTATATGGATGTTCATATTTAAAGAATCCAGTTCCTATTCAAGGGCAATAGTTTTATCCATGTGCCCTATGAGCATGTGCTTTATGATTGTGGAAAGATTATTCTGGAAGCGGATCATACGCATGCGGATAAGCGGTAAGAAAGCCAGAAGAAAAGTGCTGATCATATCTACCTCAGCGCGGATTGAGGAAACAATCGAAGGTCTGCTTCAGCCATACAGAGATTACCAGCTGACCGCTTGCGCGCTGTATGACACAGCCGACCAGGTTGGAACCAGTATCAAATATGTACCCGTAGTGGCCGATAAAGACCATATCATCAAATACATACAAGACAGCATCATAGACGAAGTGTTCATAGACCTGCCCGGGCAGGAAAAAGACGCCGAAAGGCTGATGAGCATATTCGTGGGCATGGGCTTGGTATCCCATGTAAACCTGGCTCGATTTACAGAGCAGGTTGAAAACAAAAGAATCCAGAGATTTGCAAGTTATATGGTCTTGTCTTCCAGTATGAAGTTCGCGACGCCGAGGCAGTTGTTCTTCAAACGGCTGATGGATGTTGCAGGAGGTTTGGTAGGACTGATAATAACCGGGATTGCATTTATCATATTTGCTCCGATTATTAAGAAGCAGTCACCAGGACCGGTTTTCTTTTCTCAGGAAAGAGTAGGGAGAAACGGAAGACGGTTTAAGATTTACAAATTCCGTACCATGTACCCTGATGCAGAGGCGCGGAAAAAAGAACTGATGGAACAGAACAAGATGAGCGGCTTTATGTTCAAGATGGATAACGATCCGCGGATCATCCCCATCGGACACTTTTTAAGGAAAAGCAGTATCGATGAACTTCCGCAGTTCTGGAACGTCCTGAAGGGGGACATGAGCCTTGTAGGCACACGGCCTCCAACGGTGGATGAGTATGAACAGTATGAAGTGCGTCACAGGAAGCGGCTGGCTATGAGACCGGGACTGACTGGGATGTGGCAGGTGAGTGGCCGAAGTGATATTGTGGACTTTGAGGAAGTTGTGGCTTTGGATGCTAAGTACATAACAGAATGGACGCTGATGATGGATTTTAAGATTATTTGGCGGACGGTATTGATTGTGCTGGGGCAGAAGGGGGCGGTTTAGGGAATTTAAACTCAAAATAATAACAATTATTTGGAGTTGGAGGCCATGACATGCGTTGCTTTTTAGTTATGTTTGAACATAAATTCTGGAAAACAGGAAGCTAATATGGAGACACAGAATTGGGCTGTTAAAAGAGTTTTTAATTTCTGAACTCACTACCCTTTCTTGACATCTCATTATTTGGACAATGCCTCCATGAATCTATGGAGGGCGTGCCTGATATGTTCAATATGCTGGTATTTTGTGTGGCTTAGCAGTACCTTTGCACATTAAGGTTGAAGTACAATACACAAAAGTGTTGTGGAGAGAATAATAACAATATGGCGGTATTTTGAATTCGGGAAGTACGGCTCAATAAGATAAAAAAGAATTGGGGTAAGAATATTGTGCCGTATTTTTTTCTCACTACGAGGAGTACATTTATGTTTGGAAAACAAGGAGTTATATTTTGGATGTCTCAGCCGCCAAGAAATGGCGGCTTCTTGATATATGGAACAATACCAGAATGGCATGGAACCTCTTGAACAGGCTTTTCCTCCAGTGTTTACGGCTCTAAAAAGATGGAGACGTACAGAACCGATGACAAGGTGGATAATTCAGGGTATCACATCTACTGTTAGATATAGAGCTTGTGAGGAACAAAGCAAAATATCAAATAGTTTAAAAAAATTTGATATCTGCTCATTACTATCCTCAAGATACAGTGTTAACGGGAAATAGTCTCCGTAAATTAGCGAAGTGCATGCTGGATATATTAAAAATTATGCCGATTTACGTAGTTCCGAGTTACTCTGGAACTATTGAAGTTAAATACAAGACGCAGAAATATTACGAAGAAGAAATCTACGGTGTGAAAGTAGTTCGAATCCGAGTGCTGGAATTCAGTAAGACCAACAAGAAGAGTAGAGTAAAGAACATTGTTTCCTATTTCGTTGGTGGAATGGGTGAGACACGCCAAGTAGTTATACAACATACAGAACTTCAACCCGGAGCAAGTGTTGGTCGTTGGATAAACCAAGAGCACGTTGATCACCGACACCATGATGTGGTTCGACAAATTCAGCTGTAAACGGAGTAACCTTGTGAGTACAGTTGCCCGTGATCTGGGTGAGGCTGTCGAGGAAAGATTCGAAGGAAAGCTGGTTCCTAAGACCGTGTTGATCAACAACTGGATTGATGAAAATGAGTTTTACCCGATGCCGGAAAACCATTCAAAAGTGCTGGAATTCAAAAAGAAATACGGTTTGGGTGGTAAGTTCGTCATTATGTATTCAGGAAATATTGATCTGTTCTATGACCTGGAAAATACGAACCTGCCTCGTTCAGGCTAAAGGCGGTGTAGTTATCGTTTAGCTTTTTGCCAACAAGATAAGTGAAAATGATAAGAACATTCCGGAGGTAGGTGCTTCGGGATGAAATGAATACGCTAGTTCCGACTGAAAAATGGTGGTTTATATATAGATAAAGTAAAGAAACAGATTAAGGAGAGTAAAAAATGCCTCAGAAGAAATACATCGCGGTTGCTGGTACCGGTTACGTTGGTCTCTCTATTGCTACTCTCCATTCACAGCATCATTAAGTTTTTGCTGTGGACATCATTCCTGAGAAGGTTGAGTTAATTAACAACAGAAAATTCCGATCCAGGACGATTATATTGAAAAATATCTTGCAGAAAAATAGCTGGATTTGATCGCAACACTGGATGCTAAAGAGGCATATAGTACTGTGGGTTTTGTAATAATTACAGCTCCTACAAATGTCTATCCCATAAAATCAGTGCCAATATGCTGCCCTATGACGATCTAAAAAGTCATTATTTATGCCCCGTACCAAGGGGCATGATAACACGAAATGAAATGTAGACCTATGGGAGCGGAGCAATTGGAAAGGGCAACTGATAAACTCATTGTGCAACTTGCACAAAAAATGTGCGTTTTTCGAGCTTCGTTGGAATATGGAAAATAGGGCACGATAACACGTAATCATAGGGGAAACCTGCCTTAGTGCTGACGGGAAAAATGCATGATAACACGTAATGGAGTGTAGACGTGCTTTGATGAAGCTATGCACTGAAATTATATGGTAGACCTGTCACGGTAAGAAGATGGTGCATTTATAATAGGAAGATTTTTACATGATTCCGCACTGTGAGCGTTAATAATGAACACAGTGTTTATAGACAAGAAAGCAAACTGAAATAAGTAATAGATTAGGAGTGCGCGCAGATGAAGAATAAATTGAATATTGCGATGTTGGGGCATAAGCGCATTCCATCAAGGGAAGGCGGTATTGAGATTGTAGTGGAGGAATTATCTACTCGTATGGTGAAAGAGGGACATTCAGTTACTTGTTACAATAGATCAGGTCATCATGTGAGTGGAAAAGAATTCGACAGTAATTTCTTGAATGAATATAAGGGCGTAAAGCTGAAATCCGTTCCTACGATTAATAAAAAAAGGCTTGCGGCAATGACATCTTCATTTTTTGGTGCAATCCATGCTGCTATTGGAAAATATGATGTGGTTCATTTTCATGCGGAAGGCCCTTGCGCTATGTTGTGGCTGCCGAAATTGTTTGGTAAAAGATGTATTGCAACGATACATGGCATTGATTGGCAACGCGCAAAATGGGGTGGGTTTGCCAGCAGGTATATCAAATTTGGAGAAAATATCGCTGCGAAATATGCGGATGAGATCATCGTCCTTTCCGCAGGTGTACAAAAATATTTCATGGACACTTATGGGAGAAAGACGGTGTTTATTCCAAATGGAGTTAGCAGACCGATACTTCGTGAACCTCGATTGATTAGAGAAAAATTTTCACTTGGCAAGAATGAATATATTCTTTTTCTTGGACGATTGGTTCCTGAAAAGGGAATTACATATTTGATAGAAGCTTTTAAGCAAGTTATGACGGACAAGAAACTTGTGATTGCTGGAGGTTCTAGTGATACAGATGTTTTTACACAGGAATTAAAAGAACTGGCAAAAGACGATGAACGCATTATCTTCACTGGTTTTATACAGGGACAGATGCTGGACGAACTGTACAGTAATGCGTATGTGTATTGTCTGCCATCTGATTTGGAAGGAATGCCTTTGAGCTTGCTGGAGGCAATGAGTTATGGGAACTGTTGCTTGACTTCAGATATTGCTGAATGTGCTGAGGTTGTGGAGAATAAGTCGCTGGTTTTTAAGAAGTCGGATGTGAGTGATCTGAAAGAGAAGTTACAGTTCGCTTGTGACCACCTGGAAGCAGTGAAAAAGCTGAAAAGTGAAGCAACTGACTTTATCTGCCCGAAGTACAACTGGGATGATGTGGTGAAGCAGACGCTTAGATTATATAGAAGTTAATGGAGAATAGGACATATGCGGATATTAATGATCAACAAATTTCTTTATCCGAATGGCGGATCAGAAACATACATATTTAAACTGGGAGATTACTTGAAAAGCCAGGAACATGAAGTCCAGTATTTTGGAATGGAGCATGAGGGACGCTGCGTTGGGAACGCAGTGAATGCTTACACGTCAGATATGGATTTCCACGGTGGGAGTAAGCTGGTAAAAGTGACATATCCGCTTAAGACGATTTATTCCTCGGAAGCACGGAAAAAACTGCGATTGGTGCTGGAAGATTTTAAACCGCAAATTCTGCATATTAACAACTTTAATTACCAATTGACGCCCAGTATCATTCTGGAAATTCAGAAATGGCGTAAAGAGGGCAACAAATGCCGGATTATTTTTACGGCACATGATTACCAGTTGGTATGTCCGAACCATATGTGTAATAACCCGAATACAGGAGAAAATTGCGAGAAATGCTTTGGCGGACATTTCCTGAATTGCACAAAGGGAAAGTGTATCCACGGAAGTACTACGAAGAGTGCCATCGGAACGATGGAAGCCGAATTCTGGAAACTGAACGGAGCGTATAAGTACATTGATTCTATGATCTGTTGTTCCAAATTCTTGAAAACGAAGATGGACAGCAATCCGTTGTTTGCTAGGAAAACAGTAGCACTTCATAACTTTGTGGACAGAGTTGAATGGAAAGATGTTCAGAAGAAAGACTATGTTCTTTACTTCGGACGTTTCAGTAAAGAAAAGGGAATCAATGCGCTCGTCAAGGTTTGCAAAGAATTGCCGGATGTGCGGTTTGTTTTTGCCGGTACAGGACCACTGGAAAGTAAAATCAAAGGGATTCCGAATATTCAGAATGTAGGCTTCCATACTGGAGAAGCCTTGGAAACATTGATTCGGGAGGCACGGTTTTCCATTTACCCATCTGAGTGGTATGAGAACTGCCCGTTCTCTGTGATGGAATCGCAGATGTATGGCACGCCAGTTTTGGGTGCGAATATCGGCGGTATTCCAGAGCTGATTAAGATTGGTAAAACGGGTGAACTTTTTGAGAGCGGTTATGAGGATGAACTAAAAGAAAAAATCCGGAAGCTGTGGGTTGATAAAGAGTTAACAGATGCTTACAGCCGAAATTGTAAGGATATCAGTTTTGATGATATTGAAGAATATACCAAAAAACTGATGCAGATTTATAGAGGAAAGAAGAAGTCAGCAGAAACTGCGAAATCCACAGACAATGCAAAAGATATTGTTGCAAAGGGAGATAAAAAGATGGCGAAGAAAAATAACAGCGAGAAAAAACTGAATGGAACGGTCATTGTGACTTATCGGTGTAATGCTCGTTGTTCCATGTGTAACCGTTATAAAGCGCCTTCCAAACTGGAAGAAGAAATCAGTATTGAGACGATCAAGAAGCTGCCGAAGATGTACTTTACGAACATCACTGGTGGAGAACCCTTTATCCGGACAGATTTGAAGGAGATTGTGCGAGAACTTTATAAGAAGTCTGACCGTATTGTAATTTCTACAAATGGTTTCTTTACAGACCGTATTGTGGATCTCTGCAAAGAATTTCCGCAGATCGGTATCCGCATTTCCATTGAGGGGTTGGAGCAGACCAATAATGAAATTCGTGGACTGCAGAATGGTTATCAGCGTGGCTATCAGACCCTTAAAAAGTTGCGCGAAATGGGCATGAAGGATGTAGGATTTGGCATGACTGTGCAGGATAAAAATGCACCAGACCTCATACCGCTCTATAAGATTTCCGATGAGATGGGTATGGAATTTGCTACAGCCAGCTTACATAACAGCTTCTACTTCGTGGAAGCGAAGAATATCATCCATGACCGCCCGATGGTTGCGAAGAACTTTGAGAATCTGGTCAATGAACTGCTCCGCAGCAATAGCCCGAAGAAGTGGTTCCGTGCTTATTTTAATCATGGCCTGATCAATTATATCTATGGACAAAAGCGTCTGCTTCCGTGTGATATGAGCTTTGATACCTTCTTTATTGATCCATATGGTGATGTGATGCCGTGTAATGGAACCAAGGATAAAGAGGTCATGGGTAATCTGAATTGTCAGACCTGGAACGAGTTGTGGAACAGTCCGGAGGCAGAGAAAGTAAGAAAGAAAGTACGTTGTTGCGATAGAGATTGCTGGATGATTGGTTCTGTAAGTCCTGCCATGCATAAATATATTTGGAAACCTGCGACATGGGTTGTAATTCATAAGGCTAAAGCATTATTCAGCAAGCACCCGTATTCCATGTACGAAAATAAGATTGTTCGGGATTACCGTGATGGTAATGTGACGAAGGAAGAATTGGATAAGTATTCGACCTGTGATATGTGTGCGACAGTTAACAATGGTTTGAGTGAGTCGAGTATGGAGCAGCTAAAAGATCGAACCGGGGAAGAGATTGTGGATGCAGATATCGCAAGTCAGATGGAAAAGAAGTAATGGGTGGGTAAGCAGTGTTGAGAAAGGTAAATTTAGGAAGAAATGCTTTATATGAATAAAACTGGAATATCCATAAGGTTTTTATTAATGCAAGTATGTTTGGGAAGCAGGAGAACCGCATATAAGAAGGCGTTTTTTTTCATAAACACAAAATCTTCAAGAAATTCGTAGGTGGTAACCGAAGAAATAGCATTCCCGATGAGAGTCCCATCCGCAGTTGCAGTCCGGCTGGGAATAATGGCGTTTGCAGTTACAGGAAGAACAGGCTTCTTCCTTACAATCGCAGATCCGTTTTTTTGTTGTTGCGCGGCAGTCCGGACAGGGGGGCCATCACCAGCAAGAACCAGATGTTCCGGATCGATCAGCCCCTTGTGGATGGAACGTTTGAGGAACTGTTGTTTGTAGAGACGGAAAATAAGGGAAAACGGTCCTTGGAAGAAAGGTTGTTCCTGCCAGATGCTGGAAAAAAATTGTAAAAAGCCCCAACACTGGGGTATCCCCGAAAGGGAATCCGCTGAGGATGGCATAAAGAGGAGGTTCCCTAAGCATACGGCACCAGATGGTGATGGAAGTTACTTTCAGCTTTAAAGCAAGCAGGTAGGAATGCAGCATACACGAGGGGAGTCTTGGTGCGGATCCAAAGACAGAATAACAGTCCTGCATAATGGAATCTGTCAGGGAAAGATTGAGATACCAGAACTGTACGATATAATTCCATGTGCTTTTAGAAAACCCAAAGGGATCAGGGTAAAATTTCAGGAGATCGGATACGAAAGTATCCTGATAGGCGGTATATCCGCCGGGATTACAAGGTAAGAAAGAAATCGCCTCCAGTCGATTGAAATAAAATATAATCAATCGGCTTCGCCGCAAATTTTGAGCGATTTGTAAAGCGTTTTTTGCAAAAAAGTGGGTGATTTTTTGAGATAGGATCTGAAAGCCTTATAAAATAAGGGCTGAAAATTCCGAGAAGTTATATACAGTGATAGGTGGAAACAGCATAATTCTCTATAACGTGAAAATAGGAAATGATGTATTGGTTGCGGCAGGAAGCATTGTAACGCACGATATAGAATCTTATGCGATTGTGGAGGGGAATCCTGCCAAAAAGATAGGCGACACAAGAGAATTGTATAAAAAAGATATAAGTATAGTAGTACAACTGGAGAATAAGATGAAAGTTGCGATAATTACAAGACATGCGATAGCAAACTACGGCTCACTATTACAAGCATTTGCAACGCAGAAGGCAATTGAAAACCTTGGATATAGTTGTGAAATCATCAATTATGTAAGAACAGATGAGTCCTACAAGAACCATGAAAAAACGTTGTTGAAGCGTAAGAAGGAGTGGAATCAAACTCCTATAAAAAGATTTATATATTTAGCACTTAGACAGCCGGAAAGTTATTTTTCTGGTAAAAAATTTGAACGTGAGCAGAAATTTTATCTTAACCTGTCGAGACTATATGAATCTCAAAAGGATTTAATTGAATATACACCTACGGCCGATATTTATATGACAGGAAGTGATCAAGTGTGGGGGCCAACAGAAGATGGTTCCTATGATAGCTCATATTGTCTTTCGTTTGTACCGGATAGTTCAAAAAAAGTTGCTTACTCAGCCAGTTTTGGGCATACGGATATGGCTGCTCAGATAAGTGGCTATTATAAAAAATGGTTGAATCGATATGAAAAAATAGCTGTTCGGGAAGATAGCGCTGTGGAACTTTTACATAATATGGGACTTAAGGCGCAGCAAGTTATCGATCCGACTCTTTTGCTTTCACAGGAAGAATGGTCCGCTTATATAGGAAAAAAAAAGAAAAAAAAATATGTTCTGGTATATCAGCTTCATAATGCTAAAAGACTGGGTGAATATGCAGAGAAAGTGGCAAGAGCGAAGGCTCTCCCATTGATCCGTATATCAGCTTCGCTCCATCAGATTAACAGACCGGGAAGGTTTGTTTGGTGTCCGTCTGTAGAGAATTTCCTTTCGTACATAAAGAACGCAGAATGTATAATTACAGATTCTTTTCATGGAACAGCATTTGCAATTAATTTAAATACCCCGTTTGTGGAAGTTCTCCCAAATAACAACACAGGAACTCGCAATATGAGTATTTTAAGATTGACTGGTTTATCAGATCGGATTTTGAGAGATGAAGATGTAAATTTGGCGATGACTCCTATTGATTTTTCAAAAGTTAATAAGATACTGGAAGAAAAAAGAAGTGAGTCTATTGAAATATTAAAGAATATGTTGGAGTGAAATAGAAACATTAGAGGTGGCAGAATGAAAAACGTTTGTGAAATTAATCAGTGTTCGGGGTGTATGGCTTGTATAGATATATGCCCCAGAGAAGCCATATCCATAGTAGACAACTTAAAATCGTATAACGCTGTGATAGATGAAAGCAAATGTGTGAATTGTAATGCTTGCCACAAAGTATGTCAAAATAATAATCCGATGGAATGTAATGAACCAATTCAATGGAGCCAAGGCTGGGCGGTAAATGAGAATTTAAGAAAAAGAAGTTCCTCTGGTGGTCTAGCAACGGCAATAGCACTCTCCTTTGTTGAAAATGGAGGAATTGTATGGGGCTGTACTTTCAGAAATGGAGAGTTTAGATTTGAGAGTGCTGAACAGATTAGCGAATTAGAAAAATTTGTAGGGTCGAAATATGTAAAAAGTAATCCAAGTGGCGCCTATAAACAGATAAAAAATGCGCTAAATAACGGGAAAAAGGCACTTTTTATAGGTCTTCCATGTCAAGTATCAGCACTAAAGAATTTTGTTGGAAAGACTTTGGGTAAAAATCTTTATACGATTGACCTGATTTGTCATGGGACACCTTCACCTCAAATATTAGAGATATTTTTGAAACAGTATAGCCAATCACTTGAGAAGCTTAATGACATAAAATTTAGAGTAAAAGCCAAGTTTATGCTGTATGGAGATTACAAAGGGATAATTACAAACGGTGTGAGTGATAAATACTCAATTGCCTTTCTAAATTCGTTAACTTACACAGAAAACTGTTATAGTTGTCATTATGCTCAAAAAAGGAGGGTATCCGATTTGAGTTTGGGAGATTCGTGGGGAAGCGAACTTCCTATTCAAGAACAAAAGAAAGGGGTTTCTCTTATTTTATGTCAAACCTCAAAAGGAATTGAACTGATTGAAACAACAGAATTGCATTTAGAGAGTGTTGATAGTGAAAATGCAATTCAAAATAACCACCAGTTGAAGCAGCCATCTATCGCACCAAAAGGAAGGGAAAAATTCTTTAGTGATATTGGAAAGAAAAAATTTAATTTACTTGTTTTTGAGGCTTTCCCCAAACAATGTTTAAGGCAAAATGTTAAACAATTTTTGATTAAGACTAAAATAATCAAAGTGAAATGAGTTACAAAAATAATGTATGCAATAAATGGATAAAAGTAAAGGGAAGTGACTTATGAAAGTTGCAATACTTGTCTCTACCTATAATGGAGAAAAATATTTGCGAAGTCAAATTGACTCGTTGTTAGAGCAAAAAGGAAACTTTGAGGTACATATAATCTTGAGAGATGACGGCTCTCAAGATGGTACAAGGACTATATTAGAAGAATACTCTACAAAGAATAGTAATGTGACCTGGTTCTGCGGTCAAAATTTGAAACCAGCAAAAAGTTTTATAGATATTCTTTGGAAATGCGGTGAATATGACTTTTACTGCTTTTGCGATCAAGATGATGTCTGGGACAGTAATAAGATTGAAACGGGAATAAAAAAAATACGAGATATCGAAATACCTTGTATTTATTATTCAAATGTGCGGTTGGTCGATTCGAACTTAAATCCTTACGGGGTCAATCTATATAAGAAGACGCCATGTAATGACATCTTTACGGTAATGTGTGCATCGAATGTTATTGGTTGCACTATGATTATGAATCATCAACTTGTTTCTTTTTTGAGGGCACACGAGTCTCCAGATATAATAGCAATGCATGATTCTTACATTACCAGAGTTTGTCTGTCTATAGGCGGAAAAATAATTTATAATCACACGCCTTACATGAATTATCGTCAGCATGAAAATAATGTTGTAGGTGTAAAAAAAGGAAACTTTGAAAAAATAAAATATGCGATTCAGAAAATGATGGATAGACCGACTATTACAATTGATATGCAAGCTCAGGAGATACTACGATTATATGCGGATGATATTAGTAATTGCAATAAAATGTGGCTCCGTCAAATTGCAGGTTATCGAATGAATTTTATATCGCGTCTTAAGTTGACGTTATCAAGAAAACCAACATATGGGTCACTAAGTATGAGCATACAGATGAGATCAGCCATATTGTTAGGAAATCGATGAAGTCAGAATATTTAATGTACCAGCGTGATTTTAATTTTAGGAGTTACGGAGATAGAGTAAGAGGTTGGATTATGCAAAAAACAAAAATATTATGGCTCTCAATGTATGCTCCGATAAGTACAGATTCATCTGGGGGTGGGCATACTTTTAATTACTACTTTACTCAATTTCTGAATGATGACAGGTTTGATATAAGACTGATATCATGCGGAAAATATAAAGAGCGAGAGGTAATAAAAAAAGAGCTTTCAAGTTTAACACACCATATTATTTATTGGGGAGATCCAAATAGGAAGAAAATAAATAAGTTAGCAAATATTGAATCAAAATATAGCATTTTCAATAGAAACGCACAGCTAATTTCCAATACTGAAGAAAGGGAAATTAGGGAGATGTTGATTAAATATAAAGAAGAGGGATATGTCCCGGATGTTGTAATCTTAGAATGGACTAATATGGTTATAATGGCCAGGGTTGTACATGAGCTATTTCCTACATCAAAACTAGTTGCCTCAGAACATGACGTTACTTTTGTAGGGTATCAAAGAAAAGCAGAATTTTATAAGGGTTTGCAAAAGATAATATGGAGTCAAAAATACAGAAATGAAAAAAAAGTAGAAGTAGATAACTTGAAACTCTGTGATCTGATATTGCCGCATAACGCAGATAACAAAAAGGTTCTTGTAGAAAACGGAATTACTGAAAGCAGAATTATCGGTTTGATCCCCTATTATAAAAAAATGTCCTATCTGGAAAGAAAATCTAACCATAGAGATGTGTTGTTTTTTGGGGCAATGTCTAGAAAAGAAAATAGTTTGAGCGCTAAATGGTTTGTAGAAAATGTTCTTCCCAGATTATCGGATATTGATATTCGATTTGTTATTCTGGGAGGTAATCCGCCCGATTTTCTAATAAAATATGAATCAGATAGGGTGCACGTTACCGGATTTGTGGATTCCATTGACCCTTATTTTTCTGATGCAATGTGTTTTGTGGCACCATTGCTGTTAGGTGCGGGAATTAAGATAAAAGTTTTGGAAGCGTTATCTTCTGGTGTGCCTGTTCTTACGAATGAAATTGGGATTGAAGGCATACCGGCACATAATGGAGAAGAATATTTTCATTGTGTATCTCCAGAAGACTATGAACAGACTATCAGGCATATTTATAATCAAAATCCTGAAGAAGATAGGATGACTAAAAAAGCGAAAGATTTCGTTGAGTGTAGATTTTCATACGATAATTTTTCAAATATATATCGCGACAAAATAGAAATGATGAGGCATGATTCAAAATGATTATTACACAGACACCGTTTCGTATGTCCTTTTTCGGCGGCGGAACAGATATGGAAATATTTTTTAAAGAGAATGGCGGCGCAGTCTTGTCTACCACGTTTGATAAGTACTGTTATGTGAATGTACGTCACTTACCATGTTTTTTTGATTATTCCACAGAATTGTCTTATTCAAAGACAGAACGTGTGACCAATATTGATAATATTCAGCATCCGGCAATTCGAAACGCAATGAAGATGTTGGATATGCATGAGATTCGTCTCACGTATGAGGCAGATCTTCCAGCGCGTTCTGGTTTAGGAACATCGAGTTCTTTTGCGGTCGGGATGCTGAATGCCTTTTATGCTTTAAAGGGCAAATATGCTGACAAAAAGAAACTGGCAGATGAAGCAATTTATCTGGAACGTAAGTTGTGCCAGGAAGCCGGTGGCTGGCAGGATCAGATTGCAGCATCCTTTGGTGGATTTAATCGCATCAATTTCAATGCAGATGGCTATGAAGTTCTGCCTGTAATCATCTCGCCAGAGAGAAAGAAGCAGCTTAATCAGAATCTGATGATGTTCTTTACCGGGTTTACTCGTTTCTCTTCAGATGTGCAGAAGGCAAATGCAGCTGGTAAGGTCGATAAAACAGCACAGTTGAGAGAGATGTTGTCATTGGTTGACGAGGCAGAAAAAGTGTTAACAGATAAAGAAAGTGATTTGGATGATTTTGGAAGAATGTTAGATCATACTTGGAAACTTAAGCGTCAGACCGGTTCTGCTGTTTCTACAAATAGCATTGACGAGCTTTATGCAAAAGGTATCGCTGCTGGTTCTTTAGGAGGAAAACTTCTTGGTGCGGGTGGTGGTGGTTTCCTCGTATTCTATGTACAGCCTGAGTACCAAGATGCTGTACACCGGGCAATGAGCAAGTTGCTGTACATACCATTTAAATTTGAAGATAGCGGTACCCGTGTGATTCATTATACACCAGAAAATTATGTACCAAAGGAATAAGAAAATGAAAGTTGTGATTATGGCAGGCGGAAAAGGTACTCGCATCTCTTCTGTGGAGAGTGATATTCCTAAACCGATGATAAAAATTGAAGGTATTCCGGTTTTGGAAAGAGAAATTGAGTGCCTAAAGGAACAGGGATTTGATGATATTATCATCACAGTAAGCCACCTTGGAAATATTATTATGGACTATTTCGGTGATGGCTCAGGAACCTCTCCAGCAACAGGTAAACCGTTTGACGTTCATATCGAATACTATTTTGAAAATGAACCGCTAGGTAATGCAGGTGCATTGTTTAAAATCAAAGATAAATTGAATACTGATTTTCTTCTTTTGAATGCGGATGCAATGTTCGATGTGGACTTTCACCGATTTGTTGAGTTTCATCGGAGACATGGTGGGCTGGTAACACTCTTTACCCACCCGAATAGCCATCCATATGATAGTTGCTTGATTATTGCAGATAAGAATGGTGCAGTAGTGAAGTGGCTTGCAAAAGAGGATGAACGGCCGCAGTATTACAGAAATCGTGTAAACGCTGGTCTTCATGTTATCAACCCAGATGTTCTGAAACTTGCTGGTGTTGATGCTGCTTCCGTCGGTAAAATCGGAGAAAATGGTAGGATGATAAAAATTGATTTGGACCGCCAGCTCCTGAAACCGTTAGCTGGTACAGAAAAGATGTTCTGTTATGATAGTCCGGAATATGTTAAGGATATGGGAACACCAGACCGTTACTATTCAGTATGTACCGATTATAAAGAAGGTCGTGTTTCTGGAAAGAATTTGAGAAATACGCAAAAGGCAGTATTTCTTGACAGAGATGGCACCATCAATAATTATGTTGGTTTTCTTAGAGATATCAATAACTTTGAACTGATTGATGGTGTGGCTGAGGCAATTCGTAAAATTAACGAATCCGGATATCTTGCCATTTTGGTGACGAATCAGCCGGTGATTGCTCGTGGTGAAGTATCCTTTGAAGAACTAGAAGAAATCCATAATAAGATGGAAACCCTTCTTGGAAAAGAGGGGGCATATCTGGATGCCATTTATTATTGCCCACATCATCCGCACAAAGGATATGAAGGCGAGCGCCCGGTGCTGAAAATCGAGTGTGATTGCCGTAAACCGAAGCCGGGCATGCTGTTGAAGGCAGCAGAAGACTTCAATATTGATCTGTCACAGTCGTGGATGGTTGGTGATGGTGAGAATGATGTTAAGGCTGGCATCAACGCTGGATGCAGGACTGTGCTTTTGAGTAACAGCGATGAAGATTATGGCCAGACAGTGAATGTAAAGTCGTTGCTTGGATTTGTAAAACATTATTTGTAACAGAAATTTGTGGGGATTGAAACATGAAAGAATTAAAAGACAAGCTTAAAAAGCATATGGATTTTCTTTGTGAGCGTTATCCAGCATTAAAAAGTGTGGAGAACGAGATTGTAGAGGCATATTTAATCCTTGAAGAATCATATAGAAATGGCGGAAAATTGTTAATTGCTGGAAATGGCGGTTCTGCTGCGGATGCAGAACACATTGTCGGAGAATTGATGAAAGGATTTAAACTTCCCAGAAAGCCAGATTTAGATTTTACTATGAAACTTGTTGGGGAAAACGAGGAATTTGGTACAGTTCTGGCACAAAATTTACAGGGGGCACTTCCTGCTATTGCATTGGATGGGCATTTAGCTCTGTCTACCGCTTATATGAATGACTCTGAGCCGTTGCTTTGTTTTGCACAACAAGTAAATGGTTACGGAAAGGAAGGAGATGTATTCCTTGGTATTTCAACAAGTGGCAATAGTAAAAATATACTGTTTGCAGCAATAACTGCCCATGCGAAGGGGATGAAGGTGATTGGTTTAACCGGCGCTAATCATAGCAAACTGGAGCAGATGAGCGATATTTGCATCAAGGTTCCGCAGGCAGAAACTTATATGATTCAGGAATTACATCTTCCTGTTTACCATTGTCTGTGCTTGATGCTGGAAGATGAGTTTTTTGAATAATGAAAAGGTTATGTGAAGTTGAATGGATGAGGAAAAGCAATGAGTTCTGAAGAAGTTTTGTTGGTTAATGCAGTTCTATATACTATTACGCTTATATATTTCTATATGAAATATAAACTCAGTGTGGGAGTATTTGTTTGGATTTTATATACAGTTTCGGCATGGTCAAGTTTTTTGTTCATTCAACAACCCTTATACGCCTCCTCTGTACATGCAAGCGAACAAACTTTACTTCCGTGCATATACTTATATATAGTTTTTATGATTGCGATGGCGCCGTTAATGCGGTTGAACAAAATTGAAAGTATTGATTCGTTAAACCATAGAGTGTTAATCGCAATAATGGTTGTATGCTCAATGATCCAGATTTTGTTTTTTGTAGTAGATATTCCATCGATGTTAAGTGTTGTTAAATCGGGAACCGGAATGTTAAGTGACCTTCGGTCAACTGTTTACGGCGATGATGGCTTATCAGCAATAACAAAAAACGCATGGCTTAATAGGATTTCTTTGCTATATAGCGGAATTCGAATTTTCGCAACAGGATTGAGTGTTATTATGTTTATCGCGTATGAAAAACACAGGAAACTTGTGACAGTTTTTGCTGTTTCTGCACTATTGAACAATATACGCATAATCATTGTTCAAGTTGGAAGAGGAGAAATGATATTTGTTTTCCTGTTATACGCATGTACAATCTATCTAATGCGTGATTGGCTTAGTGCGGAAAGTAAGCGTAAGGTTATTATGTTATCGATTCCTGTTATTGTAGTAGGAGGCATCTTTTTTGCTTCGATTACCTTGTCAAGATTCGGAGACAAAGCGGTGTTCTTTATGTATAAGTATTTGGGCGAGCCAATCAACAATTTTGATGGTATTCTATTTAACAATATTAAAGGAACTACGAATGGACGTGCATACTTCTCGATGATATATCGCTATATTTTTGGAGAATCAGCAATTATCATGGCCAATGAGAAGTGGTCATTAATTCTATCTCAGACAGGTATTAGAGGCGATATTTTCTATACATGGGTTGGAGGATTAATAATAGAATTTGGAAAAGTGGCTCCTTTCATAGCTGCAATAATTCTTAATAGAGGATTAAAGCGCTTGGCTACAATCAAACATTATTATATTGGGGATTTGATTGTTCTGATCTTTTTTATGAACTTCTATATTCGAGGTATTTTTATATTTCCGCTTCAGAATATAGAAGGAACACTGATGATTCTTTATACTATTTTGTTATATTTGGTTTTCAGAGTAAGGAAAAATGAAAAAGGGGATCTTGTGTTCGTACTTCCTCGAAAAAAAATTTATTTGGATGAAGATGAGGTGGCAAAGTGAAAAAGAAAGTGGGGATAATGACATGGTATTTTGGGGCAAATTATGGTGCTGTAGCTCAGTCTTTGGCACTTTATAACACTATTGAAAGTATGGGTTTTGATTGTTGTATGGTAAATTATAGACCTGATAATTATAAAAAAACTCTGCTTAATGCGAATCTACCGCCTAAGTGGAAACGCATAATACATCTTGACAAGACATTTGCTGGATTAAAAAAATGCAGAGTATTAGGGGATTGTAAGCAATTTCAAGAAAGCGAACCGGTACATTCAGCGGAGGAAATTGATGATCTGGGATTAGATTATATTGTGTTTGGAAGTGACGCGATATTTAACTTAAAGCATCCATTGTGCGATGAAATATATTACGGTGTTGGCATTCATACAAAAAAGATAACCTACTCACCAAGTTGTGAATATTTAGATGTAGATGAAGCACTTCCAGAAGGATATGAAAAATCCTTGAAAGAGATGAGCGCAGTTTCTGTAAGGGATGCGAATACAGCAGAGTTTATAATGAAAAATACGGGCATTAAATCGAAAATAACTTTAGACCCAACTTTTTTATATAAATTCGATGAATATAAAATAAAGATTTCTGAAAAGAAATATATTTTAACCTATTCTTTTTCAGACTGGAAACAGTACTCACAAGAAATCCTAAGATACGCGAAAGAGAAAGGATTTTTAATTGTAGCGGTAGGAAACAAACTGGAATGGGCAGATTTGTCATTACCATATGCTACTTTTACTGAATGGGTAAGTGCATTTATTTATGCGGAGCTGGTTATAACGGATTCGTTTCACGGAACAGTCTTTTCGCTGAAGAATCAAAAGCAAATTGTTTTATGTGGAAGAAGAGATAAAGAATCTAAAATTAAGTGCTTGCTTAAACAGTTAGATATTGATGTGTCTGTGTATAATGGAGAGTCGATAAGTACGTATTTACAAGAAAATTTCCTTGACTATAATAAAGCACAAGACCATATCAATTGTGAGCAAAATAAGTCATTTAACTATTTGAAGAATGCTCTCGAAATATAAATTTGCATATGAAATCGAAAACCTGATTTTTACGAAGAGAGGAGTCGATAGCAATGAATATAGTGAAAATCAAAGCTCTCTTAAAACAAATACCCGTTGTAAAAAAGATTGTGTACTTAAAAAATAAACATAAATCCGATAAGAGAATCAAAGATAATTTCTCGAATTATGAAAATGACTATTTAGAATATGCTACGGACTTGTCAGGGCATTATGATGAGAGATCTCGAAGAAGGTTAATTATTATAGGAACACATATTCTTGAAAAAGGGGTGAGTCATACAGATTTTAGACCAGGGTTTGGACGACAGAATGTAATTGATTTGCAGGATAATATTGCTGCATATAAAAAAATAAAAGGTGCAGATATTTTTGCAATTGAAAACGCAATATCTATTCTGTATTTGTATCATAAAACAAATGAAGCATATGATTTTTCTGATGCCGATTATGTGAATACAAAGCTGTTTGAAGATAGTAAGATTCAGCAGTTAAGACCATACTCTTTAAAAGACCAAGATAATTTCTCTGCTGAAGATTGTCAAAATATTTTTTATAAACGGCATTCTGTTCGGCTTTATGACGTGGATGGGGAACCGGTCGCAAATCAATTATTAATTGATGCTATCGAATTGGCTAATACCGCACCAAGTGCATGCAACCGCCAGGCGACGCACGTTTTTGCAGTGGAAAAAAAAGAACTATTTGAAGAAATAGAGAATCTTCACGGCGGATGTAAGGGGTTTGGCAGACATGTCAGTTTGTTTCTATTTGTGACAAGTGATTTGTCTTTATATTCATCTAACGAAATCAAATTACCTGTTTATGATGCTGGAGTCTACACAATGAATTTGTTGTATGCATTGCAGGCGTATGGTTTATATGCTTGCCCGCTAAATGCATCTTTGCCTGGGAAGAGCAAGGCAATGCATCAGCTGGCAGGTATTCCATCTAACTACGATATCAATGGCTTGATTGCAGTTTATAGATTGAAGCCAGAAACAAATTGTAAAATTGCGGCATCCCCAAGGCGCAAAGCAGGAGATGTTTTAACTATATTAGAATAAATAAAAGGAAGGATACCTATGAATCGTCAAAAGGAATTAGCAAAAAACACAATTATTTTGACGGTGGGAAAAATCTGTACTCAATTTGTAAGTTTTCTACTTTTGCCATTATATACATCGTTACTGGAGCCAACCGAGTATGGTATCGTAGATTTGATTAATACCTATATTACTTTGCTGACACCTATATGCAATTGGCAATTTGAAAACGGGCTTTTCAGATTTCTAATAGATTATAGAAATGATGAAAACAAGCAGAAGGAATTGTTTTCCACAGTGTTTTTGACCAATATAGCACAGGCTGTTTTATATATTGTGTTTTTTTTAGTGTTCCAAGGATTTATATCAATTAAGTATAAATTTTTCCTTGCACTCGATGTTCTTGCAAATATTTTTTTGAATACACTATTACAATTTCCGCGAGGGGTTGGAAAGAACACTATATACTCTATTGGAAGTTTTTTATCAGCATCAACGACAGTGGTTTTTAATGTTATTTTTATTGCTGGCTTTCGTTGGGGGGCTTATGGAATGTTTATGGCCACATTGTTGGCAAAACTTGTAACCTGTGTTTATTTATTTTTGGCAATGAAAACGTGGCGATATTTTTCGGTGAATGCATACAATAAAACATTATTTAAAAATGTGTTCAAATATTCTATGCCGTTGGTTCCGAATCAGCTTTCATGGTGGGTTGTAGGTGCATCAGATCGAACCATTGTTTCACATTTTATCGGTGTTTTTTATAATGGTATCTATTCTGTTGCAAACAAATTTCCGACAATTTATGTAACATTTTATAATATATTCAATTTGTCATGGACTGAATCTGTGTCACTCCATATGAATGATAGTGACAGAGATGATTTTTTGACAGACATAGTTAACACGATGTTCAACCTATTTGCTGCCGTTGATGTAGGAATTATCGCCTGTATGCCATTTATTTTTAAATTAATGGTAAACAATAAATATGATGAAGCCTACTATCAAATTCCAATTTTAATGGTTGCTGTTTTATTCCAGGTTGTTGTTGGTTTATACAGCGTTATTTATGTGGCTTTGAAAAAGTCCACAGAGATTGCGAAAACATCATTTTTTGCAGCAATTATTAATGTTGGGGTTGACCTGCTTTTGATTAAAGTGATTGGGTTGTATGCGGCATCTATTTCTACATTAGTTGCATATGCTGCGATGGCAATATACCGTTACTTTGATGTCAAAAAATATGTATCAGTACGCTTGATTAGTAAGAATCTAGTCGCAGCGTTTTTGTCAGTTTTGATTTCGGTATTCGTGTATTATACAAAGAATCCAATCTATTGTTTGATGTCACTAATATATGTAATAATTTATGCTGTTCTTTTTAATAGAGACTTTTTGATTTCAACTATAAAGACGATTAAATCCAAGCTATAACGAAAAAAATGTAATAAGGAGTGATTTGGTAATCGTAAAAAAATTATCACGAATAGTCTTGTGGCAATCTATCAGCCGTTTTAGATGTCTATAATATTTTCATTCTTTACACTCTTCTTTTATTTGTTTGCTTTTTGCAAGAACGAAGAGGGTAAGGGAATAAAGGAATCTGTTAAGATTTGGGTTGCACACTTAAAAATTCAGCTTCTTTAGAAAACTCTATGCTTTATCTTTCTGTACAAGCTTGATTCTTTTTAGATCTGTATTATATAGAAGCTTATGGGTAAAGACGCTTTCAGATGTCGTGGGTGGCTGATGGATTTGGAAAACCAGTTCTGACGGCACGGTAACATTAACAACAGAATGCTTCTAAAACATCCTTTTGATGTTCCCATTCACTATCTTGTTGATGTGTGTATATTCCGCTAAGCACAGTACCGTGAACCCGTTTTGACAGATACCACAATTTCGGACATCCAAACGCGAAATATTCACTGAATGAAATCGGGTATATCCTGATTTTTTGAATACGGTTGTTCAAGTATATTCGGTATACTTGTTTCAGCTTTTCTTTCTTTCAATATCTTCGAAACAGAGCCTTGATGTATGCGCAGATAAATCTCTGTGGTCTGAACAGATTCATGACCCAAAAAGTTTCTTATATATATGAGTGGTGTCCCAGCTTCAAGCATATGGATTGCTTTGCTATGGCGGAAACTGTGTGGCGAATAATCTTCTTCCTTAAAGTGATTTGGATTATTGCTTTTTGCCAAGGTTACATATTTACAGACAAGGTTTCGAGTACATGCAGTTGTTATCCGGTCAGATCTTTGGTTTGGAAACAGATACTCATCCCTGTTATCTTTCAAAGCTTTCCTCCTGCTGCCAGATATCTTTTTATCAGTTTCACGACATCTGAAGAAATAGGAATTTCGCGTGCCTTGTTTCCTTTCCAGTGAATCCTGACAGTAGAAGTTTTCGCGAACGTTATATCACCGATCATGATGTCACATATCTCCTGTGCTCTTGTACCAGAATCATAAAGCAAAGCCAACAATGTAACATCCCGGCTGCCAGTTTTACCTTGGGTTGTTGGAATGCCCAATAAAATCCGGATCTCTTCAGCGGAAAAATAAGGAAAAACTGTCTTTGGGATCTTTGGGGTCTGTGCCTGGGAAAGTGCATTGTATGCACCAAGTGAAGCTATCTCCCGACCATAAACCTTCTTATCCGAATATTCGGATAAGAAGGTGACGGATTTCTTCTCCTTTACAAAAGGCTGGAGCTTGGCGGTTTCAGCTGGCCCCGTACAAAAGAAGAGGCACTGGAGATCTCACCGGAACAATATCATGCATTGATGCAGGGGCTGGAAATTGTCTCCAGACATCCGATTCAGGAAGTACATCCCCAGGATCTCCTGTAAGGCATTGTGCAAAACGGAGAAAATCAAAAATCTTTTCACCTTCACCGCCTTGCGGGGCGTGAAAGTTATCCACAACTGGGCCTTATTGCATTCATTCAATTATGGAGTACTTACCAGCGGCAAGCTGCCGTGTGGATAAGTACCCTGAAAAACTGAAAAAACTAATAGTTTTTTCGGCTTTTCGGAGTATTTATCCTATGGTGAGAATGACGAAGGATCTTTTTGCATGGTTCGCTTTTTGTTTTGCGGTACAATAGTTCCAGCAAAACAAAGGAGCACCGGACATGTCAAAGATCTATACACCAGAAGAACTGAATAGCTTCAGCAGGGAAACACTCATGGCAGTGATCCTGTCCATGCAGGATCAAATGAGCCAGCTGAACGCAAATATGGAGCGACTGATCGAGCAGATCGCTGATGCAAACAATAAACGCTATGGGCGTTCTTCTGAAAAGCTGGATGTCATCGCAGGCCAGTTAGAACTGGAACTCATCTTTATCGAAGCAGAAGCCCTGACAGAAACTCTTTATGTCGTTGAGCCTGCCGAAGAGGATGTGATCCAGGTCAGCCGCCGAAAAAGGAAAGGGAAACGTGAGGAAGATTTAAAGGATCTTCCAGTTGAAGTGATCCCACATAGTCTTTCGGACGAAAAACTACAGGAACTCTTTGGGGGGACGGCTGGAAGCAGCTTCCGGATGAAGTCTACAAAAGAGTCCATGTCCAGCCAGCCGTGTATACAGTTGAAGAACATCATGTAGCCGTCTATTCCGGCAGGGACAATCAGACGATCGTTAAGGCAGACCGTCCGAAAGATCTGCTCCGAAACAGCCTCCTTACCCCCTCTCTGGCAGCAAGTATCATGAATGCTAAGTATGTAAACGGGCTTCCTTTGTATCGGATCAGCCAGGAATTCCTGCGGAATGACATCCATATTTCCAAGCAGGTGATGGCGAACTGGATGATCCAGTGTGCAGACCGGTATCTTGGTATCCTTTATGATTACTTCCATAAAGAGTTATATCGTTTCCATGTGGTGCAGGCGGACGAGACCCCAGTTATGGTATCGAAAGACGGACGCCCCGCAAACAGCAGGAGCTATATGTGGGTCTACCGCACCGGTAAGATTTACACAGACACGCCGATCATCCTGTATGAATATCAGCGCACCCGAAAAGCAGACCATCCAAGAGAATTTCTGAAGGGCTTCTCAGGGGTGGTTGTCTGCGACGGCTATTCCGCTTACAGGAAGCTGGACCGGGAAAATCCGGATATCATTTTGCCGGCTGCTGGACACATGCAAGACGGTATTTCTCGGATGCTTTAAAAGCCCTTCCGAAAGGGGCACAAAAAACCGCAAAAGATACTGTTGCATATGAAGCACTAAAGCGGATTGGAGCCATTTATCATCTGGACAATCAATTATCCGATCTGGAGCCGGATGATCGGAAGAAGCAGCGGCAGATCACAGGCAAACCTCTGGCGGCTGCTTTCTTTGCGTGGACAAAGGAAGTTCAATCCTTAGGCCGTCTTTCCAAAGGGAAAACACTGGAAGGGATCAATTACTGTATCAATCAGGAAGAGGCCTTGAAAGTGTTCCTGAATGATGGTGAAGTCCCTCTTGACAACAACGTAACAGAAGGAGCGCTCCGCAGCTTCTGCCTGCATAAACATGCGTGGAAGCTGATCGACAGTATCGATGGCGCGAAATCCAGCGCGATCATCTACAGCATAATGGAAACAGCAAAGGCGAATAACCTGAATCCGTTCCGTTATCTGGCCCATGTCCTGACAGTTTTGAAAGACCATCAAGATGACACGGAATACAGCTTTATAGAAGAACTACTTCCCTGGTCAGATCAGTTACCTGAGACCTGCCGGAGCAAGTCTAAAACGACCAATGTGTAGACCTGGCCGCCGGAAACGGCGGTCAAAAAATGAGCCAGTACTCATGGTTTACCGTATACCCCAGTTGTAGAAAGTACCCGGATGGATCCCGTGCTCTTTGCACCATTGGTAATCCGCAAGGCCGCTGTTCCGGCACTCCATGATCAGCTGATACTGCTGGTCGGCCGGTACTCTGGTTTTGTAAGTAGACATTGTTTTAAACACCTCCATAATTCTGTAGTAAAATGTCAGCCTCTATCAAAACCGAAGATACATTTTGGAGCGAAATGCTTGCATCTAGCTACACTTATTATGGAGCAAAACGTGGTCAAATACCAGCCACCCTAATACTTGGTGCTTACGGCGTTTATATTCAAAAAGCTTTTTTTAGCCATTTATTAAACGGTTTTTCAACGTACTTGTACACAATAATTGCCAATATAAAAACAAAAGTAAATGCAACCACTGAATAGATGATTGAAAAACTCCCAATACGTCGTATCATATACAATTCTATTGCATATGAGATATTTTGATGAAGCAGATATAAAGGATATGAGATTGCCCCAATAAATTGTAATAACCTGCAATTTAATATAGGAAATTTTTCTAATGTTGAACCACCCACAATAATAATTGCAATCCCAGCTTCTACAGTCTTTATCATCCCCATTAAATATCCCGTTGCACCAAGTCCTATTAATAATAAAAGTAACCATTTTCTACACAAGGCTATTTTTTTTTCTTTATAGAATTTAATGTATCTTTTGATAGCAATACCAATACTTACTATTCCTGAATATGACCCAGCTATTAAGAGTGTAAACATTGTCAATTTTGTAATCTTAAAGCATATGGACACTATAATCCAAATTAAAAAGCTCCCTATACATTCATTGGATTGTGACTTATTAATTAATGCAATAACAACTAGAGAAGAAATTAATGTTGTTATATACCAATGTGCTCCATCCACATATGGTATATTAATATATCCATTCAAAAAGAATATGTTTATTAAGTAATCTTTCCAGGTACACATTCTTCCCTCAACGGGGAGAACGGATAGTACGAACATAGTAATTGTAATACTTATAAAATATGCAGGCCACAACCTGAAAATTTTTATTGGTAATTGGCTAATCTTAGTTTCGGCTGCAAAGTATGAGGAGATCATTAAAAATACTAGTGCACCAATTCCTCCCCAATATTTTACAAACGGTATATCCGAGTTAGTATATAATTGTTGGAAACGACAAGTGAGATGAAATATTACAATCATCAGAATCATTACTGCTCTTAGCCCATCAATTTGTTTATTTCTGTAATGAATTTCTACCTTTTGCACAGACATCCTCCTTAAACCAGTTAGATATACATCCCAATAACGCTCTACTTTTCTCCTTGAAAGACAGCTATTGGTATGAACTGTTTTTTACTTCATAGTATTTTACCGAAGGGCATAGAAAGCTCCCTAAAACACCTGCTACAATTAAATTAAAAGAATATATTTTAGAACCTTCGCCATTTTACTCTTTTATACATACGAACTATAATCGCATTTTCTGTGCTTAATTATATTATTTCTTCCCTCGAAATTTCATGCTATATTTTTTTATTGGTAACATGTACTGATCTCGTATACTAGGAAATAGCAAAATTATAACAAAATACACAATAGCACAAACTACAATAGAAACAAAACTCCAAACAACTCCTGAAGACACTTTACGTAAAGCCAATGAAGTACAAGCCATTATGATAGTAGCTCCAATCTCTGGAACGATATTTTTGAACATATGTAATGGGGAAATATGTAAAACAAAATATACAACAGATAAATTAACTAAAATTAACTCACAGGATACCAAGCATCGCATAATATATAGTAATTGAAATCCTATTTGAGCACTATAAATTATGGAGGGTACTAAAACAATTAACTGTGAAATCTGCACGAATACTGAAACTTTGGGTTTTCCCATTGCCCTATACGCCTCGGAACAGTAATTGCTAAACATAATTTTTAACGCATTCACAAATCCCCACATCCCAATGAATGGTGCTGCTTCTGTCCATTGACTGCCTAATAAAATTTTTGTTATTAAATCTTGATACAGAAAAATACCAACACCCATGGGGACAAGCAACAGCCCGACATTTCGATGGAAAGAAAAATATATACGTTTGAATTTCACAAAATCATGTTGTTCTCTGGACAAAGCCGCAAATAATACCGGCATTGTGGCAGAAGTAACTAGAGTCATAATTTGGTTAACTGTATTCATAGATGTTTTATATAGTCCCAAATAGTAGCTTGTCAAATATGTTCCCACGATAAATACATCTAGATAGCTGGTCATCCAAATAGAAATTGCTTCTATCAATGACCAGACACTAAAGGAAAGCATCTCCTTCAATATATTAACATCGTAAAATAGTTTAGGCTTCCAAGAAGATCTCCAAGTCAGAACAATAGTGTTAGAGAGATTGGCACAAACATTGCCAACAATTAACGCCCAGAAGCTATTTGTTAAAATAGCTAGTGGTATTGTTATAGTTAAAGGAATTACAACAGCAATCATTCTAACAAAAAAAAGAGTCTTAAAGTCAAAATTTCTTCTATACAAGGCCATTTGAATGCTACTCATAGAAGTTAATGGCAATGAAATACAGGAAACAATAAATACTCTTCCTAAACCTGGGCTTCCAACAAGTATCGCAAGTTGATCACTAGAAATTGAGATAAGCAACCAAAAAATTATTGAAAGCACCATATTTGTCCAAAATGCAACAGTAGCATAGTCCTCTCTCTCTCTTTTACTGTTAAACTCATGCTGTACAAGATATTTTTGAAATCCAGAATCAGTAAACATATCCGCAAAACTAAATATCATTGAGGCTGTAGCAACAATACCGAATGCGTCCGGTGTTAGTATTCTTGCTAGAATAATATTCGAAACTGGAGTTACCAATTTTCCAGCAACCTCAGTTATTGAGGACCATTTTGTGGCATTGTATATTTTCTTATCTATTGAGTTCGTCATTTATATTCCTCTAATATTTACAAAAAGAACTATGGTTAAAAACTATAAACCAAATCAACATAATAACTTCCTGCAAAAAAGCAATGGAATAAGATATTTGTCCATACTCTGTCACTAGCAAAGAAAGAACTATAGCTAACATTGCTATTGCCAAATTATTCTTTAGTTTCCGTATCTTAATATATTTACCAATTATTAAAACATAACCAGCATAATATAGCACAGTTCCTAATAGTCCTACATCAACAAGCAATTCAATATAATTATTATGGGCATATACCCCTGCAGAGCCTACCCAAGTATTTGAATATCTTGTCCCCAATAAAAATTTATAACAATCAATTCCATGTCCAATCAACGGCTTTTCTTTAAACCATTCTATTCCCCATTCGATTAAATGTAATCTAAAACCAACACTACTATCTGTCGTTCCTCCTAAAAAACCAATGATCATAGTTTCAATTCTAGATCCAACAAGTGTATATAAAAATTGCACTCTAAATATCAAAACCATAATACTCAACAAGGCAAGCAAGACTAAAATAATATTTCTAATTATCTTGATTGAATTGTTGGATTTTAGGATGTAATAAACAGTTACAAATACTCCAATAAATAAGAATACTTTTCTTGAGGCAGTCAATATAGCAGAGATAATATTCAAGACTAACAGGATATGATATAAATGC
The DNA here is from genome assembly GCF_001244405.1 of Eubacterium sp. SB2. Taxonomy (NCBI): domain Bacteria; kingdom Bacillati; phylum Bacillota; class Clostridia; order Eubacteriales; family Eubacteriaceae; genus Eubacterium; species Eubacterium sp. SB2. Next base: position 1,432,233 of record NZ_LN865153.1, on the reverse strand, counting down.
TTGTTTTTTACGAGATTATTTGACGTAATAACGATACATAATATAACAGCTATTGAGGTAACATATGCTAATGTATTAGCATTTTCAACGCCATTTGAACCGCCGCGATTAAACAAATATATTGTTAAGCCAAATTGCAGATATATATTGGCGGCATGAAAAATTGCCCCCCAAATAATAGCCCTAAAGATATCCACTATATAGCTGGGCCTTTTATGTAAAGTAATAAAGAGAATCCAGTTTATAATAATAATGTAAAGCAATGTCGTGATTGAATTAACAGCAATCTTTCTAGAAACAGCCCAAATGATCGAAAAACAGCAAAAAGCAAAAAAAGTGCCTGTATATGTGTAGTATAATAAAGGTAATTTTTTTAATTTTTTTGATCTAAATATATTAAATGCAAAAATAGCAAAAATAAGTACTCGTGTACTCTTTACAAAGAGAGTTCCGGTACTTGCACTAAAAGAGACCGCAAATGTATACAACAATCCAGAACACTCCATAATATTGATTGGTTTTATTCGTCCTATATTCATAGATTAAAATCCTTTTATACTATTATATCACTTCGCGCCATTTTGCTATTATATGTTTACTATTCAATGAGTTTCTAATAGTCGTGGCTTTCATTGCTATATTTCTAGCTTTTTCCTTATTCTCTACTATAAATTTCATTTTTCTATATAAAGCTACAGTGTCTCCTACTTGGATCAAAAATCCATTTATATTATCTTGAATAGCCATTCTTGCTCCACCACAAGGGCAGTCTGTGCAAATTGTTGGAAGACCAATTGCCATAGCTTCAAGCATAGCATTTGATAATCCTTCATAATTTGAAGCCAGTACAAACATAGCAGCTTTTTTGATTTTCTCATGTATGTCTATTGCAAATGGGCGTACAAATGCGAAATTATCAAGTTTACGTTCTTTGATATAATTTATAATTTCAGATTTTTGACTACCTTCCCCATATAATTCAAGAATCAATTCTGGATATTCATTATGCAGCATTGCAAAGGCATCGATAATCATAGGAATATTTTTTTGAGGTTCTAACCTTGAAAAAGATACGATTCGATTGTCTCTCTTTCCAAAATATGCTTCTGGAAGACACTCTGTAACAGGATTCATAATAATAATAATTTTATCTTGAATCTTTAAAGGAAAATATTTTTTTGCATCTTCGGTTTGACACACCAGTACATCCAACCGTTTATATAACATATTCCGAAATATTTTTAAGATCGTCCTATTATCCAATTGAGCTGGATCATTTCTCTCAGAACCAATTAATTTAATTCCCGTTCCGGCTAGGGCAAGGATCGCAGCCATTACATAATAGTAAGAAAAAGCAATTACAACATCGATAGATTGTTCTTTTGCAACTCTTCTTATCATAATAATTCTTCTTATCTTCTTATCAATGGAGTTTTTACCGTTAGATGCACTAATAATATTAACATGGGGATTTATATTATATGTTTTATCTGCTTTTACAAAAGATAAAATATAGACATTTTCCCCTTCATTTATTAAGGCATTAGCAAGCAGACTAATAACTCTCTCTGCTCCGCCGTTACCGAGGCCGTTACCAACAAATAGAATATTTTTCATTTTACCTCCTTTACAGCTTAATGCACAAAGTATATAGTTTACTTGTAATGAATTATTTTAAATAATACTATTAGGTTCAGATTGATATAAAATAGATTAATTCAAAGATAAAGCTTCCGAATTATTACAAGCACATTCAAATCAAAGGATATCGTTTGAAACTATACTTCCTGCTTTAATTATTGTATTCTCCTTGATTAGTATTCCACCGACCACGATTGCACCTGCATAAACTGTACATCCCGTTTCTAATAATGGCATCCCTCTCTCAACGCCATCCTCATCCTGTCTGCACGGTTTCCCATTTCCGCCTCCAAGTGTAACTCCTTGATAAACAGTTAACCAGCCCTTTGAAATCACTGTTTTACCTATAACGGTACCCAGGCCATGGACTAGCATAAATCCCCCAGCTAAATCAGCCCGATAATCTATGTCAACATGAAATAACATCCTATTAATATACCATATAACTTTGCTGATTACACTGAGGTGTATACGATAGAAGAAGTTGGACAGGCGAAATAAGCATACGCTGTGAAAACATGGATTGAACAGAAGAGTGGCTATCTTTTTACCTGTCCCCCCCACAACAAAATGTTTATAGTCCTCTATAATCCGCATACAATCTCCTTCCTTATTTATTCCATGTAAATCTGTCTCAGTCTATTCGCTTCAACTGTTATATCAAACCCATGACCTCTAAAATCATTCGTTATATCTTTGTTTCTGTCAAAGTTCCGCTTTCTAATTTGTACAATTTGCTCAGCCCATTTTCTTGCTTTTACTGTCAACGACATAAATTGAATACGCTCTGTGCATTTTACGTCATCAGTTATGACATCGGAGGCGAGTACAGGCAGGCCGCTAGCCTGAGCTTCAAGTATAACAAGAGGGAGCCCTTCCCAGAGAGAGGGCATTACAAAACAGTCCATCGCTTGGTACAATCGCTGCACATCGCTACGCTGTCCGGTAAAAGTCACAACATCGTCCATTTCGAGTGCTTTCACCTTTTGCTCCATTTCACTACGCATCGGTCCTTCACCAATGAGCAACAACCTCGCCTCTGGTAGAAGGTTGTGCACTTCATGAAATATATCAATCAAAAATGTTTGATTCTTTACTAGGCTAAAATAGCCAATATGCCCAATCACAAACCTGGATATATATCCAAATTCTGCCCTAACTTCAGTTCTCATTTTCCCACAAAATTGGAACTTTTTTAAATCAATAGCGTTGTTCAGAACAGTATATGTTTGGTTACCATACAACCATTTTCCAGATGCCTCTGAACAAGCAAGCCGCAGTGAGACACACGCATTCATAGCAGGCTTAAATAATCGATTTAAATAAGGATGTTCACATGAAGTGTTATGGCAATGGCATAGCACGCGCTTTACACCGCATTTTTTTGCTAGGGCCGATTCAATTAACATTGTTCCGCTGTTACCATGGATATGCACCACGTCATAACCGTTTTTTAAGATTGAATGTAACGATTTAATATAAGCCTTAGTATTCTTTTTTCTATCTGGCACATTAAATACATTCCCCAACTCTTCAAATGTATCTTTAAGTTTTTTTTTAATTGATTCAAATGCAATAAAATCAATGTCCATATCTGATCTATCCATTGAATTCAAGTAATTATATATGACAAATGTAATACCTTCGTAGTTCAACCCGATTGTATTAATTACTAATATATGTTTATGCATATTTTATAATCCCTCTATAATCTCCAATACAAATACAACAATCTTCTCCTGTATTCTCACCTGAGTCTACCAAATATTGTCTGTTGCATATAATTTTGCGTCTGGTCAATCTCATCCCATCAGGATCACAATTCAATATGTCCGATCCATCCAAGTGCTGCTTTCCAAAACAAATCAGAGCTTTCTAAATCTAATAGTTTTTGCTTTTTGTTTCTATATACGCATTCTATTTCTTCATATGTACTCTCGATTAACCTATATTTATTGATGTCAAATGCATGGTACAGCTGCGGAATCTTTTTATAATCAAAGTGCATCAATTTAGCTGCTACACAATCTATAGCAACAGGATTTGTTCCACAAATTAACAAGCCAGCTTTAATAAGGTCTGGTTCAAGAGGCCCATTTCCTTGCCCAGCGTATATTCCATCGACAATTCCAATATACTTTTTTTTCGACAGGCACTTATCTTCTCGAAATGTACCATCCGAGTTAGCGTAGAACATTACTTTGTTTAAGTCTAAGATTGTTCTCCACAAAGTATCGTTTCCAAACCATCCTCCACTGCGTGCCGTCTTTTTGTTGTCTCCCCAGAAAAGAACCGCAATTTTTTTTAATGGAATAAGCAGTGGGGATAAGATTTTAAATTTAACCACCATATTTTTGGCGGCCATAGTAATTCCGCTTTCAATGGAGGCGCTGGAAGAACTAGATTCAAACTGGTCTCCACCATCCTTAGGCGTTCCTATTGTATGATGGGGTAACAAATTTTTATTTGTATTAATGCCTACAAGATTTTTTAGGCAACAAGTTATTCCGGCCTTTTTATGTGTTTTTAATTTAGGTAAATTAATAAAAACATCTGCACTAATCACCGTTTTTGACACACTGTAATAATTATCTACCCCATTATGCGCGTTATTAGTTTCTTTAATATTATAATCTGCACCATACAACTTTTGAGTTGTAGCCGATTTGTAAAAAAATTCACTATTTTCTCTTTGTAAATTCGCCAAAACTTTTCCTAATGGATCACCAGATAGTTTTTGTCTATTTAATATGATACCATTTGACGCCATTTCCCATTCTTCGTCTCTTAAGTCTATGATTTCAAATGGAATTTTCTTTACACCGCAGTACTGTTTCCATTCTTCTACTGGTAAATGAGACAGAATTTTATCAAACGATGCACCTGTCATCGGAGCATCCGCTAAAATGATTCTTCCATCTTGATCAAGAATTTCACACAAAAGCTCTAATACCGCAGAAATAATAACCGGATGAGTAATAACATAATCCCAGTCATCATCTTGAACTCTAGACTCCTGTACAAAATTAGGTTTAACAACAACTGTATCTGTAGTATTAATACTTTCTAATACCTTAGATAAAGATATTAACTTTTTAATTTTGTCTTTGCCATATTCCGGCTCTTCAAAAATGTACACTAATTCCATCGTTATTGCTCCGTTATCATTAATTGTTCTCCCATTTTTTCGTCAAACTGAGAAGTGTAGTATGAAAGCATTCCTCCATCCGGAGTAAAAGTAAGTTCGCCAAAATAGATGGTATCCTTGATTTGATAAAGATCTACTCTTACAAAATCAAAGTCTTCTGACAATGTTTTGGCTATTTTGATCATATCTTTTAATCGGGAGGGCTTCGCAATTTCATTAGTATTTATATATTTTCCTCGTATTTCATGTATTGGGTTCCAAGAAAGATCGTAAAGATTTAGTTTCAATCCCTTATCTCGTTCGCTACAAACCAAAATAAATTTGGGAGTTCCGTTAAAGCAATGAATCTTATAGTCCAATATAGATTCTGCATTTTCTAAAAACTGCTCACAAATAATACGTTTTTTTATTTTATGATAATGTGGTTCCAATGTATCTCTGTTGAATCCCTTTGTTAGCCATTCACCGACTGTTTGTTTCGCAGCTTCAATATTCAGAAAATTTTTATCTGCACATATCAAATTCATTGAGCAGCCGTAAGTAGCCTTAAGCACAAATTTTTGCGGGAGTTTTTCAAACTCAATGGATTCAGCATCCGAATATACGTCTCCTATAAGCGGAACAAGTATTTCACCTAATCCTTTACTCTTAATATAAGCCCTAACATCATATTTATCTGAGCAGATTATAGATAAAGGATTTTCTTTTCTAAATTCTAAGTAACAAATCTTATCCGACAAAGTATGCGGACTATCTAAATCAATTCTTTTGTGAAACCGCAAGGAGGCTTCAAGTTTTAATGCATTTTCTGGTCCTATTAATGCCGCAGCTCCATTTATTATAGAACGGCACATAGTTTTTATACTCATAATAAAACTCCATCTTACTTCTTAATAAACTCTTCAATGCTATTTATAATCGCCTCAGTATTGCTTACATAAGCTCTGTATTCTGTCTTCTTAACAGTCTTCAACGCCTCACTAATTTTCTCTACATCTTGACATTCACATATAAGCTTTAGTTCCTTAAACTGACCTATAAGTTGTAGCTGATGATCATCAACATGTTCTCCATATTTTGCCAGCCTTGGAACTGCAATTACTTTCTTTCCTTGTTTTAAAGCTCCAATAATTGCTCCAGTTCCGCCATGCGTAATAACTATATCAGCCTTTGCTATCTCTGCGGTAAACGCATCTCTATCCATAAAATCTTTACAATCAAAGTGCTGTGGCTTGTAATTACTATATCCACACTGGGCAAACACTCTATCTGCTATTGATCCGTTTGCAACCAATTCATCTATTGCCTTCAACAGTCGATTAAATTGAAATTTCTGTGAACCTAATGTAATAAAAATCATCGTTATTACTCCCTAATAAATCCCTCCCAAATAAATCGCATTTGGATAGAATTTCAGCATTGATTCCCATTGCACATAAAACTGATCAGCAAATTTATATATTAACTTTCCTGATTCTGTTGGAGAAGAAATTTTTGCAAAAGATTCAATGTATATCAGTTTTTTTCTAAGAAACTTCGTGATCAGACACAACGGAATCATTGCTAATACTCCTGTGCTAATAACCATATCTGGCTTTTCTTCTATAATAATTTTTATACTTTTAAGTGCATTTACAATCATCCAAAAAGGAAAAGTTACTTCTTTCCTGTTAACCTGATGCAAGTAATGCATTTTTTGCCCCTTGATTGACGATTTATATTCTGTTCTTTCTGTTACTACACAGCTTTCGTATTTATCCATCAAAGGCTTAAGCATTGCAATCTGCTCAAAGTGTCCACCGGAAGATGCCGCGAAACATAATTTTTTACTTTGTCCTTTATCTACCATCCTTAATCCCTCTGAAAAATGTCTCTGGTGTACACCTTTTCCCTCACATTGTCCAAGTGCCTGTCGTAGCGGTTTGCAATAATTGCCATGCTCTGCGCTTTGAATTTATCCAGATCATTCACAACTAGCGAGCCAAAAAATTTATCTCCATTCTTCAGTGTTGGCTCGTAGACGATTACAGTGGCCCCTTTTGCTTTGATACGCTTCATAACCCCCTGGATGCTGCTCTGACGGAAGTTGTCAGAATTGCTCTTCATAGTCAATCGATATACGCCAACTACCACTTCTTTTTCTTTGTTTTTGTCCCAGCTATCGTTTGCCTCATAAGTACCTGCAACTTCCAGAACCCTATCAGCAATGAAGTCTTTTCTCGTTCTGTTGGACTCCACGATAGCCTCGATAAGTTTTTCTGGCACGTCTTGATAGTTTGCCAATAACTGTTTTGTGTCTTTTGGCAGACAGTAGCCACCATATCCAAAACTAGGATTGTTATAATGGGTTCCTATACGAGGATCAAGACACACGCCATTAATAATTTGCTGTGTGTTCAATCCTTTCATTTCGGCATAAGTATCCAGCTCGTTGAAATAGGACACGCGTAGTGCAAGGTAGGTATTCGCAAAAAGTTTGACTGCCTCAGCTTCAGTGAATCCCATAAACAGCGTATCAATGTTCTCCTTAATAGCCCCCTCCTGTAATAATTCTGCGAAGGTATGGGCCACCTTTACGAGAAATGTGTCCCCAATATCAGTGCCAACAATGATACGGCTAGGATATAAATTATCATAAAGAGCTTTGCTTTCGCGTAAAAATTCAGGACTGAAAATGATATTATTACAATGAAATTTTTCACGGATACTCTCGGTATAACTAACTGGAACTGTAGACTTGATCACTATAATGGCTTCAGGATTGTACATGATGACCAGTCTGATCACCGTCTCCACGGCCGAAGTATCGAAAAAGTTCTTTTTGGAATCATAGTTTGTAGGTGTGGCGATAATCACAAAGTCGGCATCGCTATATGCTTGCTTTGCATCTAGTGTTGCTGTCAGATCAAGATCCTTGTCTGCCAGATACATCTCAATGTATTCGTCCTGAATCGGTGACTTTTTGTTGTTAATCAGTTCCACATTTTCCGGTACGATATCGACAGCTGTCACCTTATGGTGCTGTGCTAGCAATATAGCTATCGAAAGGCCCACATAACCAGTTCCGGCAACTGCAATTTTTAAATCTTTGTACTTTCTCATAATCATTTTCTCTCTCCACGCTGTGGTTTTATTTTTCATTTAAATTTAAAATTCAGATTTCCTGAAACAATGTGGGACTGTTTACATATAAAATTCTTTGTACCATTCTGCAAATCGCCTTAATCCGTCACGAAGGCTGGTACTGGGCATGAATCCGAAGTCACGTTCTATTGCGTTCGTATCTGCATACGTTACTGGTACATCGCCCGGTTGCATTGGTACAAGCTCCTTGTGACTTTCAAAGTCGTAATTTTCCGGCAACACATCTGCACGAATTAGCTCCTCTTGAAGTATCTTTATAAAGTTCAGCAGATTCTCTGGCTGATTGTTACCTATGTTATACACCGCATAGGGCGGCAATGGCAGGCCGTCCTCGCCCGTTATTCTATCAGGAGCTTTGTTCATCACACGCATAACCCCCTCAACAATATCATCCACATAAGTAAAGTCCCGTTTACAATTGCCATAGTTATAAATCTGTATAGTTTTACCCTGACGTAGCTTATTAGTGAAGTCAAAGTACGCCATATCCGGACGGCCCGCAGGGCCATACACCGTAAAGAAACGCAGGCCCGTTGAAGGAATGTTGTAGAGCTTAGAGTAGGCGTGTGCTAGCAACTCGTTAGATTTCTTAGTCGCTGCATAGAGTGATACCGGATTGTCCACCTTATCCTCTATGCTATAGGGAACCTTTTTGTTAGCGCCATAAACAGAAGAACTGGACGCATACACCAGGTGTTCTACGCCGGGCTGATCGCTGTCATAGGAATGACGGCAGGCCTCCAGAATGTTGTAGAAACCAATTATGTTGGATTCTATATAGACATCAGGATTGATGATGGAATATCGTACGCCAGCCTGCGCTGCAAGATTAATTACAATAGAAGGCTTGTATTTCTCGAAAACTCCCTTAATCAACATATTATCTGCAATGCTACCTTTAATAAAAACAAACGAGGGGTGAGCCACCAACTCCGCCAGACGTGCTTTCTTCAGCCGGATATCGTAATAATCATTCATATTGTCAACGCCAATGACTACAGCTCTATCGATATCCTTGAAAATTCTTTTGGATAAATAGTAGCCTATAAATCCCGCCGCACCTGTTATTAAGAATACTTTTCTGTCTAGTGTAGAAAATTCCATGCTAAACACCTCTTATTCATAAATTCCGAAATCAATATCTAAGCGCCCATGATGATTTCGTTCCTCAATAGGCGGTAGTTCCATGTAATCTCCATAAAAATAGCTTAGGTACGATTTATAATCAGCAATTCCTGGAAACGATCTGTCTTCAAAACGATATTCCCGGATGCTTTCAACCCAATCACTTTTTAAAGTTTCTTTTTTTAGGCCGTAGTTTCCATCGCTTGTTACTACTAATGCGGTATTTTCATCTTTATATCTTGTAATAATTGTGTGCTTCCACTTTTTTAGCATTTCTATATTAAAGAAAGTGGCCCCTATTTTTCCAATCTTATATGATAGTTCTTTTTTTCTTTCTTCATTTCCATAACCGCACTTAATCCACAGCAAATTACGTACAATAAAAAAGCTTTTCAATTGAACAATCCTTTGAACTGCTTTGTCCGACAGATTATCTATTGGGAAAATATCTATATATATTCCAGTTTCCGTATTAACTTTGTCTGAAAAAGCTTCAATAACTTTTGTTCCTCGAAGTGCTAATTTCGCAAAATTGAAAGTATAGTATTTGTCATTTCTGTCGTATTGAAGATAAAATTTATCACAATCTATTTCTTTTTCGCAAACCTTAATAAATTTTTCAAAATCATTTCGTTTCATGCCAAAGTCCATGTCATCGTCCCATGGAATAAATCCTTGATGTCTGACTGCCCCCAGTAAGGAACCAGCAATCAAAAAGTACTTTATATCGTTTTTTTCACAGATATGCTTTAACTCATCTGCTAAAATCAAATGAAGATCGTGCATCTTATGTAATACTTGCTGTGTATCCATCTAACTTACATGCTCCTTTTATTATTCAAATCACATTTAATCTGAGAAGTGCTTATTTCTGGTGTTCTTGGAAGATAAATTACTTCGATGCCTTCATCTTTCAGAAAATCAAACTTCCCCTCCCAGTCATTGCCCATAACAAAAGTATCTATGTGGTACTCATGAATATCTGTCCTTTTCTGTTCCCAAGACGTTTCAGGAATTACTAAATCGACATAACGAATTGCTTCTAAAAGCTGCTTACGTTGCTCATATGAAAAGTAGCATTTTTTCTGCTTTTCATTCCAGTTAAATTCATCTGTTGACAAAACTACTATTAGGTAATCGCCAAATTTCTTGGCACGACGTAAAATATTAATATGCCCATAGTGCAGAAGATCAAAAGTACCATATGTAATTACTCGCTTCATGTTACATACCATCTTTCTCGTTATTGAGTGTTCAAATTACTTGAACCAATTTTTTAAAGGGCTTTATTCTTAGGTTATCTATTTAGCAGCCTATTGAATTGCCTTTATTATTCATCTTTAAATTTAGCAATACCTTTAGATTATGATGCGGCTATCTCTTACTTAGCAACAGTATTCACAAAGTCATATAATCAAATTATTTTTTATAACTTTCATTGCAACTCTCTTCCAAAACAAATTTTTGTCGTTCAGCTGCATTTGACATAGAAATATTCATTGACTCCTATTACCACCTAATTTTCTTGAAACCATAAAATTTGATGAAAAAATCTCTTATTGGCATCTTTTTTATTAAAAAAAATAATCCAGTTTTGAAAGAAAGTTTTGTATCTGACTGCATCTTTAATCCGACTTTGTGCTCCTATCTTTGTTAATGATTCTTTCAGTTAGACCTGTTACGGATGTTGCCCTTGTCTTAAAAAGGGAAATATTATACAAATATCAATGAACTGCTTTAACAAATTCCTCTATTCGTATTGAAAAATGTATTGCTACCTCCAAATAATTGTTATTATTAGTACATTCCCAGCCCAGTCAATTTACCTCCAATATACACTTAGACAGTTATCCAAAAGAATGTGCCGATAATTATGATATATGATATTTGACTAATCAAAAGAGCAGGAGACTCCGTTAACTTCTACCGCTTAGGAAATTAGAAGAAAATAATAAAAGGGATTCAATACTAGAAATCATATTGCCCGTCATAGCCGTTGATTATGGCAGCCAATAGAAGAGCAGTAAGAAGAAAAGAGGATGGAAGAGAAGAGCGCTAAGATTGCTGGAAACTATCTGTAAGGAAATCTTACGCTTTTTCTTATATCTTATTACTTGAGAAGGAAAAAGCACAAGCGACCAATTACCTTGGAGAAACGATCCTGAACAACATACTTAGTATGAACACAAATATTGGAAAAATGATAAGAGAAATGTTTAGTTTAGACTTGAGGAAGGCGTTTTCAATATTCCAATAACGGTAGAAATCATTATGCAAAGCATCCTAGCAGGCCATGATTTAATTGCTGATTCTGTATTAAGATCGGAAATTGATACATAACATGAGATGAAAAAGAAAAATCCACATCGATTATAAAAATTTCATAATACTTTTAAAACTGTTTAAGATTACATATTTATTTCAGTGAATGTAAAAAGAAAGCAAGAAGACATATTCACACTATAAAGAACCGAGTGTGTCAGGATGAAAATACTATACCGTATCCATGTATTTGCCAGAAGAACGATACTACACTGCCATTGAAAATCCCATATCAATAAAACTTAATAAATAAAAAAAGACAAGAAAATAGCCGCAACTTTGCGGCTGATTTTACTTTCTGTGATTATGTACTTACTGTTTATCGAAGATCCAAACCAATAAATATGGATGGTAAATAAAGATCTATAGGTTTCAGAGTCCCCTAAAACTTAAAAGTCCCCCGAAACCCATCCCACATCTGATCTTTCTCACTCAATATAAGCCCGGTCCCGTCTTCCAGCCGATACCCGTCAGCGGAAGCGCTGCCCCTATACTCGCCGGCCACCTGCGGCCAGCAGACGCCGATCTCCGGGTCATTCCATGCAAGCCCGCCTTCATCGCCGGGGTGATAGAAATCCGTACATTTATAACAGAACTCTGCAACATCAGAGAGTACCAAAAATCCGTGTGCAAAGCCTTCCGGTATATAAAACTGCTTTTTATTTTCTTCGGTCAGCTCAACACCAAACCATTTGCCATAAGTTTCGGATTCGCTCCGCAGGTCAACGGCAACATCAAATACATGCCCCTTGATGACCCTTACCAGTTTTCCCTGGGGATATTCCTTCTGGTAATGGAGCCCGCGCAGTACGCCTTTGCTTGAACTGGACTGGTTATCCTGCACAAAATGCATGGACAGACCTGCGTCCTCCATATCCTTCTGGTTGTAAGTTTCCATAAAATATCCCCTGGAATCGCCGTGGACGGCAGGTTCGATGATACAGAGCCCATGGATGCCGCCAACATTTTTTTCTACTTTAATCTGTCCCATCTTTACCTCCTGATATTGTTTCAGTCTTTGTTGAAGGGCCAAAAACATTCTTTCAGCCCTTGTATTACTAAGTTTATCTGCTTAGATCTCAGAACTTCTTTTCTAAAATTCAATTTCCTGTAAATATCTCCGCACGGCATCCTGCCATGTGGGGAGAAGTGTAAAACCGTTTTCTGTCAGCTTGCTTTTGTCCAGCCGGCTGTTGAACGGGCGTTCAGCCTTTGATATGCCGTATTCCTCCGTGGTAACCGGGATGACGTTCAGCCGCTCGGGAGAGTATTCCGTCCGCCCCATCTCGAAAGCCTGGCGGAAGATTTCCTTGGTGAACTCATACCAGCTGATGTATCCGCCCTCGTTTGTTGCATGATAGTAGCCGTATTTTTCTGTTTCAATCATATCTGCTAACAATACTGCAAGGTCAAACGTGTAAGTCGGAGTTCCGATCTGGTCGCTGACAACCTTAATGGTATCATGTGTCTTGCCCAGATTCAACATGGTTTTTATAAAGTTTTTTCCGTTTTTGCCAAATACCCAGGCGATACGGACAATAAAATATTTGTCCAGTGTCCGGGAAACAGCCAGTTCTCCGGCCAGCTTAGTCTCACCGTATACGCTCAGCGGTTTATAATCTGTGCAGTCTGGCTGCCACGGTTTGGTGCCCTGGCCGTCAAATACATAGTCTGTGGAGAGGTAGAGCATTTTGCAGTCCAGATCCCTGCAGACATCTGCGATGTTCTGTGTTCCGACTGCATTAACCAGACGTACTTTTTCTTTGTTGTCTTCCTCCTCAGCGGCATCTACCGCAGTCCAGGCAGCACAGTGTATCACCGCATCCGGATTGGTTTCTCTAATCACGCTGTCTACGGAAGCTGCATCGGTGATATCCATTTCCTCAATGTCAACACCTACAGCTTCATGGCCCCGTTTCCTCAGTTCATTGACACAGTCATAACCGAGCTGTCCTTTAACACCTGTTACTAAAACCTTCATATAGTCACTCCATTTCATTAAAAAACGAATTATAATTCCTGGCGGTTCCCATACATTTGTTCATAATAGTTCTGGTAATCGCCGGAAATAATGTTTTCCCACCAGTCTTTGTGATCCAGATACCACTGGATGGTCTTTTTGATGCCGTCCGCAAACTTAGTTTCCGGAAGCCAGCCAAGCTCACTATGGATTTTGGTTGGATCAATCGCATAGCGCATGTCGTGGCCCTTGCGGTCTTCGACATAAGTGATCAGGCTCTCTGGTTTGCCGAGTTCTTTACAGATGATCTTAACAATATCAATGTTTTTCATCTCGTTGTGCCCGCCGATATTGTAGACTTCCCCTACGCGTCCTTTGTGGATAATCAGATCAATTGCCTTGCAGTGGTCTTCCACATAGAGCCAGTCGCGGACATTTTCTCCCTTGCCGTAGACCGGGAGCGGCTTGTCGTTTAGCGCATTTGCAATCATAAGCGGAATCAGTTTTTCCGGAAAATGATATGGCCCGTAGTTATTAGAGCAGCGGCTGATGGTGACCGGAAGCCCATAGGTACGGTAGTAGGCCATTACAAGCAGGTCTGCTCCGGCCTTGGAGGAGCTGTAAGGGGAACTCGTGTGGATCGGCGTCTCCTCGGTGAAGAACAGATCCGGTCTGTCCAGAGGCAGGTCGCCGTATACCTCGTCGGTTGATACCTGATGATAACGGCTGATGCCGTATTTGCGGCAGGCATCCATCAGTACGGCGGTTCCTTTGATGTTTGTATCCAAGAACACTTCCGGGTTCTCAATAGAACGGTCTACGTGGCTTTCAGCAGCAAAGTTTACGACCATGTCAGGGTGTTCCTCTTCGAATAATTTCTCTACAGCAGCGCGGTCTGTGATGCTCTCTTTAACAAAACGGAAATTCGGGTTATCCATTACAGGTGCGAGCGTAGAGAGATTGCCTGCATAAGTCAGACAGTCCAGGCAGATAATGCGGTAGTCCGGGTATTTGTCTAACATATGAAATATAAAGTTGCTTCCGATGAATCCGGCGCCGCCGGTTACGATTATTGTCATGTTGATAGTCTCCTTATAGTATATTCTTTGTTTTCAGCAGTTATTAATGCAGGACATCCAGAAATTTACCGTCCAGAACGTCCTTCAGATATTGGCCGTACTGATTTTTCCTGAATATTTCATAGACCTCCAGAACGTCATCTTTGGTGATCCATCCGTTCATATAGGCGATTTCCTCCAGGCATGCAATCTTGCGGTGCTGGTGAGATTCCACCGTTTTAACAAAATTAGTGGCTTCCACGAGGCTCTCGTGAGTTCCGGTATCCAGCCAGGTGAAGCCCTGACCGAGCAGTTCCACATTCAATCTGTTATTTTCAAGATAGATACAGTTCAGGTCTGTGATCTCCAGTTCCCCGCGGGCCCCTGGCTTCAGGCTTTTTGCGTATTCTACAACTTTGTTGTCATAAAAATACAGGCCGGTAACACAGTAGTTGCTTTTGGGCGCTGCAGGTTTTTCTTCTATAGAAATGGCCTTTCCTTCGTTATTGAATTCAACGATTCCAAAACGTTCCGGATCATCTACATAATAGCCAAAGATGGTGGCGCCTCTGCCTGATTCTGCGTTTTCTACCGCAGCTTTCAGCCTTTTTTTCAGCCCGTGGCCGGCAAAAATGTTATCACCGAGAACCATGGCAACGGTATCATTTCCGATAAACTCTTCGCCGATGATAAATGCCTGAGCCAGACCGTCCGGGCTTGGCTGCACTGCATAACTAAGTTCCACACCGAACTGGTGTCCATCGCCTAAAAGCTCCCTGAACCTGGGAGTATCCTGCGGCGTGGAAATAATTAAAATATCGCGGATGCCGGCATTCATGAGCACGGACATCGGATAATAAATCATGGGTTTATCATAAATCGGCAGTAACTGTTTGGAGGTTACCATTGTCAGAGGATAGAGGCGCGTCCCTGAACCTCCTGCTAAAATAATTCCTTTCATAAGAAATCTCCTTTATCTGTATGGACTACTGGTATCAAAGATTAGTTGTTCTGATTCAAGCTGTGTGTGTATTATAAAAGGTGACCTTAGGTCACCTTCAAGCCTTTTCATAAATTCTTAAGAATTTTATGGAAAAAACTCAGTTGGGCATGGATGAAGCATTACTTTTTGGGAGTGCAGATAAATAATCCGGCCTCCTTTGTAATATGAAACCCACCTGCTGTTTTCTTTTTTACAAATGAACGGAATTCCGTATAATGTTCTGAAATATACTGATACTGGTTGCCGTGGCAGGAAAGAATATAGGAGATCAGCGGCTCCGGTTCCGGGATCAGCAGAGAATCTTCGTAGAGTCTCCAGTCTGTTTCCGCGAAATATTCCTTTAGGATACCGGCGCCATTTTCAAGGCCGAATTTTTCATATAACTTGTCTGCCGAAAGCATGATTCTTTCGTCAAATTCATGTACAAGTCGGCTGACTTCCGCCATATGGCGGGAGCTGTAGGCGCTGCACAAAAAGCGGCCGTCCGGTTTCAGAACACGCTGTACTTCGCTGCATACCTGTGGGATATCCTCGCAGTAGAAGAGCACATGGTTGGCAATAACCAGATCCAGGCTGTGCTCTTCGAAGGGAAGCCGGTGGCAGTCAAAGGCCTCAAAAGAAAAACGGGAGTCCTTTGCTCCTACAGCCCGGCGGGCATCCCGGAGCATTCCCTCAGAGATATCGGACAGTGTGATATGAACATGTGCCGGCAGCTTTGAAAGGTTTTCTTGCCAAAGTGTCCCGTCTCCGCATCCGATTTCAAGGATTTCCATTCCCGGCTCAATCCGGCACTGTTCACAGATCCATGGAAACCAGCCCTGTGGATTCTGGGAATATAGGCTGTGGAGATTGATTCTTGCAGAAATGTTAGAAGCATTCTGATACTGATTTTTCAAACTGCTTTCCATGCTGGTCAGATGGATGAGATTCAGCATCTGGCTCCAGTCAATGTTATGCTCCTTCTGAATCACTTCCGCGGTATCCTGGATTGCTTTTTCAACGAGCTGCATTTGCTCGATCCGATCCTGAACGAGCTTTAGCTGAATATGCAGTGAGTTCAGCATAAAGTGGTAATCGGAATCATTTATGGTCATCTGACGGATGTCATCCAGAGAGAAACCCAGGTACTTCAGCAAGAGAATCTGCTGAAGCCGCGCAAAATCGGCATCCGTATAAAAACGTGCTCCCGACTCTGTGACAAGAGAGGGTTTTAATATATCCTGTTTATCGTAATAACGGATTGTGCGCAGGGTGACGTGGGCCATGCGCGCAAACTCACCGGAAGAATAGTAACCTGGCTTCTTCATTGTTTTCATCCTTTCGAAACTTGTCCGGCAGTTAGCTGCAGAATAAGATATTATAAAATATTATAAAGGGAAAACAAAGAAGAGGCAATGAATAGTTGTAATAATAACGCAGGCCCGGGCTGCTGCAAATAATTACTTGTCCATGTAAAGGCGCAGAAATTTTTCCTGCTGCTCGTCATCTGTCAGTCGGTCATAAAGAGTGCTGCAGTGCAGGATGCAAAACAAAACAAAGGTGATCAGACAAAACAAAAACACGCCTATTATAAAATAGATCATATAGCCCCTCCTTATGATATTTCTATACATGTTATTATATGCAGGCTAAGGCGCAAATACTCCAATAATTTCAGTGCACCGGGATTTTATGGTGGGATCATGGGGGCATCCGGGAGGAGGTGTCAAAAAATTACTTTAAAAATCAGACAGCAGCAAAATACCGCTGCAGTTCCGGCGCACATGAGAAAAAAAGTCATGTAGCCGCCGGGACGAAGACAGTGTTTTGCTGCTTCCGAAGAATCAGATAACGCAAAGTTTACATCATAAATTACGTTTCATTTTGTGTTAGATCACATTATTTATTAGAAACAAAGATGAATTTCACTTCACCGTCCATTCCGTCTGAAATTCCGGAGAAATTCGTATATTTTTTAGAAGAAGCTATCATCGTGTTCAGCTTATCTAGCAGTCCGTCGAGATCTCCGTCAAATGCGCTGACCAGTTTTTTGATGCCTTCTTCATTGAATTGAATCATGCCGTCATTCAGTGTTTTTGCGCCGTCATCGAGTTGTTTTACGCCGTCGATCAACGCGCCGGAACCGGTCTGCAGTGTCTGGATGCCTGCCGCAAGCGTGCCTGCTCCGGTATTGAGGTCACCTGCACCGGATGCGATCCGGGAAGCGCCTTCCATAAGACTGGAAGCGCCATCGCCGGCCTCCCCCATCTTCTCGTGCAAGGTTCCGGCACCGGTGTTTACCTGGGATGCGCCTTCGGATAACTGCTTCAATCCTGCTGCAAGACCTGCATTCCCGTCGATCCCGCCAAGAACTTGTGATGTGCCGGCCTTGAGCTGGGACACGCCCTGATTTACCTGGGTACTGAGTCCGTTTTCACCGTTAACTCCTTCATTGAGGGAGCTGATTCCGTCTTTTATGCTTGGGGTCTGGGTTGAAGCATCGCCGGTGTTGAGGGCTGCATTCAGCGCGGCAGAACCGGCCCGGATACTGGCGGTGCCAGTACTGGAATCGCCGGTATTCAATGCGTTATTTAGAGCAGATGCCGCATAGGCGATACTGGGCACTCCGCTGGCGGGATCCCCATCATTCAGCGCTGCACTTAAGAATGCCGCTCCGTCTGCAATACCGGGATTTGTACCATCTCCGTGGAACGCAGTGTCTATTGCCGTGGCTCCTGCAGCAACCTTCTGGGCCAGAAGGGAAAGTGCGCTGTTATCCGATGCAGGAGCAGTATTGGCGAGGGTGTCCCGTTCGTTCTGGTCTGCCTGGAGGCTGCCAATCACGCCTTCCAGGACTTCCAGTGTGCCTTCCGGCAGATCCTCACAGCCCTGGAGGGTGGTTTCCAGTTCCTGAAGCTGTGTTACTTCATCCCAGCTGCTGGTAGTATCGCCTGCAGCCTGACTCTCTGGGCCTGCTGAGAGGGCATTGGCTAGCTGCCACGCGGCAGCGGACAGCTCACCGGTACCCGCAGCAGTCTCTTGTATACCGCTATTCAGATTCGCAGCCCCCGCAGCTGCCTGCCGGGTACCTGAGTCCAGAGCCGCGGCTCCGTCGCTTACCTGCTGGATTCCTGCATCCAGAGCCGCAGCACCAGCGGCGGTCTGGGCGATCCCGTCATTCAGGACAGCGATTCCCTGGCACAATGCAGGAAGCTGGGCGCCAAGAGACTTCTGCATCTCCTGGACGCCTGCATCCAGTGCCTGAACTCCGGGAAGAAGCTCATCGGTCACCTTGCCGGAAACCAGATTCAATCCTGCATGGAGTTCTCCGGCGCCTGTGTTTAGTGCGCCGGTTCCGTCCAGCAGCTGGGAGGCTCCTTCAGCCAGGGCGGCGCTTCCGTCCCTGAGTTCATTGCTGCCTGAGGCCAGTGTTTCGGTTCCATCCTTTAAGGCGCTGCTGCCCGAAACCAGCTGTCCGATCCCGTCCGTAAGTGTGCCGGAAGAGGAAAGCAGTGTATCCAGCCCGCTTTTCAATTCTCCCGAACCGTCCACCAGCTGATTTGCAGAATCCTGGAGTTTATTCATGGAACTTTTCAGGTCATTCAGATCATCCAGTTTATCCGTCTCCAGGCTGTTAAACACATCGTTAGTTGCGATTGTAATACCCTCCACGGCATCATAGTCTGTTACGTCTGCCTCCAGCTCAAAATAATCCGGTATATCTAAATCAGTCACACCCAGGTTTTCTTTTACCCGGGGAAGCCCCATGCCGAGAGCCATGTCTCTGTCACCGTCGGAGACAAGCTTCCCGTTCGTGACCTTAATATTCGTGAACTTATCAGCATCCAGAATCAGTCCGGTTACCATCAGAAACGGCGTATACTCACTGCCGTTTTTTCCCGATGTGTTCTGGTACTGGTAGCGTATCCGCAGATGACCGCTTTTACCCTGCAGCTCGCCGGCACTGATGGATTTGCCGTCCAGCGTGTATGTGATTTTAACGCCCACCGGCAGAGCCTGGGTTGTCGTCCCCTGATAGCAGATGTCCTTGCTGTCTCCATTCCAGGTGATGCTGTTACTTTTCTGGGTAAATGCTTCATCGCCCTTGACATTCTCGATATTTTCCAGCGTGGAAACATCTTTAATTTCTGATACGTCCTTCACATTTTTCAGCTGGTCTGACACCGTGACGGCTGTTACGGAGCCGCTGCCGTCTATTTTGGCATATACAGTTTCGTCCTTTACAGGCCTGACGCCGGACTCGGATGTCTTGGTATCTTTGACGGCGGATTCCTCCGTTCTGGCCGTGTTCTCCTTTGCATAACAGGCAACAGGCGCGGCCAGTGTGCCGGCTGCCATGGACATAGCCAGTGCGATTGCTACGAGTGTCTTATATTCTCTGTTTTTCATATCAGTTTACCTCCTCAATAAATCAGTTGACTTCAATCATTTATTTCCGCAGCTCAGGCATTTGCGCAGGCCTCATCGGCCGGCTTATCTTTCTTTTTGATACATCCGCGCATATCTTTCGTAGTAGCGCAGATGACTCTGTCAAAGACCATCAGCATGGATGGCAGTATGAAAATAACTGTAAACATACTGATGACAGCCCCCCGGGCCATCAGGGTACATAGGGCGGATATCATATCAATATCGGAATAAAGCCCCACTCCAAATGTGGCGGCGAAGAAGCCCAGGGCGGACACAATAACTGAACTGACAGAAGCAGAAACCGCAATCTGGATGGAATCTCTTTTTGCTTTTCCTCTGCACCGTTCTTTTTTGTATCTGGTTGTCATCAGGATTGCATAATCAACGGTTGCCCCCAGCTGTATTGTTCCAATGACAATGGAAGCGATAAAGGGCATTTTTGTCCCTGTAAAATAGGGGATTCCCAGGTTGATGAAGATAGCAAATTCAATGACGGCAACAAGGATCACCGGCAGTGATATAGATTGAAACACGAGTGCAATTATAATAAATATGGCAATAATGGAAACCGCGCTTACCACCTTAAAATCCTTATCGGTGATCGTGATCAGATCCTTCGTACAGGGGGCCTCGCCGATCAGCATAGCGGAAGAATCGTATTTTTTTACGATATCATTCAGCACAGTGCATTGGTGGTTAACTTCGTCTGTCGCTACCTTGTATTCGGACTGTACCAGTATCAGCTGCCAGTCACCGGCCTTTAATGTCTCTGTCAGTCCGTCAGGTATAACATCCCGGGGGATGGCGGAACCGATGAGACTGTCGAGCCCAAGCGCGAACTTGACCCCTTTTACATCGGACAGATCATCCAGCATCGCTTTTGCCTCCTTGGCCGGAAGATCTGCATTTGCCAGAACCATATGAGTGGCATTCATATCAAATTCGTCCGCCAGTTTGTCATTTGCTTTGATACTTTCCAGATATTTCGGCAGGGTAGCATCCAGGTTATAGTAAACTTCCGCTTTGCTGTATCCCCAGAGAGCGGGGAAGAGCAGTACGATGAAGATGAGAATGAAGGCCTTAAAGCGTTTTGTTATAAATTTTGCAGGCTTCTCCATGCTCGGGATAATGGAGCGGTGCGTTGTTTTCTGAATCAGCTTGTCAAAAACAAGCAGGAAGGAGGGCAGTATGGTGACACAGCTTATGACACCGAATATGACGCCCTTTGCCATGACAATGCCGAGGTCTTTTCCAAGAGTAAAGCTCATAAAGCAAAGTGCAATGAAACCGGCCACTGTTGTGACGGAACTTCCGACTACAGAGGAAAATGTATTGGAAATCGCGTGGGCCATTGCCCGCTCCTTATCTCCCGGGTAACGCTGCTGGTTCTCCTGATAGCTGTGCCACAGGAAGATAGAGTAGTCCATGGTAACTCCAAGCTGGAGCACCGCGCTCAAAGCCTTAGTAATATAGGAAATCTCTCCGAGAAAGTAATTGGTTCCCATATTATAGAGGATTGCCATTCCAATACTCAGCATGAAGAAAACAGGCAGTATCCAGCAGTCCATAAATACAGAAAGCACAATACAGCTCAGGATAACGGCGATGAGTACATAGATTGGCGTTTCCTTTTCAGAGAGCTGCTTGATGTCGGTGACCACTGCAGACATGCTGCTCAGATAGCATTGTTTATTTGTAACACTGCGGATCTCCGTTATGGCATCCATAGTGCTGTCTGCGGAAGTCGTGTCATCAAAAAAGATCGCCATCAGAGTGGCATCCTCAGTTTTGAACACGTCTTTCAGTTTATCAGGCAGGATATCAATGGGCATGGAAGTGTCCGCTATGGAATCATACCAAATGACGTCTGCAACGCCGTCTACACTTTTAATCTTCTCCTTTACTTCAGCAACATCTTTGGTATTCATGCCTTCCACAACTTCCATTGCAAAAGCGCCCTTTCCAAATTCATCCATCAGGATGTTCTGCCCCTTCATCGTATCGATATTGTCGGGCAGATAATAAAGTATGTCGTAGTTGACTCTGGTTTTTAGGAATCCCAAAGCCGATGGTATCAGAAGTAAAATGCCGAGTATCAGGATGACAACCCGATACTTCACTATTTTTTTACCTGCATTTACCATGTTTCATGCCTCCCTTTTAAATTATGACTATTAGTCATTTTTTAAGACTAAAAGTAATATACAATAAAAATGACCAAAAGTCAATAATATTTAAAAGAAAAGTTGACTTTGGGTCATTTTGAAATTATAATGGTCTGGACAGATACGAAAAAATAATCGAAAGAGTGGGGAATATTATGGGAAAAGTTGACGAAAACAAGCAGCAGAAATTAGAGGCACTGTTTAAAAGTGCATATGACTTGTTTCTGACACAGGGGATTTCCAAGACATCGATCCACGACATCGTTCAGAAGGCAGGCGTGGCAAAGGGGACATTTTATCTCTATTTTAAAGACAAGTATGAGATCCGGGACAGGCTGATTGCCAAGACAGCAGGGCGGCTTTTCATGGCGGCCCACGATGCATTAGAGCAGGCGCAGATCCCGGTATTTGAGGACAAAATTATATTTATAGTAGATTATGTCCTGGACGAGATGGCGAAAAGCAGGGCGGTGCTGCGTTTTATCTCTAAGAACCTGAGCTGGGGCATCTTCAGGCAGGCAATTACGAAAAATGAATCAGACGCAGAAATAGATGTCATGGGCTTCTTTCATAAAATGGTAACAGAAAATCCGGATGTAAAACTGAGGGCGCCCGAGACCATGCTTTTCCTTATTATAGAGCTTGCCAGTTCCACGTCATACAGTACGATACTGGAGAACGATCCGATCAGTTATCAGGAGCTGAAGCCCTATCTGAATGAAAGCATCCGTGCAATTATAAGAAATCACGTGATAGAATAGCCGGAATTGGCGAAAAGGCTTGACTTCTGTCCGCTTGCTGTGGTACAATGCTCTAGCGAATGGAAGTAGGTCTTTTTTTTATGCCTAAATTTAGATGGCTTCGCAACCATCATGTAACACGTAGTGAATAAGAAAAAAGCGAGGTGGAAGTTGTGCGCACAAGAATCACACTGGAATGTACAGAATGCAAGCATCGTAATTACAACATGACCAAGGATAAGAAAGCTCATCCGGACCGCATGGAGACGAAGAAGTACTGTAAGTTCTGTAAATCACACACACTGCACAAAGAAACGAAATAGTCGTTGGAAGGAAGTGGATGGCATGGGTGAGAAAACAGCAAAAACTCAGAAGAAGAGCTGGTTTAAAGGGCTTCAGGCAGAGTTTAAGAAAGTC
The DNA here is from genome assembly GCF_001244405.1 of Eubacterium sp. SB2. Taxonomy (NCBI): domain Bacteria; kingdom Bacillati; phylum Bacillota; class Clostridia; order Eubacteriales; family Eubacteriaceae; genus Eubacterium; species Eubacterium sp. SB2. The sequence goes on along the minus strand of NZ_LN865153.1, from coordinate 1,409,100 downwards.
ATTTGGCCAGACAAAAAAACACTTGCAAAACAGACCACGGCAGTCGTTTCGGTTTCTTTATTATTGGGGGTATTGATTTCGGTAATCGATGCAATCCTAAAATATGGAATTGATCTGTTGGTTAAGTAAACAGCCGCAGCAGAAAGGTGATTTTATGTCAGAGGCAAAATGGTATGTAGTTCATACCTATTCCGGGTATGAGAACAAAGTAAAAGCAAATATTGATAAGGCAATTGAAAATCGTCATCTGGAAGATCAGATTCTGGAGGTCAGGGTTCCTATGCAGGAAGTGATCGAACTGAAGAACGGTGTCCAGAAAGCCAGCCAGAAGAAGATGTTTCCGGGATACGTCATGATTCATATGATTATGAATGACGATACCTGGTATGTAGTTCGTAATACCAGAGGCGTGACCGGCTTTGTTGGTCCCGGATCCAAACCTGTTCCGCTTGAGGAAGAAGAGATGAACAGACTCGGAATCAGGCAGGAGAACGTCATCGTAGAGTTTGCAGTAGGCGATACCGTGACCGTGCTCAGCGGTGCATGGGAAGGGACTGTGGGGGTCATTCAGTCTTTGAATGAGCAGAAGCAGAACCTGTCTATCAATGTAGAGCTGTTTGGCCGTGAGACACCGGTTGAACTCGGTTTCGCAGAAGTAAGAAAGATGGATTAAAAACCGTGGGAGGGATTCAGATCCCGCCAATACCACAAGGAGGTAATTAAAAATGGCAAAAAAAGTAGAAGGTTATATTAAATTACAGATTCCAGCTGGTAAAGCTACACCAGCACCACCGGTAGGTCCTGCGCTTGGACAGCACGGTGTGAATATCGTTGAATTTACAAAGCAGTTCAACGCAAGAACAGCAGACCAGGGAGACCTGATCATTCCTGTTGTTATCACAGTATACAATGACAGAAGCTTCAGCTTCGTAACAAAGACACCGCCGGCAGCAGTTCTGATCAAGAAAGCCTGCAACATCAAATCCGGTTCAGGTGTTCCGAACAAGACAAAAGTTGCTACGATCACAAAAGCTCAGTTAGAAGAGATCGCAAAGACAAAGATGCCGGACTTAAATGCTGCAACACTTGAGGCAGCTATGAGCATGGTAGCAGGAACATGCCGTTCCATGGGTGTAGTTGTTGAAGAATAGTAGATTAAGTAAGGTATTTTCGAGCTTAGTACACTTAACGAAGTTGAAATAAGTGGGAGGGGCACGATCCCGCCAATACCACAAGGAGGTTATTTAAGATGAAACGAGGAAAAAAATATATCGAAGCTGCGAAACTGATCGAAAAGGGAAACCTGTACGAGAAGGCAGACGCAGTAGCATTAGTTAAAAAAGCAGCAGTAGCTAAATTTGACGAAACAATCGAAGCTCATATCAGAACAGGTTGTGACGGACGTCATGCAGACCAGCAGATTCGTGGTGCAGTTGTACTGCCGCACGGAACAGGTAAAAAGGTTCGTATCCTTGTATTTGCGAAAGATGCAAAAGCTGAAGAGGCAAAAGCAGCTGGAGCAGATTACGTGGGAGGAGACGAACTGATCCCGAAGATCCAGAACGAGGGATGGTTTGAATTTGATGTTGTCGTAGCTACACCTGACATGATGGGCGTTGTTGGACGTCTCGGACGTGTACTCGGACCAAAAGGTCTGATGCCAAACCCGAAGGCTGGTACAGTTACTATGGATGTAACAAAAGCCATCAACGACATCAAAGCTGGTAAGATTGAGTACAGATTGGACAAAACAAACATTATCCATGTGCCGATCGGTAAGGCATCCTTTACCGAGGAACAGTTAGCGGACAACTTCCAGACGCTTATCGATGCAATCATCAAGGCAAAACCGGCAGCTGTAAAAGGTCAGTATTTGAAGAGTGTAACACTGACATCCACAATGGGACCTGGTGTAAAAATCAACCCAATGAAGCTGGCTTAATCAGAATTTGATGACATAGAGAAAAAAGTCCTGCCTTTTGGGCGGGACTTTTTTGCGTTCGTTTTACCTGTATCAATCTGTAACGCTGTTAAGCTGAACGATAAATTTGTTCTTAGATATTCCGTCAGTTTCCGCCCAGATGGAGCCGTTATGTTCTTCGATGATCGATTGAGCGATGGAGAGCCCCAGTCCATAACCTGCGGAGTCTGTACCAATCCGGTAGAATTTCTGGAAGATTCTCTTCATATCTCCGGAACCGATAGGATTTCCACAGCTTTCAACGGTAAACTGTACGGTTCGTTTGGGAGCCGTCAGTGAAACAGATATCGTCGTTTCAGGAGCGGAATACTTTATTGCATTATCAATCAGGATGTCCACAACCTGTCTCAGACTTTCAGCATTTCCCGATACAGTAAGATTTTCTATATAATTAAAATCTAAATTTTTTCCTAAATCGTATATAATAGGCTCATATGTAAGAATGCTGTTGCATACAAGAAAACTAAAATCCAGTTTTTCTTTATGGACCGGCAATGTTGAACTGTCCAGTTTGGCCAGCTGGAGAAGCTGCTCGATCAAGTCTTTCATCCTTAAGGATTCACTGTGTATAAAATTCAATCTTTGCCTGGAATGGCGGTCCGCCCTGTCAAAATTTTCATCCGCATTCAGCAGCATCTCAGAATTTGACAGTATTACTGTCAGAGGTGTTTTGAGCTTATGCGAGGCATTGGCTATAAAGTCTTTTTGAGACAAGATTGTATTCTGAACCGGTTTTGTCAACTTTTCAGATAACACAACGCTTAAGATCCCAAAGGTAAGGATTGAAATGACTCCAATGATTAACAGCTGCCAAAACTGTTTTCTCAGGAGCGATTGTTCTGTCTGTATGTCCGCAATGGCAATCCGGATGTCGGAGATGCCGATACTTTTTCTAAGAAAACGTAAATGTCCGTCAATTATGGATGATTTGGATTTGCTTGTCAATACTTCATGGACAAGCACTTTGATATCATCTGTAGAAAGATTTTCAATGTCGTTCACCAGCAGCTTTACATTGTTTTTATAATCTACTGTGACAACAAGTATAGGCAGGGATGTGTCCTGAACAAGCGGGGATTTATTGGAATAGGTTTTATAGATGGCCGATTCCAGCTTATCCCAGCAGCTGCTTTCTAAAGTTTCTTTGGTAGAGATAAAGATACTTACAAGTATAATAAGCAGCAGAATCGAAAATACACTCATGATAGTGGCAATGATTTGTTTACGCAGCTTTTTGATCATGTGTCTCCTTTTACATTCTTCAGGAAATGGAATATCTATCTGCTTTTTAGATAATATCCTACTTTTCTGGTGATACAGATTGTCACATTAGAAGATAATAAATGCAGTTTTCGTCTAAGAAAAGAGATGTAGGCCTCAAGATTATTATATGTCGCATCAGAGTCATAACCCCAGACTTTGTTGATGATTATGTCCTTAGAGAGTATGTTGTTTCGGTTCAGCATCAGAAGACGTAAAAGCTCATATTCCTTGGAATTTAATTTAATGCATTTGTCACCGCATTTTAACTCATGCAGCGATGTCGAGAGCGTGATATCATCAAATGACATATCTTCATCAATGATAGGGCTCTGCCTTCTCATAATGGCACGGAGGCAGGCGGAGAACTCCTCTGTTTCAAAAGGTTTTGTCAGATAGTAATCGGCTCCGCTGTCTAATCCGTAAATACGGTCTTTCAGATCCCCCCTTGCCGTTAACATCATGACAGGAGTTGTTATTTTTTCATTTCGGATACTTTTAAGTATTTCAAATCCGTTCATGCCGGGGAGCATGACATCCAATACGATCGCATCATATAAACCGCTTCTCGCATATTCAAGACCGGTGTCACCGTCAAAAACAAGATCAGCAAAATGGCCTGCTTCTCCGACCAGATCGGCGAGAGTCTGCGCCAGGGGTTTTGTATCTTCAATAATCAAAACTTTCATTCAATCACCTCTAATACAATATATCTATTAAAAAATGAAAAATCAAGAGATTGTGCAAAAAATATAAAAAAATCATGGTATTATTGAAAAAATAGGTTAAAGTGCAAAAAAACTATTCATTTTTAAGAGAAATTTAAGGTTTTTATATTAAAATCCATTTAACAAAGAAAGGAATTCTATAGGAGGAGGATATTATGAAATTTAAGAAAATCAGCAGTATCTTACTAACGTGTGCAATGGTGTGTTCCTTGTTTGCAGGCTGCACAAAACAGGAGGCGAAAAAGGATGAAAGCACCAAAACAGATGAAACGAAGCTGTCGCTGTGGACTGTGTTCACAGGCTCTGACGGTGACGTTTTAAAAGAAATTATCAATGACTATAATGAGACAAATGAAGATGGGATTAAGGTAGAAGTGGATATCATGGACAACGATACTCTCCAATCAAAGCTTCCTGCAGCCATATCTACAGGCACTGCACCATCGTTTATCCTGGTGGGTATTGAGTACATCCAGGAATATGTGAATAACGAGTCACTGGAAGATATCAGTGATTTTTGGAAAACCACCAATACGAATGAAGACAATTATTATGAAAATGTGGTAGCGAAATCCTATGTGGGGGATAAATTATACGGTGTCCCGATGCAGTACAATTTGCAGTATCTGTACTACAACAAAGATATGTTCAGTGATGCAGGATTGAATCCGGATGCTCCCCCTTCTACATTTGAAGAGCTTGAAGAGTGTGCAAAGGCACTGACCAATGTGGAAGAAGGAAAATATGGGTTGGCCATGCCGACTGATTTTGGATATTATGTGCAGTATCTTTGGGGAAATGGCGGAGATGTGATTAACACAGCCACAAACGAAAATCTTTTGATTTCAGATGAAAATATTGACACACTTACCTGGCTTCAGGAATTAAAGCAGGCTGGCGTATCACCGGACGGTCTGGCGTCTGCGGAAGCAGACACTATGTTCCAGTCAGGACAGATTGCCATGTGTCTGGCTGGTCCTTGGAACATAAATATACTCAATGATCTGGGCATGAATTACGGGATTGCAGCCATGCCGTCAGGCAGCGATGGAGCATACTCAGCAGAGGGCGGCTGTTCTTACATGATTCCGAAGGGGACAGATGATGCTGACCGTCAGGCGGTCTATAAGTTTATGGCACATTGGCTGACAGATGACGTTCTTAAGGAATGGTCCGTTCGCAATGGTTTCCCGGTTTGGTCGTATTCACTGCTTGAAGATAAAGATATCAAATCGAATGAGATATTAAACAGTGTTTCTGAGGCCTCTTCCATAGGCAGAGACTGGCATCTGGGGTACGAATATGGAACTCAGATCGATAATGACGTTATGAAACCAATGATGGAAAATATCCTGATGGGTTCGGATGTCAAAACGGAAGTACAGGATGCGGCAGGCAGACTGGATGAGATTGTTTCAAAATAATGGCGGTTAGTGAAAGTTCTGATTTTTTCAGAACTTTCACTGCGAAAGGAGTAAAACAATATGGAGAAGACAAAAAAAATAGCAGGAAAAAATCAAAAGACGGCATATTTGTTTATTCTCCCATCCATGATTGTTCTGACTGTTTTTGTATTTATCCCATTGGTCTCTGCATTTGTGATAAGCATGATGAATATGGACTTATATATGAAGGACATTACATTTGCAGGTATTGGGAATTATCTGAAGATGTTTCAGGATGCCCGTGTACTCAATGCGACCAAAAATACTCTTATATTCACTGTAATAGAAGTACCTGTTCAGATATTACTGGCATTGGTTCTGACCATGTTCATGCAGAAAAACACAAAACTGCATAAGTTTCTGAGAGCATCTTTTTATATTCCATATGTCTGTTCTATGACTGCGATCAGTATCTTATGGTCTATGCTGCTAAATTCCAATTCAGGGATGCTGGCATACCTGCTTAAGAAAATAGGTATCGTGATGCCTAATTTGATGTCCGACCCCACGTATGCGATGGCTGTAATCATTATGGTCACCGTTTGGAGAAATTTTGGATATACCTTGACAATTATAACTGCTGCGACTCTGGATATTCCGTATTCCTTATATGAAGCGGCGGATCTGGATGGTGCAACAGGGCTGAAAAAGTTTCTGTATATCACGATACCTTCTATAAAGCAGACCATAGGATTTTGTGCAGTTACTACATTTATCCTTGCCTTTCAGGCTTTCGACCAAATATATGTTATGACCGGAGGCGGGCCACAGCATAAAACAGAGACATTGGTGAGTTATATTTATGACAGAGGCTTCAAAACGGAACATGATCTGGGATACGCTTCGGCAATATCTGTATACCTGTTCATTATCATAGCCATTATTACAGTTTGTATGAGGAAATATATCAGCAGAAAGGAGGAACAGGTATGAAGAAAAAAGGAAGGATATTTGGGGTGACCGGTAATGTGATTTTATGTATCGTTGCCCTTCTTGTGTTCATTCCGCTGCTGTGGCTGGTAGTTTCTTCTTTTAAGTCTGATGCAGATGTCATTAGATGGCCGCCTGCTTTTCTGCCGAAGGAATGGCTGACTTCTCAGTATGAATACGTGATAGAGGCGATTCCCATATTGAGTATGCTGAAGAATACCGTTGTTTTTGCGGGCAGCGTGACATTGGTCAGCCTGTTGTTTGATTCACTGGCAGCGTATGCTTTTGCGAGAATGGAGTTCAGAGGGAAAAACGTACTGTTCACGATTATATTATTAACGATGATGGTGCCGTTTCAGATTATTATGATTCCTTTATACATAGAAGAATACAAGCTGGGAATTCTTGACACTTTGCTGGGCCTTATACTGCCAAGGGCATCCGGCGCCTATGGGATCTATATGCTGACCTCATTTTTTTCCAGGATTCCGAAATCTTTGGAAGAAGCAGCAAGGCTGGACGGGCTGAACAACCTGCAGATTTACAGACGTATTGTAATACCGCTGTCAAAACCAGCGTTGATCAGTCTGGGAATCTATCATTTTATGAATAACTGGAATGACCTTTTGTACCCGATGATGCTGACGAGTTCAGTAGAAAACAGAACGCTGTCGGCCGGCCTGGCAGTACTTGTAGGAAGCAATTCCATCAAATATGGTCCCACATTGGCTGCGACAGTAATCTCTATCTGCCCGCTGCTATTGTTGTTTTTATTTGGACAGAGGTTTTTTATCGAAGGCATTGCTACTTCTGGAGTTAAGGAATAGGGGGAGGAAAATATGTATAAAGCAGAACTGATCATAAACAAAGACTTTCGGAAAGCAGAAATTAATCCTCTTCTATATGGTTCGTTTGTAGAACATATGGGAAGAGTGGTCTATAGCGGGATCTATGAACCGGGACACCAGGAAGCGGACGAGGACGGGTTCCGTAAAGACGTGATTTCGAAAGTGAAGGAGATGGGCGTTACCTGTGTCAGGTATCCGGGAGGGAATTTTGTATCCTGTTACAACTGGAAGGCTGGCGTGGGAAAAAAAGAGGAAAGGCCCAGGCTCAGGGAAATAGCATGGAAATCCATAGAGACAAACCAGTTTGGCACGGATGAGTTTATGGACTGGGCCAAAAAGGCAGAGATCACGCCTCTATTTGCGGTAAATCTCGGAACGAGGGGCGTGGAAAATGCAGTGTCGCTTTTGGAATACTGTAATCTGCCGGCGGGAACCCGATATAGTGACTGGAGATGTGAAAATGGCCATGAGGATCCTTATGGGATTCCGATATGGTGTCTTGGGAATGAGATGGACGGGATATGGCAGATTGGACACAAAACCCCCGAGGACTATGGAAAACTGGCGGGGCAGACAGCGCATGCCATGAAATCTCTGGACCCAAATATAAAGACAGTGGTATGCGGGAGTTCGTCAACAGATGTGGCAACGTATACAGACTGGGAAAGAATTGTATTGGAATACACTTATGAATTTGCAGATTATATTTCCCTGCACCAATATTACGGCGGACAGGAGAGAGGAACGGATGAATTCTTGTCACAGTCTGTAGAAATGGAAGAATATATTCAGACAGTCATCGGAATCTGTGATACTGTAAAAAGCAAAAAGCGGTCAGATAAAAAAATCGATATCTGTTTTGATGAATGGGGAGTTTGGGAGATTCCCGGCGGGGAAGTGGCGGATTCCGTTAATGCCAGAGACTGGGAGGTGGCGCCGGCATTCAGTGAACAGATTTACACAATGGAGGATGCTCTGCTTTTTGCAAGTATGATGATGGCCATGATTAAAAACTGTGAAAGAGTAAAAGCGGCATGTCAGTCCCTGCTTACCAACATCAGTGCCGCTATCATGACGGAACCGGGAGCCGGGGTCTGGGTACAGCCGATTTTTTACCCATTTTCTCATATGGCTGCATATGGGAGAGGCGTTCTAATGGAGAGTGTCTTAAAGGCGCCGTCTTATCGGACTAAGAAAAACAAAGAGGTTCCATATCTGGATCAGGTGGCCATCCTCAATGAAGAAGCAGATGAATTGGTTATATTTCTTGTGAACAGAAGAAACGAAGCAGCAGAATTGGATGTGAATCTGCAGGGATTCTGTGTGGAACATGAGGCGGAACATACCGTTTTATTCCATAACGATATAAAGGCGGATAACAGATGCAATCATGAAAATGTAAAGCCACTGTGCAACCGGATCGCGCTGGACGGAAATAAAAATATAGACTGTAAAATAAGGCCCTATTCTTGGAATATGATACGGGTTCAGGTGAAGCAATATGAATAGAGAAAATTATGTGACCACATTATACAATACCCCTTTTATAACGAACAGGGCAGACCCGCAGGTATACAGACATTTTGACGGAATGTATTATTTTACCGCATCTGTTCCGGAATATGACAGGATTGTATTAAGACGGGCCAATTGCCTCAAAGGCCTGGCAGAGGCGGAAGAAAAAACTTTGTGGAAACGGCATTTGTCAGGAAAACAAAGTATTCATATCTGGGCGCCGGAGCTCCATTATCTATGGGGGAAATGGTACATTTATTACGCGGCGGGCGACGTGGATGATATTTGGGCTATCAGGCCTTATGTACTTGCGTGTAAAGGCAATGATCCGTTTCTGGATGAATGGGAAGAGCTGGGACAGATGCAGGCGGCGGACGGTGATGAATTTTCATTTCAGGACTTTTCTTTGGATGCCACAATTATGGAGCACAATAATGAATACTACTATATCTGGGCCGAGAAAACGGGAACAGGAAAAAAGATTTCGAATCTGTACATTGCGGAAATGGAACGGCCAGACAAACTTGCAACTCCGCAGGTGCTGCTGTCAACACCTGATTATCAGTGGGAACGGATTGGTTTTTGGGTGAATGAAGGTCCCGCAGTCATAAAACATGATCAGATGATATATGTGGCTTATTCTGCCAGTGATACCGGTAAGGCGTATTGTATGGGATTGCTGTCTGTCCATGGATCTGAGGACATACTTGACCCTAATAATTGGAAGAAAAGCAAGAATCCGGTTTTATGTACGGATGAGGAAAAAGGGGTCTTTGGACCGGGTCACAATTCTTTTGTGAAATCAGAAGATGGAACAAAAGATATCTGCGTATTTCATGCCCGCTGTTATGATGAGATTACAGGAGATCCGTTATACGATCCGAACCGACATACAATGATGATCGAAGTGGTATGGGACGAAAACGGAAGGCCTGTATTTGATTTGGGCAAGAAGTATTTGTTGTGATATGAAGCCGCGTTGCGTTTCTTAAAAAAACTATTGACAAGCATATTAATTAGTGCTAATCTAATATAGCAATTGACTGCCGAAGACAGCAGGTGCCGTAAGGCATAAGTTTGAACCGCCTGCCGAGGAAGATCATGATTCTTAATGTGAATCATTGAGCCTCTGTGTCTTTGGACACAGGGGCTTTTATTTTTGGCAGTACACGCACAAATAAAATAAGGAGGTGTACCAGAACGTGGCAAAAGTTGAATTAAAACAACCAATCGTTGAGGCAATTTCAGAAGAGATTAAAGATGCTCAGTCAGTTGTTCTTGTTGACTACCGTGGATTGACAGTAGCTCAGGATACAGAACTTCGTAAACAGCTCAGAGAAGCAGGTATTATTTACAAAGTATACAAGAACACCATGATTAAGAGAGCGATCGAAGGAACTGAGTTCGAAGGACTTACAGATTGTCTGGAAGGACCGAGCGCTATCGCGATCTCGAAAGAAGATGCAACAGCACCGGCCAGAATCCTTTGCAAGTTTGCAAAAGATGCACAGAAACTTGAGTTAAAGGGCGGCGTAGTTGAAGGAAATGTATATGACGTAGCTGGATTGACAGAACTGTCCAAGATTCCTTCAAGAGAAGAGTTACTTTCCAAATTGCTTGGAAGTATGCAGTCCCCTATTACCAATTTTGCTCGTGTTATCAAGCAGATTGCAGAACAGGGCGGCGCAGATGCATGTGCAGCTGAAGCGGCTCCGGCAGCAGAAGAAGCTCCGGCTGAGACAGCAGAAGCTCCTGCAGAGGAAGCAGCAGAGACACCGGCTGAGTAAGCCGATCTGGATTACCTGAGATTTCAGGGAACCGAAAAGTGAGAAATTAAAATGAGGGCCAGGGAGCCCGGAAAATAATCTAAAATGGAGGATATTAAAATGGCTAAATTGACAGCAGCTGAAATGATCGAAGCGATCAAAGAGTTATCAGTATTAGAATTAAATGAATTAGTAAAAGCTTGTGAAGAAGAATTTGGTGTATCTGCAGCAGCAGGCGTTGTAGTTGCAGCAGCAGGAGACGGAGCAGGTGCAGCAGCAGAAGAGAAAGATGAGTTTGATGTAGAGCTCGTATCCGCTGGATCTTCTAAGGTTAAAGTAATCAAAGTTGTTCGTGAGATCACAGGACTTGGATTAAAAGAAGCAAAAGAATTAGTTGACGGAGCACCGAAGGTAGTGAAAGAAGCAGTTTCTAAGGCAGAAGCTGAAGAACTCAAAGCGAAACTGGAAGGTGAAGGAGCAGAAGTTAACCTGAAATAATCGGGTGCTTTTGTAACGGAAACGCTAATATACAGCCATATCTGCTTTAGTGCAGGTATGGCTGTTTTTGTGATGCAAGGTAACAGTCCGGGCTTTCATGAACTGTTACGATATAAAAAAAGTAAGGCGCGAAAAGACCTTGCCAACTATTTTTTATGCATCGCACGTAAGTGGCCAAAATACGGCCGCTAAGTGCTCGCAGCTATAAAAAATCCTCTGTGATTTTCGGATTGATTAAGGATTGACAACCTGAACTTTCAGCCCTATAATGCATATATCTAATAGAAAAGAAATACAGTGTCAGAGAAGCATTTGAGCAGGCAGGAGTAAGGGATATGAAGATAAAAAGTGAAAATAAAATAATCATTGCTATCTGTTTATTTACTGTACTGTTATTTACGGTAAGTCTGCTCGTCTCAGGGCATTCTATAACATCTGTGCAGCACAGGGAAAGTTCTGCTCCCGGTGGGGCACAGATCAGCCGTGCGAACGGTCAGCTGGCAGATTCTGCTGTATCTGACAGAGGGGCGCGGGCATCCTCTTTTTCTGTAGGCAGAGAACAGAGCCCTAATCACTGGAATCTGAAGGTAAAGGTCTATTTTGATTCTATTTTGGCTGTTTTATTCAAAATAGCTGTAATTCCATGCGTTATTTTATTAATGTTCCATTTTGTGAGGGATGTGAATACACTTCTATGGAGGATTGTATTCGGATTTGTGCATGAGCAGGATGGGAAAAAAAGAACAGGCGCTTTCTGTACAGTCTTATAATTATAGTACGAAAGGAAGCGTTAATTATTGTGAATTTCATATTGCAGGCGGGAAAAGAGTTCTTTAAGAAGCAGTCGCCGGCCCGGCTGATTACGCTGGGGTTTGCCTGTGTAATTCTTTTGGGGACCGTATTATTAAAACTGCCGGTTTCTGTCAGAGAGGGAGCCGAGGTACATTGGATCGACGCTCTGTTTACCTCCACAAGCGCTGTCTGCGTGACCGGTCTGATTGCGATTGATACGGCGGAGCATTTTACGGTTTTTGGCAGAACGGTTGTGGCGCTGCTGATACAGATCGGCGGCCTGGGCGTGACCTCTGTGGGCGTGGGCATTATACTGGCAGCAGGCAGAAAGATTGGCTTCAAAGAAAGGCTGCTGGTGAAAGAGGCACTGAACGTAAGCGGCTTTCAGGGCATGGTCATACTTGTGAAGCATGTGCTCTTTATGACACTGTGCTTCGAAGGTGTAGGAGCGGTCTTGAGTTTTCTGGTGTTTGTACAAAAATATTCACCTTTGGATGCACTGGGAATCAGCATGTTTCATTCCATAGCCGCATTTAATAACTCGGGGTTTGATATTCTGGGAGGACTGACAAACCTGATACCATATCAGGGAAACGTGCTCCTGAATCTGACAACTTGCGGACTGATTATATTCGGCGGCCTGGGATTTCTGGTCATTCTGGATGTACTGAAAAACAGAAACTTCCGGCGGCTGTCCCTTCATTCTAAAGCGGTAATCCTCACCAGCATTGTGTTGCTTGCGGTGGGGACGTTATCACTAAAGTGTACGGAAGACATAACCTGGCTGGGGGCCTTTTTTCAGAGCGTTTCTGCCAGGACAGCGGGATTCTCAACATATCCGATCGGAAGCTTTACTTCTGCGGGACTATTTATCCTGACGATACTGATGTTTATCGGAGCCTCACCGGGCTCAACCGGAGGAGGCATTAAGACAAGTACATTGTTTGTACTTCTCAATATTATTAAAAGTACGGCAACCAACCAGCACTGTACTGCGTTTAAGAGGAAAATCCCGGAAAAAGTGGTGTTTAAGGCATTTATTATTACATTGTTGTCGATGATTGTGGTTTGTGCGTCAACATTTACGATGTGTCTGCTCGAACCGGAGTACTCCTTTATGCAGCTGCTCTTTGAATGTACGTCTGCCTTTGGAACGGTAGGGCTCTCCACGGGCATTACGCCGGATTTGAGTATAGCGGGTAAGCTGGTGATCATAATGACGATGTTTATCGGAAGGCTGGGGGCGCTTACAATTGTTACAATGTGGAGCTTTAAACAACCGTCCACCGCGGTATTTACCGAGGAAAATATTACAATTGGTTAGGAGTTGAAGAGGATGTTAAAAGAAGAATTATCAGAAAGTTATGGGATTATAGGATTAGGCAGGTTCGGTACAGCGCTGGCGCAAAAACTGGCTGAAGCCGGCAGGGAAGTGATTGTGGTGGACCGGTGTGAATATAAAGTGAAGGAACTGCGGCGTTATACGGATTTTGCGTATGTTGCAGATGAACTGACGAAGGAAGTGCTGGAGGAAATCGGCATTCAAAACTGTGATACGGTTGTTGTCTGCATTGGAGAGAAGATTGACACCAGCATCCTTGTTACCCTCAACGTAGTCAATCTTGGTGTTAAGCGGGTCATTGCAAAGGCTATCAGCAGAGACCAGGGGGAGGTGCTCGAGAAGATTGGCGCCGAGGTTGTATATCCGGAGCGCGACATGGCCCTGCGCCTGGCCAAGAAAATGCTTGTAAGCAGTGTGATGGATTCGATTACACTGGACAATAATGTTGAGATATCGGAAGTTATGGTGCCGACGAGGGTGATAGGAAAAAGCCTGGAGGAGACACGGTTCAGACAGAAAACCGGGCTGAATATTATTGCCATCCAACATAAAGGAATAACCGAGACGGAGATCAGTCCCGGGTATATATTTGCAGAAGGCGATATCCTTGTTGTCATTGGAAAATCAGAGAACGTCAGCAGATATGAGGGCAGCCTGCTGGCGTAGAAAGGTGGATTTTGTATGCGGAAAACAAAAATTATCTGTACCTTGGGACCGGCCACTGACCGGGAAGGGGTTCTGGAACAGCTGGCCAAAGAAGGTATGGATGTGGCGAGATTCAATTTCTCTCACGGGAACTATGAGGAACAGAAAAAACGTCTGGATGAGCTGAAGGCAGTCCGGCAGCGGCTGGATAAGCCGATCGCCGCTCTTTTGGATACAAAGGGACCGGAGATCCGGCTCTGCAGGTTTAAAGAGGGCAGAGTGGAGCTGCAGGAAGGGCAGGAGTTTCTTCTGACACCGGAAGAGATAGAGGGCACACAGGAGGCGGTATCGGTTACTTATGCGGATCTGTATAAAGATGTAAAACCAGGGGACAGCATTCTGATAGATGACGGACTGGTGGGGCTGGTCGTGGAGCGGATCGAAGGCAGCTCTGTAATCTGCAGGGTCGTGAATGGAGGCGTGATCTCTGACCATAAGGGCGTGAATCTTCCGGGAGTCAGTGTAAATATGCCTTTTATCAGTCAGAAGGACCGGGAGGATATTCTGTTTGGGATTCGGGAAGGGTTTGATTTTATTGCCGCATCCTTTACTCGTTCTGCGGAAGATGTAAATGAGATCAGGCAGATTCTGGACGAAAACGGAGGTGAATTTATTAATATTATCGCCAAGATTGAGAATCAGCAGGGTGTGGACAATATCGACAGCATTATTGAGGCGGCCGACGGCATCATGATTGCCCGGGGAGATATGGGAGTAGAGATACCGCTGGAGGAAGTTCCTGTGATACAGAAGGCTGTCATCGGAAAGGTGTACAACGCAGGGAAGCAGGTGATCACGGCCACGCAGATGCTGGATTCTATGATGAAAAATCCGCGGCCCACCAGGGCGGAGACGACCGACGTTGCAAATGCAATTTATCAGGGGACAAGTGCAATTATGCTGTCCGGGGAGACGGCAGCCGGACGCTACCCTGTGGAAGCGCTGCGCACGATGGTGAAGATCGCGGTGCGGACGGAAAGTGACATCGATTATAATCAGCTGTTCAGCATACGCGGCAGGGAGAGCAGGACAGATATGACGACAGCCATTTCACATGCCACTTGTATGACAGCAATTGACCTGCGGGCTAAGGCAATTATAACAGTGAGCAAGTCCGGGCGTACGGCGCGTATGATATCAAAGTACCGTCCGGGGTGCATGATTGTAGGGTGTTCACCGGATGAGCATACGTGCCGCCAGCTGAACCTGTCATGGGGTGTCCTGCCGGTGCATATCCGGGAGGAGTATAGTATGGAAATTCTGTTTTTGCATGCCACCGAGGCCGCAGAGAAAAAGGGCTATGTAGAAAACGGGGAAATAGTTGTGCTGACAGCAGGAGTACCTTTGGGTAAATCCGGAAACACCAACCTGCTGAAAACTACATTAGTCGGCGAATATTAGCGGTTTTATATAATTACGGTAAAAAGCCTCATTTATAAAGCGGAAGGTAAGCTTTATGAATGAGGTATTTTTATGTGTCTGGGTATACTATAAATGAAGGTTGTACACATACAACTTTTAAAATTATATGCACAGAATACAAAAAAACAGGAGTAGTTGTATGTACATTTATGAAAGACTCCGTCTTGAATTTAAAAAAAATATATAATAAAGTTATAATATAACCAAAGGATATATAGAATACATGTCTCTATGGGGAAGCCCTGAAAGCAAAGCCGTAAACAAGGTATATCCAGAGAGCCCCCTAATAACAGGCTCCTGGGTGGGAGAGAAATTAAAGGGGACGCAGACAACAAGAGTGCTCAATAAGGGAAGGGAGGGAACCTATGGCTGAGGAGAAGGCAAAATACGAAGAGATTGCAGATTGTATTATGCGTGAACTGGATGAGGGAAAGCGAAAGCCGGGGGAACGGATTTATTCCGAAAATGAACTGGTTTCGCTTTTTCAGGTGAGCAGGCAGACGGCAAGGCATGCGGTATCTGTCCTGGAGGCCCGGGGGGTAGTGAAAAGGGTCAGAGGAAGTGGGACTTATATAAAAGGGCAGGAAAAACGGGGGGAGAAAAAGCGCAGCAGAACCATGCGGATTGCTGTTATGACAACTTATGTAGACGAGTACATTTTCCCCAGCATGCTGCGGGAGATGGAGTCCAAATTGTCCCGCGAAGGCTATACGCTGCAGATCTCATTTACCTATAATGCGGTAGAAAAAGAGCGGATGATATTGAAAGGTTTTCTGCGGGAAGATTCTGTGGATGGAATTATTGCAGAACCTACCAAAAGCGGTCTGCCGAACCCTAATCTGGACATTTACCGGGAATTGGAGAAGAGAGAAATACCGGTTTTATTTTTGAATAGTTACTATCCGGAACTGCAGGGAGTGCATGTGAGCCTGGACGATTATCTTGCCGGGCGGATGGTGACGGAGCATCTTCTGCAGTGCGGTCACAGACAGATCGCGGGAATATTTAAATCCGATGACGGGCAGGGGCACAAGCGTTACGCGGGCTATGTGGATGCCCTGATGGCGGGAGATATTAAGGTAAAGAGCGAGCGGATTGCATGGATAGATACTTGTGAACTGAAGGAGATGCAGGAGGATCAGGGCAGGTACCTGCGGAGGCTCAAGGGATGTACGGCCTGTGTCTGCTACAACGACGAGGTGGCCAATCAGCTGGTGGGGATCTGTAAGGGTGCAGGCATTCGGATTCCGGAGGATCTTTCCATTGTAGGGATTGACAATTCAGAGCTGGCCGGACGCTGTGAAATCCCTTTTACCTCGGCCCAGAATCCCGTAAAAGAACTTGCAGGCCTGGCGGCATCCAGAATGCTCATAATGCTGGATGGCGGGGAAGAAATAGAAAGCGTAGAACTGAAGCCGGAAATGATCATCCGAAAGTCGGTGCGCATTCTTTCTGAACCGGGGGAGCAGTGCTATCGGTAATTTATGTCTGCTTAAGCGGCAGTTAATTATTATATGATGTATTAGGAGGAATAAAGATGCTAGAAAAACTGAAACAGGAAGTCTATGAGGCAAACATGCAGCTTCCGAAATATGGCCTGGTGACATTCACCTGGGGAAACGTAAGCGGCCTGGACAAGGAAACCGGGAGGTTTGTCATCAAGCCGAGCGGCGTGGACTATGACAGACTTACCCCGGAAGATATGGTAGTCATGGATCTGGAAGGCAACAAAATAGAGGGGACATATAACCCGTCTTCGGATACCCCGACCCATCTGGAGTTATACCGTGCATTTCCGGATATAGGAGGAATCGTACATACCCATTCCGCCTGGGCGACAAGTTGGGCGCAGGCAGGCCGGGGAATCCCCTGTTACGGCACCACCCATGCCGATTATATGTACGGTGAAATACCATGTGTCAGAAACCTGACAAAAGAAGAAATCGATGAGGCATATGAAAAAAACACGGGAGTCCTGATTGCAGATTATTTCAAAGAAAAAGATTATCTTTCTATGCCGGCTGTACTCTGCAAAAACCACGGTCCTTTCACCTGGGGGAAGGATGCCTGCGAAGCGGTGCATAACGCGGTGGTGCTGGAGGAGGTGGCCAAGATGGCAGCCAGAAGCGAGATGATAAATCCACAGGTTCTGCCGGCACCGCAGGAGCTGCAGGACAAACACTATTACAGAAAACATGGGGCGGACGCCTACTACGGACAATAATTTGAGAATATTCTGAAAACGGAGTGCAAGGGGGTCAGACCCCTCTGCAGAGGGATCTGCCCCCCTTGCGCTCCCCTTACGGGTAACTTTACGTATACTTATGAAATGGAGGTATTATCATGAAACAAAAACAGTACAAATTTTGGTTTTGCACGGGATCACAGGATTTATACGGGGACGAATGTCTGGCGCATGTGGCGGAGCATTCCAGGCAGATTGTGGAGGCGCTGAATGCGTCCGGGGAAATTCCGTACGAAATAGTATGGAAACCAACGCTTATTACGAACGAGCTGATCAGAAAGACGTTCAATGAGGCAAATACGGATGAAACCTGTGCAGGGGTCATTACATGGATGCATACGTTCTCACCGGCCAAGTCCTGGATTCTGGGGCTGCAGGAGTACAGAAAGCCGCTGCTTCATCTGCACACACAGTTTAATCAGGAAATCCCCTATGATACGATAGACATGGACTTTATGAATGAGAACCAATCGGCACATGGAGACCGGGAATACGGCCATATTTTCAGCCGGTTGGAAATGGAACGTAAAGTAGTTGTTGGTTTCTGGGGCGATAAAGCGGTACAGGCGAAGATCGGTTCATGGATGCGCACGGGTGTGGGCGTGATCGAGAGCAGCCATGTACGTGTTATGCGCATAGCCGATAATATGCGGAACGTGGCAGTTACAGAGGGCGATAAAGTAGAAGCCCAGATCAAGTTCGGCTGGGAAGTAGATGCTTATCCGGTGAATGAGATCGCAGAAGCAGTGGCTCAGGTTTCCAGAGGGGATATCGATGCACTGGTAGAAGAATATTACGATAAATATGAAATCCTTCTTGAGGGAAGGGATGAAAAGGAATTTCGGGAGCATGTGGCAGTGCAGGCCGGGATTGAGATCGGTTTCGAACGGTTTTTAACAGAGAAAAATTATCAGGCAATCGTAACCCATTTTGGAGATCTCGGCAGCCTGAAACAGCTTCCCGGTCTAGCGATTCAGAGATTGATGGAAAAAGGCTATGGATTCGGCGGGGAGGGAGACTGGAAAACCGCAGCCATGGTTCGCATTATGAAGATCATGACCCAGGGAATCAAAGATGCCAAGGGAACTTCTTTTATGGAGGACTATACCTACAATTTAGTGCCTGGAAAAGAAGGGATTCTGCAGGCACATATGCTGGAGGTTTGCCCATCCATCGCAGACGGGCCGATCAGTATCAAGGCGCAGCCGCTGAGCATGGGAGACAGGGAAGACCCTGCACGTCTTGTGTTCACCGCCAAAGAAGGGCCGGCCGTTGCAACGTCTTTGATTGATCTGGGGGATCGGTTCCGTCTGATTATCAATACGGTTGATTGTAAAAAGACAGAGAAACCAATGCCGAAACTTCCGGTTGCAACTGCATTCTGGACTCCGCAGCCGAATCTGCAGACGGGAGCGGAGGCGTGGATTCTGGCAGGCGGTGCGCATCACACCGCATTCTCCTATGACCTGACGGCAGAACAGATGGGGGACTGGGCAGCAGCCATGGGGATCGAGGCTGTATATATCGATCATGAAACAACAATCCGCCAGTTTAAGAACGAATTGAGGTGGAACGCTCTCGCGTTCAGGAAGTAGCAGAGTTTACCACCTGACAGCAGGCCAGAGTAAAGGAAGAATAAGAAAGACCGGGGCAGCCTGGCAGTATGACAAGAAGTCTTTATGATTTCATGTAATGCCGCCATACTGCCCCGGTTTTTCTGATTTTAAGCGCGGGAAGAAGGGAGGGGGGCCTTTTAGATCTAAATCTAATATGGTATAATTAGGAAACAGTCAGTAATCGGGGAGGATGCAATGGAACACAAGAAATGGGATGCGGTTGATTTGGCCCGGGAGCTGGTGCAAAAAGAGAGTACGAATCCGGGCACATATGAAGAAGCAGTAAGCAGATTGATCGAACGGTATCTGGTATGTGCGGGAGTACAGCCGGAAAATTCTGAGGTGCTGCCAGGGCGGCGGAACATAAGGGCAGTTCTTCCGGGAAAGGTCTCCCACCCGGCGCTGGTTTTTATCTGCCATATGGATACGGTTGTGGAAGGCTCCGGATGGGATAAGGAGGCATTTTCAGGGGAGATAAAAGACGGAAAACTTTTTGGCCGGGGAAGCTGTGACATGAAAGGCGGGTTGGCCTGTGCGCTGTCTGTTTTTGCGGAAACAGCGGCCAAGATCCGTGATAAGACCCTGGAGCTGGAATACCCTCTGGTATTTATCGGAACGGTGGATGAGGAAGGGGATATGCGGGGCGTTGAACAGGCGGTTGCTGACGGCTGGGTGACGGCAGAGGACTGGGTCGTGGACATGGAGCCTACGGATGGCAGGATTCAGATGGCGCACAAAGGGCGCACCTGGTTCGAACTGGAGATGCAGGGAATGACTGCCCATGCCAGCATGCCCGAAGCGGGTGCAGACGCAATCGCGGGTCTGGCATTTGTGATTACTTATATAAGAAAGAAAATAGCAGAGTGCCCGGTTCATCCGGAGCTGGGACGCTCAACTGTAACCTTCGGGCAGATCCGGGGAGGGTACAGCCCCTATGTAGTTCCGGATCAGTGCATGGCAACGGTTGATATGCGCCTCGTTCCCCCGGTGGATACGAAAAAGGCGGAGAAGATCGTAAGAGAGGCCGTTGCGTATGGCGAACAGCAGGTCCCGGGAGTTAAGGGAAGCTATACGGTAACCGGTGACCGGCCTTCTATAGAAACACACCCAGATTCTGTACTTCTGGGGGAACTGAAACGCGCTGCAGAAGAGGTGACGGGAAAAACCGTGCAAATCACTCCATTTCCCGGTTACACAGATACCGCTGTAATCGCCGGAGTACTGGAAAACACCGAATGTATGTCCTATGGACCTGGCAGTCTCAGGCAGGCTCATAAGCCGAATGAATTCGTTATTACCACAGAAATCGACAGATGTCAAGAGGTTTTTCGTAAATTAGTAAGAAATATGTTGACAATGAAAAGAGCTTTGTGATATAGTAGAAAATGCGCTATTGTGGAAAGGTATGCCATTGTAGTGACTGTCTTTACGTCACAGGGCTCTTTTCCTGATTAAGAGAACTAACGAAGGGCGACTCGTAGCCCGCCAAAAAATATATGAGGAGTGAAACGTCAATGGAGAAAAACAGAATTCGTCCCATCACAAACGGAAAAAGTTCACGCATGAGCTATTCCAGACAAAAAGAAGTATTAGAGATGCCGAATCTAATCGAAGTCCAGAAAGACTCGTACCAGTGGTTTCTGGATGAAGGACTGAAAGAGGTGTTTGACGATATTTCCCCGATCTCTGACTTCAGCGGTCATCTGAGTCTGGAATTTGTCGATTTTACGCTTTGCGAGGATGACGTAAAGTATACCATCGAAGAGTGTAAAGAACGTGATGCAACATACGCTGCGCCTTTGAAAGTCAGAGTACGGCTCTACAACAAAGACAACGATGAGATAAACGAGCATGAAATATTTATGGGAGATCTTCCGCTTATGACGAAGACCGGCACCTTTGTAATCAACGGTGCGGAACGTGTAATCGTAAGCCAGCTGGTTCGTTCCCCGGGTATCTATTACGGGATTGCCCACGATAAACTGGGAAAAGAACTTTATTCCGCAACAGTCATCCCAAACCGTGGTGCATGGCTTGAATATGAGACAGACTCCAATGACGTTTTTTATGTACGTGTAGATAGAACGAGAAAGGTGCCGATCACTGTGCTGATCCGTGCACTGGGTATCGGAACAAATGCAGAAATCATCGACCTGTTTGGTGAAGAGCCAAAGATCCTTGCAAGTTTTGGCAAAGATACAGCCGAGAACTATCAGGAAGGTTTATTAGAGTTATATAAAAAGATAAGACCAGGCGAACCACTTGCAGTGGACAGCGCAGAAAGCCTGATCACCAGTATGTTCTTCGATCCAAGACGTTATGACCTCGCAAAGGTTGGACGCTACAAGTTCAACAAGAAACTGGCGCTCAAGAACCGTGTCAAGGGACAGAGAGTGGCAGAAGATGTAGTAAGCCCTCTGACCGGGGAGATCGTTGCGGAAAAGGGAACGGTCATCACAAGGGAACTTGCCGATAC
This sequence comes from Eubacterium sp. SB2, assembly GCF_001244405.1. Classification (NCBI taxonomy): domain Bacteria; kingdom Bacillati; phylum Bacillota; class Clostridia; order Eubacteriales; family Eubacteriaceae; genus Eubacterium; species Eubacterium sp. SB2. The sequence continues at coordinate 1,387,531 of NZ_LN865153.1, read as the reverse complement.
CATACAGAATGCAGCTGTACCTTATCTGTGGGTAGAAGGAGAAGAAGAGTCACGTAACATTAAGATTCTTTCTAATATGATGGTAGACCTTCAGGCAATCGTAGACATTGATCCAAGAGAAGCCGGCGTTACAGAACAGGTATACTATCCTGTACTGGAGGGGCTCCTGGAGGAGAGCGGCGGAGACATCGAGGAATTAAAGCACTTAATCCGCAGAGATATCCACGATCTGATTCCAAAGCATATCACAAAGGAAGACATTTTAGCTTCTATTAACTATAACATTCACCTGGAGTACAGAATGGGAAATGACGACGACATCGACCATCTGGGCAACAGACGTATCCGTGCGGTAGGAGAACTCCTCCAGAACCAGTACAGAATCGGTCTGTCCAGGCTGGAGAGAGTAGTCCGCGAGAGGATGACCACACAGGACCAGGAAGGAATTTCTCCGCAGTCACTGATCAATATCAAGCCGGTAACCGCAGCTGTAAAAGAGTTCTTTGGTTCTTCCCAGCTGTCACAGTTCATGGACCAGAATAACCCGCTCGGTGAGCTGACACACAAGAGACGTCTGTCCGCATTGGGACCGGGAGGTCTGTCAAGAGACCGTGCCGGATTCGAGGTGCGGGACGTTCACTATTCCCATTATGGAAGAATGTGTCCGATTGAGACCCCTGAAGGTCCTAACATTGGTCTGATCAACTCCCTTGCAACTTATGCAAGGATCAATGAGTATGGATTCATCGAGGCTCCGTACCGCAAGATAGATAAGGAAAATCCGGAGAATCCGATCGTCACGGAAGAGGTAGTCTACATGACGGCGGATGAGGAAGACAATTACCATGTGGCACAGGCCAATGAGCCTCTGGATAAGGAAGGCCACTTCATCCACAGAAATGTATCCGGACGTTACCGAGAGGAGACACAGGAGTACGAGAGAAGCAAGTTTGATTTCATGGACGTTTCCCCGAAGATGGTGTTCTCCGTAGCGACAGCATTGATTCCTTTCCTGGAAAATGACGATGCCAACCGTGCGCTGATGGGATCCAACATGCAGCGTCAGGCGGTGCCGCTTCTTACCACGGAGGCTCCGGTTGTCGGAACAGGTATGGAAGTAAAGGCCGCAGTAGACTCCGGTGTCTGCATCGTTGCAGAAAAGGCCGGTGTCATTGAGCGTTCCACATCGACGGATATCACAATCCGCCACGATGACGGAACCAAGAAGACCTATAAACTGACCAAGTTTTTAAGAAGTAACCAGAGCAACTGCTACAACCAGAGACCGATCGTAGACAAAGGTGAGAGGGTGGAGGAAGGACAAGTAATTGCAGACGGTCCGTCCACTTCCAACGGTGAGATGGCTCTTGGAAAGAACCCGCTGATCGGATTCATGACCTGGGAAGGTTACAACTATGAGGATGCCGTACTGCTGAGCGAAAGGCTTGTGCAGGACGACGTGTATACTTCCGTGCATATTGAAGAATATGAGGCGGAGGCCCGTGATACAAAGCTGGGGCCGGAAGAGATCACAAGAGATATTCCGGGTGTCGGCGATGACGCGCTGAAAGACCTGGATGAGCGGGGAATCATCCGCATTGGTGCGGAAGTGCGTGCAGGGGATATTCTGGTCGGCAAGGTAACTCCGAAGGGAGAGACAGAGCTGACAGCAGAAGAGAGACTGCTGCGTGCGATTTTCGGTGAGAAAGCCCGCGAAGTAAGAGACACTTCCCTGAAGGTGCCTCATGGTGAATATGGTATCATCGTGGATGCCAAAGTATTTACAAGAGAAAACGGCGATGAACTGTCTCCTGGTGTTAATCAGGCAGTACGTATCTATATCGCACAAAAGAGAAAGATTTCCGTCGGGGATAAGATGGCCGGACGTCATGGTAACAAGGGTGTTGTTTCCCGTGTGCTGCCGGCAGAGGATATGCCTTACCTGCCGAACGGACGGCCGCTGGATATTGTGCTGAATCCGCTGGGCGTGCCTTCCCGTATGAACATCGGACAGGTACTTGAGATTCATTTGAGTCTTGCCGCTAAGGCGCTTGGATTCAATATTTCCACACCGGTATTCGACGGGGCGAACGAGATCGACATTATGGACACCCTGGATCTGGCAAATGACTATGTCAATCTGGAGTGGGAAGAATTTGCTGCTAAGCACGGCGACGAACTGCTTCCGGAAGTGCTGGAATATCTTTCAGATAACAGAGAGCACAGAAAGCTGTGGAAGGGAGTTCCGCTGACACGCGACGGTAAAGTGCGCCTGCGCGATGGCCGTACGGGAGAGTTTTTCGACAGTCCGGTTACCATCGGGCACATGCATTACCTGAAGCTGCATCATCTGGTAGACGACAAGATCCATGCACGTTCTACCGGCCCTTACTCACTGGTTACACAGCAGCCTTTGGGCGGTAAGGCACAGTTCGGCGGACAGCGTTTCGGAGAGATGGAGGTATGGGCCCTGGAGGCATACGGTGCATCCTATACTCTGCAGGAGATCCTGACCGTGAAGTCCGATGATGTTGTCGGACGTGTGAAGACGTATGAAGCCATCATTAAGGGCGAGAACATCCCGGAACCAGGCATACCGGAGTCCTTCAAAGTACTTTTAAAAGAGCTCCAGTCACTGGCGCTGGATGTACGCGTGCTGCGGGATGACAATACAGAAGTTGAGATTATGGAAACCGTGGATTATGGCGAGACTGATCTGCATTCTATTATCGAAGGCGACAGAAAATACCGTGATGAAAACGAACCTTACGGGGAGCATGGATTTACGGAGCAGGAGTTTGTTGGAGAAGAACTTGAGGACGTGGAACCTGAAGAAGACGACTTTGACGATGACGCCGATGTCGAATTAGATGAGTTTGTGGATGACGAAGAATAGGAGGAGCCATTTATATGCCAACAAGTAATAATGAACAACAATACCAACCGTTAACATTTGATGCGATCAAAATCGGGCTGGCTTCACCGGATAAAATAATGGATTGGTCAAGGGGCGAGGTAACAAAGCCGGAGACCATCAACTATAGAACATTGAAACCTGAAAAAGACGGGCTTTTCTGCGAAAAGATTTTCGGACCAAGCAAGGACTGGGAATGCCACTGCGGAAAGTACAAGAAGATCCGCTATAAAGGCGTGGTCTGCGACCGATGCGGAGTCGAGGTGACAAAGGCTTCCGTGCGCCGTGAGCGCATGGGGCATATCGCCCTGGCGGCGCCGGTATCCCACATTTGGTATTTTAAAGGAATCCCGAGCCGTATGGGCCTGATCCTGGACATTTCACCGAGGACACTGGAGAGAGTGCTGTATTTTGCCTCCTACATCGTTCTCGACAAGGGTGAGACGGATATGCAGTACAAACAGGTACTGTCAGAGGCCGAGTACCAGGAAGAAAAAGAAAAATGGGGCTATGGTTCCTTCCGTGTAGGAATGGGAGCCGAGGCGATCCAGGAACTTCTGCAGGCAATTGATCTGGAGAAGGAATATACCGAACTGCAGGCGGGGCTTACCAATGCCACCGGACAGAAACGTGCGAGAATCGTAAAGCGTCTGGAAGTTGTAGAGGCATTCCGGGAATCCGGAAACAAGCCCGAGTGGATGATCCTGACTGCGATTCCGGTCATCCCGCCGGATCTGCGCCCTATGGTACAGCTGGACGGCGGACGTTTTGCGACATCCGACCTGAATGACCTGTACAGGAGAATTATCAACAGAAACAACCGTCTGAAGAGACTGCTGGAACTGGGAGCACCGGATATCATCGTCCGCAATGAGAAGCGTATGCTGCAGGAAGCAGTGGATGCCCTGATTGACAACGGCCGCCGCGGCCGCCCGGTAACAGGACCTGGAAACAGGGCGCTGAAATCCCTGTCCGATATGCTGAAAGGTAAATCAGGGCGTTTCCGCCAGAACCTGCTCGGAAAGCGTGTTGACTATTCCGGTCGTTCCGTTATCGTGGTTGGGCCGGAGCTGAAGATCTATCAGTGCGGTCTGCCGAAAGAGATGGCAATCGAGCTGTTTAAGCCATTCGTGATGAAAGAACTCGTAGCGAACGGGACAGCCCACAATATAAAAAATGCGAAAAAGATGGTTGAGAGGCTGCAGCCTGAGGTATGGGATGTGCTCGAGGAAGTGATCAAAGAGCATCCGGTTATGCTGAACCGTGCCCCCACGCTGCACAGGCTGGGAATCCAGGCATTTGAGCCGATCCTTGTAGAAGGTAAGGCGATCAAGCTGCATCCGCTGGTATGTACGGCTTACAATGCCGACTTCGATGGAGACCAGATGGCTGTCCATGTGCCCCTGTCAGTGGAGGCGCAGGCAGAATGCCGTTTCCTCCTGCTTTCACCAAATAACCTGCTGAAACCGTCGGACGGCGGCCCTGTTGCCGTTCCTTCCCAGGATATGGTACTTGGTATCTACTATCTGACCCAGGAAAGACCGGGAGCAAAGGGCGAGGGCATGTTCTTCAGGAGCGTGAGCGAAGCCATCCTGGCCTATGAAAATGAATATATTACCCTGCACTCCAGAATTAAGGTCCGCGTAAAGAAGACCATGCCGGACGGAAGTGAGAAGACAGGAGTGATCGATGCAACACTTGGAAGACTGCTGTTTAACGAGATTATCCCTCAGGATCTGGGGTTTGTAGACCGCGAGGCCGAAGGCAGCGAGCTGTTGCTGGAAGTAGACTTCCACGTGGGTAAGAAACAGCTGAAGCAGATTTTGGAAAAAGTCATTAATACCCACGGCGCAACACAGACTGCAGAGGTTTTGGATGATGTAAAGGCGATCGGGTACAAATACTCAACAAGAGCAGCGATGACCGTATCCATTTCCGATATGACCGTGCCGCCTGAGAAGCCGCAGATGATTGAGGCAGCACAGGATACTGTGGACAGGATCACAAAGAACTACAAGCGTGGTCTGATCACGGAGGAAGAACGTTACAAAGAAGTGGTCGAGACCTGGAAGGCAACCGATGATAAACTGACGGAGGCCCTGCTGTCCGGTTTGGATAAGTATAACAACATCTTCATGATGGCCGATTCCGGAGCCCGTGGTTCCGATAAGCAGATCAAACAGCTTGCCGGAATGCGTGGTCTGATGGCGGATACGACAGGCCGTACCATCGAGCTGCCGATCAAGTCCAACTTCCGTGAAGGTCTGGACGTACTGGAGTACTTCATGTCTGCGCACGGAGCACGTAAGGGTCTGTCCGATACAGCTCTTCGTACGGCCGATTCAGGATACCTGACAAGACGTCTTGTCGACGTGTCACAGGAACTGATCATCCACGACAGCGACTGTGCGGAGGAAGGCAAAGATATTCCGGGAATGTATGTCAAGGCATTCATGGACGGAAATGAAGAGATTGAGAGTCTCCAGGAGCGTATTACAGGACGTTTCTCCTGCGAGGACATCAGAGATAAAGACGGGAATATTCTTGTGAAAGCGAACCACATGATCACTCCGAGACGTGCGGAGAGAGTCATGAAAAAGGGTGTGAATGCGAAGGGTGATCCTTTAGATACGGTAAAAATCCGTACCATTCTTACCTGTAAATGCAAGAACGGTGTATGCTCCAAGTGCTATGGGGCAAACATGGCTACGGGCGAAGCGGTGCAGGTCGGTGAGGCCGTCGGTATTATTGCCGCACAGTCCATCGGTGAGCCTGGAACACAGCTGACCATGCGTACGTTCCATACGGGTGGTGTTGCCGGTGACGATATCACACAGGGTCTTCCCCGTGTCGAGGAGCTCTTTGAGGCAAGAAAACCGAAAGGTCTGGCGATTATTACTGAGTTTGCAGGAACTGCAACCATCAGCGATACAAAGAAAAAGCGCGAGATCATCGTGTCAAACGACGAGACAGGCGAATCCAAGGCATATCTGATCCCATACGGTTCACGTATCAAGGTTCAGGACGGCGCGAAGCTGGCAGCCGGTGACGAGCTGACAGAAGGTAGCGTGAACCCGCATGATATCCTGAAGATTAAGGGACTGCGTGCGGTACAGGATTATATGATCCAGGAAGTGCAGCGCGTATACCGTCTGCAGGGTGTTGAGATCAACGATAAGCATATTGAGGTCATTGTGCGCCAGATGCTGAAGAAGATCCGCATCGAGGAAAGAGGAGACAGCGAATTCCTGCCCGGAACCATGGCAGATGTCCTGGAATTCACAGAAGTGAATGAACAGCTGGAGGCGGAAGGCAAAGAGCCTGCAACAGGCGAACAGATCATGCTTGGTATCACCAAGGCTTCTCTTGCAACAGATTCCTTCCTGTCAGCGGCATCCTTCCAGGAGACGACGAAGGTTCTGACAGAGGCAGCAATCAAGGGTAAGGTGGACCACCTGATCGGTCTGAAAGAGAATGTCATCATCGGTAAACATATTCCGGCAGGTACGGGTATGAGAAAATACCGTGATGTGAAGTTAAGCACAGAGCTTGAACTCGATGATGAGATTGACTTTGATGAAGAACTGGAGCTTGACGAAGAACTGGTCTTTGGGGAAGAATAAAGTATACCCAAGGGGCACCCCGTAACGCATGCCCTTCGGGCGGATCCGCAGTTAACTGCAGAATAAGGTATAATATACAGACCCTGTGAGCAGGCTGGAGAGGAACATACTCTTTGGCGCTGATCACGGGGTCTGTTTTTAAGATTAAGGGGAAATTATTGCTGATAAGCCTTATTTAAGACAGTCTTTTGCTGTTCATAAATATAATATGCTAAAGATAGAAAATAGAGGGCAGGATAAAACAGCAAATAAAAGAACTCTGATCTTGAGTTTCCCCTAAAAATGCAGTATAGTTAGGTTAACTGTATTGTAGGGAAGGCGGTAGAAAAATGGACGGTTTAGAAAAACTATATCTGCTTATTAGCACAGACGGTCTCAATTATCTGCTTCCTGTTTCTAAGATAGAGAGAATACTGGACGGACGGACTATCCCCGATGGCCTGCCTGTTGCCGATGTATCCCAAATGACAGGCGGCAGCGGGTGTATGGGGAAGTCCGACAGACAATATATAATACTGTTAAAAGAGGAGGGCGGTCACAGGCTGCTGGTAGAGCATATAAGCGGTATGCTGGAGGTGGACGACGAGGAATTGATACCTCTGCCGGATCTGGTGCTTTGCAGCGGGAACAGATATCTGAAAGCCGCCTATAAGCTGAAAAACGAAGAGGCGGTATGGGCATATGCATTGGATCCCGGGATATTGGCAAAGCCGGAGAAATCCGCAGAAGTCAAAAGGGGGATGAAGCCCGGCGTGCCGGATAGGATGCCTGGCAGCACCTATATCAGACTGGAGTATGGCAGCAGGCAGTTGTACGCAGACAAACAAAGAGTAACCGCAGTGATCAGCAGGCCTATGATTCAGCGCGTACCCGGGGCAGCGGAAGAGATCCTGGGTATAGCAGACTATCAGGGGAAAATTGCGGTCTATTATAATCCGGCTAAGATGAGCGGAACAAAACAGGTCGGTGCGGAAAGCATGGAGTACACATGCGGAATACTCCTGGAGCAGGAGGATTGTATGATAGGAATACCATGCGCTGATATAGGCGCACAGGAAGAGTTCTTGGATGATCTGATGCCAGTGATAAACGGAGTGGGGGAGAAGAGATGTGATTAGGCTGACAGAGCCGGAGTTTGCGGATATTGTAGAATATTTCAGATTACACTACGGCATAAACCTGGATAAAAAGAAAGTGCTAATTGAGTGCAGGATGTCCAAAGAACTGGAACGGTATCAGGTCACCTCTTTTGCGCAGTACATGAAGCTTCTGAGAAGTGACGGTACGGGAGAGATTGCGGGCGGCATGGTGAACAGGCTGACCACAAATTATACATATTTTATGCGTGAATCCGTGCATTTTTCTATTCTGGCGGATAAGGTATTTCCCGAACTGTTTGGCAAGAAGTACGGGATCTGCCAGATATGGTGTGCAGGATGTGCCACAGGTGAGGAATGCTACACGCTGGCTATGTGCCTGGATGAGTTTAAAGAGAAACACAATATGGCCGTCAGCACCAGAATTCTGGCAACAGATATATCGGAAGAGGTGCTTGGCAAGGCGGAAAAGGGGATATATCCGCGCCGTGAGATAGAAAATATCCCTCTGGCATGGCAGGAGAAGTATTGTATGGATATGGACCGGGACAGTTTCCGGATAGATGATAATCTCAAGTACAATATCCGTTTCCGGAAGCATAACCTTATGGAGGCGCTGACAGAAGCTTCCCGGTTTGATCTCATATTCTGCCGGAATGTCATGATTTATTTTGACAGAGCGTCCAGACAACAACTGGTTGCACGCTTAGAGGAGAGCCTGAATCCAGGCGGATATCTTTTTATCGGCCACGCGGAGCTTTTATCCCGTGACGAGACGACGCTCGAGCAGGTATATCCGTCGGTGTACAGGAAGAACGGCGGCGTAAAGGGATAAATCTAACAAAAGGGAAGAGGAGAATACATGGATAAGAAAATTATGATCGTGGATGACGCGATGTTTATGAGGAAGACAATACGCAATGCATTGGAAGGCGGCGGATTTTCATCAATAGTTGAGGCGGCAGATGGCGAAACAGCAATCGTGATGTATCAGAAGGAGATGCCGGATCTTGTGCTCCTTGATATCACGATGCCAGGAAAGTCCGGAATGGAAGTCTTGGAAGAGATTATGCGCATACGTCCGGAGGGGAAAGTTGTGATGTGTTCTGCCATAGGCCAGGAGATGATGATTCAAAAAGCGATATTGGCAGGGGCAAAGGAATTTATCGTAAAGCCATTTAAAAAGGAAGAGCTGCTGAAGGTCGTAAAATACTGCCTTGGAGATTAACAGGGGGATGAATGAAAGGAATTGCCGGATGAAAAAACATTTTGAGAATCTGAAAGTAGGAAAGAAACTGATCGTGGCATTTGCATGTATCGTCGTGCTTTATGTGATTACCGTAAGCGCAGCGGTTGTGAATATCAGAAGCTTGTCGGACAGGATTGAAAAGCTGTATACGGAACCTTTTGCCAATATGGAGGCTTCAATGGAGATGATAGCGGATATGCAGAGCATAGGAAGAAATCTTTTGATTCTTTCGACAACGGATAATGCCGTCGATAGAGCGCAATATTTGAAGAGGACGAAAGAATATGCAGCAAATGTCGATCAGTGCGCGGAATTCCTACGTACAGGCTATGTGAGCGGTAAGGAAGAGGTTGAAGAGCTGACCCCGCAGTTTACACAGTTAAAAACAAAAAGGGACCAGGTTTTTGCTTATCTCGAGGCGGGAGATGACAGTGCTGCCTTTGATGCGTACTATAACGAGTACGAACCCCAGTCTCAGGTTACAAGGGATGCACTGGAAGCAGTGATAAGTGCATGCAAGGCGGATGTGAAAGAGAGTGTAGATACAGCTGCCACGATGAGCAGACGTATCGTTTCAATTATGTTTATTCTGGCCACCGTATGTATTCTGATCACCATAGGGCTGTGGACCGTTATCACTAGAAGCGTAGTGAGGCCGATCCGGGAGGTAAAGGATGCAGCAAATCAGATCGCAAACGGGAAATTGTGCATCAACCTGGATTATGAGTCTGAAAATGAATTTGGAGAACTTGCAGATGATATACGTATTACAGCGGACTCCCTGAATCTTTATGTATCAGAGATACAAAAAGGGATGCGTGCGCTTGGGGAAGGCAGGCTAAACTATCACAGCGGGGTAGAGTTTAAAGGGGACTTTATAATGCTGGGCAGGTCTATGGAGGATATCGGCGCCATGCTGAGCAGTTCAATCCAACAGATCAGCAGCAGTGCCGAATTGGTATCCGGAGGGGCGGAACAGGTTTCAAATGGGGCACAGGTACTGGCACAGGGAGCAGCGGAACAGGCAAGTTCTATCGAAGAGCTGGCTGTCAGCATCAATGAGATTGCAGAAAGCGTGAAGATAAACGCTGAGAACGCCGTGATGTCCAGAGAGTTTGCGGAGGATGTGGGCAGGAAGCTTCTGGAAAACAATAACCAGATGCGGCGGTTAGAGGACGGTATTGAGCAAGTACGAGCAAACTCAAAAGAAATTGCAGGAATTGTGAAGGAGATTGAGGACATTGCATTCCAGACGAACATACTGGCGCTTAATGCCGCAGTAGAGGCAGCCCGCGCGGGAGAGGCCGGCAGAGGGTTCGCTGTGGTAGCGGGAGAAGTGCGCAGGCTTGCTTCGAAGACGGCCGGGGCATCCAAGCTGACAGCGGAACTGGCCGAGAAGAATGCAGAGGTTGTAGAGGAAGAAAGTTCAGCGGTTGCAATTACGGCAAACACGCTTCAGGATTCTGTAGAGGGGGCACAGAAAGTCAATGATATGGTCAATCAGATATCCGAATTGAGTACGCAGCAGGCAGTGGCAATTACACAGATCAGAAAGAGTGTGGAGATGATTTCAGATATTGTCCAGGGGAATTCGGCGACATCTGAAGAAAGCGCAGCGGCAAGCGAAGAGCTTTCCGCTCAGGCGCAGCTGCTGAAAGAACTGGTGGAGCAGTTTGAAATACAGGAATGAGAGAAGTGGCACGTATGAATATTTATACTGATTTAGATAATGAAACAAGGGATATGCTGGCTGAACTGGGCAATATCGGAACGGGCAATGCCGTTTCTTCGCTTTCAGCGATGATGGGGCATGTAATTGAGATAGGAATACCGAGTATCCGCCTGGTAAGATATCAGGATGTATTTGAGACACTGGGAATCCAGGAAGCAGTGCAGACTGGGATCCTGGTTCAGGTGAGCGGGGAACTGCAGGGGATGTTTTTATTCCTGATAGACGAAGCGTTTACCAAAGCAATCCTGAAAACGATGCTGGGTGAGCCGGACCGCTGCCTGACGTGTCTGGATGAAATGGAGCGGTCTTTGCTGAGCGAACTGGGGAACATCATGTGCGGTTCTTACATACGCGCTCTGGCAGAACTGACAGGAATGGAAACAGATGTGTCGGTGCCTGATCTTTGCATTGACATGGGCGGGGCCATACTGGGGGTTCCGCTGGCCAGGCACCTGAAGGTAAGCGACAGCATTCTGCTGATTGAAAATATATTCCATATGGGAGAGTATGCGTTTGTAGGGCGGATTTTATTCTGGCCGGAACTGGATTCGCTGGATTTGATGCTTAAAAAACTCAGGGAGTAGACCTATGGAGAAGATTATAGTTGGGATTTCCGAGGGAAAAACTGCAAGACCCGGTCAACTGCTGGTATCCTATGCTTTGGGTTCCTGCGTGGGAGTCTGCCTGTATGATGTAAAAATCCGGATCGCAGGTATGGCCCATATTATTCTGCCGGACAGGACCTATGCGGTTGGGCAGAAAAATGAATATAAATTTGCAGCTGACGGCACCAGAAAGCTGCTGGATGAGATGTGCAGACAAGGTGCACAGAGACGGTATATTACGGCAAAAATTGCAGGCGGTGCCAAGATGTTTGGCACTGCGGAGAATGATTGGGATATTGGTCAACGGAATGTGATAGGAGTAAAACAGGTATTGTCTGAGGAAAGAATACGTCTTACAGCGGAGGACACAGGAAGCAATTATGGGCGTACGATAACATTTTCAGCGGAAGACGGGATAATGGAAGTGAGCACGGTACGCCACCCTGTTAAGCGTTTGTGATCCTGGCTGCAGGTGGAAATAGATGGATAACGATGGAGGAAGAACGATGGACACGGAGATGAAAAAAATAGTAATGGTAGTGGATGACAGCCTGCTTATCTGCAAGCAGATACGGGCTGCGCTGAGTGATGCCGCTGTCTTTATATGCGAGGCGCATACGGGGCAGGAGGCACAGGAGATGATGGGGCAGTATCAGCCGGACCTGATTCTTCTGGACGTGGTTCTGCCGGACACAGACGGCTATGAGTTGTTTCCAAAACTAAAGGAAGCAGATAAGAATAACGCTTCCATTATATTTTTGACTTCAAAAGATAAGGACGATGACGTAGTCAGGGGCTTCAATATGGGAGCCTGTGACTATATTAAAAAGCCTTTTGTAAAAGGGGAACTGATGTCCAGAGTGAATACGCATCTTCAGCTTAAGCTGCAGAAGGATGAGCTGGACAGGCAGAACAAGGAACTGCTCTCCAATATGGAAAAATTAAATTATATGGCGTTTCGGGATGGGCTAACGGGGCTTTATAACCGGAGATACGTGATTGGAGACCTTGTGGAAGATATCACCAAATGTACAGGGGAGGAACGGAAGAACGTTCTGATACTGGCGGATATAGACAACTTTAAGATGGTGAATGATACATATGGGCATGAAGCGGGTGATATGGCGCTAGTCTGTATTGCAAACATCATGGAAGGGATCTGCAGGGATTATAAGGTGGTGCGCTGGGGCGGCGAGGAGTTTCTGGTTGCATTGTTTAACGTGACGGAGACGGAGGCATTCCAGATCAGTGAGGCAATCCGTAAAGAAGTCGAGGGATTTCAGATAAACTGTGGAAGTGATACATTTTCCTGTACCATTACGCTGGGAATGCATGTGTATGGGCGGCAGGAAGGGATCGAGGAATGTGTGGAGAAGGCGGATCAGGCTTTATACTATGGTAAGAGACATGGGAAAAACTGTAGTGTATGGTATGAGAACATAGAACAGGCGGAATAAGAATATGGGATTTTTTGATGCGGATGCAGAAGAGATGTTAGAGGTATATTTGCTGGAGGCAGAACAATTGACAGGGCAGCTGAGTGCTGTCCTGTTGGACACTGAGAGGAAAAATGCCTTCTCAAAAGAAGATATCCACAGTATTTTCCGTGTAATGCATACGATAAAGAGTTCATCCGCAATGATGGGGCTGAAACAGCTGTCCTCTCTGGCGCATAAGGTGGAGGATTTATTCTCGTATTACAGGGAGCAGCAAGGAGAGATCAAAGAGGTGCCTTCGGACTTGTTTGACCTGTTGTTCGCCGTGCTGGATTATATGGAAGATGAGCTCAAACGCATGGTTCAGCCGGATTACGTTCCGGGAGATGCAGAGGCTTTGGAGGAAAATGCTGACACATATCTGAGCCGGATCAGCAATGGCCAGGTGTCAGAACAGGAGGAGACAAAAGAGGAGGTTCCTGAGACAGAACAGGATGTGATACCGCCTCAAATGGCGGCAAAGAATGGCGTTATTGTGCAGATTTTGTTTGAAGAAGGCTGCAGAATGGAGAATGTCAGGGCCTTTATGCTGGTCCGGCAGATGAAAGGAATGTGCAGCGATCTGGAAACATATCCTTCCGATCTGGAGCATGCTCCGGAAACTTCCGGGATCATCAGCGAACAGGGCCTGATGATCCGCTTTGTAAGCGAACGCAAAGAAGAAGTACTGGAGATTCTGAAGCGGGGACTCTTTGTGGAGACGTGCAGGGTTATCCAGGAGCGTCTGCCAGCGCCGGCGCCAAAAGAGGCGAACCAGCAGGGCAGGGAAGCCGCAGAGAATAAAGAAGCAGAGTTTCTCAGTGTGCGAAGCGACAGGCTGGACCAACTGCAGAATCTGGCAAGAGAGATGCTGATACAAATGATGTCCCTTGAGAACCAGTTGGAATCCAACGGTATGGACGATATCAGGGAAGGGGCTGCACACCAGCTTGAACGCCTTGTCAGTGAGGTGGAGCGGACTGTGATGGAGATGCGCATGGTGCCTCTCGACCGGATCGTGCCGAAGCTGAGGCGGATTCTGAGGGATATCTCCAGGGATGAAGATAAGGAAGTGGAGTTTGTTTCCAACTGTGGAGATATAGAAGCTGATAAAAGTGTGGTGGACTATGTGTCCGAGGCTTTGGTACACCTGATCAGAAATGCAGTGGATCATGGAATCGAATCCCCCGAAGAGCGGACTGCCGCCGGAAAAGACCGCCGGGGAAAGGTGGTCTTTTCTGTGGAGAGTACCGTGGGAGAGGTTCTGATCTCTATAGCAGATGACGGTCGGGGACTGGATCAGGAGAAGATATGCGCGAAGGCCAAAGAAAGAGGCATGCTGACCAAGCCTGTGGAAGAGTACAGCCGCCAGGAGATTCTGGATTTGATCCTGCAGCCCGGCTTTTCCACGAAAGAGGAAGTGTCTGAGTATTCCGGCCGCGGCGTGGGAATGGATGTGGTAAAAAGCGTCCTGGAAAGTGCGGGAGGCAATATTTTCATTGAAAGCGAGCAGGGCAGGGGAAGTACATTTACGCTGTCCGTGCCGCTGACACTGGCTACCATGGAATGCATTCGTTTCCGTGTGGGCGAATACCGTTTCTCCATGCCTGCACGCTACGTGTATCAGTTTCTGGAGTATGGAGAAAATAAAAAAAACATACAGGAGAATCAAGGCTGTTCCTACATCCTGTTTGAGAACAGAATGGTGCCAATGATTGACCTCCGGAAGTTCTACGGCCTGGAAGGGGAGAGCCCGGATTCTGCGGTGCTTGTCTATGTGCACGGTACGGAGAAAGAGGGATGCATCATGGCAGACCGTATGTATGAACAAAAGAGAATTGTTGTAAAACAGCTGCCGGCTCTCTTCGGGGTTGACTTCCGAAGAAAGACGGGAGTCAGCGGTATGAGTATTATGGGAAACGGCAAGGTATGTACTGCGCTGGATCTGGAGATGCTGTTTGGATTATATGAGAAAGGGAACCTATGGAATTAGAGAATACTACGGAATTGCTCTGCATTCAGGGCAGAGAAAGAAAATACGCCTTTGAATTTCCTTATATTACAGAGATATGTCCCGGGCTGCAAATCTCGAAAATTCCCTGTCTTCCAGAATGTTTTACAGGAGTATGCAATTATAAAGGGATGATAATACCGGTTATTCACACCAAAGACCTGGAAGAGAAATCATCGGCCAGACATATTGTAATTGTCTGCCGGTACCGGGATTATCAGCTCGGCATTGAACTTTGGGGTGAGCCCTATATCCTTTCTGTGGAAAACTGCAGAGAGATACAGAGACCGGAGGCCGGGCCGCTCATGGAGATCTGGATCGAAAAGGCAATTCTTCAGGCAGAAGAAGAACTCTATACTGTTGTAGACCTGGAAAAAACAATCCTGAATCTGGCCAGGTATTTCCAGGAAGATTATCTACGCGTTTAGAAATAAAGTACCGGCAGTAAAATACATGAGCCGGGCTGTACTGGATGATCAGTACAGCCCGGCTCATGTATTCTGTATTGTGGTATGGTCAGAACGTATAGGGAGAAGTGGAAACCATCAGGATTTTTGCTTCCTTTTCTTTTTTGTTCATCCACCGGTGTCCGATATAATTAGGGTAATATAGAGTATCATGTTCTTCCAGCTCATAACTGCCATTGTTTTCGAGTTCAAACGTAACATTTCCCTGCAGCACGTATACGAATTCCTCTCCGCCATGGCGTGCGTATTCGCCGGAGTCTGCGCCGGAGGGGATTGTAACAGTGGCGGCGTACATTTCGTTCTTTCCGTGTATGATCAGAGATTCTGTCAAAGCCTTTCCATTGCTTGTGTTTCTGACAAATGATTTTTGGTCTCCAAAACGGACCAGCTGTACCTGTGAATCCTCCTCTAAAAACAGGGAGAAAACGGGGATGTCAAGGGTATCACAGATGGACTTCAGCGTCAGCAGATTTGGGGATGTCTTGCCGGTTTCGATCTGGCTGATGGTGCTTCCTGCTACCTGCGATAGCGCAGAAAGTTCTCGCAGTGACAGGTTCATCTCCTGCCGTTTGTCTTTGATTGTTTTACCGATTTTAGATAAATCCATAACGACCTCCCAGGTAATTTTAACTGAATGCCAGTATTATAACAGAAACAGATTATTCAGTCAAATAGGTGAATTGACAAAGCGAACGATATTCGTTATAATGAACAAAAAGTCAGAAAAAGGAGGTAATGGATTGGGAAGTGCAAAACAAATATATTTTAAAAATGGTTATATTCTAACCATGAATGAGTCAAACCAGGTATATGAAAACGGCAGCCTTCTGGTACAGGACGATAAAATTCTGGCAGCAGGTAAAGTGGAGTCTGGGCTGATTAAGCCGGATGCGGAAGTAATTGACCTGAATGGCAGATATCTTCTTCCGGGATTTGTCAATACGCATGTACATACATCCCAGCAGATCAGCCGCGGTGTCGGCGACGATGTGGACTTTATGACATGGCTTCATAAAAGAATGTGGCCCTTTGAGAGTAACATGACAGAAGAGGATTCATATGTTTCGACTTTGATGTGCTGTCTCGAACTGATCCGCTCCGGAGTGACCAGTTTTGCCGAGCCGGGCGGCCAGTTTGTCAGTGGTATGGTAAGAGCCGTGTCGGAGGCGGGGCTGCGGGGAAAGCTTGCCAAATCCGTCATGGACTGTGGGGAGGGGCTCCCTCCGATCTGGCAGAAGACCATGCAGGAAGAACTCGATCAGCAGGTGGACGATCTGAAAAAGTTCCATAATACTGCCGATGGAAGAGTCCAGATCTGGTTTGGGCTGAGGACGATTTTTAATAATACGGATGATCTGATTGTCAGAACAAAGGAACTGGCGGATCAATATCGTGTGGGCGTGCATATGCATGTAGCGGAGGCTAAATCCGAGATTGAGTATACGAAAGAAGTTTACGGGGAGCCAACGGTAACACATCTGCACCGTCTGGGAGTATTGGATAAAAATCTGCTGGCAGTACATACCGTGTGGCTGACAAACGAGGAAGTCGATCTGTTCAAAAAATATGATGTCAAAGTCTCCCACAACCCGGCTTCTGCCATGCGTGTTCTGGGCTTTGCCAAGATCCCGCAGATGCTGGATAAGAAAATCTGCGTCTCCATAGGGACTGACGGAGCATCTTCCAGCAACCGCATGGACATGGTGGATGAGATGTGGCTCACATCGCTGATTCATAAAGGATGGCGGCTGGATTCCACAGTGGTACCGTCAGAGGATATCTTATGTATGGCTACCAAAAACGGTGCGAGGGCGCTGTTGGATGACCAGGTGTACGGAAGCCTGGAACCAGGCAAAAAAGCGGATCTGATTGTGATTAATCCGCATGGTCCGTCCATGATGCCGGTAAACGACAGAATAGCGGCGCTTGTGACGGCGATGCATTCCACGAACATTGAAAGTACAATGTGTGATGGAAAATGGCTGATGAAGGACCGGAAAGTGCTGACACTGGATGAAGATGCAATCGTAAAAGAGGCCCAGGAACGGAGCGAGGCGATATACAGGAGAGCTGGAATCACGCTGCCCGACCGGTTTCCGGTTATCCGCTGCTAAGAGACAAGCTGAGTGCATGAGAAGCAGGAGTATGTTTCAGATAACAAAGTGTGATATCAGATAGGAGGAAAAGATATATGGACAAAAAATTATTAGAAGTTGCGGCGGGCAGAACACCTGCGGATATCGTTGTTAAGAATGGAAAGATTGTAAATGTATATACAAAAGAGATCTATGAGGGCGGTGTGGCTGTAAGCGGAAACACGATTGCGGCGGTCGGAGACGTGGACTATACAATCGGAGATAATACAAAGGTCATTGATGCGGGAGGAAATTATATTACCCCGGGATTCATTGACGGACATATTCATCCCGAAAGCACCAGCCTGGCAATCCGTTCCTTTGCGGAACTGGTATTAAAGCACGGCACCACAGCAGTTATGACAGATCTTCATGAGGTCGGCGTTGTGGGCGGCCTGGAAGCCATCGAAGCGGTGCTCGAAGAAGCAAAGGAGACGGACCTGAAGCTGTATTTTGTTGTTCCGTCCCATGTACCGTTTGCCCCCAACCTGGAGACAAGCGGAGGACATTTTAACGGCGAAATCATTCAGAAAGCGCTGCAGAGAGAAGATGCGGTCGGCCTGTCTGAAATTGTGGGACCATACGTCTTATCCGGATTTCCGGATCTGCTGGAGTCCATGGAGAAAGCGAACAAGATGCCTGGGAAGACCTGTCAGGGGCATCTCCCGGATATGATGGGGCCAGCTTTGAATACCTGCCTTGCAGCCGGAGTGACCACGGATCACGAATCCCTGAACGGAGAGGAGGCGGCTGCCAGATTAAGGAATGGCTGCCACCTTATGATCAGAGAGGGATCAGCTGCCCAGAACCTTGCAGACTGCTTGAAAACGATCCTGGAAGAGAAACTGGATACATCCAGAGTCAGTATCGTTACGGATGACCTTCATACCGTCGATGCAGTGGACAATGGACATCTCGATGAAGCAGTGCGCAGGGCACTGAAGGCGGGAGTCGATTTCCCGACCGTTATACAGATGGTTTCCCTCAATGCTGCCAGGGCGTTTCACCTGGACGATGAAATCGGCGGCCTGGCGCCCGGGCGCAGGGCGGATATCAACATTACAACCGGGGAAGAAGACTTCCGCGTATTAAGCGTCATCGCTGGCGGAAAAGAAATCGTGGACAATGGCAGGTGCCTCATATCCTATCCAAAGGCAGAGCATGCACCATGCCTGTTAAACACCACGAAACTGAAAAACCCAATCACCCCGGAAAGCTTCCGGATCGAAGCCCCAGAGGGAGCAAAAAAGGTAAAAGTAAAGGTAATGGATACCCTGCCATGGATACCGATCACGCAGGGGCGTGAGGCGGAACTGCCGGTAGTTAATGGTGTGGTACAATGTGACGTGGAGCAGGACGTACTCTACATTGCGCAGGTAGAGCGTTACGGGGTAAACGGTAACGTCGGCAAAGCATTCATGGGAGGGTTCCATCTCAAAGAGGGTGCAATTGCCTCTTCCGTAGGACACGATAACCACAACATTATCGTAATGGGAACAAACTTCGAAGACATGGCCATAGCGGTCAACCACCTGATTGAAATAGGCGGCGGCCAGAACATCGTCAAAAACGGCGAGATACTGGCGGAGATATCTTACCCGATCTGCGGCCTCCTCTCAGACCTGTCAGGAGAAGAGCTTGCGGACGAGAAACGGAAACTCAACGGAATCATCCACGAACTCGGTTCACCGATTACCATTCCATTTATGTTCCTGTCCTTCATCTGCCTGGCAGCCATACCAATGTATGCAGTTACAGACGTAGGATTTATAGATGTAATAAACCAGGAAGTTATTTCACCCATAATCGAGGTCACCGAGTAAAAGTGAGATTCCTTGGGGGATAGCAAAATCCCTTTTCAGGACAACATAAAGGGGCCGCCGGGAAATGAAATTTACAAACTACATATTGAGGCAGACTGTGAAGTCATGCAGCAATATATAGTATGAATCAATCATTTCCCGACGGCCCCTTCAAGTTGTCCTTCTCTTTTGGGCGTCCGTCTTTATGATCATCCGCCAATTAATCCACCAGCTTATACCCGTAGCGTATTTTGCGGTATATTTTCCATATAATGAGCGCCGGAAAACTGACGGCAATATAAAGTGATGAAAAGATGCCCACAGCGCCTCCCACTACCATTAAGATAGTCATTCCTATATTTTCCATAGCCTTATCTCTCCCTTTCCTTTTCCTGATCATTTTATGACTTATTGTAAAGGAAAAGGCAGTATACCAAAAGAGTTTGGGCGTTTTCTTAGCGGTACTTTAACGGGGAAACGGACTGCGGATTACACGGAAGAAGGCTGGGAATTGCTGTCAAATTCGTCTTCTTTCATGCGGTACCCAACCCCTACTTCTGTATAAATATACTGCGGCTGCGCGGGATCGTTTTCTATTTTTCTGCGGATATTTGCCATGTTTACGCGCAGGATTTTATTATCACTGTCTGCATAGGGCCCCCATACATTTGACAGAATCGAGGCATAAGTTATGACTTTACCGGAGTTCTGTGCCAGGTAGGCTACTATTTTATACTCGATAGGCGTCAGATGTACCGCTTTCCCGTCAATGGTAAGAATGCGCTTGGAGAAGTCCAGCAGCATACTGCCGCACTGGTAGGGGCGTATGTACAGAGAACTATCCGTATACAGCCTGTTGCTGTGGCGCAGGGATGCCCGGATGCGGGCCAGGAGCTCTGAGGTGCCAAATGGTTTTGTGATGTAATCATCCGCGCCCAGATCCAGAGCGGCCACTTTTTCCTTTTCTGCTGAGCGGGCGGAGATTACGATGATCGGTATGCTGGACCAGGCCCGCACTTCCTGAATAATCGAACATCCGTCAAGATCAGGCAGGCCGAGATCCAGCAGGATAATGTCCGGACATTGAGAGCCGATCAGACTGAGCCCCTCTTTGCCGGTGTCTGCGCATAAGACCTTGTAATCGTGTTTTTTCAATATTTTACTTACAAATGTCAGGATTTTCTTTTCATCTTCAATTATCAGAACTGTAACTTTATGCGTCATATTCATGATCCCTCTCCTTTGGCAGTGTAAAAGTAAATTCAGCCCCATTTTCATGGTTAGCGGCAGTAATCGTGCCGCTGTGTGCAGTAATGATAGTCTTGCAGATTGACAGGCCGATTCCGACGCCTCTGTAGCTGTCGGCCGCACTGCGGGTGTATTTTCCCTCAAAGATATAAGGGAGCTGCATTTCATCCAGTCCGATGCCGTAATCCCGGATTTTAAAGCTGACATAATCACGCTCGTTAGTTACGGTCAGCTCTAATGGTTTTTCAGTATGTGAATGGACGCAGGCGTTTTCCATCAGGTTAATCAGCACCTGTTCGATCAGAGTTGCATCCATGGGAACTATAAGAAAATCTTCCGGCATATTTACACAAATCTTTATCTTAGGATTGCGCTTCCGGGTTCTCGTAATTGCCTCGGAAATGACCTCCTCCACGACTTCAGGCGACTTCTTCACTTTTCCGGAATCATCCTGAATCCGGGTGACGGTCAGCAGATTTTCGACCATGTTTAAAAGCCAGCCTGCATCCTCATGGATATTGTGTATCAGTTCCCTCTTTTCTTGATCTGTAAGGTCGTCATAATCCTCCAAACAAGAGGCGGAAGAGCCGATGATGGTCGTAAGCGGTGTGCGCAGGTCATGGGAAACCGCACGCAGCAGGTTGGCACGGATTCTTTCTTTTTCTGTCTCTGCCAGTTTACGTTCCTTTTCGTCCAGTATTACCTTCTGTTTTTTTATACGGGTGGTAGTGGTACTGGTGATAATACTGACTGCCAGCATGCCCAGAAATGTGATCGGGTAGCCGTCCAGGGTAAAATCCATCCGGAAAAAAGGATAGGTAAAAAATACATTTACCGCTGCAACGCAGAAGACCGAAGCACAGATTCCATAAATGTAGCCGTCCGTGTTAAGCGCAATCAGAATGAGTGCTAGAATGTAGAATAAAGCAATATTTGCGGAACTTTTATTTCCCAAATGGAAAAATAAAAAGGATAAAACACTCGAGATTGCGAGAAACAGAAGAGTAGCCCCCAGATTTCTAAGTATTTTTTTCATCAATAATAATCACCTCATTATCAAGCATATCATAAACCTAAAAAAAATCCACATTAAATTAATAAGACCATGTAAAAACCAGATCTGCAGCAGGGAGAAACACCCCACAGAAGCAGGAAATATGTACCATCGGGGATTTATTGACATGCCATATGAATAGCCTTACAATGACAGAGGTATGTTTATAAGAAAGCATAAAATATGCAGAAAAAAGGAGGTTTTATGAATGGACACAAGTAAATTAAATAGAATACTGGGGGCAATGGAAGAAAAAAGCGTTCCGCAGATGATCATTGCGGATCCGCTCACCATTTTCTGGCTGACGGGAAAGATGATTGTTCCGGGAGAAAGATTATTAGCGCTGTATCTGAATGTGAATGGGAACCACAAGCTGGTAATCAATGAGCTGTTCCCGCAGGAGAAAGATCTTGGGGTTGATCTGGTCTGGTATAACGACATACAGGATGGTGTTGAGATTCTGTCACAGTATGTGGAGAAAGATAAAACAATTGGCATCGATAAAATCTGGCCGGCGAAATTCCTGCTCAGATTACAGGAATTGGAGGCTGGCAGCCGTTTTGTGAACGGTTCCATGATTGTTGACTATATCAGAATGATCAAAGATGAAAAAGAACAGGAGCTGATGCGGGAATCGTCCAGATTGAATGATGCTGCGGTAGAAAAGCTGATCCCATGGGTTGGAAAAGGACTCACAGAAAGGGAACTGAGCGCCAAGATCCGCGAGATATACAAGGAACTTGGATGCGAGGGCGTATCCTTCGAACCGATCACAGCGTATGCTAAGGGCGCAGCCGATCCGCATCATGTAACAGATGACTCCAGAGGAAAGCGTGGAGACTGTGTAATTCTGGATATAGGCGCATTTAAAAACAACTATGCATCGGACCTGACAAGAACTGTATTCATAGGAGAAGTATCTGACCGGGCAAAAGAGATCTATGACATTGTCGCAGAGGCCAACAGAAGAGGAATCGAGGCCGCCAGGCCGGGGAACAGAATGTGTGATGTAGATGCTGCATGCCGTGATTATATCACGGAAAAAGGATTCGGCCCATACTTCACACACAGGACAGGCCACTCCATTGGCCTGGAAGACCACGAATTCGGCGATGTATCTTCCGTCAATGAAGACATCATCAAACCAGGACAGTGCTTCTCGGTAGAGCCTGGAATTTATCTGCCGGATGAGGGGATCGGCGTCCGTATCGAAGACATTGTGCTCATCACGGAAGACGGATGCGAAGTACTCAACCACTTTCCAAAAGATCTTATCATTGTTCCGGAAGAGTAGGAACCGGGGCATAACTCAACAGATCCACAATGCTCCGCCGTCCGCCCTCTTTTAGATATTCTGATAATTGACGGAGGGCGGAATGCGGAGTGCATAAAGTTCTTCCAATTGAATAAATTTCCCAAATACAATACAATTTCTGCAAAATACATTGTTAATTCCTGCATTCTTTGCTAGAATGAGATCAACAGACCCGGTAAAGAAGGAGGTGCTGAATCATTTATAGGCCGGGAATATGTTAAAAGGGATTGGTTTTTAGGAGGTTATTATGGAAAGGTTATTGTATTTGGTTCCGGCAGTTGGAGTGCTGACACTGCTGTTTGCCGCATATCTGGCGGTAAAAGTAAGCAGAGCAGATGCCGGGAACGACAAAATGAAGGAAATTGCCGGCGCAATTAGTGAAGGCGCACAGGCTTTCCTGAAATCAGAATATAAAATTCTGGTTATTTTCGTTGCGGTGCTATTCATACTGATCGGTGTGGGCATCGGCAACTGGGTTACAGCAGTATGCTTTGTGGTGGGCGCTCTATTTTCAACGCTTGCCGGTTATTTTGGCATGAATGTGGCGACGAAGGCAAATGTCAGGACGGCAAATGCGGCAAAAGAGAGCGGCATGAATAAGGCATTGTCCATTGCATTTTCCGGCGGAGCAGTTATGGGAATGTGTGTTGCGGGGCTTGGTGCACTGGGAGTGAGCCTGGTTTATATCATCACCCGCAATGTAGACATCCTGTCAGGGTTCAGCCTTGGAGCTTCGTCCATCGCGCTGTTTGCCCGTGTGGGCGGAGGTATCTATACCAAGGCGGCCGACGTGGGAGCGGACCTGGTTGGAAAGGTAGAGGCAGGGATCCCGGAGGATGACCCGCGTAATCCGGCAGTAATTGCGGATAATGTAGGCGATAATGTAGGGGATGTGGCAGGCATGGGAGCGGACCTTTTTGAATCTTATGTAGGTTCCCTTGTATCGGCACTGACTCTTGGCGCTGTCGGGGCAGCAGTATCCGGAGTGGTATTTCCGCTTGTAATAGCGGCCTGTGGTCTGCTGGCATCGATCATCGGTACATTTTTCGTAAGAGGAGATGAAAAGTCCAGCCCTCAGAAGGCTCTGACAAGAGGCAGCTACGTTTCTGCGATTCTTGTCATTATTGCATCCGTTGTACTTAGTAAAGTGTTATTTGACGGTTTCCAGGCGGCCATTGCGGTAATCGCAGGCCTTGTTGTGGGAGTAATCATAGGAAGTGTAACAGAGTATTATACATCATCAGATTATAAACCGGTTCAAAAGATTGGCAACCAGTCAGAGACAGGTCCGGCAACCACAATTATCAGTGGTATCGCAGTCGGCATGCAGTCTACTGCATTTCCGCTCCTTCTGATTTGTGCAGGTATCTTTGTGTCGTATAAGGCGAACGGTTTGTATGGAATCGCACTTGCGGCAGTAGGTATGCTTTCTACAACCGGTATTACGGTGGCGGTAGATGCATATGGCCCGATTGCGGACAACGCAGGCGGTATTGCAGAGATGTCCGGACTGGATGAATCCGTACGTGAGATTACCGATAAGCTGGATTCTGTGGGAAATACAACTGCAGCCATGGGGAAAGGTTTTGCAATCGGTTCAGCTGCACTGACTGCGCTGGCCCTGTTTGTGTCCTATGCTGAGGCTGTCAAGCTGCAGTCTATCAACCTGCTGGATTATAAGGTCATCATCGGGCTTTTCATTGGCGGGATGCTGACATTCTTATTCTCCGCATTAACCATGGACTCCGTGTCAAAAGCCGCTTATAAGATGATTGAAGAAGTAAGGCGGCAGTTCCGCGAGAAACCGGGTATTATGAAGGGGACAGATAAACCGGATTATACCTCTTGTGTTGCGATCTCTACAAAAGCGGCCCTTCGGGAGATGCTTCTGCCGGGTGTGATGGCAGTTGCAGTGCCGGTTGTGGTTGGAATCGTATTGGGCACCGATGCACTGGGCGGACTCCTCGCAGGAGCGCTGGTAACAGGCGTACTGATGGCGATATTTATGGCCAATTCAGGCGGAGCCTGGGATAACGCGAAGAAATACATAGAAGAAGGCCACCATGGCGGGAAGGGCAGTGAAGCCCATAAGGCAGCCGTAGTAGGCGACACGGTCGGGGATCCGTTTAAAGATACTTCAGGACCGTCAATCAATATTTTGATAAAACTTATGACGATCGTTGCGCTTGTATTTGCCCCGCTGTTCCTCTCTGTAGGAGGGCTCTTGTAAGGATTAATGATTTTTTATAATTATAATATTTAAAAGGGCACTGTTCTATCAGATATGCTCTCTTCATTAACAGGCAAGTTACTATCATTATACTTTTCTGCCTGGAAAGAGAACATATTGTGGATAGAGCAGGGCCCTTTTTACTTTTATAAAAAATCTTGGAAAAATCTTATTTCGCAGCCATTGCGGTTCCTCCGCAGGGCATGAGTTACGGGGTATCCTTTGGGGGTACATTTCTGCCCTCATGAAGCAAAGTAGTATTATGCCGGGGCAGGGAGCAACTGCTCCTCTGAATCAGCACAGGCGGATATAAATAATCCTGATGAGCCCGGTCAGGTTCTTCGATCCGGTCAATTAAAAGTTCGCATGCACGGCGTCCGAGCAGTTCAATTGGTTGACGGATCGTGGTGAGAGGAACGGCGCAAAGGTGAGAAATTGTGCTGTCATCGTAACCTACCAGAGAAAGGTCTGCCGGGATGGAAATTCCGCATTCCGAAGCGGCGCGCTGCACACCGATCGCAATCTGATCGCTGAAGGCGAAAATGGCAGTGATATCTTTTTTAAACAGTTCCATGGCGCCGCGGTAACCTGTCTCAATCAGGTATAATCCCTCGTATATCAGAGACGGGTCATAAGAGATCCCGTGTTTTGAGAGAACCTCCTGATATCCGGCCAGACGGCGTTTGGAGCCGTAGTCAGAGAGGGAACCCGTAATACAACCGATCCGGGTATGTCCAAGCCGAATCAGATAATCTGTAGCCAGATATCCTCCCAGCTGATGGTCGGCAGAGACATAATCATGAAATACGTTATGAATCGCACGATCCAGAATCACATAGGGAGTACGGCAGGTATTTAATTTCTCCTGCAGTGCATGCAGCTGTTTGGGGCTGGCGTTGATCGTTTCCGGGGGCTGAAGAATAAAGCCGTCGATACAGCGGCTTTCCAGCAAATCTATACTATGGATACAGCGCTCCACCTGTTCATCACAGTTGCAGATCAGCAGACTGTAATTGTGAAGCTGCGCATTACGTTCTACTCCAACGGCCAGCTCCGAGTAAAAGGGGTTAAGCATGTCGGCATAGATCAATCCAATGGTATGGGTTTTTTTCGTAACCAGTGAGACAGCAACCTGGTTGGGAACATAATTCATTTGCTTGGCAATCTGACGAACCCGCAGTTTTGTTTCTTCGGAAATGCGGTTTTCTTTGCCGCGTAAAACGAGTGAAACAGTGGAAGCGGATACGCCGGCAGCCTGGGCAATGTCACGAATCGTACAAGTCAAAGCGGGGCCTCCTTCAAATAAACTGATATTTATGGTATTCCCCTTCAAAGATTGAGGTAAGGGGGAACAGAAGTGGACTTACTCACTCCACTCCGCTGTATTATGGAATAAATTATAGCAGAGAAATTGAAAATCCGCAATTGCTATTAGAAAAAATTGAAAAAATACTTGATAAAACGATTTAACTAAGGGGTATAAGGAAAGTAGGAAAATAATTTCGCAGAATCATAAACAAAAAACATGCTCTTGATTTATGGAAAACTACCAAAAAAGAAATGCAATGTTATGATTATATTGACAAAAATAACGAGGAGTGATAATTTATAAGCATAAAGCTGCAATATACCAGTTAGCGAAAACGTTTTACCAAAAAAGAAGGGAGATTGTAAAATGAAGAAAAAAGTGTTGAGTATCTTGTTAGTACTGGCAATGTGTTTCAGTATGCTGACAGCCTGTGGCGGAAGCGGCGGAACAGGTTCTGATGATGCGAAAGAAAGTAAGAGTGAATCAGATGACGATACCGTGGAATTATCTATGTGGTTCTGGGGCGCAACTTCCGAGCAGCAGGAAGCAATGTCCAAACATTTGGTGGACAAGTTTAATGAGGCGCATCCCGGTTTCCATATGACAGTAGAGTATCGTTCTTCTGTAAACAAGGATATGGCAGTCGCTCTGTCAGCTGACGAAGGGCCGGATGTCGTATACGAATCATCTCCGTCACTTGCCCTGACCTATATTCAGGCAGGAAAATATGCCAACCTTGATGAATATGCTGAGAAATACGGATGGAAGGATAAGGTCCTGGGATGTATGTATGATTCCGGTATGTATGAAGGCTCCCTTTATTCTCTGCCAATGGGTATGAATGTAATTGGTATGGTTTATAACAAGGAAGTGCTGAAAGAAAATAACTGGGAGGTTCCGAAAACCATAAATGAGCTGACCAAGATTATGGATGAGGCTATGGAAAAAGGCATGTATGGATCCGTTACAGGAAGCAAGGGCTGGCAGCCAACGAATGAAGACTATACCTCTCTGTTCCTGAACTCTTTTGGGGGCGCTGACAACGTATATGCGGCTCTGACAGATGAACTGCCATGGACAGACGCTTCCCTGACAGATGCAATTAAAACTTCAGCAGAATGGTATCAAAAAGGATATCTGGGAACGGATTACCTGTCACTTGACTGGGCAGACTCCGCAGCACTCCTCGCTGAGGGAAGGGCCCCGTTCTACTTTGGACCTATGAAGTTCATCCAGAACCTGATGTCCTACGCTGACAAAGATACGTTCGGATTCACCGCATTCCCGGCAACGAGTGCGGACTCACCAGCTATCTACACGGTAGGGGCTACCGGGCTTCTGGCAATCAATGAACAGACGGAGTATAAAGATGAGTGTGCAGAATTCCTGGATATGATGATGACAAATGATTTTGTAGCTAAGATGGCAAAGGACTGGCCGGGATACTGGGCAGTACCGCTGACCACATTAAACGAGATCGATATGGGACAGTTCAGCGGTCTTCCGTTGATGTTCATGCAGGGGATTACCGAAGCATGCGCTGCAATCGATGAGGGGAACTTTGGTTATTATAATTCTTCCTATATGCCGGCAGAGGCATTTGACTTGATGTATAAAGTAGATTCCGTCTGGCTGGGTGATAAAGATGCAGAGACATTCATGAAAGAAATCGACGATGCGTTCCAGAAAGATTTTGACGCGGGATCTTATCCAATCTGCCCTGCACCTGCAGGAAAGTAAAATACGGCATATTTGCGCGGCAAAGGAAGCAGATGAAGCTGCTGTGCACTTTTGGCTGGAAGAGGAATGTTGAATCCTGTGGCGGCGGCCGCAAATGAAAGGCTGCCGCCATTTTTATATCTGGAATAGAGAAAGAGGTGGCGTTTAGATGTCATTTGAACGAGTAAAGCAAAAAACCCAATATTATCTGCTGATGGCTCCGGCGATTCTTCTAAGCACTTGCGTAATTCTGATACCGTCTGTTACGACGATTATTTCCTCCTTTACGGACTGGAACGGCGTATCAAAAGATATGACTTTTATTGGTCTTCAGAATTATAAGGAATTACTTGGTAACGATGTTTTTATTAAGGCTTTGGGTAATAACTGTAAATGGATGGGCATGTATCTGGTCATTCCGGTGTCGATTGCCCTGATCGCGGCTGTATGCCTTCTGAAGCAGAAGAAAAAGAGCGCTCTGTTTCAGGTGATGTTCCTGTTCCCCTATGTGATTGCCCCAATTGCCAATGCCCTGATCTGGCTGAACATGATCTATAGTCCCCTTACCGGTCTGGTTGGTTTTTTGAAAACTACCTTTGGACTTTCGTGGATGGCGTCCCCGCTTACAAAACCGAGCGCTGCGCTGATTGGCGTGGCTGCCGCGGATATCTGGCATTACTGGGGATATCTTGCGATCGTATTTTTCTCGGCTCTTAGGCAGACCCCAATGGATTATGTGGAAGCTGCAACGATGGACGGCTGTAATGGCTGGCAGCTTTTCCGGTATATTTATTTCCCGAGCATGCTGCCTACTTTCAAAATGATGTTGGTTCTGATTGTAATACAGTCCTTCCTTCAGTTTGATTACGTATACCTGCTAACTTCCGGCGGGCCGGCCCATGCGACAGAGATGCTGGGAACATTGACTTACAACTATGCGTTCAGTCTGTTCCAGTTTGGAAAATCTGCAGCAATTGCCGTGATGATGTCGGTGCTGGGACTGGTCGCATCGCTTATGTACGCGAGAATGAGCCGCAACGAATCATAGGAAGGAGAATCGGACATGAAAAAAGAAAAAAGATCCATTTTATCAATGATTATTTTGATCTTTCTCACCTTTATTTGTATGCTGCCCATGCTGATGGTATTGCTGAACAGCTTTAAGACCCATGTGGATATCATCATGAATCCGCTGTCTGTCAAATTTTCGGCCGGGTTTGCGAATTATGTGAAGGCGTGGCAGGATGGGAATTTTGGCCAAAGCATTATAAACAGTATCGTGTACACCGGTTGCACGGTGATCGTAGTACTTCTGTTTGCTTCTCTGGCAGCCTATGTGATTGGCGGGCGGAAAGTACGTGGCACTACCGTCATACATAGTTATTTTCTGATTACGATGACAATGCCTGTGTACCTGTTTCTTGTTCCTTTGTATCGCGTGTATGCAAAAATGGGGTGGCTTGGAAATCATGTGGCGGTATCCTTCATTCTGTCCGCCACTTCACTTCCCCTGGCAATCTCTCTTTTACGTTCATTTTTTATGGCGATTCCAAAAGAGCTCGAGGAGGCTGCGCGTATTGACGGCGCCAGTACACTGCAGGTGATCAGACATATCATTTTGCCCCTTCTTTCGCCAGGTTTAGTGACGGTGGGAATTATTACAGGATTAAACTCATGGAATGAATTTCTGGTGTCTTCTACTTTCCTGACAGGAGAGAAGAATTTTACAGCCATGCTGTCGTTGATGTCGCTGAACGGTACAAATACGGCGAACCACGGTACAAACATGGCTGCGACCGTGATTATTGTGGCTCCGATCATTCTGTTCTTTGTATTGATGCAGAAAAGGTTTGTGGAAGGAATGGTAAGCGGAGCCGTGAAAGGATAAAAGCGTAGTTTACTTTTTGGAGGCATAGTTTCCGGTATTGCTGCGGCAGGGCTGCGGCTTAGGAAGGAGATAAGAGATGGGATTATCAGAAAAATATAAAAATCAAATTTACGCCGGGGTCCTGGGAAAGATGATCGGTGTATATCTGGGCCGGCCAGTAGAAGGATGGCCGTATCAGAGTATTATAGAGCGTTTTGGTGATGTGCCGTACTATATTCATGAAGAACTGAATCTTCCGTTGATCGTGGCGGATGACGACCTTTCCGGTACCTTTGCGTTTTTCAGGGCGATGGAGGACAACGGATATCCGAAGTACCTGACTGCCAGGCAGATCGGGGATACCTGGCTGAATTACATTATAGAAGACCGGTCGATTCTCTGGTGGGGCGGTCTGGGAAACGCTACGGAGCATACGGCTTATCTTCATTTGAAGAATGGCATTCCCGCGCCGGAAAGTGGTTCTATGGAGAAAAATGGTCCGGTTCTCTCCCAGCAGATCGGCGCTCAGATTTTTATGGACGCTTATGCCATGATGTGTCCGGGGGATCCGGAACATGCAGATTATCTGGTACGCGCCTGTGCCAGCGTGTCCCATGACGGCATTGCCGTAGATGCGGCAGGATTCCTAGGGGCCATGGAAGCAGCAGCTTTCGATCAACGAAATCTGGAAAAACTATTCGATGAAAACGTCAGATTTATACAATCAGAAGAATTGAGATCTCTGGTTGACGATGTGAGAAACATCTGTAAAGCGGAGTCAGGCTGGAGAGAAGTCAGAGAACGGCTGGATGAGAAATATGGATACCACATTTATCCCGGGCCTTGCCATATGGTACCTAATCATGCGATGGTGCTGGCGTCTCTTCTCTGTGCCGGTGATGATTTTGCGGAATCGGTAAAGATTGGGGCATCTGCAGCCTGGGATACAGACTGCAATGCAGGAAATGTAGGCTGTCTGAACGGAATCCGTCTGGGAATTGAGGGGATTGAGTCAGGACCGGATTTTAGAGGGCCTGTAGCGGACCGGCTGCTGGTCATCACTTCTGACGGCGGTGAAGGAATGTCTGATGCCGTGAAAGAGACAAAAAGAATTGTACGCGCCGCCGAGGCAGTGCGGGGGATTGAAGGGGAAGAGCGAAGGGAACGCTTTGCGTTTGAGTATCCCGGAAGCGTGCAGGGATTTACTCTTTGCCCGTATGTGGAATACCCGAAATGTGCACCAAAGATATCCAACGGAAATGAAATTGGAGCCGGAAACGGTCTCAGGCTGAATTTTGATATACTGGCCGAGGGAATGAATGCTCATGTCAGTGTGGCTACATTTTTGGACATACATGAAGAATACCGGAATTACGAAACCTATGTTTCGCCGACGCTCTATACCGGACAGACTGTAACCGTGTGTGCGGATTGTCCGAGAGAGGACGGGCCGGATATGCGCCCTTATATCTGGTATGCAGACCGGGATGGACAGCTGCAGAGAACGGATGGGGAATGGACACGGTTAAGCTCAAAGGGAACGGTTCTCTCATGGAATATACCGGATAACGGCGGACTGCCGGTACTACGGTTTGGCTTGGAATTTTCGAGTATAAAACGCTACCGGGGCGATGTTTTTATAAGAAGCATTGACTGGAGCAATACACCCCTATGTCTGAATCAGGAAGGGATTATGATGCGGGATATGTGGGATACCAACCCATTTTGGGCAAAAATGTTCGTATCCAGCGCAAAGTGTTTCTCACCGAATCTAAATTGTACTTATTGTATCAGCCATGATGAACCGGGGGGGCTTGCCACGATTGGAACCAGAGATTTTACAGATTACACGGTTTCGTCCACGTTAAAGTTCAGCCTGCATAAACGGGGAGGATTGGCCGCGAGAAGCACGGGACACCGAAGGTATTATGCTGCAGTTGTATCTGGAGGGGATATGTTCCAGATTATAAAACACAGGGATGGCAAGGAAACTGTTCTGGCCGAAGGCCGTGTTCACTACGCGCAGTTTGTAAAATATCCAATGAAGTTCACCCTGTGCGGGAATAAGCTGGAAGCATCTTTTGGTGATGTGACGATTATGGCGGAAGACAAAGAAGGTGCATACCTCTGCGGAGCAGCGGGGTATGTAGTGGATGAAAGTGCGGTTTTTATTGATGGATTTCATCTTGAAAAAAAATAGCATTTCTGCGATTTACAGCAGAGAATAAATGGAAAAAGGTGGTTTAAGATGGAATATGTAATTGCGACAACAGTTTCTACAGATGAAATACATCTGGCTGATGGTACTGTTTTTGGAAATCAGCCCGGAAGCGCGGGATTTTACGCATTGGCAGGAGTGCGGATTTTTACGGATAAGGTGGCAGTATGCGGAGGAATCGGGCCGGAATACCTGCCCCGTCATGAAAAGTGGTACAAGGATAATGGGGTGTCAACAAAGGGACTGGTTCTGCGTTCTGATATATCTCCGACCATTGTGATCCAGTATTATCCGGATGGCAGCCGAACGGATGAGCCCAATATTGGGCTGAAGGAGTTTCGGTCACTTGATCCTTCGCCAGATGAAGTATTTCGCTGCTGCGATCAGAATACGAAGGGGGTTTATGTATTTAAAGACGTGGAGCGGGATTATCTCGATGCTTTAATCGGAGGAAAACTTCGGTTTGGCTACAAGCTGATGTGGGAAATCTCCGAAGATGCCTGCAGACCGGAGAATATAGATGTGATTGAGGCCTATTTAAAGGATATTGATGTCTTTTCGATTAACAGACACGAGGCCTGCCTTTTATATGGGACAACAGATGAAGAGGAAGCGCAGCGGAGACTTCTTGCGGCTTCTCCAAACTGGGTATTTTTTAGAAGGGGTGCTGAGGGCGCGCATATGCTTGTGAGGGGAAGAACCTATCAGTGTCCGAGCATACCGGGAATTCAGGTTATTGATACGACTGGAGGCGGAAATAGTTCTTCTGGTGCTGTACTTTATGCCTGCTGCGAAGGCTATGAGCCGCAGATGGCAGGCTGTATGGGGGCGGCAGCTGCGGCAGAAATTATTGCGCAGTACGGTACACCCCCGCTTTTTACAAAAGAAATAACAGAGCGTGCATTAGCACGGGCAAAAGCATCATGTAAGGAGGAGGTATGAAAATGAGTGGATTTGAGAATTCCATGCTGCGTCAGGTTTTGAGTGTGCCTGATCTGCTGGACGAAGTTTATCCTGAGATAGAGCCTCAGGTACGGTATATACTGACAACGCCGGAGATTTACTCTATAAAAAAGGTGGTTCTGACAAGCTGTGGGGATGGCTATGCCGCCTGCCTGGCCGCCAAGCGGTCATTTGAAAGTTTTCTTCAGATTCCTGTTGAAGTGGCAGACCCCCTCACATTGTCCAGGTATTATCAAATGAAATGGGTGGGAGAATCTCCCTGTGATCCCCTTGTAATCGCAATCAGCAATTCCGGGCAGGCAGCCCGTGTTATTGAGGCGGTAGAGAGAATGCGCGCGCACAGGGCGCTGACCATTGCAGTTACATCGAATGCGGATTCACTTCTTGCAAGAGCGGCAGAAAAGGTGATTGTTCCCGCAATTCCGGAATTCGAAAGATCGCCGGGAATCCGCTCCTACGCAGTACTGCAGATGATCGTCTATCTTCTGGCGATCCGAATGGGCGAAGTACGCCTGAAATATACGATGGATCAGGCGAATGCGTACCGCCGGGAACTGAAACGACTGCCGGCAGAATTTTTGAATAACAAAGAAGAAGTATGCAAACTGGCGCTGGAAACCGCCAGGACGTTTCAAGAAGCGGCCAGTACCGAAATGATAGGCTGCGGCGCCGATTACGGAACTGCGTGGTATGCCCATGCGAAAATGTATGAGGCAGTGGGACTTCCTTCTGTTCATCTGGACAGCGAGAACTGGTTTCATGTGAATTATTTTGTGAAAGATGTAAAACGGACACTGACCATGGTGTTTGCGGCAAAAGGCAATGAGACGCAGAGCCGTACCCGCGAGCTGACAGAGAGGCTGAACCAGATGGGAAGAGAATTTGTACTGGTAACCAATGATGAAAGCCTTCAGGCAAAATACCGTTTTCTCACCCCGGATTCTGAGAACTGTCTGTTCCAGCCTATGGCTGCGCATATGGTTCCGGCTCTCATTGCCGGATATCTTGCGGCAATGAAGGAGGAACCTTACAGCCGGGGATTTGAGGGGATCTGGAAAGAAGAAAAAGGCGTGTATTCTACCACGGTCTCAGAAAAGGTATTGCTGGATTAAAAATGATAAACGATGGAGGTTTTGAAAATGCTGGATAGAATTCAGTTTCGAACAACAAAAGACGGAGTGATATCTCTGACAGATCAGATCAAAGAGTGTGTGAAGAATTCCGGTGTAAAGAGTGGGATTATGTGTGCGTTTATTACTCATACAACGGCGGCGTTGACCGTGAATTCATTTTGGGATCCGCTGGGGCACGAGGACATTCAGGACGAAATCCGCCGCCTGATACCGACCAGAGTGGATTTTAAACATCAGCATGATACTCCGGAGGATGCTGCGGGGCATGTAAAGTGTACGCTGATCGGTCCTTCCATGTCTTTTATTATTGAAGATGGAAATCTGTTGCTGGGACATTCTCAGGGAATTTATTTTCTTGAATTTGACGGCCCGCGTAACAGAGAGTGTTATATAAAGATCGTGTCGGAATAGGAGGATATCATGAAGAAGAGTGAACTTATTCGGAACAAGCCGTCAATCAAGCTGATGCAGGAAAGGTATGAATATTGGGAAAACGTTCCCTATCCGGGCCTGGTAATGGATAACAAACCCGCCATTACACAGGTGGATATCGACAAAGTGGGAGATTATCTTATCTATTTGGTACGTGACCCTCTGGCGGCCTACGGAAAGGATCCGGCCGAACGTCTGGCCGAGCGCCTTACGGCTGCTGAATGCATTGGGAATTCCGGTATGTTTCTGAGCTATACAGGTACATATAAAGGGGCAAAAATCACCTGTGTCAGCGGTGGCAGCGGTTGTCCGGAAGTGGAATTGGCGATCAATGACTTTATGGAATATACAGATTGCTCCACTTTTCTCAGGGTGGGTACTTCCGGAGGCGTGGCAGAGAAAGTGAAAGTCGGAGACTGTGTGATCACTACGGGAGTTTACCGGGAGGACGGAACCTCACGGGCTTATGTTGCGGATGGATTTCCTGCATATTGTCATTACGAAGTCATCAATGCAATGGTTCAGGCAGCCGAGCAGTATCGTTTCCCCTATAAGCTGGGTGTAACTGCGTGTATGGACAGTGACTTTGTCGGAAATGGGCGCCCTTCTGTGGGAGGCTATCTGCAGCCGGAAAATATACAGAAGCTGGGTACATATAATCGCGCAGGCGTGCTCAACACGGATCGGGAATCGTCTATTATTATGACAATGTGTAATCTGTTTGAACGAAGAGGCGGAGCGATTTTTAATGTTACAGACAATCTTATCTCCGGTCAGAAATTTGAAGCAGGGGCAGGAACAGAAGTTTCTATAGAACTGGCCCTGGAAGGAATCGCAATTCTTCATCAGATGGACAGGGAGAAAGAAGCCGCCGGGAAAGAAAACTGGTTTCCGGGGATTGATAAAATATAAGGAAAGGAATGGATTGATATGAGCGAGAAAAGAAAAATTATAATTGACTGTGATCCGGGTACGGATGATTCCGTGTGCATTATTATGGCGCTGACGCATCCGGACGTGGAACTCCTGGGGATTACAACAGAGAGCGGCAACCTGCCGGCAGATAAAACAGCGGCGAATGCCCTTAAAATTCTGGAATACATGGATCGGGGCGATATCCCGGTGGCACAGGGGATGATGCATCCAATGCTGCGTGAGTATCCAAAGGATCCGTACAGCCACGGAGAAGATGGACTGGGGAATCATTTCTTCCCGGAGCCTAAGTTGAAAACAGCAGATCAGTCACCATCGCAGATGATCATAGATACGGTGCTTGGGAATCCGGGCGAGGTGACGCTTGTCTGTACATCCTGTCTGACAAATGTTGCAGTTGCGTTTATGAGCCGACCCGAAATTATTCCGCTGATTAAGGAGATTTATCATATTGGCGGCGCTTATGGAATTACAGAGTATGCCTTCCGCAATGCTACCGGAGATAATCCCATGAGTGAATGGAATATTTATGTAGATCCGGAAGCTGCGAAAATCGTCTATGAATCGGATGTAAAGCTGACATCTATAGGTCTGGACATTGCATTCAATCCGGAGGCGGTGAACATTTCAGAGGAGACAATCGAGAAATTAAAAGGCCTGAATAACCGTCAGGCAAAATATGCTCTGGAAATTATCGACTATATTGACGGAAATAATTCCATTGAAGATCAGGGAATTATGATTAACGGTCCGATTGACACAACGGCAATGTGCTGCTTCCTGAATCCGGATATCATGACGGATGTGAGGGAAATTAATGTGGCGATTGACTGCGGCGGCCAACTGACCAGGGGGATGACAATATGGGACAGAAGAGATCACTTCCGTTGGGAACATCTGCCGAAAGTCCGGACAGTATTTGCTATTGATGGACAGAAATATCAGGAAACATTCTATGAAGCATTAGGTGGGAAATTATAATTGGAGGCATAACGATGAGTCAGACACCGACTATTCATAATGCGGCAAAATACGGTGAGATTGCCAGGACTGTATTAATGCCGGGCGACCCGCTGCGGGCCAAATATATTGCGGAGAAGTTTTTGGGTGAACCAAAGCTGGTCAGTGATGTGCGGAACATTTACTGTTATACGGGGACATACCAAGGGAAAGAAGTTTCTGTGATGGCAAGCGGTATGGGTGCTGGTTCTATGAGTATTTATTCATATGAGCTGTTTCATTTTTATGGCGTGGACAGTATTATTCGTGTCGGGTCAGCGGGAGGCATGCATCCAAGCCTGAAGCTGCGGGATATTGTGATAGCCATGGCTGCTTCAACGGATAACGGCTATGCGGTACATTTTGAACTGCCGGGGACTCTGGCGCCCTGTGCGGATTATTCTTTGATTGAAAAGGCGGCGGCCTATGGGAAAGAGCATCAGCTTCCGGTTCGTGTGGGGCCGGTCATTTCTGGGGAAGGTTTTTATTATTCGGACGAATGGTATGATAAATGGACCAGTATGGGAATACTGGCAGCGGAAATGGAGTCTGCGGCGCTGTATATCAATGCAGCTGAAGCAGGAAAGAAGGCGGTGGCTTTGTGCACAATAGCAGATTTGATGTTCAATGGCAAACAGTGTTCGACAAAGGAACGGCAGGAAAGCTTTGACGACATGATTCGAATGGCGCTGTCCATGACAGACTAGAGATATAACAAGACCAATTCAAATGAAACCTGTAACCTGAAATGAAAAAAGCAGTTCTCACAGACTTAAAAATGCCTGTGAGGACTGTTTTTATAAAATTTAAAAATTAAGTTAGTCCTATCTATTGCGGTATTCCTGAAGAACATGCTGGATTCTTTCGTTCGGATTAAGCAGTGTGCTGATGGATCCGTCATGGTTGAGCGTATCGACCAGCAGTGCGATATATTTGCTCATATCGCAGTTGATATAATATGGCCTGGACAGGAGCTCCGGAGACTGGTAGATTAAATTCGTTGTCAGAATTCCTGTGAGAACACCGTCCTCGTATGCCTTGTCGAACTTGTCCATTCCGTTGGTGAACAGGCCAAATGTTGCTGCGGCATAGATTCGCTTTGCTTTCCTGCGCTTTAATTCGGTCGCAACTTCAATCATACTGTCACCGGAAGAGATCATATCGTCGATGATGACGACGTCTTTGCCCTCTACGGAACTTCCCAGGAATTCATGGGCAACAATGGGGTTGCGTCCGTTGACTATCTTTGTATAATCGCGGCGTTTGTAGAACATACCCATATCAAGGCCAAGGACATTGGCAAGGTATACGGCACGGTTGGTGCCGCCTTCATCCGGGCTGATAATCATCATGTGTTCCGTGTCAATCTGAAGGTCGTCAACATTGCGCAGAAGGCCCTTGATAAACTGATAAGTCGGCGGTACAGTTTCGAAGCCGTTCAGAGGGATTGCATTCTGAACCCTTGGATCGTGCGCATCGAAAGTGATAATATTGTCCACGCCCATGCGGACAAGTTCCTGGAGTGCAAGTGCACAGTCCAGAGATTCCCGCCCGTTTCTTTTGTGCTGCCGGCTTTCGTATAAAAATGGCATGATGACGTTAATACGCCGGCCTTTACCGCCGATTGCGGCAATGACGCGCTTCAGATTCTGAAAATGGTCATCTGGTGACATGTGGTTAATATTGCCCGTCAGGGAGTAGGTGATATTGTAGTTGCATACGTCTACCATAAGATAGAGATCCATCCCGCGTACGGATTCATTGATAATGCCTTTTGCCTCGCCGGAACCGAATCTCGGCACAGCACAGTCTACAATGTAAGTGTCCTTTTCGTATCCGGAGAATGCTACATCATCCTTGTGCTCAATGGCACTTTCCCTCCTCCATTTGACAAGGTAATCATTGACCTTTTTTCCGAGTTCCTCGCAGCCCACGACCGGAATCAGGCCCAGAGCGCCTACTGGAATGTTTTCTAGAGTTCTTTCTGTGCGGTGTAACATGAGTGTTCCTCCCTGTTTTTGATTAATTTCTTTTTGATTCTGATATCATCTCCAATCAGTTTGAGCATCGTGTAATTACTGGTTATTCTGGAGAATGACCGTTCTGTATAAAGGTCGGCCAGAGTGTCCAGAGACAGATTGGTTGATATAATGGTTGATTTGCGGCTGAGCAGCCGTTCATTAATGCAGGTAAAAAACTGTGATGCCACAAATGAGTTCGTGAATTCTGTTCCAAGATCATCGACAATCAGCAAATCGCAGTCAAATATATACTCATACATATTCTGTGCATCAATATTGTTTTTGTCAAATGTATTCTTGGCCAGAATTGAAAAAAACTTTGAAGATGAAAAGTAGAGAACGGAATATTCTCTGTCCATCAGTTCTTTTGCAATACAGTTAGAAAGGAAAGTTTTGCCTACTCCTACGTCCCCGTAAAGGAAGAGGTTGTTAAATTCTGTTCCGAATGTGTCGGCGAAATGATGGCATAGCTTAAGGGCATCCTGTATTACCTGCATGGAAGAACGCCCTGTTTTAGTGTCTATATAATTGTTTGAATAGTAATCAAGAGAAAAGGTACCGAAGTTCTCCTGCTTTAGAACCTGCTTCAGATTGGACTGTTCATAGAGGATGCCAATCACCGCCTTCTTAAAGCAGTGGCACTTCTGATTGCCAATGTAGCCTGTATCCATACAGTCTTTACAGTCATAAATAGGTTCCAGATAATTCTCAGGGAATCCTCCGGAATGCAGAAGATCTTTTTTACTGCTTCGCAGAATCGCCAGTTCCTCTTTCAGGGAATCTATGGCCTTGTCGTCCCCATTCAACAGCTTGCGGCCGTACTGGACGGAGAGAATGGAAATGGATTCATCGATCG
The DNA here is from genome assembly GCF_001244405.1 of Eubacterium sp. SB2. NCBI lineage: Bacteria > Bacillati > Bacillota > Clostridia > Eubacteriales > Eubacteriaceae > Eubacterium > Eubacterium sp. SB2. Next base: position 1,348,124 of record NZ_LN865153.1, on the reverse strand, counting down.
ATTTAAATTCCGGAAGCTTTTTATACACCTCTTCATAATGTCTGGTCAATCTATCGTGATTACGGAGCTGGCGCTGTTCATAATCACGCATAATGGCCTGATATTGTGATGCTTTAAGTCCCAAGTTTATGCTCCTTTTAATTACTGTTTAATAGTTGCTCTTCCAGCGACTCCATGTCGTAGGCGCGTCTTTCGAAGTTGTTAAGATTCTTGGAGACTGGCTTCTGCCTGGAGTCAGAAGACTTCCTGGAAGACTTTTCTTTCTGGAATGCTGCGTCCAGAACAGCGATATCTTTCAGATGGATTACCTGATTTTCATTCCACTTTGTGAGGATCGAATCAGCATATTCAAAACTGGGCTGATGGGTAGCCGTTATAGTCCGGCTGCAGGCTTCCTGAATGATATCGAGAGTAAAGCCGAATTCTTCCGTCCATTTCTTAATATAAGAAAGTTCAGCTGCCGCGGGTCCTCTGTTCTTAATGCCAAATGCATTCAGAACGGTGTAGCAGTTCTTATTGTATGCTGAGGAATGCTGGCGGGCCTGTTCAACCGAAGTAACACCACTGTCTGACCAGGAGAGGGCAACTTTTTGAATATAGTGAATACTTCTATGACCGTTCTCAACGCAGGATTCAATCAGATATTCGATTAAATCGGCTGACATGCCGAGCGTCTCATAAAAATATGTAATAGCGTCCACATCGGTGCTGGACAAGGTCTTGCCGAGGTACTGTTCCGCTATAAAAAGAAGCGACTTCAATTCTTTTTGCGCTTTGAAGGAAGTCAGGGGAATTGCTTTTGACTTGGGCTCAGCCGGACACACAGCTGCAGGCTGCGAGGCTGGCTGTGCAGTAGGCTTCCGCTCCCTGGCTGTCGGCTTTGCAGCGGCAGGAGCGCCCTTTAAGGCGGTTACTTTTCTCGGGGCGATGGAGGGCGTCCGTTCCAGTTCAATTCCAATGATCCGGCCTTCTTCATCTTTTTCCAGGCTTAAAAGCCCTTCGGATTCCCAAAATCTGAAGGCCCTCAGAATATCGTTCTCGGTGTTGTTCAGACAATCAGCAATCGTAGAGATTGTGAGAGAAGAACAGGGATCATCGAGATGCCTCAGAAGGAATAAATAGACCTTTACAAACTCACCGTTCGCCTGGATCATATAGTTATCTATAAAATCATTTGTGACCAGGGTCACGTTTGTCTGGAATTTATTCTTCAATGTCAGTGTTTTCATAAATTATGTTTCCCCACCCTTCGCTTTTCTTGCAACCGCTCAGGCCTGCCTGAACGGTGAACTTTTCTTACCAGAGTATGTCAGATCGTATACATGCCCGGCTGGATGTTCCGCTTAGTGGGATGATTAAGGCAGATTTAGAAAGCGCAGTCATATCTGCGCCGGTTAAATCGGGGTTAATCAGGCCGCTGAGCGGGAAGGTCAGGCGGGTGCAGTATTAGTCTTAAATATATTTAACTCTTATGCGTATAGGTATTATAGCACCTTATTGTTGAGGGACAAAGTGTTTTTTAGTGGGTAAAACAGAGTTTTTTGTAGATAACTGTGTGGGGAAAGTGTGGATAAGTTTTATTTTAACAGTTCTTCCCCGATATTTACTACATCTCCGGCGCCCATAGTTATCAACAGGTCACCGGGTTTACAGTTCTCTCTTAAGAAATCTTCGATTTCTTCAAAACACGGAAAATAGTGTGAGTCGGTTCCCAGTTTTGAGAGCTCCTGCGCCAGATCGCTGGAGGATATTCCCAGCGTATCCGTTTCCCTTGCGGCGTAGATATCTGCTAAGACCACATGGTCTGCATGGGACAGAGCCTCTGCAAATTCATGAAAAAATGCCTTTGTCCGGGTGTAGGTGTGGGGCTGGAATACGCACCACAGCCCTTCGTGGGGATAGTGCTTTGCAGCCTTTAAGGTTGCGGCAATCTCTGTGGGATGGTGGGCATAATCATCTACAATTGTGGTACCGTTTAGGATACCCTTGTATTCAAAACGGCGGTCTGTCCCTGAGAAGGAGATCAGCCCCTTCTGTATCATATCAGCCGGAACTCCAAGCAGCTCCGCAACTGCGATAGAAGCAAGCGCATTGGAAACATTGTGGTCTCCGGTGACAGAAAGAACAACGTGTTCTGCGGGAGTTCCGTTCCGAAGCAGGTCAAAAGAGACGCAGCCTTTCTCGTCGTAACTGATATTCTGTGCACTGTAGTTGGAATCCGGCGAGCTTCCGTAAGTGATGACGCTGCAGTGAAGCCCGTCGCAGATCTCTTCATAGTTCTGTATATTTGAATTGATAACAAGAGTTCCGTCTGGGGGGAGCAGGGATGCAAACTGGTGAAATGAATGACGGATATCTTCCAGATCTTTGAAAAAGTCCAGATGATCTTCTTCTATATTGAGGATAACGCTGATTCTGGGGTAAAAATCCAGAAAGCTGTTTGTATATTCACAGGCTTCCGTAATAAAGGTATCGGAATTCCCCACCCGTATGTTGCCGCCGATGGCCTGCAGAATGCCGCCAACGGATATGGTTGGGTCCAGATTTCCTTCCAGGAGAATATGAGAAATCATGGAGGTGGTTGTGGTCTTCCCATGTGTTCCGGAAACGGCAATGGGATTCTTATAGTTTTTCATCAGCTGTCCAAGCAGTTCTGCCCTTGTAAGCATCGGTATCTTACGTGCAACGGCTTCAATCAGCTCCGGATTATCACGGCTGATGGCAGCAGTGTAAACCACACATTCAATCCCATCTATAATATTGCCGGCCTTCTGTCCGTAAAATACCCGGGCGCCCTTGTCTTCCAGCTGCTGAGTTAGTGGTGACTTTCTGGAATCAGAACCAGATACTGTAAATCCTTCCTTAAGAAGTATCTCGGCCAGACCACTCATGCTGATGCCGCCAATCCCTATAAAATGGATATGAATTGGTTTTTTGAAATTGATCTTATACATAAATTTATTCCTTCTCCTTTAAAAAAATCTTAAAATTTGTCATAAACATTAACTGCTTTTTATATTATACTATATATGGGGAAATTTTAAAGATGTTCTTTTTGTGCAAAATTAACAAAAAGGCAAAACGTTCCGCTAAAAATTTGTAAAAAATGTGTGCGGAAGATAAAAGTGTGTTATAATAAACCCAACTAACTAGAAATGAGGTGACGACATGATTAAAAAGGAAATGATTGCAATGCTGTTAGCAGGAGGACAGGGCAGTCGATTGGGAGTCCTTACCGCAAAAGTGGCCAAGCCGGCAGTTGCATTTGGCGGAAAGTACCGTATCATTGATTTCCCGCTCAGTAACTGTATTAATTCAGGCGTTGATACCGTGGGTGTTTTAACACAGTATCAGCCTTTACGATTGAATACTCATATAGGAATTGGAATTCCGTGGGATTTGGACCGCAATGTCGGAGGGGTGACGATTCTTCCGCCGTACGAGAAGAGTACAAGCAGTGAGTGGTATACAGGGACAGCGAATGCGATTTACCAGAACCTCGACTATATGGAGACTTACAATCCTGACTATGTGCTGATTCTTTCCGGTGACCATATTTATAAGATGGATTATGAAGTGATGCTGGATTTCCATAAGGCGAATAAAGCGGATGTCACCATAGCAGCCATGCCGGTACCGATGGAGGAAGCAAGTCGTTTTGGTATTGTCGTTACAGATGATGAGAGCAGGATCAAAGAATTCGAAGAGAAACCGGAAAAACCGAGCAGCAACCTGGCATCAATGGGTATCTACATATTCAGCTGGCAGGTACTGAAGGATGCATTGCTTAAACTTTCGGAACAGCCGAATTGTGATTTTGGGAAGCATATCATTCCGTACTGCCACGAGAATGGCAAGCGGATGTTTGCATATGAGTATAACGGCTATTGGAAAGATGTCGGAACACTGAGCTCTTACTGGGAAGCAAATATGGAATTAATCGATATTATCCCCGAGTTCAACCTCTATGAAGAATTCTGGAAGATCTATACCAACAGTGCCAATATTCCACCACAGTATATTTCGGAACAGTCCGTAGTTGACAGATGTATTATCAGCAACGGTTCGGAGATCTACGGCGAGATTCATAATTCTGTGCTTGGAGGCGGTGTAACTGTAGGTAAGGGGAGCATTATCAGAGACTCCATTATCATGAGGGATGTTACCATTGGAGATAACTGCGTGATTGATAAGGCGATTATTGCCGAGGGAACCAAGGTTGGCAATGATACTGTGATCGGGATCGGAAGCGAAGTCCCGAACAAAGAAAAACCGAATGTTTATAGCGGCGGCCTCGCAACCATCGGGGAGAATTCAGTAATACCGTCCGGAGTGCAGATCGGTAAGAATACCGCCATTAGCGGTGTTACGTCCATAGAGGATTACAGCGCCGGAGTACTTGCAAGCGGAGAGACATTAATAAAGGCAGGTGATCGTGTATGAGAGCAGTAGGTATAATCTTAGCAGGCGGAAACAACAGAAAGATGATGGAATTGACCTCCAAACGTGCTGTTGCGGCGATGCCGGTAGCGGGCAGTTACAGAGCAATAGATTTTGCATTGAGTAACATGGCAAACTCCCATATTCAGAAGGTTGCTGTGCTGACGCAATATAATGCAAGATCCCTGAATGAACATTTGAATTCATCTAAATGGTGGGATTTTGGAAGAAAGCAGGGGGGGCTGTTCGTATTCACCCCTACGATTACGGCGGAGAATGGATACTGGTACCGTGGAACGGCGGATGCTGTCTATCAGAATCTGGATTTCCTGAAGAAGTGCCATGAGCCGTATGTAATCATTACATCAGGAGATGCGGTGTACAAGCTTGACTATAATAAAGTGCTTGAGTACCACATCGCGAAGAAGGCAGACATTACCGTTGTGTGCAAGGATCTGGAAGCCGGGGAGGACGCTACCCGCTTTGGCACCGTGCGCATGAATGAATCCGCAAGGATTGAAGAGTTTGAGGAAAAGCCGATGGTGGCTCACTCACATACGATTTCTACTGGTATCTATGTCATCAGGAGAAGACAGCTTATCGACCTCATCGAGCACTGTGCAGAAGAGGAAAGACATGATTTTGTAACCGATATTCTGATTCGTTATAAGAATCTGAAGAAAATATACGGTTATAAGATAAACAGCTACTGGAGTAACATCTCAACAGTGGACGCATATTACCAGACAAATATGGATTTCCTGAAACCGGAGGTGCGCAGCTATTTCTTTAAGGAGCTTCCACCGGTGAATTCCAAGGTCAGTGATCTTCCGCCGGCTAAGTATAATCCGGGGGCGGTTGTTAAGAACAGTCTCATTGGAAGCGGAAGTATTATTAACGGAACCGTTGAAAATTCCGTTTTATTCAAAAAAGTATTTGTGGGCAATAACTGCGTTATCAAGAACTCTATCATCCTGAACGACGTTTATCTTGGGGACAATACTTACATTGAAAACTGTGTAGTAGAGAGTCGCGATACGATAAGAGCGAACACAAGGCATGTTGGTGAGAATGGTGTGAAAGTGGTAGTTGAGAAAAACGAACGGTATGCATTATAAAGGTTAGGCTTATTGAGTCATGTCTCAATAGGGCGCAGAACTAATGCAGGCGGAGAAAGGAGACTTGAACATTATGCAAATCACAGATGTGCGTGTGCGCAAGGTGGCAAAGGAAGGGAAGTTGAAGGCAGTTGTTTCTATCACAATTGACGACGAATTTGTTGTCCATGATATTAAAGTGATAGAAGGTGAGAAGGGCCTGTTTATCGCAATGCCGAGCAAGAAAGCTCTTGACGGTGAATACCGTGACATCGCGCACCCAATCAATTCCGGGACCAGAGAGCGTATTCAAAGTACAATCCTGGAGAAGTATTCCCAGTCAATAGAGGACGAGCCGGAAACAGTTCTTGGGGAAATGTAAATGTAGTAAATGGAAGGCTGCTGCAGCTCTTGCGAGCTTGCAGCAGCCTGTTTTTTCAAAAAAGGGGTCTGACCCCTTTGCACCTGATTGTTATAAATTTCACAATGCGACGATATTTATTGATTTAAGCCGGTCTGTCTGGAAGTCCATTATTTTGCCTGTGCGCGGATGTTTAAACTTCAAACGGCAGGCAAACAGCTGAAGCCCGCAGGACTCAGAAGTCTTCTCGGATTCCCGGCCATACTTTCTGTCACCTGCGATGGGGGTTCCCATATGTGCCATCTGTACTCTGATCTGGTGGTGGCGGCCTGTTTCCAGGGTGATCTCCGCCAGTGAACAGGCAGAATCCGGACTGGATTCTATAATTTTATAATGCAGGAGCGCTTTTTTTGCACCCGGAGTTTCAGGTGTGCAGACCTTTGTCGTATTGTTTCTGCCGTCTTTTACAAGGTAATCTGCCAGATCTCCCTCTATGGCGGCGGGGATTCCGGTGAGGAGCGCACGGTAATGCTTGCCGAATCCGAACCGGGTCAGCTGTTTGTTCAGTTCCCGGGCGGCAGCAGGCGTCTTGGCAAATACGAGAAGGCCTTCCACCGGCTGATCGAGGCGGTGGATGACGGCGAGGTAGGGCGGCTGTTTTCTGGGATTGTTTTTATGGATATGGTTTTTCAGAATACTGATCATATCGGGGGTTCCTATTCGGCTGCTTTGGGTTGGTATTCCGGCCGGTTTGACACAAACGATGATGTCCTCGTCTTCATATAAGATGTCCGGGTTCATTTTATTTACTCCTTTGCTGGTATATCCTTGACTTTTCAGAAAAATCTGACTACACTGATTATCGTATAAAAGAAAAGCGAGGTCAAGTATGATAACATATCTGCTGTTAATAATAGGTTTTTTTCTGCTGATAAAAGGTGCGGATTTTTTTGTGGACGGAAGTTCAAGCATTGCAAAGATATTACGGGTGCCATCAATCATTATCGGCCTGACAATCGTCGCTTTTGGGACAAGCATGCCGGAGGCCTCCGTCAGTATAACGGCTGCACTTCAGGGGAAAAATGACCTTGCAGTCAGTAATGTGATCGGTTCGAATATATTTAATCTGCTGGTTGTACTTGGGGCAAGCGCGATGGTGCGTCCAATTCAGGTGAAGTGGTCTATACTGAAAAGAGAGTTCCCGTTTTCTATAATAATCACATTGGTTTTATTGCTGGGGCTTACCGGATTTCATTTCAGCGGCATACTTGAAAATGACAGAGAATACGTACTTACAAGAGGCGTGGGAATTTTTCTTCTGGTTCTGTTTATCGGATTTTTATGCGTCGCAGTGACCGATGCCATGTACTCCCGCAGGCAAATAGAACAGTCGGGAGAGCCTGTAGAAGAATATGAAGTCTTGACTCCTCTTCGCAGTGTGGGTTATATTGTAATTGGGATAGCTGGCATCATCATCGGCGGCAACTTTGTTGTGGACAGCGCGACGGAGATTGCACTGAGTTTTGGATTAAGTCAGACATTTATCGGGCTTTCTATAGTAGCATTGGGGACTTCCCTGCCCGAGCTGGTAACTTCAATGGTGGCAGCTAAAAAGGGGGAAAATGATCTCGCACTGGGCAATGTGGTTGGCTCTAATATATTTAACATTCTGTTGATCTTAGGGGCTTCCGCATCTATTACACCGATTACTGTAAATGCTTTTGCGGTTTGGGATACGGTGATCCTGATCGCGGCAAGTTTTCTGGTGTATGTGTGCGCTGTCAGCAGAAAGGGACTGTCTAAGCTGGAAGGCTTATTGTTTCTGCTGTTTTATGCAGGATTTTTTGTATATATTCTGACAAGGTAGGTGGAAAAGATGAAGAACCAGGATTGGGAACGATTTGGGGAAGATATCCGCAGGACGGTGCAGGATGCTGTGGATTCCCAGGATTTTAACAGGTTAAACCAGACAATTACAAATACCGTTAATCATGCCATGGATGGACTGGAAAAAGGTATTCATACAATGGGGGATGCTGTAGGGGATGCAGTTGACAAGACTGCGAAGAACTTTAAAAATCAATCCTGGCAGAACAGCCGCCGGCAGTCCAACGGGAATACATACAGGTATCAGGGAGGCCCGGGGCAGGAAAACGCAGGTTACCGATGGAACCCGGATTCCGGACAAAGACGGGAACAGGGATGGCAGGGACAAAGAACGCAGGACCGCGCAGCGGCTGCAGGCCGGCAGTACCGGAACGTGCAGAATTCCCCGTCTGTTCAGAAGAATACCCGTCTGTTTGTAAGCACGACCGGAACCAAAGTCGGAGGGGTTATTCTCGCTGCTGCAGGTTATACACTGGGAATTTCCATGCTTTTATTGCTGATACTCGTTGTGGTTGTAGGAATTACTGCTTTTGATTTCAGCAGCAGTTTCCGGGTAACAGCGTGTGTGCTGGGGGCATTTCTGGGGGTTGGGGCTATTCTCGCTGGTGTCGGGACAAGTCTTCTTGGAAAAGTGAAGCGGTTCCGTGTATATATCAGAGAAATGGGCGGAAAAGAATACTGTGAAATCAAGGAGCTGGCACAGCGTTTGAAAAAACCCCCCAAGTATATCGTAAAAGATCTTGAAAAGATGATCAATAAAGGCTGGTTCATGCAAGGGCATCTGGACGGCCAGAGAACCTGCCTGATCGTCAGCAATGAGGCCTATGCCCAGTATACAGACCTCATGCAGCGCATAGAAAAGCAGAAACAGGAGGAACGTCTGGAGAAAGCGCGCCGGGCTGAGGAGGATATGAATATGGACCCGCAGGTAAAAGAGATTATCCGGGCGGGGGATGAGTATATCAAAAAGATCGAAAAATGTAATGATGCGATTCCGGGGGAAGAGATTTCGGCAAAGATATCCCGTATACAGACCCTGGTGGACCGGATTTTTGACCGGGTTGAACAGAATCCGGAGAATTTACCGGATATCCGGCGGATGATGGAGTATTATCTTCCGACAACAGTCAAGCTTCTGGAGGCCTATGAGGAGCTGGATGCACAGCCGGTTCAGGGAGCCAATATTATTTCATCCAAGAGTGAGATCGAGAAAACTCTGGATACTTTAAATGCAGCGTTTGAGAAACTTCTGGACAGCCTGTTCCAGGATACGGCCTGGAATGTATCGGCCGATATATCGGTTCTGAACACAATGCTGGCACAGGAGGGACTTACCAAGGACGATTTTAAAAAGTAGAAAAAAATTAGATGCAGACTTACCGGATGGAGGAAGTAAAATGAACAACGAATTTGAAGGATTTGCAGCAACCCCTGAACTGACGCTGGAACCTTTCCAGGAGCAAAAACAGGCAGTAGAGGTCGTGGAGAAAGAAGAAGTAGTATTTGATGACAACATATTGACGGATGAAGAAAGACGGGCAGTCGATAACTTTGCAAACCAGATCGACCTGACCAATTCTTCCGTTATTCTTCAGTATGGGGCAGGCACACAGAAGAAGATGGCGGACTTTTCTGAGACGGCGCTGGAGAACGTTAAGACGAAAGACCTGGGGGAAATCGGAGACCTTTTGTCTGGCGTAGTGAAAGAGCTGAAGGATTTTGATGAAGAGGAAGAGAAGGGGTTCCTGGGGATATTTAAGAAGACTTCTAACAAAATAAATGCCATGAAGTCAAAGTATACTAAGGCGGAGACAAACATTAACCAGATATGTAAAGTACTTGAGAACCATCAGGTACAGCTGTTAAAAGATATTGCGATACTGGATAAAATGTATGAGGTGAATCTGACCTACTTTAAAGAACTTTCCATGTATATACTGGCAGGAAAAAAGAAACTGCAGGAGGTACGCACCACGAAACTTCCGGAACTGCTGAATAAGGCCCAGAGAGACGGACTGCCGGAGGATGCACAGGCCGCCAGAGACCTGGACTCCATGTGCAACAGATTTGAAAAGAAAATACATGACCTCGAGCTGACCCGCACCATTTCAATCCAGACCGCGCCTCAGATCCGCCTCGTGCAGGGGAATGACACCCTTATGGTTGAAAAGATCCAGTCCACGATCGTAAATACCATACCATTGTGGAAGAGTCAGATGGTTCTGGCTCTCGGTGTGGAGCATTCGGCTCAGGCAGCTGCTGCCCAGCGCGAAGTGACAGACATGACAAATCAGCTGCTGCGTAAGAATGCCGAGAAACTGAAAATGGCAACAGTTGAAACTGCCAAAGAGTCAGAACGCGGTATTGTAGACATTGAAACGCTGAAGATGACGAACGAATCTCTGATTTCTACGCTCGACGAAGTGATGCACATCCAGCAGGAGGGCAGACAGAAACGCCGTGAGGCAGAGCAGGAGATGATGCGTCTGGAGGGCGAGCTGAAACAGAAGCTGCTGCAGGTTCAGGGATAAGATGACGTTACTGTATAAGTCCGCAGGGAATGAAAGGTAACGTAACAGGACAGACTTTCCTGAACTGATACAAGGCGAAGCCGTCAGGATTAAGATTAGCGGAGCAGAATCCCTTGACAAAGAGAGGGTTTTCGAGTAGAATCACAGTTACTACAGGCGATGAACGGGAATAGTATATGCAGGAAACGATACAGAGAGGAGGCCGTTAGGTGTGAGGCCTTTGCGGAGAATGTATAGAACCGGCCCGGGAGCTGCTGTGTGAAAGCACGGCGTAGAACCGGCGTTAACGGTGTTTGAGTGAGCTGCGTCAGGGGATGCAGTTAATTAGGGTGGTACCGCCGAGACTTTCGGTCCCTTTTTGGAGGGGAAGAAGGTCCCGGCGTTTTTGTATATTTAAGTATACCCAAAGGGCATCCCGTAACTCATGCCCTGCGGGCGGATCTGCAGCAAGCTGCAGAATAATGTATAACCGGCATACCACGAATACCTGAGTATACAAAAACACCGGGACAGCACGACTTTCCAACACATGAAATACGGGGCAGGGGCCCTGGAGAATGGAAAAGGAGACATATTATGGCTAAGGAAAAGAAACTGGTTGAATCAATCACATCAAGAGACGAGGATTTTGCACAATGGTATACAGATGTAGTCCGTGAGGCAAAGCTGTGCGACTATTCGGGAGTAAAGGGATGCCTGAATTATCTGCCCAATGGGTATGCAATCTGGGAGAATATCCAGAGCGGCCTCGACCGGCGGTTTAAAGAGACCGGAGTAGAGAATGTCTATCTTCCTGTTCTGATCCCGGAGGCACTGCTTCAGAAAGAATCAGACCATATTGAAGGATTTGCTCCTGAAGTAGCATGGGTGACCCACGGAGGCCTGGAGAGACTGCAGGAAAGATTCTGCATCAGGCCTACATCAGAGACCATGTTCTGTGATTTGTGGAGCAGAACAGTGCAGTCTTACCGGGATCTGCCGAAAGTATGGAATCAGTGGTGTTCCGTATTGCGCTGGGAAAAGACCACGAGACCGTTCCTGCGTTCCAGAGAATTCTTGTGGCAGGAAGGACATACGATCCATGCAACTTACGAAGAGGCGGAGCAGCGGACACTAACCATGCGTGATGTATACAGAGACTTTATTCAGGATGACCTGGCAATTCCCCTGATTTCCGGGCGGAAAACAGAAAGTGAAAAGTTTGCCGGGGCGCAGGACACATACACAGTGGAGGCGCTGATGCACGATGGAAAGGCACTGCAGTCCGCAACAAGCCATTTCTTCGGAAATGCATTTCCGGATGCATTTGACATCAAATATGCGGATAAGAATAACGAGCTGCACAGTGTATACGAGACATCCTGGGGGCTGTCCACCAGAATCATCGGCGCCATTATCATGGTGCACGGCGATGACAGCGGTCTGGTGCTGCCGCCGAGAATTGCACCTGTTCAGACGAGAGTGATTCCGATTGCCCAGCACAAAGAAGGCGTTCTCGAGAAGGCGAACGAGTTGCTTGGCGCCCTGAAGGATGCGGGCTATAAGGCGAAGATCGATGATTCGGAGAAGAGTCCCGGGTGGAAATTCAGTGAGCAGGAGATGCTCGGCATCCCGACCAGAATAGAAATCGGTCCAAAAGACATTGAAAACAATCAGGTTGTAGTAGTCCGGCGCGATACGAGAGAAAAGATCGTCGTATCCATGGATGAGATCACCACAAAACTGGGCGACATTCTGGAAACAATCCAGAAAGATATGTTTGACAGGGCAAAAGCATTTCTGGATGCTCATATAGACAGTGCGGTAACGATGGAAGAAATGAACGAAAAATTCCAAGGCAACCGTGGATTTATCAAAGCAATGTGGTGTGGCGACGAGGCTTGTGAAGACGAAATCAAAACCCAGACAGGCGGTGCATCTTCCAGATGTATCCCGGATGACGAAGAACATCTCTCAGACGTGTGCATCTGCTGCGGAAAACCGGCGAAGCATATGGTCTACTGGGGAAAAGCGTACTAAACTGTTAGGAGGGGCCAGTCCCTTCTGCAAAGGGGGCCGACCCTTTTGCAGAGGGGGCTGACCCCTTTGAACATCAAGAAACAAAAAAGTTCCGTAAAAATCATCGAAAATCCCTTGACTTTCCCGCAAAAACGTAATAAACTAATTTAGCGTGCATAAAAAGGCATTATTTTTTGGCGCGTAAATCAAGATAATTACGATTATCTGCAACCCCTTTCCACATAAGTGAGAAGGAAACGAAAGAATCATAGGAGGTGAAAAAGAATGCCAACATTTAACCAGTTAGTTAGAAAAGGACGTCAGACTTCTGAAAAGAAATCTACAGCACCGGCACTTCAGAAAGGATACAACTCTCTGCAGAAACGTGCTACGAATGTATCTGCACCACAGAAGAGGGGTGTATGTACAGCTGTTAAGACAGCTACACCAAAGAAGCCTAACTCAGCTCTGAGAAAAATCGCCAGAGTTCGTCTCTCTAATGGAATCGAAGTAACAAGCTATATCCCAGGTGAAGGACACAACCTGCAGGAGCATAGTGTTGTTCTGATCCGTGGAGGAAGAGTTAAGGACCTGCCAGGTACAAGATACCATATCGTAAGAGGTACACTTGATACAGCAGGTGTTGCTAAGAGAAGACAGGCTCGTTCTAAATACGGCGCTAAGAGACCAAAAGACGCAAAATAAAAGCGGCTTTTAAAGGTTTGTCTAATTAGCAGATTATGTAACTAAACAGTTAAATCGTATCACAAACAGAACTATGATTATCGAATCTTATTGAACATTAGCAGTTCAATAAGCAAAGGTTGCGGATTTATGCAGGCGCTTATTATCATTCAAAAGATGAAGCGCTGACTTTTATAGATAGGTCCCGCGGCCACGAGCACATGAAGCGCGATTTCCATAGAAAGACACATGTGAGTACCGATGAATTAATCCCGGCAGAGACCGGAAATAATGATTAAGGAGGGAAGGACCGTGCCACGTAAAGGACATACTCAAAAAAGAGATGTATTAGCGGATCCAATATACAACAATAAGGTTGTTACCAAACTTATCAACAACATTATGTTAGATGGTAAGAAGGGTGTAGCACAGAAGATTGTATACGGAGCGTTTGAGAGAGTTGAGGCAAAGGCTGATAAGCCGGCTATCGAGGTTTTCGAGGAAGCAATGAATAATATCATGCCAGTTCTCGAAGTAAAGGCAAGACGTATCGGTGGTGCAACTTATCAGGTGCCGATCGAAGTAAGAGCAGACAGAAGACAGGCTCTTGCACTTCGCTGGTTAACAACCTATTCTCGCAACAGAGGTGAGAAGACAATGGAAGAAAGGCTTGCAAATGAAATTCTGGATGCAGCCAATAACACTGGTTCATCAGTGAAGAAGAAAGAAGATATGCATAAGATGGCAGAGGCAAATAAAGCATTTGCTCACTACCGTTTTTAATTAGGAGGAAAAAATCTTGGCTGGAAGAGAATATCCACTAGAAAGGACCAGGAATATAGGGATCATGGCTCATATCGATGCTGGTAAGACAACATTGACTGAGCGTATCCTGTATTATACTGGTGTAAACTATAAGATAGGTGATACTCACGAGGGTACTGCGACCATGGACTGGATGGAGCAGGAACAGGAGAGAGGTATCACAATTACTTCAGCTGCTACAACATGTCACTGGACTTTGGAAGAAAAGACGCAGCCAAAGCCGGGTGCCCTGGAACATCGAATTAATATTATCGATACACCGGGACACGTTGACTTTACCGTAGAAGTTGAACGTTCACTTCGTGTGCTGGATGGTGCCGTAGGTGTATTCTGTGCTAAGGGCGGTGTTGAGCCCCAGTCAGAAAACGTATGGCGTCAGGCAGACACATACAACGTACCGAGAATGGCGTTCATCAATAAGATGGACATTCTGGGAGCTGATTTCTACAATGCTGTAGAGCAGATCAAGAACAGACTTGGTAAAAATGCAATTTGTCTTCAGCTGCCAATCGGCAAAGAAGACGAATTCAAAGGAATCATCGACTTAATGGAGATGCAGGCTTATATCTATAATGATGATAAAGGCGAAGATATTTCTGTAGTAGAGATTCCGGATGATATGAAAGACGACGCAGAACTGTATCGTACAGAATTAGTCGAGAAGATCTGCGAATTAGACGACGATCTGATGCTGGAATACCTGGAGGGTGAAGAACCTTCTGTTGAAGCACTGAAGGCTGCCCTGAGAAAGGGAACCTGCGAGTGTACAGCTGTTCCGGTATGCTGCGGTACAGCGTACAGAAACAAAGGTGTCCAGAAGTTATTGGATGCAGTGATCGAATATATGCCGGCTCCGACAGATATCCCGCCAATCGAAGGTGTGGATGCGGACGGAAACAACGTGGTGAGACATTCATCTGATGAAGAACCATTCTCAGCACTGGCATTTAAGATTATGACAGACCCGTTTGTAGGTAAGCTTGCTTACTTCAGAGTATACTCCGGTTCCATAAACTCCGGTTCTTACGTGCTGAACGCAACAAAAGGCAAAAAAGAACGTGTTGGACGTATCCTTCAGATGCATGCCAATAAGAGAGCAGAACTGGATAAAGTATATGCAGGAGACATCGCTGCTGCTATCGGATTCAAGTTCACAACAACAGGTGATACAATCTGTAACGAACAGCATCCGGTTATCCTGGAGTCCATGGAATTCCCAGAGCCGGTTATCGAGCTCGCAATTGAGCCAAAGACAAAGGCTTCTCAGGGCAAGCTTGGAGAATCCCTTGCAAAACTTGCAGAGGAAGACCCGACATTCCGTGCACACACAGATAAAGAGACAGGACAGACAATCATCGCAGGTATGGGTGAGCTTCATCTGGAGATCATCGTAGACAGACTTCTGCGTGAATTCAAGGTAGAGGCTAACGTAGGTGCACCGCAGGTTGCTTACAAAGAGTCCTTCACAAAACCTGTAGACGTAGACAGCAAGTATGCAAAACAGTCAGGTGGACGTGGACAGTACGGACACTGTAAAGTTAAATTTGAACCAATGGATGTCAATGGAGAAGAGATTTACAAGTTCGACTCCAGCGTAGTCGGCGGATCGATTCCGAAAGAATATATTCCGGCTGTAGGCCAGGGTATCGAAGAAGCTATGAAGTCCGGTATCCTCGGAGGATTCCCGGTTGTTGGTGTTCATGCGACTGTATATGACGGTTCTTACCATGAAGTCGATTCAAGTGAAATGGCATTCCACATTGCCGGCTCTCTCGCATTCAAAGATGCCATGAGAAAATCATCACCCGTACTTCTTGAGCCAATCATGAAAGTAGAAGTCACAATGCCAGAAGAATATATGGGAGATATCATCGGTGATATCAACTCACGCCGTGGACGTATTGAAGGTATGGATGATCTGGGCGGCGGTAAAATTGTCCGCGCATTTGTGCCATTGTCCGAGATGTTTGGCTATTCCACAGACCTCCGTTCCAGGACACAGGGACGCGGAAACTACTCCATGTTCTTCGAGAGCTACGAGCCGGTACCGAAGTCTGTACAGGAAAAAGTGTTATCCAATAAAAATGCCTAAATATCAGAAAAAGGCTTGAAAAACCCGGCCTTTTGAAATATAATCAGAATTAGCCGAGTAAAAGCGAAAACCAATAAAATGCCCGAAAATGGGCTATATATTAAGGAGGATTATTCAAAATGGCAAAAGCTAAATTTGAAAGAACAAAACCACATGCTAATATTGGTACCATCGGACACGTTGACCATGGTAAAACAACATTAACAGCTGCTATTACAAAGACACTTTCTCAGAGAGTTGCTGGTAACGCAGCAGTTGATTTCGAAAACATTGATAAAGCTCCAGAGGAAAGAGAACGTGGTATCACAATCTCTACAGCTCACGTTGAGTATGAGACAGACAAACGTCACTATGCACACGTTGACTGCCCAGGACATGCTGACTATGTAAAGAACATGATCACAGGTGCTGCTCAGATGGACGGAGCTATTCTTGTAGTAGCTGCTACTGACGGTGTTATGGCTCAGACAAAAGAGCATATCCTTCTGTCCCGTCAGGTAGGTGTACCTTATATCGTAGTATTCATGAACAAATGCGATATGGTAGACGATGAAGAGCTTCTTGAATTAGTAGAGATGGAAATCCGTGAACTTCTTGACGAGTATGAGTTCCCGGGAGATGACACACCGATCATCCAGGGATCAGCTCTGAAAGCTCTTGAAGATCCTTCAGGAGAATGGGGAGACAAGATCATGGAACTTATGGACGCAGTTGACAGCTGGGTTCCAGATCCGCAGCGTGATACAGACAAGCCATTCCTGATGCCTGTAGAGGACGTATTCTCTATCACAGGACGTGGTACAGTTGCTACAGGTAGAGTAGAGCGTGGTACACTTCATGTATCTGATGAAGTTGAGATCATCGGTATCCACGAAGACATCAAGAAAACTGTTGTAACAGGTATCGAGATGTTCCGTAAACTGCTTGATGAGGCTCAGGCTGGAGATAACATCGGTGCTCTGCTTCGTGGTGTTCAGAGAACTGAAATCGAAAGAGGACAGGTTCTGATCAAACCAGGTACAGTACAGTGCCACAAGAAATTCACAGCTCAGGTATACGTTCTGACAAAAGATGAAGGTGGACGTCATACACCATTCTTCAACAACTACAGACCACAGTTCTACTTCAGAACAACAGACGTAACAGGTGTTTGCGATCTGCCGGACGGAGTTGAGATGTGCATGCCTGGAGATAACGTAGAGATGACAATCGAACTGATTCACCCGGTAGCTATGGAAGAGGGTCTTGGATTCGCTATCCGTGAAGGTGGTCGTACAGTTGGATCAGGAAAAGTTGCTAAGATTCTTGATTAATCATTGATTTCATAGCACTGAATTATAATAAAAATACCGCAATCCTTGAGTATTCAAGGGTTGCGGTTTTTTTGTTAAAATGCAAATCAATTCTACAAGCGATAGATCAACACATAACAATGATTTTTCTCGGTGTAGTCTGAGGCGGAATACTCCGTGTAGTATTGCTATAGAACACAATCAGGTTTCGTCCGCCGATGGTACAGTTAAAACGCTGTCCATTCCCCGTTACAACATTCGTTGAAGGACCGATATTTAACTGCAGTGACTGATCAGCCGCCAGCAGATTCCGGTCAAAGAACCCATAAGCAATCTGTTCATTGCGCATTGTAAGACTGATAACAGCCGCTCTGTACTGCGGAGGGTAGATGAGCGGTACAGGCTGATTTGGATCAAAGAATGCAGTGACACGCATGCCTGGCAGTAAAAAAGTATTGTTCACAATGTAAGTATCGGGAGAGGATACAAAGTTAACAGGACCATTATCTGTCATCAGACTGATGAGCTGGGAACAGCATTCTCCGGAAAATGGTGTAATGTTTCGAATCATACCGGTGATTGGAGTATAAATTGTATTAGCCATAAATAAAAATTCCTTTTTTATTAGTATATGCAGAAATTTTCTTGTTGCAAATCTTATTTGTCGGCTGCAGTCCAAGTGAATGTATGGGGAACGGACAGAGCAGACATTGATACGGCGGTGGGCGGACGGGATATGAAGTTCTGTGACTGTCCCGTGATAAAGTGTTCGCGAAGACGGAAAATACGGCTGTTCTAAAGGCTCATTTAGTGTGGAAATATTAACCTGTGCATGTTATACTTATCTATAAAGGATTTATTAAGTATGAGGGAAAGGGAGCGTTTTTGTACAGGGGATTTCCCTGGGTTACAAAGGCACAGGGCAAATGGAATGAAAGCAAAATGGAAGTATGCTCTTCTTGGTTTTTTTCTTGCCATGGATCTTCTAATTGTGTTTGTGTTACGTTCGGTTTATAGTTCGCAGTCTTATGGCCAGTTAATTAACTATGTCGGTATTGTCCGCGGCGCCACCCAGCGTCTCGTGAAGCTGGAAATGAACAATCAGCCCAGTGATAGTTTGATTACATACCTGGACGACATTATGGACAATCTGAGTGCGGGCGAAGGCAAATATGGTCTGATCCTTCCTGACGATAAAGAATACAGGGCGTGCCTGGGGGAACTGGCAACCGAATGGGCAAGCCTGAAAGAAGATATCTATAATTACCGGGGTGGGTATACGGATGCAAAAGTGCTGCTTGAAAACAGTGAGATTTATTTTAATCAGGCGAACGAAACGGTGTTTGCAGCAGAGGCATATTCTAAACACCGTACAACGAACCTTCTTCGGATGACAGTTGTGTTGATTATCTGCATTGTTCTTATCTGGCTTCTGATCTTCTGGTCCAGCCTCAGAAAGATGCTGAATCTGGAACATGCGAATAAAAGCCTGGAGGATAAAGCAGGAAGGGATATCCTTACTAATGTCTATACAGTAGATAAGTTTAAAAAGACTGCACAGGAGTTTCTGGATGAGAACAGCGGGCTGAAATACGCTGTCTTTTATGTGGATTTTGCAGATTTTAAGTATATAAATGATGTATTCGGCTATGAATGGGGAGACCGTATACTGAAAGAATACGGCGGCATACTGGAACAAGACCTGGATGAAAAAGAGGTAGTCGGGCGGGTCAATGCCGATAATTTTGTGATTCTAAGACACTATGAGACTAAAAAGGATGTCCTGAACCGTCAGAAAGAGGTTGACAAAAAGATCACAGATTATATGCGCAATTCCGGAAACAGACATATTCTATCCGTCTGCTGCGGGCTCTGCTGTCTTGAGGATGTAATAGAGAGCCTGAAAATAGAAGGCCTGATGGACCGGGCAAATTTTGCCAGAAAGGCTGTTAAGACGGGCAAGTTTGACAGATACCGCTTTTATAACGAGAGCATACGCCGGCAGCTGTTCCTTGAAAAAGATATTGAAAGCTGTATGGGAAGTGCGCTTGAGAATAAAGAATTTAAAGTCTACTATCAGCCCAAAGTGGATCTGAAGACAAACCAGATTGTCTGTTCAGAGGCGCTGGCGCGCTGGCAGAAGGCGGATGGCACAATCATTCCACCAAGTGATTTTATCCCTGTCTTTGAAAAAAATTACACAATACCTCTTCTGGACAGATATATTTTTGAGGAAGTCTGCAGGTGGCTGAGGCATCTGCTGGATGATGGACTGCAAGCGCTTCCGGTCTCAGTTAATGTATCCCGCCTCCAGTTCTATAACAGCGATTTTGTCAGCATCTACACAGAGATACGGGATAAGTATAACATTCCCCCCAGTCTTCTGGAGATCGAGTTTACGGAGACCATTCTGTTTGATAACTGGGATGAGCTGAGCAAGATCGTTGAGGATCTTCACAGCGCCGGGTTCTCCAGTTCCATCGATGATTTTGGAAAAGGATATTCTTCACTTAGTACGGTGCAGAATCTGAATGTTGACGTCCTGAAAATAGATGCTGCTTTTTTCCCGAATATCACGTCTAAAGAAAAGGACAGGCTCCTTGTAGAGGGGATTATTAAGCTGGTGAAGCAGTTTGGAGTGGTAACAGTGGCTGAGGGAATCGAGACGGAGGAACAGGCGGAAGTACTGCGCGGCATTGGCTGTGATATGATACAGGGATATGTCTTCTACAGGCCGATGCCGGAACAAGACTACGAAAGCCTGCTTTTTGAGAAGAACAGCGGTGAGACAGAGGCGGCAAAAAGAACTGCTCAGAATAACGCGGTAGAGGAAGGATTGCTGCACGAGGGAAAAGCGTGCGGACAAATCAGCGCAGATCAGGGAGTGTATTACCAGGATAATGGAGAATTTGCATGAAGGGGTTAGGAACAATTGTCAATGTTGCAGCTGTAATTGCAGGCAGCGGGATTGGTTTACTGATTAAAAACGGATTAAGGCAGCGCTTTCAGGATATCCTGATGCAGGCATGCGGTATTGCAACTATTTTTATTGGAATAGGCGGGGCACTTACCGGGCTGCTCAAGATTACCCCGCAAGGGGCGCTGGAGACGCAGAATACCATGCTTCTTGTATTTTCTCTGGTACTTGGAAGCCTTCTGGGAGAAGCACTGAATATAGAACTGCATATGGAACATCTGGGAGATACCTTGAAAGCCCTTGTAAATGCTAAGAAAGATACCCAGTTTGTGAACGGATTCGTTACGGCTACACTGGTGATTTGCATCGGAGCAATGGCAATCGTAGGCTCTATACAGGATGGACTGACAGGCGACTATACGATGCTCCTGGCCAAATCGCTTCTGGATTTTGTGATTGTGATGGTATTCGCATCCACATTGGGAATTGGAGTGATGTTTGCTGCGATTCCTCTGGGGGTCTATCAGGGAGGAATTACCCTGGGGGCTTCGTTGATATCGGGCTACATGAACGAGACACTGATTTCGAATCTGTCCTGCATAGGTTCCGTCCTTATATTCTGTGTCGGTGTGAATCTGGCGTTTAAGAAGATGATCAAGGTGGGGAACATGCTCCCGGCAATATTGGTGCCTATCGTATATAACTTTCTTACATTTCTACATTAAATTTATACCAATGTTGGTATCAGATAAAGATATGGACTTCTGGCAGGTGTATATACCGGCCGGGGGTCCATATGCTTTTTCGGCTCTTATGGAAAAAGCATGGAAAACACTGGATTTTATAGGGTTCTATTATTGTAACCCCGGAAAAGATGAGTTATAATGAAAGCAAACGAAATTATTATGATACCAATGAAACCGAGGTCTAAAGAGATGCCAAATGTAACAATCAACGATATAGCCCGATGTGCAGGTGTATCTAAAGCAACTGTGTCACGTGTACTGAATCATCCGGACGTAGTTGATGAGAAAACGAGGAAAACAGTCCAGCGGGTGATGGAGGAGAAAAATTACCGTCCTTCGGTGACGGCGAGAAATCTGTCGAACAGGAAATCCAGTACAATCGGAGTAATACTGCCGCAGGTGGACAATATGTTTTTTGGCGAAATGCTTCGCGGTATGATACACGTTGCCGATAAAAATGAACTGACCATCATGTGCTTTAATTCGGATGACAGTAAGAAAAAAGATCTGCAGACATTGGAGATTCTGGCCGGACACAGAGTACGGGGGTTGATCTACGTACCGGCAGTTTCCTATGAGGAAAAGAACGAGAGAAAAGTACTGAACCGCTACCTGCGTACTCTGGATGCACCGGTGGTTATTGCCGACAGGAACATAGATCTGCCGGTAGACGGCGTGTTTTTTGATGACAGCGCGGCGATGTACGAAGCAACACGTGAAGTGATTGAGGCGGGGCATACAAGGATTGCAATCATTAACGGGACGCAGGAAAGGGTGCTGGGCAGGCAGCGGCAGAGTGGATTCGAGAGGGCAGTGGAAGAGGCCGGACTGACCATACCGGAGGAATATATTATGCTCGGGGATTATAGCATACAGAGCGCCTATATGATGACAAAAGAGATGATGAAGCTTCCGGTTCAGCCGACGGCAGTAATTACCTGCAATAATGATACTACAAAGGGATTTCTGGAGGCGGTGTATGAGAGCGGCAGGTCAATACCTTTAGACTACAAGAACGTATCCCTTGATAAGATGGAGATGCTGAATATCCTGGGAATTCCCTACAATTACATAGAGCGGGACGCATATCAGATGGGGCAGAAAGCCCTGGAACAGCTGATTAACCGCATTGCATTTCCAGACAGGGCTTACCGGCATATTATTATTGAATCCCCATTCGTAAAGCAGAGCCTTTAAAAGAAGATAAAAATGAACCATCAGAGACGGTTTGTGCAGATTACACAATGTAAAATAAGATGCATAGCCGTATGCTGATGGTTTTTTTGTGGGATTTTATGAAATTAGAAAATAAAAAGCCAGTTCATTGACAAATGGTGTGGAAAGGAGTTATATTTATAACAACTTGTAACCGGTTACAGCAAAATAGAGTGTACAAAATTTTCTTAATACCTTAAATATGGGCATTTATTGCCATATATAACTAATATTAATAAAGCGGTTACATAAAATATCGATTATGGCAGGAGGAATCATCTTGAAAATTATTATGGGTGCCGATCCGGCAGGTTTTGAACTGAAGAATGCGATCAAAGCAGATTTGCTAAAGAAAGGCTACGATATTACAGATATAGATCCGGAGGCTCCCGTGCTGTTCCAGGAAGCGGCAGTAGCGGTGGCACAGGGCGTTCAGAGCCGGGAATACGACAGGGGCATTGCGATATGCGGTACGGGTATGGGAGTCAGCATTATATGCAACAAGCACAGAGGCGTCTATGCGGCCCTGTGTGAAAGCCTGTATCAGGCCAGGAGGGCCAAAGCGGTGAATAATACGAATGTATTGTGCATGGGCGGTTTTATCATAGGCAATGAAATGGGGATCGAGATGGCCAACGCCTGGCTGGAAGCAGAGCATATGTCAGGCCTCACACCGGAGATGGCCAGAATTGTGGAAAAGGAATATGATCAGCTGGTAGAATTTGAAAAAACGGTATATCCAAATGAGGAGGGGTAGCAATGAAGAAGATATCACCATCCATGATGTGTGTGGAAATCGACAAACTGAATGAATATTTGAAAATATTTGAAGAAGAAAAAATAGAATACCTTCATATTGACATTATGGATGGTGAATATGTGCCCAATTATACGCTGGGGACGGATTATGTACGGCAGCTCCGAAAGACAACAGATATACCGCTGGACGTACATCTTATGATAAACAATCCGGAAAGGAAAATTGCGTGGTTTGATTTCCAGGAGGGGGAGTATGTCTCTGTCCACGCCGAGAGCACACAGCATCTGCAGAAGGCACTTCAGGCAATCAGGGCCACAGGTGCAAAGCCAATGGTTGCGATTAATCCTTCGACAAGAGTGGAGGAACTCCAGTACGTCCTGGATGACATGGACGGTCTTCTTGTTATGACCGTAAATCCGGGGTTTGCGGGACAAAAGGCAATCCCGCAGACGATCCAGAAGATCGAAGACTGCAGGAACTATCTTGACGAACGGGGATATCAGCATATAGAGATTGAGGTTGATGGAAACGTAAGTTATGAACTGGCAGGGGAAATGTCTAAAAAACATGCGGATATCTTTGTGGCCGGATCTTCCAGCTTCATGAATGGGATTGATGGAATGCGGGAGGGGATTCGGCTTATGCGGCGGGTTATTGCGGTCAGTTGAAACGCATAAGGGACGCCGCTTGAACCGAATACAGGGCTGGCTTAAAACGGGACAGGACTGTAAGCTGGAGTAAAGGAAAAGAGACGAAAAACCGGGACAACCTGGGCACATCACCCGAAGCCTGATGGCTTCGCGCGCTGGGCCCAGGAAAACTTGTAATTCGGAATTACAAGTTTTGTCCCGGTTTTTCGTCTCTTTTCCTTAACTCCAGCTAACAGTCCTTTTACGTTTTTAGCCAGCCCTGTATTCGGTTCAAGCGGCTGGTTCATCATGACGGAAATGTGGCCGCATATGGAGGGAGCGCGGAACGGGGACGGCGGATGGAGTTGGATGTGACGGGGGAGAATTGGGGGAATGAGGGACATTTTTCGAGTTGTTTTTCAGAAACCGCTTTCTTTTTGGGGGAATATGGGGGATGATGTCGAAATATGGAGGATAATGGAAAGATAAAAATATGTCGATTATTTTGTGGAATATATACAAAAATGTGGTGCTAAAAACATTAAAAACGACGAAAGTATGAGGAAAATGTGATGAGGGGTTGACGAGGGGGAGGTTGTGTGCAATAATGATTTTACTGAAACCGGTTACAAACATTCAGCGGGGGAAATGAAATATGCCTAAAGAATTTACGATCAATGATATTGCAAAAGAGGCGGGCGTTTCGAAGGCGACAGTGTCGCGGGTGTTGAATGAATCAGCTTCCGTTAAGACGGAGACGAAGGAACGGGTTCTGGAGATAATGGAGAAGCGCCATTTTTCTCCTTCGGCTACGGCCCGGAACCTGTCGAGGCAGAGCTCGAATACGATCGGTGTGATAGTACCGGAGGTTGATAACCCGTTTTTCGGGGAGATGCTCAGGGGGATCACGGAGATCGCAGACAAATACAATTATACTTTAATCTGCTGCAATTCAGATGACAGCGCGGACAAGGATAAGAAAGCGCTGCTGATGCTGAAGGAGCACAGAGTGAGAGGGCTGCTTTACACACCGGCGGTTGATTATACAACCAGGGAACAGCAGAGAGAGATCAACAAGCTTTTGAAAGATCTGAACGCCCCAATCGTGATTATGGACCGCCAGACGGACAGTCTGGAGGAGTATGACGGAGTTTTTTTTGATGATGAGAAGGGTCTGTATGAGGCCACGATGGCTTTGATCAGGGCGGGGCACACGAAGATCGGCCTTCTGAATGCGACGATGGACAGGGTATTGGCCAGGGTTCGCTACAAAGGTTATGAGAGAGCCATCCACGATGCAGGTATTCCTCTGGAGAAGCGGTACATATTTGAAGGGGATTACCGGATGACGAAAGCATATAAGCTTTCCAAAAAGCTGCTTTCTATGGAGGACCGCCCCACCGCAGTGCTAACCTGTAACAACAGAACCAGCCTCGGCTTTCTGAAAGCACTCTATGAAAGGGACGAGCGTCTGTCAAGAGATATTGCATGTATCGGGCTGGACAGAATTGAGGCATTCGATGTGATTCACAACAAGTTCAACTATATTGAGCGGGATGCCAGCCAGATGGGCCGTCAGGCAATACGGCTTCTAAATGACAGGATCGCATATCCCGAGAGGCCGCTGAAGCAGATCATACTGACGCCGGTCTTAAGGATTCAGGAATTATGAGAATGGAGGTTAATATGGGAGACAGATTTAAAGAATTATCGTCTATGGCGATGAAAGAACTGACAGAAGTATTTGACAGAATGGATGATTCCAATGTAAGAGATCTTCTGGAACTCATAAAGAAAACAGACAGGATATTCCTGCTGGCAGCGGGAAGGGAAGGACTGTCTACCCGGTCCTTTGCCATGAGGCTGATGCATCTTGGCAAGCAGTCTTACTGGATCTGGGATGATACCACACCGTCCATCGGAGAGGGAGACCTGATGATCTGTGCATGCGGCTCCGCGAATGTGGGTCATGAGAATTATATAGCAAAGATGGCGAAAGACAACGGCGCCACACTGGCGCTGATAACGCCATCAAATGAAGGTTATCTCTTATCTATTGCAGACCTGACAGTAAATGTGCCGGCAGCGGCTTATAAAGCCACCGGGGATTTTGTTCCTACAGAGCAGCTGATGGGAAATCTCTTTGAACAGGCACTCTTTATTCTCTATGATGTGCTGGTTATGATGCTGAGAGAAGAGATGGGAATCAGCAAAGAAGAGATGGTCAGCAGACACCGGAATGTAGAATAATGTCTGCAGCAACAATGCCCGTAATGGGCCATGCGAAAGCATGGAGCGATCACATAAATTTTTTCAAAAAAGGAGGAAAAATGTTATGAAAAATCTCAAGAAATTTGTCGCAATTATGGCAGCGGCAGCAATGACACTCTCAATGGTGGCATGCAGCAGTGAAAAAACCACCACGTCCTCAGACACAAAGAAGGAAACGAAAGAGACCACAACGGAAGACAAAGGAAGCAGTACTGATTTGTTTGATATTGCAAATTACAAGTCTGACAAAGACAAGTCTGAGTGGACAATCGCAGTTGTAACAAAGGATAACACAGCAAACTGGTTCAAACGGATGGAAATCGGCGTTAACGAATTCGGTGAAGAGACCGGAATCAACGTAATCCAGAAAGGACCGGCTAACGCAGATGCAGCTTCTCAGGTACAGGTTATTGACGATTTGATCAACCAGGGCGTTGACGCACTTTGTGTAGTGCCGATCGATCCGGGCGCAATCGAAGCATCCCTGAAGAACGCTATGGAGCAGGGCATCGTAGTTATCACACACGAAGCTTCCAACCAGAAGAACACATTATTCGATACCGAAGCATTTACAGCGGACGATTTCGGTGCAGCAATCATGGATGCTCTTGCAAAAGACATGGGTGAAAAGGGCAAGTACGCTCTGATGGTAGCTTACACAACATCTACAACACATATGGAATATGCAAATGCGCAGTACAAACGTCAGCAGGAAGCATATCCGGACATGGAACTGATCAATGACGGTGCAATCCCATCAGCAGAATCAGAAGAATCCATTGATACATCCTATGAAAGAGCAAAAGAAATCCTGAAAGCAAATCCGGATCTGAAAGGCTTCACAGGTGTTGCATCTACAGACTGCCCAGGTATCGCTAAGGCTGTAGAGGAACTCGGACTGGACGTTAAGGTTGTTGGCGTAGGTACACCGAACGAATTTAAGCCATACGTAGAATCAGGCACAATCTCCACAATCAAACTGTGGGATCCAAAAGACTCTGGATACGTTATGTGTAAAGTTGCTTCTATGATTCTTGCAGGTGAGGAAGTTGGAGAAGGATCTGACCTTGGTATCGATGGATACAATAAGATCACTATGGTTGAAGGCGACAACAGATGTCTCATCGGACAGGCTGACCTTACAATCACAAAAGACAACATCAACGACTACGATTTCTAAATTTTATAAATGGAAATCAGACTTACCGGACGGCAGCTGAAGGTAAGTGAGTTTTGGAAAAACAGTAATAATCGCACATCTTACATCCGTGTGGGATGTGCGGTTTTTTTCCAGACTGGGGTAACGTAAGTGAAAAGTGGTGGATTATTTACGTTACCCCAGTGAGGACAGAAAGGCAAGGTGACATGATGGGAAGTGAAAATATCCTTTGTGTAAAAGGAATTAAGAAATCATTTGGCGGTGTCCATGCTCTCAAAGGTGTGGATCTGACAATTAAGCGGGGGGAAACGCATTGTCTGGCAGGTGAAAATGGATGTGGAAAATCTACCATTATCAAGGTCATTTCCGGGTTCTACAAACCGGACGCAGGTTCTATAGAAGTGGATGGAAAGGGCTTTCCGATCATGACACCTGCAGAGGCCATCAAGGCCGGAATCCAGGTTATCTACCAGGATTTTTCAATCTTCCCGAATCTGACAGTAATTGAAAATCTGGCATTTAACCAGGTACTGGCGAATAAGAAGAAACTGGTCAACAAAAAGGAGTTCCGCAGGATTGCAGAAGAAGCAGTCCGAAAAATTAATTTCGATGTGGATCTGGACGCGCTGGTTGAGACGCTTCCGGTTGCCGATAAACAGCTGATTGCAATCTCAAGAGCACTGCTCGATAATGCAAAACTGATTATCATGGATGAGCCCACAACCGCTCTGACCAAGAAGGAGGTAACCAGGCTCTTTGAGATTATCACAGATTTGAAAAAGAATGGGGTCACAATCCTCTTTGTATCCCATAAGCTGGATGAAGTGTTTGAGATTTCAGACAGCATTACAATCCTCAGAAATGGCGAAAATGTTATCAGTTGTCCTACCAAAGAGATGACAGAGGAAAAGTTTGCTTACTACATGACGGGACGTCATTTTGATACGCAGGTTGTAAAAGAAGTAAATGAAAACAAGTACGGTGATGTGGTTATGGAAGCAAGAAACCTTACCGCTCCCGGATTTGAGAACGTAAGCTTCGAACTGCATCAGGGAGAGATCCTGGGCGTCACAGGGCAGTTGGGATCCGGACGTACGGAACTGTCTCTGGCATTATTCGGAATGCTCAAGCCAACAGGCGGACAGCTGCTGGTGGATGGAAAAGAAGTGCATATCAAGAGTGTATCAGAAGCCCAGAAACTGGGGATTGCCCTGGTTCCCGAGGACCGTCTGACAGAAGGGCTCTTCCTTCCCCAGTCGATTATCCGGAATATCACGGTCAGCAAGATGGACCAGCTGGCTAATAAAGCCGGCATTCTGAGCAGTAAAAAGGTTGAGGAAGAATCCGCGAAATGGGTGAAGGATATCGGGGTTGCCACCAAGAATCACGAATTCCCGGTTCAGACACTCTCAGGAGGAAACCAGCAGAAGGTCGTTCTCGGCAGATGGCTTGCGAACCACCCGAAAGTATTAATTCTGAACGGACCTACAGTAGGCGTGGATATCGGCGCCAAATATGATATCCATAAACTGCTGCGAGAACTGGCTGCGAGCGGTATGGCAATTATTGTTGTATCCGATGACGCGTCAGAAGTAATTGCAACCTGTGACAGGGCACTGGTCATGCAGGCGGGACATGTGACAGGCAATCTGTCGGCTGACGACCTGAATGCGGGCACGCTTGCACAGGCTACGGTCTAGGGAAGGGGTGAAGTGCAAATGAATAAATTTTTCAAGAGATTGATTAAGCAGACAGAATTTTATGTGTTTTTAATCATTGTAGTTCTGTCACTTGTAATACAGGCGAGATCCGGATTGTTTTTCGCTAACAATAATATCGTAGACCTGCTCCGTTCCATGATAGTTCCGTCTATCTACGCAATCTGTGCACTGCTGGCTTTTGTCAGCACTGGTCCGGATGTATCCTTTCCGCTGATTGCGGCGCTGAGCAGTTACCTGGCTCTGACCGTAACGAACAGTCTGGGGCTGGATGGCGCACCGTGGATCATTACATTTATTATCGGCATTGTATTTGGATGTATCATGGGAGCGCTCAACGGAATCATTATTGTAAAGTATAAATTTCCAAGTCTGATCGTAACACTGGGTACCAGCTCCATTTTCAGCGGAATCCTGCTGGGGGCTTTCGAGGCAGAGAGAATGGACCTGCCGGCGAATCTTGCAGCATTTGGAAAAGCGTCATTATTAACAGTTAAGAATGCAAAAAGCGGGCTGGGTTCCACACTGCCGCTGACATTTGTTATTATGATTGTTATTTACATCATTGCCTACCTGATTCTGAATAAAACAGTTGTGGGACGCGGTGTGTATGCAATCGGCGGCGACGAAGTATCCGCAGAGAGAGCCGGATTTAACGTGAAGGGAATCCGTTTCGGAATCTTTGTTGTAAACGGCGGTATAGCTGCAGTGGCAGGACTCTGTTATGCAGTCATGTCCATGAGATATCTGCCGACTGAGTATGCGGGCGGTGAGATGATCGTTATTGCGGCCATCATTCTGGGTGGCACGAGAATGACGGGCGGTATCGGAACCCTGAAGGGATGCCTGCTCGGAACACTGCTTCTGACGATGGTATCCAACAGTCTGATTCTTCTTGGAATCTCTGTTTACTGGCAGAAGGTATTTATTGGAGCCATTATTATCATAGGTACGGCAATCTCTGCAATTCAGAGCCATGCCGGCGCCAAGGTAAAGACCAGGTTAAAGAAGGAGGCGGCATAATATGAAAAAAATGGACAGTAACATCAAACGTTTATTAATAATACTTGTTGCTTTCATCGTGATAGCCTGTGTTACAAAGCCAAGTGAGTTTATCAAGATCGGGAACTTCCAGACCATGGCAAAACAGCTTTCCGAGTATGGGCTGATGGCAATTGGTGTAGGGATCTGTATGATTTCCGGAGGAATTGATTTGTCTACCGTATATATCGCAAATCTCTGCGGTATTATCGCAGGGCTGATGATGCAGGGGAACGGAAGTATTGCATTGGCAATCCTTGTTGCTTTGATTGTCGGAATGATCTGCGGTGCATTCAATGGATTTTTGGTATCTTACCTTAAGATACCAGCAATGCTGGCTACGCTGGGAACCTACCAGCTGTTCATGGGAATTGCGATTATATTCTCCGGCGGCAGTACGGTAAGCGGTATTCCCGAAGGATATACCGGCTTTGCGACTACAGCGCTGTTCGGTTATGTGCCGCTCTCTTTTGTAGTATTTTTGATATTGATTGTGGTCATGACATTTATTATGAGCAAGACAAAATTCGGAACAAGAGTATACCTTGTCGGAACAAATGAAAAAGCGGCCAAATTTGCAGGTATCCACTGTAATGCCGTATTAATTCGTACCTATATGCTCTCCGGCCTGGTATCCGCAGTGGCAGGGCTTCTGAGTCTTGCAAGAATCAACTCTGCAAAAGCAGATTTCGGAAGCAGTTACACGATGCAGTGTATCCTGATTGCAGTGCTGGGCGGTGTGAATCCGAATGGCGGCTTCGGCACCATTCCCGGAATCGCCGTTGCGGTAGTCATACTTCAGATGATGTCATCCTATCTGAATATGTTCCCAAGCATCAGCAACTACTACAGAGATTTAATCTGGGGTATAGCTTTGATTGGTGTTCTGATTATCAATTTCGTCCTTGACAAGAGAAGAAATCAGAGGCTGAGTAAAATCAGCTGATATATTCTGCGGGTTCCTCAAATGTATATTGCAGTGAGGCCCCGCAGTTATCAGTTAAGGATTGGAAATAAAGTGAATCGGTCAGGAGGATGTTATGGAGAAACCGAAAATATTAGTTGTGGGCAGCATGAATATGGATCTTTTCGTGGAGGGGGCAAATTCCATACCGGGATTCGGAGAGTCCATTATGTGCGGCAATTATGGATATGCTACAGGCGGAAAGGGGTCCAACCAAGCCATTGCGGCAGCTCTTCAGGGAGCGGATGTTACGATGGTGGGACGGCTCGGCGAAGATACGAACGGGGAGTCCCTGAAAAACGAGTTGAAAAAAGCCGGAGTCCATACGGAGTATATTGTAACTGACAAAGAGAAGCAGACAGGACTTGCGCTGATGCTGTTGAATTCTGACGGGCGCTATGTTTCTTATGTAGCACTGGGAGCG
This sequence comes from Eubacterium sp. SB2, assembly GCF_001244405.1. Classification (NCBI taxonomy): domain Bacteria; kingdom Bacillati; phylum Bacillota; class Clostridia; order Eubacteriales; family Eubacteriaceae; genus Eubacterium; species Eubacterium sp. SB2. The sequence goes on along the minus strand of NZ_LN865153.1, from coordinate 1,317,073 downwards.
AATGGCAGCATATGCGCGGAAGACGTTAAGGCGGCTTTAGAGGCGGAAAAGTTCGATATGGTAATTATGCAGCTGGAGATGCCTCAGGAGACCGTATATCGTACATATGAACTGGCAAAAGAGCGGGACATTCCCGTGTTCCTGGATGCGGGGCCTGCGATGAGTATCCCTCTGGAGCGGCTGCAGGGGCTCTATATCTTATCCCCCAACGAGGCGGAGACAGAGGCGCTGACGGGGATCAATCCCGATACGGAGGAACGCGCCGTTGAAGCAGCAAAATGGCTGTATGATCAGGCGCGCCCCCAGTATGTGATTCTAAAACTGGGGTCCCGCGGTGCTTTACTCTATGACGGGAAGGCAGCGGAACTGATTCCGTGCTTTCAAGTAAAAGCAGTCGATTCCACTGCTGCAGGAGATACATTCGGCGCGGCGCTGGCCATCCGCCTGTGCAAGGGCGACAGTATGAAGGACGCCATCCGTTTTGCGCATGCGGCTGCGGGAATCTGTGTATCCCGCATGGGGGCGCAGGTATCTATCCCGAAAGAAGCAGAAGTGGCAGCATTTTTGGAGAAAGAAGGCGGTTCCCATGGAAAAGAAACAGTATAAGGAAATGCATGATGTGATCATAGAGGAGTGTGGATGCGCGCTGGAGGCAATCGATGCCGATGATGTGCTCCGTTATATCGGGATGATCCAAAGCGCTGAAAAAGTATTTTTTGTCGGTGTGGGAAGGGTTCTGCTGTCATTGGAGGCTATGGCAAAACGATATGCCCATCTGGGGATACGGGCCGTAATCGTAGGTGAGATAACAGAGCCGGCTATTACCCCCCGGGATGTTCTGGTGGTAGGTTCCGGGAGCGGAGAAACACTGTTTCCCGCCGGAATCGCGAGAAAGGCAAAAGCGGCGGGAGCAAAGGTAATCCATATCGGAAGTAATCCGTCAAGCGGTCTACGGGATGTTGCAGACCTGTTTCTGCGGATTCCGGTGGAGAGCAGGGCGAAGATGGAAGATGAGATTCATTCCAGACAGCCCATGACGTCCCTGTTTGAGCAGGCTCTGCTGCTCTTTGGCGATACGACGGCAATGATGATGATCGAAGATAAAAAGATTGACCTGGATGGACTCTGGGAATATCATGCCAATCTGGAATAACCGAATGTAAGCAAGAAGGATACAGTAAAAAATTATAATAGGAGGAACAGGAAATGAAAGGATTAATTAAACAGATAGCTATCTTGGTGGAAGATGTGGACAAGGCAATGCAGAATTACTGGGATATTCTTGGGATCGGACCATGGGATGTGCGCCATTTCCGTCCGGACACATGCCATGATTTCTATGTGAACGGCGAGCTTCAGACAGAAGGTTTTGACTTTATCTGCGCTGTCTGCTGGCATGAGGACATTGAACTGGAACTGATCCAGCCAATCGAAGGGCCGAATGTATATTGGGATACGCTGAAAAGAAAAGGTTCCTGCCTGCATCATTTCAAGGTGGTCATTCCGGATAATGATGAGCTGAAGGCTTATGTGGAAGAGCTGGAGGCAAAGGGAATGAAAGTCATGCAGACCGGATGGATTGATAACGATGTCCATTATTATGTGGACTCAGAGGATAAGCTTGGTTTTATTCTGGAACTGGGCAATGGCGGAGCGATCGGAGAACCGGATTACCGTTACCCGGCAGAATAGTATATGTTCCAAAGCAGTTTATTACCGTAAAAGAGCATTCATAGTAACAGTTCAGACGGCTGCCTGAACTGTTGCCATTCATAAAAGGAGAAAAGCATGAAACTACAATTGGCACTGGATGATTTGACAATGGATGAAGCGCTGGAGCTGACAGAGAAGGTGCGGGAGCATATTGACATCATAGAGATCGGAACTCCGTTTGTTTATCAGGAGGGGATGCGCGCGGTTCAGATATTTAAGGAGCGCTTTCCCGATAAAGAAGTGCTGGCGGATATGAAGATTATGGATGCCGGATATTACGAGGCAGAAGAAGCCCTGAAAGTTGGTGCAGACTATGTAACCGTTCTGGGCGTAACAGATAACCTGACAATTAAGGGATGCATTGACGCCGCGGAGCATTATGGTAAAGAGATTGTGGTGGATATGATCTGCGTTGCGGATATGCCGAAGCGCATCCGTGAGCTGGAGGAACTGGGGGCACATGGAATGGCCGTGCATGTGGGGACAGACCAGCAGGCAGCGGGACGCAAACCTATAGATGACCTGCGTGTCATGGCAAAGCACTGCGAGAAGGCAAAAATCTCTGTTGCCGGCGGCATCAGCCCTGAGACGACTCCGGAATATGCGGCTTTAAAGCCTGAGGTACTGATTGTGGGAAGCGGGATTGCACATGCGGCAGACCCGGCCGGCGCAGCAAAGGCGATTAAAGACAGTATGAAGGAGTGTGAATAGAATGGCAGAAGCAGTGATTTTGAAAAAAATTCTGGAAGAATTGATGGAAAATGCGAAACAGATCCGGCAGGAGGAGCTGGAACAGTTTGCAGACAAGATTCAGGAAGGCAGCCGCATATTTGTTGCAGGCGCAGGCCGTTCCGGGTTTGTGGCAAGGGCATTCTCCAACCGTCTGATGCACCTTGGGCTTACCGTTTACTTCGTGGGTGAACCTACTACACCTTCGATCCAGAAGGGAGATCTGCTGGTTATCGTGTCCGGCTCAGGGGAAACCGGCAGCTTGAAGGTGATGGCAGATAAGGCGAAGAAACAGGGAGCAATGGTTGCGGTAATTACTATTTTCCCGCAGGCATCTATCGGCAGTATGGCGGATGCGGTGATCCAGGTTCCTGGTGTGACACCGAAAAGTGAACTGGAGACTTCGACTACATCTGTACAGCCTATGGGAAATGCATTCGAGCAGACAACATGGCTGATCTGTGATAATATAATCATGATTTTGATGGAGCGTATGGGAAGGACCCAGGAAGAGATGTTCTCTTTGCACGCGAATCTGGAATAGGAATTGCATCCCAGACAATATGTAAATCGGGTTTTAGTCGGCTAGCTTTAGCCTGGTCGACGGACGGGGACGCTTCATGACAGGGAGGCCGGGGAGGCGCTGGGGCTGTATATGCCGTTGCGATATGCACCCGTGCTGCTAAGTGTTTCTAGAACAGCCGCTGCCGGCTAGGCGGGTACGCTGAACACATCACGGGAAATCTGATGATTTCCCGCGCTGGGTTCAGCAAACACTTGATTCGGAGATCAAGTGTTTCCCCGCCTATCCGGCAGCGGCTGTTCAAGAAACACTAAGCGCACTCCAGCATTTCGCAACGGCATATACAGCCCCAGCGCCTCCCCGGCCTCCCTGTCATAAAGCTGGCTCATCCAATCGGCAGGAAAACCCGCCAACCGGGTGGGATCCCGGACCAGGGCAGCGGATGTGGATTGGCTATGCGTGTCTTTTCATCTTAAAGATGTGTATGAACTGTTAGCCGTATCCCCCTGCTTATGTACACCTACTGGGGACATAAAAGTCCCGACAATTCAATGCCATACGCTGCCCCCGCTTGAGGCCCCTTCTTAGAAACGAGCTTTTTCCTGCCGGTTGGATGCGCCAGCTCCATGAAGGGATAGCCGAAAGCCTCCCGGAGAACATCCATGTCCTTTCAAAAACGCTCAAAGCGGACCTTAGAAATTCTTGGTGGGAAACAGTCCTGAAAATGGAGAGATTTTTGGATTCCGAATCCAAAAATCAGCTGACCCAGCGCGAGAAATCATCGGATTTCTCGTGATGTGTCAGTGGTGCTCCATTTTCAGGGCTGTTTCCCGCCTAGAATTTCTTAGGTCCGCGGCCGCATTTTTGAAAGGACATGGATGTTCTCCGGGAGGCTTTCGGCTATCCCTTCATGGAGCGTCCTTATTGTGGATAACCTCCGGTTGTGTTAAACTGAATGTGTAAAAGTACTTTTTATGGGAAGTTTTACAGAAGCGGAGGGATAGGTATGAAGACGTTGAAAGAGCTGAGGGCAGTGATTCTGGTTTTTGGTGTATATGTTATATTTGGGGTTTATCAGTGGGTGAATATTTATGCTTCTATCAGGCTTGAAAGGACTTATGAACTTGGGTACAGGCATATGGCGACGATTGCCATGATTCTATATTGGCTGGCGGTGGCCGTGGTGGTTACACTTTTGGGCGGGATTATGAAGAAACGTTTTCTATGGGTGGAAATAATACTGATAGATGTACCAGCGGTGCTGATGCTGTTCTCACAGGTTCTGTACTTTACATTTCCTTCTCCGATTCTGCCATTCGTAGTGGGGGCGTATTCGGATAAATTCATGGTTTTAGGAGCCGTCCTTGCAGGCTGCGAGGCGGTGCGCTATGTACGCTACTTCAGAAACGGGCGCAGTCCTTATAAACGAATTGTGTAACCCGCTTCAGACCCGCTCTGGAGCGTGATAAAAATTAGGGAAAAATACCCTGTAAAAGCGATCTGCAACTCCGGGTTGCGGCGATGTAAAGTGTATCTGGTGGCCAGGAAAAAGAGTGGATGGTATAGTAAGGCAAGAGCGGCATAATAAGACGAGGAGGCGAAGAATATGACTCTGGGCGAAAAGATACAGAAACACAGGAAAGAGAAGCGGATGTCCCAGGAAGATCTGGCGGCGCTGCTGGGGGTATCCCGGCAGGCCGTATCCAAATGGGAGCTGAATGATACGATACCGGACACGGAGAATGTAATACAACTGGGGCGGATACTGGGAGTCTCTCTGGATTATCTTCTGATACCGGAGAGGGAGTCACACGATGAATGCGGTAAAACCGGCTCGGAAAAACCAGACAGGCCGGGAAAAAGAGGAAGAGCCTTGGTGGGATGGGGCATCTACCTGGCGGTTGTGATGATATTTCTCGTCATAATGTGGTGGAATTCTTCCTTTTGGGTAGGGCTGGCTAATGCGGTAAACATTACGGTTCTGGCGGTTTTTGTTTATATTGTCTGGCTTCTCATAAAAGCGTTGAAGAAGTATATACAAAAGTAAAGAGAATATTTATAATAGAAGTGTCGGGGCAATTGTAAGAGATAGATTGCTGCCGGCACTTAAATATTGGAAAGGAGCGAGCGAATGAAGAAGATTGTGATACCGGGCACGGATCTGGAATTATCCCCGATGGGGATGGGATGCGTGAATGCCGGCCTGAAGTGGGACGGCAAGGAGGCAGATTACATATTTGATGCTTTTTTGGATATGGGCGGCAATCTTTATGATACTGCGCGGGTGTATTCCGACTGGGTGTTACCTGAGATTGGGAGAAGTGAGCGGGTTCTGGGAGACTGGCTGGAGAGAAGCGGAAAGAGAAACAGGATCGTGCTGATCACGAAGGGCGGACATCCCGACATGGCCTGCCCAAAACCGGATCTTCATAAAAGCCGGATGAGGGAAGCCGATATGAGGCATGATGTGGAATTGTCTCTCCGGGCACTGCACACGGATTATATAGACCTGTATTTTTATCATCGGGATGATGAGTCCATACCGGTGGAGGAATTAATCGAGACGATGGAGACATTTGTAAGGGAAGGAAAGATCCGATACTATTGCTGTTCGAACTGGAGCACCAGCCGGATGAAGGCGGCGGACAGCTGCTGCCGGGAGAAGGGGTACCGGGGATTTGCGGCAAACCAGATGCTGTTCAATATAGGTTCCCGCTTTATGATGCCTTTGGAGGACGATACCATTCGGTATATGGATGATGAGATGCAGGAATATCATAAGGAAAACTTTGCGAATCTGGCGATGCCATACATGGGAATCTGCAGCGGTTTTTTCCATAATTTCATCGAAAAGGGTGAAGATTCCGTACTGGATTCGCCTTACTATACAAAGGAAAATATCAGACTGGCAGAAAGAGTCCGGATGCTCACGGAGAAGTATCAGGCAACGGTGACGCAGGTCGTTCTTGGCTTCTTCACATGCAGGGATTTTCCATGTGTTCCGCTGTACGGGCCGCGCAGCGCTGATCATCTGAAAGAGGCAATGGGCAGCTTTGAGATAACATTTATGAAAGAAGATTATGAATAAAGACGGAGGAGAAATATTATGGAAAATTTTACATTTTACAGTCCTACTTATTTTGTGTTTGGCAGAGAAAAAGAAACGGAGACAGGGCATTACGTAAAGCGTTTTGGTGGAAGTAAGGTTTTGATTCATTATGGCGGCGGCAGCGTAAAGCGTTCCGGCCTTTTGGACAGAGTGAAGGTATCCCTGGAGACAGAGGGAATTGAGTATGTTGAGCTTGGAGGCGTGAAACCGAATCCGAGGAGCGGACTGGTATATGAGGGCATCAATCTGTGCAGAAATGAGGGCGTGGATTTCATACTGGCTGTTGGCGGGGGAAGTACGATTGACTCCGCGAAAGCGATAGCCGCAGGGGCGGTTTATGAGGGCGACTTCTGGGACTTTTATCAGGGGAAGGCGGTTGAAAGAGCGCTGCCCGTGGGTACCATCCTGACGATCGCGGCGGCCGGCAGTGAGGGATCACCTGATTCCGTGATCACGAAAGAAGAGGGCATGTTCAAGCGCGGAGCTACAGGAGAAGCAATCCGCCCGGCATTTTCCATCCTGAACCCGGAACTGACGCAGACGCTGCCGGCTTACCAGACAGCCTGCGGTGCAACCGATATTATGGCACATGTTTTGGAGCGCTATTTTACAAACTCAACTGAGGTTGAGATTACAGACAGGCTCTGTGAGGCCGTACTTCTTACCATGGTAAAAGAAGTGCCCCGTGTACTTGCTGATCCGGATCATTATGAAGCGCGTGCCAACATTATGTGGGCAGGTATGGTTGCACATAATAATACATGCGGTGTGGGAAGGCAGCAGGACTGGGCCAGCCATGATATCGAACATGAGCTTAGCGCAATGTATGACTGTGCACACGGTGCAGGGCTTGCAGTCATATTCCCGGCGTGGATGCGGTATACCGTGGAACACAATCCGATGAGATTTGCACAGCTTGCAGTCAGGCTGTGGGGATGCCAGATGGACTTCGAAAACCCGATGAACACTGCGCTTGCAGGAATTGATGCGTTCAAGTGCTTCCTCAGTTCAATTGGGATGCCGGTATCCTTCGCAGAGCTTGGCGCAAAGGAAGAAGATATCCCTGCCATGGCGGAAAAGAGCTGCTACGGTGACGGAAGAGGCGGATCACTTGGCGGGTTTGTAAAACTTGGAAAAGAAGATGTGGAGAAGATATTCCGGCTGGCTCTGTAATATTATCTTTGGGGCAAGATTGTTACTGCACACACTCTGTTACTTTTCAGACCGTGCCGTGCACCTCGCTGCACGGCATCGGAGCCGATGAAGTGATGGTCTCGGGGCATCTGGTCTCCGCTCCGCTTCGGTCCGTGCTTAACATGCGCCGCTGGCGCATAGCACCCCTCGCCGTAGGCTACTTTTATGGGCAGATGCTGTTACTGTGCACGCCCGTAGGGTGAACAGTAACCACACTCTTCGGAGGGCGGTAATAAGAAAATTAGATTACTTGACATTTCAGACTTGATGGTAGACAATAAAATAAAGGACGGTTTTATCTGCCGGGGCAGATCTGTACCACTGCAGATAAAGGAAGCAGGCTTATATATTGAACAGTTCAGACAAGTCTGAATTGTTCTGCATCCAGCTGTTTAAACCGCTTTGCGATGGGCTGGATGCCAGTGGCGCCATGCTTTCGCACGGTCTGCGCAGTAAATGCACAGATCTGTCTGGACTGTTACTATAAATTTTACTGAGGAGTGGAAAAGATGAGAATAGGTATTGGCAACGATCATTCAGCGTTGGAGATGAAAGCGGAGATTATTGAATACTTGCAGGAAAGGGGCCATGAGGTTGTAGATTACGGCACAAATAGTGCTAAGAGCTGCGATTACCCCAAATATGGCGAGATCGTCGCGCGGGCGGTTGCAAATCATGAGGTGGATCAGGGCATTCTGATATGTGGGACAGGGCTTGGCATTTCACTGGCTGCGAATAAGGTAAAAGGGATCCGTGCGGCAGTCTGCAGCGAGCCATTTACTGCGCGTATGGCCAGAATGCATAACAACTGCAATATTCTGGCATTCGGGGCAAGGGTGATTGGGCCTGAGCTTGCGAAGATGATCGTGGAAGTGTGGCTGGATACGGACTTCGAAGTGGGCGGACGCCATCAGAGGCGGGTAGATATGATTGGCGATATTGAGGAAAGGTGGGAATAACCCTTTTTCTGTACAGGTAATTAAAGTGGGTGTGCCTGCTTTGATAATATAAGGTAAAGGAGAATTGATTAATGGCGAAAACAATTCTTGAATATGATACGGTATCTCTGGATGAGGAGAGTGGCGCGCTGGTAATTATTGACCAGACGCAGCTGCCCGGAAAGATCGAACTGCTTTCCCTCACTGATATTGAAGACATCTGGGAGGCTATTTACCTGCTGAAAGTAAGGGGGGCTCCGGCCATCGGAGTGACGGCCGCCATAGGTGTTTATCTGGCGGTTAAGGATCTGAAGACGAATGATATGATGGAATTTCGTGCGGCTTTTCAGCGGGCAAAGGATTACCTGGCCACATCCAGGCCAACTGCGGTGAATCTTTTTTGGGCGCTGGAACGGATGGAGGCAGTAGTGGAAGACCATATGGCCTGTCCGGACTGCGGTGTGGAAGATGTGAAGGAACTGCTTCGCCGGGAAGCGCAGCGTATCAGAGAAGAAGACATTGAGGTATGCAGAAGAATCGGTGAGAATGCACTGACTCTTGTGAAGCCCGGCGATGGGCTGCTGACCCACTGCAATGCAGGCAAACTGGCTGCAGTAAAATACGGTACGGCAACGGCGCCGATGTACCTTGGGCAGGAGAGAGGATATGGATTCCGTATCTTTGCAGACGAGACACGACCACTTCTGCAGGGCGCACGGCTGACGGCTTTTGAACTGCAGGAAGCAGGGATGGATGTAACACTGATCTGTGATAATATGTCGGGATCGGTCATGAAGAAGGGCTGGGTTGATGCCGTATTCGTGGGCTGTGACAGGGTAGCTGCGAACGGTGATGCGGCCAATAAGATCGGAACTTCCGTGGTTGCGGCGGTTGCCAAATATTATGGCATTCCATTGTATGTATGCGCTCCCACATCAACAATAGATATGTCGCTGCAGACCGGAGAGGCTATACCGATAGAAGAACGTTCCGCAGAAGAAATAACGGAGATGTGGTATAAGAACCGTATGGCGCCGGAGGGCGTGAAGGTGTATAATCCATGCTTTGATGTAACCGACCATGAATTGATTGCCGGGATCGTAACGGAGTATGGTATCGCCAGACCGCCTTACGAGGAGTCTTTGAAGAAGATATTTGAAAATATAAATAACTAATCTGAATGAAACACACAGTCTAAGATCTGCATTAGACTGTGTGTTTTTCTGCATTTCAAATAAAGTTCCGGAACCTGGTAGAATCATACTGTCAATCTTCTTATAACGATCACTGCGCAGGAAAAACCAGTCGGTTAATTTGGGTATATGAGCAATCTGTTTCGTATTATTTTGAAGAAATGGATAAAGCAGTTTTTAGTGGGATGACGGGGAGTATTGTTACCTTTATATAGTCAAACATATAAAACGAAGAAGAAATTCGAGGATAACGGAAGTTGGTTTGCTTTATTTGTTAAAAAAGTTTAAAAAAATGGAAAAAATTGGAAAATGCTGTTCTTGTGGGCTCCAAAGTATGCTAAAATATGATAATAGGAAACCGTCATATTTCCTTATAATTGTGGTGTGTGGATTAGGGTACTTTTCTGAAATTCGTAGGGAGAAAAATATGGAGGAACGCAGAAGAAAAATATTGCAGGAACTTGAAGAGAAAGGAAAGGTTCGTGTAAATGAATTGAGTGCAGAGCTGGGGTGTTCTGAAGTAACAATCAGGAACGATATAAAATGCATGGAACGGGCCGGTCTTCTGATCCGCACTCATGGAGGTGCGCTTAAAATAGAAGAAAATCCTCAAAAAAAGTATTCAGCAGAGAGCATTTACCGGAACACGGACAAGAAAAGAGCGATTGCAGCGTGTGCGTACGAGTGCATTGAAGACAGGGACACAATTATCATCGATGATTCTTCTACCAGCTTCTATTTAGCGCTGCATATCAAGCAGCATCCGGAAAAAAGCATAGCAGTGGTGACTAATTCACTTATGTCCGGTATCGAACTGGCCGGATTAAAGCATGTTGAACTGTATATGGTAGGCGGACCGGTGGGGGGAAACCTGGCGGCCACAATAGGAGACGAAGCCGTGGAGGACATATCCAGATTCCATGTGGATAAGGCATTTATAGGCGTACACGGAATTAATTTTGACGTGGGAATCACATCCATAGCCACATCCCAGATGCAGGTAAAACAGGCAATCCTTAAAGCAACGGAAAAAATATACGTACTGGCGGACAGCAGCAAGTTCGGCGGCGGATACTTGTCCGTCATCTGTCCGTTAAAAGATGTATATAAGATCATAACAGACAATCAAGTCAACAAAGATTATGTTAACCGCGCAGAAGCAGAAGAGATACCGTTAGTTTTGGCTTAGGGATGTAGGCGGATTGGGAAGGGACGCCGCAGGCCCCGGACATAGGGATGGCTGGAAGCGGGGGAACGGCTGTAAGCCGGAGTAAAGTAAAAGAGACGGAAAACCAGGGCAACCTGGACACATCACCCGAAGCCTTGATAGGCTTCGCGCGCTGGGTCCAGGGAAAATTGTGATTCGGAATCACAATTTTCACCCTGGTTTTCCGTCTCTTTTACTTAACTCCGGCTAACAACCGTTCCTACGCTTCCAGCCATCCCTATGTCCGGGGCCTGCGGCTGGCGCATCAAAATAACTGCTTGCATCTGACGGGAGCCGGACGGGAGAGGCGGATGTGGGCTGGTATAGCGGGACAGTATTGAGAGGAGAAGGTGGATTATAATACTGCCGTAGGCAAATAAAAGAGAGAACTCTCTTGTATTCGTTTGTACTGGCGCCAGCTATGCTGTGTTAAGGGGATTTCATACGCTTACACCGCTGAACACCTCCCAATGAGTGTGCTGTACTGTGATCGGATGAAGCCCAGCCAGGCTGAAGCGGGGGGCGCAAGGGCGGCGGACCTCCTCGACCCATCCCCCCCTCACTCATCCAAGTTCCACGATGAGATCTTCGAGTACTTCTTCTACGGAGTCTGTTACGTAAGTGGAGTAATAGGAGATCCCCGGTGCCGCATTGGACATGGCATAACTGGTTCCGGCGCACTGGAGCATCTCAATGTCATTATACTGGTCGCCGAAGGCCATGCATTCTTCTGGTTTGAGATGGAAAAGCTCCATCATTCTTTCCAGTGCGGTTCCCTTGTTGGCGCCCGGGGTGATAAAGTCGATCCAGATATTTCCCGATGTTACTACGTTGATTTCATTACTGAACATATCCTGCAGGTGCTTGAGATATTTATCTACGATATGAGGACCATCTGACATGTTGCCGATTGCTATTTTCAGGAAAGGGCCTTCGATTTTTGAGATGTCGTCGACGATTTTGGTAGTATTGTGCATCACATTTACGATGTGATTAACAAAGGCAGGATCATTGTCCTCGATAAAGCAGGCGTCCTCCCGGGATGCGACGATCTCAAAGTGTTTCTCCCGTTTGATTTCTGCAATAATTCTGGCAGCAAGGCTGTCATCGATTGAGGCACGTGAGATAACTTTGCCCTGGTGGATGCAAAGAGCGCCGTTCTCGGCAATGTAGGAGATCTCGTCCTTAATCTTATCAAATACGATACGTTGGTTATCATACTGCCTTCCGCTGGCTGACACAAAATGAATGCCTTTTTCTGTTAGTTTGTGTATCAGTTCAATAGAACGCGGGGGAAGTTCCTGCGCACCTCCCTGCAAAAGGGTGCCGTCTAGATCGCTGGCTACTAATTTAATCATATAAAACCTCCAAGTTATATTTATAAAGGCCTTATACTCAAGTCTCCGGTCAGTACATCCCAAAATAACAGCAAGTTAATGATTATTCAATGTACTGGATGCAGGAAACTTAGATATAAGGCTTGCTTCATTATAATAAGTTATACTTCTTATATATTACCCTAAATTGGGCGAATTGTATAGCCTTGTTCTCCGGAAAATTGTATGCTACTATTCTATTGTGGGAAGTGTGTGGGAATTGCGTGGGGGTCTGACCCCTTTGCAAAAGGGTCAGACCCCCACGCAATTCCCACACACTTCGAATAACTTAGAGGGACATGAAAATTGAATTCAGAGAAAGCTGAGGGATAAGATGAAACAGTATGATGTAATAATTATTGGTGCAGGTCCGTCCGGGATTTTCTGTGCGTATGAACTGAAGCGTCAGAAGCCGGATCTGAGTGTATTGATGGTTGAGAAGGGCCGATGTATTGAAGAGAGACAGTGTCCGAAACGGAAGACAAAGGTGTGCGTAGGCTGCAAGCCCTGTTCGATTACAACCGGTTTTGCTGGGGCCGGTGCGTTTTCTGACGGCAAGCTGTCCCTGTCACCGGATGTTGGAGGAACGCTTCCGGCGATATTGGGGTATGATAAAGCCACGGAAATGATTCACGAAGCGGACAGCATCTACCTGCAGTTCGGAGCCGACGAGAAGGTGTATGGTATTGAAGACCAGCAAGCGATTACTGATATTCGTTCCAAAGCAATCCGTGCCAATCTGAAATTGATAGAATGTCCGATCCGCCATCTGGGGACGGAGGAAGGCTATAAGATTTACACGCGCCTCCAGCATCATCTTCTGGACGCAGGCGTGGAAATCCTGTTTAAAACGATGGTGACGGATATTATCATCGAGGATGGCGTAGTAAAGGGAATCGTGACGGATAAAGGAGACACCTTCTATGCGCCGGAGGTCGTGGCGGGAGTAGGAAGAGAGGGATCCGAGTGGTTCTCACACATCTGCAAGGGGCATGATATCGAGACGAAAAACGGAACAATCGATGTAGGCGTCCGCGTGGAAGTTCGTGATGAGATTATGCAGGAACTCAATGAAAAACTCTACGAAGCGAAATTGGTGTACTATACGCCGACATTTGATGATAAGGTGAGAGTATTCTGTACGAATCCATCCGGTGAGGTGGCAACGGAATATTATGAAAATGGGCTGGCCGTTGTGAACGGGCATGCATATAAATCAAAAGACATGAAAACGCATAACACCAACTTTGCGCTTCTGGTGTCCAAGAACTTTACGGAACCCTTCAAAACTCCGACCGAATATGGGAAACATATTGCACAGCTTGGTAATATGCTGAGCGGCGGCAGAATTCTGCTCCAAAGATACGGTGATTTCCGCAGAGGCCGCAGGACAACGGAGGAGCGTCTGCTACGAAATAATATCACACCAACGCTGAAAGACGCAGTGCCGGGAGATCTGTCACTCGTATTTCCGCACCGGATCATGGTTTCCATCGATGAGATGATCAAGGCTCTGGATAAAGTAACACCGGGAATTGCCAGTGACGAGACCCTTCTGTATGGTGTAGAAGTAAAATTCTATTCCAACAAAGTCATTGTAGATAAAAAATTTGAAACAAATGTTTCAGGTCTGCGCGCCATGGGAGACGGGGCCGCAGTGACGCGGGGACTCCAGCAGGCATCAGCCAATGGGATCTGCGTAGCAAGAGCAATTATTGAAAAAATGGAAGGCTAATAATGCACACAAAGACTGACTATGGGGAGAGAGGGCGTTACTATGCGCGGCCTTCGGCCGTGAATAGTAATGACTGAGCAGTCCGGCGTATGTAAAAAAATAGTTGTATCCTGGAGAAGATGAGAATATAATGGTAATAAATGCTGCCATAACAGGAAGCATTATTATATGTAACCAGACAAATTAATAAGAGGAAAAGTATATGGGCAAATATTTTGGGACAGACGGATTTCGAGGAGAAGCAAACGTAGTATTGACAGTGGAGCACGCCTTTAAGGTAGGCCGTTATCTGGGTTGGTATTTTGGCCGGGAGCACAAGGCCAGAATCGTAATCGGCAAGGATACAAGACGAAGCAGTTATATGTTTGAATACGCACTGGCGTCGGGCTTAACCGCATCGGGAGCGGATGCATATCTGCTCCATGTTACAACAACACCAAGTGTATCTTATGTTGTGAGGACGGAAGATTTTGACTGCGGCCTGATGATTTCTGCCAGCCATAATCCATTCTACGACAATGGAATCAAGGTGATTAACGGTCAGGGCCATAAGATGGAGGCCGAAGTTGAAGCAAAGATAGAAGCCTATATTGACGGTGAGATCGAAGAACTCCCTCTGGCAACAAAGGAAGACATCGGCTGCACAATTGACTATGCGGCAGGAAGAAACCGCTATATCGGACATTTGATTTCACTTGCTACCCGGTCTTTTAAAGACATGAAGATCGGACTGGACTGTGCAAACGGAAGCGCATTCAGCATTGCAAAGAGTGTCTATGATGCGCTGGGGGCTAAAACCTATGTCATCAACAATGAGCCGAACGGAACAAATATTAATACCAACTGCGGTTCCACACATATAGAGATACTGCAGCAGTATGTAAGGGAAAAGAAACTGGATGTCGGATTTGCATTTGACGGTGATGCAGACAGGTGTATCGCAGTAGATGGAAACGGCAATGTAGTAGACGGCGACCTGATCCTTTATGTATGCGGGAAGTATCTGATGGAGCAGGGCCGCCTGGAGGATAACACCATCGTTACAACGGTAATGTCCAATCTGGGGCTCTACAAAGCCTGTGATAGAGTGGGCATGAACTATGAGCAGACGGCAGTCGGCGATAAATACGTGTATGAGAACATGCTTCAGAATGGTTACGTGCTGGGCGGGGAGCAGTCCGGCCACATCATATTCAGCAAGCACGCAAGAACCGGAGACGGTGTGCTGACTTCCCTGATGATCATGGAAGTTATTATGGAAAAGAAGCAGAGTCTTGCCAAACTGTGTGAAGATGTAAAAATCTATCCGCAGCTGCTGAAGAATGTCCGCGTGACAGACAAAAAAACAGCGCGTGAAAATCCGGCGGTACAGAAGGCAGTAGAGGAAGTAACCGCAGCCCTGGGCAGCGAGGGTCGCATACTCGTCAGAGAAAGCGGAACCGAACCGGTCATCCGTGTTATGGTAGAAGCTGCAACAGACGAAATCTGTGAAAAGCATGTAAATCAAGTCATCCAGGTTATGGAAAAGGAAGGACTTATTATTGGGTAAGCGGCCGCTGTGAGAGACTGCAAAGCTGCAATGGGTTCGGGAACCGGACGAAACCGGCGATCGGATACAGGACGGCAGCAGTAGGCCGGCGTAATGGAAAAGGAAGGGAAACAGGAGCAGTCCTGTCTCCCTTCCTTTTTCTACGGCCTCCGATAGCACAGACGCAAAAGCCTCAGCGCAGCCCCACTAAAAAAATCCCTCTTCCTCTGTGTGATATTGTATACTGAGATTATGTAACCTGAAAATGGATGTGCGGTGTCCGGCAAAAAAGAAGAAGAGGAGGTATCACATGAGTGATATCAGAATTATTGGTGCGAACGAAGGCAATCTGAAAAATATTTCGCTCCAAATACCCAAAAATAAACTGGTTGTATTTACGGGGCTTTCCGGCTCGGGCAAGTCTACTTTGCTGATCGATGTTCTGTTTCAGGAATGTCAGAGGCAGTATCTCGAGGCAATCACGCTGGAGGGAATCCACAAGCCGGATGTAGAGAGCGTTAAGGGCGCTTCCCCGGCCATCCTGATTTCCCAGACGGATGGAAACAGAAATCCCCGTTCTACGGTGGGAACCCAGTCGGATATATATACGGACCTGCGGATGATCTATGAGAAGCTGGGGATGCGTACCTGCCCGCACTGCGGCGGGATTATTTCGGCGGCAGACTGCAGGGAAGAGACGGAGAAGATCAATGCGGATTTCTACGTCTATATGTATTGCAGTAAATGTGGAAAGAGAATGGACAAGATTACCCGCACCTATTTCTCTTTTAATACAAAGGAAGGAGCCTGTCCGGCCTGTGAGGGACTGGGAAAAGTGCATACCGTGAAAAAGGAACAGGTGGTCGATGAAACCCTGTCGCTGGAAAACGGTGCGGTTCGTTTTTGGGAAAAACAATATGGAAAATATCAGACGGGAGTCTTATATGCCGCTTTTGAGCATTACGGTATTTTAGGAGACAAAGACATCCCCGTAGAGCGTTTCAGTGAGATACAAAAAGAGATTTTATACAACGGCATAGACAGCAGCCGGGTTAAAACGGAATTCCCCGGTATCAGTCCTCCTAAAACAACCGCTGCAGGCAGGTTCGAGGGAGTGCTGCCGATATTATGGAGGCGGCTGGCAGATAAGAATGGGGAGGCCAGACAACTGGAGGCGTATTTTGATATTGTCGACTGCCCGGACTGTAAAGGCGAGCGTCTCTGCGAACTGAGCAGAAATGTGACTGTAAATGGCACCCGCCTGCCGGAATTGTCGTTTTATTCTCTGGAACAATTAGAGGACTGGATCGGGCAGCTGGAAGTTTCCATGGCAGAACGGCATGCAGCGCTTGTAAACGCCTATATTCGGGATATAAAGACTAAACTGAACCGCTTTATCAAAGTGGGGCTGGGCTATCTGTCTCTGGACAGGCAGATCGTTACTCTGTCGGGAGGCGAACTGCAGAGACTGCGGCTGGCGGCCGCACTGGATTCGGAATTATCCGGTGTGATTTATATACTGGACGAACCAACTGCAGGGCTCCATCCCAAAGATACGGCGGGACTCCTGGAAATACTAAAAAAGATGCGGGATCTGGAGAATACGGTGCTCGTCATTGAGCACGATACCGATATCATGGCTGCCGCCGATTATATCATAGATATCGGTCCGGGATCCGGCAGACATGGGGGAGAAATCATCGCATCCGGTACCCTGGAAGAGATCATGCGGCAGAAAGCATCCGTGACAGGAACCTATCTTCAGGCGCCCCATCCCGTGAAACAGGATTACCGGAGTGCGCAGGGAAAGATCAGGATTCAGAACGCCGTAAAATATAATCTGGACCATCTTTCCGCAGATATTCCAGTCGGCTGTTTTACTGCCATTACGGGCCCCTCAGGTTCCGGAAAGTCAACCCTTATTTTCGAAGTTCTTGCAAAAGGCGGAGCAAAAACAGCGCAAAACCAGGTGCATCCAGGGGAATCAAGCCATCTATGCCCGGCAGGCGGTTCCGCAGTAAAACAGGGGAATCAAGTAAAAGGCCTGGAACAATTTGACAGTATCATAGAGATTGGGCAGGCGCCGATCTCGAAAATGAAACGTTCAAATGTGGCAACCTATTCCGGAGTATATACAGAAATCAGGGCGGTCTTCGCCAAAACTGAGTCTGCAAAAAAAGCGGGGCTGACTTCCCGGCATTTTTCATTCAATACCCCAGGCGGCAGATGCGAAAACTGTCAGGGCCTGGGCTATGTGGACAACAATATGCTGTTCTTTGCGGATACAAAAGCCGTATGCCCCGTGTGCAGGGGAAATCAGTTCCGGCAGCAGGTGCTGTCCGTCAAATACAAAGGTCTTTCCATCAAAGACATCCTGGACCTTTCTATAGAAGAAGCCGACGACCATTTTGAGGGCATCCCCAAAATCTCAAAAATCCTGTATCTTCTCCGGGAGGCAGGTCTGGGCTACCTTCAACTGGGCCAAAGCCTGACAACATTATCAGGAGGAGAGTGCCAGCGCCTCAAGTTTGCAAAAGAACTAATCGGGAACAGTTCAGGCAAAAAAAGCCTGTATCTCATGGATGAGCCCACAACCGGCCTGCATCCAATCGACATCGAACACTTCCTGAAACTCCTGAACCGCATAACAGATGCCGGAAATACCGTAGTCGTCGCAGAACATAACCAGCAGCTCATCCAAAACAGCGACTGGGTAATCGATCTGGGGCCTGGGGGCGGCACAAAAGGGGGGCAGATTATGTTTATGGGGACACCAGACGGGTACTGCTAGACGGAGGGACGCTCCGTGCCAGGATGGACGGGAGGGCTGCGGGGGTGTATATGCCCTTTTAAATTGCGGCCGTTTGCTAAGTGCTCCTAGGGGACAATACTGCCGGGAATGTGGGCACGGATGACACAGCATGGGAAAATTGATATTTTCCCACGCTGGGTCATCCGGAAACATGATTCGGAATCATGTTTCCTCCCACATTCCCGGCAGTATTGTCCCCAAGGAGCACTAAGCGCACTTTGAGCAGTTTAAAAGGGCATATACACCCCCGCAGCCTCCCGTCCATCCGGACACTTCGCTGGTGCATCAAGGCGGATGGTGGGGCATAAACCGGGACGGGCTGGGGACGGGAGCTGCGGATGGGAATGGCTGGGCGTGTAGTTAAGGCCTGGGCGAGGATACGCAATGCAAGTATACATATCTTGAGTATACCTCTTCAGTCGATTCGTTTCTGTATAGGAATTCAATCCGCCGCAACCGTTTTTATCCCGTCCGAGATTGCGATCCGCGAACCTACCGTCCGGATGCACGTAGCCTGTGGGGAGCGGGATGGGAAGGCTGCGGAAACACACGGCGGGTGATTTCGGAAGTGTAGAATGCGCGATTAGAGCCCGTTACATCAAAGCGGGAGCCTCACATGGGCAGAATCTGCTTCCGAAGCAGATTCTGAAACAGCCTGAGCTGTGTAATCCATCAGGATTACGCAGTGAATGCTGTTGGACCATGTGAGGCTCCCGGTTTGATGTTACGGGCTCTTCGCAAATGGAAAGCTTCGAAATCACCCGCCGTGTGTTTCCGCAGCCTTCCCATCCCGCTCTCCACAGGCGGCCTCCCCTCTAAACACAAACCACCCGCTGCCCCACAATATCGGAATATATCTCCACCCCTTCTGCTTGGAGTTCTGCTACGTGGATGACGTCGGAATAGATTTCTTCTTCTGTGGTTTCTTTTAGCAGGTTCTCCAGGAGGTTTGGGTGTGCGAGTATTTTTTCTTCGTCAAAATGCACCTGGCTGTCCCCCTGGAACAGGGCGATGTAGAAGATGTTGGATTCTACGATATCCTGGAAAAAGTGGCTTCCGTAGGAGAGCTCGGGCATCAGGCCCAGATTCTCGTAGGATACTTCGCAGATGGCATCCATGCTGCACAGGTCTGTGAAACGCACCGGGACACCCAGGGCGGGCGTGGTGGTTCCCCAGCGGCCGGGGCCGATCAGGACGGCGTGGCGGTTCCGAAGCAGACGGTTCAGGGTGCCGATCTGGTTGGCTATGGCATATTTCTGGTGCTCATTCAGCTCCAGGTAAGGTTTAATTTTTACAAAAATGATATAGTGGACCGGAAGACGGACATTTCCCCCCATAAAGTTTCCTTTTGAGGAAAAATAGCTGCGGTCCCTGCCCGTATTTTCAGGGAATTCTATGGTTTTTCCAAGACCCTTTGTCTGCAGGGGGCGGCATTGCAGCAGATTGATCCGGTAATCTTCTTGTTTATTGAAGTTGCAGGTGAATTCGATGTCTACGGGATAGTCGTAAGTATGCGATAATACGGCCAGAATATTTTCAAGCGCCCTGGGAAAATCCGTATGCCTCAGCAGGCGGGTGAAACTGACAATGTCCGGAACTTTGCGGCCCGGCTGGCCGATTTCACGGAAATGTCTGGCAAGCTCGTAGTCAGGTTCCATGAAGAGCCGGATATTGGTCTTCAGAGGAAGACCTGCGGTGTCCTCGATGGGCACGGTCTGGAATTCATTTTCCTCCAGATTAATCACATCCACGTAGTGCTGGGAAAATTTCCTTTCATCTCCATAGTTGAGCAGGGGAGGGCGCTCCGGTTTGTCCAGCGCCACAATCCGTGGATAGTCCGAATTAACCCGGTCTACGGCGCGGGTGCCCATTCCGAATACGAGACGCAGCATCCCCTTGGACGGATCGGTGTTCTTATCCCAAACGAACAGATTAGAAGAATTACCAACTCCGGCACAATGGGGGAAGAAGTATTTGCCGTGGTAATCGCCGGATACTCTCTGCACCAGCAGAGCCATCTGCTCGTCCTCGCCGGAGAGGCCTCGGTTCTTGCGGTATTCCAGAGCCTCCTGGCTCATGACACTGGCATACACCTTGCGCACGGCCTCGAGAAAAGCATCATAACGGTCTTCCGGTGATCCCTGGTTGGGACAGAAGAAACTGTCGTATTTTCCGGCAAATGCATTTCCAAAGTTATCTTCCAGAAGAGAGCTGGAGCGGACAATGATGGGAGACTGGCCGTAATATTCCAGCATGACCATGATCTGCTCCTTGATTGCAGGAGGAAAATGCCCGGTCAAAAGCTTTTCCCGAAGTGCGGGAGCCGCACGGAAATATCCTTCCTCCGTCTTTTGTTCCATCCGGAGGCGCCAGCAGCCATTTTGTACAATGTAAGTATAGAACACATCCGAGCCGATATAATAGGAATCGTGCCGCTCCATATGTTCCCGGTAAAAATCCGGGTTTTTCGTTTCCAGTATTTTGCGAGCTAAAAGCATGCCCACCGACTTGCCGCCGATATATCCGGTACCGATCACCCGGCTGCCGATCTGAATCAGATCCGCCAGTGTGAAGTATTCCCTGCTCAGAGAGGCAATTCTGGAGCGCTGTCCGATGAGCAGATTCAGCAGGTTCTCTTTTACATATGCCTGCTCTGCGGAAGCGGCGTTCAGATAGGGCTTGGCCTCCTCAAAGCTTACATCCCAGTAATCCAGCTTTTTAGTATGAATCTGGAGCCTGGAAAATAACTCGGCAGAGCTTGCACTGTCCGTGATGCACTCTGCGCCGGA
Organism: Eubacterium sp. SB2; assembly: GCF_001244405.1. Classification (NCBI taxonomy): domain Bacteria; kingdom Bacillati; phylum Bacillota; class Clostridia; order Eubacteriales; family Eubacteriaceae; genus Eubacterium; species Eubacterium sp. SB2. Next base: position 1,296,227 of record NZ_LN865153.1, on the reverse strand, counting down.
TTCTGTAAGCAGGTGGGGCAGAAACATAACGGGGGAGTAGCGTTCCCAGACCTTCAGCGGGTGCAGATAATAGTTTCCGTCTACAAAATAGAGATTCAAAAGAAGCCTCACAGCTTCCCGGATCCGTGCAATGGTATCCTGCGTATGGGCATTCCTGTCAAGCGCAAAACAGGAAACCGTCTCGAACTCCGACAGATAAGGGCAGGCCACCTGAAAGAAATTCCCGATCATCAAATCGGAGCACCAGTGCTGCTGCAGCTCGGTGAGACAGTCGAACAGATAGAAGCAATGCTTCCCCTCTGCCGTGATAATCCGGTATATATCGCTGGTGAAAGATTCAAAACCATGACAGACATCGATGGTATACATTTGAAAATCAGCGCCTTCGTCTTTCAGTGCGGCATCATCCACCAGGGGCGCGTGACTGCCAAAGTGTATATAAAGGATGCGCCTGCGGTCCGCGGCAGCCTGCCTGACAAACTTGCGGGCGGCAAATGCGTAGGACTCCAGAGTGTCCACCTGCCAGATGATATGATCACCGGGCCGGAGGCCGCCGATTACCTCGTCTGCCCCCGCCAGTCCGGTACTTATTTGTTCAATGCTTTCCATAGTTTTCCTCCATTCCTGCATGGACAGCCAATATTATTTCCAGTTTAACACAAATAGAAAAAAAATCAAATGTTGGGAATCCATACATTTCGCGGAGGGTATTGTCCAGGGGCATTCCTGCCATATCGTGGGGAGCTGCATGGCAGGAAAAACCGCAGGCAAAAGGGACAGATGTCATCGGCTGACAATAATGGTTGGATAGCCGGCTCTTTTGAGACGCTGTTCCATGGCTGTTGCATCGTCCAGAGTATCGTAATTGCCGACCTGAACCCGGAAGAATCCGTCCGTATCGACGATAGATGCGGGGAAATCCTGTTCCAGAAGTTCATTCAGCAGCCGGTTCGCATAGGTGGGATTTCGGAAAGCGCCCACCTGTACCTTATATCCCGGCGGATCGATCACCTGATCCATCTCCAGTGTGTCGAGAATCCCGGAAGCGATTGCCTGGGCGATTGCGTCGAAATTGTCATCAAAAAGCTGGTTATCTGTGTTGGAATTGATAAATCCAACCTCCACCAGAACAGCAGGCATTTTTGTGCGGCGGAGCACCACCAGGTTGGGGCGCGCCTTTACGCCGAGATTCACAAATCCTACGGCCTCGAGCTGTTCATTGATATTTTCAGCCATCTCAAGTTTAATTCCGGAGAGATCATATACCAGTGACTCCACCCCTGATACTACGTTGTCTGTGGGAAAAGAGTTCCGGTGTATGGAAATGAAAAAATCCACCCCCGCATTGTTTGCTTCCATTGCTTTTTCATAAGGAGATTCGTATACATCCGTAGTTCTGGTGTATTCTACGTCGATATCATGATTCTGAAGAATTTCACCAACGGCTAATGTAAGGCGCAGAGTATCGTCTTTTTCCTGGCGTCCATTATATACGGCGCCTGGGTCACGCCCCCCGTGTCCTGCATCTAACATGATTGAATAAGGCATAAGTAAAGATTCCTTTCACATTGTTCTATTTTATGATATGTAGAAAATGCCAGGATGTTCCTGTCTGCCAAAGAAAATCGGACCCCCGCATGGAGCCTGACTGCTTACGCGCAGTTCAGACGCCAATTGGAAGTCCGATAGGATGATTGGCATGGCAGAATTATGATCCGCCGTATTCCTTATGCCGTTCTCCATATTCTTTTTTTGACGGGACGTCATCCGGATCCTCGGATTCTCCGTCCTCTTCATCGGTTGCTTTCTTCTCAGGCAGATAGACGTGTACGCTTTCCACCCTGTTCTTATCCAGTGTTTCAACGACCAGCATAATTCCGCTGTCTGTCGTAACCTCGTCACCAACTTCGGGCAGCCTGTCCAGATGCTCTATAATAAAACCGCCGAGGGAGTCATAATCCTCAGACTGCAGTTCCAGGTCCAGACGGTCATTGACATCATCCAGGCTCATGGAGCCTTCGATAATATATTCGTTTTCGCCAAGCTGCTTTACGAAGTCATCTTCTTTCTCGTCATATTCATCATGGATTTCCCCTACGATTTCCTCCAGAATATCCTCAAGAGTAACAAGACCGGCTGTTTCACCGTATTCATCCAGCACAATAGCGATATTAAAAGAGGCATCCCGCATTTCCACGAGCAGCTCGGATATATTTTTATATTCGTAAGTAAAATATGCTTCGCGCAGTATGTTGCGCACAGAAAACTGCTCCGTACTGTCAAAAAGCAGAAGGTCTTTCATATTAATGGTACCGATAACATTATCGGTTGTATCCTCATAAACAGGGAGACGTGTGAATTTGTCTTCTTTGAAAATATCAATCAGTTCCTTATAAGTACTGTTTACATCTGCAAATGTCACGTGTACACGCGGCACCATTACATCCTTGGCACGGGCATCGCCCAGGTCGAACACATTGTAGATCATTTCCTTCTCTTCGGATTCAATGATTCCGTCTTCGTGGCTTACATCCACAATCGTACGAAGTTCGTCCTCTGTCATGGCGCTGTTCTTGGCATTGGGATCAATGCGGAATATAAACAGTATTCCATGTGAGATCAGGTTAATGATGAAGATAAATGGGGTCATCACCACCATAAATGCCCGGATCACCGGGATATAGGCAAGGGACAGCTTCACTGCATTTAAGGTTGCCATGCTCTTTGGAGTAATCTCTCCAAATACGAGGATCGCAACTGTCAGGATTGCCGTTGCAATGCTGACCATGTAACCACCGAAGCTGTAGGCCAGTGTGGTGGCTAATGAGGAAGCGGAAATATTTACAATGTTGTTGCCGATTAAGATTGCGCTCAGCATCTTACGGGAATGTTTTTCCGTAACGTCCAGAACTATCCTGGCACGTTTGTTTCCGTCGTCTGCCAGAGAACGCATGCGGATCTTGCTCACCGTGGTAAGCGCCGTCTCCGCGGATGAAAAAAATGCAGACAGTATCAATAAAACGATTAATATAACAAATTGTATGGCATCACTCGAGTCCAATTATCTGTTCACTCCTTTATTATTTTATTGCGTAATTGCTCAAAGCATGTATACCCCCTAAATATACAACATTCGGGGCTTTTTTGCAAGTGGAGTTTCGTGTGCGGCTTTAGTGGTGCGGTGGGAGGGGGCGCAAAATGAAGGGATAGCCGCCAGCCTCCGAAGGGCACACATGCCGTTCTAAATTGCGGACACAGAACCTAAGAAATTCTAAGAAGCAGCCAGCCGCGAGAGTGGGGCACGGATGGCACATCACGAGAAATCCGATGATTTCTCGCGCTGGGCCATCCGCTTTTATGATTCGGAATCATAAAAGCTCCCCACTCTCGCGGCTGTCTGGTTCTAAGAATTTCTAAGGCCTGCTTTAGCAATTTAGAACGGCATGTGTGCCCTTCGGAGGCTGGCGGCTATCCCTTCATTTTGCTGGGTGCATCCAATCGGCAGATAAGCCTGCCTGCCAGGGTGGGCTCCATGACGGGGGCATTGTATGGATTCGTTTGGTGATACTGGATAGATCCGGTACATAGAAAGAGCAAGTTATACATTGTTCGGCAGTTTACTGCAGACCTGCCCGTCAGGGTATGTGTTACGGGGTGCCCTTTGGGTATACCTTATTCCGCAATTTACTGCATTGCATGTGCGAAAATTTTGAACAGTAAAAAGTGAGCTCAATTGTAAAGGGGAACTTTTGTGTTTTTACAGCGTAATTGCTCATTTTTCTGTCAGGTACACTCGTGCCGTTAATAAACTAATGGGGCTTTAATGATCCACCAAGCGAATCAATACGCTGCTCCCGTTACGCAGCCTCCCCCAAGATGGGGTCTTAACTACCGTCTGGATACGCCCAGCGAAATGAAGGGATCGCCGAAAGCCTTCCAAATGCACCTATGCCGTTGCGATGTGCTAAAGCGGGCCTTAGAAATTCTTGGAAGCCGACAGCTGAAAAAGCGGGGAGATTTTGTGATCACCAAATCACAAAATCAGGCGACCCAGCGCGAGAAATCATCGGATTTCTCGTGATGTGTCGCCTGTGCCCCGCTTTTTCAGCTGTCGGCTTCCTAGAATTTCTTAGGCTCGTGTCCGCACATCGCAACGGCATAGGTGCATTTGGAAGGCTTTTGGCGATCTCTTCATTTCGCGTCCCCTTCATTTCGCGCCCCCTCCCCTCCGCAAGTCTAAAGCTTGCGTACTAAACGTTGAATTTGGCGGGGGTTTGTTGTATGATTGAGGTGAAAGTTCAAAAGAATTGGAGATCATGTATGAGTTTATACGAAAAATTATGTGACATACTGGGAGAGAAATGCGTTTTTGCAGATGAACCAATGAGCCGCCATACGACATTCCGTATAGGAGGGCCGGCGGATTATTTTGCAGTTCCCTGTGATACCGAAGGCGTAAAAAAGGTCATCGGTTTGTGCAAAGAGGAAGAGGTGCCTTATTATATTCTGGGGAACGGCAGCAATCTTCTGGTGGGAGACAAAGGATATAGAGGCGTTGTGATTCAGATTTATAAAAATATGAGTGGGATACATGCTGAGGAGAATCGGATTTATGCGCAGGCAGGCGCTCTGTTGTCCAGGATAGCGGCGGAGGCTCTTTCGCACAGCCTGAAGGGGTTTGAGTTTGCATCCGGGATACCGGGGACACTGGGCGGAGCTGTGATGATGAATGCAGGGGCCTATGGAGGTGAGATGAAGCAGGTTCTGGAGAGCGTGGTTGTTATGACTCCGGAAGGTGAGGTAAAGACGCTCGGGGAAGATGAGTTGGAATTGGGGTACCGAACGAGTATCGTTGCCAAAAAGAATTATATTGTTCTGGAAGCAGTGATCAGGCTGGAGCCGGGAGATGCCGGTGATATCCGTTCTTATATGGAGGAGCTGAAAGAAAAAAGAGTGTCAAAGCAGCCGTTGGAATACCCCAGCGCGGGGAGCACGTTCAAACGGCCGGAGGGGTATTTTGCAGGCAGGCTGATAGAGGATGCAGGGCTGCGGGGATTTCAGGTGGGAAATGCGCAGGTGTCACAGAAACACTGCGGATTCGTGATTAACCGGGGCGGCGCTACGGCAGCAGAAGTGATCTCCCTGATGGAGCAGGTTGCTGATAAGGTGGAGGCGGCATCCGGCGTCAGGCTGGAGCCGGAAGTGAAACGGATAGGAGAATTCTGAAATGAGATTTGTGATTGTAACTGGTATGTCGGGCGCCGGCAAATCCACTGCGCTGAAGATGCTGGAGGATATGGGGTATTTCTGTGTGGATAATCTGCCCATTCCTCTGATTCAGAAGTTTGCGGAGATGCTGGCGGCGCCGGATACCGAGATAGACAAGGCGGCCCTGGGGATTGATATCCGGGGCGGCCAGGCCTTTAAAGGACTGGAAGAGAAGCTAAAGCAGATTGATGAGCTCGGGCTGGGCTACGAGATTCTGTTTCTGGATGCCGGGGATGATGTTCTGGTTAAGCGTTACAAGGAGACCAGGCGGCAGCATCCTTTGGGCGGAGCAGGGCACATTGATATTGGCATTGCAAAAGAAAGAGAAAAAATTGCGTTCTTAAAAATGCAGTCCACGTATATACTTGATACAAGCAAGATGCTTACACGAGAGCTGCGGCTGGAGCTTGAAAAAATTTTTGTGGAAGGGAAGGATTTTAAGAACCTTTATATCACGGTGATGTCGTTTGGATTTAAATATGGGATCCCGCAGGATGCCGACCTGGTGTTTGATGTCCGTTTTCTTCCCAATCCATATTATATTATGGATTTGAGGCCGAAGACAGGCAATGACCAGGAAGTGCGCGAATATGTAATGGACAATGACAAAGCCAGGGAATTTCTGGGGAAATTAACTGAAATGATGGAATTTTTAATACCCAACTATATACTGGAGGGAAAAAATCAGCTGGTGATTGCCATAGGATGTACTGGCGGCAAGCATCGGTCCGTTACGCTTGCAAACGCCCTGTACCAGTTTCTGGAGCCGAAGGAAAGTTATGGAGTGCGTATCGAACACCGGGATATTGGGAAAGATGCTATAACGAAGGCGAAATAGGAGAGAGCTATGTCATTTTCTGGAAATGTGAAAGAAGAACTTTCGAAGCAATGGAACACCGCAAGGCACTGCCAGATTGCTGAACTTGCAGCCCTGATCAGTATGTGCGGCTCTATCGTAATCAATAGTTATGGGCATTACAGCGTAAAAATTCATTCGGAAAATTTGGCTGTTGCAAGAAAATGCTTTACATTGATCACAAAAACATTTAATATAGAAGCTGATATCTCTATCCGCAGGAACATTGCGAAGGAAAGTGTCTCTTATGCTGTGGTGGTAAAACGGCATGAAGACGCGCTTCGTATCCTTCAGGCAGCAAAACTGATCGAAGAATTTCAGTCAGAATTCGAAGAGGTCCACATTGTGAATCCTCTCGTTGTACAGCAGACATGCTGCAGACGCTCTTTTATCAGAGGTGCTTTTCTCGCCGCAGGCTCGATGAGTGATCCAAACAAGTCGTATCACTTTGAGATTGTCTGTGCCTCCGAGAAGATGGCACGTCAGATTCGGGAGCTGATATGTGGATTCTCCATGGATGCCAAGATTGTCCAGCGGAAGAAGTCCTATGTTGTGTATCTAAAGGAAGGCTCGCAGATAGTGGATATCCTGAATATTATGGAAGCGCATATTTCCCTCATGGAACTGGAAAATGTCCGGATTCTAAAAGAGATGCGCAATACCGTAAACCGCAAGGTAAATTGTGAAACTGCCAATATCAACAAAACAGTATCAGCCGCAGTCAAACAGGTGGAGGATATTACATATCTGAGAGATACAATAGGTTTTGAAAAAATGTCGGAGGGACTGGAGGAAGTAGCGCTTGCCCGCCTTTCACATCCCGATGCGACACTCAAAGAGTTAGGGGAACTCTTATCACCGCCCGTTGGAAAGTCTGGGGTCAATCACAGACTTAGAAAACTGAGCGAGATGGCAGAGAAGGTTAGGCAAAAACAAGGAGGATTATTATGATTGAAACACCGGTTGTTGTGAAACAGGACAAGGGACTTGACGGAAGACCAATCGCATTGTTAGTACAGGAGGCAAGCCAGTACTCAAGTTCAATTTATATTCGGGTAGATGGGAAGAAGATCAATGCAAAAAGCATTATGGGGATGATGAGCCTGAACCTTTCAGAGGGCGAGAAGCTTACGGTAGTAACAGAAGGCGAAGATGAGCAGAAGGCTGCAGAAGGAATTAAAACCTTTTTTACTAAGAAAAAATAGTCAGATGCATTTTAAAATAGAATAACGGGAGATAAAGAATTAAGAAGAAAGAACTATATGGAAAGAGGTTGTACTTTTGTGCAGCCTCTTTTATAATGAATGGATATGGAGTAATAATTGTGGTCAGCGTTATGGCTGATCTGTTGTTTGGATAGGATGGAGGAGATCTGGATTATGAAAAAAATGCTGTTTATTTACAATCCAAACGCCGGAACGGGGCTGTTAAAACCGAAACTTTCCGACGTACTGGACATTTTTGTAAAGGGAGGATACGAGGTGACGGTATATCCGACGCAGCGCTATCACGATGCACTGTCTAAGACCATAAGTTATGAGGGCGATTACGATCTGGTTGTCTGCAGCGGTGGTGACGGCACGCTGGATGAGGTGGTGACGGGAATGTCCAAAAGGGATAAGCAGGTGCCGGTCGGCTATATCCCGGCAGGGACTACGAATGATTTTGCCAACAGCCTGCATATCTCAAAGGATATGCTGGAGGCGGCGGATACTGCAGCTAACGGGGTTCCGTTTCCATGCGATGTGGGTGTTTTTAATGACGATATCTTTGTCTATATTGCCGCGTTTGGCTTGTTTACAGATGTATCCTACGAGACAAAGCAGAGTATGAAGAATGTGCTGGGGCATCTGGCCTATGTGCTGGAGGGCACGAAGCGTATTTTTAATATCCCTTCTTACCATATTAAGGTGACATATAACGATGAAGTGCTGGAGGATGAGTTCGTATTTGGCATGGTGACTAACTCCAGGTCTGTGGGGGGGTTTAAGGGCATTATCGGCAAAGATGTAGTGTTCGATGACGGTGAATTTGAGGTAACGCTGATTAAGACCCCAAAGAACCCCATAGAGCTCAACGAAATTATTGCTTCCCTTGTAATTAAGCAGATTGATTCCAAGCATATGTATTCCTTCCGCACAGGCCATATTCGTTTTGAATCCGTGGAAGAGATTCCATGGACATTGGACGGAGAGTTCGGCGGGGAACATGATGATGTAGTGATTAAAAACAAGAAGCAGGGGCTTCGGATTATGGTGGCGGAGAGAAGTATTGAACATCTTTCCGTAAAGGGAAGAATTGAGGGCAGCAGGGAGTCATAGGGAGCCTGGCGGGCTATATGCCTGCCAGGCTTGATGTTTCATATCCCACAATCTCAATCTCATAAGCAGTCAGACGAAGCGTCTGGGATCTGTCTGCGGGACGTTGAAACGCATAGTAATTATGCTCCAGATATAAGGCGGTTTTGTTCCCTTTCTGCGTGAAATAGAGCGTAAAGTTTTTTTCGGCATAAGGGCATTGCGCCACCACGGTCCCGTGTCCGCCTTCATAGCCGACAATCAGATAAATCCCGCCTTTCACCAATATGGAAAGTACCTTTTGCTCCTGTTCATATAGATCGGCCCGAAGAAAAGAAGCGCTGCTAAGCAGATTACATTCGATGGATTTTTTATAGCTGCGGGCAGGTTTTATCTCTTCCAATACTGCCGGGGCCTTTGTCATGCAGTGTACCGCGGTGTCAAATAAAAGTGGTTCACTGCTGCGAAAGATTTTTGAAAGCCAAAACAAATCCCGGCCATAAAGCCCGGTGTGTTCCGTGACCGCAAAAAATGCAGGGGAAGCGGATGTATACCGGGTGACAAAGCCGACTTTTCCGTAGGCTGTATCAATCATTGGTTCCAGGATCAAGATTCCGTCCAGATAAATCATAAAGTGACTATAATTTCGGAGTACCCGTATATGATGGGATACTTCATGATTGTAGACGGCGGAAAGCCTGTAACTGGAAATTGTCTTTTTAAAATGATTAGTTTCTTCTATTACAGTAACGCTGCGTCTGCCGCTGTCAAAAAGCAATTCGATATAATTTGCGTGATCCAAATAAGATAATAAGATACCATATCTTGCGCCCATGTGGGTGGGCTGGCTGACGATATCCCATTCCATCACATAATTTTCAAAACTGCGGTTCAGGATCTTTCTGACAATCCCATTTTGTTCTGTGCTTTGAAAGTCCGGTCTGTCCAATTCTCCAAAACACGAATAGGCAGGCGGCTCGGGGCAGTCCTGCGCCTCATAAGAAGGCGCATTTGTCAGCAGGCGGCAGCCACTGTAATACAGTGGGTCCAGGCGCATTACCCTTTCTTCTGTCTGTGCCGTTAGCGGGCGGTCCTGATTCCTTCCATGGTAAATGATCCAGTCATCGGTCAGGTTGGGCGCTTGTATCACGGAGCAATGGCCCGTGCCCTCCACCATTTTATTTCTGCAGACCAGAGGGGAATATGTATGGTCAGAGGGATATTTCTGCCAGCAAATATCGGGAATGGGCGAATTTCCCTCTGCAAAACTATAGCCAAGGTAATAATTTTCCCGTACGTAGGCATTTGCGGCATAAAGCAAATATGCCCGGTTATGTCTGCGCAGAAAAAAAGCGCCTTCTACGGTATACCAGTCTCTTTCATCCCCGAAACGGTTTTCTTCAAACATTTCCTCTTTTATAGAGGGGGTTACAACCGGCTTTTCTTCTCCGGCCAATTCTGTGAAATGAATCAGACGATCCACGAGAATTGAAGTTCCCGGGCGGTATTCATCTGTTCCCATATAATCATTTACAGAATAGAACAAATAGACGGTTCCGTCATAGTCCCTGACAACGTGCGCGTCAATGGAAAACTTCTGGAAAAAAGTTTTGACATAAGTAAACGGACCTTCCGGGCTGGCAGCAGTATACAGCTGGAGATATTCCTGATGATTGTCTTTTGTGCTAATCCCCGTGTTAGAGCAATAGAGATAAAAGGTACCGTTATCATATATGACACAAGGGGCCCAGTAATCATGCTTGTCCTCCTCCTTTGCAACCCTGCCGAGAAACTTCCAGACCGTCAGGTTTTCTGAACTGCTGACGTTGACTCCGTTTTCGTCGGTAGAATAGCAATAATAGATTCCGTTAAACTTGATAACATAGGGGTCCGGATTGGTCGGTATTGTGCCCGGTTCAGTGTAAGCTGCCGGATTTGTATAAAAGGACTGGCGGTTTAACCTGGGCAGATGATAATTTTTATTCATAGAATCTCCTTTAAAGTTTGTATTTATAAAAAGTTCTCCGGTTATTGTGCAGACCGTGCACTCTACTGCGCTGTACCGGTGCCGATCATATGATGGGCTTGGGGCAGCTGCGCACGGTTTGCAACACTTCAGGCCTGCCTGAACTGTTACCATGGTTTACTTGTGGTACAACAGCCTTTGTGAAAAAGCATTTCTATATGCAGTTGGCGTCAGTCCGGTTTTTCTCTTGTACACTTTCACAAAATGCTGTGCACTGGAAAAGGACAGCTCGGCGGCAATCTCATTGATTGTCATATTCGTATCCACAAGCAGGATATTAGCAGTATCGATTTTAAGGTTCAGGATCAGCTGCTTTAGGGGGATATCAGCAACCGAGGTGAAAAAGTGGGAAAGGTAAGACTCGTTATAATTAAAATGTGCGGCAATATCGGATACCTTTAGCGGGCGGTTGATATTCTGCTTTACGAAGTCAATAATATCGTAATATATCTGCTTTTGGCTTTTTTTCTGGGATACACTGTTAATGAGCAGTGGATTCATTTGAAAATGAAGCTCACAAAGTATGGTTGTAGTAAAATAATTCAGGATTCCCGGGGGATACTGTTCCTTAACGGCATCCTGCAGCTGCTTCATGAGAATGACGATTTTATCTACATTCGCAAGCTCTCCTTCGTTTGGGATGGAGAGCGTGTTTTTGGCCAAAGCATTCTTATAGCTTCCTACCTCCAATGCCGGGATGTCTTTCTGTATGATCTCATGTCCCGCCTCAAAATGAACCCAGTAGAAGGAGCAGGCAGAGGGCCTGAACCCAATCCTGCGGTTCATAGGCGCCTGCCAGGGCGGGAGAAGGATATAAGAACCGGTAGGGATCGTGTGGTTCTTTTTGGCGAAATTCAGATATAAAGTATCCTTTGTTGGAATGATAAGCTCATAATTTTTCAAGGGATACTCATCCGTATGCATCCAGTTTTGAGACGGTGCCTCGAATTTACCCGCCATATCATAGGATAAGGGGGTGTCTATTTTAAATTCCAGAAATTGCATTTTTCTTATATTACCTCCATCCTGAGAAATATACCCATATTTTTATGTTATATAAACGTACAATGGCAAAACACAGTCATAAAATCGTGTTATTGTATAAGTTTTTGGCAGAAAACAAAAAGTCTTACGCATATATGCCATATTAGAATTTTATCAATGATCAAAAACTTATACAATAATCAGTTGACAATATATAAGAAATTGACACTTATTCGAAGGTTTATGTAGTTTACTAAAGGGAACTATGGAAATATAATTCAATTATGAAAAAGAAATCCGGCGCCGGTTTCTGAAACATCTTTATGGACCCAAAATAATATGCCGCAGGGAAATGAGTGCGGCAGTCAGTGAAATAACAGTTAGGAGAGGAAAAATGAATAAGAACAAGAAATTCAAAAGATTATTTGCCATAGGAATGGCAGCAGCCATACTTGCAACGGGATGCTCCGGCGGAAAGTCAGAGGATGCTTCTGGCGGCAGCTCAGCGAAAGCAGATAAAAAGACAATTAAATGGCTTCATCACTACAGTGAGGATTCCACCAGAAAATGGATCGAGGAGATCACCCGGCAATATACGGAGGAAACAGGTGTCGAGTTTGACATACAGGCGGTTTCCTATGATGAATACCAGACTTTATTAAAAGCAAAAATTGCAAGTGATGATGCCCCGGATCTGTTCGACCTGACAGCGTCAGACCTGAAACAGTTTAAAGAGAATGGCTATGTGGAGGATTTGAGCGGCGCAGAATTCTGGGACAATCTGATTGAGAGTGCAAAGGAAAGCTCAAAAGTGGATGGAGTGAACTACTTTATGCCATTCGAAGCAAATGCGTCGGCCGCCTATTATAATGCAGAAGTCTTTGAAAAAGCAGGAATTACAGAGCTTCCGGAGACATATACAGAGTTTATTGATGTGTTAAAGAAGCTGGAGGGCAGCGGAGTTGTTCCGATTGCATTTGGAGCGCAGGAGGCATGGACAATCACAAATGATTACCGTGCGGACATGCTACAGCAGGTTCTGGGGGAGAATCCTGACTGGATGAAAGACTTGGAAGCACGGGATGCCAAATTCGCGGACGATAAGACATTTCTGGAGACCCTGGAAAAGTTCAAAGAACGGCATAATTATGGAAATAAAGAGCAATTTGGCACAGACTGGAATAAGGCCACAGAAATGGTAGCTACAGGAGAAGCGGCAATGGTTATTAACGGCAGCTGGTCAATCAGTGCCATACAGGAAAAGAATCCTGATGTAGAAATTAAGTGTTTCCCTGTGCCGGCTACAGAAAAACCGGAAGATACCAGGCTGACGACATGGAGCGGCGACGGATTTGTCGTATATTCAGGCTCAGAGGTAAAACAGGAGGTCATGGACTTCTTAAAGGTAATGACAGGTAAGGAGTCAGGAAATATCTGGCAGAACGACGCCAAGAGGCTATCCGTTATCAAAGATCTCCCGGACGCGGCCGATCCTGCGCTTGGTGAAATCAGTGCATATATGAATGAAGGAAAACTCTTCGATGTATCATCCATGCAGAATGAGTTTACGGGCGAATATTACGATGCAAATGTGGAGATTCTGACGAAATATCTGCTTGGGGAAATTAAAACACCCGAGGATGCAGCCGCTGCATTGGATAAGAAGTTTGACGAGATACAATCAAGACAGTAGACAAGCAGATTTTACACGTAATGCTTATAACTGGTAACAGTTCAGGCCTGTCTGAACTGTTACAATAGTTCGGGCTTGCCTGATCTGTTACTATACCTGCACGCGGACCCTGCGGCGACGTAAACATGAGCTGCAGATTCCGTGCTGCGGGAAGCAAGAACAAGGAAGCACATTCTGACATATGGAGGCATGATATGCAAAAGCGAAAGAAAGCGAAAGAAAAATTCTGGTATACGGCGCTGCTTCTGCCCGGTTTCGCCCTGTTTATTTTTTCCATCGTTATTCCGTTTATTTCCGGAATCCAGGTGTCTTTTACCAGTTGGGACGGAATCGGCCAGGTTATGAAATATGTGGGTGTTAAAAACTACCTGCTGCTGCTGAGGTCGCCGGATTTCTGGAATTCAGTAGGCCATAGTTTTTATTTTGCTATTTTAATTACTGTATCGAATAATGTGCTGTCTCTGGCGGTGGCTTTGGGGCTGAACCGTGCATTTAAAGGCAGAGGCGCGCTTAGGACTGCGTTCTTCTTTCCGACATGCCTGAGTACGGTACTGGCTGCATTTATCTGGAGCTTTTTATTTCGGGAATCGCTGGCCCCTCTGTTCGGCGGGATGAGCCTTCTCGGAAACTATAAGACTGTAATACCGGGTATTGTATTAATTGCATTGTGGAATGGCTTGGGAATTAATGTGGTGATCTATCTCGCAGGGCTGTCTAATATTTCCCGTGAACTATATGAGGCGGCCAGAGTGGATGGAGCGAATGCCCTGCAAAGTTTTAAAAGTGTGACGGTTCCGATGCTGATGCCGTCTATTACAGTATGCGTGACAATGACCCTGATCGGAGGTCTCAAAGAATTTGCGACCACAATGGCGGCAACAGGAGGGGGACCGGGGAAAGCAAGTGAGATGGTGTCCATACATATCTATAAAAACCTGTATTCATACTATCAGGCAGGATATGGGCAGGCTGTGGCAATTGTATTTGTACTGATTCTGATTGTCTGCGGGGGAATCCTGTCCAAAGTACTCAGGAGCAGGGAGGTAGAGGCATGAGAACAAAAAGATTTTCTAAAAAAGGAATGTGGATTAATATACTGCTTTTTTTGCTGGCGGTTATCTTCCTGGTCCCCTTCTATATCTGTATTGTAACAGCCTTTAAGACCCCGGCGGAAACGGCGGTATCTACGTGGAGCCTGCCAAAGGGGCTTGATTTGAGCAACTTTGCGGAGGCTATGGAGAAAAGCAATTTCCTGCAGTCTTTTGGAAACAGTATCTTTATAACGGTAGTATCTACCTTGGGAATTGTGTTATTTAGCGCAATGATGGCTTACAGTATATGCCGTAATCAGGAAAGCCGGCTGTACAGAATGTTTGGAAGCGCCTTGTTTATTGGTATCATGATACCTTTTCAGGTGATTATGATACCGGTTTATAAGATGTTTAAGAATATGGGGCTTCTCAACACTTACCGGGGAATCATCATTTTGATGATCGGCACAAGCCTTCCATACGCATCGTATCTGGTCATGGGATTCATCAAATCTATACCGGTGGCGCTGGAGGACGCTGCGCGGATTGACGGGTGCAATATCTGGCAGACTTTTTGGAAAATTGTATTTCCGCTGTTGAAGCCGATTACCTCCACTGTGGGGATTCTGCATGTGCTCTGGATGTGGAATGAATTCAATATGTCATTTATCGTATTGCAGAAAGAGGCCATGCGGACACTGCCCATTCAGCAGTATCACTTTTTCGGACAGTTTACCATTAATCTGAATCTTGGGTTTGCATCAGCCTGCCTGTCCATGATACCGGTTATTATTTTCTTTTTGTTTGCACAGAAACTGTTAATCAGCGGGATCACAAACGGGGCAGTGAAAGGATGATGAAGTATGAAAAGATTTATGGAAAGTAAAGGGAAAAAGGTGTTCGTAGTAGGAGGCCAGGCCCATAACTCCAGTTCTTACGGCGCGTCGGTCGATGAAGCGTGCGCAGCAGTCAGGGCGGTTGGCGGCAACACGGTAGAGATACCGGTCTATTGGGAGAATATTGAGCCGAAGGAAGGACAGTTTTATTTTGGTGATGTGGAACAGATATACCATAAAGTGAGAGAAAACGGCCTCTATCTGATCGTGCTTTGGTTTGGTACATGGAAAAACGGTACCTGCAAGTATGCACCGTCCTGGGTAAAACTGGACGGCCGCCGTTTTCACAGGGTAGTAGCAGAAAATGGGGCGAAGATCCCTGTTTTATCGCCGCACTGCCGGGAAACGATGGAGGCGGACGGGAAGGCTTTTCAAAAGTTAATGGAGCGTCTTGCCATCCTGGATCCTGAGGGTGATACCATCCTTGCTGTTCAGGCAGAGAATGAACCCGGCATTATGAACGGCCCCGCAAGAGATTATGGGAGCCGGGCAACAGAGGCGTTTACTTGTCCATTGCCGGAGAAAATGCTGGGAATGCTGGTCGCATTTCCGGATTCACAGGTTGCGGGATGCTGGGAAGCGAATGGCAGAAAGACCCAAAGCTGGAGCGAAGCTTTCGGCAGGCATGCGGAGGAGATATTCACCGCATATGCGGTTGCAGGGTATGTAAACGAAGTTGCCCGCAGAGGACGTACATGCTATCAAACGACGGTATACACGAACGTGTGGGTGGACAATCACAGATTAAAGATTCCGGGGAAGGATTACCCTTCCGGAGGCGCGGTCAGCCTGGTAATGGATGTATGGAAGTATGTGGCGGATGCGCTTGATTTTATTTCTCCCGATAACTATCAGCAGACAAATCAGGGGTATATGGCTTGCTGTGACTGCTACAGCAGAAATGATAATCCTCTTTTTATCCCGGAGTCCGGGCTTTTGGAGTGGAATTCAAGGTTCATGTTTTCTGCGGTTGCAGACTATAGGGCAATCGGAATCTGTGCCTTTGGGATTGAAAGTATCCTAAATGATGGGGAGATTGGCGCCCAGGAGCAGGCTGTTGCGGAAAGTCTGCAGATTCTGGGGGCGCTGGCGCCAGGGCTTGTCCGCTACCACGATAAACCGATGACGGCGGTTATGCAGGAGGAGTACGCCCAGTACCAATACCTGGAACTGGGTCATTACGTCGGGATTGCTTATTTTACAAACTGCAATTCCCTTGTAGGGCGCATGGGGACTGATTGGAACTGGCATAATTATCAGCACAAAGACTATCTTAAGAGGCAGAAGCGGGGAGGATGCCGCGGTCGGGGGATTATCATTCAGAGTGATGAGAATGAATTCTTAATTGCAGGGGACGGATTTCAACTGAACCTGCTGCCGGCGGACGGTGAGACGCCTGTTAATTACCTGGCGGGCAGTGATTTTCATCTGACCCGGAGCCTGGATTTTATATCGATAGAAGAAGGCGTATTTAATGAAGACGGAGAGTTTGAGGTGCACAGAAGAAGAAACGGAGATGAGGCAGACTTTGGAATCTGGGTGGAGCCGGATGTAAAGGTTGTAAGGGTGCGCCTATGCGGCTGGAACGAGGAGAATCGACATGAGGACATTTGAAAGTATTTACCAGACAAAAGTGAGTGACATAGAAGTAAAGGATGCATTTTGGTCAAAAATACAGAACCTGATTATTGAGGAAGCCATCCCCTATCAGGAAAAAGTTTTAAAGGATGAAATACCCGGTATCGAAAAAAGCCATGCCATAGCGAACTTTAAGAATGCGGCCGGACAGGGGGAAGACGGATTTTATGGGGTGGTATTTCAAGACAGCGATGTGGTCAAATGGCTGGAAGGAGTTGCGTATGCTTTATCGGTAAGAAGCAATCCGGAATTGGAAAAACGTGCAGATGAAGTCATAGAGTGCATCGCTTCAGCCCAGGAAGAAGACGGATACTTGGATACGTATTTTTTACTGAAGGAGCCGGAACATAAGTGGCAGAATCTGCAGGAGTGTCATGAGTTATATTGTGCAGGGCACCTGATGGAGGCCGCCGCAGCCTATTATAATGAGACGGGGAAGACCAGTCTGCTCAAAGTTGCAGAACGACTGGCAGATCATATAGAGGCACGGTTCGGGCCCGGCAGGGTGCAGGGAATTCCGGGGCATCAGGAGATCGAGGTAGGGCTGATAAAGCTGTATAAGGCAACAGGGGCAGAGAAATACTTAAGGCTTGCATCATGGTTTATTGAGGAACGGGGGAAGAATCCTGATTATTTTCTGGAGGAAAAAAAGAAACGGGGATGGATACATTTTGGAATGGATCCTGAGGACCGGGAGTATTCCCAGTGCCATGCTCCGGTCAGGGAGCAGGACAAGGCTGTGGGGCATAGTGTGAGAGCGGTCTATATGTATATGGCAATGGCAGATCTGGCGATGGAGATGAAAGATGAATCCATGTATGATGCATGCAGGAGGCTCTGGGACAATATCGTCAATAAAAGAATGTATATTACCGGAGGGATCGGATCCACAGCGGAAGGAGAAGCCTTCACTCTTGATTATGACCTGCCGAATGACACCGCATATGCCGAAACCTGTGCGTCCATTGCCATGGTCATGTTTGCAAAGAGAATGCTGGATATTGAGGCCCATGGACAATATGCGGATATCATGGAAAGAGAGCTCTATAATGGGATTCTGAGCGGGATGCAGCTGGATGGAAAAGCATTTTTTTATGTCAATCCGCTGGAGGTTGTGCAGGGGGTATCGGGAAAGCAGGCAGGTTATAAACATGTATTGCCCAGACGTCCGAAATGGTATACCTGTGCTTGCTGCCCGCCGAATATTGTGCGCCTGATGACATCATTGGGGACGTATGCATGGTCTGAAAAAGAGGATATCATTTATTCACATTTATATCTGGGTCAGGCTGCTGACCTGAAAAAAGCAGAGATTCATGTGGAAAGCAGGTACCCGTGGGAGGGGGATGTATGTTATACGGTATACCCGAAGGCGAAGAAAAATTTTACGCTTGCAATCCATATACCTGATTATATAGAAGAGTTTACCCTGCTTGTAAACGGAAGTAGAGCAGATGCGGCAGATAAAATAGAAAAAGGTTACCTGTATCTGCGGCGTGAATGGATGGAAGGGGATACAGTCCGGATACAGTTTGACCTGAAAATAAGAAGAGTGTACGCCAATCCGGAAGTGCGTGCAGATACAGGATGTGCGGCCTTCCTTAGAGGGCCTGTGGTATACTGTTTCGAGACCGTGGACCAGGAGGGGCCTTTGCATGCCTATCGGATTCCATGTGACGCAGAGGTAAAAGCGTACACGTGCAGCAGCGGGATACTGAATGGAATGGTGCTTCTTAAGGCGGACGGATTACATATGAAGGGATGGGACTCCTTATATTCGGAAACAAAGCCTTTCGCTGAAAAGGTCCGGCTCACTGCTGTGCCCTATTTTGCCTGGGGGAACCGGGAAGAAGGGGATATGAGGGTGTGGATGCCGGAAATGACTGGAGGGGGGCGCGAAATAAAGGGATAGCCGCCAGCCTCCTAAGGGCGCATATGCCGTTGCGAATTGCGGACACAAACCTAAGAAATTCTAAGAAGCAGCCAGCCGCGAAAGTGGGGCACGGGATGGCACATCACGAGAAATCCCATGATTTCTCGCGCTGGGCCATCCGCATTTATGATTCGGAATCATAAATGCTCCCCACTTTCGCAGCTGGCTGCTTCTTAGAATTTCTTAGGCCTGCTTTAGCAATTCGCAACGGCATATGCGCCCTTAGGAGGCTGGCGGCTATCCCTTTATTTCGCTGAGTGCATCCGATCGGATGTTAAGAGCGTCGATTGGGGAGGGTTATAATAGGGGGTGAAATTTGACATCGTTTTTAGGGATTTTTAAATATTAAAAAAATCGTTGAAAAAATCGACAAAAGATTTAAAAAAGTGCTTGCATATTTGGAAATGGTGTAGTATAATGAAATTCGCTTGTGAAAGCAATATAGAACATGGCTCCATGGTCAAGCGGTTAAGACGCTAGCCTCTCACGCTGGAATCAGGGGTTCGATTCCCCTTGGAGTCATTTAACTAATTACCGGAAATCCTTTGAGAATGAGGGTTCCGGTATTTTTTTGTTCTTAAAATTTCAAAAAGGGGGGCAAATCGTCTGGTAATGTTCAATTTACCTCCCTCTATGTCGAGAAAATACTGCGTTAATGACAGCTCTCCCCCTTAGTTCGTCCCCTGTT
The DNA here is from genome assembly GCF_001244405.1 of Eubacterium sp. SB2. Taxonomy (NCBI): domain Bacteria; kingdom Bacillati; phylum Bacillota; class Clostridia; order Eubacteriales; family Eubacteriaceae; genus Eubacterium; species Eubacterium sp. SB2. The sequence goes on along the minus strand of NZ_LN865153.1, from coordinate 1,276,917 downwards.
TTTGGTAATAGCTGAGAATCATATCCAGCGCGTGGTTTGTACGTTCTGACAGGGCGTATCCGCCCTCGTGGAGACACCAGTCATAGATCATTCCCCTGGTAATTCCCAGGATGTCTTCTGTGATCGCGGCCGGATCGCCCAGAAGGGTGCCGGCGGAGGTCTCTTCCAGCACGGCGTGATAGATCGTCTGATAAAAGAATCGGTCCTTGTTCAGGATATATTTTTCTCTGCTGGACAGCTGATGTTTAAAATACTGGAGTGCGGCCATGGCGCCCATATCTTCCATAGAGCGGGCCTGCCCTGAGATAAGAAAATGGATGGCCTCCAGCGGAGAATCGGGGTGTCCGTTCTTCCAGGCTTCTTCGGACTGCTGGTCAAACAGACGGTAACCCTCGTCCAATATATTCTCCTTGCTTTTAAAATGATGATAAAAGGCGCCTACGGATACCTCTGCCTTATCACAGATATCCTGGACCGTTACGTTTTCATAAGACTTCTCTGCGAACAGAGATACTGCACAGGAGAAAATCTTATGTTTTGTTGCAATTGCCTGTCTCTGGCGGTTAGTCTGTGGCTTCATAAATCCCCCTAATTCGGTATGATACATGCCGTGTCTATGTTGTGTAAATCTTTTTTTAGGATAACACGAGTATTCCCTTTTTGACAAGGCGGTAGTACAATTATAAGTTATTGTGCACACCCTGCCGGCGTGCACAGTAACGGCATCTGCCCATTTAAAGTCGCCTATGGCGAGGTGCAGATGCCCCGAGACCATCACGTCATCGGCTCCGTGCCGTGCAGCGGGGTGCACGGCACGGTCTGAACAGTATCGTTTATAGTCAATTTTAACAAAATAACATTCGGCGAATTGTATTCTGTGTCAATAGATTTGCACCAAATAAAGTGTTATAATTTTAACAGAACTTGTTGAAAAGCTGAAAGGAGTTGTCTATGTCTACAAAGTACAAACATTTATTTTCGCCGATTAAAGTAGGAAACACAGAGGTGCCAAACCGCATTGCCATGATGCCGATGGGTGTGTTTTCACCACGTCTGATGAATCAGAAGACCGGAGCATATACAAAGGACGGCGCGGACTATTATATTGAGCGTGCCAAAGGCGGTACCGGTCTGATCGTGACAGGATTAGTGCCGATTATACCGATTCCGGTAAGAAATCCGGTTAATTTTCCGGATGAATATGTACCTGCGATGAAATATCTGGCGGACGGAGTCCATGAATATGGTTCCAAGGTATTTGTCCAACTGACGGCCATGACGGGGAGAGCAGGGCATATTGAGAACGAAACAGACTGGAAGATGCTTCCGGCGCCGGCGCCGATTCAAAATGTATGGGATCCAACCATAAAGAACAGGGGAATCTCCAAAGAGGAGATTCACAAATACGTTGAAAATTTTGCACAGGCAGCGTATCTGGTGAAACAGGCTGGCTGCGATGGCGTTGAAATCCACGCCGTCCATGAAGGCTATCTGCTGGATCAGTTTGCAATCGGATTCTACAACAAACGTACGGACGAGTATGGCGGCTGCCTGGAGAACCGTTTAAGATTCCCCAAAGAGATCGTGGAGGCCATCAAAGAAAAGTGTGGAAAAGATTTCCCTGTATCCGTGCGCTACAGTGTGCGCAGCTATGTGAAGGATTACAACCGCGGAGCGCTTCCGGGAGAAGAATTCGAAGAAATGGGTCGGGATTTAGAGGAAGGCGTAACAGTTGCAAAAATGCTGGAGGAATACGGTTACGATATGCTCAACTGCGATAATGGAAGCTATGATTCCTGGTTCTGGCCGCATCCGCCGGTGTATATGCCAAAAGCCTGCAACTTAAAGGATGTGGCGGCAGTTAAAAAAGCAGTAAATATACCAGTCGTATGTGCAGGACGTTTTGATGATCCTGAACTTGCCGAAAAAGCAATATCTGAGGGCCAGATCGATATCATGGGCATGGGCCGACCGCTGTTGGCAGATCCGGAGCTGGGCCGCAAGTTCTATGAAGAGCGCCTGGATGACGTACGTCCATGTATATCCTGCCATCAGGGGTGCCTGGGAAGAATCTTCCAGGGCAAAGACATCAGCTGTGCGGTCAACCCGGCCTGCGGTAGAGAAAAGAGCTACGCATTAAAACCGGCAGAGACAAAGAAAAAAGTCATGGTAATCGGAGGCGGCCTGGGAGGCATGGAGGCAGCAAGAGTCTGCGCACTGCGCGGCCATGAAGTAGATCTGTTTGAAAAAACAGGAGAACTCGGAGGCGTCTTTGTAGCCGCAGCAACCCCCGACTTCAAAGACGATGATAAAAATCTCCTGAAATGGTACAAAAAACAAATGAGCGACCTTCCGGTCAATGTACATATGAATACAGAAGCAACAGCAGAAATGTCCGCAGGATACGACGAGATATTCGTAGCAACAGGAGCCAACGAAAGGAAACTGGACACACCGGGATTCGATGCCGAAAACGTCACATACGCCATAGAAACCCTCAGAAGCGCCGACATAAAAGGCGACAACGTCCTAATCGTAGGAGGCGGTCTAACAGGATGCGAGATAGCCTACATGTTAGGCCGGGAAGGCAAAAAAGTAACCATAGTAGAAATGGCCGACACCATCCTGAACGCCTTCGGCCTTGCCGCAGCAAACTACAACATGTTAATGGAACTGCTTGACTACTACAAAGTCAAAGTAATCAAAAACGCAGTAGTCGAGAGCTACAAAGAAGGGATTGCCGTTGTATGTGAAACAGAAAAGAACTATCCGAACGCTGCCAACCGCGCAAAGCGCATGTTCGCCCTCGGCCCGCAGGGAATGAAAGTAAAACACGAAATCCCAGCCGACCACATAGTAGTATCCGTCGGTTATACCCCGGATCAGAACCTATATGAAAAAATCAAAGCAGACAATGTCCACCTAATAGGAGACGCCAAACAGCCCACCAACGTAATGGACGCAATATGGGCAGCCTACGAGTCCGCAATGACAATATAAACCTGTCCAAAAAAATATAACCCTCCCCTAAATACCACCGCCGAAACATCTCCGCCCATCCGCCCCCATCCGCCGCACCCGGCCTAAGATACCGTCGGAGACGGTCATAATTCCTTCTGACAGGATGAGCCAGCCAGGGGCGGAATGGGATGGGGACAGACGGAAGCATCTATGTGTCTGGTATGCATAAAACGAGCTTAGCAGCAGTTAGAGGGAACGCACAAAATCTGCCGGAGAAAAGTTGCTACCGAAGCAACTTTTCTGTACACCTGAGCCGTCTACTCATCAGAGTAGGCGGTGAATGTGTACAGTGCAGGCAGATTTTGTGCGTTTCCTCTTACTGCTGCTTAGCGCAGCGTCCGCATACCAGACACATAGATGCTTCCGTCTGTCCCCGTCCCGTTCCGCCTCTGGCGTCCCCCCTGCCAGCATTAATTATGATTTTTAGATTGTCTTTTCCCCATCAATAAGCTATAATGTAAAAAGATTTGATAACAAACATGCTTACCGGTTTACCCCGGCAAGTCATAGTAGTGAAGGAGGATTATATGTTAGTATCAGCAAAAGAAATGCTTCAAAAGGCAAAGGCTGGCCATTACGCAGTCGGACAGTTTAACATCAACAACCTGGAATGGACAAAAGCAATTTTGACAGCAGCCCAGGAGTGCAGCTCTCCGGTAATTTTAGGTGTATCGGAAGGCGCAGGAAAATATATGACAGGTTATAAGACAGTGGTAGGTATGGTAAATGGGATGATGGAAGAACTCAACATCACTGTCCCAGTTGCACTTCATCTGGATCACGGCAGCTACGAAGGATGCCTGAAGTGTGTGGAAGCAGGATTTTCTTCTATCATGTTTGACGGTTCCCACTATCCAATCGAGGAGAACGTTGCAAAGACAAAAGAGCTTGTGCAGATCGTAAAAGAACACGGAATGTCTCTGGAAGCAGAAGTCGGCTCCATCGGCGGCGAGGAGGACGGCGTGATCGGTAAGGGCGAGTGTGCTGATCCGCAGGAATGCAAGATGGTTGCAGACCTTGGAATTGATTTCCTGGCAGCAGGAATCGGCAATATCCATGGAAAATACCCGGACAACTGGGAAGGGCTGAGCTTTGAGACTTTGGATGCAATCCAGCAGCTGACTGGGGACATGCCTCTGGTGCTTCATGGCGGTACAGGAATTCCGGAAGATATGATCAAAAAGGCAATTGATCTGGGCGTAGCAAAGATCAATGTAAATACAGAATGCCAGTTATCATTCGCGGCTGCTACACGTAAATATATTGAGGCTGGAAAAGACCTGGAAGGAAAAGGCTTTGACCCGCGTAAGTTACTGAAACCAGGTACAGATGCAATTATGGAGACCGTTAAGGAAAAAATGGAATTGTTTGGATCAGTTGGTAAAGCTGAATAAAAATTTTAATTTTTACTTGAATTTCCTGGACGATTGAGGTATACTGACAAACGTAGATACGAACAAGGGCGTTCCAAGATAACTTGGAGTGCCCTTTTACTTTATGGGTATACATAAGCCTTATGCCGGCCCATAAAATAAAGTAATTGAAAACGGGGATTCGCAAGTCTGCCCGGTTCTACAAATTTGAAAAGCGAAGAGAAAGGAAGGATTTATGAGCGCAGAACTAGTCAATGTTGCAGAGATTTTTGGGGAAAATGTTTTTAACGATACTGTGATGCAGGAACGTTTGCCGAAAAAAATCTATAAAAACCTGAAGAGAACGATAGAGGAAGGAAAGGAACTGGATCTTGAAACAGCCGATGTCATTGCACATGAAATGAAGGAATGGGCGATCGAGAAGGGGGCAACTCACTACACGCACTGGTTCCAGCCTCTGACAGGTGTGACCGCCGAGAAGCATGACTCCTTCATTTCAGCGCCTCTGCCGAGCGGCAAAGTGCTGATGAGCTTCTCTGGAAAAGAACTGATCAAAGGAGAACCGGATGCATCCTCCTTCCCGTCGGGAGGGCTGCGCGCTACATTTGAGGCGAGAGGATATACGGCCTGGGACTGTACTTCACCGGCATTTGTGAGACAGGACGCTGCGGGAGCGACACTTTGTATACCGACGGCATTCTGCTCTTATAAGGGGGAGGCACTGGATCAGAAGACACCTCTGCTCCGTTCTATGGAGGCTGTCAGCAAACAGTCTCTCAGACTGCTCCGTCTGTTTGGAAATACGACATCTAAAAAAGTGACTCCATCTGTTGGACCGGAACAGGAGTATTTTCTGGTAGATGCGCAGAAATTCAGACAGAGGAAGGACCTGATCTATACAGGACGTACGCTGTTTGGGGCGATGCCTCCGAAGGGGCAGGAGCTGGATGACCACTATTTCGGAACGATACGCCAGAGAGTTGCATCCTTCATGAAGGATGTCAACGAAGAACTCTGGAAGGTAGGTGTATCGGCAAAGACACAGCATAATGAAGTAGCGCCGGCACAGCATGAGCTGGCTCCCATCTATGCGGAAGCGAATATTGCAGTAGATCACAATCACCTGGTAATGCAGACTCTGAAGAGGGTAGCATGCCAGCATGGCATGAAGTGCCTGCTCCATGAAAAGCCCTTTGCAGGTGTGAATGGTTCCGGCAAGCACGATAACTGGTCCCTGACTACGGACGATGGAATCAACATGCTCGAACCGGGAAAGACCCCGCATGAAAACACACAGTTTCTGATGGTGCTGACCTGTATTCTGAAGGCGGTTAACAGGCATGCAGATTTGCTGCGTGAATCGGCTGCAGACCCGGGAAATGATCACAGATTAGGTGCAAATGAGGCTCCGCCGGCTATCATTTCTGTTTTCCTCGGCGAACAGCTCGAGGATGTACTGGAGCAGCTGGTCAGCACAGGCGAGGCAACACATAGCCTTAAGGGCGGAAAGCTGGAGACCGGAGTGAAGACTCTGCCGGATCTTGCGAAGGACGCAACGGACCGAAACAGAACCTCCCCGTTTGCATTTACCGGAAATAAATTTGAATTCCGCATGGTTGGTTCACGCGACTCTGTAGCTGCCCCGAATATTGTGTTAAACACAATCGTAGCGGAGGCATTTTCAGAAGCATGCGATGTGCTTGAGAAAGCTGACGACTTTGATATGGCTGTTCACGATCTGATCAAAGAATATGCGATAGAAAACCAGAAGATCGTATTCAATGGTGACGGCTACTCAGAAGCATGGGTAGCGGAGGCCGAAAGACGGGGGCTTCCGAACATCAAATCCATGGTCGAAGCAATTCCGGCAATGACGACTGAAAAGGCGGTAACCTTGTTTGAGAAGTTCAATGTCTTTACAAGGGCTGAACTGGAATCACGTGCGGAAATCCAGTACGAAAGCTATGCCAAGGCCATCAACATTGAGGCCCGCACCATGATCGATATGGCGAGCAAGCAGATCATCCCTGCAATCATGAACTATACAAAGACACTTGCAGATACAATTCTTGCAGTAAAGGCTGCCGGGGCAGATACCAGTGTGCAGAGTGAACTGCTTAATGAAGTATCAGCGCTTCTTGTCGAAACGAAAACCAATCTGAAAACACTGATTAAAGTGACGGAAGAAGCAGCAGAGAAGGAAGAGGGCGCTGTACAGGCGAACTTCTATCATTCCGCTGTATTTCCGGCTATGGAAAATCTACGGAAACCGGTAGATGCGCTGGAGATGATCGTGGATAAAGATGTATGGCCGATGCCATCCTATGGCGATTTGATATTCGAAGTGTAAGAAATTCTATAAAAGGATGTAAACAGGGGGCTGCTGCACTGACTGATTCATATCAGCTGTGCACAGCCTCCTTTTTGTGATCTTTTTCCTGATCCGCCATCTAATCTGTCATCTTACGGCTGGAGTCCTAATTTGATTATCTTGCAGTAATCCTCTGCAGAACCTCGGTTTTTAAAGCATTCCAGAATTTCTTTTCCTACCGGATGAAGTTCCTCTGTATCGTAAACAGAAAGTTCTTTTTCAAAGAAGTCGTAAAGAATCCCCGCGCCTTTATCATAGCCTGCTTCTCCAAGGGTTTCCTGGTTTTCCGGACGAAGGAATTTGGAAGAAATCGACTGGCCGTCTACTTTCATCTGTTTCAGTGAATATCCAAGCAGGGAACAGCGGGCCGGGGTCAGACGGTCCATTTTCATATTAACGCCTCCGCGGCGGGCCAGGTATTCCCGGGAAATCCATTCGGCAGCAAATCCAACTTTGTAAATCCCGATGTGCTGGTTGGGGATCAATACATATCTTGTTTTCGGGCAGCTTAGGATCTGCTCTAAAAGATAATTCGCCTGTTTTACCCGCTGCCCGGTCGCAAATGGCCAGTAGGAACCAACTCCCTCGGCGGCAAGCGGAGAGCTTCCGTTAATACTTGGATTATTGTATCCGCGCGGCGCGACCAGACGCCACAGCCATGCAATTGCCGGCGGAATGACCTGCATCAGTCCGAGTATGCCGTAATCCGGATGTTTTGCGGTGGTCGGAGGAGTCCGTACGCCAAAGCTCCGCACATTGACTTCCACCGGGCTGGTGACGATGTTCGGAATCAAGCGGCGCGGTATGATGACCCGGGGGTTCGGGCATGGTTTTCCATCTGACTCAATGGTATGGTCCCACGGAAGACAGGTCGAACGCGGAACAGCCTGAAGATTAAAAAATACCAGCGGCTCCTTAGAGTGAACAGCAATTTTTTCATAAAGCGGATCGCATCCGTATTCTGTAATTCCGTCTACCCGGACAAACCAGCCATCCTCGCCATCTGTAAGCGCCAGTTTCCCACTGCCTGTCTGGATGCGGGGATTGCAGTTCGCCATGTCATCCGTAACCGGCTCGATTGTACAGGTATCGCTCATGGTGATATAGCGTTTATCTCCCGTCAGTGTATTGACGCCAAGAAGGACGCGGCCGTCAGACTCACGGTGCACATCCTGCAGCAGTTCGCTCTTACCGCCTCCGGATGCACCTTCATGCATCATAACCATTTCATTCTCATAGGGCGTAATAATGCGGGCTGCTGAAGCATGGGCCGTTACCCAGCCTTCCTGCTCACCAATGTCAAGAAGTACACTGTAAATCCCTTTTTTGGCAGAAGGGCCGGGATAAAGATTGTAGGAAAATACTTCATGCAATTCGCTGGTACGGCAGTGTACACAGACCTGTCTGCCGTGAAAATGAGTATGCCGGAACGGCGGCGCCACATAGACAATTGCCCGCGGCCTGTACGGTTCTTCTATCGTTCTTGCATTCACAAACGCCTGAAGCTGTGAAACGGCAAATGCAAAAAATGCAGCGTTGCGGGGACAGACCAGCAATGAATTGTAGCCATACTCAACCCCTCCGGCTTTAAACGGTATGATGATTATCTCCTGACCTGAAAGCCACTGAAAAGTCTGCTCTTTGACGGAAGAAAATTCATAACCATAAGCATCTTGAAACCGGAGCTTATCAGTTGGCAGATCATCCCCAATCCGCATAGAATCCGCATCGCGGCGGCGCATATAATCTTCGGCAAAATTGACGGCAGCGCCATTGCGGCAGCGGGCGACCGTGGCTTCCAGCACCATTCTGCCTTCTACATTATAGAGGACTTCAATTTCGTCGGTGTGCTCATTTCCAAAGATTAGTTCAAAGAGCATTTCTTTGCTTTCTGGAATGATCACACTTGGGCTGTTGGAGACAATGTTTTCAAGTTCTTTGGGAAGAATAAACTTTTGAATCAAGGAATGCATAATTTTACCTCCTGACTTTCATATAATATTTTTGCGTATTTGAAATTAGGGTATTTCAGAGTACTTTACCACCTTCCACATAATGCTGTCAATATAAATTTGCAAGTTCTTAACATAAAACTTGCAAAACGAAATTTGAGAATATTGAGAAAACAGATGGATGCCCCGAATATAATCAAATACTTATATCTGATATACAAATATATGTCTTTGATTATAGAAAATTCTGGATTTATAATATGGCTAGCAAATGGAAGTTATGGTTAGGAGGTCTTATATTATGGTTATGACAAAAAATGTGGATGGAATGGAGTGCCGGACTGAGAAGGACTCGATTGGAACGAAGGATATTCCGGAAGGGGTCTACTATGGGGTTCAGTCTCTGCGGGCTGCAGAAAACTTCAGGATTACGGGGCTGTCAATGCATCCGGAGATTATCAACAGTCTGGCGCAGATTAAGAAGGCAGCGGCGATCACTAATTGTGAGGCCGGACTGCTGGATAAACATATTGCTGAGGCGGTTGTAAAAGCTTGTGATGAAATACTGGAGGGAAAGCTGCACAATGCTTTTATAGTAGACCCGATTCAGGGGGGCGCAGGAACCTCCATTAATATGAACGCTAACGAGGTGATTGCCAACCGTGCAATTGAGATATTGGGTGGGCAGAAGGGGGACTATTCCATTGTGCATCCGAATGACCATGTCAACTGCGGACAGTCAACCAACGATGTAATACCTACGGCGGGGAAGATGACTTCTCTGAAGCTGCTCAAGAATGCCAGGAAGGAATTGGAGCGTTTACATAAGGCTCTGCGCGTGAAGGCGGAGGAATTTGACTCTATCGTAAAAATGGGCAGGACGCAGATGCAGGATGCAGTTCCGATCAGGCTCGGGCAGGAGTTCAGGGCTTATTCCGCGGCAATACAAAGAGATCTTAACCGTATGGAAAAAGCGCAGGAGGAGATGCGGACTCTGAATTTAGGCGGGACGGCGATCGGGACCGGTATTAATGCGGATGAAGCATACCTGCGGCGGATCGTTCCGAACCTTGCACAGATCAGCGGAATGGATTTTGTGCAGGCATATGATCTGATCGATGCCACCCAGAATCTGGATCCGTTTGTGGCTGTATCGGGGGCAGTTAAGGCCTGTGCCGTAACGCTTTCTAAAATTGCAAATGACTTCCGTCTGATGTCTTCGGGGCCAAGATGCGGTTTTGGGGAGATCAATCTGCCAGCAAAACAGAATGGTTCTTCCATAATGCCGGGGAAGGTGAATCCGGTCATCCCGGAAGTTGTGAACCAGGTTGCCTTTCTTATTATTGGAAATGATATGACAATCACAATGGCTGCCGAAGCAGGACAGCTGGAATTAAATGCTTTTGAACCGATCGTGTTCTACTGCCTGTTTCAGTCAATTGATACACTGGCATATGCGGTGGAGACTTTTGTGGATAATTGTGTAAATGGGATTACAGCAAACAAGGAACGCTGCAGAGAATTAGTGGATAACAGCGTGGGGATCGTGACGGCTCTCTGTCCTCATGTCGGCTATGCGAAATCTGCTGCACTGGCGAAAGAGGCTTTGAAAAGTAAAGTCCCTGTCAGAAAGCTGATCCTGGATGAGGGATTGCTCAATGAGGCGGAGCTGAATGAAATACTGGATGTGAAGAATATGACAGAGCCCGGGATATCAGGGAAAGAGCTGCTGCTCAAAAAATAAATAGAAGCATAAGGATGCAAAAAGGTGAATCGTACAACAGGATAGACAAATAACAGGTAAAGGAAGAAGAAAGAGGTGTCAGTTATGGATTACGAAAAAGAAGCACTGCATATGCATGAAAAATTCCATGGGAAAATCGAGGTTTGCAGTAAAGTTCCCCTGGAAACAAGGGAAGACCTAAGTACCGCCTATACGCCCGGCGTTGCCCGGCCCTGTATGGAAATACACAGGGATGAGAAAAAAGCATATAACTATACCGCAAAAGGCAATTTAGTAGCTGTTGTAACGGATGGTACGGCAGTGCTGGGACTGGGTGACATCGGCCCGAAAGCAGCGATGCCGGTCATGGAAGGAAAAGCCATCCTGTTTAAAGCGTTTGGAGGTGTGGATGCATTTCCCATATGTCTGGATACGAAAGATACGGAAGAAATTATTGAGACCGTGAAACGCATTGCCCCAGGTTTCGGCGGTATTAACCTGGAGGATATTTGTTCGCCCAAATGTTTCGAGATCGAGCAGAGACTTGAAAAGGAACTGGACATACCGGTTTTCCATGACGACCAGCACGGAACGGCAATTGTAACGACGGCTGCTCTGATGAATGCGCTTAAGGTAGTGGGGAAGAAAATAGACGGCATAAAAGTTGTACTTAACGGTCCGGGCAGCGCAGGCACCGCAATTGCCAAAATGCTGCTTCATGCAGGGGTAAAGCATATGACGATCTGTGACCTGGAAGGGATACTGGCGGAAGGATGTTCCTTTGCCGTTGGGCATAAACTGGAGCTGGCAAGACTTACAAATCCGGAGAAAATCACCGGAACCCTCCAGGATGCAGTCAGGGGGGCAGATGTCTTCATAGGAGTTTCCGCGGGAAACATTTTGACAAAAGAAATGGTGCGCACGATGGCGCCGGAACCAATCGTATTCGCAATGGCAAACCCCACGCCGGAAATCACTTACGAAGATGCCAAAGAAGCAGGAGTAAAAATAATCGGAACCGGACGTTCCGACTACCCGAACCAAATCAACAACGTCCTTGCCTTCCCCGGTCTCTTCAGGGGAGCACTGGACGCAGGCGCAAGAGACATCACCTACGACATGAAGCTGGCAGCCGCCCGTGGAATAGCATCACTGGTAAACGAAAAAGAATTGAACCCAGACTATATCATCCCCTCACCATTCGACAAACGGGTAGCCTCCAAAGTAGCCCAGGAAGTCGCAAAATGCGTTCAAAGAAAAGCTGTTTAAAATAAAACAAAAGAAGGAACAAAATCCCAAAAAGCTATTACCAAACAAAAGATTACAACCACCGTGTATCCAATCCCATCCGCTTCAACCGCAAGAACCTCCTCCAAAAAAGCATATCCATCCTACTGGAAGCACACAGCCTGTGGGGAGCCGGACTTCTGCGGGGCAGGAAACTTCTGGGCACCTTTTCGGAAGGCATAGAGAGCGCCATAGAGCCACTTGATAAAAACCACAGCGGATAGGGAGGATAAATGCTGCTTTCGAAGCAGCATTTAAGCCGGCCTGAGCCGCGCAATTCATCAGAATTGCGGGGTGAATGCCGGTTGGTGCCTCCCTATTCGCTGTGGTTTTATCTAGTGACTCTAGGCAAACGGCCAGCCTTCGAAAAGGAGCCCAGAAGTTTCCTGCCCCGCAGAAGTCCGGCTCCCCAAAGGCGCCCCCCTTTGAATATATTTTTTAATATTTCCACTTGCAATATACCTGGTGGGGGTATATAATGACCTTGGAAAGAGGTGATACAAATGGAAGAGAACAAGGAATGCTGCCACAAGAAAAAAGAACGTTCAGAGAAGGAATATAAGGATCTCGTAAACCGTCTGAACAGGATTGAGGGGCAGATCCGTGGAATAAAAAGAATGGTGGAGAGCGATACTTACTGTACAGACATTCTGATACAGGTGTCGGCAGTTAATGCCGCTCTGAACAGTTTTAATAAAGTACTTCTTGCGAATCATATCAGAACCTGCGTTGCGGATGACATCAGGGCAGGAAAGGAAGAGACGATAGACGAGTTGGTTGTAACTTTACAGAAATTAATGAGATAGGAGGCAGAAGATGGAACAATATTCAGTAACAGGAATGAGCTGTGCAGCCTGCAGTGCCCGCGTGGAAAAGGCGGTCGCTAAAGTTCCCGGAGTTACGTCCTGTTCGGTCAGCCTGCTGACAAATTCCATGGGAGTAGAAGGCGGCGCTTCGGCTTCTGATATTATTGCAGCAGTAGAAGAGGCAGGTTACGAAGCCGCCCCGAAAGTTTCCGGTGACAAATCAGGCGCTTCAACAAAGGCTCCGGCGGAAAATGATCTTTTAAAAGACAGAGAAACTCCAATACTAAAAAAGAGGCTGATCGCATCGCTCTGTTTTTTGGTTCCGTTGATGTATGTATCGATGGGACATATGATGTGGAACTGGCCTGTTCCGGCAGTTCTGGATGGAAATCATGTGGCAATGGGACTGATTCAGCTGTTGTTTACCACGGTAATCATGGTAGTGAACCAGAAGTTTTTCATCAGCGGCTTTAGAAGCCTGTGGCATCGGGCGCCGAATATGGATACTCTGGTCGCGCTTGGCGCGGGGGCCTCATACATCTACAGCACCTATGCGCTGTTTGCAATGACTGATGCACAGATGCACGGCGATATGGCTGGGGTGATGAACTACATGCATGAGTTTTATTTCGAATCAGCGGCTATGATTCTGACCTTGATTACCGTAGGAAAAATGCTGGAAGCACGATCCAAGGGCAGAACCACAGATGCGCTTAAGAGCCTGATGAAACTGGCGCCGAAGACAGCGATTGTTCTGCGCGGAGAAGCAGAGACAGTGGTATCCATTGATCAGGTAGTAAAAGGGGATATCTTTGTAGTAAGACCCGGGGAAAATATACCGGTGGATGGTATTATTATAGAAGGAAGCAGTGCAGTAAATGAGTCTGCTCTGACCGGAGAAAGCATTCCGATTGACAAAGCTGCAGGGGATCCGGTATCGGCAGCAACGCTGAACCACTCTGGTTTTATCAAGTGTGAGGCGACCAGGGTCGGTGAAGACACCACACTTTCCCAGATTATTCAGATGGTCAGCGATGCGGCGGCAACAAAGGCGCCCATTGCCAAGGTTGCAGACCGGGTATCCGGTGTATTTGTGCCGGTGGTTATTGCGATTGCAGCATTGACAATTCTGATATGGCTGTTTGCCGGGCAGACCATCGGCTTCGCTCTTGCAAGAGGAATCTCCGTACTGGTTATCAGCTGCCCATGTGCCCTGGGCCTGGCGACGCCGGTTGCGATCATGGTCGGCAACGGTATGGGGGCAAAGCATGGGATCATGTTCAAGACAGCGGTTTCCCTTGAGGAGACCGGAAAGATGCAGATCGTGGCACTTGATAAAACCGGGACAATAACAAGCGGTGAGCCCAGAGTAACAGATATGCTTCCGGCAGAAGGCGTGAAAGAAGAAGAGCTCCTGGCTATGGCTTATGGGCTGGAGAAAAAAAGCGAACACCCCCTGGCACGGGCTGTCCTTATGCTTGCAGAGGAGCGGGACATACAAAATGTCCAGGAGATCACAGACTTTCAGGCGCTCCCGGGCAATGGACTTTCCGGCAGAATGGACGGAGATCTTCTGACAGGAGGCAGCTTCAAGTTTATCAGTGAGAATACCAAAGTTCCGGAAGCAATGAGAAAGAAGGCAGAACAGCTGGCCGAAGACGGAAAGACACCGTTATTCTTCAGCCGCAGCAATCAGCTCATTGGCATCATTGCAGTAGCAGATGTTATTAAGGAAGACAGTCCCCGGGCTGTCAAAGAATTACAGAACATGGGGATTCATGTGGTAATGCTGACCGGTGATAATGAGCGGACAGCGAAGGCCATCGGTCGTCAGGCCGGAGTGGATGAGGTGATCGCGGGCGTACTGCCGGACGGCAAGGAAAACGTGATCCGTTCTCTGAAGCGTAAGGGCAGAGTCGCCATGGTGGGAGACGGAATCAATGATGCACCCGCACTGACCAGGGCGGATATCGGAATTGCCATCGGCGCTGGTACAGATATCGCAATCGATGCGGCAGATGTAGTCCTGATGAAAAGCCGCCTGAGCGACGTGCCGGCTGCAATCCGGTTAAGCAGGGCTACCCTCCGGAATATCCATGAGAATCTATTCTGGGCATTTATCTACAATGTCATTGGAATTCCGCTGGCAGCCGGTGTCTGGTTCCCGCTGCTCGGATGGAAATTAAACCCCATGTTCGGTGCAGCCGCAATGAGCCTGTCAAGCTTCTGTGTAGTAACAAATGCACTCAGGCTTAACTTATTTAAAATGTATGATGCAGCGAAAGATAAAAAAATAAAAATCAAAAAGAAAGAGGAGGAAACAACGATGCAAAAAACTATGAAAATTGAGGGTATGATGTGCGGACACTGTGAGGCCAGAGTAAAGAAGAGCCTGGAGGCGCTTTCACAGGTGGATGAAGCGGCAGTAAGCCACGAGTCAGGAACCGCAGTCGTAACCTTAAGTGCAGAGATCTCAGATGAAGAATTAAAAAAGACAGTAGAAGATCAGGACTATAAAGTACTGGAGATAAAGTAAACAGAAACTTAGGAACAGCTGGAAAATGATGATAAAACAGAGGGATTAAGCTGATATATAATCTCTGGTGTTTATGAAAAAAGAGCTTTTGGCTGCCAAATGTTAATCTGCAGGTATATACAGTATTTTTTAATACTGTATATACCTGCAAGACTTTTTTTGCACAATATTCAGATATCCAAGTGCTGGCTGTCAAATATTTCACCGGGACAGCACAGGCTTCGTTTATCCAAATGGATGTTTTTAACAAGGTTTATTCCAGAATTTCTTTTACTTTCTCAACAGTTAAATCACAGTATTCGGCGATCTCATCGAAAGATTTTCCCCGAATATGCAGTTTGAAAACCTGGCGGGCACGTTGCTCCCCGACGTGCTGTCCAATTTGAATCCCTCTCTTTTCGGCACTGCTAATCTGAGTATTATAATCCTTGAGAGCTTTTTCCCTCGCCTCATATTCGAGCCGCTTTTGTTCATCCGCACTCAAATTTACCAGTGTATGATACGCTTCATCCAGATATTCGTTTGTTTTAGCCATTCGTTCAAACTCCTTTCTGTCTTTCCCATTGAAGAACTTCACCCATGCAATAATATTCTCCTCGGTATGTATACCTGCAGGCAGTTTCTTGAGTTCCAGTATATGAATCTCCATTTTATCAGTGTAAAGGCTGCCCGTCCGGTCATCCCGGAAATGAAAACTGCGGTAACAACTGTTGTCACCAGGAAAATGGTTGAAATCCAGGATACTTACATGGATACATTTTTGCAGATTGTCATAAGAGTCTCCCTTTTTAAGCTGACTGTCAAACATTTTACAGAGATAGAACAGGATACGTTCATCCCAGTATTCAAAATATTTTACCTGCATTTCCAGATTCATCTGGGTTCGATCCTTTAGCAGTACCCTCACATCCAGAATACCCAGCTTATCATCCGGGGTGTCCCTGGAAAGCAGAGTTGGAAGAATACAGGTATCTTCGATCTCATTGGGTGAAACTTTTAATAGAGCTGCTATAAAGCCTCTTCTGACTTTAGAATTCTGCATTAGATTATTAAAACAGAAGTCTACAGTCGGTAACATGATAAAGTTATCATTTGCCATAAATCTCCTTTCATGTGCAGAAAAAGCTGCAATTGTACACAAAAGGAAATCCCCTGCTTTTTATTTATCATTCCACGGATTTAGAAGGTACAAAAGACTAGAATTTCTTACAAAGTTCAATCAAAGTTTTTCCGCTGTTAAATAAGTTTTTGTGTTGGTATACTTCGGCGAAACGCCGTTTGGAAAATGAAAAGCGATTGCTTTTCGATATCTCTGATTTCTAGTATATCACGTCATATATCCTTTTGGCAATCAGACTTATAAACCATAATCGGGATTTAGTCGGCTAGCTTTAGCCTAGTCGACGGATGGGGACGCTTTATGACAGGGAGGCCGGGGAAGTGCTGGGGCTGTATATGCCGTTGCGATATGCACCCGTGCTGCAAAGTGATTCTAGAACACCCGATGCCGGATAGGCGGGTACACTGAACACATCACGGGAAATCTGATGATTTCCCGCGCTGGGTTCAGTAAAAACTTGATTTGGAGATCAAGTTTTTCCCCGCCTATCCGGCATCGGCTGTTCAAGAATCACTAAGCGCATTCCAGCATTTCGCAACGGCATATACAGCCCCAGCACCTCCCCGGCCTCCCTGTCATAAAGCTGGCTCATCCAATCGGCAGGTGAGCTCGCCAACCGGGTGGGATCCCGGACCAGGGCAGCGGATGTGGATTGGCTATGCGTGTCTTTTCATCTTCAAGATGCGTATTGAATTATTTTGATACCGGAAGCGTATCCCCTTGCTTTTTACACCTACTGGGGACATAAAAGTGCCACCAATTCTATATCCATACGCTGCCCCCGTTTGAGGCCCCTCCTTAGAAACGAGCTTTTTCCTACCGGTTGGATGCGCCAGCTCCATGAAGGGATAGCCGAAAACCTCCCGGAGAACATCCATGTCCTTTCAAAAACGCTCAAAGCGGACCTTAGAAATTCTTGGTGGGAAACAGTCCTGAAAATGGAGAGATTTTTGGATTCCGAATCCAAAAATCAGCTGACCCAGCGCGAGAAATCATCGGATTTCTCGTGATGTGTCAGTGGTGCTCCATTTTCAGGGCTGTTTCCCGCCTAGAATTTCTTAGGTCCGCGGCCGCGTTTTTGAAAGGACATGGATGTTCTCCGGGAGGTTTTCGGNAAAACGCTCAAAGCGGACCTTAGAAATTCTTGGTGGGAAACAGCCCTGAAAATGGAGAGATTTTTGGATTCCGAATCCAAAAATCAGCTGACCCAGCGCGAGAAATCATCGGATTTCTCGTGATGTGTCAGTGGTGCTCCATTTTCAGGGCTGTTTCCCGCCTAGAATTTCTTAGGTCCGCGGCCGCGTTTTTGAAAGGACATGGATGTTCTCCGGGAGGTTTTCGGCTATCCCTTTATGGAGCGTCCCCATCCGCGCCGAGGCTAAAGCTCGTCGCTAAATCCCGATTTTCTTGAAAAAGTCGCCCCCATGTGTTTTACAATTGTCTTTGTAAATGATACAATATGCGTAAATCGGCCCCTGTCAATTGACAATCATGTTCAATACAATAAGGAAAGGAGATCCCTTATGAAAAAGCGCATGTTTTCATTCTGTATTGCAGTAGTACTTACAGGCGCATTTCTTTTATCCGGCTGCGGCAAAAAGGTACAGGCATCAGACTTAATGAAAGGTGTAAAGGCCAATGATGTCAGCAAAGAAGCCGTGCTTCGTGACGAGGATACTGTTGCCGCCGCAGATTTTGCGGTGCGCCTGTTTGAGGCCAGCCGGCAAGAAAACTCTGAGGTGCTGATATCGCCTGTTTCTGTGCTCTATGCTCTTGCTATGACCGCGAATGGGGCAGAAGGGGAGACCCTCACACAGATGGAGGATGTGCTGGGGCTGAGCGTAGAAGAACTGAATCCATACCTCTATGCTTATAAAGAGGCATTGGCTTCCGGCAATAAGTACAAGCTGGATATTGCCAATTCAATCTGGTTTAAAGAGGATGAGAGTCTGACCGTGAATCCGGATTTTCTGCAGGCAAACGCAGACTGGTATGACGCGGAGCTTTACCAGGCGCCTTTTGATAATTCCACGCTCAAGGACATCAACAATTGGGTCAGCGATAAAACGGACGGTATGATAGAAGATATACTGGATGAGATTCCGGATGAAGCGATCATGTATCTGATCAATGCGATTGCTTTTGATGCCGAATGGGAGAACATATATAAGGAAAATGAAGTCATGGCGGATGTTTTTACAACGGAAAACGGAAGTGAGCAGATTGCTGAGATGATGTTTTCTGAAGAGAACGAATACTTGGAAGATGAGTACACAACTGGCCTGGTTAAATATTATAAAGACAGAAAATATGCGTTTGCAGGACTGCTTCCGAATGAGGGGATAAGCATGAGTGAATATATTTCTTCCTTAACAGGTGAAAAGCTGATGAGCCTTCTGAACAACTCACAGAGCGTACCGGTGGATGCGGCGATTCCTAAATTCGAAAATGAGTATGATACAGAGATGAGTGAGATTCTGAAGGGGCTGGGTATGCCAGATGCCTTTGATTTTGGACAGGCAGACTTTAGCGGGTTGGGGACATCAACTAAGGGGAATCTTTATATTAATCGTGTATTACACAAAACCTATATTGCGGTGGATGAGAAAGGAACCAAGGCGGGAGCAGCGACGGCAGTAGAGGTGCTGGATGGAGCCCCCATGGCTGATCCAACGGAGCGCAAGATAGTATATCTGAACCGGCCATTTATTTATATGCTCATCGATTGTGAGGCGAAACTTCCTGTCTTCATGGGGACAGTGATGGATATAAAAGAATAGGGCACACCGGAGAGTGCTGCCGGAACAAAAAATAGAAAAGGAGTGCATTAAGATGCAGACATCAACAGAACTAAAAAATTTACTCAACAGGATTGACCACAAGAGTTATCCTGCCTACAAAGATACGAAGGGTGTTTATCAGTTCCCCGGGTATCAGCTTTCCATCGATCATGTACAGGGAGATCCATTTGCCTCCCCTTCAAAATTAAGTATTCATATAAAAGGTGCGGCGGCAGGGTTTCCAAAAGAGCTGTTTGAGACGGTGCACCGCCGGATTGCTCTGCAGGATTATCTGACACGCCAGTTCGGACGCGGTGTTGAAAAGTATGCATTCAAAGCCAAAGGTTCGGGCAAGAGCGGCCTGATCTCTGTCAGCAGATGCGGACAGGAGATACTGGAACGTACGGCATGCAGTATTGATGTTCGGACCGGGGATCTGGTACTAAGGCTTGAGGCCGGTTTTCCTGCAAACGGAAGAACCATCAATGCCAGGGAATTAATGAAGATATTGTTTGATTTTTTGCCCGATTGTGTGGAAAACTCTCTGTATTATAAGAAAAGCGATAAAAAAAGAATAGAACAGACAGCATTTCTAGCGGATGACCAGCAGTATATCCGGGAGCAGCTGCCTGCTCTGGGACTGGCTGCTTTTGTGGCGGACGGAGCTATTCTGCCCAGAGAATCCGGAATTTCTTCCCGGCCAATGAAAGGGGCGGTTGCCTTTGCTTCCCCGGAGGAACTGAAAGTGACGCTGGAACTGCCTCACAGAGGAAAAATAACGGGAATGGGAATCCGCAGAGGAATCACACTGATTGTGGGCGGGGGATACCACGGAAAGTCTACGCTCCTGAAAGCGCTGGAACTGGGGGTTTATAACCATATTGCGGGGGACGGCAGGGAGTATGTGATTACAGACGCCACCGCAATGAAGATCCGCGCAGAGGATGGACGCAGCATTAAGAAAACAGATATTTCCATGTTTATAAATGACCTTCCCAATAAGAAGGAAACACGAGGATTCTACACAGAGGATGCCAGCGGAAGTACATCCCAGGCAGCGAATGTGATAGAGAGCATGGAGGCGGGGGCAAAACTGCTGCTGATCGATGAAGACACAAGCGCAACGAATTTTATGATACGGGATGAGCTGATGCAGCGCGTGATACACAGAGATATGGAACCCATCACGCCATTTATCGAACGGATCAGGGAATTGTATGATGAGTATGGAATATCAACTGCCATCGTGGCAGGAAGTTCCGGGGCATATTTCCATATTGCGGACTGCATTATCCAGATGGACAGATATGTGCCGAAAGATATCACCGCTCTTGCGAAAAGAGAGGCCGAAAGTTTTCCAATGCTCAGCGGGCCGGATGAAAAAGCAGCAGCACCCGTGTTCACACGATGCCCGGGAGGAAATCCGGCATTTCGCGGGAATGACAGGGTAAAGATGAAGACGATGGGCCGGGAGGCTGTGCAGATTAACCGGGAAACCATAGACCTGCGCTATGTGGAGCAGCTCGTTGACAGTGAGCAGGTGTCTGCTCTGGGGTATTGTGTAAAATATGCGGAAAAACATTTTTTAGACGGAAGAAAGACTCTGCAGAAGGTTGTGGAGGAGTTGGAGAATAAGATAAAAAAAGACGGACTGGGTAGTTTGTGTGAAAGCGGCTCCAGTGTGGCGTGCCTTGCAGCGCCGAGAAAACAGGAGATATATGCATGCCTGGATCGATACCGGGGCCTGAAGCTGTAGATAGAGAAGCTACATTGCCCTGGGTGGAGGGACTGCTACTGAGGGGATATAGGATGTCAATAAAAAGATGAAAGAAAAAGGTACTTCCGGTTTGTGTGGAAGTACCTTTTGCAAAATCACTGTTTTTCGACGGCTTTTAGCTTATCTTTCAGTGACTGAATTTCATTCTGTAATTTTCTGTTCTCTGCCTCTAGTACTTTTTGATTATCTACGCTTTCTTTAAGTTTTTCTTCGAGTAAAGAAATGTTTTGCCGCTCTTGTGTAAATTCATGATAAAAACCAGGAAAATATTTTTGAAGGACAAGTTGTTCAATCTGTTTATATGTATCAGATAAAATTGGAATCTGGCCGGTTTGCTGGTAAAGAATCCGGTTGATGCTAACAGTTCTTATGTCATTGAGCTTTAGTACAGAGTCATGGCTTAAAAATGGAAAATCACTGCTCTTCATCAGGAACAAATCACTTTTTGAAGCAGGGGACTCAACAGGATGATAAACATCCGGGTGTTTAGACGAATCATATGAAAAAACCGGAAGCACATATAATAACTTTTTTTTAACCCCGATTACCAGTCCACGGTGTTCATAGGACATTTCTGGTTTATAATTCTTCCCGAATTCGAACTGATAGATTTCCCCTTTTTTGACAGTCCTATGCCGGAATTGTTTTGTTCTGTTATCAGCCCAACGAAAATCAGCTTTTGAAAATCTGTTAAGTTCATCTGAGTTAAAAGCGTTCGTTATGACAGCTTCATTTGTTTTATTTTGTGCTCTAAGATACTCGTTCAATATCATATCTCCTTGTTCTCTATATGAAAAAAGGGTACGGCGCTAACCATACCCTACTCTGGCGGACCAGAGAGACCTCGTCGGTCAAATTATCCATCCAATAGTGGCCTCGTCGACCAAAAAACACTTATTGGCAAGTGTGAAAAGCAGTTTATCTGCTTACCTATATTATACTCAATTACACTGCAAAAATCCACTGGATATTGTTCTGAAAACAAAGCTTTCAATATTTTTGTTTGGATTTAAATTATATTTCACAATACCTGGAATGTCAAGCGATAAAAATTATTTTTAAATTATAAAATTCGTCTGAGGCGAAGGGGTGGCGTACGTATAGCACGAACCGCAGTGGAGCGTAGATAGGATGCATGCAACCACTATGTTTTCATACGGTCTGCGCAGTAAATCCTCCGACACGCTCTAAACTGTTAATACCGTATTCTGCGGGAAATAAATTACAGGAAAACAGATGTATCAAATTCTTTTGTAATTTGATATGATATACAGGAAGATGACGGAGCTCGAAAAGAAGGAATTTGTAAGAAAATTTATCAGTTCAATCGAATGATATCCGAGCGTGAATTAAAATAACGAAAACATAGTAGAAAGAGGAAACATATGCGTTTTTTTCATTTATCTGATCTGCATATTGGCAAACAACTGCACCATTACAGCCTTCTGGAGGATCAGAGACATATATTAAACGAGGTGGTCAGTCAGGTGAAGGAGCTTAAACCTGACGCAGTCGTAATAGCCGGAGATATCTATGACAAGTCCGTCCCGTCGGCGGAGGCGGTCTCTCTGTTTGACGATTTTCTGACGGAACTGGCTGACGTGGACGAAAAACCGGCGGTTATTCTGATCAGCGGGAACCATGATTCGGCCCAGCGGCTCGACTACGCCAGCCGAATTCTGGGCAGACAGAATATATATATTGCAGGTGAAGCGCCCAGGGAAAAGGATGAATATTTAAAGAAAGTAACACTCTGTGACGAATACGGGGATGTGGACTTTTATCTGCTACCATTTTTAAAGCCGGGGTATGTCCGCGGTGTTTTTGAGGAAGAGATTCCGGAGACTTACAGCGAAGCGGTCGCGCGTATCTTGGAACGGGAAGCACCGGACCGGGAGAAGCGCAATGTTTTGTTGTCCCACCAGTTCTATACGGGAAACGGGAAAACGCCGCAGACCTGCGATTCGGAGCTGTTTTCCGTGGGCGGGATTGACAATGTTGACATCGCGCCCCTCCTGCAGTTTGATTATGTGGCTCTCGGACACCTGCACCGGGCACAGCAGGCCGGCGAGCCCTTTATCCGTTACTGCGGGACCCTTCTGAAGTATTCCGTCAGTGAGGCGGGAGATACGAAGTCGCTTCATGTGGTGGAACTCGGCAAAAAGGGGGAAGAGGTGCACGTAGAGCTTCTGCCGCTGCATCCGCTCAGGGATGTGCGTACGGTCCGCGGAGAGATGAAGCAGATCATGGGGCAGGCGGAGAACGGAAGCTGTGAGGACTATATCAGCATTACGCTGACGGATGAGGTGGATCCGTACAGGCCAAAGGAACAGCTGGAAAAAGTATATCCCCACATTCTCGAGATCCGGATGGATAATGCCCGTACCAGAAAGCGTTTGGAGGAGTACGACGATGAGGTGGAATTGACCGATCCGCTGTCTGTATTTGGGGAGTTTTATGAGGAAATCCAGGGCCGGGAGCTGTCTCAGGAAGAGAGGGGATTTCTGGAACAGGTATTTGAGAAGGTGAAGGGGGAATAAGATGAGGCCGGTAAGGTTGATAATGTCTGCATTTGGTTCTTATGCAGATGTGGAAGAAATAGATTTTACAAAAATACAGCATGGCCTTTTTCTTATCACCGGAGACACCGGTGCAGGAAAGACCACGATTTTTGATGCCATCACGTACGCGCTTTACGATAAAACCAGCGGAGGAAGGCGCGATGGCAATATGATGCGCAGCCAGTATGCATCAGAAGAGACGGATACTTTCGTAGAGTATACATTTTCCTACAGAGGAAAAGAATATACGGTCAGAAGAAACCCCGAATATCTGCGGATCGGAAAGCGCCGGATGGCGGACGGCTCGCCCCGTCTTGTAAAAGAGACGGCCAAGGTAAGCCTGTTCATGCCAGACGGCAGAGAGGTACAGGGAAAGAAGAAGGACATTGATAATAAAATCGAGGAAATCATAGGTCTGGATGTGAACCAGTTCACCCAGATCGCAATGATTGCTCAGGGAGATTTCCTGAGACTGCTCCATGCAGAGTCCAAAGAACGCAAGAAGATTTTCTCCAGAATCTTTCAGACCAGGCTGTACTGGCAGGTACAGGAAGAATTAAAGGAGGAGGCAAAACAGCTCTATATCCGCATGGAGGACAATACAAAAGACTGCCTGCGTGAGATGGAGCGTGTGGAGACTTATGCCAAAAGCGCTGAGTCTGCTAAGTGGGAGCGGCTTTCGGCGCTGAAAATTCCTCCGGCAGAGGAGGTCATGGACGTATTAAAGGAAATCTGCAGGCAGGGGAAGTCCATGGAGACAGAGGCCGAGAAAGAACATACACAGCTGCAGAAGCAGGCCGAGAATCTCAATGCCGCGATCCGCGGCCAGGAAGAGGTCAACATTCTGTTTCGGTCGAAAGAGCAGGTTCAAAAGAGGCTGCAGGAGCTGGAGGAAAAAAAGAGCGGCATGAAAGAGATCAGCCGCCAGATCAAAGACGGTGAGCGGGCCGAAAAAGTTCTTGTTAAAGAAGAACAGTATAAACGGACCAGCCTGGAAGCAAAGCGTCTGCAAGAAACAGTGGGGCAGACAAAAAGCTGGATGGAGGAGCAGACGGCAGTTTCGGCAGAGAAGGAAAAGGAACTGCAGCAGCTGGAGGAAGAGCTGCAGGAAAAGGAACCCGTTTTTCAAAAACAGATTCTCCGTCTGAAAGATATTCTGCCCAGATATGCGAATATCAGGAAACTGGAAGAACAGTATCACAAACAGTTAAAGAAAATGGAACGTGTGCTCAAGGAGTGCCGGGCGGCCTCTGCGGATTACGAGAAAAAGTACCAGCAGTTTTTTGAGGAACAGGCCGGTATTCTGGCAAAGGAACTAAAGGAAGGCCAGCCGTGTCCTGTATGCGGTTCTACAGAACACCCCCACAGGGCGGAGATACTAAAGGGCGCTCCGGGGCAGGAAGAAGTGCAGCAGGCCAAGGAAAGGCGGGATCAAAAAGAGCAGGAGCGTACCGCCTGCCAGGAACAGTTTCAGGCATCCAAAAGCCGCCTGGACTCCGAAAGAAAACTGTTGGAGGAAGCGGCGGAAGATATCATGGCCGGAGGTTCCCTTTTAGAGGATGAAGCAAGAGCACATTTGAAACAGCTGGAAGCTGATTTAAAAGAAATGAAGAAAAATTTCCAGAAAAAGGGAAAAGATTTCCGGGAATTGATGGAAGAAATGAAGCGCAGAAGCGGACTTCTGGAGAGCCAGGAAAAACAGCTCCAGGAATTGAATACGAAGCAGAAAGAAGAGGAAGAATATTTTCAGGAAGAGTTAAAAGCACAGAAATTTGCGTCCCGTGAAGAATACAGCAGTGCATTGGAATGGACAGAAGGACGCAAAGCGAAAGCCGAAGCACTCAGCCAGTATGAAAAAGAGTGCCTCGAAGTAAAAACAAGGTATGAAATGCTATGCCAGCAGAGCGAGGGAAAGCAGCCTGCAGACCTGGAGGAAGAAAAAGAAAAGCTGGAAGAGGTGCTCATCTCACAGAAAGCGCAGAAAGACAGGTGGCTTCAGCTGCACAGCCAGAACCAGAAAAACAAAGAGGCCAGGGCAAAGCTGAAACAGTATTTTGAAACAAAAGCAGGTCTGACAATGCAGTACGAGATGGTCAACAACTTGAGCCGTACGGCCAATGGAACCCTGAACGGCAGTATTAAGCTGGATTTTGAAACCTATGTGCAGAGAAAATATTTCAAGCAGATCATCCATGCCGCCAACCGGCGGCTCAGCAAGATGACCTCCAACGAATTTATCCTGCAGTGCCGGGAAATCAAAGACCTGAGCAGCCAGGGGCAGGCCGGGCTGGATCTGGATGTCTACCACCTTGTCAACGATTCCGTCCGGGATGTGAAGACACTGTCCGGAGGCGAATCTTTCATGGCATCCCTCTCCATGGCGCTGGGACTGTCAGATATCATACAGAACACGGCAGGCGCAATCAGTCTGGAGACGATGTTTGTGGATGAAGGCTTCGGTTCCCTGGATGACGCGGCAAGAGAGCGGGCGATCCAGATTCTGCAGGAGCTGGCAGGTGAAAAAGGAATCGTGGGAATCATATCCCATGTAAATGAATTAAAAGAACAGATCGAATGGAAACTTGCAGTGACAAAGACAGAGCAGGGAAGCAGTACCAGGTGGGTATTAGAATAAACAGAAATGGAAGTGGGACAGATGAAGAAATACCTGAAAACAGCATCAGCCCTGCTGCTGGCCGTAATCCTCAGCCTGCAGCAGGCACTGCCCGTTAGGGCATGGGAGGAAATTATAACCTGTACGGTTCTTGGGGACAGCATCGCAAAGGGGTATTCTTCAGATAAAGTCAATCAAATAGACTGCTACGGCCGTCTTGTGACCGAGCAGATTGCCGATGAAAATGCGATATATTTTGACTATCAGAATTACGCGAAAAACGGCCTGGACACACAGGGCCTCAATGAAAAGGTTCTGTCCAGGGATACGGTAAAAAGAAATCTTAACAAATCGGATCTTATATTTGTAACAATGGGGTCCAACGACCTTATGAACGAATTTAAAAAAGAAGCCCAGGAAATCCTGAATTCCGACACCAAATTCAGGAGTGCACCTCAGGCTTTGAATGAACTTCAGGAAGCGGTCAAAAAAAATCCGTTACTGATCCTCAAGATCATAGATGCCTTAAGCAGCTGGGACTATGGAGGTTTTGAGGCAGAGTGGGCCACTGCCATGCAGACTATAACCCAGCAGAAAAAAGACACGGCTCAAATTATCGTAACCAATATCTACAACCCCATTTATAATATGCAGCTTCCCGGAACCATGAATAAGGTTGTAGAAGACATCATCCAGAATATGAACAGTATCATCGAAAAAAGAGCAGAAGAATTCGACTACCAGGTCGTAGACCTTTTCAACTCCAATATCGTAGCCTTCGTCCAGGGCGACGGCCTCCACCCCAGCCAGGAAGGGCAGCAGCTTATCGCAGCAATGGTCTACGATGAAATCCAGCCCGTTACGGATATAAATACTCAGTCCGTAGATGGCGAAGCCGTAAAGGGAGAAGCTCAACAGCCAAAGCCGGCAGACCAATCCGAACAGTCTGCTCCCGAGAACGAAGACCTGCCCCCCGATACCACCAAACAGTCCAAAAACCAACCCAATCAGGGCAAATATTCATACTTCGTTCCTACAATCTTACTGGTAATATTAGCAAGTGTCCTGATCATATCAATCAGACGCAAAAATAAAAATTAACATCCAAAAGCGGAATGCATTTTCCCATTACCCATCAATTATACCATAATTGGGTGACAAATTATTATTTGATTATTCCTATTATTTATTCAAAGCGCCTGTGATTATATAATTGCAAACTAATAAATAGAATAATAATTAACTATCTGTCAAACTCCCGAGCTGGTCACGGCTATAGCAGAGTTGTTTAAAATATGGGGATATGGTATATTTTATTCATAAATAATGTTAGGAGCGGTTCTTATGGCTACGATTAAAGAGATTGCGGATATGCTGGGTGTGAGTACTGCAACCGTATCAAATGTTATTAATGGAAAGACAAAAAAAGTTTCTAAAAAAAATATCGAACGAATTGAGAAAGTGCTGAAGGAAACAAAGTATGTAAAAAGAATGGATAAAAATGCGCTTATAAATGGGAAGCCTCTTATTATCGGTGTGGTAATCCACACATGTAAATCCTATGAGAATACATTTTTGTCGGACCCTTTTTACGGGCAGCTTGTTGGCGTACTGGAGAGAGAGATAAGAAAAGCCGGATACTATATGATGCTGTATGCTTCGGAAAGTATCGAAGAGATCTATCAGATGGTGATGACCTGGAACATTGCCGGTCTTGTGGCAATTACTTTCACGCACACAGAGTATAATAAGCTGGCAGCGTTAATAAAGAGACCTATAGTTGCTGTAGATTTATATAATATATTAGATGATAATTTTTATAATGTCGGAACGCAGGACAAACAGGGTGGATACCTGATGACTAAATATTTATTGGATCTTGGATATTCAGATATTTTAGTGATAGGTAACCGTAATGTGGGCGTCGATTATACCAGGTGGCAGGGGTATGAAGAGGCAATAAAAAAGGCAGAAGGTTCTCGTTTAAAGGCATATCCGATGATTATAGCCAGCGACGTATACGAAAAGAGGCAGAAACAGTTGGAGGAGCTGGCTGAATTTGCTGATAAGAATAAAAGAACAGCACTGTTTTTCCTTGCAGATATTTTAGCCGTTGAAGGTATTAATTATTTAGGCAGGAAGGGGGTTAAAGCTCCCGATGATATTGGGATTGCGGGGTATGATGACAATCAGTATTCAAGTATTTCCCACCCCAAACTGACAACTATAAATCAGGATATAACGAGAAAAGCTAAAAAAACATTCGAGATGCTGTTGGATTTACTTAATGAAAAGGAGACCGGGACTCATAATCTTCTGCTGCCGGTTCGGTTGGTTATTAGAAATTCGGTGAAGGATAAGGGATAATATATGTGCATATTACATATATTATCCCTTTCCTTTTTGTATACTAAGCAGGTTATGTCCGTAACCTGTTGACAGGCCATAGAAACAAGTTTAAACTCTTGAAATATCCTTAGCTAAGAAACTTATAGTAACAGTACAGGCTTGTCTGAACCGTTACAGCTTAACCCCAAGTGTACACCGGAATCCATGCCCTGCGGGCGGGTGTGCGGACAAGCTGCAAAACAATGTTAAAATTGGAAATGTGAGGTGTTTTATGAGAGAACAATGGTGGAAAGAGGCGGTAGTATATCAGATTTACCCAAGGAGTTTTTATGACAGCAACAATGATGGTGTTGGTGATATCAATGGTATTATTCAGAAGCTGGATTATCTGAAAGAACTGGGTATAGATGTAATCTGGCTTTCACCGGTTTATCAATCTCCCAATGCGGATAATGGTTATGACATTAGCGACTATCATGCAATTATGAAAGAGTTTGGGACGATGGAAGATTTTGATCACTTATTAATTGAGGCGCATAAGCGGAACCTGCGGATCGTGATGGACTTGGTCGTAAATCATACCTCGGATGAACACGAATGGTTTACCAAAAGCAGATCTTTGCCGGATAGCAAGTATCACGATTATTATATCTGGAAGAGGGGGAGGAACGGAGGAGCTCCAAATAACTGGGGAAGCTGGTTTTATAATTCTGCGTGGGAATATGAGGATAATACGGATATGTATTATCTGCATATATTCTCTAAAAAGCAGCCGGATTTAAATTGGGATAATCCTTTATTGCGGGAAGAGGTTTACTCAATGATGACATGGTGGCTGGATAAGGGGGTAGATGGATTCCGGATGGATGTCATCAGCCTGATTTCTAAAAATCCGTCTTTTCCGGATGGAGAAGTAACCGGGGCATACGGAGATTTTGGTGACTTGACGCCATATTGCGAGAATGGCCCGCGTGTTCATGAATATCTGCAGGAAATGAATGAGAAAGTGCTGTCAAAATACGACATTATGACAGTTGGAGAAACACCGAATGCATCTGTAGATGATGCAGCAAAATTCGCGAATTGTGATGGCACTGAGCTAAATATGGTGTTTCAATTTGAGCATGTATCAATCGATTACGGGCAGTTTGGAAAATATACGGAGAACAGATATCGTCTGAAAGACTTGATAGAGGTTTTGAGTAAGTGGCAGGACGGCTTGTCTGACAAGGGCTGGAACAGTTTATACTTTGAGAACCATGACCAGCCCCGTTCTGTATCTAGATTCGGGGATGTATCAACGCCGTTGTACTGGGAAAAATCGGCGAAGATGCTGGCAACCTGCCTGTATATGTTACAGGGGACGCCCTATATATACCAGGGGCAGGAAATTGGGATGACAAATCCCAGATTTGAATCATTTGCAGACTATAAAGATATTGAGGCTAAAAATGCATACCGTGATCTGGTTGAAGAACAAAAAATTATGACAGAGGATCAATTTCTTAGATGTGTATTTAATCTGGGACGTGATAATGCAAGAACACCGATGCAATGGAATAACAGCAGCTATGGGGGATTTTCAAAGGCAGCGCCATGGATGAAAGTGAATCCTGATTATCAGGATATCAATGTAGAGAAACAGCGAAATGACCCCGATTCAATCCTGAGTTATTATAAAACATTAATCAAACTGCGCAAGAATTATAAGGTCATTGTCTATGGTAAATATGAATTGCTGAATCCAATATCCGAGTATATATGGGCGTATAAAAGAAAACTTGACAATACAGTCATGACTGTAATGGCGAACTTTTCTGACCAAACCGTCGGATGTGAATTATTCAAACAGGAGTCAGGAACCTTATTATCAAATTACAGGCAGCATCAGATTTTGAAACTACAGCCATACGAGGTTATTGTTCAATTAGAACAGTGATAGAAGAGGTGGGAAGGAGAGTATCCTTCCCACCTCAGATTGTTTCATTCTCCCAGCCTCTTTTTTGCTGGTACTCGCCGGGAGAGACCGAGTAATATTGCTTAAAGACATAAGAAAAATGCTTTACATTCACATATCCAACTTTTTCGGCAATCTCATAAATTTTCATATTAGGATTATTTTTCATATAGTTGACCGCATTTTTCATGCGTATGCCAGTCAGATATTTAATATAAGATTCCCCCATCTCATTATGGAACAGTGTGCTGAGATAGTTGGGTGAAACGCCGATTTCTTCGGCAATCCATGCAAGACTGACCGGCTCAGCATAGTGCAGGTGTATATATTGTTGTGCTTTACTGACTATATTAGCTTCCGGGTTCGCGTCGGTATCAAAAGTTATATCTGCATACTTCCGGTCTGAAAGCAGGCCGATAACCTTTATCAGATATTTACTCGTTGAAATCTCCGGCTCAGTGGATATGTGCGGTATTGAGGATAAAATATACATAATATCATCCGGGTTCCACAGGTTCTGGATGGCCTTTAAAGATTTTATCAAGTAGAGGCTGACGGCAATTCTATTCTGCAGGGCATCATCAGGAAGTAATGCGATTATGGAATCAATAATCAGCGGCTGGTCAGCGGTCTGATCTTTGACAATTGCCGAATGGAGCGCTTTTACGTAATGGTTTATTTTGTGGATTCGTGATATGAGGATGTCCTCTGTTTCTTCATAAATATAAATTTGGCTGGAGCGGCTGAATATCCGGCAGTTTAATGCAGCCGCCGCCTCCTGGTAAGCGTCATTTACCATTAAAATATCCTCGAATGCAGAGCTTTGGCCTGCTGAAAGCGACAATTCCATATTTGGAAATTTATTTTTCCGGACTTCCTGTAAAAAGTCTTTCGCCAGAAGAGACGCCGATTGATATGTTTCCCCTGACAGAAGCACCACCACATCTTCGTTGTGATCCAGGCTGATCCATATATTTGCCGGATGTTCTTCTGCCAGCTCAAGTGTCAATCGATAAAGGATATATTTGTATAAAGGAATGTCACTTGCCGGTATTTCGTTAGAGAGTAAGATATCTTCATCTATACTTATGAGCAAAATGATTCCGGCGCCGTCCAGAAGGTTTATTTTCATCCGATGTATCATCGGGTGCAGGGATTGGGTCTCGACATAAGAGTTATTGATAATCGCCTGGATAAAGCGTGATACAATTTGTATCTTCCCTTCTTCGTTCAGTTCCAGTAAGCTGTGATAGATATACTCTTCGGCCTGTTCTGCAGACAGTGCGGCTTTTATGGTATTTAGCGTTTCTTTTAAATTCGGCAGAGAAATGGGTTTTAATAAATAGTCTTTTACACCAAATTTGATGGCTTTTTGGGCAAACTGGAATTCGTCATAACCAGAAAGGATTATGATTTTCTGGCGGGGCCTGTTTTTTAATATTTCCTGACATAATGTCAGCCCGTCCATTTCGGGCATCTTAATATCAGTTATAATAAGATCTGCATCATTCTTTGCTAACCAGTCTAAAGCAGAAATACCGTCATAACATGTCTGTGAAATATTCCAGTCAGCATCTTGCCTGGGAATTGAAACAGAAAGAAAATCCAGTGTAAGTTTCTCATCGTCTACTAATAAGATATTATACATTTTCCTGAGCCTCCTTTTTTAAAAGCGGCAGTTTTACCGTAACCCTGGTGCCAGCATCGGGCTCGCTGTTTATATGGATCCCGTATTGACTTCCATAGTGCAGCTTAATACGATTGCTTACATTTTCCAGTCCGATATGGCCGTCTGTTCCGGGGGCAGAGTAGCTTTGCGGCCGGCTGGCAGCCTGCTCAAGTTTCTCTTTTAGTGCTGTCAGCTGTTCGGCTGTCATACCTTTACCGGTATCGGCAACAATGAAAAAAGTGAATTGGCCTTCCGTAAATCCGTTCACGGTAATCCTGGTTTTGGCCCGCTGCTTTTCTAAACCGTGTATGATAGCATTTTCGACAATTGGCTGTAGTATAAAAGCCAGAATATATTGGTAGTAAAGCTCTTTTTCGAGGGACAGTTCATACTCCAGCCTTTCTTCAAATCGGCTGCGCTGGATCCCTAAATAGCAATCAAGCACAGAGTATTCGTTCGCTAATGTCACTTCCCGGTTCCATTTTGCCATGCCCCTCAGCAGCTGATGCAGTTTATCGATGTTATCCACGGCCTGTTCTGATTTGCCCAATTGGATCTGCATACTGATCATGTTCAGGGTATTGTATAAAAAATGCGGCTTAATCTGGCTTTGCAGGGCATTTAGCTGAGCCTGTGTGTGAAGTGCATTTGCTTCATATACCTGGGTTGCCAGCTGAGTGTTTCGCTGAATGTTTTCATTGATCGTCTGTACCATGGAATTAAAAGAATCTCCCAAATATCCGATTTCATCCTGGCGTTTACTTAAAAAGTGCACCTGAAAATTTCCCTTACGTACTTCCTTCATCAGCTGGACTATTTCCAGTAAAGGCTGCAGAAATCTGTTGGCAAAAATAAGCAGCACGATAATGGCTGAGAGGGAACTTATTGTTGCCAGCAATAGCGTAAAGTCCCGGGTCTGCCTGGCGTTAGCGGTAAGTTCTTCTAAGGAATTTACAGATACAATCGTCCAGTCAGAGTTTTTAACATTGGCAGTGTTCATTAAATATTCGGTTCCATCTATTTTTTGTGTCCAGCTGTTATCAGCAATTAAGGCTGTATCTGAAAGCAGGTCGATTTTCTCTGTTTTTATGCTGCTGTAAATAAGATTTTTTTGGCTATCGATGATAAACACGCCCCCATCGTTTCCCATCTTTACCTTTTCAGCAATTTCAGAGATACCGCTGTAACTGGCATCAACTTTAATAACACCAATTACTTTATCAATATTTTGTATACTCTTTAGTGGTTTCACTATGGAAAAAACAGTATTTTTGGGATAGGATACAATCTGCTCTAAATGAGGGGGAATAAAAGCAGACTTTTTGTTTTGCAGCGCGTCTTTATACCAGTCATAGCCGGAGTAATCAATACTATGATCAATACTTTTGGGCATTCTGCCGCTATAATAGATCTCATCTGTTATTACAAATACGTTTAAAACATCTTTGCGCGGCATAATCATAATCTGGTCCAGATAGTTCTCGATGATACGCCTTTTTTGTAAGCGCTCGACCTCATTGCCGCTGCTCTTCTCGAATTCATTTATGACTGTGTTATCATAATAGAGATATGTCGTCAGCCTGAAAAGTTCATCCAGATAATTGTTTATATTATACGCAAGCTGTTCGAGTGTTTGCTGTGTTTGAACAGACGATTGGCGCTCAGAGTCTTTAGCATATCGTGCATATGATAGCATCGATGATAAGAATACGGAAATTAAAATCAAAACAGCAACGACTAAGGTCAGAGTAAAACGGATACTGCGCAACCGGATTGTAAATAATTTTATCAGTTTTTTCAAATGATCACCTCTCCTGTATGTCGTGAAAGATCGTATTTATTAGAATCAGCGGGCATGTCTTTGAGCTGTATCTAATATACCATAAAAATTCATGACATAATAGAAATAGGAAAAAAACGAACCGTAATCGTAGATTTTGAGTATTTCTCTTAAGACGGCTGACGCTTATACTTAACGTATACAAAAAAGAGAAATTTTCATATTAAGGAGGATCAGGATGAAGAGAAAAGTTTTAGCAGGTGTGTTAGCCATTGTATTAGCCTGTGGGATGGTCAGTGGCTGCGGGAAAAACAGTGACGTTGATAAAGCCAATTCGGGCGGGGATTCCGGCGAGAAGGTGACGGTAAAGTTTTTTAACGGAAATGTAGAAATGGTAGATTGGTACAATGAAGCAGTTGACCGCTTTAACCAGCAAAGTGACACCATTAAAGTTGAACATGAGTTCCAAAAGGAGGGGACGGCAGCACTCCAGACGAAGATTGCAGCCGATGATATTCCCGATATTACTACAATGTCAACGCAGCAAATGATAGATGCGGGTAAGTTTCTTGATTTGTCTGATAGTGAGTGGTGGGACAGAATTGATCCTTCGATCAAAGAGCTTTCTAAAGACACGAAAAGCGGCAAAAATTATTATATACCATCAAACACAATGATTACTGCGGCTATCTATAATCAAAAGATTTTTGACGAATTGAAGTTAACTCCTGCAAATACATTGGATGAGTTCACGGATAATCTCAGGGCGGTCAAGAAAGCCAGGCCGGATATGGATCCGTTGTATTTTTCAGGGAAAGAGGCCTGGACAATCGGAATGTTGTTCGGATGCATACCAGAGGCGGTGGAACGCCAAAAAATCGGCGATTTAGAATATGGGAAAGCAGCATTGGAAGGCGATTTAAGTGTTTTAAAGTATTCTGAAAAAGACGGCGCTTTAGAAAAATATATGGATTGGCTGGGAACCTTACAGGAAGAGGGTCTGATTAATGACAACGTACTTACGGCAACTTACGATGACGCAATGAATGCGATTGCGAAGGGAGAGGCAGCAGTTATCTTTCAGGGACTGTTTGCACTTGGCGGTATTATAGATATTAATCCGGAGGCAGTAAATGAGCTTCGCGTTAGTGCAATGCCGGCTGTCAGCGCCGATGTGAAACCGGCGATTAACCAGAGCCCTGACAGTACGTATTATATCATGGCTGATTCACCGAATCAGGAAGCGGCAAAGGAATTCTTAACATGGTTATTCAGCGTGGAGAATCAAGTTTCTTATACAGAGACAAGAAATGCGCCATCGGCTTTTGAGGATGTGTCCGCCGATCTTGGGCCGATTGTTGAGAGCGCTGTCGAGGTATCCAAGAGTGCTGCATCTCTGGGGCCTGCTAAAGAACCGGCCGGATTTGGCGGAGATGCGTCGGGAGTCATGCTGCAGGAATTTTTTGCCGGACAATATACTCCGGAAGAATTTGCTGCCGCATATGAAAAGGCCTGGAAAACTGCATTTGATGCACAATAGTGTGATTATAGGGGGAAAGGAGCTGCGGAATGAATTTTTTCATGCGCAGCTTCTTTTCAGGATACCATGAAGTTAAGGAGTATATATATGGAAATATTTAAAAGTAAGATATCATCCAATATGCATAAATTTATGTTTTTGCCTGCCACACTGCTTTTTGCGCTGTTTTTTGTCCTGCCGCTGATTCAGGGGGTAGGTGTGAGTATGACGGATTGGAATGGATTTTCTGAAGAACGGAATTTCATCGGACTTAGCAATTTCATCAGATTTTTTTCGGATGAACGGGCCATGAATGCGATCGGAGTCACCCTGCTGTTCGGCTTGATCAGTCCTTTGCTGCTGAATGTTCTGGGATTGCTTTTCGCAATATTACTTGACTCAAAGATCAAAGGGAAAGTTCTGGCACGTACCGCAGTTTATATGCCGTCCATAATCAGCCCCTTAATTATGGGGTATCTCTGGACGCTGATTTTGTCACCAAGAACCGGAGTTTTGGATCAAACTTTGCAGCAGTTAGGAATTGACTATTCATTTGGGTGGATGGGCGATCCGGATAAAGCCATTTGGCTGATTATCATTGTGAATGTTTGGCAGTTTGTAGGCGGGCCGATGATCATTTATCTGGCGGGCCTTCAGTCAATCCCCGGAGAATTGTATGAATCCGCCAAAATAGACGGTGCAGGATCCCTGCAGATGTTTAAAAATATAACGTGGCCAATGTTGTATCCGTCAGCCCGGATTAACATATTTACAAATATAATTGGTTCCATGGCGGTATTTGATATTATTATGGCAATCACGATGGGCGGGCCGGGATACGCGACGGAATCGCTCAGCATCTTTATATACAAACAGTCGTTTAACGGTTTTGCCGGTTATGCCACAGCAGTGTCCATCATCATGTTCTTTATTATAGTCATTCCCGTTGCCATCTCATTGAGGTGGATGAAAGGAAAAGAGGTAGAAATGTAAGGGAGGTTACCTGTGAAAGTAATTAAAAAATTGTCATCTGGTTTGGGGATAGCAGCGATTATTATCGTATTTCTGATTCCATTTTATATCATGTTTTATCTGAGTTTAAGCGGCGCCGGCAGCAGCTTTGCAGAAGAGTGGTTTCCGCGGGCACTCAATTTTGAGAACTTTGCCAATGCATGGAAGGCTGCCAATATGGGCCGGGCCATGCGGAATTCGTTCATTATTACCGGCGGGGCAGTCGTTGTTTTAATTTTCTGCGCGGCCAGCGGAGGGTATGCGGCGGCAAGAAGTAAAAGTAAGATTAACCGTATCATATTTAATGTAATGATCCTCAGTATGATGGTTCCGGGAATCATTAATACAGTTCCGCTATACTCCATTATGAAAAGGATTAATGGGATTAATACACATTGGGCAATGATTTTGCTCTTGGCATGTCAAAGCCTGCCGTTTTCGGTATTTTTATATGAGGGGTTTATCAGCTCTATGAGTGAATCCATTGAGGAAGCAGCAATTATTGACGGGTGTTCCAGATTTGCGGCATTTTGGAAAGTGACATTTCCATTGTTAAAGCCAATCACAGCTACGGTTGTTATAATGCAGGGAGTTGGTATATGGAACAATTACGGGCAGTCAGTGTTCTTCCTGCAAAATCAAAATTACCATACAATTCCATTAGCGATTTCTACTTTTTTTCAGACATATGGAGCCGATTATAATCTGCTGGCAGCCGGGGCAATGATAGGGCTGGCGCCGGTAGTTATCATTTTTGTGCTGTTCCAGAATCAATTTGTGAAGGGCTTGAGCTCCGGCGGAGTCAAGGGATAAAAAAACAAGTGTTAAAAAAAGGATGAATAAGTTATGTTAAAAAGAAAAAAATATTTTAAAGATCTGTACCGTCCGGGTTTTCACTATTCGGCTGAATCGCATGTTATCAATGACCCCAATGGTCTGTTTTATTATGAGGGGGAGTATCATTTAATGCATCAGTATAATATCAACAATCATATTCATTGGGGGCATGCCGTGAGCCGCGATCTTGTGCATTGGATGCATCTTCCTGCCGCATTGGCTCCGGATCCGATTGGCCAGATATGGTCAGGAAGTGCTGTTGTTGACTGGAAAAATACGAGTGGGCTGCAGTATGGAAAAGAAAAGGTGATTGCTGCATTATTTACTTATAATGAGCATGTAGATTCACAACAAAGCCAGGGATTGGCATATAGCAGAGACCGGGGACGGACATGGATAAAGTATGAGCAAAATCCGGTGTTAACATCGAAGGGGAAAAAGGATTTCCGTGATCCGAAGGTGTTTTGGTTTGAAGAAAAAAATGCCTGGATTATGGTAGTAGCATGTGGAGACCATGTTGAGTTTTATCGCTCTGCCAATCTGATTGAATGGGAGTTTACAGGCGAGTTTGGTTCAGGGGAAGGATCGCATCAGGGAGTATGGGAATGTCCGGATTTGTTCCGGATGCCAATCGAAAATTGCCCGGACGAAAATAAATGGGTTTTACTGGTCAGTGTAAATAGCGGGGCACCTGCGGGGGGAACGGGAATGCAGTATTTTATAGGGGATTTTGACGGAAAAAGTTTTATAAATGATGGTCCGCCGGAAAAAATATCCTGGCTGGATTATGGCAAAGACTTTTATGCAGGGGTAACCTGGAACGACATTCTGCCGGATGACGGACGGAGATTAATGATCGGCTGGGCCGATAATTGGCTTTACCGGGATGAATTACCCACGTCTCTTTTTAAGGGGCAGTTTTCCTCGGTCAGAGAGTTAAGATTAGTAAAAAAGCAGGATGAAATCCGTATCATTCAGAGGCCCGCAGAAGAAATCCGGCAATTAAGGAATCAAAGGCATGAGATTACACCTTGTGACATATTTCCTGACAGTACATTGGAATTGCCTGTTGAGGGGAATCAGTTTGAGATCATTTGTGAGCTTGCATTTGAAGGCAGTCATGCTGTAATGGAACTCATGATTGGGGATAGCGGCAGGGATCTCATTAAAATTGTTTATGATCGCAGAGAGGAAAAGATCATCTTTGACCGGACGAATTGTAATCAGTATCACATAGAGCATTTCAGGGGCAGATTCAAAGCCCCGTTCAAGCTTGAGGATGAGATACTAAAATTACATATATTGGTTGATTCATCGCAGATAGAGCTGTTCGCCGGGGACGGTTCGGTAGTTATGACAAACTTGTTCTTTGGGGGAGATCCCAGGCTGCGGGTGAGGTTAGCGGCTGGCAATTCTCCGCTGAGGCTGGTTAGCGGCCGTTGTTACAATCTGTCTTCTGTCTGGCCGGACAAGAAAAGCGAATCCGACTTGTTCGAAAACGTTTTTGATGGGAAGTGGATGAACACAGTACAAGGCTTTGAAGGCTGTTGTGCTGCAGATGGACTAGTGGCAACAACAGAAAAATCCCATGAGTTTCGGGTGCAATCAAGGCTGAAGATTACATCCTATCAGAGTGGAAAAAGCGCCGGCCTGGCATTCGGAATAAATGAAATGGGTATAGGATACAGGGTGGTGTTTGATGCTGAAAAGAAAGAGATGATCTTGTTTTATGATAAAATCCAAATTGGTAAGGCGGCGGTTATAATTAATACGGAGCGGACTTACCTCATTTGTGTCGAAATGAAAGAAGGGAACCTTAAAGTATACATTGACGGAGTAGAATTGTTTAAGGAAAAGCTAAATGAGTATACTGGAGGTGCTTTGGGGCTGTGTGTGAGCGAAACAAATGCATTATTTAACAATATTGAAATTACAAATAGTTAGCGCTCTTGATCTGACAGGAGTGGCAATTGCTTTGCCTATTGGTTACTGTGCACACCCTGCGGGCGTGCACAGCACGGTCTGAACAGCAACGCCTATTGTAAGAATTTACCTCAAAAATTCCACATTTCAAACACAAATCCGTCACAACCTTCTGTTAATTTTATCTTTATGTGGAGCACACAGCTGTTTCATATGGGCCGTCTTATCCAGAGTATGCTTGATGATTTGTCGGACGCTCCTGACCGGTTTGCATCCGCGGTAAGCGGATCAGCCATCTGGGGACATAAATCATCAGCCGCACTCCAAAGCCGGCGTAAATTATCAGACCAGGGAGGTAAGGAATTGATTGAGGTAAAAAACTTAGTAAAAAAATACGGAAACCATCTGGCCATAGACCACCTGAATTTCAAGATTGAAAAAGGGAAGATCTATGGCTTTTTGGGCCCCAACGGAGCAGGAAAATCGACGACCATGAATATCATGACCGGGTACCTTGGAGCAACGGAAGGCGAGGTGCTGATTAACGGACACGACATTCTAAAGGAACCGGAAGAAGCGAAGAAGCACATAGGGTATCTTCCGGAGCTCCCGCCGCTGTACATGGAAATGACGGTGCAGGAGTATCTGGATTTTGCAGCGGAGCTGAAGGGAATCGCCAAAGACAAACGGGAATCCTCAGTGGAAGAGGTAATCAAGCTTGCAAAATTGATGGATGTCAGAGGCCGGCTGATCCGCAACCTGTCAAAAGGATACCGGCAGAGAGTTGGGCTGGCCCAGGCCATGCTGGGATTTCCGGACATTATTATACTTGATGAGCCCACCGTGGGGCTGGATCCGAAACAGATTATTGAGATCAGGGAGCTGATCCGGAAACTGGCGAAGGATCATACGGTTATCCTGAGTTCGCATATACTGGCCGAGGTCAGAGAGGTATGCGACTACATTATGATCATTTCGAAGGGCAGGCTTGTTGCCAGCGATACGCCGGATAATCTGGAGC
The DNA here is from genome assembly GCF_001244405.1 of Eubacterium sp. SB2. Lineage (NCBI taxonomy): Bacteria > Bacillati > Bacillota > Clostridia > Eubacteriales > Eubacteriaceae > Eubacterium > Eubacterium sp. SB2. The sequence continues at coordinate 1,236,930 of NZ_LN865153.1, read as the reverse complement.
ATTTGATGGATGAAGCGGAGTCCGTCGAGATCCTGGCGAAAACAGAACCTTCGAATCTGCGTGACATATTGAATCCGATCAGGGATATCACCGGCATGAAAACAGAAAAGAGAGCGGACGGGACAACATATGCAGTATTGGAAGTAAAAGACAACAAAGATATCCGGGAACAGGTATTCTTTGCATTTGCCGGGGCAGGCTGTCCTCTTCTTATGCTGAATACGAACCGTGCAAGTCTGGAGGAGATCTTCCTGGAACTGACACAGGGGGAAACAGGCTCGAAACTGCTGTCTGCAAAGAGAGAGGAGGCGGGGACAGATGCTGGCGATTTATAAGAGAGAACTGAAGTCCTATTTTCAGTCCATGATTGGATGTGTCTTTATAGCGTTCCTTGTAGCATTTGCGGGAATTTATTTTATGGCTTACAACCTGAATGCGGGATACCCCTACTTCTCCTACACGCTTTCCGGCGTACTGATTGTTTTTCTTGTAGGGATACCGCTGATCACAATGAAAAGCTTTTCGGAGGAGCGGAGAAACAAGACAGACCAGCTGCTTTTGACTGCGCCGGTTAGCCTGCGCCAGGTTGTGATGGGAAAATACCTTGCGATGGTTTCCGTGCTGGCAGTGCCGAACCTGATCTTTTGTTTATTCCCTTTGATTATTAAAATGCAGGGAACCGCATATCTGAAGGTGGATTATATATCTATTGTGGTATTTTTCCTTCTCGGATGCGTATATATTGCGATCGGGATGTTTTTGTCCTCACTGACAGAGAGCCAGATCATTGCCTTTATCACCACATTCGGGGTTCTGCTCGTTCTGTATCTGTGGGACGGCATCCTGTCTTTCCTTCCAAGTTCGGCTATCAGCGGCGCTGTGGGGATTATCATACTTCTGACCATTGTAGCTGCCTATATTCAGCAGATGACTGGCAACTGGTTTATCAGCGGAGGGATTGAACTCATTGGGATTGCGGCCTGTGTAGTCACGTATATTGTAAAATCCAGCCTGTTCGAGAACATTCTGACGAAGTTCCTTGGAAACCTTGCGCTTGCAAATGTTTTTACGGATATCACGTCGAACAGCATAGTAGATGTCAGCGGCATAGTTCTGTATTTGTCTGTAATTGTAGTGTTTATTTTCCTGACAGTACAGGCAATTCAGAAAAGACGCTGGAGTTAGGAGGGCCGGAAATTGCAGAAAATAAAAAATTTATTTCATACAGCGGGAACAAAAAACGGAACCTACAGCGTGGGGATTACCGTGATCGTGGTCGCAATCGTAATAGTAGCCAATATGATATTCGGACAGATCCCCGAGAAATACAGGAATATCGATGTCAGCAGCACAAAGATCTACGAGATCACGGATACCAGCCGGGAGCTCCTGAAGGATCTGAACCATAAAATAAGGTTTACGGTTTTGGCAGAGAAAGACAAGGCGGACGACCGGATTAAAACATTTTTAAGCAAATATGCAGCTTTGTCCAAATATATTTCTGTGGAGTGGATTGACCCCGTACTCCATCCGTCTGCGCTAACGGAGTACGAGACCAGCGCGAATACGATCGTGGTAGAATGTGCGGATACGGGCAAGAGCACAACCGTTTCATTTGACGATATTGTGGTCATGGATACCTCCTCCTATTATTATACGGGCAGTGTATCGGAATCCGAATTCGACGGCGAAGGCCAGCTGACCAGTGCGGTGAATTACGTGACCAGTGATGTAAATAAAAAAATATACAGAACAACGGGGCACGGTGAGGCCACATTATCAAACTCAATTACAGAGTTAATGGACAAAAATAATTACAAGATTGAAGAACTGAATCTGGTGATGCAGGCATCCATACCCGAAGACTGCGATCTTCTGCTTATGTACGCGCCGGCCACGGATTTGACAGACGATGAAAAAGCAGCAATGCAGCAATTCCTTTCGTCAGGCGGGAAAGTGATGATTCTCCTGGGAGATACCAGCACTTCAGTGCTTCCGAATATTGCCTCCATCATGAAGGAATATGGCATGGAAGAAGCCGATGGGTATATTGCCGATCCCCAGAGATGTTACCAGGGCAATTATTACTATATATTCCCGACGCTTACATTGTCAGGAGATCTGGCGAAAGGCATGTCTTCGCAGATGGTGCTTGTCACCAATACCCGGGGCCTGAACCTGGTAGATGCCGAGAGAGATACCATTAGTTCCAGCTCTTTTATGACAACGACGGACAGCGCCTATGCGGTCACGGAAGACAGCCAGACGCAGGGCACGTATACACTGGGGGCGGTTGCCACAGAGCAGATCAGTGCCGACACCAAGGATGAGAATAAAGACGAAGCTACTGAAGCAGCAGAGGACGATACGCAAAGCAAAGACACATCAGACACTGCTAAGGAGAGCGCGAAAGAAAGCCGATTGACCGTAATCACGGCGGGAAGCCTGATCGATTCCCAGATCACAGATACCTTCACGCAGCTTGAGAATACGACGTTATTTATGAATGCCGTAAGCAGCAATTTTGACGGCGTACAGAATATCTCAATTGAACCAAAGAGCCTTGCCACGGAATATAATACCGTGCAGCATGCAGGACTATTCAGCCTGCTCGTAATATTCGGTATCCCGCTGCTGATTCTGATCGGTGGATTTGCAGTATGGTTTAAGAGAAGAAAAGCATAGGAGGGCGGATGAAGATGGAGAAAAAAAAGAAGAAATCCTTCCTTTTGCTGCTCTGCCTTCTGCTGGTTCTTTTGATTGCCTATCTTGGGATGCAAAGGTGGAATAAGAAGCAGGAAGAAAAGAAGGAAGCAAAAACAGAAGCGGAAACGGTATACGTGACTGATATAGACGAAATTACAAGCATTCAGTATGATGCAGGCAGCGGAGAATTTCATTTTGTAAAGGAGGACGGTACGTGGTACAATGCCGATGACCGGGATTTCCCGCTGGCACAGAGCTACCCGGAACAAATGGCCTCTGATTTTGCCAGACTGAAGGCAGAGCGGGAGCTGAAAGACGGGGATTCGCTGGAGGACTATGGGTTAAAAGATCCGGTATACACGGTTGTGCTGACCGGAAAAGACGGAAAAGAGACCGCTGTTTATTACGGAAATGCTGTGGGAGATAACTATTATGCCACTGTGGGGAATACGGGAAAGGTGTACACGGTGAGCGGCACTTCCATATCTGACCTGCAGTATTCACTGGAGGACATGGCGCAGCTGGATACCTATCCCAATATTGGAAGCGGCAATCTGAAGAAAGTTGTCGTAACAAGAGATGGCAGCGAGACCACCTATGATTCGGAAAATAATGACGATACAGAAGCCATTGCAACGGCTGCCGGCGGACTGGGAGCTGTCACCCTGAGCAAGGCCGCGGATTATTCCGTGGAGGAGGAAGACCTGGCCGGATTTGGCCTGGATGAAGCGGCAGGAATCACTGTGAAGGCCGTCTATACGCAGGACGATGAGGAACAGACGCTTACGCTTTATATTGGAAAAGAAGATGGTGAGGGAAACCGCTATGTCATGCTGAATGATTCCAGGATTGTATACCTGATCTCAGATGAGATCTGCAAAAATATCTTAAATGAAAAGTAATGGGCAGGGACAAAGTGGGCCTGCCCACTTTGCACGCAGCAGTTCAGGCAGGTCTGAACTGTTGCCTTTGCAAGTAAATTTTATATTTATTTTATAAGACATTTCTTGACAATTCAGAGAAAACAGAGGAGAATATTTCACATGTAGTACATTACCCTGCAGATGGCTGCGGGGCATCAATTCAGCAGCACAGAAAGAAGCGGGGCGGCCCAGGGGAAGACGCCGGAAACAGGCAGTCCTGATTTCCGCTTGCTGCCGCAGGAATAAAAGTGAGGATGGTAAAACATGAAAGAAAAACTGATACGTTTCATGCAGGGAAGATACGGAGTCGATACATTTTCGAAGTTCCTGCTTATAGTGGGTCTGGCGGTGGTGTTAATCTCTTCTGTAATCGGAGGAGACAGAGTCCGTCTTATCTTATATGCACTGGGCTGGGTCCTGATAATCTACTGCTATTTCCGGATGTTTTCAAAGAATGTGACAAAACGGTATGCAGAGAATCAGGCATTTCTGGCAAAGACGAGTAAGATACGCGGCTTTTTCCGGAATCAGAAAGCTATATGGAAGCAGAGAAAAACGCACCATATTTATAAATGCCCTGGCTGCGGACAGAAGATCAGGGTGCCAAAGGGGAAGGGAAAGATCGAGGTGCGCTGTCCGAAGTGCAGTCAGACCTTTATTAAAAACAGCTGATTGAGGATGCAGGATAAGGAGAAAAAGCGGTGCTGGAGGCAGACCGGTGTGCTGCCGGCAGGCCTCTTTTTCTGGTATGAGAACTCTCGGAAAAAAGAGAGGAAACGTAACAGTTCAGGTCCGTCTGAATTGTTACGTTTAGAAGGTTAGGGACAGAGATGGTGAGGAGAATGGAAGACGATGAATGATCCGTATAAAGTGTTGGGTGTGTCAAGGGATGCAGCCGATGAAGAGATAAAAAAAGCATACCGGACGCTGAGCAGAAAGTACCATCCCGATGCGAATATCAACAACCCCATGCGTGATGAGGCGGAAACCAGGTTTAAAGAAGTACAGCAGGCCTATCAGCAGATTATGGATGAACGCGAACACGGATATACCGGAGGTACAGGCGGTTATGGGAATACCGGAAGCTATGGGGGATATGGCGGATATGGAGGTTTCGGCGGCTTTGGCGGTTTTGGGGGCTATGGCCCCTACGGCGGGCAGGAACAGCGTTCGGGGGGAAACAGCGAGACAGATATACACCTGAAGGCGGCGGCCAATTACCTGCAGGCCGGCCGATATGAAGAGGCGCTCCATGTCCTGAACGGGATCCATGACAGGAGCGCCCTGTGGTATTTTTACAGCGCATCGGCAAATTCGGGGATGGGCAGCAATGTCACTGCACTGGAACATGCGAAGCAAGCCGTAAGGCTGGAGCCGGAGAATATGCAGTACCAGATGCTGCTGCAGCGCCTGCAGGGCGGCGGTTCCTGGTATCAGCAGCGGCAGAGCGTGTATGGATATCCGGGGGCGGGCGGCAGCGATTTGTGCATGAAACTCTGTATTGCAAATCTGCTCTGTAATCTGTGCTGCGGTGGCAGCGGGCTGTGCTGCGGCGGAGGCGGATATGGGGGCAGATATATATAGGGAGTGCCTCTTTGGATAGCAGTTTTTGTTGTCTGTCAATTCTTTGTCATACTATGAATTTTGCGATTGCATCTTGACAGAGACAAACTGGTTGTGATATGATCGGTACCATAACAAAAACTTTCAGACAATTTGCTTGAATTTGTACAATTAATAACAAGCTTATCGTTCCTGATTTTTAGGGGAAAATGCCAGAAACAGGGAGGAGTCATATCATATGGACCAGTATATACATAAAAAAACAGGAAAACAGGATTCAGGATGTAAAAAACATACAGGTAATCAATCAGCGGGAGCTGCCATTCAGGCAGTTCCCGCTTTTACTTTGTATGTTTTTTCACAATAAAAAAGTAAAAGGAGGCACTAATTGATGGGTGAATACACACAAGGATGCTGTGGCTGTGCCCACAGTGAGACAGCTCTGCTGGAGCGGATCGCGGAATTGACAGCGGAGTACAAAGGGAAGGAAGGGAGCCTGATCCAGGTTCTCCACATGGCACAGGGAATCTATGGCTATCTGCCGCTGGAGGTGCAGGAAGTCATAGCGGACGGCCTGGATATACCTTTGGCCGAGGTGTCAGGGGTCGTTACATTTTACTCCTTCTTTGCCACCCAGCCAAGAGGTAAGCACACCATACGTGTCTGTCTCGGCACGGCCTGCTATGTAAGGGGCGGTAAAAAGATTGTGGAGAGGCTGAGGGAGATTCTGGGTGTAGAGATTGGGGAGACCACAAAGGACAGGATATTCACGTTTGAAGTGGCTCGCTGTATCGGTTCCTGCGGGCTGGCGCCGGCCATGTCCATAGACGATCAGGTCTACAAACAAGTAAACCCCGACAAACTGGAACAGATACTGCAACGCTACTATGAGGAGGAGGAGTAAAACTATGGCTGTAATAAATGAGACATCCAGGGAAACCCTGGTGGTAAGGGACCAGATGGATCTCCGCGTGATCAAAGGAGATTACCTGGCGCAGCGGAGAAAGTACAGACGCCAGGTTCTGGTGTGCGGAGGCGCGGGCTGTATCTCTTCCCACTGTCAGGAAGTAAAAGACGCGCTTCACGAGTCGCTGGCCAATTATCAGCTGGAGGACGAGATAGAGGTCCTGGTCACCGGCTGTATGGGAACCTGTTCTCTGGGACCGGTGATCCTGGTTGAGCCTGACGGAGTATTCTATACCGAGATGGATCCGGAAAAGGTGGATCATATTGTGTTCAGGCATCTGATGAATGATGAGGTATGCGAGGAGTATACATACTTTGATGACGACATGGGGATCCATGTACCGTTGATGAAAGATATCGGCTTCTTTGAGGGCCAGGTCCGCATTGCCCTGAGAAACTGCGGAAGGATGGAGTTCTCTTCTCTGGCGGCCTATATATCCAGGGATGGGTATGGGGCGCTTGCAAAGGTATTGAGCGGCATGAGCCGGGAAGAGGTGGTCGCGGTCGTGAAAAACTCCGGCCTGAGAGGGCGCGGAGGCGCGGGCTTCCCAACCGGCGTAAAATGGGAGGCAGGAATGAAGGCCCAGTCGCCGGACGGACGCAAATTCATGGTCTGCAACGCGGATGAAGGGGATCCCGGGGCATTCATGGACCGGAGCCTCCTGGAAGGGGATCCCCACAGCGTCATCGAAGGTATGATGCTGGGTGGATACGCGATCGGAGCATCAAAAGGCTATATTTATGTGCGCGCAGAATATCCCATCGCGGTAAAGAGGCTGGGCGATGCCATCGACCAGGCCAGGGCGGCCGGTATTCTGGGCAAAAACATCATGGGCAGCGGTTTTGATTTTGACGTAGAGATCCGCATAGGGGCGGGTGCATTTGTGTGCGGCGAAGAGACTTCCCTATTGGCCTCTATTGAGGGCAGGAGGGGAGAGCCAAGCCAGAAACCGCCGTTCCCGTTTGAAAAGGGCCTGTTTGAAAGCCCGACGATCATCAATAATGTGGAGACGCTGGCTAATGTGGCGCCTATTATCCTGAACGGCTCCAGCTGGTATCGAAAAATCGGTACGGATCTGAGCGCCGGAACGAAGGTGTTTGCCCTGGCAGGAGACATCGTTAACGCCGGGATCATTGAAGTTCCTATGGGCACGATTCTGGGGGATATCATCTATAAGATTGGCGGCGGTATCATAGGGGGCAAGCAGTTCAAGGCCATTCAGTCAGGCGGGCCTTCCGGCGGCTGCCTCACCAGGGCGCATTTGAATACCCCGGTGGATTATGAGTCCCTGGCGGAGCTTGGGGCGATCATGGGGTCCGGCGGTCTGGTCGTCATGAACGAAGATACGTGTATGGTAGATACGGCCCGGTATTTCATGGATTTTATCTGTGATGAATCCTGCGGCAAATGTCTCCCCTGCCGTAACGGCACCCGCCGCATGCTGGAGCTTCTGGAAGGGATAACGGAAGGGGATGGCCGTCCGGAAGACCTGGAGCTTCTGGAGGAACTGGCGGAGACGATCAAACAGACTGCCATGTGCGGCCTCGGGCAGACAGCTCCCAACCCGGTACTTTCCACTTTAAAATATTTCCGCGGGGAATATGAATCCCACATTTATGATAAACACTGCGCGGCAGGTGTCTGTGCGGAACTTCAGACCTCACCGTGCCGAAATGCATGTCCGGCAAATGTTTATATTCCGGGTTACCTTTCTCTGCTGGCAGCAGGGCGGACCGACGATGCCTACCGTCTGATCCGGCAGGATAATCCATTCCCGGCTGTGTGCGGGCGTGTCTGCACCCATCCGTGTGAGGATCACTGCCGAAGGGCGCAGGTGGATGAGCCTGTTGCTATTTGTTCTGTAAAAAGATTTATCGGGGATAACGCGCTTCGGGATGATTATAATATCCCGATGGTGGAGCCGCTGCCGTCTACCGGAAAGAGAATATCCGTCATCGGAGCCGGCCCGTCTGGCCTGACTTGTGCCTATTACCTGGCAAACCTGGGGCATGAAGTACATATATACGAAGCAGAATCCGTGGCCGGCGGCGTTTTATATTGGGGAATCCCCGAGTACCGGCTGCCTAAGCAGGTTCTCGAGAAAGAGATCCATGCCATCGAAAAGAGCGGCGTCCATATCCATCTGAACACCAGCATAGGTACAGACTTGAGCTTTGATGATATGCGCAGCCAGTCTGATGCTGTTTACATTGCGGCAGGGACCCAGGCTTCCCGTCTGCTCGATATCCCGGGCGAGGAACTGGAAGGCGTGGAAAGCGGCGTCGGATTCCTGAAACGCGTTGGGTTGAAGAAAGACCTGTCCGTACCGAAACATCTTGTTGTTATCGGCGGGGGCAGTACGGCGATTGATGTTGCGAGAACTGCCGTCCGCCTTGGATCAGAGCAGGTTACCGTAGTCTACCGCAGAACAGAGCAGGAGATGCCTGCAGGCAGGGATGAGGTAGAAGAGGCACGGGAAGAGGGCATTGAGATTATATCATTGGCGTCCCCGCTGGAATTCGTGGGTGAACAAGGCAAAGTGACTGGGGTTCATCTGATCCGCCGCCGTATAGCGGAATTTGGCAGCGACGGGCGCAGGCTGACCAAACAGCTGCAGGGTTCGAACTTTACCATCGATTGTGACGGTGTCGTTACCGCCATCAATCAGGATGTAGACCACAAGGTTTACAGGACGACCAATGTGGGGATGGATAAGACCGGCAAACTGGAGATCAATAAATATACCAGACAGACTGCAGAGAAAGGCATATTTGCGGGAGGCGATGTCAGCCCATGGGGCAAGAATGTTGTGATCCAGGCCATTGCCGACGGCAAGCAGGCCGCCGTGAAGATCGATCAGTACCTGGGCGGAACAGGGGAATTGAACAAGGGGCAGCAGTTCGACATTCCGGAAATCGAACTGGAAGTGAACGAACCCCATGACCGTTACCCTACCAGATGCCTGAAACCGGAAGAACGGACCGGCAATTTCCGGGAAGTAAACTGTGGATATCACAAGCTGGACGCTATGGCAGAGTCCCTGCGCTGTCTGCATTGCGACAGGCGGTAGCAGCGGGAACCCATAACAAGACAGAGACCAGGAGGTTAATATGATACATTTAACAATAAATGGAAAGCCGGTGGAGGTATTGGAAGGCTCCACCATCATGGAAGCGGCAGAGGCTTCCGGCATCCGCGTGCCCAGCCTGTGCCATATGAAAGATGTCCACCAGTACGGTTCCTGCCGTATCTGCGTGGTGGAAGTGGAAGGGATGAAGAACCTGCAGGCGTCCTGTATGGTAAAGGCCAGAGAGGGCATGAAGGTGAGAACCCATTCTCCAAAGGTTCTGGAGGCCAGGAAGGTTCTGTATGAACTTCTTTTGTCCAATCATTCACAGGACTGCCTGAATTGCAGCCGTAACCAGAGCTGTGAGCTGCAGGCCCTCGGATATGAGCTGGACGTGTCTGAAAGCCGTTTTGAAGGCGCAGTGTCCGAGGGGCATGTGGACATATCCCCGTCCATTACCCGTGATACCAGCAAATGCATTCTGTGCCGCCGCTGTGTGACTGCCTGCGCGGGAATACAAAAGGTAGGGGCAATTCAGGCGCAGAACAGGGGATTTGAGACTACGGTCAGCCCGGCGATGGGGCTGCCGCTTAATTCCACATCCTGTGCGATGTGCGGGCAGTGCACCATCGTCTGTCCCACCGGAGCACTCAAGGAGACAGATGGCCTGACACCGGTATGGAAGGCCTTGGCCGATCCCAGGAAGCGGGTGGTGGTTCAGGTGGCTCCCGCCGTGCGTGCGGCTCTGGGTGAGGAATTCGGCCTGCCCTGTGGAACTCCGGTAACAGGTAAAATCGCCGCAGCCCTTCACGATATAGGATTTGATGACGTATTCGATACCTTATTCTCCGCGGATCTGACGATCCTGGAGGAAGGGACTGAGCTGCTGGGGCGCCTGAATGCGGCGCTGGCCGGCGAAGAAGCCGTGCTTCCGATGATCACAAGCTGCTCTCCGGGCTGGATCAAGCATGTGGAGCACCAGTTCCCGGAGGCACTGGGACATCTCTCTACCTGTAAGAGCCCGCATACCATGATGGGAGCATTAGTGAAGTCCTACTATGCAGAGAAAACGGGCACAGAGCCCGAGGATATGTTCGTGGTTTCGGTTATGCCCTGTACGGCAAAGAAATACGAGATTCAGCGGCCAGAGATGGAAGTGGAAGGAAAACGCGACGTAGATGCGGTGCTGACTACACGGGAACTGGCGCGAATGATTAAGAAAGCAGGCATCGATTTCGTAAAGCTGCCCGATGCAGAATTTGATGCTCCAATGGGGCTGGGGACCGGCGCGGCTGATATCTTCGGTGTGACCGGAGGCGTAATGGAAGCCGCTCTGCGTACGGTTTATGAAGTAGTAACCGGGGAAGAACTGCCTTTTGAAAAACTGCATGTAACGCCAATTGTAGGTCTTGAGCAGGTGAAGACGGCGGAGATCACCATTGGGAAAACGCTGCCGGAATACGCGCATCTGCAGGGCGTGACGGTGAAGATTGCAGTGACCAGCGGCCTGGCAGGGGCATCCAGACTTATGCAGGAGGTTGCGGATGGTGCATCGCCATATCACTTCATCGAGGTGATGGGATGTCCCGGCGGCTGTATCAACGGCGGCGGCCAGCCACGGTGCAGTGAGGAGGGATATCGTGAAAAGAGGTCGCGGGCCCTGTACAGCGAGGATGAACGCAAGGTGCTGCGCAAGTCCCATGAGAATCCGGATCTGATGAAACTATATGCAGAATTTCTGGGAGATCCGAATGGACATAAGGCTCATGATCTGCTGCATACACATTATGTTCCGCGGGGAAAATATAACCAGCTGGCAGAATGAGCCGGTTTCAATAAGTTTAGTGAGGATTCTCCCAACTCCATAGGGTGAGAGGTGAATCAACAAAAACAGCGGTGTATCGATCCATCCCGGTAAAGGGATATGGAGGGATACACCGCTGCTGCATGTCGTTATTCTCTGTTAGGGCAATTCTTACAGTAAAATGGATCGGCAAGAATCTTTTGGATCTGACGCTCAATCTCTTCTTCTTTGTCATCGTCCATATCAACGGTAATCTTCTTCAATTTGAATGAAGCTACGGCTTTATTCACTCCCGTTAAGGTGCTGATATGTGTTTCCGTCACTTGAGAGCAGTGTGTACAGGTTACGTTGTCTAAGGTATATACTTTTCTCATTTCTTTCCCTCCTCTTAGAGATTGGGTGATTTTCGGCTCATACGAAAGAATTGCCTGATTCCATGAACAACAATGAAGCAGCTGAAAATATCTTATGCCGGCGTACACTCTGGGGTCTTTTTTCTCCGTCCTATTTCCACCCTTTTGGCTACAATATACTTATAGTTTCATTATATGGAAAAGAAAAAATGCTGTCAATGGGCCTTTAGTAGTAGAATTATTTAAACAATCTTAAAACAGCGTTGTGCCGCTTAAACCCATAAAAGGAGTATTGAGCGATACAGCGCTGTTTCAAGAAGATTCCGGAGCACCCGGAATCTAGTACTGGTTTTAGAACTACAACGATTCAAGTGGAGATACTTGATAAACCATGAACAAACTGTGCAACGAATGGCGGACATTGAATGGTAAGCTGTCCGCAGCCATTCTCTATATGACTGTACGAAATTACTTTGGTCTGCCCGAATTATCTGTTAGGACAAGTCTTACAGTAAACAGGGTTCTCTATTAAGTTGAGAACCTGGCTTTCAACCTCTGCTTCTTTGTCATCATCCATATTAACAGTTACTTTTTTTAATTTAAAAGAAATCATTGCTGATGTTACGCCAGGAATGGCACTCATTTTAGTTTCCATCACTTGTGCGCAGTGTGAACATGTTACATCTCCTAAGGCATAAATTTTTTTCATCGTTTCCCTCCTCTTAGTATGGGATGAAACAGGGGCAGTTGAAAGAAGCGCCTCTGTTATGAGCAGCAAAGCTATGCCGATGCATGCTTTGGGCCTTTTTCATGTCCTGTTTTCACCTGTTTTTGGCTACAATAAATTTATAGTTTCATTATATTTAAAACAAAAGATATCGTCAATGGGCCTTTAGTAGTAGTGTTTGGTCAAGTTGCTGCTGAACATACAGAGATACGTATTAGTATGTGCAGGTCCATTGGCATACGTGCATCCTCCCGGAGGAGTTTTATGATATAGAAAATTCCAAAGGAATTTCCTATATCATAAAAAAAGAGAAGCCTTAATATATTAAGACTTCTCACTTCTCAATCAATGCGGAAGAAGAGACTTGAACTCTCACAGGATAAACTCCCACTAGAACCTGAATCTAGCGCGTCTGCCATTCCGCCACTTCCGCTCGACAAGTGATATTCTATCATAAGCTACCGGACTTTGTAAACCCCTATTTTAAAATTCTTTACCTTTAGGCATTTTAGATGAATTTTCTGAATTCGGAAGGTGTTTGTAGTCATTGTTCAAGACAAGGAGATTCATTGGCCTGCACCGATACTTGAGGAGGTGCTGTGAAATTGCAAAGCCTCCTCACAGCACCCCAAACAGATCTGCCACATCCTCAGTATTAATGATCCGGCTGCCCGGGTTTTCTGCATTTGCCAGAATGGATTTATAGTACTTACCTCTTTCCGCAGCTTTTACAAATGGGCATACATCAGAGGCCAGCTGGTTTTCAACAATTTCGAATACTGTATCTTTTAATCGATTGTTCGGCATTGTAATTTCTGAGGGCGGCTCTCCCTACATCCTACAAATATTCCTCTTGACAAATAAGCTATTTGTTATTATACTTTGATAATCAAAGTATTTTAAGATAAAAGTATTTGGATAAAAATAAAATTACGAATTCAAACATGGAGATAGAATATGATAGGAAAGATATGTGGAACAGGTTCTTATGTGCCGGAGCATTTTCTGGATAACGATGATTTAGCCAGGCTGGTCGATACCAGTGATGAATGGATACGGGAGAGGACCGGTGTTGTGAGGCGGCATATTATTGAGGATGACACGACTGTTTCCATGGCTGTGAAGGCGTCCCGGGCAGCGCTGGAAGACAGCGGCGTGGATCCAAAGGAGCTGGATTTGATCCTGGTATCGACGTTCACTTCAGAGGTTCTGCTTCCCTGTACGGCGTGCGAGGTGCAGCGGGAACTGGGGGCTGTCAATGCGGCCGGATTTGATTTGAATGCGGCATGTACGGGGTTTCTTTTTGCGTATAATACAGCCCAGGCCTATATTGCTTCCGGGATGTACCGGACGATCCTGGTGATTGGGGCGGAAAGTTTATCGAATACGGTGAACTGGAAAGACAGAGGCACCTGTATTTTGTTTGGGGACGGGGCTGGGGCGGCCGTGCTCAGAGCTGAAGAAGGCACCCTTTATCAGCCGGTTACCCATTCTGACGGGGGGAAAGGAAATGCGCTAACGTGTATGAGCAGGCACCGCAAGGACCGGTTACCTGATGAACAGGACACGGACTCTTATATGAAAATGAACGGCCAGGCCGTGTTTAAATTCGCAGTTAAGAAGGTGCCGGAGGCAGTTCTGGAGGTTTTGTCCGGGGCGGGGCGCACTGCGGATGAGGTGGATTATTTTGTTCTTCACCAGGCAAACCAGAGGATCGTAGAGGCTGTGGCGAAAAGGCTGAAACAGGATATCAGTAAATTTCCCATGAATATGCAGGAATATGGGAATACATCCTCGGCCAGCATTCCCATCTTATTAGATGAGTTGAACCGGAAGGGAACGCTCAAAAAGGGCGATAGGCTGGTACTGTCGGGGTTCGGGGCAGGGCTTTCCTGGGGAGCGGCCTTTCTGGAATGGTAGAGGCGGTATATCAGGTAATTTTCTATAGAACAGGAATTAGAAACAGGTAATTGAAACGGGTAATCTCCGGCTGGATATAAGGCTGAATATCAATGTTCAGTTCATTATTTTACGATGTACCAGGCCGGATTACATAAATAAATAATAAATATAAAGAAAAGAGCATGAAAGGAATTTAAAACTATGTTAGAAAAAGTAAAAGAAATCGTAGCAGATTCATTGGGAGCAGACAGCAACACAATTACAGAAGCAACTTCATTCAAGGATGACCTTGGAGCAGACTCTCTGGATCTGTTTGAAGTTGTGATGGCATTTGAGGAAGAATTTGATGTGGAGATTCCATCTGAGGATCTGGAGCAGATCGCTACGGTTGGAGACGTTGTAAAATATTTAGAAGCGCACAAATAATAAGTACTTGAAAGAAAGGTTGTTAGTATGAAGACGAAAGTAACCGAAATATTAGGAATTGAATATCCGATTATCCAGGGTGGAATGGCATGGGTTGCTGAACATCATCTTGCAGCCGCCGTATCAGAAGCTGGCGGACTTGGGCTGATTGGAGCGGCGAGTGCGCCGGCAGACTGGGTACGGGAACAGATCAGGGAAGCCAAAAAGATTACAACGAAGCCTTTTGGCGTAAATATTATGCTGATGAGTCCTTACGCGGACGAAGTGGCAGAAGTGATTGTGGAGGAAGGCGTTAAAGTCGTTACAACAGGCGCCGGTTCTCCTGAAAAATATATGAAGATGTGGAAAGAGGCGGGGGTTAAGGTGATTCCGGTCGTTGCCTCTGTTGCACTTGCTAAACGAATGGAACGCTGCGGGGCGGATGCTCTGGTAGCGGAAGGTACGGAAGCCGGCGGGCACATTGGTGAGAATACCACCATGGTTTTAGTTCCGCAGGTTGCGGATGCGGTGAGTATCCCGGTGATTGCCGCAGGTGGCATCGCGGACGGCAGAGGAATTGCGGCGGCATTTATGCTGGGTGCGCAGGCCGTGCAGATGGGGACTCATTTTGTGGTTACGAAAGAATCTGTTGTTCATGAAAATTATAAAAAATGCATTATTAAGGCAAGGGATATCGATTCCCGGGTTACAGGCCGTTCAACCGGGCATCCGGTGCGGGCCCTGCGAAACCAGATGACGAAGACCTACCTACAGAAGGAACAGGAGGGAGCCTCTTTTGAGGAGCTGGAACTGCTGACACTGGGCGGGCTGCGCAAGGCGGTTGTGGAAGGCGATGTGATAAACGGCAGTGTAATGTCCGGCCAGATTGCGGGCATGGTGAAGGAAGAGTTGTCTTGTACGGAACTGATTCAAAAGCTGGTGAGAGAGACAGACGGCCTGATTGGAGGAAAAGGGTTTTATGAGTAAGACGGCATTTATATTTCCCGGACAGGGCGCACAGAAGGCCGGTATGGGGAAAGATTTTTATGAACAAAGTGAAACGGCAAGGATGCTGATTGATCGGGCATCGGAATTGCTGGATATAGATATGAAAGCGCTGTGTTTTGAAGAAAATGACCTGCTGGATCAGACCGAATATACCCAGGCGGCGCTGGTTACGGTCTGCCTGGCTATGGAAAAGGTACTGGAAGAGCGGGGGCTTAAGCCCGATGTGACGGCGGGACTAAGTCTGGGTGAATACTGTGCAGCAGCAGCAACCGGCGGAATGTCGGCAGAGGATGCTATTGTCACGGTTCGCAAGCGGGGAATCCTTATGCAGAATGCGGTTCCTGATGGAAAAGGCGCTATGGCGGCTGTTCTTGGATTATCTGCATCCGATATTGAAGCGGTACTAGGAGGTGTGACAGGAGTCAGCGTTGCAAATTATAATTGTCCGGGACAGATTGTGATAACCGGATGGAAGGAAAGCGTGGATCAGGCGGCGGAGGTTTTGAAAGAAGCCGGAGCAAAGCGCGTGCTTCCGCTGAATGTGAGCGGCCCATTCCATTCGCCTATGCTTGAGGAAGCAGGGAAGAAGCTGGCAGAGGTGCTGGAGCATGTTGAACTGCATCCGATGCAGATCCCTTATGTGACAAATGTAACGGCAGCGTATGTTCGTGATATTGGCCAGACAAAGGCTCTTTTGGCGAAGCAGGTTGCGTCGTCCGTTCTCTGGCAGCAGAGTGTGGAGGCGATGATTGCGGACGGCGTTGACCGGTTTGTAGAAATCGGGCCGGGCCGGACGCTGGCTGGATTTATGAGAAAGATCAGTAAAGATGTAAAGGTATATAATGTAGGAACGTGGGAAGATGTAGATAAGGTGGTTCAGGAATTATGTTAGAAGGAAAAGTAGCGGTTGTTACTGGTGCATCCAGAGGAATTGGAAGGGCTGTAGCCCTGAAACTAGCCTCTCAGGGCGCGGTGGTTGTGATTAATTATAATGGCTCTGCGGGGCGTGCAGACGAAGTAAAAGATGAGATAGAGAAGACTGGCGGGAAGGCAGAGACGATGCAGTGCGACGTATCCGATTTTGGCGCCTGTGAGAAGTTTATAAAAGAAGTCATTGCAAAGTTCGGCCAGATTGACATTCTGGTCAACAATGCAGGGATTACGCGTGACGGACTGCTGATGAGAATGTCCGAGGATGATTTTGATGCGGTGCTGGATACGAATCTGAAAGGTACGTTTCACTGTATTCGTTTTGCCTCCAGGCAGATGATGAAGCAGAGAAGCGGCCGGATTATCAATCTATCCTCTGTTTCAGGCGTGATGGGAAATGCAGGGCAGGCGAATTACTCCGCCTCAAAAGCAGGGGTAATCGGGCTTACGAAAGCCGCTGCCAGGGAGCTGGCATCCAGAGGCGTGACGGTGAATGCGGTTGCGCCGGGATTTATTAATACGGAAATGACGGCAGAACTTTCTGAAAAAGTAAAGGAGGGGGCTGCAGCGCAGATTCCTCTGGGGAGTTTCGGGGAGCCGGAGGATATTGCGGAAGCGGTTGCATTTCTGGCTTCTGAAAATGCCGGTTATATCACGGGGCAGGTCCTGTGTGTGGACGGCGGAATGGCGATGTAGAAGGAGATCAGTATGAAAAGAAGAGTAGTAGTAACCGGGCTGGGGGCAGTGACTCCGATCGGGAATACGGTAGAGGAATTCTGGAGCGGCATCCGCAGCGGGAAGGTGGGCATTGGGCCTATTACAAGGTTTGACGCTTCTGAGTATAAAGTACAGATTGCGGCGGAGGTAAAGGATTTCGTGGCAAAAGAGCGCATGGATTTTAAGGCGGCTAAGCGTATGGAAGCATTTTCCCAGTATGCTGTTGCGGCGGCAAAAGAGGCGTTCGTGGATGCGGGAATCGATATGGAGGCAGAAGATGCGTACCGGGCGGGCGTAATCGTGGGATCCGGTATCGGAAGCCTTCAGGCAGTGGAGCAGAATTATACGAAAATTGTGGAAAAGGGACCGAGCAGGGTGAACCCGCTGATGGTTCCGCTTATGATATCCAATATGGCGGCCGGAAATGTGTCGATACAGCTGGGGCTGAAAGGGAAGTGCACGAATGTCGTGACGGCCTGTGCATCAGGAACAAATTGTATCGGAGACGCTTTTCGTGCAATTCAGTATGACGACGCGGACATTATGGTGGCAGGTGGAACGGAAAGCTGCATCTGCCCTACCGGAGTGGCCGGATTTTCCGGGCTGACCGCACTATCCACCTCTGCAGACCCCAAACGGGCGTCGATCCCGTTTGACAAAGAGAGGGACGGATTCGTTCTGGGCGAGGGTGCGGGAATCGTAGTACTCGAAGAGTTGGAGCATGCAAAAGCGAGGGGCGCGGAGATCTATGCGGAGCTGGTGGGTTATGGTTCAACAGGAGATGCATACCATATTACATCGCCGCAGGAAGACGGCGAAGGAGCCGGCATGGCGATGAAACTGGCGATGAAAGAGGCGGGCGTGGAGCCGGAAAAGATTGATTATATCAATGCCCACGGGACCAGCACCCACCACAACGATTTATTTGAGACCCGGGCCATCAAATATGCGCTGGGAGATGCGGCAAAAGACGTTGTCATCAACTCTACAAAATCCATGATAGGACATCTCCTCGGTGCGGCCGGCGGTGTGGAATTCGTCGTGTGCGTAAAAAGCATCACGGACGGTTTTATCCATCAGACGGTGGGAACCACAGAGACAGATGAGGAATGCGACCTGAATTATGCAGTAGGTGCGCCCATAGAAAAAGACGTGAATTATGTACTGACCAATTCCCTTGGTTTTGGGGGACATAACGCAACTTTATTAGTTAAGAAGTATGAAGCATAGTGCGCCGCACAAAAAGGAGGCAGCATGAAAATAGACGAGATATTACAGTTAGTGGATGCAGTTTCAAAATCCACGCTGACAGAATTTAAATATGAGGAAGGCGCAGTGAAGCTTTCTCTCAAAAAAACGATAAAAACGGTTCCGGCTGAAGCCGCGCTAGAGCCTGTATTAACAATCCAGGCTCCGGCAGCCCCGAATCAGCCAGCTTCATCCCCGGCAAATCCGGCTCCGGCGGCCGCCGCGGCATCGGATCCGGCCGGAGAGGAAACAGTATCTGCCCCGGCAGCAGAGGGCAAAATAGTAAAATCACCTTTAGTCGGTACATTCTATGCGGCACCGTCAGAAGATGCCGCCCCCTTCGTTAATATAGGGGACAGTGTAAAAGAGGGCCAGGTACTGGCAATCGTAGAGGCCATGAAATTAATGAATGACATCGAGAGCGATTATGCAGGAACCGTGGCAGAAGTACTGGTAGAAAATGGCGATACAGTAGAATATGGACAGCCGTTGTTTGTTATAAAATAGTCAATCAAGGTCAAGGGGGTCAGACCCCTCTGCAGAGGGGTCTGACCCCCTTTTCAAGAAAGAAGGTTAAGAGTGAACAGATTAGATATTAAACAGATCCAGGAGATTATTCCGCACAGACATCCATTTCTTCTTTTGGATTATATTGAAGACTATGAGCCCGGCAAATATGCGGTTGGGTATAAATGCGTGACATACCGTGAGGACTTTTTTAAGGGCCACTTCCCGGAACATCCGGTTATGCCCGGCGTTCTGACGCTGGAGGCATTGGCACAGGCAGGCGCCGTTGCCATATTGAGCGTAGAGGAAAACAGAGGTAAAATCGCATTCTTTGGAGGCATTCAGAAATGCAAATTCAAAGGTATGGTATATCCGGGAGATAAGCTGAAGCTGGAGACTACGATTATCAAGCAGAAGGGCCCCGTGGGAGTAGGCCAGGCAGTTGCTTCTGTGGATGGTAAAGTTGTAGTAACGGCAGAGTTGACATTCATGGTTGGAAATTAAGGAGATGTGCAAGTTATGATTGAAAAGGTATTGATTGCAAACCGGGGAGAAATTGCAGTACGCATTATCCGTGCCTGCCGCGAAATGGGAATCGAGACAGTGGCAGTCTATTCTGAAGCCGACAGGGAAGCCCTGCATACACAGCTGGCGGATGAGTCGGTCTGCATTGGTCCGGCTCCTTCTGCGCAGAGCTATCTGAGTATGGAGAGTATCATAAGCGCGACCCTTGTATCCGGTGCGGACGCAATCCATCCGGGGTTCGGTTTCCTGTCTGAAAACAGTAAATTTGCGGAACTGTGCGAGCAGTGCAATATAACATTTATCGGCCCAGAGTCTAAAGTGATTAAAAAAATGGGAAATAAACAGGAAGCCAGAAATACGATGACAGCAGCCGGTGTACCTGTGATCCCGGGGAGCACCGAACCGATTTACGATGCAAAAACAGGTGCTGCCGCGGCTGATCAGATTGGCTATCCTGTCATAGTCAAGGCGGCCCTTGGCGGCGGCGGAAAAGGCATGCGGGTGGCGGAAACCCCGGAAGATTTTGAGAACAGTTTCAACACGGCACAGAAAGAAGCCCAGATGGCCTTTGGGGACGGCACCATGTATATCGAGCATTTTGTCCAGCATCCCCGGCACATTGAGTTCCAGATACTTGCGGATAAACATGGAAACGTCATCCACCTTGGTGAACGCGACTGTTCCGTACAGAGGAACCACCAGAAAATGATAGAGGAATCCCCGTCCATTGCTCTTACCGAAGAAATGCGGAGAAACATGGGGGATGCAGCAGTCAAAGCCGCAAAAGCAGCGGGCTACACGAATGCAGGTACAATAGAATTTCTGCTGGAAAAAAGCGGGAGCTTCTATTTTATGGAGATGAACACAAGGATCCAGGTAGAACACCCAGTAACAGAGTGGGTAACCGGAATTGATTTAATAAAAGAGCAGATCCGCATTGCAGACGGCGAAAAGCTGCGCTATGCTCAGGAGGATGTCAAAATAACCGGGCACGCCATAGAATGCCGTATCAACGCGGAAAACCCGAAGAAGAACTTCCGCCCGTCACCAGGAACGATTACGGACATGTACCTCCCGGGAGGGAAAGGCGTGCGTATAGACGCTGCCATATACAGCGGATATACGGTGACCCCATATTATGATTCCATGCTTGCAAAACTGATCGTACACGCAGGAAACCGAAAAGAGGCGATCCGCAAGATGCGCAGCGCACTGGGAGAGATCATCATCGAGGGGATCGACACAAACGTAGACTATCAGTACGAAATATTACACCATCCAGATTTTGAGTCTGGTGATATAGACATCGAATTTATAGAAAAAATGTAAAGCGGCATATCAAGATTATCAGAATTGTCAGAAAAAGGTTCGCAAAGGGGTCAGACCCCTATGAAGTGACCCCCATGAAGGAGCTGTTTATGAAGTTACAGAATATGTTTAAGAAGACGAGCAGAAAGAGTTATATTTCTCTGAACGAGTCTAGGCCAGAAGTCCCGGAGGGGCTCCTCAGAAAATGTAATAAATGCGGCGCGGCTATTATTGCGGAGGATGTTAAGCAGGGCTTCTATATCTGTCCGAAGTGCCGCGGCTACTTCCGCGTCCACGCGTACAGAAGGATAGAGATGCTGGCGGATGAAGGATCCTTCGAAGAGTGGGACAGGGAAATGACGACGAAAAATCCTTTGAACTTTAATGGGTATGAGGAGAAGATAAAAGCACTTCAGGAGAAAACAAGGCTGGAAGAAGCTATTGTTACGGGGAAGGTAAAAATAGAAGGCATGCCGGCCGTGGTCGGCGTATGTGACGGCCGGTTTCTCATGGCGAGTATGGGTGAGGCAGTGGGCGAGAAGATCGCCCGTGCAGTGGAGCGTGCAACAAAGGAAAAGCTTCCCGTTATTATCTTTGCCTGTTCCGGCGGCGCAAGAATGCAGGAGGGGATTGTATCCCTGATGCAGATGGCTAAGACATCGGCGGCTCTGAAACGGCACAGCGATGCGGGGCAGCTGTATATATCTGTTTTGACGGATCCGACTACGGGCGGTGTAACTGCCAGCTTTGCGATGCTGGGTGATATCATTTTGGCAGAACCCCATGCACTGATCGGATTTGCCGGCCCCCGTGTTATTGAACAGACCATCGGGGAAAAGCTGCCCAAAGGATTTCAGCGTTCAGAATTTCTACTGGAACATGGTTTCATAGACCGTATCGTTGCGCGTGAAAACATGAAACCAGAATTGGCGGAGATACTTCGTCTGCACAGCGGTGATGCTTGTATAGAGCGCTTGGCGAAGGAGAGAAAGGAACACACAATCCAGGTCGGCAGGGGCAAGAAAGCGCGCAGTGCCTGGGACCGTGTTCAGATATCCAGAAGGAAAGACCGTCCGGTGGGTTCTGATTACATTGAAAATCTATTCGATCACTTCATAGAATTACACGGAGACAGGTGTTACAAGGACGACAAGGCAATCACAGGCGGGATTGCATATTTTGCGGGCAGGCCGGTGACCGTGATCGCACAGGCAAAAGGAAGAAACACCAGGGAAAACATAGAACGCAACTTCGGTATGCCGTCCCCCGACGGCTACAGAAAAGCGCTGCGCCTGATGAAACAAGCGGAGAAATTCGGCCGTCCGGTCATCTGCTTTGTGGATACCCCGGGCGCATTCTGCGGCCTGGAGGCCGAAGAACGCGGGCAGGGAGAGGCAATTGCCAGAAACCTGTTTGAAATGTCCGGGCTGAAAATTCCGGTTCTGTCCGTGGTAATCGGTGAGGGCGGAAGCGGCGGAGCTCTCGCAATGGCAGTTGCCGACGAGGTATGGATGCTGGAAAATTCCGTATACTCCATACTCTCCCCGGAAGGATTTGCCAGCATTTTGTGGAAGGACAGCAAACGCGCCAGCGAGGCCGCCGAAGTCATGCGGCTGACAGCGGATGACCTGCTGCGGCTCCAGATCATCGAACAGGTCATACCGGAGCCGGAACATTATACACAGGAGAAGCTTGAAGAAGTCTGCGCCGTACTGGAACCGCACATGAAGAAATTCCTGGAAAAGTATACAGCTTTTTCCGGGGATGAGCTGACCGAAAAACGCTACAGACGATTCAGAAAGATGTAAATGAAAAGAGAGGTCATGTAAATATGAGTCCACTTAAAATTGGCGAAAAGACGGCCAGGGTGCCCCTGATACAGGGCGGTATGGGGGTAGGAATCAGCCTGGGAAATCTGGCGGGGACAGTTGCGAAGGAGGGAGGAATGGGCATTATTTCGACGGCCCAGATCGGCTTTCGGGAGCCGGACTTTGACGCGGACCCGTCAGGTGCAAATCAGCGGTCCATTCGGAAAGAAATGGAAAAGGCAAGGGCTATTTCGCCTGACGGCCTGATCGGATATAATATCATGGTAGCTCTTAGGGACTATAAGCAGCATGTCGCAGCCGCCGTGGAAGCCGGTGCGGATCTGATCATATCCGGTGCAGGCCTGCCCACAGAACTGCCGGCTCTGACTGCGGGAAGCCCCGTAAAGATTGCGCCCATAGTATCCACAGAAAAGTCTGCTAAAGTGATTCTGAAATACTGGAGCAGAAAATACCACAGGACTGCTGACCTTGTTGTAATTGAAGGTCCGAAGGCAGGCGGCCACCTTGGGTTTAAGAAAGAGGAACTGGACTTTTATTCTCCCGAGAAGTATGAAGAGGAGATCACCAAAATCATAGAGACAGTCCGAGGCTTCGCAGAAGAATACCATATGGAAATACCGATCATTGCAGCCGGCGGGATATTTGATGCGGAAGATGTACGGCGCGTCATGGCTTTGGGAGCGGACGGAGTTCAGGTTGCATCCAGATTTGTGACGACACAGGAGTGTGATGCTGATATCCGTTATAAAGAGGCATATCTCAAGGCATCCAAAGAAGACATTGTAATCGTGAAAAGCCCTGTGGGCATGCCAGGGCGCGCAATCTTGAATCCGTTTATGAAACGTGTTATGCTAGGGGAGAAGATTGAGCATACTCCATGCCACAGATGCCTGGCCAGGTGCAATCCCGCGGAGATTCCATACTGCATCACGGACAGTCTTATACGGGCGGCCAGAGGAGACGCAGAGGAAGCATTATTGTTCTGCGGCGCCGAAACATACAGGCAGAACCGCATGGAAACCGTAAAAGAAGTTATAGATTCTTTGTTTTGAGTGAATACGGCTCAGTAATATGCGATACAGAGAAAGGAGCACAGCATCTGTGAATGCACACGAGACCATCAATGATATACTGGTTCATTTGTTTAATGAAATTTGGGAATTAGAGGAAGAGGCAATTATAACAGATGAGTACAAAGATATCAGCAATAATGACATGCATATCATAGAGGCCATCGGGCTTGGGGAAGACAGCACCATGTCCGCGGTAGCCAGGAAACTCGGCATCACAGCCGGGTCTCTTACGACGTCCGTCAACAGCCTTGTGAACAAAAAATACGTGGTACGTGAAAGAAGTGAATCCGACAGGCGTGTAGTCTATATCAGGCTCACAGAGAAGGGCAGAAAAGCATTTTACCACCATAAGGATTTTCACACGCAGATGACAGATGCCGTCATTCAGAGCCTGGATGAAAATGAAATTCCGATTCTGTTAAAGACTCTGGAAGGCCTTGCAAAGTTTTTCCGTGGGTATAAGGATGAACAGTAACCTTTTTAGTGACTATGGAAAAGTTTTTTTGACGTTTGAGAAAAAATGAGGTACAATACACCTTGTAGCAAAAAAACGTTCATGTTGAAGTCTAAATACTTGATTGTTTTAGCAGGAGGGAGCAAGTATGGCACCAAGGAAAACAACAAAGAAACCAGTAACCACAAAACCAGCGGCAGAAGAGGCTGCAGAGTTATCTGTAGAAGCAGCCGGGACAGCAACTGCAAAAGCTGAGGCTACAAAAGCAGCGGTACCGGGAGAAGAAAAGAAGGAAACAGTAAAGCCAGAGGCTGCAAAAAAAGATGCTGTTAAAACCGAGGCAATTGAGACGAAAGCAGGAAAGGCAAAGGCGATCGAGACAAAGAAAGATACGACAAAAGCCATTGAAACAAGAGCAGCTGTTCTCAAAGATCCTGAACCTGTTACAGAAGAACCAAAGAAAACAGCGGCAAAGAAGGCCGCACCTAAGAAGGCCACAGCAAAAACAACTGCTGCGAAGAGAACCACAAAAAAAGCAGAGTTAAAGACAGAGTTGTTCCTTCAGTTCTCAGGAAAAGAATACTCAGAAAAAGAAGTACTTCAGAAAGTGAAAGATGTATGGACTAAGGAACTGAAGAATAAAGTGGGCGATATGAAAGACGTAAAGATCTATCTGAAACCAGAAGAATTTGCGGCATATTACGTAATCAACGGGGACACTACCGGAAAAGTGGACTTGTAGAATTGCCGGGGATTTGGGTGGGGGCGCAAAATGAAGGGATAGCCGCCAGCCTCCTAAGGGCATACATGCCGTTCCGTATTGCGGACGCAGACCTAAGAAATTCTAAGAAGCAGCCAGCCGCGGAAGTGGGGCACAGATGGCACATCACGAGAAATCCGATGATTTCTCGCGCTGGGCCATCCGCTTTTATGATTCGGAATCATAAAAGCTCCCCACTTTCGCGGCTGTCTGCTTCTAAGAATTTCTAAGGCCTGCTTTAGCAGTACGGAACGGCATGTATGCCCTTAGGAGGCTGGCGGCTATCCCTTCATTTTGCTGGGCGCATCCAATCGGTAAAAAAGCGCGTCAATTGGGGCGCTGCGTAACGGGGGAAGCGTATGAATTCGCTTGGTGATACGAAATAAATTCGGTACATGGTAAGGACAAGGCGTTCATGTACTTACAGTGTAACTGTTTATACTTCTGTCAGGCCGCACTCTTCCCATTGGTAAACAAATGGAGATTTTATGTTCCGCCAAGCGAATCAATACGCTGCTCCGTTTCAGCGCCTCTCCAGGTGACAACCTTCCTCCGATTGGATGCACCCAGCGAAATTAAGAGAGCACCGTAAGCCTCCCAATTGCACCTATGCCGTTTAGAAGTGCTAAAGCGGACCTTAGAAATTCTTGGAAGCCGACAGCCGAAAAAGTGGGGAAATTTTGTGATCACCGAATCACAAAATTAGGCGACCCAGCGCGAGAAATCATCGGATTTCTCGTGATGTGTCGCCTGTGCCCCACTTTTTTGGCTGTCGGCTTCCTAGAATTTCTTAGGTTCGTGTCCGCACATCAAAACGGCATAGGTGCAATTGGGAGGCTTACGGTGCTCTCTTTATTTCGCGCCCCCATCCGCCGACAAATCCAAAGCTCGTCACCTACTGCTGAGTATTCTTAATGGCAATCTCAGGAAGAGTGTGGTAAAATTGCAGTTAGAAGATAGGTTTTTGAAGAATTATTGATTGATGATATTTTTGAATCAGATATAAAGCACAGAAAAACGGGGGAGTAAAAAGATGAGAACAGAGAACAGCGGCAGTAACAAAAAAGACAGTGAAAAAGGAAGGCATCCTGCCGTTAAACTATATCTGCGTATTATGCTGGCACTTTATGGGGTGGCCGTACTCACGTGCCTGATCTGCAATCTGGTTATTGAGCACAGACTTTCCTGGTTTTACATTGTCCTGTTTTCAATTGGGATCGCTTTTTCAGTCACGATCCTGCCGGTACTTGTAAAAAAGCACAGAGTCATTCTGCCGGCACTCGGTGTTACGCTTTTTACATTTCTGCTTCTGTACGCGTGTAACCTTTATACAGGAGGGGACTGGTTGTATCGGTATGCATTTCCTATCGCGGCATTTCCGGTTGCTGCAGTCTGGCTGATGATTCTTACGGCAAAGATAAAGGGAATGAACTGGTATTTTAAATCTGCGTTTATTTCACTTTTGGCAGGAATACTAATTATGACACTGAATACATGGGTTGACGCTGTGCTGAGCGGAAAAGATAATCTTGTAAAAACGTTTGTATTGAAGTTTAATCCCACGGATACGGGGTATTTAGTCAATACATTGATCGGGATTTGTTTTGCGGCATATTTCTTTATTGGAATATGGCTTGGCATATCAAAGAGGGAGAAAAACAGACAAAGATTAAACGAAGCAGATGCCTCCGAACAGCAGGAGGAGGGGGAGTAAGCAGCGGGGAAAAGAGGTGCTGATATGGAATTTGAACAGGATTATATTATGAGGATGATAAAGGGGGAAACAGCGGCCCTGGCGCGGATTATATTTCGAAAGACAAGTCCGCAGTATGAGCTTCCGGAGGAAAATAAATATACGGCAGCGGATGATCTGTTTGCCCGTCTGGTAAGAATGGCGGATGCAGGAGCGGTGAATAAGGCGGAAAATATGCTGTACCAGGAACTGGATCAGTCGGATCAAACTTATCTGGAAATGGGAATTGGATTTTATCATCATCTGAACGAATACGGGGATGATTTTCTGGCCCAAAACGATTATACAAGAGAAGAGATCGGCGAGGGGATCAGGCAGCTGCTTGCGGAGTACGGAATGGATTCTCTGGATGAGATACTTGAGATCTAATGTATTACATGTAATGAATATAGAAGAAAAGAGGTTGGAAAAATGACAAGATTGGAGCAGCAGATTCAGTTTATCAGGGAGATCGATAAGGTAAAAAATATTTACCGGCAGACCTACCTGGCAGACGGCCGGAGAAAGGAAAACGATGCGGAACATTCCTGGCACATTGCGCTGATGGCAGTGCTTTTGCAGGAGTATGTGCCGGATGCAGATGCGGCCAGGGTGATGACCATGGTTCTGATTCACGATCTGGTTGAGATTGATGCAGGAGATACCTATGCGTATGATTCCGCAGGGGCAGAGACGAAACGTGTCAGGGAAGCGGCAGCGGCGGACCGGATATTCGGTCTTCTTCCGGAGGAACAGGGGCAGGAGTTCCGCAGGTTGTGGGAGGAGTTTGAGGAGTATGAGACTCCGGATGCGAAGTTTGCCCATCTGCTGGATAATTTTCAGCCGCTGCTGCTCAATGATGCATCCGGCGGAAAAAGCTGGGCGGAGCATAAGGTGAAAAAGTCACAGATTTATAAACGGAATCAGAAAATAGAGGAAACCTCGGAAGATATATGGAAATGTATGCAGGCGATTGTACAGGAGCATATTGAGAAAGGAAATGTGATAGACAGATAGCGCATCCGATATCGGCCATAACCCATGAATGCAGAGACGGCGGTGCCCGTTAGTATGCATGTTTACGTGGCTGTTGCAAAATGGAGCCGGTGTGTGAATCAGGAGGTATCAGAATGTACGAAAAGGAAATAGAACTGCTTCAGAAAATAATAGATGACAGCGGTAACATTGTGTTTTTTGGCGGTGCAGGAGTATCCACAGAGAGCAATATTCCTGATTTCAGGAGTGCTGACGGTATTTACCATCAGAAATACAAATACTCTCCGGAACAGGTAGTAAGCCACAGCTTTTTTATGGAGTATACAGAAACATTTTACGACTTTTACAAGGAAAAAATGATGATATTAGATGCGCTGCCCAACCCTGCGCATCTCAAACTGGCAGAGCTGGAACAGGCGGGAAAGCTGAAGGCTGTGATCACACAGAATATTGACGGCCTTCATCAGGCTGCCGGCAGCCGGACTGTCTTCGAACTCCACGGCAGCATCCACAGGAACTACTGCATGAAGTGCGGGCGTTTTTACGATGCGCAGTTTGTCAAGAACTCCGACGGTATACCGCGCTGTGAATGCGGAGGTATCGTCAAACCGGATGTGGTGCTGTACGAGGAAGGTCTGGATTCCAGGACAATCCAGGGGGCGGTAGGTGCAATTACCGAGGCAGATACCCTTATTATTGGAGGAACCTCGTTGGTAGTTTATCCGGCCGCGGGATTCATCGATTATTTCCGTGGAAGGCATCTGGTTGTAATTAATAAGTCAGAGACTGCAAAGGCCGTCCGGGCTGAGCTAAACATATCCGCACCCATTGGGCAGATATTGGGTGCAATTACAGTGCAGTAATCATTTCACCTATGAATGCATATGCAGGGAAGATTCACGAAGAACAGCAGCCCGCCAGAACGTCCGGTTCCGGCGGGCTGACTTATATGTCAGTATTCTTTACTTGTACAGATGGGGCACAAGCCCTGAAAATCTATTCAAGGGGTTTACGTTCTTTCCCAGCGTCCCGATGCGCCGCAAGGCAGCACCAGCCCGTTTGAGCTTACAGGAAGCCCGATTTCCTGGGAGTCTACGGTTCCGTTCCAGGCTTTGAGCTCGGTGGAGATCATATATGTCAGGACGGCCGGGGCCAGTCCGGTGGTATAGGAATTAACCAGGAAGAATACCGCATCCTTTGACAGGATCTGGGTGCAGAGCCTGATCAGCGGATGGATCATATCCTCAATCTTCCATACCTCCCCTTTGGGACCTCTTCCATAGGAGGGAGGGTCCATGATAATGGCATCGTAAGTATTGCCGCGGCGGATTTCCCTTTCCACGAACTTCACACAGTCGTCCACGAGCCAGCGGATCGGAGCTTCGCCCAGTCCGGAGGATGCCGCATTTTCCTTTGCCCAGCCAACCATGCCTTTGGAGGCATCCACATGGGTAACCTGTGCGCCGGCTGCCGCTGCTGCCAGCGTAGCGCCGCCCGTGTAAGCAAAAAGATTCAGCACCTTTACTGTCCGGCCTGCGTTTCTTATCTTATCGGAGAACCAGTCCCAGTTTACGGCCTGTTCCGGGAATAGCCCTGTGTGCTTAAAATTAAAAGGTTTCAGGTTAAAAGTAAGTTCCCCGTAATGAATCTGCCACTGATGGGGCAGATCAAAGAATTCCCATTCCCCGCCGCCCTTTTTACTGCGGTGATAGTGCCCGTTTGGTTTCTTCCAGCCCTTCTGTGTCTTAGGCGTGTCCCAGATGACCTGGGGATCCGGGCGAATTAAAAAATAATCCCCCCAGCGCTCCAGCTTTTCTCCCATGGAACAATCTATGACCTCATAATCTTTCCAGTTATCTGCAATCCACATGATTTTTATCTTATCCTTTCTTTCGGAAACTGCCTGTTTAAAATTCCAAAACAAGCGGAAAACTACACATATCATCTCATAAATGCATAAAATTATCAACATGGATTTTCGGATATTATTATCATAACAGAAACAGATCGCAACAGTTCAGACAGGCCTGAACTGTTACGCATCCAGCCCATTGAAATTCGCCTGCGGCGAAGGGGGCTGTGCGCCGGCGGCGTACGTTTAACACGGACCGGAGCAAAGCGGAGACAGGATGCGATGCCTGCAATCATCATGTTTTCGTACGGTCTGTGCAGTAAATGCACAGACCTGTCTGAACGGTTACAACAGATCGTTCGACAACATAGTAGCATCGGGACAAACAAACAGATGTTGACAATAAATATTGTTTACTCAAAGCCAAGTCAGTGATAGAATATATCTATAAATAACTTCAAAGGGGTCAGACCCCTTTGCACTGATTTCGAAAGGAGACACTATTATGATAACGGTTAATGCAATAGGAGACGCCTGCCCCATCCCTGTCATAAAGACGAAGAAGGCTCTCCAGGAACTGGAAGGCCCTGGAGTTCTTGAGGTATTGGTAGATAATGAAATTGCCGTCCAGAATGTAACAAAGCTGGCATCCAGTTCCGGAGCCGGGGTAAGTTGGGAAAAAACCGGAGAAAAAGAATATCGGATTGCCATTAAAAAGGAAGGCGGTGTTTTGCAGCAGGAACAGTATGAGAAGCAGGAACAGCAGAAAGAGGCCGTGTGCTGCACGGACAGCAGTGGCGGTACAATAGTTGTAGTATCTTCAGACCGGATGGGAGAGGGAAATGATGAATTGGGAGAAGTGTTGATGAAAGGCTTTATTTTTGCCGTGTCACAGCTCGAGGAACTGCCCCGGACAATCCTTTTCTACAATGGAGGAGCCAGGCTTACTGCGGAAGGTTCTGATTCCCTGGAGGATTTGAAAGCAATGGAAGCCCAGGGCGTACAGATTATGACATGCGGTACATGCCTGGATTATTACGGGCTGAAGGAAAAGCTTCAGGTAGGAAGCGTGACCAATATGTACACGATTGTAGAGACCATGAATGGAGCGCAAAAAGTGATCCGTCCCTAAAAAATAGAGTTTCTGAGAGTGCGCAATACTAGAGTGTGTCTGAAAATTCATTGCCGCAAGATGCTGCCCCACTTCACGGTCTATTTACTGCCAAATCCAGAGGGCGTAGCCCACTACGCTTCCTGTATTTGGCAGTAAATACCCCGCAAACTGGGACAACATCTTGCAACAAGCAATTTTCAGACACGCTCCAGGAAAGGAGGAAGATGGCATGAACAAAGGGAAAGATGTTCGTCTTACCCAGATGGCAAAGACAGCCGGGTGAGCGGCTAAAATAGGTCCTGAGACCCTTGCCCAGGTTCTGGGTAAGCTGCCAAAATTCCAGGATGAGAATCTCATGGTTGGGATTGAAACGTCAGATGATGCTGCGATTTACAAGGTTACGGATGATATTGCTATGATTCAGACCGTTGACTTCTTTACCCCGGTTGTGGATGATCCGTATACCTTCGGGCAGATTGCAGCAGCCAATTCCCTCAGCGATATATACGCGATGGGAGGAGAGCCAAAGGTGGCTCTGAATATTGTGGGATTTCCAAATTGTCTGGACCCGGAGATTCTCGGGGAGATCTTAAGAGGCGGTGCCGATAAGGTAAAGGAAGCCGGCGCCGTGCTGGTGGGAGGACACTCCGTCCAGGATGATGAGCCGAAGTACGGCCTGAGTGTGTCGGGATTTGTACATCCCGATAAGATATACAGAAATTATGGCTGCCGGCCCGGGGATGTGCTGGTCCTGACCAAACAGATCGGAAGCGGCATCATCAATACTGCGGTAAAAGCGGAAATGGCCTCGGAACAGGCCAAAACACAAGCCGTCATAGTGATGTCTTCCCTCAATAAAAAAGCAAAGGAAGCAGCAGAGGGATTTCCGGTCAATGCCTGTACGGATATCACCGGATTCGGACTGCTGGGACATTGTGCGGAAATGGCTAAGGCCAGCGGCGTAACGCTGGAGATTCAAGCAAAAAGGGTGCCTTACATGCAGGAGGCTGCGGATTACGCCAAGATGGGCTTAATCCCTGCCGGTGCCTATAAAAACCGTGAACACTGTCAGAGTATGGTGGACGCGGAACGCGTAGAAGAATATGTAACAGACCTCATGTACGACCCTCAGACATCAGGCGGCCTTTTGTTCAGCCTGCCAAAGTGTTATGCGGATGAATTTATGAATGGGTTGAAGCGTGCAAAACTGGACACCAAAGTCTCCGTGATCGGACGGGTGCTGGAGAAAGAAGAAAAATTGATAAGGCTTTTGCCATAATACAAATTAGTGCCTCCCGGCGTAATTACGATGGGAGGCACTACAAACAAAGCATAAGGAGCAGTCTATGAAT
Source organism: Eubacterium sp. SB2 (assembly GCF_001244405.1). NCBI lineage: Bacteria > Bacillati > Bacillota > Clostridia > Eubacteriales > Eubacteriaceae > Eubacterium > Eubacterium sp. SB2. Next base: position 1,205,108 of record NZ_LN865153.1, on the reverse strand, counting down.
AAGAACCTTTTATATCGGAAAATCCCAAAAGTAGATGTTCTGATGGAAAACAATGTTATAAAGCAAATGGCGGAACTGTATGGTTATGACGGTGTACTGGAAGCCGTACGGATTGAGCTTGATAAGCTTCGCGCCTATATTGCGTCCTGTGAGAACGAGGAAGAAGCCGAACAGCAGATAGAAAGCCTTATGGTGCGCATAGAACTTACCGCAGCGGATATGCACCGCCCCAACATGACGCGCGTGTTAAACGGAACGGGAACGATACTGCATACCAACCTTGGCCGTGCTCCGCTTAGCACTGAACATCTGAAGCAGGTGACATATATCGCAGGAGGCTACTCCAATCTGGAATATGACCTGGAAGAAGGCGGCAGGGGGGAACGGTATTCTCATTTTGAAAGGCTTCTATGCAGGATCACAGGGGCAGAAGCTGCCATGGCTGTTAACAATAATGCTGCCGCGGTTATGCTGATCTTAAGCTCCCTGGCAAAAGGCGGGGAAGTCATCGTATCCCGGGGAGAATTGGTAGAGGTCGGAGGCAAATTCAGAATTCCCGATGTCATGGAACAAAGCGGCGCAGTCCTCAGAGAAGCCGGAACCACCAACAAAACACATATTAGTGACTATGAGGAAGCCGTCACGGAGGAGACAAAGGCCTTCATGAAGGTGCACACCAGCAACTACAGGATCGTAGGTTTTACAGAATCGGTTTCCGTTGCAGAACTGGCAGCACTGAAAGAAAAGTATCAGCTCCCGGTCATCGAGGACCTGGGCAGCGGTGTCCTGGTAGATTTAAGCAAATACGGACTGGCCTATGAGCCCACGGTGCAGGATTCTGTGAAAAATGGGGCCGATGTGGTCTGTTTCAGCGGAGACAAGCTGCTGGGCGGCCCTCAGGCGGGGATCATTGTTGGAAAAAAGAAATATATAGACATGATGAAAAAGAACCAGCTGACGCGGGCGCTGCGGATTGACAAATTTACAGCCTCGGCGCTGGAAGTCGTTTTGCGGGAATATTTATCGGAAGAGAAAGCAGTACACAACATACCGGCCTTATCTATGATCACGCGAAAGCCGGAAGAGGTGGAAAAGGATGCCAAAAAGTTCTGTAAAATGCTCAGACGTGCAGAACTGACTGCAGAAATCGGCGTCGAAAGCTGTGAAGCACAGATCGGAGGCGGCTCCCTGCCGCTGGAGCGCATCCCAAGCTTTGCGGTGACAATCCGCCCCCTGGATATCAGTACACCGGAGCTGGAAGAGAGGCTTCGACATATGCCGGTGCCAGTGGTGGGACGGGTCATGAATGGCAAGATCCTCCTGGATATGCGGACATTTGATGGAAAATTCATGAACTATCTTACCAGAATCTTAAAGGAGCAGAATGTCCTGGAAAAGGAAGGAAACCCTTATGAAGCATATTATTATCGGAACAGCGGGCCATATTGACCATGGAAAAACAACATTGATAAAAGCGCTCACCGGCCGGAACACGGACCGCTGGGAGGAGGAACAGCGCAGAGGAATTACAATCGACCTGGGGTTTACCTGGTTCGACTTAAAGAACGGAAACCGGGCGGGCATCATAGACGTTCCGGGCCATGAGAAGTTCATAAATAATATGGTTGCCGGTGTTGTGGGGATGGATCTGGTGCTTCTGGTTATCGCAGCCGATGAGGGAATCATGCCCCAGACAAGAGAGCATATGGATATTTTAGAAATGCTGGGAGTCCAAAAAAGTATTCTGGTCCTGAATAAATGCGACCTGGTGGACGAAGAATGGCTGGAGATGGTGGAAGAAGAGATCCGGGAAGAACTGCAGGGAACATTTCTGGAACGGGCTCCTGTCGTGAAAGTGTCGGCAGCAACCGGGGCGGGGATTCCCGTTCTGGTTGAAACCATTGAGCGCCTGAGCGAGGATGAGGTGGTGGAAAAGGAGATTCACACCATACCCAGGCTGCCCGTAGACCGGGTATTTTCTCTCTCCGGCTTCGGTACTGTGGTAACCGGTACGCTCGTCAGCGGGACGATTTCAAAAGAAGATAAACTGGAGATGTTTCCGAATGGACGGGAGTGTAAGATCCGCAATATCCAGGTACATGGCAGGGACGTGGAAACATGCTATGCGGGCCAGCGCGTGGCAATCAATATCTCCAATATGAAGAAAAAGGAACTGCAAAGAGGCTGCGTCCTTGCGCCCCCCGGAAGCATGAAAGATTCCAGGCTCCTGGATGTAAAACTGGAAATGCTGGATTCCTCCGTGCGTGTCCTGGCAAACAACACAAGGCTGCATTTTTTCAGCGGTACCAGCGAGGTATTGTGCCGCGCTGTCCTTTTGGGTGATGAGACTCTTGGACCGGGAGAAAGCGGATATGTCCAGCTTAGAATGGAAAAGGAGGTCGCCTTCCGGAGAGGGGACAGATTTGTTGTGCGGTTCTATTCTCCTATGGAGACAATCGGGGGCGGTGTGATACTGGAACCAAATGCGGTGAAGAAGAAACGGTTTTCCCCGGAGGTTCTGGATTCCCTGAAGCAGAAGGAGTCCGGTTCCGCCGAAGATGTAATTGAACTGCATGTGAAAGAGTACGCAGAAACAATGGCTGCGATGTCAGAGCTTGCCAAACTCACGGCGCTGTCCAGAGAAGAGACAGAAGAGGCCGTGAAGATTCTTGCAGAGGAGGGACTGGTCTGTGTTTTCCCGATGAAAAAGGATACGTTCGTGTGGCATACAGCGGACGAGCGTGCATACAGAGAGAAGATTCTGAATGCCCTGGAAAAATACGTGGAGAAGAACCCTTACCGCTATGGTATGGCGAAGGCAGAAGTGCACAGTACCTACATGAAACGCGTAAAGCCCAATATATTTGATAAATATATCGAGTATCTGGAAGCGCAGAACATTCTGTCGCGCCATGATGAATTCCTTGCGCCGCCGGCGTATGAAGCGGCCAGGGATGCGGTTTATGAGAAGGTGCGGCGCACGCTTTTAGGCGTATTGAAACCCGCGGGTTATGATTTTGCCAGAATGACGGATATCAGTTTCGGGAAAATACCTGCCGGCACGGTGGAGGATATCCTTCTCCTTTTGGTTGACAGCGGAGAAATCGTAAAAGTAGCGGATGGCATGTACACACTTGGTTCTTATATGGACGCGGCACGGGAGAAGATTGTGGAAAAGCTGAAAGCAGACGGGAAAATTACAATCGCAGAGATTCGTGATATGTTTGGCACAAGCCGGAAAAGTGCGAAACCGATTCTGGAATACATGGACAGCATTAAGGTCACCCGGAAAACAGGAGCAGAAAGTGAAAGGATATCGAATCTATGAATCTGAAACAAATAGAGGCATTCACAGCGGTCGCGGAGGAGGGAAGCTTTTCAAAGGCGGCAAAACAACTCTTCCTGACACAGCCCACAGTAAGCGCACATGTCTCATCGCTGGAGCAGGAACTGGGAGTCTGCCTGTTTGTGAGAAATACAAAAGAGGTCAGCCTTTCAGAAGATGGGAAAAAACTGCATGGCTATGCAAAGCAGATGATTGTGCTTCAGAGAGAGATTGAAACAGTATTTAACAGGACGAGGAAAGAGACCAGCCACTGCATGCATATTGCCGCATCCAGCGTTCCTTCCCAGTATCTGCTTCCTCAGATCCTGGCAAAATTCAGTGAGCTGTATCCCGGAGAACGCTTTAAAATTGCAGAGACGGACAGCGCAAAAGTAGTGGAACAGGTAATAAACGGAAATGCGGATATCGGATTTACCGGAACAGTACTGGAAAAAAAATACTGCCGGTACATACCGTTTTACCAGGATGAACTGGTCATTATCACACCGAATTCAGATAAATACAGGCGCCTGCGGGAAAAGCTTCTCAGCGAAAAGAAGCAGATAAAAACGGAATCGGAAAACATGTGGATCCAGGAGGAACCTCTGATTCTGCGGGAAGAAGGTTCCGGTACCCGTAAGGAGGCCGAGAGGCTGCTGAAAAAGATGGGAATCCAAATAGATGCGCTCAGGATTGTAGCGAGCATAGAAAATCAGGAGACGATCAAACGTTCAGTGAGCAGAGGCGTTGGAATCTCCATTATATCGCGCCTTGCTGCAGAAGACGAAATCAGCGCCGGCAGTATCCTGTGTTTCCCTCTGGATGCGGAGGAAGGAAAGCGTGACATAAATGTCGTTTATAATAAAAACTTCCAGCTGTCTGCGCCCGCAGAAAACTTTCTGCGGGTGGTGAGCAAAGTTTATCCGAAGGAAATTCCATAACGAATGCTTTACGGGAAGCCTTGCGGCAGACCATTGAATAAAATACATTTTAACAGCCACTATAGAGGCTGTCTATAGTGGTTTTAATTTATGGCGGTTTTCAATTAGACGCTTAAAGCCTTGCGGGTTATACTGGATAGGTAAAGCACTCTAGAGCGTGTCTGAAAATTGCTTGTTGCAAGATGTTGTCCCAGTTTGCGGGATATTGCGGCAATGAATTTTCAGACACGCTCTAGGGAAATGGAGGGGGAAGTTATGATTTACATGGACAATGCGGCGACAACAATACAGAAGCCGGAAAAAGTGGCAGAGGCTGTTGTCAGCGCAATGAGCGCGATTGGAAATGCGGGAAGAGGCGCAACGGAGGCGTCTTTGAGTGCGTCCAGAATGATATTTGACACGAGGGAAAAGCTCTGCCGTTTGTTCCATGCGGAAAGTCCAACAAGAATTGCGTTTACGGCTAATTCAACGGAGAGCCTGAATATTGCGGTCAAGGGGATCGTGGGTTCCGGTGATCATGTGATAACAACCGTACTTGAGCATAATTCGGTCCTCCGCCCGCTATACGAATGCCGGGAAAAAGGAACGGAACTTACGATCCTGGGATGCGATGAAAAGGGCAACATTTCCTATAAAGAGATGGAAAATGCAGTCAAAAAAAATACCAAGGCAATTGTGTGCACACATGGCTCCAATCTGACCGGTAATATGGTGGATATTGGAAGAGTGGGGCGGATTGCTGCCAAATGTGGGATCCTGCTCATCGTGGATGCATCCCAGACAGCCGGAGTGTATCCGATCGATGTACAGCAAATGCACATTGACATTTTGTGTTTTACCGGCCATAAAAGCCTGTTGGGCCCACAGGGAACCGGCGGCCTGTATGTCAGAGAGGGCGTAGAAGTACGTCCGCTTTTAAGCGGCGGAAGCGGTGTGGATACGTATAATACACACCACCCAAAGCAAATGCCGACGGCGTTGGAAGCAGGAACCCTGAATGGACATGGAATCGCGGGCTTAAATGCGGCGCTGGAATATCTGGAGGAGAATGGGATTGACTGGATCCGGAAAAAAGAATTAGCCCATATGCGGCAGTTCTACGAGGGAATCTTCCATATTCCAGGCGTGACGGTTTACGGTGATTTTGCCACGGATGAGAGATGTCCAATCGTATCCTTCAACATTGGAGACTATGATTCTTCTGATGTAAGCGATGAACTATTTGTAACATATCAGATTGCTACCAGGCCGGGGGCACACTGTGCACCGCTGATGCACAGAGCGCTGGGAACGGAAGGCCAGGGGGCCGTAAGGTTCAGTTTCTCACATTACAACACAGAAGAAGAAATTAAAGAAGCTGTCCGTGCAGTAAGAGAGTTAGCGCAGCCGTCATAGTCTGCATTACGGTAGGTGAGTAAAATGAGAAAAAAAGAGTTAAAACTAGTCATCACATTTCATACAACTGCGGACGCCATGGCAATGGAAAAATTATGCCGTCAAAAGAACATACCAGGCAGATTAATCCCCGTCCCCCGCATCCTATCCGCAGGCTGCGGCCTCTCCTGGTGCACGGCCCCATCCCAAAAAGCCGCAGTCCAAAAAGCAATAGAACTGGCCGGAATCCAGGAAGAAGCAATCCAGGAGTGTATGGTATAAATCCACTTTGCATAAAAAAGATGTCTGAGAGGAGTACTGGAATTATAATACGAATACTAGCACATCGAACAGTAAGTTACTTATTTTTCAATGTACTAGACCTGAGCTAAAAAAATAAAAAACAGCATCAAAAACATCAAACCCAAGCAATACGATCCGCCTGCTCCGTCATATCCCCTGCCCGTGTAAGTTTTTAAGTACAGCCCGGATGCGAGCAGCCTGGACGTTAGGGGAGCGGCGGGAGGGACGATGGTGTTTTCTGATACCTCATAGTGTGCCGTGTTTCCGTTGGGATAAAATAAAAAAATCTGATGGACAAACTTTGCTATCCAAAGCAAAGTTTGAAGCGACTTAAGCGACAAATCATCAGATTTGTCGCTGCATGTCGCTGGTTCCATCAGATTTTTTTATTTTATCCCTACGGAAACTAGGCTAAACGGCCGGTATCAGAAAACACCATCGTCCCTCCCGCCGCTCCCCTAACGTCCAGGCGTCCGCTCTCCCCGCTCTACTTATCACGAGGATTCTTCCAAAACCAAAATGCCACGAGTATTCCAGTTATGTAAAGTATGTTGACGAGTATGGTTGGATTATCTCTAAGCAGATATATCACAGCAACAATTGCCGCCAGGGATATCGTCAGCTCAAATGCTTTCATAATCCGTTTTTCTTTGATGTCCCGGGCTTGCTGCTGCAATTCATTGCGCTTTTGCTCCAAAGTAAGATAGTCCATAAGATTATCGTCGCTGATTCGGGAGAGAATCCACTTATCACGGAAGAACTCTTTATCTTCCTTTTTGAAATGGAAGCGCTTTTTATCGGCCGGCTCCTCATCGGGCATTTCGTAATCGGTATCTGTCTCCTTTTGGGCGGATACTTTTTTAAATGTCTTGCTGGTGAATTCAGAGGCTTTACCGGTAAACTCAGAAGCCTTATCTGTGAAGTCAGCGGCTTTGTTCTTTAATTCAGATACTTTTTGTGATAATTCCGGTTCTTTAGCTGCAGATTCCTGCGCCTGAGATACCGGTGCCGGGCTGCCGGATCCATCGGATAACGCAGATGCAGACGAAGCGGAAGCCGCGGAGGTGGTCTCTGCTGCTGCCTCTTTTACGGCGCCTTCCCTGTTGATTTCAGTGGAGCCTGGCATTTCTGATGCAAATGGCACAATATTCGAAACATCTGTATCAACCGGAGGGACAGCCGTGGGAGTCCCGGGTGTTTTATTGACAGTTTCATCTTTTGTAGGAATTAATTCTTCGGACACAGATTATACCTCCATATGTATTTTTCTTAATCATATCAGTTTTTGTCGAAAAATACAATAAAAGGCGGCAGAAAGGCTTAAAGCCCCTTTTCAAAGTTATCCAGTACATGAGGGAGCAGTCTGTCACTGTATGCGGACAGCGGGTACTTACCTTCGCAGAGTGACCAGTCATAGAGAAGTCCGCGCTCATACATTGTATAAATCTTTACAAGCTCCGCTGCGGAGGCAGCACTGCAAAATTCTCCGGAATCAAGCCCGGCAGTGATGATCTCCGTGATCAGCTGAAAATAGTAACGGTCGTCATCCAGAAGAGAACGGTTGTCTTTTGTGACAAGCTGCGATGAATACAGGGATGCAAGCAGATTGCGGTCAATGCTTGTCTCAATCATATAAAATAATTCGTGATTCAGCAGCAGCAGTTTCTCCCTGGAGGACAGCGTTTGATCCATGGTACTGTAGATCTCTTCGTATTTCTGGTCAAAAAGATCCGAAAGGGTGGAGAGAAGGGCATCCTTCCCCTTAAAATAGTGATAAAATGTTCCTTTTGATGTCTTGGAAAGTTTGATAATGTCCTCTACGGTTGTGTCGTCATATCCGTTTTTATAAAATAAGTTCCAGGCAGCTTTTACGATACGGCTTTTGGTTGTCTGTTTTTTCCTTGGCATAACAAGCTCTCTTTCCCGAGGGGTGCTTAACAATCTCTTAGATATTAAGAAGCAAACACGCCTTAGCATTTATACGTTCTGTTTCGTTTATTAGTATAGCATAAGTTATAAATAACGACTATGGAAAAAATATAGAAAAATGGGTGTGGTTTACTTCCCGAGTAACAGTTTAACCTTGCCTGAACTGTTACTCGGGAAGTAAACCACACCCATTTTTTGTGTATCATATTATTCGCCTCTTGCAACTTTAAATCCGTATTTCAGCGGATCATCGGGATCGATTACGTAGGTTGCTTCGCCGGTAACATAAGCGCTTCCGGTAATCTGGGGAACCACTGCCTTGAATTCACCGACAGTTGCCTCTTCTTTGATCACACCTTTGAATTGGGATCCGATAAAACTTTCGTATACAAACGGTTCTCCGATCTTAATTTCACCGCGTGAATAAAGCGTTGCAAGCTTTGCGCTTGTCCCGGTACCACACGGGGAACGGTCAGACATATAATCACCGAAAATAACTACATTGCGGTAATTACAGCCTTCTGTGTCGGTATGGCAGTAGAGCTCCGCCAGATCAACAGAGGTGATGTCAAGAAATGGGTGTTTGATTTCCACCTCCGCGTTTACCTGCTTTATTACCTTCATGCCAAAATCTGTCAGCTTTGGAATAGATTCCTTATCTACCGTCCAGCCAAGCTGTTCGATATTGATAAGAGCAAAAAAACTTCCGCCGAATGCAATGTCGTATTTAATTTCTTTGCCGTCTACTACGGTCGTAAGATTTTCTTTATAAAGAAAAGCGGGGACGTTTGTTAGTGTGACATTCAGTACCTTTCCATTTTTAACTTCTGCTTTTACACGAATAAGACCGGCCGGCGCGTCCAATACTACTTCTGTGAAAGGTTCTACGGCGGGCACGAGGCCGGATTCAATAAGCGCCGTTGTTGTTCCGATTGTACCATGGCCGCACATATTCAGATATTCTCCGGTATCCATAAATATAACGCCGAAATCAGCTTCCGGGTTCACCGGTTCCGTTACCAGGGCCCCAAACATGTCATGGTGCCCCCGGGGTTCAAACATCAGCGCCTGGCGGTATTTATCAAAGTTATTTGCAAGATATTGTTTGCGCTCCATCATGGAGTCGCCTTTTAATTCGGGAAAGCCGGACATGATGATACGGGTAAATTCTCCGACGGTATGTGTGTCAATTGCCTTAAATGATGCTTCAAATGCATTCAGGTTAATTTTTGGATTGTAATTCATAACCCTTCCTCCTAGCTGTTGATTTATAGAATCCACCTATAAGCGTTTCTTAAATAATACCTTACGGGTTATTATGGAGATTAATCTGTGGATTAAACAGGTAAAAAATGATAAAAAACCAATAATAGACCACGTTCTAGTATGCAGTTCAGTTTATACAAATTATTATGTATGAAAAGCCTTGAAAAGTCAACGATTATTTGTTAATATATAAACACGATTAGGGTGAATAAATCATACAGCAAGCGGCCTGGTTTATTTCATTTAACATCAGATATCATAACCAGCGGTAAATATGGCAATGATATAGAATAATCATATAAGTGAGGGGGTAGAAGGGTAACTGGTGTGCCTCCTGGTCTTCAAAACCAGTGTTGGGCGTTTGAAGCGTCCTGGGTGGGTTCGATTCCCACATGCCTCCGCCAAAAACAAGATCTGCAGGATCATTAATTTCTGTAGACTATTTATAAAGAAGCAAGGATTCATAAAGAAGTGATATAAAGGAGAAAAAACGGGCCATGGGAAATTTACAATTTTTGCTAAGACAGCATGTTGGAGCTCCGTGTGAGCCGGTTGTCAAAATAGGTGACAGAGTGGAAAAGGGGACGCTGATCGCCGCTCCGACCGGGCTGGGAGCAAATATTTTTTCCAGCGTTTACGGAAGTGTACAGGACATTCTTGAAGACCGGATTATTATCGTTCCGGATGACGAACAGAAAGATGCGTTCGTACCGATTCAGGAAGGTGACCACCTGGATATGATAAAAGAAGCCGGCGTTGTTGGAATGGGCGGCGCGGGATTCCCGACAGGAGTGAAGCTGGGCACGGATCTGAATGGCGGATACATTCTGGTTAATGCGGTAGAGTGCGAACCCGGACTCTATCATAATATCCGCCAAATTGAAGATAATATAGAGATGACCCTGAAGGGAGTCAGGTACTGCATGGAGATAGCCAATGCAGCTCAGGCCATTTTTGCTATCAAGGCCAAGAATAAAAAGGCTGTGGATATATTAAGAGAGGCGGTCCGGAATGAGGAGAATATTTCCATTCATCTTCTTCCGGATATTTATCCGATGGGAGAAGAGCGGGCCGTGGTCAGGGAGATACTGGGAAAGCTTCTGGATCCAACCCAGCTTCCCTCGGCGGCGGACTCTATTGTGATTAATGTAGAAACCGTCCTGCGGGTCGCTGAAGCTATAGATCTGAAGAAACCCTGCTTCAGCAAAAACATGACTGTTATTGGAAAAATCAATGGCGGAAATGAGCCTCATGTTTATATGGATGTTCCGGTCGGAACCAGTGTGGGTGACATGATTGAGAGGGCAGGCGGAATTGACGGCGTGTACGGGGAAATCATCATGGGCGGCCCTTTCACGGGAAAACCTGTGGAAAAGGATGCTCCGGTAACAAAAACCACGGGAGGTATCATTGTGACAATTGATCTGCCGGACCTTCATGGTGCGCCTGTGGGACTTCTCGTCTGCGCCTGCGGAGGCGATGAGGACCGTATGAGGGATGTCTGTGAAAAGATGCATGGGAATGTTGTGTCAGTAGCTCGATGCAAGCAGGCTGTGGAGATGAAGAACGGGACGCTGAAGTGCGAGAATCCCGGCAACTGTCCGGGACAGGCCCAAAAATGTCTGCAGTTCAAAAAGGACGGTTCGGAATATATAATTATTGGCAATTGCTCGGATTGTTCCAATACCGTTATGGGTTCCGCCCCGAAGATGAAACTGAAAGTATTCCATCAGACAGATCATGTTATGAGGACGATCAACCATCCGCTGTATAGAAGATTAACCGTTTCTAAGCAGGTAGACCAGCTGCCAAAAGACAGGCAGTCCATCCCTGATGGAAAATAGATAAAGGAGGAAAGAAAAGTATGTCAATAACAGCTGAAACAGCGAAAGAACATGCGAATGACCCTGCGGTACTCTGCTGCAGAGCGGAGGCGGGGACTATCATACAGGCATCCAATCTGGAAGATCCGGCTATCTTTGATGATCTGGTAGATTCAGGGTTATTGGAACTGGAAGGCGCATTGACGATTGAACAGGTATTGGGGGCCAGGCTTTCAAAGACTTGTGATTCTCTGTGCCCTTTGACGGCAGATGTCGTAGAAGGAGCCAAAGCAGCAGCGGCCAGCGAACCGGAACCGGCCGCTGAAGCGGAACCGGCAGCGGTTTTACCGATTTTACCGACGGCAGAAGGACCGATGTTCCGGATTCATATAGGGGAAGGCAGAGATATAGATATAGAACTACCTGCGGCGCTGATGAATACGGCGGGAGTTTCACAGGCAGCTGCTCCGGCAGCTGTTCAGGGAACCGGCCTGTCAGCGGAATCTATTCCGGAGGCACCGGGGCAGGAGGAAAAAGTTGTCAGAACACTGACAAGAAAGCATTATAAGATTACAGAAGTAAAGCGCGGCCCGAAGACGGAGATCAAAGGCACCATCTTGTATATCAGGGAAGGAATTGAAAAAGAATGTGTAGATTCCCAGGACCTGGTATTTGATCTGCGGATCGACATTATTGTACCGGCAGAATATCACACGTATTCCGAGACGATTATGGATGTACAGCCGATTGCCTGCAAGGAAGACGGCGATGAAGTCGGAAGCGGCACAACGAGAGTTCTGGACGGCGTTATCATGATGGTTACAGGTACAGATGCCAATGGAGTGCAGATTGGGGAATTCGGCTCTTCAGAAGGGTATCTGGATGAAAATATTATGTGGAACCGGCCCGGAGCGCCTGACAAGGGTGAGATCTTTATCAAGACCCAGGTGACAATCAAAGAAGGCATGAATATGGAAAGGCCGGGACCTCTTGCTGCGCACACAGCCACAGACGTCATTACGCAGGAGATCAGGGATGCATTAAAAGAACTGGATGACGATTCACTGGTGGTTGATACAGAGACATTTGACCAGGTGAGAAGGCCGGGCAGGAAGAAAGTTGTCATTGTAAAGGAGATCATGGGACAGGGGGCTATGCACGATAACCTGATCCTTCCGGTTGAACCGGTGGGTGTGCTCGGAGCCAAGCCGAATGTCGACCTTGGCAATGTGCCGGTCTGTGTATCACCGCTGGAGGTGCTGGACGGTTGTATCCACGCGCTGACCTGCATCGGGCCGGCATCCAAAGAGATGTCCAGGCACTACTGGAGGGAGCCGCTGGTACTCGAAGCGCTCCACGATCCGGAAATCGACCTGTGTGGAGTAATCTTTGTGGGAAGCCCGCAGATCAATTCCGAGAAATTTTATGTTTCGAAACGTGTCGGTATGATGGCGGAGATGATGGATGTGGACGGAGCGTTTATCACAACCGAAGGCTTTGGCAATAACCATATTGATTTTGCGAGCCATCACGAACAGATCGGAATGCGCGGGATTCCCGTTGTTGGTATGTCTTTCTGCGCAGTACAGGGGGCTCTGGTCGTTGGTAATAAATACATGACCAATATGGTTGACAACAATAAATCGGAGTCGGGCATTGAAAACGAAGTGCTTGCCTGCAATACTCTCTGCCATGAGGATGCACTCAGAGCCCTTGCCATGCTGAAGAATGCAATGGCGGGTGAAGGGGTGAATAAAGCAGAGAGAAAATGGAATCCAAGTGTAAAAAAGACAAATGTAGAACTCATATCAAATGTGACGGGCCGGCCGATAGAGCTGGTGAAGAATGAACAGTCACTGCCGATGAGCCAAAAGAGAAAAGAGAAATACGACTAAGATGAAAGAATTAATATATGGCGACAAGATGATACGTATGGAAGGGGTAATCGTTGAGATCCATGACGGCTGCGTCGGGATAGACTTAAAGGGCAGACTCGGCTATCTGAAGATTCCGATGCGCATGCTGATTACCGACTATCCCCTGGCAGTAGGGCAGGAGGTTGCATGGAACATGAGTTTTGTGGAGCAGCTCGGGGCCGGGATAAACGAGAAGTACGTGAGTAATCTGACCACATATAAAAGACATCAGGAAGAGATGCGTAAAGCAGACGCAGAAAACAAGGAGGTAGAAGAATGAGTTTGACAACCACAAAAGGTTTACAGTCAGAAATATACGTTCCGATTACTCCTCCGGCAGTGTGGACACCTGTGACAAAAACGCTGAGGGATATGTCTATTGCCCTTGCTACCGCAGCGGGTGTACACTGTAAGAGTCAGGAAAGATTTAATCTGGCCGGCGACTCAAGCTGGAGAAGGATCACGAACGATACTCCGTCAAGTGAATTGATGGTATCCCATGGAGGGTACGATAATGGGGATGTAAACAAAGACATTAACTGTATGTTCCCCATCGACAGAATCCATGAACTGGCAGCAGAAGGATTTATCAGAAAATGCGCCCCGGTGCATGCCGGATTCATGGGAGGCGGTGGAGATCAGGATAAGTTTAAAAACGAAACAGGACCTGCAATCGCACAGATGTTCAAAGAAGAGGATGTGGATGCAGTCATCCTCACCGCTGGCTGAGGTACCTGCCACCGCTCTGCAGTATTGGTGCAGAGAGCGATTGAAGAGGCTGGAATACCTACGATTATTATTGCAGCCCTTCCCCCGGTTGTCCGTCAGACCGGTACACCACGCGCCGTAGCTCCGTTAGTACCCATGGGTGCCAACGCAGGTGCGCCGAATGATGTAGAAATGCAGACGGATATAGTAAAAGCAGCGCTTGAACAGCTTGTCAAAATAGAAACACCAGGCACGATAGTTCCGCTGCCGTTCGAATATGTGGCAAAAGTGTAATATTAAGATACAAAAAGGGACGATCCGGTGGAATTGTCCCTTTTTTGTTAAACAATACGAAAAATGGAGAGCAAGGGGGTCAGACCCCTCTGCAGAGGGGTCTGACCTCCTTGCTCTCCTTGTTGAAAAGCGAAAAGCACGACCTTGGTCGTGCTTTTCGCTTTTGGTATGTCATTGAGAGGTTTTTCCTCGTTGCCATGCAGTTTGTATTATATACAAATCTGGGGAATGTCCTACAATGAGGATGTATATATTAATTGGAGTTTACCAGTGCAAGATTGTTCTTGGGGGAAACAACCGGCGCTGGCATAACTGCAATAGCAACCATATGTATGGTTTTGGTTATGCGGGTAAAGGATAAGGCTTATACTTTTATAAAAAGGCGCTTTCCTAGTATGAGGGAAACCGCCTTTGGTTACAATCCTATAAGTTGCTTACACTATACCACTTTACCGCGGTGATGTCAAGAGAGGGGGATTAAAAAGAATAGTTTTGTAAAAAATGATTGCACTCTGAAAATAATTAACAAATAAATATTGCAGTTTTTATAAAAAGTACGTTATACTCATTAAGCCTGATAAAAAAACAATATATATTAAACCAAAGATAAAGCTGTTTCTTCTATATAAATATGTTTCAATTTCAAGGAAAAGACATGGAATGTGAAATTAGCTTGGGATGTATTAAAAAAAATACAATAATTCCGAAAAACCTCTTGAAATATATGGATGAATCCGCTATACTAAGAGAGCTGTGGCATGATAGCTGTGAAGCGTGAGGTTGCTGCCGGGTGCGAAAGCATGATGGCAGGTTTTCCGTGGAGCGAATGTCAAGTTAGGAAACTGGCGACAAGTCACTGTACGAATCACAACTGATTACTGATTATCAAAGGATAAGAGGTATGAAACAACGTGTGAGTTTCTCACGACACACACGGGAGAGTGTACAGTCACCGCTTGTCGTACTGATGGAATAGTACGAAAAGGAGGCGACTTTTTTTATGGCAAGTCAAGTAATGAGAATCACATTGAAGGCATATGATCACCAGCTGGTTGATGCATCTGCAAAGAAAATCATCGAAACTGTAAAAAAGAACGGATCACAAGTGAGTGGACCAGTACCACTTCCTACTAAGAAGGAAGTCGTAACAATCTTAAGAGCTGTACACAAGTACAAAGACTCCAGAGAGCAGTTCGAGCAGAGAACTCATAAGAGACTCATCGATATCATCACACCGACACAGAAGACTGTGGACGCATTATCCAGACTGGAGATGCCGGCCGGTGTTTACATTGATATCAAAATGAAAAATAAGTAAGCAGTATTCCTAAAGTTTAGGATGAGCGCATAAGCGCTCCGCTGTAAATCACAGGAGGTAATTATAATGAAGAAAGCTATTTTAGCTACAAAAGTCGGAATGACTCAAATCTTCAACGAAGATGGAGTATTAACTCCGGTAACTGTACTTCAGGCTGGCCCATGTGTAGTAACACAGGTTAAGACAGCAGAGAACGACGGTTACAGTGCAATTCAGGTTGGTTTTGCCGACAAGAAAGAAAAGATTGTCACAAAAGACAAGAGCGGCAAGAAAGAAATTGCGCACAGAAACGGTGTTACAAAGGCTGAAAAAGGACACTTTGACAAAGCCGGCGTATCCGGGAAAAGATATGTAAAAGAATTCAGATTTGACAATGCTGAAGAATATACACTGGCTCAGGAAATCAAAGCCGACATCTTTGCAGCAGGAGACAAGATTGATGCTACTGCAGTTTCAAAAGGTAAAGGTTTCCAGGGTGCAATCAAGCGTCACAATCAGAGCAGAGGACCAATGACCCACGGTTCTAAGTTCCACCGTCACGCTGGTTCCAATGGTGCGGCATCTGATCCCAGCAAGGTATTCAAGGGCAAGAAGATGCCAGGTCAGATGGGTAACAAGAAAATTACAGTTCAGAATCTTGAAGTTGTCAGAGTTGACGCTGAAAACAATCTGCTTTTAGTAAAAGGCTCAGTTCCGGGACCAAAAAAATGCCTCGTGACAATCAAAGAAACTGTAAAGGCTAACTAGTCTGACTGACGAAGAAAGGAGGAACACACAGATGGCAAACGTATCTGTTTATAATATCGAAGGTAAAGAAGTTGGTACAATCGATTTGAACGATGCCGTATTTGGTGTTGATGTAAATGAACATCTTGTACACATGGCAGTTGTAAGCCAGCTTGCAAACAAACGCCAGGGAACGCAGAAAGCAAAGACACGCGCAGAAGTTTCCGGAGGCGGAAGAAAACCATGGAGACAAAAAGGAACAGGCCACGCAAGACAGGGCTCTACAAGAGCACCACAGTGGGCAGGCGGCGGGGTTGTATTCGCTCCGGTACCGAGAGACTACTCATTTAAGATGAACAAGAAGGAAAAGAGAGCTGCTCTCAAATCCGCTCTTACTTCCAGAGTAGAGGAAAACAAATTTATCGTAATCGACGAGCTGAATTTCGACGAGATCAAAACAAAGAAATTCCAGGAAGTTTTAAATAACCTGAAAGTGAACAAAGCACTGCTTGTTCTGGAAGACGGCAACAAGAACGTGGAGATTTCCGCAAGAAACATCAAAGACGTGAAGACGGCTCATACAAATACAATCAATGTATTTGATATCTTAAAATACAACACAGTAATCACTACGAAAGCTGCTGTTGCAACGATTGAGGAGGTGTATGCATAATGGCTAACATTCAATATTATGATGTAATCCTTAAACCAGTTGTTACTGAAAAAACAATGGAGCTGATGGCTGAAAAGAAATACACATTCCTTGTCCACACAGAGGCCAACAAGACTCAGGTCAAAGAAGCTGTTGAAAAAATGTTCAATGGAACAAAAGTAAAAAGCGTAAATACCATGAACCTTGACGGTAAGACGAAAAGACGTGGAATGACATACGGAAAGACAGCTAAGACAAAGAAAGCTATCGTTCAGCTTACAGAAGACAGCGCTGATATCGAGATTTTTGAGGGCCTGTAAGACCGGGCCGGGTTTGAGAGAACCCATTTAAGCGTACAATATACGGTGCAATTCCGTGAAACTAATAATCAGGCAAAACGAAAGGAGAGAAAGTAATGGGAATCAAAACATATAACCCATATACACCTTCCAGAAGACAGATGACTGGCTCTGATTTCTCTGAGATAACAAAGACAACTCCTGAGAAATCTCTGCTGGATTCCAAGAGCAGAAAAGCCGGCCGCAACAACCAGGGCAAAATTACAGTTCGTCACCGCGGCGGCGGAGCTAAGAAAAAATATAGAATTATCGATTTCAAGAGAAAGAAAGATGGGGTTCCGGCAACGGTTGTTGGAATCGAGTATGATCCGAACAGATCAGCAAACATCGCACTGATCTGCTATGCAGACGGTGAAAAAGCATACATCCTCGCTCCGGAAGGATTAAAGGATGGCATGAAAGTCATGAACGGACCAGAAGCAGAAGTAAGAGTAGGAAACTGCCTGCCTCTTTCTGAGATTCCGGTTGGTACTCAGATCCACAATATCGAATTATATCCTGGAAAAGGCGGACAGCTCGTTCGTTCAGCAGGAAACAGCGCACAGCTGATGGCGAAAGAAGGAAAATATGCAACATTAAGACTTCCGTCTGGCGAGATGAGAATGGTTCCAATCATTTGCAGAGCATCTGTTGGTGTCGTAGGAAACGGAGAGCACAACCTGATCAACGTAGGTAAAGCAGGCCGTACACGTCACATGGGTATCAGACCTACAGTACGTGGTTCCGTTATGAACCCGAACGACCATCCGCATGGTGGTGGTGAAGGTAAGACAGGTATCGGACGTCCAGGTCCATGTACACCTTGGGGCAAACCGGCACTCGGTCTTAAGACACGTAAGAAAAACAAAGCTTCTAACAAGTTGATTGTAAGAAGAAGAGATGGAAAAGCGATTAAATAATTCAGATTACAAGGAGGTTAGAACCTATGGCTCGCTCACTTAAAAAAGGACCATTTGCAGACGAAAGCTTACTGAAAAAAGTAGACGCTATGAACGCTGCAGGTGATAAATCAGTTGTTAAGACATGGTCACGTCGTTCTACAATCTTCCCGTCATTCGTTGGGCACACATTTGCTGTCCATGACGGAAGAAAACATGTGCCTGTATATGTTACAGAAGACATGGTAGGCCACAAGCTCGGAGAGTTTGTAGCAACCAGAACATACAGAGGACACGGCAAGGACGAGAAAAAGTCAAGAGTAAGATAAATCATAAGATATTCGAAAGGAGGGTTCATCCATGGCAAAAGGACATAGATCCCAAATCAAACGAGAAAGAAACGAGCAGAAAGATACAAGACCATCAGCTAAGATTTCTTACGCCAGAGTGTCAGTTCAGAAAGCTTGCTTTGTATTGGATGCCATCAGAGGTAAGGATGTACAGACAGCACTTGGTATTTTAGCTTACAACCCAAGATATGCTTCAAGTGTAATAGAAAAATTATTAAAATCAGCAATTGCAAATGCTGAGAACAACAACGGTATGAATGTTGAGAACCTTTATATAGAAGAGTGTTACGCAAACAAGGGACCAACAATGAAGAGAGTAAGACCAAGAGCACAGGGAAGAGCTTATAGGATCGAGAAGAGAATGAGCCACATTACAATCGTGCTTAATGAAAGATAATAAGGAGGGCAATAATGGGACAGAAAGTTAATCCTCATGGTTTAAGAGTCGGCGTTATCAAAGACTGGGATTCTAAATGGTATGCAGAAAAAGATTTCGCTGATAACCTGGTGGAAGACCATGAAATCAGAAAATTCCTTAAAAAGAAATTATTCAGCGCAGGTGTTTCAAGAATCGAGATCGAAAGAGCATCTGACCGTGTTAAAATCATTATCTATACAGCTAAGCCTGGCGTAGTAATCGGAAAAGGCGGTTCTGAGATTGAAAAAGTGAAAGCTGAATTAAAAAATTATACAAACAAGAAGCTGATCGTTGACATCAAAGAAATTAAGAGACCAGACAAAGATGCTCAGTTAGTAGCTGAGAATATTGCTCAGCAGCTTGAAAACCGTATCTCATTCAGACGTGCTATGAAATCCTGCATGTCAAGAACAATGAAGTCCGGAGCACTCGGTGTTAAGACATCTGTTTCAGGACGTCTCGGCGGCGCTGATATGGCTCGTACAGAGTTCTACAGCGAGGGAACCATTCCGCTTCAGACACTGAGAGCTGACATTGATTATGGATTCGCAGAAGCTGACACAACTTACGGAAAAGTCGGTGTAAAAGTTTGGATTTACAAAGGCGAAGTTCTTCCGACGAAAGCAGATAAGGAAGGGAGCGATAAATAATGTTAATGCCAAAAAGAGTGAAACGTCGTAAACAGTTCCGTGGCACCATGAAAGGAAAAGCCTTAAGAGGCAATACGATTTCTTATGGTGAATACGGTATCGTTGCAGCGGAGCCTTGCTGGATCCGTTCCAATCAGATAGAGGCAGCCCGTGTTGCTATGACACGTTATATCAAGCGTGGCGGTAAAGTCTGGATCAAGATCTTCCCGGACAAACCGGTAACAGCAAAACCAGCAGAAACTCGTATGGGTAAAGGAAAGGGAGCACTGGAGTACTGGGTAGCAGTAGTGAAACCAGGCCGTGTTATGTTTGAAATTGCAGGAGTACCTGAGGAAACAGCCAGAGAGGCACTTCGTCTTGCAATGCATAAGTTACCTTGCAAATGCAAAATCGTTTCTCGCGCAGACTTAGAAGGCGGTGATAACAGTGAAAATTAATACATTTGTACAAGAATTAAAAGGGAAATCTGTAGAAGAATTAAATGAAGAATTAGTAGCTGCTAAGAAGGAACTTTTTAATCTGAGGTTCCAGAATGCAACGAATCAATTAGATAATACAAGCAGAATTAAAGAAGTCAGAAAAAATATCGCCAGAATCCAGACGGTGATAACTGAAGCTTCTAAAGCTGAGTAGGAGGTCGCACTGTGGAAGAAAGAAATCTTAGAAAAACCCGTACAGGCAAGGTTGTTAGTGACAAAATGGACAAAACAATCGTTGTTGCAGTTGAAGACCACGTTAAGCATCCACTTTATAAGAAAATCATCAAAAAAACTTATAAATTGAAAGCTCATGATGAGAAGAATGAGTGCAACGTTGGAGATACAGTTAAGGTTATGGAAACAAGACCGCTGTCTAAAGATAAGAGATGGAGACTTGTGGAAGTCATGGAAAAGGCGAAATAATTATATCGCATATTTTGCAAGCATATTTAAAGGAGGTTTACCTGCATGATACAACAAGAAAGCAGACTTAAAGTAGCAGACAACACAGGCGCTAAAGAGTTACTGTGTATCCGTGTACTTGGCGGTTCTACAAGAAGATATGCCAATATCGGAGACGTGATCGTTGCGACTGTTAAAGATGCAACACCAGGCGGCGTTGTAAAAAAAGGTGACGTTGTAAAAGCTGTAGTTGTCCGTACTGTAAAAGGCGCTCGTCGTAAAGACGGTTCCTATATCAGATTCGATGAAAATGCTGCTGTTATTATAAAAGACGATTTGAACCCACGTGGAACACGTATTTTTGGACCAGTAGCCAGAGAGCTCAGAGACAAGAAGTTTATGAAGATTGTTTCTTTAGCTCCGGAAGTACTGTAGGGAGGTGCCGAGAATGTCAACTATGAAGATCAAAAAAGGCGACACTGTCAAAGTAATCGCTGGAAAAGATAAAGACAAAGAAGGCAAAGTAATTGCTGTTAATAAAAAAGATGGAAAAGTTCTGGTCGAAGGTGTCAACATGCTGACAAAGCACACAAAACCAAGCGCTGTGAATCAGAATGGCGGTATCATTCATCAGGAAGGACCGATTGATATTTCCAATGTGATGTATGTACACAAAGGAACAGTTACGAGAATCGGCTTTAAGATGGATGGGGACAAAAAGGTACGTGTTGCGAAATCAACGGGAGACGTAATTGACTAATTCAGGGAAGGAGGTCCAGAACTTTGAGTAGACTGAGAGAAACATATCAGAATGAGATCGTTGATGCAATGATCAAAAAATTTGGATATAAAAATATCATGGAAGTGCCGAAACTTGATAAAGTAGTTATCAACATGGGTGTCGGCGAAGCAAAAGAAAATGCAAAAGTATTGGAGTCAGCAGTCGCTGATCTTGAGAAGATTTCAGGACAGAAGGCAGTTCTTACAAAAGCTAAGAATTCTGTCGCAAACTTCAAGATCAGAGAAGGCATGGCAATCGGATGCAAAGTTACTTTAAGAGGGGAAAGAATGTATGAGTTTGTTGACCGTCTGATCAACCTTGCATTACCTCGTGTACGTGACTTCAGAGGGGTTAACCCGAATGCATTCGACGGAAGAGGCAACTACGCCCTTGGTATCAAGGAGCAGCTGATTTTCCCGGAAATCGAATACGATAAAGTAGATAAAGTCAGAGGTATGGATGTAATATTTGTTACAACAGCAAAATCTGACGAAGAAGCTCGTGAATTATTGACTCAGTTCAATATGCCATTCACTAAGTAAAGGAGGGAAATTCATGGCTAAGACATCAATGAAAATCAAACAGCAGCGCAAACCAAAATACTCTACAAGAGAGTACAGCCGCTGCAGAATCTGCGGACGTCCGCATGCATATTTGAGAAAATATGGAATCTGCCGTATTTGCTTCCGTGAACTGGCATATAAGGGACAAATCCCAGGCGTTAGAAAAGCAAGCTGGTAACTAACCAAAAAGAAATAAGGAGGTCAATAATCAATGACTATGAGTGATCCAATCGCAGATATGCTTACAAGAATCCGTAATGCTAATACTGCTAAACATGATACAGTTGATGTTCCTGCATCTAAGATGAAAACCGCGATTGCTGAGATTCTGTTGAACGAAGGTTATATTGCAAAGTATGACATCGTAGCCGATGGAAACTTCAACACGATCCACATCACATTAAAGTATGGTGCAGACAAGAACGAAAAAGTTATTTCAGGTCTGAAGAGAATCTCTAAACCGGGTCTTCGTGTTTACGCGAACAGCGCAGACATCCCGAAGGTGCTGGGCGGACTTGGAACAGCCATTATTTCTACAAATAAAGGCGTAATCACAGACAAAGATGCAAGAAAGCTCAATGTAGGCGGAGAGGTACTGTGCTTCGTTTGGTAGGTGCCGGACACTTTATATTCGTATGATAAGAATAGAGTGAAATGGCCGTTCTCTGGTATTTAAGAACAGAGAATTTAAGAGCAACTGAAAACAGAGAAGCCACACAGCAGCTTCTCCGAGAATTTAAGTTATAGGAGGTACGGTATGTCACGTATAGGAAGACTGCCAATCGCAATCCCGGCAGGTGTAACTGTTGATATTGCGGAGAATAACGTAGTGACCGTAACAGGTCCGAAGGGAACTCTGAAAAAAGAGCTTCCGGTTGAAATGGAAATTAAAAAAGAAGGCGAAGAAATTATCGTCACAAGACCAAGTGATTTAAAGAAGATGAAATCTTTACATGGTCTTACAAGAACACTGGTCAACAATATGGTTGTAGGTGTAACAGAAGGATATCAGAAAGTTCTGGAAGTCAACGGTGTTGGTTACAGAGCAGCTAAATCCGGAAATAAACTGACATTAAGCTTAGGATACTCTCATCCAGTTGAGATGATCGACCCGGAAGGTATCGAATCCGTTCTGGAAGGCCAGAACAAAATTACTGTAAAAGGTATCGATAAAGAAAAAGTAGGCCAATACGCAGCTGAAATCAGAGACAAGAGAAGACCTGAACCATACAAGGGCAAAGGTATCAAGTATGCTGATGAAGTGATCAGACGTAAAGTTGGTAAGACTGGTAAGAAATAATTAAGGAGAGTGTGAAAATGGTTGGTAAGAAATCAAGAAGCGAAGTTCGTAGAAAAAAACACATGAAATTACGTAACCGTTTCAGCGGTACAGCTGAGAGACCACGTTTAGCTGTGTTTAGAAGCAATAATCATATGTATGCTCAGATTATCGACGATACAGTTGGAAACACTCTGGTTGCGGCTTCCACTCTTCAGAAAGATGTGAAAGCGGAATTAGAAAAGACCAACAACGTTGATGCAGCAGCAAAGTTAGGAACAGTGATTGCCGAAAAAGCAAAAGAAAAAGGCATCACAGAGGTAGTCTTTGACAGAGGCGGCTTTATATATCAGGGTAAAGTGAAAGCACTGGCAGACGCAGCAAGAGAAGCTGGGCTGAATTTTTAGGAAGGGAGAACACATATGAAACAGGAACGTATTGATGCTAGTCAGATGGAATTAACAGAAAAAGTGGTATCAATCAAACGTGTTACCAAAGTTGTTAAAGGTGGTCGTAACTTCAGATTCACAGCTTTAGTAGTTGTTGGCGATGGGAAAGGCCATGTTGGTGCAGGTTTAGGAAAAGCTACTGAGATTCCGGAGGCAATCCGCAAAGGAAAAGAAGATGCAGCTAAGAAATTAATCAAAGTTGCTATGGATGATAATGACAGTGTAACACATGATGTGATCGGAAAATTCGGAAGCGCTTCCGTATTGCTGAAGAAAGCTCCGGATGGTACCGGTGTTATTGCCGGAGGTCCGGCCCGTGCCGTGATCGAGATGGCAGGAATCAAGAACATCCGTACAAAATCTTTAGGATCCAATAATAAGCAGAACGTAGTTCTTGCTACTATTGAGGGGCTCAAAGGAGTGAAGACTCCGGAAGAGGTTGCAAAACTTCGCGGCAAATCAGTAGAAGAGATCGTAGGCTAAAAAGATAGAGCTTTGCTCTATCGCATAAGAAGATAGAGTTTGATCTATTGCATAAGTGGATAGAGATTGCCCTGTCGTATAAGATGCGAGAGCGTGCTTTGTCGTATAGGAGGTAAATTATAATGGCAAACTTAAAAGTTACACTGGTAAAGTCTACAATCGGTGCTGTGCCAAAGCATAAAAAAACTGTTGAGGCTTTGGGACTCAGAAAACTCAACAAGACAGTCATCATGCCGGATAATGCAGCTACAAGAGGTATGGTACAGCAGGTTAGACACTTAGTGAAAGTTGAAGAAGAAGCATAAATAAAAAACGATAAGGAGGTAATATCATGGACTTATCAAACTTAAGACCAGCAGACGGTTCAAAGCAGAGTGATAATTTCAGAAGAGGCCGTGGACACGGTTCTGGTAATGGTAAGACGGCTGGTAAGGGCCACAAAGGTCAGAAAGCTCGTTCAGGAGCACCAAGACCAGGCTTTGAAGGCGGTCAGATGCCTTTATACAGAAGAATACCAAAGAGAGGTTTCACATGCAGAAACTCCAAAGAAATCATTGGTATTAACTTAAGCGCGTTAGAAGCATTTGAGGATGGCGCTACAGTTTCCGTAGAAACATTAATTGAGAGCGGTATCGTTAAAAATCCAAAAGACGGTGTAAAAATTCTTGGAAATGGAGAGTTAACTAAGAAGCTTACTGTTCAGGCAAATGCATTTAGTGCAAAAGCAGCTGAAAAAATAGAGGCCCTTGGTGGAAAAGCAGAGGTGATCTAATGCTAGAAACTGTACGAAGAGCATTTCAAATAGAAGACATCCGTAAAAGACTATTCTATACGTTTTTAATGCTGGTCGTTGTTAGACTTGGCTCCCAGCTGCCGACACCGGGTGTGGACCCAACCTATATACAGGAATTTTTTGCGAATCAGACCGGTGATGCATTCAATTTTTTTGATGCATTTACCGGCGGTTCCTTTACCCAGATGTCTGTGTTTGCACTCAGCATTACACCGTACATCACATCTTCCATCATTATGCAGCTCTTGACCATCGCGATTCCAAAGCTGGAAGAGATGCAGAAAGAGGGAGAAGACGGAAGAAAGAAAATTGCAGCGATTACCCGTTATGTCACAGTAGCTCTCGCTCTGATCGAATCTATCGCTATGGCGGTAGGGTTCGGGCGCCAGGGACTTCTTGTTGAGTATAATTTCGTAAATGCTGCTATTGTAGTATGTACACTTACCGCAGGTTCTGCATTCCTGATGTGGATCGGTGAGCGTATTACAGAAAAAGGTGTGGGAAATGGAATCTCCATTGTCCTGCTTATTAACATTGTTTCCCGTGTGCCGGATGATTTCGTCCAGCTGTACGAACAGTTTGTAAGGGGTAAAACCATTGCAAAAGGAGGTCTGGCAGCAATCATTATTCTTGCAGTGCTGCTGGTTGTCATCGTGTTTGTTATCATCCTTCAGGGTGGTGAGAGAAAGATTGCAGTACAGTATTCTCAGAAGGTACAGGGAAGAAAGACATATGGCGGACAGTCCACACACATCCCGTTAAAAGTAAATACTTCAGGTGTTATCCCGGTTATCTTTGCATCCTCACTGATGCAGTTCCCGATCGTAATCGCGTCTTTCCTTGGAAAGGGAGAAGGCACAGGAATCGGAAGCCAGATTCTGAAGGGAATGAATTCCAACAACTGGTGTAACCCGGGCAATTTAATCTATTCATGGGGTCTGATTGTATATATTGTGCTTACTATTTTCTTTGCTTATTTCTATACATCCATTACATTCAACCCGTTAGAGATAGCGAACAATATGAAAAAGAGCGGCGGCTTTATTCCGGGTATCCGTCCTGGCAAGCCAACCGTAGAGTACTTACAGAAGATATTGAATTATATCATCTTTATCGGTGCATGCGGGCTTGTGATCGTTCAGGTAATACCGTATTTCTTCAATGGTGTATTCAAGGCCAATGTTTCCTTCGGAGGAACATCCCTGATCATTATTGTGGGCGTTGTATTAGAGACGATCAAACAGATTGAAGCACAGATGCTTGTACGCAATTATTCAGGCTTTTTGAATAATAAGGGAAACTCTATGAAGAACAGTTTCCTCGGTTATTAATTCGCGTGAGCGCAACAAGCCGGATGTGCATGTCTGCATGTATATATGGCGGCTGTCCTCGGGGATTTCACTGAAACTACTTAGCTCGCCAAGTTTTGTCCTGAGACGGACGGAACCGGCGGGTTAATGTGCTATATGGATATATCACCGTTTGGGGACAGGGCGGTGATGAAAATATGGAGGAACATGTATATGAAGATTATTATGTTAGGGGCTCCCGGAGCAGGCAAGGGGACACAGGCTAAGAAGATCGCGGCAAAATATGGGATACCTCATATTTCTACCGGAGACATCTTCAGGGCGAACATCAAGAACGGCACGGAATTGGGACAGAAAGCAAAGACTTATATGGACCAGGGACTGCTTGTTCCGGATGAACTGGTTGTAGACCTGGTAGTGGACAGAGTGAATCAGGAAGACTGTACATCAGGATATGTGCTGGACGGATTCCCGAGAACAATTCCGCAGGCGGAAGCTTTAGACAAGGCTCTGGCGGGATTGGATCAGAAGGTGGATTATGCCATCAACGTAGAAGTGCCGGATGAGAATATCATCCGCCGTATGTCCGGAAGAAGGGCATGTGTAGACTGCGGCGCTACTTATCACATGGAATACGCACCGACCAAAGAGGAAGGCATCTGCGACAACTGCGGCGGGACGCTGATCCTGAGAGATGATGATAAGCCGGAGACAGTCCAGAAGCGTCTCGGTGTTTACCATGAGCAGACACAGCCGCTCATTGATTATTATACAACGGCCGGAATCCTCAAAGAGGTGGACGGAACCATCGATATTGAGGATGTATTTGCTGCCATCGTAAAAATCCTCGGAGAGTAATATGATATTAGAACCGGGAATGCTTGCAAAATCCAAAGCAGGCCGAGATAAAGGCTGTATATATGTCATAATTGATGTCAATGCTGAATATATATATCTGGCGGATGGGGCCAAAAGAACCGTCTGCCGGAGAAAGCGAAAGAATCCAAAGCATCTGCAGATTATAAAGAAGGCTGACAGTCCTTCCACTACAGATGATGAAACAATCAGAAGTGTTATAAACAGATATTCTCGTTTGGACACGAATGAGAATAGTAAAGTGCCAAACGTGCAGGAGGATTAAGTATGTCAAAAACTGACGTAATCGAAATTGAAGGAGTCGTAGTTGAAAAACTGCCAAACGCTATGTTTAAGGTAGAGCTGGAAAACGGCCATATTGTGCTGGCACATATCAGCGGAAAACTGCGTATGAATTTTATTAAGATTTTACCAGGTGACAAAGTGACGTTGGAAATGTCTCCATATGACCTGAGCAAGGGGAGAATTGTCTGGAGAGATAAGTAAAAAAGTATTGACTTTGCCTGGAAACTAGTGGTATACTATGAAGTGGCTGTTTTTGGATAGGTGTGCCCAAAAATAGTTGGAAGCGTATAGCCAGGCAAAGGATGGAAGGAGGATTTGACATGAAGGTTAGATCATCAGTAAAACCAATTTGTGAAAAATGTAAAATCATTAAAAGAAAAGGAAGCATCAGAGTAATCTGTGAGAATCCGAAGCACAAACAAAGACAGGGCTAATACTTAAAAAGTACAGACTGTTGGGATTTGTGAATTAATTAGGCGGCTGACAGCGCGACACACCAGGAAGTGTGTAGGGCTGTTTAATATACAGTAAGGATACACCACACTGCTGAATCTGCAGGTACCGAAGGGTTGGTGGTCTTTTGTATATTGCTTATAATACCCGGCGATCATTTACGGTGAAAATCCGTGTCGGGAAAGGGCGTACAGTAGTATCCCAAAGGGCATTCCGTAACTCATGCCCTGCGGGCGGATCTGCAGTAAACTGCGGAATAAAGTATGCCTGGATGTTTTCGGGAGAAGGAAGCACCTTTCCGGATGCCAGGAGACATCCCAGTTAGGGACAATATGAAAACAGATTTGAAATGGAGGAAAGACACATGGCTCGTATTGCAGGTGTAGACTTACCAAGAGACAAACGTGTAGAAATCGGCTTGACTTATATCTATGGAATCGGTAGAACAAGTGCCAGCCGTATCCTGACAGAGGCAGGAGTAAATCCTGATACCCGCGTCAGAGATCTGACAAGTGAAGAAGTAAAAAAAATCAGTGAAGTGATCGATGAGACTCAGACTGTAGAAGGTGATCTCAGAAGAGAGATCCAGCTGAACATCAAACGTCTGAAAGAAATTGGCTGTTACCGCGGAATCCGTCATAGGAAAGGCCTTCCGGTACGTGGACAGAAGACCAAGACGAATGCAAGAACATGCAAAGGTCCTAAGAGAACTGTAGCGAATAAGAAAAAATAATTAAGAATTCAAGAAAGTAGGTTAGTTTAAATGGCGAAGAAAGTTACCAAAAAAGTGACAAAGAAACGTGTCAAGAAAAACGTTGAACGAGGACAAGCACACATCCAGTCATCTTTTAATAATACAATCGTTACATTAACAGATGCACAGGGAAATGCTCTTTCATGGGCAAGTGCGGGCGGTCTGGGATTTAGAGGTTCAAGGAAATCTACTCCATATGCAGCTCAGATGGCAGCTGAGACAGCAGCAAAAGCAGCATTAGTACATGGTCTTAAAACGGTAGACGTTTTTGTAAAGGGTCCGGGATCAGGAAGAGAAGCAGCAATCCGTGCGCTTCAGGCATGCGGGATTGATGTAACAAGCATCAAAGACGTAACACCGGTACCGCACAACGGATGCCGCCCACCGAAACGCAGAAGAGTCTAGTATATATAGGAGGAAGCTAACATGGCAGTAAATAGAGTTCCAGTTCTTAAAAGATGCCGTTCATTAGGTATGGACCCGATCTATTTAGGAATCAATAAAAAGTCCAACAGACAGTTAAAAAGATCCAATAGAAAAATGAGTGAGTACGGCCTTCAGTTACGCGAGAAACAGAAAGCTAAGTTTATCTACGGCGTACTGGAGAAACCTTTCAGAAACTATTATGCAAAAGCAAAACAGATGGAAGGTATGACAGGTGAAAACCTGATGATTCTGCTTGAGTGCAGACTTGACAATGTAATGTTCCGTATGGGACTTGCAAGAACAAGAAGAGAAGCAAGACAGATTGTTGACCACAAGCATGTAATGGTAAACGGCAAACAGGTAAACATTCCATCTTACCTTGTAAAAGCCGGAGATACAATTGAAATCAAAGAAAAGCACAAAGGAAGCCAGAGATACAAAGATATCCTGGAAGTAACAGGAGGAAATATGATTCCTGACTGGCTGGAAGTAGATGCTGAGAACCTGAAAGCTACAGTAAAAGAACTTCCTGCACGTGAGGCGATTGATGTTCCTGTTGATGAGATGCTTATCGTCGAGTTATATTCTAAATAATCCTTGAGTATAGCATGATAGTGACATCCGTGCCGCTGAAATCCGGTGATACCGTTTTGGCGGCAGGATGTAGTTTGTCACACCAGGGCCTGTTTAAACGGCCCCTGCGTGACACAGGCATCGTACCCCTCAACATATTTAAACCCATAAGGAGGGTCTGTGTAGTGTTTGATTTTAATAAACCTAATATTGAGATTACCGAAATTTCAGAAGATAAAAAATATGGAAGATTCGTTGTCGAGCCTCTGGAACGTGGATACGGAACAACATTAGGCAATTCCCTGAGAAGAATTATGCTTTCATCCCTTCCGGGAGCAGCTATCAGTTCTGTTAAAATCGACGGAGTCCTGCACGAATTCAGTTCCATTCCGGGTGTAAAAGAAGATGTAACCGAGATTATCATGAATCTGAAATCACTGGCAATCAAGAATACATCAGAATCAGACGAAGTAAAGACCGCATATATCGAATTTGAAGGAGAAGGTGTTGTAACAGGCGCTGACATCCAGGCGGATTCTGATATCGAGATTATGAATCCTGACCAGGTCATTGCAACCTTAAGCGGCGGCAAGGACAGCAAGTTGTACATGGAACTTACCATTACAAAAGGAAGAGGATACGTAAGCGCAGACAAGAATAAGAATGAAGACTTACCGATTGGCGTTATTCCGATTGATTCCATATATACTCCGGTAGACCGTGTAAATCTCACAGTAGAGAATACGCGTGTCGGCCAGATTACGGACTATGACAAACTGACATTGGACGTATGGACTAAAGGAACACTGCTTCCGGACGAGGCTGTCAGCCTTGCTGCGAAAGTGCTCAGCGAGCATCTGAAGTTGTTTATCGACCTCTCAGAAGTTGCTCAGGCTGCGGAAGTCATGATCGAAAAAGAAGATGATGAAAAAGAGAAAGTACTGGAGATGAGCATTGATGAATTAGAACTTTCTGTACGTTCTTATAACTGTCTGAAGAGAGCCGGCATCAATACCGTCGAGGAACTTACCAACAAGACACCGGAAGATATGATGAAGGTGCGTAACCTTGGACGTAAGTCACTGGAAGAAGTGCTGGCCAAGCTGAAGGAATTAGACCTTGAGCTGAACCAGGGCGATGAATAGCCACCGCACCATATAGATTATTACTTGAATTATCCTGTCAGTAAGCCCGAAGAGCATGGCGGGAGCATTTGATTAATAAGCCCGAAGATGCATAACCAAATGTTTGAAAATGGAGGATTAAAACAATGGCAAAGTATAGAAAACTCGGCAGAACATCCAGCCAGAGAAAAGCCTTAATCAGAAACCAGGTAACAGCTCTGCTGAACAATGGCAGAATCATTACGACAGAAGCAAAAGCAAAAGAGATCCGCAAAGTAGCGGAGGGATTAATTGCTATGGCTGTCAGAGAAAAAGATAATTACGAAGAAGTGACCGTAAAAGCAAAGGTTGCACGTAAAGATAAAGACGGCAAGAGAGTAAAAGAAGTAGTAGACGGCAAAAAAGTTACCGTATATGATGAAGTTGACAAGAAGATCAAGAAAGATATGCCGAGCAGACTTCACGCAAGAAGAGAGATGCTGAAGGTTCTTTATCCTGTAAAGGAAGTTCCGGCAGCTGCTGCAGGTAAGAAGAGAAATACAAAAGAAGTTGATCTTCCGGAAAAACTGTTCTCAGAGATCGCTCCTAAGTATACAGACCGCAACGGCGGCTACACAAGAATCGTAAAGATTGGCCAGCGTAAAGGTGACGCAGCTATGGAAGTGCTGATTGAATTAGTATAATTCT
The DNA here is from genome assembly GCF_001244405.1 of Eubacterium sp. SB2. Classification (NCBI taxonomy): domain Bacteria; kingdom Bacillati; phylum Bacillota; class Clostridia; order Eubacteriales; family Eubacteriaceae; genus Eubacterium; species Eubacterium sp. SB2. Next base: position 1,174,161 of record NZ_LN865153.1, on the reverse strand, counting down.
GGAAAGAAAAGTTTATAGAGATATAAATTTTTGATAAATAATGATACGGTCCGGCGGCCGCGGAAAGCTTATTGAATGGTAATGCTTTCCGCAGCCGCCGGATTTTTGTCTTCAAAGTATGGATTGCCTCTATTTTTGTGCAATATCAACAATAAATGTTAAAAAAATAACGTTAAATATTTGACAAAAGCAATATTGACAATTATTTAACGATAGGTTAAACTAAGACCTGTAATTAAGAAAATTATTCTATTACGGGAGGAAAAATAGAAATGGCAAAGAAGGAAAAGGTCGTAGTACCTGAGATTGTAGACAGCGTGGAAACACTCGAAGCAAAAATGAAAGCTATGCGTGAAGCCCAGAAAGTATTTGCTGGTTTCACCCAGGAACAGGTAGATAAGATTTTTTACGAGGCAGCCATGGCTGCGAATAAGATGCGTATTCCACTCGCAAAGATGGCGGTAGAAGAGACACAGAGGGGAATCGTGGAAGATAAGGTTATCAAGAACCACTATGCAGCTGAGTACATTTACAATGCGTATAAAGACACAAAAACATGTGGTGTGATAGAGGAAGATGCGGCGTTTGGCATTAAAAAGATAGCAGAACCGATTGGTCTGGTAGCTGCGGTTATTCCGACTACAAACCCGACATCAACAGCGATCTTTAAAACACTGCTTTGTCTGAAGACCAGAAATGCAATCATCATCAGCCCCCATCCTGCTGCTAAAGCATGTACGATCGAGGCGGCAAAAGTTGTTCTGGACGCAGCCGTAAAGGCAGGCGCTCCGGAAGGCATTATCGGATGGATTGATGTACCGTCTCTGGAATTAACAAACACCGTTATGAAGGATGCAGACATCATTCTTGCAACCGGCGGACCGGGAATGGTGAAGGCTGCTTATTCATCAGGCAAGCCGGCTCTCGGCGTAGGACCTGGAAACACACCGGTAATTATTGACGAGACAGCAGATGTTAAGATGGCAGTAAACTCCATTATACATTCCAAGACATTCGACAACGGCATGATCTGCGCATCTGAGCAGTCTGTAACAGTTCTTGACAGCATTTATGAGGAAGTGAAAAAAGAATTTGCTTACCGTGGATGCTATTTCCTGAAAAAGGGAGCAGAGCTGGATAAAGTACGCAAGACAATCATTATCAACGGTGCACTGAACAGCAAGATTCCGGGCAAATCAGCATACGAAATTGCAAAAATGGCTGGAGTGGATGTTCCGGAAAACACAAAAATCTTGATAGGTGAAGTGGAATCAGTAGACATTTCCGAAGAGTTTGCACATGAAAAATTATCTCCTGTACTTGGTATGTATAAAGCAAAAACTTTTGATGAAGCGTTGGAAAAAGCAGCCCAGCTTGTAGCCGACGGCGGATACGGCCACACCGCTTCCCTGTATATCCATCCGGCACAGACAGAGAAAATAGCAAAACATGCAGCAGCCATGAAAACGTGCCGTGTTCTTATCAACACACCTTCTTCTCACGGCGGCATCGGCGACCTTTACAACTTCAAAATGGCTCCATCCCTCACACTGGGATGCGGCTCATGGGGCGGAAACTCCGTTTCTGAAAATGTAGGGGTAAAACACTTACTGAATGTTAAGACAGTGGCTGAGAGGAGAGAGAATATGCTTTGGTTCAGAACACCTGAAAAGGTTTACTTCAAAAAAGGCTGTATGCCGGTTGCACTGGATGAGCTGGGAACAATTATGCACAAGAAAAAAGCATTTATCGTTACCGACTCCTTCCTGTACAAAAATGGCTACGTAGCTCCGATCGAGGCAAAACTGGATGAAATGGGTATCCAGCATTCATGCTTCTACGAAGTGGCTCCGGACCCGACACTGCAGTGTGCTCAAAAAGGTGCAGACCAGATGAGAGCATTTGAGCCGGATACAATTATCGCACTTGGCGGCGGTTCTGCAATGGATGCAGCAAAGATCATGTGGGTAATGTACGAACATCCGGAAGCAAATTTTGAAGACATGGCAATGGACTTTATGGATATCCGCAAGAGAGTATACACATTCCCGAAAATGGGAGAGAAAGCTTATTTCGTAGCGATCCCGACCTCCTCAGGAACCGGTTCTGAGGTCACACCTTTTGCAATCATCACAGATGCAGAGACCGGTGTAAAATGGCCGCTGGCAGACTACGAACTGCTCCCGAATATGGCAATTGTAGATGTGGATAACATGATGACCCAGCCAAAGGGACTGACAAGCGCATCAGGTATCGACGTTATGACGCATGCAATCGAGGCATATGTATCTATCATGGCCACAGATTACACAGACGGCCTGGCGATGAAGGCTGTAAAGATGGTATTTGATAATCTTCCATCCGCATACGAGAACGGGGCAAACGACCCGCATGCACGCGAGATGATGGCAAATGCTTCCTGTCTGGCAGGTATGGCCTTTGCAAACGCATTCCTCGGACTGAACCACTCTATGGCACACAAGCTGGGTGCATTTCATCACCTTCCACACGGTGTTGCAAATGCAGTACTCCTGACAGAAGTTATGAAATACAATTCAGCAGAGGCTCCGACAAAGATGGGTACATTCTCACAGTATCAGTACCCGCATGCACTTGCAAGATATGCTGAACTGGGACGTTTTGCAGGCTGCACGGGCAAAGATGACCAGGAAGTATTCAATAACCTTGTTGCAAGATTAGAAGAGTTAAAAGAGACAATCGGCATCAAGAAAACGATCAAAGACTATGGCATAGATGAGAAATACTTCCTCGACACACTGGATGATATGGTAGAGCAGGCATTCAACGACCAGTGTACAGGCGCTAACCCAAGATATCCATTGATGAAGGAGATCAAAGAGATCTATCTGAAGTGTTACTACGGCAAATAAGTTTCGCAGTTATTCATTCACGGCCGCCGTGCCGTAAGGCGCAGCGGCAGCATAAAAATAATAAATATCCTTTTGAATATAAATTCATAAATTTTTTCTCACAAATAGGAGCGTGGCGCATGAGCGTCACGCTTTTAAATTCTGCAAAGGGGTCAGACCCCTTTGACTCTGATTGATATAAAATTAACAATAAAACCACACGGAAAAAGTTAGTTAAAAATTGCACAAAATTACTCGGGGGGTCTTACATTGTTAAAAAAGTTGATGTATAATAAAAACAACTTAAAAGAGCGGCATCAAAAACAGGAGGTATAGCTTATGAAACTGGAAGAAAAGAATTTAATCGTGGAACGTCCCTATAAGAAAGTTTACAAATGTGAAGATAGTGTCGTAAAAGTATTCGAATCTGCGCATCCAAAATCAGCAGTATTCAACGAGGCGCTAAATACTGCCAGAGTAGAAGAGACAGGACTGGATATCCCAAAGGTAAAAGAGGTAACACAGATAGACGGTAAATGGGCGCTTGCCATCGAATACAAAGCAGGAAAGACATTGGAAGACATGATGGAAGCAGACAGCAGCAACCTGGAAAAATATATGGAGGACTTTGTAGACCTGCAGCTGACGGTACATGCCAAGACCGCACCGCTGCTAAACAAGCTGAAAGATAAACTGTCCCGTCAGATTAACGGTCTGAAAGACTTAGATGCCACAACAAGATACGAGCTGCTCACAAGGCTGGAGAGCATGCCAAAACACAACAAAGTCTGCCACGGCGATTTCAATCCAAGCAATGTAATCGTAGGAAAGAACGGCAAGATGACAGTCGTAGACTGGGCGCACGCAACCCAGGGCAACGCCAGTGCAGATGCAGCCATGACCTATCTGCTGTTCGCACTAAAAGACCAGAATGCAGCAGACCTGTATATGAAACTGTTCTGCAAAAAGAGCGATACAGCAAAACAATACGTACAGCAGTGGCTGCCAATCGTAGCAGCGGCACAGCTCACAAAAGATAACGAACTAGAAAAAGAATTCCTAATGAAATGGATTGATGTGATTGATTATCAGTAGGGGAGATTTGGGGAGGGGACGCTAAGAGGAAGGTGAGACTGTTTCCCCCGCCGGGGCAGTGCATGCCGTTTCAAACTCCTGCCCACTTGCGGAGAATCCGTAAGAGAAAAAACAGGGAACAGGAAGGGACTTGCCGCAGTTGGCCCGAATGCCGATGCATTCGCGCCGCCGGCGGCAACAGAATTTGTTTTGGTAAAACAAATTCTGCCCTTCCTGTTCCCTGTTTTTTCTCTAACGGATTCTAACCGCGCGTTCTATGGAGTCTTGAAACGGCATGCACTGCCCCGGCGGGGGAAACAGTCTCACCTTCCTCTTAGCTGGGCGCATCCGCCGGTAATTAAAACCTTCCTACTGGGGGAGGTCTCTGGACGATGACAGTGGATGGCCGTAACTTTGCTCGGGGCGGAAGGGAGAGTGTGTGTACACAAAGAATCTCAACAAGACATCCCTACCGCATATCCAGCCCAATCCGCTGCCACCGCCAGCGTTCTCCCACATTCGATCTTACCTGCCGTTTTGATGAAGCCCCGGCCTTCTTTTCTTCCGGCTTTGTCCCCCTCCCCGTCTTAGTCAGGCGGACCTCATCCAAAAAGCCCTAAAATCGAATCCCCCTAGCTACCAGCTTGGGAAGAAGAGGTTATTTCCGATGTTGACTCCGGGCCTCCCCGCTGTTCCTGCATAGAGGAAGTAATAGCAGTCGGATACTGCGGCCAGCCGTGCTCCGTTGATGGCATCCTGGGCCACGGTGTAGGCCAGTTCGCTGGCGCCTCTTGCGAGTACGGCATCCAGACGGCCTGACCATACCGGCTCAAACTGTCCGCCGGCGTAGACGACATCTGTGATCGTGTTCGGGAAGATCGGACTGTTTACGCGGTTCATGATCACTGTTGCTACGGCAAGCATGGAATCGTAATCATGCATGGCCTCACAATCGAGTATTGCCGCAAATACATCCAGATCGCTTCCGGCCACATTGGTTGCTCCGCCGTTGACTATGGTGTCATCATACCCTCCGTTATCACTGCCGCCTCCGGAATTGCTGTTTCCTGAATCATTGCCTCCGGATGGCGTGTCTCCGGGGTTATTATTGTCATTCGCGTTGTTATTGCCGCTGTCAGGCTTCTGGGCAGCGGCGTTTTCTGCCGCAACTTTAGCGGCTGCCTCTGCAGCCAGCTTGGCGGCTTCCTCCTCCCGCAGCTTTTTAAGCTGTGCGTTGAAGGCGTTCAGATCAGTAGAGGTTGCCTCTGCCTTCTGAACCAGCTCTGCCTGCCGGGTCTCCAGGTTTTTCTGCAGTTCCTTCATAGAATCCTGCTGAGCCTCCAGAGTTACTTTTCTGTCAGCAATCTCTTTCTGGGTATCCTGCAGGATCTGGAGCATCCCCCGGTCATATTTACTGATATTCTGTATGAAGTCGGCTTTGTTTAAAAAGTCAGTCAGGTTGTCCGCCGAAAAAAGCATCTCCAGGAGTGTTGCATTACCGGTTTCATACATATACTTAATACGGGATTTCATATCTTCGTATTGTTGTGCTTCGTCTGCCTCTGCCTCAGCTAAGGAATCTTTTGTCCTCTGGATTTCACCGTTGGTAATTTCAACCTGCATCTCAGTTGTTGATATCTCATCACTTATTGCCACAAGTTCCTGATTGATACCTTCAAGCTGATTCTGCAGATCAGAAGTTTTGCTTTCGAGACTTTCTGCATCTTCGGCATGCGCCGGGAAAACAGAAAGCACCAGTACAAGAGAACAGATAAATGCCAGAAGAGCCTGTCCCCTGTGTTTTAAGCGCAATTTCATATTCTACAATTCCTTTCTTAATTGTTTTGCCCTGATATTATACTATAAATTGCTTTATTAAGCAAATTTTGATAGAATAAGTTATAAAAATTTAGTGAGAAGTAAGGAGCTGGCAGGAGATGAAACAGCAGATAAAAATGATTGGACTGGACTTGGACGGTACACTTTTGAATGACAAAAAGGAACTGCTGCCGTATACAAAGCAGGTGCTGCAGGAAGCAATTGCAAAAGGGATAGTCGTACTGATGGCAACAGGAAGACCGTTTACGGGCATTCCGGAGGAACTGAGATATTTCCCCGGCATCCGTTATGCACTTACCGCAAACGGGGCGAGGGTGATCGATGCGCAGGAAGAGAAAATTCTCATTGAACGCCTCCTTCCGATAGAAAAAGCGAAGAAAGCATTGGAAACTCTGCGGAAATATGATACATTACAAGAAGTGTACTTTGACGGACAGGGGTATGCAGATAAAGAGAAGCTGGATTCCATCAGCCGTTACCATCACAATCCGCATATGTGGGATTATGTGCGCAGCACCAGGAAAGCAGTGCCGGATGTCATGGCGCTGGCAGTGGAACGATATCAGGATATGGATAAAATGCAGGCGCTGTTTGCCGATTTGGAAGAAAAAGCGGCTGCATGGAGTGAACTGGAACAGCAGGAGGGTATCGTACTGGTCAGCTCGCTGGGATATAATATAGAAATAAACGCCGCCGGAGTAAACAAGGGAACAGCCTTAGTTGAACTGGGCAGTATGCTTGGAATCAGGCGCGAGGAGATTATGGCATGCGGTGATGGCGACAACGATATTGAGATGGTAAAAGAAGCCGGCTTTGGCGTTGCGATGGGTAATGCGGAAGAAGAGGTAAAGGCCGCCGCGGATTACATAACACTTTCCAATGAAGAAGAGGGGGCGGCAAAGGCCATTGAAAGATTTGCTCTAAGAGGAGGAGACATATGTTAGAAGCTTTAAAGGTAATTGTACTGGGGATTGTAGAAGGTATTACCGAATGGCTGCCGATCAGCAGCACGGGACACCTGATACTTGTAGAAGAGTTTATAAAGCTGAAGATGACGGAAGACTTTATGTCAATGTTCAATGTGGTCATTCAGCTGGGGGCAATCCTGGCGGTTGTAGTCATCTATTTTCATAAACTGAATCCGTTTTCTGATACGAAGACGCATAAACAGAAGATGCTGACCCTTCAGCTGTGGGTAAAAGTGCTGATCGCATCGGTTCCGGCAGCCATAATCGGCCTTTTGTTTGACGACTTTATTGATGAACATTTGATGAATTATGTGGTAGTAGCGATTACGCTGATTCTGTATGGTATTGCATTTATTGTCGTTGAAAAACGGCATGAACATGTGAAGCCGGCGGTGAAGAGGCTGTCGGACCTGACGATCCCAATGGTCGTGATTATCGGATGCTTCCAGGTGCTGGCGCTGATACCGGGTACCTCACGGTCGGGCGCAACGATAATCGGCGGTCTGCTGATTGGGGCGGCCAGAGGCGTAGCTGCGGAATTCACATTTTTCTTAGCCATTCCGGTTATGTTTGGGGCCAGCTTCCTTAAGATCATTAAGTTCGGTTTTCATTTTACGGGCGCGGAAGTATTTTTGCTGCTGCTTGGATGTATCATCTCCTTTGTGGTATCCATATTCGCCATCAAGTTTTTGATGCAGTATATCAAGAATCATGACTTTAAAGTATTCGGTTATTACCGAATCGTCCTGGGAATCATTGTGCTGCTCTACTTTGGGATGACTGCATTATTTGCATAAAAGGCGGCAGACAGAAGTATAAAGGGGATAAAAGAAATAGTATATTCAGTACGGGGAGGGCCTCTATAGCCTTCTCCTTTTTATTTCCGATGGAATATTAAGGGAAATACGGCGCATAGTCTTGTTTTTTATAGAAAACATGATAAAATATAGAGATAATGTGTATGATTATGCATAACAATGTAAATTTGGAGGGTACGGAAAATGAAAAAGAAAGTTTTAAGCGTTTTATTGGTGGCAGTATGCGTATTATCAATGGCGGCATGCGGATCTAAGAAGGAAGACAGCAGCGCAGGTGACAGTGGTAAGAAGGAAAAGCTGGTGATGGCTACGAATGCGGAATTTCCGCCGTATGAATTCTACGAAGGAAAAGAAGTCGTAGGAATCGATGCTGATATTGCGGCTGCAGTAGCAGAGGAGATGGGGATGGAGCTCGAGATTGAGGACATGGCTTTTGATTCTATCATCACTGCAGTAACAAGCGGAAAAGCAGACATCGGCGCGGCAGGTATGACTGTGACGGAGGACCGTCTGGAAAATGTAGACTTTACTGATACATATGCAACAGCAACACAGGTAATTATCGTTAAAGAGGACAGTGCAATTGCCGGACCAGATGATCTGACAGGTAAGAAGATCGGCGTACAGCTGGGAACCACAGGCGATATCTACGCAGACGACATTGAAGATGCAACTGTAGAGCGTTATAACAAGGGATTTGAGGCTGTACAGGCACTGCAGCAGGGCAAGATTGATGCAGTAGTCATCGACGGAGAGCCGGCTAAGGAATTTGTAAAAGAAGCGGAAGGGCTCAAGATTCTGGACGAAGCGTTTACAGAGGAAGAGTACGCAATTGCAGTGAAAAAAGGAAATGATGAACTGAAAGAGAAAATCAATGATGCACTGGCTAATCTGAAGGAATCTGGTAAATTGGATGAAATCGTAGCGAAATATATCAGCGCTGACAGCGCGGAATAAAAGAGGATACGATTATGTTGCAGACGTTGCAGGATAAGTTTTATGGGAATTTTATAGAAAAAAACCGCTGGGAATACATTTTAGATGGACTGGGGGTCACTTTGCAGGTGACCTTCTTTGCCGTCATAATCGGAATTGTAATTGGTTTTCTGATTGCAATTATACGCTCCACATATGACAAAACAGGAAGGCTGAAGATCCTTAATGCAATTTGTAAGATCTATCTGACGGTGATCAGAGGAACTCCGGTTGTTGTACAGCTTTTGATCATTTACTTTGTAATATTCGGAAGCTCAGACATCAGCAAAGTGCTGGTAGCTATTATGGCATTCGGGTTCAATTCCGGGGCCTATGTTGCCGAGATATTCCGCTCTGGTATCATGTCTATTGATAACGGACAGTTTGAGGCTGGGCGCAGCCTGGGATTTAATTATGTGCAGACCATGATCCATATCATTATGCCGCAGGCTTTTAAGAATGTTCTCCCGGCGCTTGGCAATGAGTTTATCGTGCTGTTAAAAGAGACATCAGTCTCTGGTTATATCGCCCTGCAGGATCTTACCAAGGGCGGCGATATCATACGAAGCCGTACATATGATGCATTCATGCCTCTTATTGCTGTAGCTTTGATTTATCTGATTATGGTAATGATCTTTACAAAGCTCGTAAATCTGCTGGAGAGGAGGCTGAGAAACAGTGATCACTGATGGAGAAGTATTGATTAAGGTAGAAGACCTTCATAAAGTATTTAATAACAGGCTTCATGCACTGGATGGGGTAACGGAAGAAATCCGTAAAGGCGAAGTTGTTGTAATTGTCGGACCGTCAGGCTCTGGTAAATCAACGTTCCTCCGATCCTTGAACCTTCTTGAGACTCCGACGACGGGGCACGTATATTTTGAAGGAACAGACATTACAAGCAAGGAAACGAATATCGACCGCCATCGCCAGAAGATGGGCATGGTGTTCCAGCATTTCAATCTATTCCCGCACAAGACGATTATGGAAAATATCACGCTTGCACCGATTAAGCTTTTGAAGAAGAGTAAAGCCGATGCTGAAAAGCGGGCGATGGAACTTCTGAAGCTGGTTGGGCTGGAGGAAAAGGCACATGCCTATCCGTCCCAGCTGTCAGGCGGTCAGAAGCAGCGTATTGCAATTATCCGTTCTCTGGCAATGAATCCGGATGTCATGCTTTTTGATGAACCGACTTCCGCCCTGGATCCTGAGATGGTGGGGGAAGTTCTGGAGCTAATGAAAAAGCTTGCCCATGATGGAATGACTATGGTGGTTGTGACACATGAGATGGGATTTGCACGGGAAGTGGCGACCCGGGTTATATTTATGGATGAAGGGAAAATAAAAGAACAGGGGCCTCCGGAGGAATTCTTTAATAATCCGGAGGAACCTCGGCTTCGGGAGTTTCTTTCGAAGATTTTGTAGGCAGGGGACGCCTGATGGAAGCGGGACGCACCGACAGCGGCGGGGGATGCTTATGCTGTTTTTGGAAACCGGCCGCTTCGCTTAAGAAGAGCTAACTGCAAAAAAACCGCATTTTATGGGTCGGAGCGTATTCACTTAGAAAGCTGATGCTTTCTAAGTGAATACGCTCCGGGAAATTGATTCGGAATCAATTTTCTCCCATAAAATGCGGTTTTTTCGCAGTAAACTCTTCGTAACAGTTCAGGCCAGTCTGAACTGTTACAACTCTTCTTAGGCAGCCAATAATCTCCAACTATTATTTTGTTTCTTTTTAGGGGGTTCTGTGGTAGTCTAATAGGTATTGGTGATGAAAGAGGTTTTTGTGTATGAAGTATGAACGAATAGAAAAGGCTGTGTTTTTGGAGCGGCCGAATCGGTTTATTGCGTATGCTCTGGTTGCGGGGCGAAGAGAGACGATTCATGTGAAGAATACGGGGCGGTGCGCGGAGCTTCTCAAGGCGGGGGCTGTTATTTATGTGCAGGAGAGCCTTAAGCCGGAGCGGAAGACGAAGTGGGATTTAATTGCTGTGGAAAAAGGGGACAGGATGGTGAATATGGATTCTCAGATTCCGAACAGAGTGGCTCAGGAATGGATCGAAGCCGGTAATTTGTTTGGGGAGTCTCCGTTTGTCAGGGCGGAGACTACTTATGGGAACTCGAGGTTTGATCTCTATGTTGAGGCAGACGGGCGTAAGTGTTTTGTAGAGGTGAAGGGGGTTACGCTGGAAGAGGATGGCGTGGCGCGATTTCCAGATGCACCGAGCGAGCGGGCGGTTAAGCATGTGGAAGAGCTATGTAAGGCTGTAAAGGATGGATATGAGGCTTATGTTTTGTTTGTGATCCAGATGAAGGGGATCCGCTATTTTACCCCAAATATGGATACCCATCCTGCCTTTGGAGAAGCGCTGCGCAGGGCCAAGGCGGCGGGCGTGCATATCTTGGCGCGGGACTGTAAAGTGACGGCGGATCGTATTGTCATGGATGAGGCGGTGCCGGTGGTGCTGGGGAGTCCGGAGCTGAAAGAGGCGGTGGTTCCCCTTGTGCGCTGGTACCGGGAACATAAACGGGATCTGCCCTGGCGGCATGATATCAGCGCATACCGGGTCTGGATATCTGAGATTATGCTCCAGCAGACGAGGGTGGAGGCTGTGAAGCCCTATTTCGAAAGATTTTTAAGGGAGCTGCCTACGGTGAAGGACCTGGCTGAGGCGGAGGAAGACCGGCTTATGAAACTGTGGGAGGGGCTTGGCTATTACAACCGGGTACGGAATATGCAGAAGGCGGCCCGTCAGATTATGGAGGAATATGGAGGGGAGTTTCCGGATACATATGAGGGAATCCGTTCGCTGACGGGAATCGGGAGCTACACGGCAGGAGCGGTCGGCTCTTTTGCATTTGGAATTCCGAAGCCTGCGGTGGACGGGAATGTCCTGCGGGTGGCGGCAAGGCTTATGGCGCGGGATGACGATATTATGAAAGCGGGTGTCCGGGCGCGCATTGAGGAGGAGATCGAGGAAGTGATTCCTGCCGATGCGCCGTCGGATTTTAACCAGGGACTGATTGAGCTGGGAGCCATTGTCTGTGTGCCGAACGGTGAGCCTAAATGTACGGAGTGTCCCCTGTCCGGGCTTTGTAAGGCCAGAAAGCTTGGCATTGAGACGGAACTGCCGGTCAGGTCCAAGGCAAAGGCCAGACGGATCGAGAAGAGAACGGTTCTGATCCTTTTGGACGGGGACACGCTTGCGATTAAAAAACGCCCGCCAAAGGGGCTTCTGGCCGGCCTGTATGAACTTCCTAATCTGGAGGGGCACCTGGACAGAAAAGAAGTGATACAGTACTGCAACTCCATCGGGCTGTCTCCGCTGCATATAAAAAAGGTACAGAGCGCGAAACATATATTCAGCCATGTAGAGTGGCATATGACGGGATATGAGATTAAAGTGGACGGGCTGGAGAAAAACTGCAGCGCGGATATGCTGTTTGTCCGCAGAGAAGAGATTGAAGATAAATACCCGATTCCTTCTGCTTTTGAGGTATATCGGTTACTGTTCAGACCGTGCCGTGCACCTCGCTGCACGGCATCGGAGCCGATAAAGTGATGGTCTCGGGGCATCTGGTCTTTGCTCCGCTTCGGTCCGTGCTAAACATGCGCCACTGGCGCATAGCACCCCTCGCCGTAGGCGACTTTAAATGGGCAGATGCCGTTACTGTGCACGCCCGTAGGGTGTGCACAGTAACGTATATCGCAGAGTTGTTTTAGAGTCCGCTCTGTTTTCTTGAATCCCGGGCGGATTTATGGTATACTCACTTTATAACAAGCGGGATAAAAGGAGTGTACATTTATGGGTGACAAGACAGAGCTGTCCAGGCAGCAGCAGAAATCAAAAGAAACAAAAGAACGGATCTTCCGCGCTGCAAAGCGGATTCTCCAAAAGAATGGGTACGAAGAGCTTTCTATTAAAAATATCTGTGAAGAAGCAGGTGTGTCAAACGGAAGCTTTTACCATCATTTTAAAACAAAAGATGATCTGCTGTCTTATTATATAGAGGATCAGCCCAGCATCAACCCTGATCTGCTCGATCTGCCCAGAAATGCGGAGGAAGCGAAGATTGCCATCATCCATGTGTATCTGAATTATGTGAATTACTGCAGGGAACTTGGCGTTGAGTTTATCTCTGGATACTACGATACGAAAAATCAGGCGCTGAATCCTGCCAGCCGCGCAGAGAGACCCTATCCCATTGTGACCGTGCAGACCTATGTTGAGAAAGCCATGCAGGAAGGAATTGTCAGACTGAATGTCAGCATTGAAGAGTTTACAACTGACATCCGTATGATTGTAATCGGCAATGTATTTGAATGGTGTCTCCGCGGAGGGGATGCCGATTTTGAAGGCAATATGCGCCGCTCACTTGGTAAATACCTGGACAGTACGATTTTATAAGATGCGGCCGTACCCTTTGAAAATACCGGCCGTGAATTGAAAAAAACTCATCCCCAGAAATGGAGGCAGCAGTATGAGATACAGCTTTATAGTGAATCCGAATTCCCGTTCCGGTATGGGAGGCTTGATATGGGATATCATAGAGCCGGAACTGAAAAAAAGACTGGTTGAATATGAGAGCTTTCGTACGGATTCCCCCGGTCATGCAACTAAAATTACCGGCAGTATCACCGGGGACGGAGAGGAACATACCCTGGTCGTGCTGGGGGGAGACGGAACCGTGAATGAAGTGCTGAACGGAATCGCCGACCTTGGGAAGACGGTCCTGGGCTATATCCCCACAGGTTCCAGCAACGATTTTGCCAGAGGGATGAAGCTTCCCACAGATCCGCTTGGGGCGCTGGATATGATTCTGAAGCCCGGCAGGATTCAGTCCATGGATGTGGGGCTTTTAACCCGCGCAGGGAAAGAACGGCGGTTTGCGGTGAGTACGGGAATTGGGTTTGATGCGGCAATCTGCCATCAGGCGGCCGTATCCAGGCTGAAAGTCCTGTTAAACCATCTGAAACTGGGCAAACTGACATATGTGGGAATTGCCCTGAACAGGCTGTTCCATGACAAGCCGGTTCAGGCAGAGATTACTCTGGATGGACAGGAGATAAAAAAGTTTTCGAAGGTATACTTTGCGGCTGCCATGAACCAGCCATACGAGGGCGGCGGTTTTTGTTTCTGCCCGGATGCGGCCGGGAATGACGGCCTGCTGGATGTGATTGTAATATCGGGGCTTCCCAGGCTGGCTGTCCTTTTGCTCCTGCCCACGGCATATAAGGGATGGCATGTGCATTTTCCTGGAATTCATGTTTTTAGGTGCAAAAAGGCCGTGATAAAAATAGAACGTCCGCTTGCCGTACATACAGACGGGGAACCCGTATTCCTGAGAGATCAGATAACGGCGGAGGTACTGGAAGAACAAATCAGGGTGATCACAGCGTGAAAGAAGGAGCAGGTTATGTATGTACTGGTTCTGGCTGCAGTTGGAACAGCAGCTGTTTATCTGTTTATGATTATGCCGCGTATGACGAAGCGGAAACAAATGAAGCTCTTTATGGGCCAAAAGTGGGCCCACAGAGGGCTTCATTGCGTTGAGAAAGGGATACCGGAGAATTCCATGGCAGCCTTTAAGGAGGCGGTAAAAGAAGGGTATGGGATAGAGCTGGACGTTCATCTGACAAAAGACGGCCGTCTGGTTGTTTTTCACGATGATACCTTGAAGCGCGTCTGCGGGAAAGAAGGCAGAATAGAAGAAATGTCATATGAGGAGCTGCAGCAATGCTATCTCAGCGGAACTTCCGAAAAGATTCCCCTTTTTTCCTCCGTCCTGTCCTATATTAAGGGGCGTGTCCCTTTGTTGATCGAGGTAAAGCTTCCCACGCAGAACACGGATATTTGTGTGCATCTGGAAGAGCAGCTGCGCGGATACACCGGGCCTTATCTGATTCAGTCCTTTAACTGCCTGGTGCTTTGCTGGCTGAAAAAACACCGGAAGGATATTCTGAGGGGCCAGTTATCGTCTAATTTGGTGAAAAGTGACCATTCGCCGCATTATATACTGCGTTTCTGCGTAAAATATTTGTTAAGTAACTGCATCACCAGGCCGGATTTCATTTCCTACAAATTAAAGGACAGCCAGAACGTCAGCCTCCTGGTACTCCACAGCCTTCTGTTTACACCGGTGGCGGTATGGACGCTTCGTACCTCCCAAGCCATGGAACAGGCGGTAAAGCAATATGATATGTATATATTTGAGGGGATAAGGCCGTGTGGTAAAAAGTGAAGGTTCGTTAGTAATAAATTAGTAACAATTAAGCTGCAAAGGCCCGTAAAATCAAAAGATTTTGTTAAGGTTTTATGAACATTATTGTTGTGGCATGTGATTCGTGCTATAATCGGGGCAGCTAGAGAATATGCATTAAAAAAAGGAGCGTTCGGTATGGACTTTAGGACGAAAGCCACGAATTTTATTAAGAAATATAAGCATGCCTGGGTGTTCAGCTATATCCTGATTTACATGCCCTGGTTCATGTATCTTGAGAAGCATGTAACATCAGGCTATCATGTTATACATTCCGTAATTGATAATAAGATACCGTTTGTAGAATACTTTATTGTGCCATACCTGCTGTGGTTTGTATTCATAGCAGCCACATTTTTATACTTCTTTTTTACAGATGTGGACGGCTTCTACAAGCTGGCAAAGCTGATGTTTGCTGGAATGACGATTTTTCTGATTATATCCACGTTAGTTCCGAACGGCCTGAATCTGCGTCCTATGTACTTTGCCAGGGATAATGTTTTTGTGGATATGGTAAAGATGCTTTACAAGGCAGATACTCCGACCAATGTTCTGCCAAGCCTTCATGTATATAACTCTCTGGGGGCCTGCATAGCCATCTATAACAGCAAGGCGCTGCAGAAGCATAAGGTGATAAGCTGGAGTGCCTATACCCTGGCGGCCCTGATTATACTCGCAACAATGTTCCTTAAGCAGCATTCGATCATAGACGTAATGGCAGCTTTTATCATGGCTTATACCATTTACCAGTTTGTCTATGAGTCAAGCCGAAAAAAAGCGCCCAAGCTTTCGAATCAGATTGCCACCTGGGGCAAATAGTATTCACAGCATATTTTAGATTATTTCATCCGAAACAGAGAGTATTTCCCAAAGCACACTTTGGAAAATTAAGAGGACTGCGGAAAAGTCATCCGGACTTTTCAAAATGGCTTCTGGAATCTCTGATCCGGGTGAAATTTTTTTCAGTATTCAGAGGTTAAGCCGCAGCGATGGCAGCAGGTTCTGCGGCCTGCCCTGGCAGGGACTAAAAAAACCAGCCGGAATCACTATATCTATAGCCAAACCATTGGCTGTAGTGTTATAATGTGAAAAGATTAGCCGGGAAGAAGCGCGTAGCGCCGCAATGACGCCTGGCGTACTTGAATATGAAAAGAATTAGGAGGAATGAGATTAGACATGGGCAAGATAATGTTAACAGGGGACAGACCGACCGGGAGACTGCATGTGGGTCACTATGTCGGTTCATTGAAGCGAAGAGTGGAACTGCAGAATGCAGGCGAGTATGACGATATATTTATTATGATAGCGGATGCGCAGGCACTGACGGATAACGCGGACAATCCGGAGAAGGTACGTCAGAATATTATAGAGGTGGCGCTGGATTATCTGGCATGCGGTCTGGATCCGGAGAAGTCAACGCTGTTTATCCAGTCACAGATACCGGAATTATGCGAATTATCTTTTTATTATATGAACCTGGTTACGGTTTCGCGTTTGCAGCGTAATCCTACGGTAAAATCCGAGATTCAGATGCGGAATTTTGAGGCAAGCATACCAGTCGGTTTCTTTACTTATCCGATCAGCCAGGCCGCTGATATTACAGCGTTTAAGGCAACCACAGTTCCGGTTGGAGAGGATCAGCTTCCGATGCTGGAACAGACAAAGGAGATTGTAAGAAAGTTTAATTCGGTCTATGGCGATACGCTCGTGGAGCCCGATATTCTTCTTCCCGACAATACGGCGTGCCTGAGGCTGCCGGGTACGGACGGAAAGGCAAAGATGAGCAAGTCTTTGAATAACTGCATTTATCTCTCTGAGGAGCCGGATTCAATCAAACAGAAGGTATTTAGTATGTTTACGGATCCCACGCATATTAAAATAGAAGATCCGGGTAAGCTGGAGGGCAATACGGTGTTTACGTATCTGGATGCCTTCTGCAGGCCGGAATATTTTGAGGAATTTCTGCCGGACTATACGGATTTGGATGAACTTAAAGCACATTACCAGAGGGGCGGGCTTGGAGATATGAAGGTGAAGCGTTTCCTGAACGCAGTCCTTCAGGCGGAACTGGAGCCTATCAGAAACAGAAGAAAAGAATACCAGAAAGATATCCCATACGTATATGAGATTCTGAAAAAGGGAAGTGAGAAGGCTGAGAGCGTGGCTGCCGATACTTTGCGTGATGTGAAAGAGGCGATGAAGATTAATTACTTTGAAGACCTGGAGCTGATCAATGCACAGGCAGAGAAGTTCAGGGAGTAACGAAGCGAAGGGGTCCTAATATGCAGGATATAAAGAACTCTGAAGAGTATAAGAGCCTTTGGGCGCGTGCCAACTATGATGATCTGACAAAGGTATTGAACCGCAGGGCGGGCAGGGAACGTCTGATAAGTTTGCTTGAAAAGGCAAGAACTGAGAGCAGGATACTGGTCGTGGCACTGTGTGATGTGAATGACCTGAAACAGATCAATGACAGACACGGGCACCGTGAAGGTGACAATATGCTACGATACGTTGCGATGTCCATGTCCCGGGAACTGAAAGAAAACGATGTTCTTTTCCGGCTGAGCGGGGACGAATTTGCTATGGCATTTTATGATGAAAATGAAAAGAATGCAGAAAAGCGCATGCAGAGGATCCTGGCATATCTTAATGAAAAAAAGAATTCCAGAAAATTAATGTACGAAACGTCTTTTTCCTATGGTCTTGTAGAAATCTATCCGGAAGAATACTATATGGTTGAAGACCTTCTTGAAAAAGCGGACTGCAAAATGTATATACAGAAGAGGAATTATCATATACTGCGTGCGAAGCAGAGGCTGGAGCAGCAGAATGATTCCGGAGTCCGGGAGTTTATATATGACAAGGAGCATCTTTATGATGCACTTATGGAAAGTACAGACGATTATATATTTGTCGGAAACATGAAAACCGGAGTATTTCGTTATCCGCCTGCTATGGTCAGGGAATTCGGGCTTCCAGGGGAAGTGGTGGAGAATGCTGCTGCGTTTTGGGGCGGGAAGATACACCCTTATGATGAACGTCACTTTCTGGAGAGCAATCAGGAGATCGCAGACGGACGGATGGAGTCCCATGATATCGAATACCGCGCCAAAAATGCCAGGGGAGAATGGATCTGGCTTCGCTGCCGCGGCAGGATGATCAGGGACGAGAGAGGGGAACCGAATCTGTTTGCGGGAATGATTACCAATTTGGGGCGCAATCATAAGACTGACCATATGACGGGTCTTTATAACCGGTTCGAATTCGAGGGTGATGCAAAAAAATATATGGTAGATCTGGAGGAAACCGAGTATCTTGGAATTATGCTTCTGGATATGGATGGTTTCCGTAATATCAATGACTTAAATAACCGCTCTTTTGGGGACGCTGTCCTAAAAATAACGGCACAGAAGATTGTCGAATTCCTTCCATCCAATGCGAGAGTGTACCGGATGGACGGAGATGAATTTGCAGTCCTGTTTCTGAATGGAAGCAAGGAGGATGCCATGGAGGTATTCAGCCGGATCCAGAGTCATTTCCAAAAGATTCAGGACTATAAAGGGCGCAAATATTACTGCACGATGTCTGCTGGTTATGCTTCCTATCCGGAGGATTCGGATGACTATCAGGAACTTCTGCAGTACGCAAATTATTCACTGGAATGTTCGAAACTAAAAGGGAAAAACCGGCTTACCGTATTTACGAAGGAGATCCTGGAGAGCAGAGGGAGAAAGCTTGAAATGACGGAACTTCTCAGAGAAAGTATCGAGAGAGGCTTCACCGGGTTTTCTCTGAATTACCAGCCCCAGATTGTCTCCGGGACAAAACAGCTGAGTGGGGCGGAAGCGCTTGCAAGATGGCAGTGTACTGCTTTCGGCGATGTACCGCCGTCAGAGTTTATACGGATCCTGGAGCAGAGCGGACTGATAATCAAGGCCGGAAAATGGGTATTTACAGAGGCAGTCCGTCAGTGCAGTGAATGGATTAAGCGGAAGCCGGATTTTCGAATGAGTATCAATCTTTCGTATCCCCAGATGCTGGAGGAGGATTTTGAGTCCTTTGTGCTTGGAACTCTGGATTCTTTTCATGTACCATATGAAAATATTACCCTGGAAGTTACGGAAACTTACCTGATTGAGCAGGATAGCATTGTACATGATATCATGGGAAGACTGCAGGAAAAAGGGATTCAAACCGCAATGGATGACTTTGGGATGGGGTATTCTTCCCTGTTCGAGCTGAAAAACACGCCTGCAGATATCGTAAAAATAGACAAGGGATTTGTAAACGGGTTGACGACAGACTTGTTTACAGCCACATTTATCCGCTCAATCACAGAGCTATGCCATGACGTTGGAAAAACAGTCTGCCTGGAAGGTGTGAAGACGGTAGAAGATTATAACGTTGCAAAAGAGATTGGGATAGACCTGATACAGGGATACTATTTTAGTAAGGCAGTTCCGCCAGCGGAGTTTGAAGAAGTATTCTTAGAGGAAAGGAATGCTTCTGTAAAAAGAAATTAGAATAATAAAAAACCTGAAAGCAGATGCTTCCAGGTTTTTTAGCGTGCGCGAGAAGATTCGAACTCCCGACCTTCTGGTCCGTAGCCAGACGCTCTATCCAGCTGAGCTACGCGCACATACTGAAACTATTTCGTTCACAGCAGATATTAGTATATAATAAAAACACGGGCTTGTCAATAGGTTTATGAAATAAAAATAGATTGATCAAAAGAACTCGCTGAGAATTGTCTGGATTTTATAATATTGTTCTTCTGTAATTAAAATTTTCCCCTTTTTTGAAGATAGCAGGCCCTCTTTATAAAGAGCATCTAATTGCCGGTAAAGCGTACGGAGGCTTATATTTAATATTTGTGCCAGGTTTTCTTTTTTTGTTTTAACAATGACTGGAAAGTGTGAGTTTGGACAATATTGATAAAGCTGGAGTAAAAGTTTATCCCTGGTATTGTTTAAAAGTAAGCCGTCATTTTCCGTTAAAACCTGATTAATGAAAGAAGAGAGATATTGGATATTTATCCATCCGAATATAGGATCTGCTAATAGTTCATCTATGTATTTTTGGTTTGTAATACGGATATAGGCACAGGAAGTAATACAGCGTATGGTTGCCGTATGTTTTGTAAGCGTGGGATGTACGGCTTCAAAAAGTCCATAGATTTGTATAGGCCCTGCGGCAATAGATTTCAACATTTTACCGGAAGGACTGTATTTTTCCGTACAACAATAACCATCTAGAAGAAGGTAGATATTATTTGATGGCATTTCGTTCGAAATAAGCAGATCGTTTTTATCTGCATAGTCAATTTTTAAATGTTCATTGTCTAATATTTCTATAAATTCTTTACTTAGTGGATAGCGATACTCTGGAGATGTAACATACTGAATAATTTTTCGGAAATTCACCGACATTTTTTGTTCCTTTCTACCAAAAAGGTGACAGATGGCATTTTTTTAAAGTGTCTGTAATGATATCATATTTTCAGATAAGGCGCAACCAGTAAAATGAACCGGCCTCACATTAGTATTTTAATATTGGAGGAGGAAAGAATATGTTAAATATTACGAATCTAAAAAAGGATGTTGAATCAGTGATTACGAATGGAGCTCTCACACATGAGCAGGCTATGATAAACTTATCCGCAATTCCTTTAAACTATGTGGAGTTTTTTGAAACCACAAAAGAGTTTCGCGAGCTTTACGAGGCAGGATGTCTGTGTACTATGACAGAAGGAAATGTTACGTATCAACCCAGATATGCACTTCCTGACTATGAAAAATTAATGCGGGAGGGATGTAAGTTTCTGAGGCTGGACCCTCCAAAATGTTTGTTTGATGCGATCCAGACACTGGAAATGTTTTACCGTCATATTCCGTCTGTTACGCATTATCCGGTGTATTTAGGGTCTGTTGATAAACTTTTGGAACCGTTTATGGATGACGAGCATGCATATGACCTGATCAGAAGTTTTTTGATTTTTTTAGACCGCTCGATTCCAGATTCCTATTGCCATATGAATCTGGGTCCCGAAGCTACCAGAGCGGGTGAAATGATCATCGAAATTGAAACCGAACTGAAAAATGCAATTCCATCTATTACATTGCTCTATGATTCTGATATAACGCCTGATGATTTTGCAGAAAAATGTGTGATTTGTGCGTTGAATTGTGCAAAACCAAGTTTTGCAAATCATAAGGAGTATAGTAAATTATATGATGTGCCATATGGTATTGCAAGCTGCTATAATGCACTTCCTGTTTCCGGGGGCTCCTATACTTTATCACGAATTGTTCTCAGCAGACTGTCAGAGAGGGCCAAGGATAGTGAACATTTTGTAAGTGAATTGTTGCCGCATGCAGTGAAGGTATTATGTGAATATATTGAACAAAAAATTGAGTTTTTAGTGGAAAAGAGCCATTTCTTTAAATCTAATTTTCTTGTAAAAGAAGGATTTTTAAAAGTAGAAAATTTTACAGGTATGTTTGGTGTTGTGGGAATGAATGAATGCGTCAACATACTGATGGAGAAGGAAGGGCGGTCAGATAAGTATGGTTACAGTGAATATGCAGATCAGTTGGCGGTTAATATATTGGAAAAAATGAAAGAATGTGTGAATTCTTTTAAAAGCAAATATTGTGACTGCACAGATCATCATTTTACAATGCATGCACAAGTAGGGATTGACAGTGATTATGATATCAGCCCAGGAGCAAGGATTGCAATTGGTTCTGAACTTCCGCTGCATGAACATCTTAAACATTGCGGCAGGGTGCATCCTTACTTCACGTCGGGTGTCGGGGATATCTTTCCGTTTGATGCTACAGCACAGAGAAATCCTGATGCAATCCTGGATATGATAAAAGGAGGATTCTCTCAGGGAATGAGATACTTTTCTACCTATTCATCTGACAGCGATGTGATACGAATTACCGGGTATCTGGTAAAAAAATCAGACGTTGCAAAATTGGATGCAGGAATTGCTGTTCCGCAGGCAAACGCTATGTGGGGATACTATGAGGTGAAAAACAGTAAGATTTATGAGAGAAAGGTGCGAAATTTATAATGGCTGTTGTGAATAAAATCATACATAGCAGTGTGGTGGATGGGCCGGGGAACAGGGTTGCGATATTCATTCAAGGGTGTAACTATAAATGTGTTTACTGTCATAATCCGGAAACTATAGCAAAATGTATAGGATGTGGACTCTGTATAGAACATTGCCCTGCCGGAGCATTGCGTTTGGAGAGTGGAACTGTGCAGTGGAATGAAATGCTTTGTTGTGAGTGTGATACCTGTGTCCGTGTTTGTCCGCATCTGTCATCGCCAAGAACAAAGAATTATACCGCAAGGCAGATAATGGAGGAAATAAGAGGTGATATACCTTTTATCCGGGGAATAACAACATCAGGAGGGGAGTGTTCCCTGCAGAGAGATTTTATCGTTGAGTTGTTTAAGCTGGCAAAAGAACAGGGACTTACTACATTGGCAGACAGTAATGGCAGTTATGATTATACTCAGGATGAGAAGCTTTTACAGGTTTGCGATGGTGTGATGCTGGATATAAAAGCATTTGACCCGGATGCTCATATTAAGCTGACGGGAACGGATAATAAAATGGTTTTAAAAAATGCAGTATTTTTAGCAAAACATGAAAAGCTGGAAGAAATTCGTACGGTAATCGTACCGGAGTACCTGCCAAATGAAGATACGGTGGATAGGATCACAAACTTGTTAAGACCATATTTAAAGAGACGAGATATCCGATATAAGCTTATAGCATATAGGCCGTTTGGGGTTCGTGCACCTTACAGGGAAGAACTGAGATCTCCCGATCCTTCGGAGATGCAGTACTATAAAGAGATCGCGTTAAGAAATGGGTTTCATGATATTGTAATAATCTGATATTCTCACAAAAGAAAGGAGGCATACTATGATGAAAATTTGTATCGATTGCGACCCGGGAGTAGATGATTCACTGGCAATATTATTTGCGCTATCCCGGCCGGATATCGAAATTGTGGGAATAACAACAAGTGCTGGGAATGTAACTGCAAAGCAGGGAGCCGAGAATACATTAAGGATTCTAAAACTGGCAGGAATGGAGGGGAGAATACCAGTCTGCATTGGTGCGGAGAGTCCGCTGGAAGGGAAATGCGGAGAATTCCCGGATTTCATACATGGAAGAAATGGGATTGGAAATGTTGAGTTACCTGAAGCAGAGCAGAAGCCAATAGAAATGGATGTTTGTGATTTCCTGTATCAAAAGGCATGCGAATATGATGGGGAAATGATATTAATTACATTGGGACGTATGACAAATATTGCCATGGTATTGTCAAAATATCCGGACTTTTATAAAAAAATCAAGCGGGTTGTTTCTATGGGGGGAACCCTGCATGCACCAGGAAATGTGTCACCGGTAGTGGAAGCAAATATAGGAGGGGATCCGGAGGCAGCAGATATTGTAGTACAGACTCCATGGAACTTAACAATGGTCGGCTTGGATGTCACTTTAAAGACAATTCTGAGAAAGACAGATTTCGATCAGGCACTTGTGAGCTGCAGAAAAGAATGCAAAGAGCTGCTGTCTTTCTTACAACAGGAAATGAAGTGGTATATGCAGGGCGCTCACCGACAAAATTGGATGCGGGAGTGCTGCCCGCTTCATGATCCATTGGCAATGGTTGTTGCGGTGGACCCCGCCCTTGTTAGCACACAAAAACGAATTACGAGGATTGAGTGTGAGGGAAAGTATTGTCGAGGTATGGTTGTGACAGATTTAAGAGAGCAGCCAATAACAGGGAGATATGTTGAACATTGCATAAATGTAGATTCAGAAAAAGTACTTAATACATTATTTGCAGCTTTTCAGTAAATCTTAGGAAATGAGGCGTGATACAGTAAAGGAGAAAGTATATGAAAAAGGTAGTATCGTTTTTATTAACACTTATTATGGTATTTGGTCTAATGGGATGTTCGGGTTCGGATAAAGAGCAGAAAAAAGAGGACACAAATGCATCGGGAAGTAAGAATACGAATCTAAAGGTCGCTGTCATATTGGGAATAGGAGGTCTTGGAGATCAATCTTATAATGATCAGGTTTATAGTGGACTAGAGCGTGCGAAAGAAGAATTGGGAGTAGATTTTGACTATGCAGAGCCCAAAGAAGTTACAGATTTTGAAACGATTCTTAGAGATATGAGTAATTCTGGTGAGTATGCAGTCATTATTGGAATTGCTTTCGATCAATTGGATGCTTTTACAATGGTTGTACCAGACTATCCTGATCAGCAGTACGCACTCATTGATGCGACTCTTCTTGAAGAAAATGTGGCAAGCTATGCAAGCAAGGAGCAGGAGGGCGCATTTCTTGTAGGTGCGCTTGCAGCTTATATGAAACAGGATGCGGCGTCCTATAATTTGGAGGATAATCACAAGTATGGGTTTATCGGCGCAATGGAGTCAGAAACAATTGACCGGTTTGCCGCAGGCTATCAAGCCGGCGTTAAATATGTAGATTCAGATGCCGATGTGGCCATACAATACGTAGGCGGAGATAATCCTTTTGGGGATACTACAACAGCTAAGGAAATTGCAGGCAGCCAGTATGCGAAAGGATATGATATTATTTTCCATGCTGCGGGAGGATCAGGTCTTGGAGTGTTTGCAGCTGCAAAAGAGTCTGATTTTATTGCAATCGGTGTTAATTCAAATCAAAATACAGTAGATCCAGATCATATAGTTGCAAGTATGCTTAAGCGAGTAGACAATGCAGCATATGACATTGTAGAATCTACAGTGAATGGCAATCTAAAAGTTGGTGAAGAGACTGTACTGGGGCTGTCTGATGAAGGAATTGGTTATACTTTAGAGGGGAGCAATATAAAGGTTCCGGATGAAATTGTAGAGCAGTTAGAAACAATTAAATCGCAGATTATTAGTGGGGATATCGAAGTACCATCAGAGTTGTAAAAATAAGAAAAGAAGATGTTTTGTATCGGGGAACATCTTCTTTTTTATAAGAGAATAGTTGAGGTGACAACGGTGTTAGCTGTAGAAATGAGAAATATTACAAAACGTTTTGGGAGTTTCACTGCAAACGACCAGATCAACTTTTTGGTAGAAAAAGGGGAGATACACTGTCTGCTTGGAGAAAACGGTGCGGGGAAAACAACTCTCATGAATATACTGTTTGGTTTATATAAGGCAGATAAAGGATCTCTGAAAATAAATGGAAAAGATATTGTAAAGCATTCGGCAAAGAAGGCATTCGAATGTGGACTTGGCATGGTGCATCAGCATTTCATGCTCGTAGATGCACTGACAGTGTGGGAAAATGTAGTGGTAGGGAATGAACCGGGCAGATTTGCGATTGACAGAAAGACAAGCATTCAGCAGGTACAGCAAATTTCAGATTGTTATAATTTTGGACTAAATGTAGAAGATAAAGTCTCAGATTTGTCTATCGGTATGAAACAGCGTGTTGAAATATTGAAAACACTTTATCGAGGGGCAGAAATTATTATTTTAGATGAACCGACTGCTGTGCTTACACCACAGGAGGTGGAACAGCTGCTGGACATTTTTCGGGACATAAAAAGACAGGGAAAGACCATTATATTTATTACACACAAATTAAATGAAACAAAAGCAGTCTCGGACTCTGTTACAGTTTTGCGAGGGGGCAAGTCAGTATATAGTGCTGCCACAAAAGAGGTGACTATAAAGGCTCTTGCGAACAGAATGGTCGGACATGAGGTGACTTTTAACCTGAAACGGCTTCCGAATGATATTGGGGAGGCAGTCGTTTCTATCAATCAAGTACGTATTTTAGAAAATGCTCAGGAGACAGTATCTTTTGATATTCATGCGGGAGAGATTTTGGGAATTGCTGGTGTAGAGGGAAATGGCCAGATGCAGCTGGAAGAAATTTTGATGGGATTTCAAAAATGTAAAGAGGGATCCATAGTAATCAAAGGGGAGGACGTAACAAAATGGTCCACTAGAAAACGCTTAGAGAAGGGGATCAGTTATATCCCATCGGAAAGGCATCAAAGGGCTATATTATCTAATTTTTCAATTTTAGACAATTATTTATTAGGAAATCAATTTAATAAAAAGTTTGTAAAAAAGGAACTAATTAATTATACATACTTAAATAAGATGGCCTCAGCATCAATGAAAAAATATGATGTGCGTGCTGTAGACGAAAAACAGGCCGTTGGTTCTTTATCAGGCGGAAATCAACAGAAAATGGTCCTAAGCCGTGAAGTGGAAAAAAATTCAGATTTTGTGCTTGTTTGCCAACCGGTACGTGGACTGGACATAGGTGCTATTCATTATATTCATGAAATATTATTAGAATTAAGAAAACAAGGAAAAGCTATTTTATTAATTTCTGCAGAGCTGACAGATATTTTTCAGCTCAGTGATAGAATAGCAGTATTATACAAAGGTGAAGTGATGGCTCTGAAAAAAAATGAAGAATTTACAAAAGAGGCCATAGGTCTTTTGATGGCTGGACAGAAAGGCGGGAAATAAATGGGGGTGAAGGGGAAAAGAACAAGTTATATAATGCTGCCTGAACTGCAAAATTTATTGCTGTCAGCTATTGCAATTATTTTATCATTATTCATAACTGCTGTTATTATGTTAGCTTCTGGGTATCACCCGTTTGAGGCTTTTCGGGCATTACTTGATGGCGCTTTTGGCTCCAGAAATTCGATGGCTACAACGTTGGGCAAAACCATACCGTTAGTGTTTGTAGGATTGGCATGTGCATATTCCAATAGGGGGGGACTGTTTAATATTGGCTGTGAAGGACAGCTGTATATTGGAGGACTTGCGGCAACAGTCACAGCATTGCAAATGCAGGGAATGCCCAGGGCTCTGGTATTAGCAGCAGCTTTTGTTACGGGGATGTTAGCAGGCGGGCTTGCTGGCGGGGTGACTGGATTCTTAAAAGCAAAATTGAATATCAATGAGGTCTTGGTAGCCATTATGCTGAATTATATTTTAAAGTTTTTTGCCAGTTATTGTGTGCATGGCCCTATACAGGATCTAAAGTCCAGCGTTGCACAGACTGCTGCGATTGGGGATAAATATATGCTTACAAAATTAGTGCCTAAGTCCCAATTAACTACTGCATTTTTGATCGGAATCCTATTGGCTGTCTTATTATATCTCTTTTTTAGTAAAACAAGGGCGGGTTTCAATATCAGGGCAGTTGGAGAGAATGGTACAGCAGCCCAGGCATCTGGCATTGGAATGATAAAGACAGTGATCATGACAATGGCCGTGAGCGGCGCTTTAGCTGCACTGACAGGTATTACAGAAGTATTTGGAAAAACAGGGAAATTTGTGGATGGCTTTTCTCCGGGTTATGGCTTCACTGGTATTGCAGTAGCAGTGTTAGGAAGAAATCATCCTGTAGGAGTTCTATTGAGCGCACTATTGTTTGGGATCATGGAGTCCGGGGCAATGAAAATGAGCTACATAGCAGGGGTATCTACCAGTATGATCAAGGTAATGCAAGGGCTGGTGATCCTGTTTGTAGCAACGCCTGAACTTGTTTCTTTCATAAAGGGAAAGGGGGCAAAATAGGTGGATAATTTGGAACATCTCATTTCTATGAATATGCTGTTAGTGACGTTGAGAATGGCAATTCCGCTTATTCTGGCTTCCATAGGAAGTGTAATCTGTGAACGCAGCGGGATCATAAATCTTGGTATTGAAGGTATGATGCTGGCTGGTGCGTTAGGTGCGGTAATCGGAACTTCTGTATTTCAATCACCCTGGATGGGGACCTTAGCTGCTATCATGATGGGGGGAGTGTTTGGCCTGATCCATGCGGTTTTTTGTATCCGATACCATACAAATCAAGCCGTAAGTGGTGTGGGGATTAATATTTTTGCTTCTGGATTGACAATTGTTCTATGCAAAGCAATTTGGGACAAAGAAGGATTGAGTGGAGAAGTTGCGCAGATTCCAACTGTGACGGTTCCTTTTTTACATAAGATTCCAGTGATCGGTCCACTATTTAAAGAACAGTCCCCGTATTTGTATATCACTATATTGATCGTAGCCATTTCGTGGTATGTGATGTATCGTACAAAAGTGGGCCTGCGCCTTCGTACAATAGGAGATCATCCGAAAGCGGCGTCTACTGCAGGAGTGGACGTTACGAAATATCGGTATATTGCAGTTATAGTATGCGGAATGTTATGCGGTCTATCCGGTTCCTATTTGTCTATCGTGCAAAGCAATCTTTTTGTAAAAGAGATGGTTGCGGGAAGAGGATACATAGCCCTTGCAGCAACGATTTTTGGAGGCTGGAATCCACTGGGATCTTTTTGGGCAAGTCTGTTGTTTGCATTCTCACAGGCACTTAGAATTACGCTTGATCTGGATATACCGGAACAATTTCTACAAATGTTTCCATACCTGCTGACAATGTTTGTACTGATCCTTGCAGGTGGAAAAGCGAAGGGGCCACAGGCTTCTGGTGACATCAAAGACTAGAGGGTGAGGAATATGGAAAAGGAAAGTATTCTTATTAAAAATATAAAATATCTTGTTACATGCGATGAGAATGACCAGGTATATTCTCATGTGAATATGTATATAGAAAAAGGAAAAATTTCTTATATTGGTTCAGAGGGCAGAAAGGCAAAAACAATAATTGATGGAACAAACTTTGTGGTTTATCCGGGGCTGATCAATACACATCATCATTTGTATCAGATATTTAGCCGTAATCTTCCGGAGGTTCAGCGCATGGAGTTGTTTCCGTGGCTGCGATATTTATACGGAATATGGAAAAATATAGATGAAAAAATAGTATATTATGCCACACTAGTTGGGGCTGGTGAACTGATGAAAAATGGCTGCACGACTTGCTTTGATCATCATTATGTATTTCCGGAAAATGGGGGACATCTGATTGAAAGTCAATTTGAGGCGGCAAATAAGCTGGGAATTCGATTTCATGCATCAAGGGGAAGTATGGATCTCAGTCAAAAGGACGGTGGACTTCCACCGGACGCGGTTGTGCAGACAACCTCAGAAATTATGAAGGATTCTCAGAAACTAATTGAGCGGTATCATGACATTTCAGAAGGGTCTATGCGTCAGATTGCGTTAGCGCCCTGTTCTCCGTTCAGCGTTTCAGAAGATCTAATGAAAGAGTCTCAGCAGCTTGCAAGAGACTTTGGCGTGCGCCTTCATACACATTTGGCAGAAACACAGGAAGAAGAATGTTATATGCTGGAAAAAATAGGGATGAGACCATTAGAGTATATGGAAAAACTGAATTGGCTGGGACCAGATGTATGGTTTGCACATGGAATTCATTTTAATGACAGGGAACTGGAATTGTTAAAATCAACAGATACCGGGATTGCACATTGTCCGATTTCAAATATGAAATTATCATCAGGAGTTGCCCGGATTCCTGAGATGCTCCGTATTGGAGTCCGAGTTGGCCTTGCGGTTGACGGCAGTGCCAGTAATGATGGATCTAACCTCTTAGAGGAAATGAGGGCAGCATATCTGCTGCATAGACTGCAGGCAAGCTCTGATGCACCAGATGGATATGAGATTCTGAAAATGGCAACTAGAGGTGGCGCAGAGATTCTTGGTCGTAAAGATATCGGGAGTCTTGAAATTGGAAAGCAGGCAGACTGTTTTATGATCGACACACGGAAATTGGAGTTAGTTGGAGCGATGGAAGATGCGAAATCCATGCTTGCTACAGTAGGGTATAAACAGCCGGTCGATTATACAATTGTAGCAGGTAAAATAACTGTAAGCGAGGGAAAGCTGACTGCTTTGGAAGAAGGCCGGTTAATTGAGGAGGCACATCAAGTTTCGAAAAATTATTTGTGTAATTAACATATTTTTTACAGCGGAACTCCTGTGGAAATGTATGGCTGTGCGGGGAATGATGCAAATTAAAAAAAGGAGGTAAATGAAAGTGCTTCATTTCCTCCTCTTTTTCTGTTATATATTCTATACAGCTTTTATATTGGCCTGAACAGATGGCGTGGGATTCCGTCTACAACGATCGGGGAGACATCGCCCTGTATGA
The DNA here is from genome assembly GCF_001244405.1 of Eubacterium sp. SB2. Lineage (NCBI taxonomy): Bacteria > Bacillati > Bacillota > Clostridia > Eubacteriales > Eubacteriaceae > Eubacterium > Eubacterium sp. SB2. The sequence goes on along the minus strand of NZ_LN865153.1, from coordinate 1,144,247 downwards.
GCGGACGCACGTAGTTGAGGAATTCCTGGGTTACGTAGGTGCCCTCTTTGTTTACCCAGTTTCTCGGGACGAGCTTTTCATCGTTTGCTATTTTGTGTACGTCCTTGACCTCTGTGCCGCTCTGATATGGGTCATCGGAGAGGCGCTGCAGGACGACCATTTTGCCGGAGTCGCCTTCATCTGCAGCTTTTACCGCCGCACCGCCTACCTGATACGCTTCCAGGATGTCCACGCGGGAGGCACAGTGGGATGCGGAACGCTGCAGGCTGCTCAGTTCTATTGTACGGGTCTTGCAGCCGACCTCACCTGCGATATAGCTGGCAAGATAGTTGGCTGTACCGGAGAGCTGTTTGTGGCCGAATGCATCTACAAAATCAATGCTCTGTCCCAGCTCGCACACATAACGGTTGTCCTTGAGCCGGATACCTTCGGAAACGGCAATGACAACAGAGGGTTTCTTGGCGAGCAGTTCACGGACCTTGGCGCCGAATGTCTCAATGTCAAAAGGCAGCTCCGGGAGATAGATCAGATCCGGACCTGCGCAGTCCTCGCCTTTTGCAAGCGCAGAAGCGCCTGTCAGCCAGCCGGCGTTGCGTCCCATGATCTCTACGATAGATACGAGTCCCTTTTCATATTCCAGGCAGAAGCTGTCGCGGATGATTTCTTTCACGGATGTGCCGATATATTTGGCGGCGCTTCCATAGCCCGGGGTGTGGTCGGTGAGCGCCAGGTCATTATCAATCGTTTTGGGGCAGCCCACAAAGCGGGTGGGATGTCCTGTGACAATGGCGTAGTCGGATAATTTTTTAATAGTATCCATGGAATCATTTCCGCCGATGTAGATGAAAGCTTCGATTTCGAGTTTATCCAGAATCTGAAAAATCTTGTCGTACACTTCCATGTTTTCGTGAATCTCCGGGAGTTTATAACGGCAGGAACCGAGAAAGGCTGCGGGAGTTCTCTTGAGTAATTCCGCATCCAGTTCTGTTTGAATAAAATCCGCCATATCTATATATCTTTCCTGCAGCAGGCCTTGAATCCCGTGCAGCATTCCGAATACTTTTTTGGCTCCGCGGTCCTTGGCCGTGCGGTATACTCCTGCGAGGCTAGAATTAATTGCTGCTGTTGGTCCGCCGGACTGGCCGACGATTACATTTCCTTTCATGTCTGTTACCTCCGTCTCTCGATTATAGTAGTTTTCGTTTCCTGATAAAGAAAACGATTTATATCCATTTTAGTGCATAATGACCAATTTGTAAACGAAAAAATATAATAAGTTGTGGAAATGTGCAAAATAATGTAACGGTTCAGACAGGTCTGCGCATTTACTGCGCAGACCGTACGAAAACATGGTGGTTGCAGGCATCCAGCTCTTCGACGCTGGCGAATTTCAATGTGCTGGATGCGTAACAGTTCAGATTTGTCTGAACTGTTACAAATAATTATGAAGATTAGGACTGCGGATTGTGGAATGTCCGGATTTATCAAGTCATTCTATGTACAGAATGCCCTGAAAATGCTATAATATTGGACAAAGTGAGAAAAGTCCGCATAAAAAGGACTTATATTTAGGAGGATAACAAATGCATCAGTATGACTATCTGGTAGTGGGGGCAGGTCTGTACGGCGCTGTGATGGCCCACGAACTGAATAAAAGCGGAAAGAAGTGCCTTGTGATTGACAGACGTGACCACATAGCAGGAAATATTTACTGCGAAGACATAGAAGGGATTCACGTACACAAATATGGAGCACATATTTTCCACACATCCAATAAAAAAGTGTGGGAATATATGAACCAGTTTGCGGAATTTAATCATTATATTAACTCTCCCATTGCAGTTTACAAAGATGAGCTGTACAACCTGCCTTTTAACATGAACACATTCAGCAAGATGTGGGGGGTCCGGACTCCGCAGGAAGCGAAAGACATGATCGCAAAGCAGGTTGCGGAGACAAATATTACAGAACCCCGGAATCTGGAGGAGCAGGCCTTGTCTCTGGGCGGGCGCGATGTCTATGAGAAGCTGATCAAGGGATATACGGAAAAGCAGTGGGGGAGAGACTGCCGGGATCTTCCGGCATTTATTATCAAAAGACTGCCGTTTCGATACACCTATGATAATAATTATTTCAACGACAGGTACCAGGGGATTCCGATGGGGGGCTATACGGCAGTTGTTGAGAAGATGCTGGAAGGAATTGAAGTCAGGACAGGCACAGACTTTTTTACTTTTAGAAAAGAAAACCCGGATATTGCTAAGACCATTATTTTTACCGGTATGATAGATGAATATTTTGAGTACAGACTCGGGGCGCTGGAATACCGTTCTGTGCGTTTTGAGACAGAGGTGCTGGACTGTGACAACTACCAGGGCAATGCGGTGGTGAATTATACAGAGCGGGAAGTTCCCTATACCAGAATCATAGAACACAAGCATTTTGAATTCGGCAAACAGGAAAAGACCGTGATCTCCAGAGAGTACTCCTCAGAATGGTCTGTAGGAATGGATCCTTATTATCCGGTTAATGACGAAAAGAATAACAGTCTGTTTGAACAGTACAAAGAGCTGGCGGCCCGGGAGAAGAATGTGATATTCGGAGGGCGGCTTGGAGATTACAAGTATTATGACATGGACAAGGTTGTGGAAGCGGCCTTAAACAGACTGGAAGAAATGTAAGGGCAGGCGGATAAGATGAATGATAAGAAGACAAGCCTGTGGCAGCAGATTACCAGATTTGCGGTGGTCGGGGGAAGCGCGTTTCTCATCGATTACGGGATTATGATTTTATTGACGGAACTGTGCGGGATTAATTATCTGATTTCCAGTGCGGTATCGTTTACGATCTCTGTGATCTACAATTATCTGCTGAGTGTCCACTGGGTATTCAATGTCACAGGAAACAGAAGCCAAAAGCAGGATTTTGTGGTATTTATCATCCTGAGTATAGTCGGGCTGGGGATAAATCAGTTAATCATGTGGATCTGTGTTGATAAACTGGGGATATTCTATATGATTTCCAAGATCGGCGCAACTGCTATTGTAATGGTATATAATTTTATCACCAGAAAGATATTTCTGGAGAACGGAAAAGAAGAGTAGAGGGTAAAAATGCAGGCACAATAGTGCTTGCATTTTTTGTGCAGATCAAGTAAGATACTAGTATTCTGATAGGTCTGATTTTACATTTCAAAGTTTGTTTCACCATCGGTTCTGATAAGTATCTCAATCAAGAAAAAGCTGCAGAAAGGAGTATGATTGATTAAAGAAAGAAAATATGAGGTTATCAAGTTTGTAGAGCATAACGGAAAATGCCGCATTGTCATGGACTGCATTCCTGGCAGGCTGTTGGTATATAGGATGCAGGATGCAGACGGGCCTGCAAAGGATGAGGTATTCAGATGGTTTGGAATGCTGGCAGGGGAACTGGAAAAGTACCACAGATGCAAAAGGGATCAGTGCTACCGGTATCTGAATCCATACAGCGTCCTTGTAACAGCTGAAAATAAAATTTTTCTGCTGGACCTGAGTGCGGAAAGCAATGGATTTGTCCTGCAGAATATGCAGAAGCCGGCTATGCGTGAGCATTTTGTAAAACCGGTCATCCATATCAAAGAGAATACCAGGCTTTCTATGGATCTGTATAGTCTGGGAAAAACCATGCAGTTTATACTGGCCCGCGCAGAGCCGGTGATCACTCTTTCAAGAAGGGAAGAATACCTTCTGTCTGGAATCATTGAAAAATGTCTCGGTGAAAACCCGAAGAAAAAATATGTTAATCTGAAAGAAGTTCTGAAAGAATTACCCAAAGTGAGCAGTAAAAAATATGAGATACAAAAAAAGCAGAAAAAAAGTGTGCTTATTATAGCAGCCATTGTAGTGCTTTTGACGGCAGTATGGGCTGGCAAAGCGCTTGCATGTAAAGATACTGTGGAAGAATCCGGAAGGGAGGCTATAGAAGAGCCGATATATAGGTAAGGGGGAAAGTGGTGGTAAAACAGATATATCAGAAAAGTCTCCTTAAAAAGGGAGGATGCCGGGTAGTCGCTTTTGCGGCTCCCGGCATGTATTATGAAAAAGTTTATTCAAATAGTATTGCACCTGTTGTCGAATGTCAGTATCAAATGTTTTGTTCTTCATTTGATATATTTAGTATATTCAAAAGAAATGAAGAAAGCATGAGTAGAAAATGAAAGTTTTTTTAATGATAAATGAACAAACTATGAACAAACAGAAGGGGCAGTTGTGATTCTGCCCCGGTCTTAGTTCTATTAGGAATTTTTACGGCCAGATTGCTCTTGCCTTTTTCGCATCTACTACACGTTTTACTGCAATCAGGTAAGCGCCTGTGCGAAGCGTTGTATGCTGCTGTTCTGCGATATTCCATACGGCTTCAAATGCGGGATCCATAATGTTTTTCAGCTTCTCGTTAACCGTTTCTTCTGTCCAGCTTACGGACTGGATATTCTGTACCCATTCAAAGTAAGAAACTACAACACCGCCGGCGTTTGCGAGGATATCCGGAACAATGACAATCCCTTTGGCATTCAATGTTTCGTCTGCTTCCGCGGCGATTGGCCCGTTGGCCGCCTCTACGATGATGTTTGCTTTGATCCGGTCTGCATTAGAGGCGTTGATCTGGTTCTCCAGTGCAGCCGGTATCAGAACTTTGACATCCAGTTCAAGCAGTTCTTCGTTGGTAATGCGGCTCATTCCTTCTTCATTGTAATCTTTCAGCAGATTTCTGCGGTCTTTGGACAGGTACTCGAGGATAGCCGGGACATTCAGGCCGTCCTCCTTGTAGATTCCGCCGGATACGTCGCTGACAGCCACTATTTTCATGCCTTCCTTGTAAAGTAGTTTTGCGGTTATGCTTCCCACATTCCCCATTCCCTGGATCGCCGCGGTGGCTCCGTTTGGATCCTGGCCCAGCTTTTTGAGAATGTTTTTGGTGGTGAACATTACGCCGCGCCCTGTCGCCTCGTTACGCCCAAGCGCACCGCCGAGCTCGATTGGCTTTCCGGTGACAACGCCGTGTACACAGTGTCCCTTTAACATGCTGTAGGTGTCCATCATCCAGCCCATAACGGCTGCGTTAGTTCCTACATCCGGAGCAGGAATGTCCTGTTCCGGTCCGATCAGCGGGGCGATAGCGGCGGTAAATCTTCTCGTGATGGCACGGATTTCATTTTCGGATAACTTGTTCGGGTCACAGACAACTCCGCCCTTTCCGCCGCCGTATGGGATGTTGACAACAGCACATTTGAAAGTCATCCAGGCTGCCAGTGCTTTTACTTCATCCAGGTTTACGGCCGGATGAAAACGGATTCCGCCTTTGGCAGGTCCTCTGGAAGTAGAGTGCTGGATGCGGTAGCCCTCAAAAACATGGGTGGTTCCGTCATCCATCCGTACCGGAATGGCTACCTTTAACTCTCTTTCGGGATATTTGATTGCTTCGATGTCACTGTCTGAATATCCCAGAATGTCGGCCGCTTCTTTTACTACTTTTAATACGTTGTCATAAGGATTATACTGTCCCATAATGATTCTCCTTTTCATGAACTAAAATTTAATCTGGTTTCATTATTTTTTCGATTCCGGCAATCTTTACGCAGATGGTGAAGATGTCCATTGCTTTTTCCAGCTCCTCAATGACAGGATAGGTTGGGGCAATACGGATGTTGCTGTCCTTCGGATCCTTTCCGTACGGATATGTGGCCCCTGCTCCTGTCAGTGTAACGCCTGCAGCCCTGGCCAGTTCTACCGTGCGTTTGGCACAGCCCGGGAGTGTATCCAGGGATACAAAGTACCCTCCTTTTGGCGTGCTCCAGGATGCAAGGCCGGTTCCTGACAGGTTCTGATCCAGCTTATCCAGCACCATATCAAATTTAGGCCTTAATTCTTCCGCCAGCTTTTTCATATGGATTTTAATATTTTCGGGTGTTTTGAAAAACCGGACATGCCGCAGCTGGTTTAGTTTATCATGTCCGATGGTCTGTGCCGACATATGCTCTTTTAGTTCTTTTATGTTTTCCGGGCCGGAAGCGATTAGTGAGATTCCTGCGCCGGGGAAGCTGATTTTGGAGGTGGAGAAGAAATAGTACGCTCTTTCCGGGTGTCCGGCATCCTTACAAGCTTTTAATATATCTTTCAAGGGGACTTCTTCATAAATATGATGTATGCCATAAGCGTTGTCCCAGAAAATCCGGAAGTCATCTGCTGCAGTTTCCATAGAAGCAAGCTGATCTACAACGTGATCGCTGTAGCAAACGCCCTGTGGATTCGAGTGGAGCGGCACACACCAGATTCCTTTGATGGAGGCATCTTTGCGTACCAGATCCATCACAATGTCCATGTCCGGCCCGTCTTCTTTCAACGGTACGGATATCATCTCGATATCTAGCTCCTCACAGATCTTGAAGTGGCGGTCATAACCGGGAACCGGGCAGAGAAATTTCACCGGAGTGCCATTATATTTCTGCCAGACCCAGGGTTTGCAGCCGCCGGTTCCGAACAGACACAGGAAGCTGAGTGTATCAAACATCAGGTTGAGGCTGGCATTTCCACCGATTATCATCTGATCAGGGTTCAGGCCAAGCAGCTCTCCAAAGAGCTGTCTGCACTCAGGAATCCCTTCTAAGATACCGTAATTTCTGGCATCGGTACCGTCGGCCAGGGTATAGTTTTCCATTTTGTTAAGCAGTTCATTGCTCAGGTCCAGCTGGGCGGCTGCAGGCTTGCCTCTCGCCATGTTCAGATTCAGGTTCTGCGCCCGGGCTTCCTGATACTGAATCTGCAGGTCCTTCAGTAAAGCGTTCAGGTCTTCGCTTGAATAGTCTGTGATTGCTTTCATTAATGTCCTCCTTGTGCGTTGTTTCTTTTCTTGATTTTATTATAGAAATAGCATAGAATAAAAACAAATATTTATATTTATATAGTTAATATAACTAAATGCTTATGAGGATGGGGGAATGGTATGTTCAGCGGAATGAACTATGTGTATGAAGTATATAAAGAAAGAAGCTTTTCAAAGGCTGCGGAGAACCTGTATATATCCCAGCCGGCACTCAGCGCCATGATTAAAAAGGTGGAAAACAAAGTGGGAATGCCTCTTTTTGACAGGAGCACCAACCCGATCCAGCTGACAGACTGCGGGAAACGGTACATAAAAACGGCTGAAAAAATCATGGATCTGGAAGATGAGTTCGCCTACTATGTGGGAAATCTGCACGAACTCAAGACCGGGCATCTCTCTGTGGGAGGTACATACCTATTCTCCTCGTTTATATTTCCACCTATTATCTCCAGATTCCGTGATACTTATCCCAATGTAAAGGTAAGCCTTTTCGAGGGGCACACGCCGCTTCTGGAGCAGAAGCTTTTTGCAGGGGAACTGGATATTATTATTGATAACTATCTGTTGGATGAATCTATTTATGAAAAGAAAATCTTCATGGAAGAGCACCTGCTGCTGGCGGTCCCGGCTTCTTTTGACAGTAATAAAAGGGCGACAAAATACCGGCTGAGCGTGGATGATGTGAGGGAAAATGTCCATCTGCAGCCGCAGTTTCCCGGCGTTCCGCTGAAAAAATTCAAGGATGATCCCTTTATCGTACTGCGGGCCCACAATGATACAAGAGAGCGGGTGGAGGCTATCTGCCGGAGGGCGGGAGTGCAGCTGAACTATTCCTTAAAGCTGAACCAGCTTCTGACCACCTACCATCTGACGGAATTTGGAATGGGCGCCTCTTTTGTCAGCGATACGGTTGTAAAGAGCCTGCCGCCGGACGCGGACATCATCTATTATAAAATAGATGATCCGGAAGCAGTCCGGGAGGTCTATCTGTATTACCGCAAGAATAAATATCTGACAAGATGCATGACTGAATTCATGAAAATGGCGCTGCCGGGGATAAAGATCGGGGCGGAGCAGGCTGCAGAATAATTATAACCATTTGCTTATACCTGCTATAATCTGAAATGATTTGCTATTTTGCCCGGTATAATTTACACTTAGTTTAAGACAAGAATTGATGTGCCGGTAAACAAGGAAGCACAGAGCATCGCGGAAAGGGGGAGTTCTTATATGAATATATGGAAAGAACTGCTTGGCAGGGAAGAGATGACAGAGGAAGAGAAGAAAACGGTATGCAACAGCCTTATGACAAAGGAAGCGCGGATGGAACGGCTGATATTAAAACATTTTTCTACAGAGGATTTCAGAAAGGTGTGGGAGCGCAGAATCGGAGAGGGGCTGATCGGAGGGAAGGCATGCGGGCTTTTAGTGGCACGGAAGCTGATCAAAGTGCGTCTGCCCGAATTCAAAGACTACATAGAACCGCACAATTCTTTTTTTATAGGTTCGGATGTGTTCTGCAAGTATCTGGAACTGAATGACTGCATGGAACTCCGGGAAAAGCACCGTCGGGAGAAAGAACATTTTCAGGAGGCTGAGGAGCTGAAAAAAAGGCTGTTAAACGGTGTATTTCCGGAAGCAATACGGGAAGAACTGAAGAAAGTCCTGCAGCATTACGGAACTACACCGATCATTGTGCGTTCCAGCAGTTTTTTGGAGGACGGCTATGGGAATGCCTTTTCCGGAAAATATGAATCTATTTTCTGCATGAATCAGGGCTGCGAAAAGGCGCGTCTTGAGGAACTGGAGAATGCGGTGCGCCAGGTGTATGCCAGCACAATGAATCCGTCCGCGATTGAATATAGAAGAAAGCGGAAGCTGCTCGATGTGGATGAGCAGATGGCCCTCCTGGTTCAGAAGGTAGAAGGAGAAAGGTATGGCGATCTGTATTTTCCGGTGGCTGCGGGGATGGGATGTTCCTACAACCCTTATAAATGGATGGAACATATGAATCCGGATGCGGGAATGCTGCGCATCGTGATGGGGCTTGGAACCAGAGCGGTGGAGAGGACGCCGGGGGATTACCCTCGTCTTGTGGGCATGGACCGGGCGCAGGCGAATATCCGGACAACGATTGCAGACCGGCATAAGTTTTCCCAGCGCCAGGTAGATGTACTGGATCTCTCCGGGGAGGGACTGTGTACGAAAATGCTAGAAGCGGTCATTCCTAGTCTGACAGACTGGCAGAAGAAGCTGGTCTTAAGCAGGGACAGCGATGCGGAATATATATTGTCCCAGAGGCGGCAGTTCAGAAAGGTATACTTTGCAGACTGCCAGGGTCTGGTTGAGAATAATGATTTTATAAAGATGATGAGGAAGATTCTGAAGATGCTGGAGACAGAATATGAGAGGCCGGTGGATGTGGAATTTGCCGTCAGAAGTCCCGGGGAGGGGGTCTGGAAGGTGAATCTTCTACAGTGCCGTCCGCTGCAGGTTGCTGCGTCCGAGCAGGTTGAGATACCGGAAGGGCTTGACGATGAACTATTATTTGATGTGCGCCGGACTTCTATGAGGCGCTCGAAGAAAGAGGCGCTGGACTGCATTGTCTGGGTGGATCCGCAGGCATATTATGAGTATCCTTATACGAAAAAGCCCGATGTGGGAAGAATGATCAGCTGCATTAACCAGCATTACGAGGAGGAAGATAAAAAGCTTATGCTTCTTGTGCCTGGCCGGATCGGAACCTCATCCCCGGAACTGGGTGTGCCGGTTGTCTATGCAGATATCAGCCAGTTCATTGCCATATGCGAAGTGGCATACAGTAAGGCGGGCTACCGGCCGGAGCTTTCCTATGGAAGCCATATGTTCCAGGACCTGGTGGAGGCGGACGTTTATTATGGGGCAATTAACGAGAACAGCAAAACCAGGCTGTACCAGCCGGAATTACTGAATCATTTCCCAAATGTATTTTCTAAGCTTTGGCCAAAGGAAGAGGAGCTGTCGCATATTATAAAAGTGTATGATGTATCGGGAACCGGCACCAGCCTGCTTTTGGATGCAAAAGAAGGCAGGGCAGTCTGCCGGCTCGGTAAAAACAGCAGATAACGGCCGGAGAGGTGCGGCAGTCAACGGGAGGGCTTTCTTGCGGCGCTCCCCGGTTCCGGCCCTTCCGCTGTGTGTCTGACCGGGGAAACACCGCCCTTGAGATGATCCATGTTTTCCTGACAGACGGCGAGGAACTGCCGGCTGCTGGGGGCAAAAAAACTGTTTTTCATCCAGGCGAAGTTGAAGAGATGGAAGGATGAAAAATTATGAATATGTATCTGGCTGAGCCGCCCGGCATCGATATCATCTTGTACGACAAAACGGTAGATAAATGAGATTCCAATGTCCTCCATGATCAGTTTTTTGACAGCATTGATGGTTCCGATCTCCACATAGGAGCGGAAGGTATTGATGTCCTGGTTATGCGCATGCAGAATTTTGATCAGGTTGCGGTGGGAGTAGGTGTCATTTTCACGGAATACCAGTCGGTATTTGTTGAGTTCTTCGAACTGCACCGTTTTTCCGGCAAGGGGATGCCTGGGGGAACAGACGCAGATTGTCTCTGACTCAAAGAGCTCTGCGCTTTCATATTCGTCCGGGGGGCAGTAGATATCCGTAAAGCAGAAGTGGATACGTCCGCTCTGCAGCTGTGTCAGCAGTGCATCGGCTTCGCCGAGATACATGCTGACTTTTTTATTGGGAAAGCGTTTGAGATATTCGGCTACCATGTGAGGAACCAGGGATTCCCCTGTTGTCGTAATTGTACCGATTCTGATCTCCTCCGGTTCCTTCGGATCTGCCTTAAGACGGTCCGCGATCTGCTGTGAATCAGACTGTACCGTTTGTGCAAATGCACGCAGAAGCTTTCCGTGTTCTGTGAGGTGCAGGCGGCGTTTATCATCGTAATAAAGCAGTTTGGCCTGGTAATGATTTTCAAGATGCTTGATGTGCTGGGACACCGCGGGCTGCGTAATATTCAGAACACTTGCCGTCTGTGTATAATTTCTTGTCTCGCATAGGACAAGAAAGGTTTCAAGTTTTAAATCTAACATGGTAAAAGTCCTTTCTGGGCGGTATATCAAGAAGTTCTAAAATCGTTACTGTTCTGACCACAGGGTGTAAACAGTGAGCTATAATTTGAACTTATCGGGGTATAAAATAATCTAATTTCATTTTAGTATTTTTATGTGATAAAATCAAGGTACTAACTACATAAGAGCATACAGCAAGGAGGCTTATCTTACAAACATAGGATAAGTCCCTTTTTGTATAATAATTGCTATGGTGTCTGAGGGAAGGAGGATGTAAAGAAAAAGGAGGTGGGTTGATGAAGATTGGAGCGGTTACAATCGGGCAATCACCTAGGGTGGATGTAACACCTGATATCCTGCCGATATTCGGCGAGGGGGTGGAATTGCTGCAGGCAGGTGCACTGGACGGGCTGACAAAGGAACAGATCCGGTCTATGGCACCTCTGGAAACAGATTATGTTCTTGTTTCACGTTTAAATGATGGTACGTTTGCCAAATTCGGAGAAAGTTTTATACTGGAAAGGATGCAGACCTGCATCTCAAGGCTGGAAGAGCAGGGGGCGGTTCTCATCATGCTGTTTTGTGCAGGAACTTTTCCGGACATATTTGAAGCAAAGGTACCGCTTGTGTATCCGGCAAAGATTTTGAATGGTTTGGCTCGGGCATTGAGCAAAAACTCCAACATCATAGTGATAACACCTGATGAACAACAGGTGCAGCAGGCATATGACCAGTGGGGGCCGATCATGGAGAAAGTTACTCCCATACCGGCAAACCCCTATGGAGATATGGCTGAAGTGCGGAAAGCTGCGGAAAAAGCAAGGGATATTGACGCGGATCTGATTGTGATGGATTGTATTGGTTTTACAAAAGAGGCGAAAAGCATTGTTTCATCCATCGCGAAGAAGCCTGTTCTGCTCTGCAGGACAACTCTGGCAAGGACCGTCAGCGAAATGTTAGACATTTAAGCAACACAGGTTTACAACTAACAGAGTTTAACACAAAGGAGGCGTTTTAATGAACGAACAAAATAACGGGACACAGGGACAGAAGCATCCGTTAGCGTTAAGTCCGGCGATCTTGATCCTGAACATTATACTTGCAGTTCTGGGTGCGATCATCGGGATGGAGCTGATCGTACGTGTCGGTATCAGCACGAATACGTCTATCGTAGGTGCACTTTTTGCAATTATCCTCTCCAGGATACCGCTTGCAATATTTAAAAAGTATAAGAATATCCATGCGCAGAACCTGGTGCAGACATCGATTTCAGGTGCAACTTTTTCTGCGGCTAACAGCCTGATCCTTCCCATTGGTATTCCATACCTGATGGGGGAAATGCAGCTGGTGGTTCCTATGCTGGTAGGTGTGCTTTTAGCAACCATTATTGATGCAACCATACTTTATAAGACCTTTGATACTCCGATGTTCCCTGCAGATGAGCCATGGCCGCCTGGAATTGCGGCTGCAGAGACCATTCTGGCGGTAGTCAATAAGGGCAAAAAAGCAATGCTGCTTATTGTAGGTATGGGCATCGGTATTGTCGGAAAAGCACTGGGAATTCCGACCGACCTTCTCGGCGTTACATGGATCGGTGATATGTGGGCGCTTGGTGCATTTGGAGTGGGTGCTCTTGTAATAGGTATCAGTAACGACAATCAGTTTAATATGTCCCAATACTATGTGCCTCACGGCATCATGATCGGTGCAGGCCTTGTAGCTTTGATCCAGGTTGGGATTATGCTGTTCAAAAAGGAAGATGGCAAGAATAGCGTTGCCGGCAGGTTTACAAGCAGTATTGCCGATATGAGAGGGGCTCTTGCCAAAGGCTATATTGCATATGTTGTAGTTGCGATCGGTCTTGCGGTGGTATCTGGCATGTATGCTGAGATGTCCGTTCCGAAACTGATTATCTGGGTAATATTTGCAGCGTTCTCTGCAATCGCATCAGAATTGATCGTAGGGATGTCGGCGATGCATTCGGGATGGTTCCCCGGATTTGCCACGGCCCTGATCTTCCTGCTTGTAGGTATGATGATAGGATTTCCGAAGATTCCGCTGGGAATACTGGCAGGTTATACGGCGGCTACAGGACCGGCATTCTCTGACATGGCGTATGACTTAAAGTGCGGATATATTCTCCGTGGAAACGGTGCGGATCCTGAGTTTGAGCGTGCGGGAAGAAAACAGCAGTATATCGCGGAAATTATTTCATTCGGTGTAGCTTTTATTGTTGTTCTTGCGATGTTTAATACATACTTCGAACAGGACATGTTTGCACCGGTTTCCCGTACATTTGTGACAACAATTGATGCCGGCTCCAGCCCTGAGATTGCGAAATGGCTGCTGATCTTTGCGATACCGGGTGCGATTATCCAGTTTATCGGCGGTCCGAAGAAGCAGCTGGGTGTCCTGTTTGCAACCGGACTTCTTGTTGGTACCACAATTACGGGTATCACGGTTATCGTAGCCCTGATCTTCAGAATCATCGTTGTTAAGATGAAGGGGGAAGAAGGACAGAGTATCCTATACATTCTTGGTGCAGGTTCTATTGCAGGTTCAGCCCTATATAGTTTCTTTACGTCCACCCTGCAGCTGGGAAAAGCGAAAAAATAGCCGGCAGACAGACGGCGTGAAAAAGAAACGGTCAGTTTTCTTCAGGAGGGCGAAGAAAACTGACCGTTATTTTGAAAAATGGAAGAATTCAGGACTTCTCTGCATACTTCCAGGAATTGCATGTTGCCGGGGGTAAAAAAGCTGTTTTTCATCCATGCAAAGTTGAACATGGAATGTGACGAAAAGTTGCGTATATGTATCTGGCTTAGAAGGCCTTTTTCCAGGTTCTCCTGCACGACAAAGCGGTAGATAAAAGAGATTCCAACGTTTTCCATGACCATTTTCTGCACAGTATTGATCGTGCCGATCTCAACATAAGAACGGAAGCTGTCGATATCCTGGTTGTGTGCATGGAGAATCTTCATCAGGTTCCGGGGGGAGTTGGTGTCATTTTCTCGGAAAATCAGCCGGTAACTATTGAGATCCTTGAAATCGACGGTCTTGCCGGCAAGCGGGTGCTCCGGTGAACAGACACAGATTGTGTCGGCTTCAAAGAGTTCGCAGCTCTCATATTCCAGAGGCGGACAATAGGTGTCTATAATACAGAACTGAATGCGGCCCGATTTGAGCTGCTGCAGAAGTGCATCCGCCTCCCCCAGATACATGCTAACCTTTTTGTCAGGGTACTTTTTCAGGTATTGGGCAACCATATGCGGAACAAGGGATTCCCCGGTCGTGGTCAGTGTTCCAAGTTTGAGTTCATCAGGCTGTTCGGGCTGATTTTTGAGCTTTCGTTCTATAATCCGGGAGTCTGATTTGATCGTCTGGGCGTAGGAGCGGAGCAGTTTCCCATGCTCGGTCAGGTGGAGCAGGCGCTTTTCATCGTAATACAGAAGTTTGGTCTTGTAATATCCTTCCAGAAATTTAATGTGCTGAGTGACAGCGGGCTGTGTAATATTCAGCCTGTTTGCCGTCTGAGTATAGTTCCTGGTCTCGCACAGGATGAGGAATGTGTCCAGTTTTTGATCTAACATTTTGCATAAATCCTTTCTGAATTTTCTGGTAATTAACCATATAATCGGAACTTATTAGGTCATAAAATTATGTGATTTCATTTTATACAAAAATTGTGGTAATATCAATACAAATGAAAGCCATCGTAAAAAATATTTTAAGATGGGGAAAGGAAGTGAGATATTGCTGAAACTGGGGATTGTGCAGATGGCAGTTTTGGAGGGAAAGGTTGAAGATAACCGCAGAAAGATTAGAAAGGCTGTAGAAAGCCATGCGGCCGGGGATATTGACCTGCTCTGTTTCCCGGAACTGTGCATCAGTGGTTATGATTTCGAAAGCGCTGTATTGTCTGACAGAGAGGCAGCATTTTTTTCGGAACTTGCAGCAGAGTATGGAATTGCGATTTTGGCGGGAATCCATGTGCCGGAGGGCGATAAACATTATGATACAGCCTGCATCTGGAATGAAAAGGGAGAACTGCTGGGAGAATACCGCAAGATCCACCTCTGGGACACAGAAAATGACTTTTTTGAGAAAGGGGATGAGCTTGTTACAGTGCCGTTCAAGGGCTGGAATATCGGTCTGCTGATCTGTGCGGATCAGGGATTTCCGGAGGTTTCCACACCGCTGGCGCAGAAGAAAGATGCGGATGTCATAATTTATCCGAGCGCATGGGGCGTTGGGTGGGAAGATTTATTTACCACGTGCAGCAAGATGAGGGCAGCGGAGAATCAGGTATATACAGTTTCTTTGAACCGGGCATCGGGAGATGCGCAGTACTGCGGCAATTCGACCGTGTCCAATCCGGACGGGAGTACACTGATGAGGCTTTGTACCACTGATGAGGCTTATGCGAGGGTCGTTTTGGAAAAAGAAAAACTTGAGCAGGCAAGGAAAGGTATTCCCTGGAGGAATATGAAGAGGTATGAAGTTTACAGCAAACTATAAAGAATGAGGGACTTAGGAGGATACTAGAATATGGGCAAGAAAAAAGAAGATAAGGCAGCAATCGTGGACGAGCCGATGACACCTGTGCCGCTGGATCAGCGGCAGAACTGGGTTACACCGGCGGTTATATTCGGCGGACTCGAGTTCTGTGTTCCGATTCTGATGATTGGTGCAACGCTGATCGGGGCGTTTGGAATCAAGGGGATGGTTCCGGTTGTACTGTTTACATTTTTAATACTTACTTGGGGCGGCAATACATTGAGCGGGTACATAGGAGCAAAGACAGGGCTGTCTTCTTCTGTAATTGCACGACAGGGATTTGGTGACAAGCAGGCGAAATTCATCATAGCGCTTGTGATTGGGGTCATCAGTATGGGCTGGTGGGCGATCCAGACATCGGTTACAGGAAATGCACTCTGTGTTATACTGGGGATAGATTATACAACGAACAGAATTGCATGGGCGATTGTTACGATTATCGTTGGATTTCTGTTTGCTATACCGTCTATTATCGGATATTCTTCCATGAAATGGACGGATTATCTCGCAGTACCCTGTGGATTGCTGTTATGCGTGGCAGGTATTTATCTGGCACTGAAGAATGTGGGCTGGTCCAACATTATGAACTATCAGGGCAGCGGGGATATTTCTTTTGCGGCAGGTGTTACTATGTTGCTGGGCATGAATGTTTCCCAGTTTGTAATCGCAGCGGACTATACCAGATATGCAAAACCAAAGTGGAAAGACAACATCCTGATTCCTCTCGGAATTATTGCAATCGGCATCCCGCTTGTATTTATCGGCGCTATTATGGCAGCAGGAAACGGAACTGCCGATATCGTGGCAGTCATGCAGAATCTGGGATTCCCGGTATGGGGATTCATCGTGCTGTGGCTTGCATCATGGACCAGCCAGCTGGTGAACAACTATACAATGGGACTTTCTTTTTCAAACATTTTAAATGTGACGTCTAATAAAGGAAGAGCGACTGTAACACTGGTCGGTACCGTATTATCAATTATCCTCTCTCTGTGGGGAATCCTGGAGCACTTCCAGGACCTGCTGAGCCTGGCAGCACTGCTGTATCCGGGAATTGCAGGAGTTATGTTTGTGGATTTCTTTGCAAGAAAACAAAACTGGGTAGACAAACTTGGATGGAACTTTATGGCCACATTGGCTATGGTGGTTGGAACGGCAGTGGGTTATGTGACAACTTATGTAGTGAAGATCGGCATTCCGCCGCTTCAGTCCCTGCTGATCACCGGTATTGTTTACTATGCGGCAATGAAAATTAAGGCAAAAACTGCTCCGGATAAATTTACCGAGGGTATGTTTGAGTAAAAAAACAATTTAAAAGAAGGAGTGATGGAAATGGAATATCCAATCGGCGTTGAAATGACAGATTCGTATCAGTCTTATGAGGTGCAGCGTGCGGCCATGAAACTTGTGAAAGATGTCATGCTTGTAAAAGCGGGGGAATCCGTCGTGGTTACAGCGGACACTTCGACTGATATGAGAGTGGTCGATGCGGTGATGAGCGCAGCATACACCATCGGAGCCAATCCGGTCATGATCAAATACCCGACAACAGGCAAGGCGTTTGAAGAGCCATTCCTGCCAATTGCGAATGCGGTGGCTGTAGCAGATGTATGGATCGAGTTTGCATATTATTGTGTTATGCATACACCGTGCTTCCAGAAAGCTATAGCAAATGGGGCAAGGTATACCTGTCTCTGCGGTATGGATACGATCATGCTGGTAAACACTGTAGGTAGAGTAAAATACGATGTAGTGGTTGAGTTTGGCGAGTACCTGACGCAGAAGGTGCAGGCATCTAACGAGATCATTGTGCGTGATGCAAACGGAACAAATCTGAAGGCTTATAACCAGGGAAGAAAAGTAAAACATTCCGGACAGCTCGCAACAAAGAAGGGCTATCCTGTGATGCTCGGCGGACAGGTAAGCTGGTGCCCGGTGGAGGAGACGATCGAGGGTACGCTGGTATTTGACGCAGCGCTGTTCCCGCCGAGTGAGATTGGGCTTTTGAAAGATCCGGTAAGGCTCGAATTCAAGGAAGGCCGCGTGACAGAGATTACAGGCGGTGCACAGGCTGAGATTTTTAAGAAGTGGCTGGCATCGTTTAACGACCCGAATATGTACCGCCTGGCACATTATTCAATCGGATTTAACCCGGGTGTGCGCAAGGCCACAGGAAGAATTGTGGAAGACGAGAGAATCTTTGGATGCATAGAATTCGGCATCGGAAGCCAGGGGGCCAGCCTGATGGGGGCATTCTGGGATGCAGCATCCCACACGGACGGAGTGGTATCTAAGCCTACCATCATCCTGGATGGGGAAGTTCTTGAAGAGAACGGCATATACAAAGAAGAAACCTGTATATCATACTGCAAAAAGCTTGGCATTGCAGAGTATGAATAGAAAACCCGTGTATTCAGTTTAAAGGAGGACAAATAATATGGAATATCCAATTGGAATCGAAATGGCGCCGGAGTATTTATCTTATGAGGTTAGTAAAGCGGCTTATAAATTAGTAAAAGAAGTCATGCTGGTTGAACCCGGCGAGAACGTAGTTGTAACGGGTGATACATCCACGGATAAGAGAGTGCTGGATGCGATTATGAACGCAGCATATATTGTAGGAGCTAATCCTGTGCTTGTTTACGTTCCGACGAATGAGAATGCATACGCAGAGCCAATTGCTCCGCTTGGCAATGCTGTGGCAGTGGCAGATGTATGGATCGAGTTATCTTACTCCTCCATTATGCTGTGTGAGTCCTGGAGAAAGGCAATCGATTTCGGATGCCGCTATATCAACCTGACTGGTATGGATGTAACCATGATTGTTAACTGTATCGGCAAAGTGGATGTGGCGCGTGTCGTGGAACTCGGGGAAGCGCTCAAGGCGAAGATGGAAGCGGGCAATGAAATCATCATCAAGGATGAAAACGGAACCTATCTTACAGCCAGAAATGAAGGCAGAAAGGTCCGCCATTCCGGCCAGCTGGCTACATTTAAAGGATATCCGTTCATGATGTGCGGACAGATCAGCTGGTGCCCGATCGAAGAGACAATCAACGGCAAACTGGTCTTTGACGCAGCTATCTTCCCGCCAACAGATATGGGGATTTTGTCAGACAATGTAGAGCTGACACTGGAAAATGGAATCGTGACAAAGATTGAAGGCGGCAAAGACGCAGAGCGTTTCAGTTCATGGCTGCACTCATTTGACGATCCGAATATGTTCCGTCTGGCTCACTATTCACTTGGTTTCAATCCGGGAGTATCAAAGGCTACGGGACGTATCGTAGAGGACGAAAGAATCTTTGGCTGCATGGAATTCGGTATCGGAAGCCAGGGCAAGATGATACGCGGTAGTTACTGGACAGCTGCATCCCACACGGATGGTGTAGTTTCCAAACCATCCATTATTCTGGATGGAGTTGCAATCGAAGAAAACGGCAAATATGTAGATCCTGAGCTTGCTGAAATCTGCAAAAAAATGGGAGTGGCAGGTTACTAAAAGTAAAACAGGTCTGAAGTAAATGGGGACACCCGGCAGGCTTGTGCCAGGGTGTCCTTCTGTTATATAAAAAAAGAAGGGAATGCAGCGAATGGACATAGAAAAAGTGATTTTTTATTTTAAAAAAGTCTGCTCGATACCAAGAGCATCGGGAGATGAGAAGGCGATCAGCGATTATATTGCTGATTTTGCGAGGGAGAGAGGGCTGGAGGCAGTACAGGATTCTCATTATAATATCATAATCCGTAAACCCGCCACAGTACCTCATGCCGGGGAGCCCGTGATTCTCCAGGGACATCTGGATATGGTATATGTAAAGGAAAATGACAGCGGCCATGTATACGCCGACGGGATCGAGGTGAAGGAAGACGACGAATACTTTTATGCGGACGGAACTTCTCTTGGGTCTGATAATGGCATTGCAATCGCGTATTGCCTGGCTCTTCTCGACAGTGATGATATCGCGCATCCCGATCTGGAAGTCGTGTTTACTGTACAGGAAGAAGTAGGTTTGATCGGCGCTGATGTGATTGACATTTCTTCTCTGAAGGGGACGCGGTTTATTAATCTGGATTCTGAGGAGGAGGGCGTATTCTACACTAGCTGTGCAGGCGGTCTGAGATGCCGTATGGCCTGGGATGTGGAGACAGAAACGCTAAAGGAGGCAAGAGTGCCTCTCAAAGTGGCCTTCCAGGGTCTTGCGGGCGGCCATTCAGGCATCAATATCGGAATGGGGCTGGGGAATTCTATTGTGCTGCTCGGAAGGCTCCTGTATGCCCTCAGAGATATGCAGATACGGATCAATGATCTGGATGCCCCCGGAAAGGCGAACGCCATTGCCAGCAATGGTGGGGTATGTTTCTATATAAAGCCGGAGGATCTGGATTCCGTAAAAGCAAAAATACGGGAAGCGGAAAAAACATTCCAGGCAGAACTTCAGTACACGGATTCTATTTCCTTCCAATTAGATGAGGGAAGTCTGCTGGAAGGTGCTGTTGTCTATACGGAAATGTATCAAAAGAAGATTATGAACAGCCTGATGCTTCTGCCCTACGGTGTAGCAGGATATTCTTTTGCGATAGAAGGCCTTATAGAGACTTCTATGAATATGGGGGCGCTGACAATGGAAGACGGAAGGCTTACCCTGCTGATGTCCCTGCGCAGTTCCGTGGAATCACAGAAATATATGCTGAGGGATAAAATCCAGATTATAGCGGATGAGTACTGCGATACCTGTATCTTTGAGAACGATTATCCGGGCTGGCAGTACAGGAAAGAGTCACCTCTTCGGGAGAAGGCAATTGCACTGTACGAAAAATTGTTTGATAAAAAAGCTGAGGTGGCTGCAATCCATGCGGGGCTTGAGTGCGGGTACTGGGATAACAAAAAACCGGGGCTGGATATTATCTCGACGGGGCCAAACCTTTACGATGTGCATTCCACAAAAGAAAAAGTATCAAAAGAATCTATCGCGCATATGTGGAGTTATCTGACTGAGCTGCTGAAAGAATTGGCGTAGTATCTTGGGGAGGGGACGCGAAATGAAGGGATAGCCGCCAGCCTCCTAAGGGCATATGTGCCCTTAGGAGGCTGGCGGCTATCCCTTCATTTCGCTGGGGGCATCCAATCGGAAGGTGAGAGGCGTTTGTCAGGGGGCGCCAAACGGGGGGAGCGTATTGATTCGCTTGGGGGAACAGGATCGCCCCATACGTTCACAAGGCTGAAGCTTGTAAACTACCTTCGGATTAATTAGAGTGGATGGGATGTGGGAAGTGCCCCTTAGGAATTTCTTAGAAAAATTTAAGGTTCTTCTACTTGGAATGAAAAGAGGTTTGTGTTATCCTAAGTGAAAGGCGTTTATTTGATAAGGTAGTGAGGATCCGATTACCTGTATGGGGGCGGATGAATCATGAAGCGCGGATTGAAACAAAAATGCAGATAGATGTCATGCATAAGTAGGAGGAGATAGACAATAATGACACGGATGGAATTCCTTCAGCAGCTGCGCCAGGCGCTTGAAAACGATTTGAGCGGCAGTGTAGTACAGGAGAATGTAGATTTTTATAATCAGTATATATCGGATGAAGTGAGAAAGGGAAAGAGCGAGGAAGAAGTACTTCAGATGCTGGGAGATCCCTGGATCCTGGCCAGAACTGTTATTGATGCCGTGGACGGAACCGACCGTTCCACAGTTTATGAGGCTGGTGGAAGCACTTACGATGACTTCGAGAAGGGGAGAAGCACCCAACAGGAGAATGGGGGACAAAAGATGCGAGGTTTTGGATTTGATACCTGGTGGAAGAAGCTGCTGGCAGTTCTGGCAGTCATTATGGTAATTGTTGTTATATTTTCAATCGTAACCGGTCTTGTACGGCTGCTGGCTCCGATACTTATACCGATCATCGTTATTCTGATCATCATTCAGCTTATTAGTGGGCGGCGAAGGTGAGGTTTGGCTGGTATGGGGGCGCCTGTGGATGCGGAAAGACAGGAGTGGCTGGAAACGGGGTATAGTCTGTAAGCCGGAGTAGAGTAAAATAGAAGAAAAACCAGGGCAACCTGGCCACATCACGATAAGCATGGATGGCTTCTCGCGCTGGGGCCAGGGAGTTTTGTTTTTGCTTATAAAAGTAAAAGACCGATGGGGGAGCCATCGGTCTTTTGAGGGGAGTATAAATAATTAATAAGGGGTTGTAGAAAGTAACCTTTCTACATTGATAAGTATAATATACAAAACTGGAAAAAGCAAGCAAAAATAAAAAAAATATTAAATAAAAAGATTTATCCGATTTTGTAAAATATGAATAAAAAAGTAGTTTGGCAGGAACAATATGTGTGTACCAAATAAATTTCTCAGGAGGAATACTCATGTCAAACAATTACAGTAACACAAACAACTCAAATAACTCTAACAACTCATCAAAGAACACAAACAGCAATTCATATTCATCTTATTCTGATGAACAGAGCAAGAACAAGAATTCTAACAAGAATTCTTCAAACAACTCTTCTTCTAACAGCAACAAGAATAACAACAACAATAACAACAAGAATTCTAACAGCCAGAGCAACAACTACTAATTAGAGCTCCTTTATGCAGGTCAAATTGTAAACTTATGTGACTGTTCACGGGTCTGAACAGTTTAAACTCATTTTGGTACAGGGAAGAAATATTTTGGGACGTGGTAAAGTTAAACTTTACTACGTCCCAAAATTGTATTTAAGAATTTGGAAATGAAAAGTGAAATGAAAGAAATGACGCAAACGGTCATTATTTGTATGCATTGGCTAAAAAAACAGCCAAAAATAGCGGAAATGTAGAAAAATACATATGAAAATTGTAAATAATGGAGATTGATTGTGAACGATTATGAAAGTATAATGATGCTAAGTTCATTGGAAGGGGGTGAAGGAATGATATATACGGTTACATTAAGTGCCTCTTTAGACTATATTGTTTCGGTTCATAATTTTGAACTGGGAGTGACCAATCGGACCACTTCAGAAATGATCCTTCCGGGAGGGAAGGGAATTAATGTCTCCATGATTCTGCAGTCACTGGGAATTGAAAACAAGGCGCTGGGATTTATCGCAGGATTTGTAGGTGAAGAGATCAGGAAGAGGGTCATAGAGATGGGATGCCAGCAGGATTTCATTTTCCTGCCGTCAGGAGTTTCCAGAATTAACATAAAGTTAAAGTCTATAGAAGGAACAGAAATCAACGGACAGGGGCCATATATTTCTACAGAGTACATAGAAAAACTATTTAAACAGTTAGACTCATTGAACGAGAATGACATTCTTGTATTAGCAGGCAGCGTGCCGTATTCTGTGCCGGATTCTATCTACAAGGTTATCATGAACCGTTTAAGCGATAAAAAGGTCTTGATTGTTGTTGATGCATCCAACGATTTGTTGGTTAATGTCCTGGAAAACCATCCGTTTTTGATTAAGCCAAATAGTTTTGAGTTAGGTGAAATATTCGGAAAAGATATCCATGACAGAAAAGATATTATGAAACATGCGAAATTGCTGCAGCAAATGGGCGCCCGTAACGTTCTTGTATCCATGGCGGGAGACGGAGCCATATTAGCAGCGGAAAACGGCCGGATATATGATGCACCTGCACCAAAAGGCAAGTTAAAAAATGGGGTGGGGGCAGGAGACTCTATGGTCGCCGGGTTCCTGGCTGGCTGGCTGGAAGCGGGCGATTATGAAAAAGCCTTTCGGATGGGAGTAGCATCCGGAAGTGCCAGTGCATTTTCAGAGCATCTTGCAACAAAGGAAGAAATATATAAAGTGTTAGAGCAATTTGATGAAAAGCAGTTATGAAAGGGGCGCATATGAGAGAGTTATTAAAACCGGATTACATTTTTGTGAACCAAAGGCCAAAGTCAGCCAGCTTAGACGCCGCATTAGAGCTAATAAGTGAAAAATGCAGTGAATATGCAGGGGTAAGGGCCTCGGAACTGAAGAAAATGTTTTTAAAAAGAGAAAAGATGGATTCTACGGGGTTTGGCGAACAGTTAGCAATCCCACATGCAAAAGTAAAAAGATTAAAAAATCCTATGATTGCAGTATTTCGCTTTGAGGATGGAATAGACTGGAAGTCTATGGATGGACAGCCTGTAAGGGTGGCAATCGCCCTGATTATGCCTGCCGGCGATGAGAATAATACCCATTTACAGGTGCTGGCAAAACTATCAAGAAAACTGGTGCATCAGGAATTTATGGAGATGCTGTTAAAGATTGAAGACAAGATGGAACTGTATAATTACATCATAGAAGAAATGGGGGATTTGGGATGAAATTTGTAGGAGTTACAGCCTGCCCTACAGGTATTGCACATACCTATATGGCAGCAGAAAAGCTGGCGGAAGAAGCAAAAAAAATGTCCATAGGCATCAAAGTGGAGACAAGAGGTTCTGTTGGAATAGAAAATAAACTGACGGAACAGGAGATTAGGGAAGCAGACGTGGTTATACTGGGGGTTGGTGTTTCGGTTGATAAATCCATGTTTAACGGGAAAAAGATCGTAGAGGCTACAGTTTCTGATACGATACATAATACGGATACCGTAATTAAAAGGGCCATTGAAGCAGCGAAAGACGAGAATTACCCGCTGTACACAGGGGGAGGCACAAAAGAAAAGGCAAGTGAAGAACAGGAAGCAGACACGTTTCTTAACTTGCTCAAGAGGATACCAAAGCATTTAATGACGGGCGTGTCCTACATGATTCCTTTTGTTGCGGCGGGCGGAATCATGATTGCCATCTCGTTTATGTTCGGCATTGATGCATCCGGAGTGGAGGGATCCCTTCCATTTTATCTGAATAAGATAGGCGGCATTGCATTCAGCGTTATGATACCGATTATGGCAGGGTTTATTGCATACTCCATGGCGGACAGGCCGGGTATTGCGCCGGGTATGGTAGCAGGCCTGATTGTTACGCAGCTGGATCCCAGCCCGGGATTTATCGGAGGCATCATCGGGGGTCTGCTGGCGGGTATCATAGCATGGGCAATTAAAAAGATTAAAATGCCTAAAGCGCTGGCAGGTTTAAAACCCGTTTTAATTATTCCTCTTTTTTCCACTTTTATCGTAGGCTTACTGATGTATTTTGTGGTTGCACCGCCTTGCGTTATGCTTCAGAGCGCGATGACAAACTGGCTGACCAATATGTCAAACAGCAGCGGCATATTACTGGGGGCCGTAATTGGAGCTATGCTGGCATTTGACCTGGGCGGCCCGGTGAATAAGGTTGCGTACATGTTTGGCGTGGGGCTGCTTGCAGAAGGTGTATATGGCCCCCAGGCAGCAAGTATGGCATCCGGTATGGTGCCATCTCTGGCGATGGCTCTGGCAACTGTCCTGAACAAAAATCTCTATACTCCGGCAGAAAGGGAGAGCGGAAAGACAGCATGGCTTTTAGGCGCATCATTTATAGCAGAAGGGGCAATTCCATTTGCCGGTGCGGATCCGCTTCGGGTTATCCCGTCTCTGATGGTCGGCTCTGCAGTGGCAGGAGGCATGGCAATGGCATTCAACCTTACATTGCAGGCGCCTCACGGCGGTATCTTTGTAATGGGGCTTGTGAATAAACCGTTTTTATTCCTGCTCTGTACAGCGGTTGGCATGGTTATATCTGCGCTAATGGTCAATTTCCTAAAAGGAATGAAGGTTAAGAAAAACAAAAAATAAGAAGGGAAAATTTTATGACATCAAAAGAAAGAGTATTATGTGCGGTGAATCATAAGCCTGTGGACAGGATCCCCCTGGATTTGGGGGGGACTGCCTGCAGCATGGTAGACAAGGCTTACTTTAAGGTCAAGGACTTTTTGGAGATAGAAGGAGAGATTGAGCCGTACAGAAAAGGATCCAATGTATGTTATTATGACGAACGGATTCTGGACAGATTTGATATTGATATCCGGAGAGTTTTTGCAAAGCAGTCGGAGGAATATCCCAAATATCACGATGACGGTACTTTTTCCAATGAATGGGGACTTGTTCAGAGGGACACCGGTTTATATGTAGAGACCGTAAAAAACCCGCTGGAAGATGCGGAACTGGAAGATTTGGATACCTATCCATGGCCGCAGCCGGAAGAGATGCTGGATGTAACAGGAATGAAGGAGAGGGCAAAGAAGCTGCATGAGGAGAACGAATATGCAATATCTCTTCGAATGCCCTGCAACGGTATATTTGAAATCGCCTGTTGGCTGAGAGGGATGGAGAATTTCATGGTAGATACGATTACAGATCCCGAATTTGCCCATGCCCTGATAGAAAAAATATTAACAGTCCAGATAGAGATGTATGGATATCTCCTGGATCAGGTTGGGGAATATATTGATATTGTAGAATCAGGAGACGATTACGGCAGCCAGCAAAGCCTGCTTATATCACCGGATGCATACAGGGAGTTTATCTTCCCGGCCAGAAAGAAGCTGAATCAGGCAATCAGGCAGAAGGCGCCGCAGGCGAAGATTTATCTGCACAGCTGCGGAGCTATTGCTGATATTATTGAAGATTTGATCGACTGTGGTGTTGATATACTAAATCCCGTTCAGACCTCTGCTGCAGGAATGGATCCGGTTACCTTAAAAGATAAATTTGGGGACAGGATTTGTTTCCATGGAGCGGTAGATACGCAGAAAGCTATGACAGGTTCGGTTGAACAGGTGGAGGATGAAGTAAAAAGGCTGATTGATATATTGGGCAGGGACGGAGGATTTATACTGAGTTCATGTAACCATATCCAATCAGATATACCGCCGGAGAATGTGGCCAGAATGTTTGAGTATGCAAAGGAATACTCAAAGCAGTAATTATGCAAATATATGCTTTAAGATTGAATTAGAAGATTCCTAATTGTATAATAAGTGGAAAGCGATAAGCAGGCAATTTGCAGGAGGTGGAGCCGAATGCTGCTCAGAAAAAGGCATCAGGAGATATTAAGGCTGTTGGAAAATAGAAAAAGTGTAACCCTCCAGGAACTGATGGAAGAGTTTTCAGCATCTGAATCTACGATCAGGCGGGATCTTACTGCCCTGCACAAAGAGGGGAAGCTGGTTAAAGTCTTTGGGGGCGCCGTATTGGCTGGGGATACGTTCCATACAAAGGACGAGAAGGTTTCCAACAGAGAAGAGGTTAACCGGACTGAGAAAATCAAGATTGCCAGGTATGCCGCCTCTATGATAAAAAAAGACGATTTTGTATATTTGGATGCGGGTACAACTACCGGGTACATGATAGACTATATCCAGGAGAGGAGTGCTACCTATGTAACTAATGGAGTCTCCCATGCACGGCGGCTTGCAGCCATGGGGTTTAAAACCATGATTATAGGCGGTGAACTGAAAGAGTCTACGGAAGCGGTGGTTGGAGGGGAAGCCCTGAACAGCCTGGAGAAGTTTCATTTTACAATCGGCTTTTTTGGGGCAAACGGGATTACGAAAAAGAACGGATATACTACCCCTGATGTCAGTGAGGCGCTGGTTAAGCAAAAAGCGATGGAAAAATCACAGAAGAAATATATGCTGTGCGATGCGGCCAAATTTGGAAATGTATGTTCGGTTACATTTGGAGAATTTTCAAGTGCCATTATATTGACCAATTATGTTCCTAAAAATATATATGAAAATTCAAGTAATCTTATTGCTATTCGCTAAAAGGACGTATGAAAATTCATTTTATTTTTCATTACTCCGGATAAGGCGTGGCAAAGATATAATTTTATAAATAATGAATAATAAAGCAAAATTCATCTAAAATAGACAATAAACAGGTTTGGGACGTAGTAAAGTTCAACTTTACTACGTCCCAAATTTATAGTAATATGTATACATATATTGAAAAATAAAGATATATTGATATTGTCCGATTGGAGGATTTGATGAATAATAAGCTTGAATTGATCGCACCTTGCCATTTTGGCCTTGAGGCGGTTCTGAAAAGAGAAATTCAGGATCTGGGGTATGAGATTGCACAGGTGGAAGACGGAAGAGTAACTTTTTATGGCGATGAGAAGGCAATCTGCAGGGCAAATATATTTTTGCGTACAGCGGAACGTATTTTGTTGAAAGTGGGGTATTTCAAGGCAGAGACATTTGACGAATTGTTTGAGAATACGAAGGCGATTCCATGGGAGACATTAATCCCGAAGGATGGGAAGTTCTGGGTAGCTAAGGCGGCCTCTGTCAAGAGCAAGCTTTTCAGCCCGTCCGATATACAGTCGATTATGAAAAAAGCCATGGTAGAGCGGATGAAAGTGCATTACCATATGAAATGGTTTGAGGAGAACGGCGCGTCGTATCCGGTCCGTGTATTTTTGATGAAGGATATGGTAACAGTGGGGATCGATACATCGGGCGTATCCCTTCATAAGAGAGGATACCGCCAGCTGTCCAGCAAGGCTCCTATTACAGAAACCCTGGCAGCAGCTCTGATTATGCTGACACCCTGGAGCAGGGAACGGATCCTGGTGGATCCATTCTGCGGCAGCGGCACGTTTCCTATAGAAGCGGCTATGATGGCTGCAAATATTGCGCCGGGCATGAACCGGTCGTTTCTCGCGGAGGACTGGACAAACCTGATATCCCGTCATGCCTGGTATGAGGCCGTCGATGAGGCGAATGATTTGATTGAGGATGACGTGGAAGTTGATATTCAGGGGTATGACTTAGATGCAGACGTGGTGAAGGCGGCAAGACAGAATGCGCAGGATGCCGGAGTGGATCACATGATTCATTTCCAGCAGCGTGATGTCAGGGATTTGAGACATCCTAAGAAATACGGATTTATCATTACCAACCCTCCATATGGAGAAAGACTGGAAGAAAAACAGGCATTGGCATCCCTTTACAGCGAATTTGGCGAGAGCTTCCGCAATCTGGACAGTTGGTCAGCCTATATGATTACCAGTTATGAGGATGCGGAGCGGTATTTTGGACGTACTGCGGATAAGAACCGCAAGATATACAACGGAATGATCAAGACATATTTTTATCAGTTTTTGGGGCCGAAGCCGCCAAAACCAAAAGAATAGAGGAATACGGTTATGGATAAGAGAATCATTTTCGCAACAGGCAATGAGCATAAGATGGAAGAGATCCGAATGATCTTGGATGATATTGGGATTCCGGTATACTCCATGAAAGAAGCCGGGATAGATATTGATATCGTGGAGGACGGGACGACTTTTGAAGAAAATGCGATGATCAAGGCGAAAGCAATCTCGGAGCTGCTGCCGCATGATGTGATCCTCGCAGATGATTCCGGACTGGAGATTGATTATCTGGACAAGGCGCCGGGGATTTATTCGGCAAGGTATGCCGGAGTTGACACTTCCTATGACATCAAAAACCAGATGCTTCTGGATCAGCTGGAGCATGTGCCTGATGAGCAGCGCACAGCGCGATTTGTCTGTGCCATAGCGGCTGTCTTTCCGGATGGGACTGCAGAGACTGTCAGAGGGACTATAGAAGGCATCATCGGACATGAGATCATAGGGGACAATGGTTTTGGCTATGACCCTATCTTTTACGTACCCGAATATGGCTGTACGACAGCACAGATGGAGCCGGAGAAGAAGAATGAGCTCAGCCACAGAGGGAACGCTCTGCGGGCGATGCGTGAGATTATGAAAAAGAAGTATACCCGCAGGGGCACCCCGTAATGTATGCCCCTGCGGGACAGATTTTGAGCTAAAGCTAAAAAATAAGGTATAATTAAAGGGCATCTCATAGTGTATGCCCTTAATAGCAGGAACGCAGCCTTCGGTATAACATACGCATGAGTTGTCCCGCTGCATATCCTGCAGGCAGATTTTCGGCGGAGCTGTAAATAGTATATAAAAAAGAACAAGGATGAATGGAATGAAAGTATTGATAGTTAGCGATACGCATGGAAACCACTATAACCTGGACCGTATTCTGGATCAGGCCGGTACAGTGGATATGTTTATCCACCTCGGCGATGTAGAAGGCGGAGAGGAGTATCTTGATGCGGTAGTGGACTGTGAAAAACATATGGTAAAGGGAAATAACGACTTTTTTTCTGACCTTCCCAAAGAAGAAGAGTTCAGTATTGGGAATTATAAAGTCTTTATCACACACGGACACGGCTACTATGTATCGCTGGATCCGGAATATATAAAAGAAGAAGGAAAGGCCCGCAATGCTGATATTGTGATGTATGGACATACGCACCGTCCATACCTGGATCAGGGGAAGGAGATTACAGTCCTGAATCCCGGCAGTGTCTCATATCCGAGACAGGAGGGAAGGAAGGGGAGCTACATGATCATGGAGCTGAACGAGAATGAAAAGCCCTGTTTTCATCAGTATTATCTGGATTGAAGGTTTGAAATCAGGCATTTACTGGCCAAATTGGCTGCCTGCGAAAAAAATGTAAAAAAATAAAAAATTATTGTTGACATAAGCTGTGCCTTATTATATAATAACTATTGCGTCACGGGAAAAAGTGACAAGCACAACTACATCGGGGTGTGGCTCAGCTTGGCTAGAGCGCCTGGTTTGGGACCAGGAGGTCGCAGGTTCGAATCCTGTCACCCCGATAGTGCGGGTGTAGTTCAATGGTAGAACACCAGCCTTCCAAGCTGGATACGTGGGTTCGATTCCCATCACCCGCTTTCTTACAGCATCATGTTGTAAGGAGCCGTAAACAGGGGATAATTTCATAAGAGTCTGTAGCTCAGCTGGATAGAGCAACGGCCTTCTAAGCCGTAGGTCGAGGGTTCGAATCCCCCCAGGCTCGTTGTGGTGGGTGTGGTGCAGTTGGTTAGCGCGCCAGATTGTGGTTCTGGATATCGTGGGTTCGAGTCCCATCACCCACCCTTGTTTTATTAGTACTGGCAACGCAGTGTCAGATATAAGTCTTTATTGGGCTATCGCCAAGCGGTAAGGCACAGGACTTTGACTCCTGCATTCGCTGGTTCGAATCCAGCTAGCCCAGTTTGCCTGGGTGCAGGCGGGAATAGTTGAATAGTATGAGGGCGTGTAGCTCAGGTGGTAGAGCACTTGACTTTTAATCAAGTTGTCCGGGGTTCGAATCCCCGCACGCTCATTGAAAAAAATGCCGTAAACTCAGTATTAACTGAGGGTACGGCATTTTTAGTGTGCCTGACGAGCGTCGTTGTCCCAAGGGTATCCATCGTGTATTTGTTGCTTAAAAATGGTGTAAGAAGGAAGATATGATATTTTTAACATGGAGCCGAGACATATGGTGTCACTGTAACTGGTATGCTCAGGGCGGTGAAGAACACCCCTGCCGTCCTGCTTGCCAACGGGCTGTCAGGACACTATCCCTATGAAAATATTTTCATAGTTGTTTTATTTTATCTATTAATTAAAATAGAACCATAATATTGTACATAAATAAAACTGCCCATGACATGATTGAGTGCTACAGAAATAGACGGAACTGCTCTAAAAACTAATAACAAAATATCTGGATTCTGCCTGTTTTCCGGTATTTGAAGATCTGTCCGGACTGCAAAGGTCCAGATATATTCCCTGCCCACCGTGTGGGGAAACCGGTTCGGTGCAGTGCCAGCAATGTGAGGGAAACGTCGGTACAATATGTGATTTCTGTGGCGGCGCAGGAGAACTGAACTGTGCATCATGTGATGGCATGGGAGAGAGTGACTGTGCAGCCTGCAATGGTAGCGGTGTGTTTGGTGACATGTATACCGGTGTGCGTTCTGAATGCAGCTTTTGCGGCGGAGACGGCCGTGATACCTGTGCGTATTGTGAGGGAACCGGGAAGAAAGAATGCATGTGTGGCGGGAAAGCCTACTGTGACAACTGTCAGGGGAAGGGATATAAGGACTGCGCCACTTGTACCGGTCAGGGTAAAATCTTGTGTAAGACCTGTGGCGGATCGGGCAGCAGACCAGACAATAATTCAACGGCACCGGCAGATACGGCACCCGGCAGTGCATCACCTGACAGCACGCCGCCTGATGGTACTGCAGCTGCGGCTGCTGATGAAGGAATCCATCCCTGCCCCAACTGTGAGGGGGAAGGCCGGGTAGGCAAATGCTTGAATTGTGACGGGAAAGGATATGATAAAAAGACACAGCAGATTTGTCTGGAATGTATCAATACCGGTAAAAACCTTTGTGAAACTTGCGAAGGATATGGTATGCTTGACAGTAATGGCAATGGCGTCAGCGCAGATACCCCTTCGGTTGCACATCATAGCGGCCATACGGATAGTTTGCATGGTTCATCCGGCAGAACACTTGGGAGGAAATGTACGAATTATAAGTGTGAGGGAGGACGCTGTAAATGCGATGTTTGTAAAGGCGGCAGACAGGTGAAACGTATACAAAATGGGCCGTATTATGGCGGACGTAAGACAAAGGCTGCTACAACTTTTGAAAGATGCAGCGGATGCGGCGGGCAAGGGTATTATGACTGCAGCGTATGTGGAGGAGATGGCCGGATGGACAATTAAATTTTGTCTGATTATCATTGTTTTTCTAAGTATTTATAATAGAGACATATATTATTTGACAAAAACCAGCAGATGTATTAAAATACATTTGCTGGTATGCGGATATGGCGGAATTGGCAGACGCGCTAGACTTAGGATCTAGTGGGGTACCCCGTGCAGGTTCAAGTCCTGTTATCCGCATTTGGGAGCCGTAACTCTTTAAATATAAGGGGCTGCGGCTTTTTCATGTTCAGAAATTTAATACGGGCAGCCCCTTAGAGAATATACATTACTTGCAAATGCAGACATTCACACGAATACTGCGGTTGTTATTCAGGATTTTCCTGATTGTGCGTCCGCTGTAGGCGTTCCGCAAAGACTAGGATGGATTATGCCGCTTTTTCAGAATGATTATTATTGCTGTCATTGCGGAAGCCGCTGCTAAAAGGAAGAAAATTTCCATCGAAGTATCATCCCCGGTTCTTGTTTTATTAAGTGGCAGATATGAAGCGTTTTGTTGATCTGATGCGTCATTCGGGATACCCGGTTTGTCAGGAGTATCCGGTGAATCATCCGGGATGTCCGGTCTGTCAGGAGTATCCGGTACGTCTGGGTCATCAGGACCAGATGGGTCCGGTACCTCTTCCTTCTTCTTATATTCAAAGACTGCGAATGTGGACAGACCTTCGGAATCGGCAATATAGGTATTGTTCTCTTCCGTCCAGTTCAGTGTCTCGTATTCCCCGGCCCGTATTCTGTGGAGGACCGCTATTTTGCTGCTTTTCCACTTTCTGTCTGATGGCAGATGGAGCCGAATTATATGCTCTGTGTCAGAGCTGTAGCCGTCCTGGAACATGTAATTGATGTTCCAGGCTCTTCTTAACACCGCGCCGTCTTTTTTGGCCTTTTCCTGCATTTCCTTGTACCTGCCGCTGTCCGGATCAAGTTCAGTGACACGAAGTTCAGATGCCGGATGAACCTTAAGCGCTTGAACGCTGATGCCTTCGGAAGTGGAAGTGTCCGCCGCTAAAATATTACTTAAGATACGCGGATATCCGTCATTTTTTACATTCAACTGTTCCCATATATTATAGCCTGCACTTTGGGCTTCTGTGTTTAAGAGGTCTTCAAAGCCCTTTGACTTCATCTCTGAGCCTTTCTTGTACTGGGCGTCCACCGTCTGTCCGGGGATGGGTTCCAGGGAAGAATCATTGTAATAACATGCCCGTACCGAACCGTCTGTTCCCTGGGAGGCGATGGCTCCCTTTTCCATGCCTGACACGGCGCCGCTGTTGTATAGATTTGCCAGCTTACCGTTTTCATTACTGCCAGCGATTCCGGCCGCCTTTCCCTGGGGTGCATCCACCCTGCCTGTGTTGTAGCCATTTTCGATACTGCCTGTATTTTTTCCTGTGATTCCGCCTGCCTGGCCCTGCACTTCCTCTGTTCTGACAAGTGCGTTGGAATGGCTGTTACGGATGCTGCCTGTATTTTCGCCTGCTACACCGCCTGCCAGACTTTTTGCATTGATTCTATTATTATATTCCTCTGTGTCCTCAATTTCATTGCCGTGAATAAATGGCGATGTGCCCACATTAAGGCCGCTGCTGCATTTATCTATGGCGCCCTGGTTTACTGCGGCGATCCCCCCTGCTTTGAGAGCATTTCCATCGGTGCTTAAGTTGATGGTCTGAAGGTTTTTCACTTCGCCTTCTTCTTTGATTACTCCGAAGATTCCCTGGTATGGGCTGCCTGTCATGACAAGCCCGTCTATGGTATAATCATAACCCTCGAACCTTCCGGCAAATGGGGTCTGATCTGTTCCGATAGGGGCATTCCAGACGGCCCCTTCTCCATAGATATTGGCGCAAAGCAGATAAGGGTCTGCGGCATAGGTTCCCTGGCCGCTGTTGACCAGATCCCGCATCAGCTCGAACTCCTGCAGATTATGAATGAGCCAGACGCCGTCTTTGTCTTTTTCAAAAGGCTCCATCTTCTTCAGGCCAGCCCAGCGGGCATATAGTGTGAGATTCCCGGCGCTTCCTTTGGAAATGGTATCTGTCTTATCTGCATCTGCAAAGGAGGCGTTTCTATACCATCCTGCAAATTGTGCCCCGTCTTTTGCCGGGTCTTTTAGTGTAATGTTCTCGTCCTGGGAAGTATAGGCATCCGGGTTCTCCGGGTGGTTCGTTCCGCCATTTAAAATATATGTGATGGTATACGTCAAAGGCTCCCACTTCGCATATACGGTAACGGCATCCGGAGCCATCGGATTATGATTCGCATCGTAGAGGGGAAGCGCTGTGATCTGGTCTGTGTATTGTTCCTGCGCATACCACCCCTGGAACTGGTATCCGGCTCTTTCGGGATTCTTTAGTATTACCGTGTCATAGACGGTATAAGTATCCGGGTTCTCCGGATGGTTCGTTCCGCCGTCCAGCTCATATAGAATCGGATATGTGGTATCCGCCCATTTTGCATAAAGTGTCAGGTGATGGTTTTCATCACTCAGGGCATTCAGCGCAGCTGCGTCAAGGATGGTGATGGGTCCTTCCGTAAAATGCGGGTCCGCATACCACCCATCGAATGCGGAATAGGTTTTAGATGGGTCTTTTAGTGTAACCGGCGGCGGTACCATTCCCATTGCCGACGGGTTGGCCGGATGGTTGCTGCCGCCATTCATCTCATAGTCAATGCTGTAGTAATCCTTCTGCTCATTGCCTGCATGGAGGACGGATGCCGGAGACTGTCCGGGCCGGAAAGCATCATTTCCGCCAAACTTGGCTGCGACTGTATAAGTGCCGACAGCTTCTGCTGTAAATACGACAGACTCATCAATACCCCCGTTACTGATAGTCCTCTCACCTATCGAGGTTAGACTGCCGTCTTTCATATAGTAGAATTTTACGTTCCCGTATGCTACACGGTGACCTGCCGAATCAAGTACGTTTGTCAAAATCCGCACCGTTGTTCCGGCTGCAATATAGTACTCGCTCATATAGTTAGGAAGAGCCCGGCCCTCAGTATCTGTTAATGTAAGCTCGATATTTGCTGCCTGCTTTGTCCCTTGCGCAGCTACATATAAGGACGCGGTTCTGGATATTATGGTCTCTTTTACTTCGGAGCTGCCGCCAGGCGTCTGTTCCTTAATATCAACTCTTACCCGGTATCTTGACACATCCTGTCCCGGATCTTCTATCTGCACCTCGTATGTATCGCTATTGGCGTTTTCTATATCTTCCCAGGTCCCAGTATAGCCGTCTGCACCTATCTGTAATTTCTGCCAATCATATTCCGCTTCTAGTCCTGCCGGCAGATTAATTACCCCTGTTGTAAATGTTACGGTGTCCCCGACCATTCCGCTCTGATCCTGAGGCTGGATTAAGTTGATGCCCGTTTCCGGACGGGTTTTGGCGGATACGGGGGCTGCCTTTTCGCCCTCGATATTATGTTTGATTCCGGCAAACTGAAACTCATATTCTGTGTCAGGATCAAGGCCGGTGACCAAAAAGTGCTGCTGCCCGGCCTTCACAGGGGCGTCTTTATTCAGCGCATTTATCACATTTTTCTGGTAGATCAGATAGGAATCTGCACTGCGGGGGGTGTCGGGATCCGGGGCATCCCACGCAAGCATCACCCAGGTTTTCCCGGATTCATATACGTATGGCCGAGATGGCGGAAACGGAAGCCCTTCAATTGCTCCGTGTACGATGAAACCCATGGCGGCGGGGACATTTGTATATGTGGCCCAGGTGGCCATCTGTGCCTCGAATCCATAGTTAGGATTATTCGTTTCCGGAGTGTTGACGGTGGCACCCATTTTTCCTGATGTCCCTAATGAAAGTTCTACACCTGTTTCTCCAACAGTTCCCACATGAACGCCTGCCTGCCCGTCGGGGTCTGCCTGCGCAATCAGGCCGAGCTGGATGCTTCCTTTTGCATACCGGCTTTCGCTGTATTCTAATCCAACAGACACACCGCCGGCTTTTGTTTCTTCCTGTAGTCTGTCAAAGGAAACCGTCTGTCCCGTTCCCGGGGTAACAGGCGCCATCTTAGAAAGCTGTGCCAGAGACGCGCTCCCGTCTGGGTTCCAGGTCTTAATGGAAGCTTCATCTTTTGGATAGGTAAGCGGGTCACCGCTCTTGTACTCATAGAACAGTTCCTTCATATCTGCCTTTACAGCCTTTTGGTCCTTGTACTTTTCATAGAGGCGGGAATAGGTATCCATATCCATCATCGTAAAGGCGCCGGTGCACTGTTTGGTAAGGAAATAGTCATACCAGCCCTCTTCAATGACATCCCCTGCCGCTAATTTTGTGCCGTCATTTCTTGCCGGCTGCTGTCCGGTCTGTGATTCATAGCTGTCAATCATCTGCTGTGTGACGTTTATTTTTGGTACGTATTTTTTATAATGATATACAATGGAAGGTTTGGCGTAGACGAATACCTGCTCTGTGCTGCCGACTGCTTCTACAATTACCTCTCTGGCTGCGCCCTGGCCGAATCCGCCCTTTAAAGCAGCGTTAAGCCCTGCATCGATACCTCCTTTTGCACCGAGCTTTCCTTCTTCCCGGAAGATTTCCATCCCGGTTTCCATAGACAGGTCCAAATTGACCCCGGCTTTTAAGGACACCTGGGCATTTCCATTCTGGGAAAATGTCTCTGCGAATCCAAACCGGATTCTTCCCGGTTCACCGGAATAATAACCAAGTTCGTTGTAATAAGGAACTGCGGCAGATGCAACAATTGGAGCCGGCATGGACCAGCCGTAATTCTTCCCCTGATATTCATAATAATCTGCCGTCCCCGTATTTGATACGGGACAGAGGATGACAGAGGTTCCGCAGGAATTGGCGTCACTTTGTTTCACATATTCTGGATTGGTGGACTGCTGTGCCACATTGCCGCCTTCCATCCAGAGCCAGTTGATGCTTAGGGATATTTCATTGTGGTTAGCGGAAGCCGCAGGGCAGTCTGCAAGTACAAGGGCAATCTGCTCTCCGGATTCGGACCCTGCTGCAAAGCGCCCTGAGACAGCCTGAACGATGTAGCTTCCGCCTCCCTGCTTATCCGAATTGTTGGAAGATACCTCTTTTTTTATCTCAAAGCTTCCTGACCGGAGCTCCGCGTATTTATCCCTGGGATTAGCGTCTGTCTGGGTATCCTTCGGTTTGAATGCAAGGACAGCGTTTTCTAACAGCAGATAGTCTTTATCTGATGCGGCGCTTAATCTGGCACCTGTAAGTGCAGCGGGCCCGGTCATGGCAAATTGTTCACGGGCTGTCTTACCCGGCATATTTCCGGAACTGAAAAAGAACGGTGTATTATAAAGCAGATGGTAGCTGTCGTTCTCCCAGATAATAAAATTCAGTGCATAATCTGATAGCTGGCCGGCGGATACATCCGCATTATAGCCGCCTAATGCCAGTTCCTTTGTTCCGTTGCCGTCTGCATCCACTTCCTGTGCAGATACATACCGCATACAAAGAGCTGCCCCGGAGGTTTCATCCGCATACTCCAAATGGGTAAGAAACTGGTTTTCGGGTCCTTGTTCTGCGGAAAGACGGTAGATTCCAACAGCGGATTTAAATGACCTAGTGTTATCGCCGCCGGCGGCGGAGGGCGTACATACAGTAATGACCAGATCCTCTGTCTTTGCATTTGCCATGTTGGCAGAGGCAAGCCCTACGATAGGTACAGAACTGCCACCATACCCTTTATTGAACTGGTACGGGTCCTCCGGGGCATTCAGTTTTGACAAGTCTATGACATTCTTTTCCCATGCATTTTCATCTGTAAAGTAATCTTCGATTCCAGCATCTGTGACACGGAAAAGCTGTATTCTGGGTCTTGCCGGGTCTGCAATATAAAGGGCTAATTCGTCCATGCCGTCCCCATCCATATCAAGCGCTGTCATTGCTGTGACGGACCGCATTGCTCGGGTGTCCAGCTTTCCGTAGACACTGGGGCCTGACAGAGTGAATATCTTTTCATTCATTGGCTGAAGATAACCTGTGTCGTCTTTTTTAAGAGGGGTCAGACGAATGTAATCCTTTTCTGCCTTTTTATCCGTGCTGTCATAATCGATGGCCAGCTGGACAATGATATCATCCTTACCTGCTCCTCTTTTCACAGAAACGGCATTGGTTCCTACAGTCACTGCTTTTTTGCCTTCAATGGCTTCACTGGGGGGAGTATAAGTGTTCGGGGCTGAGATGGGATTTACCTGAAATTCTCCGTCCTTGATGCCGTTCTCTTTATCTAATATGGATGCCTTTTTTAAGGATAAAAAGGGCATGGTGTTATATACAGCGTATGAACCTTTATTGGCTTCGTTGGCTGTCTTATTCATGTGGCCGACATAGAGCCAGGACAAAGGGTCCGGGTCGTAGGACTCTAAGGGGTGTTCTGATGATGTAAATTCCTCCGGATCGTCAAGCTTTAGGTTAAAGTCAAGATACCCTGCATCGTCCAGCATGTTATATTCGTTGTCATAGTCTCCTTCTGCCTGTACTTCTGCCGGCATAGAACCGCCCGGCAGAAACAGACATGCGGTCAGGACAACTGCGGCTGTCAAAAGTACGGACAGCGGTGTTAATTTTATTCTTTTATTCTTATTTGTATGGTTCATATATTTTCCTCCAGGCTATAGCTTAATGATATTAAAAAAGAATTCATATTCAGCCATATTTTATGTCAATGTACAAAAATATCTTCCTTTTCACTAATAACCCCTCCCTTATCACAATAACTAATCGTATAATTAATACTATTTTACTGTATACGGGCGGTTCAGAGTATTATACGGTATGAGGTTTTGTAATTAAAGTTTCAGGGAAGAAGAGAAAAAAACTATGGATTTTAGCAAAAAAACTCATACTGTATTAAGAAAATATGATATAATCTAATTAATTTTTGGAGGACTTACATATGACTGGACAGGAAATACCATTATTTTTAAATGATAAATTTATCCCCAACCTGCTGCCGGAGGTGTGTGCTCCCAGACAGGCACTTCTCAGGGTTTACAAAAAGGCATCCATGTACCGATTTATCTATATTAGCGCCCAGGCGGGAAGCGGCAAGACAGTTTCTACTCTTTTATGGTTGAATGCCAGCAGGCGTAAAACCGTCTGGATTGGCCTGGACTCTTATGATAATGCTCCTTCTGTGTTTTATAAGCAGCTTGCAACCGGCCTCTATTCCCTGCAGCCGGAGAATGAAGCAATGCACAGGGTATTGGTGGATGAGGACTTTTCTGCCTCTCCGGTAGAGCATACGATTTCTCTGATAACGGAGATGCATCCAATGGAAGGGGAATATGCTCTGGCTCTGGATGATCTTCATCTGATATCAAATGCCGAGATTATCAAATCACTGCCTGCGGTAATTAAGAGGCTCCCGTTAAGTTTTGTCACCCTCATCCTGTCCCGGCATGCAATACCGGACGACTTTTCTTCTATATTGAAGGAACCAGGGGAACAGATGATCACATCTTCTGAATTAAGGTTTACAGAATCAGAGATCGGCAGGTATTTCAGGAGCCTTGGACGGGAATTAACCGAAGAAGAAGCTCACTTTGTTTATTTGGCTACTGATGGATGGGCAATTGGCATTAATGCTATGGCGCAGGCAGGGCAGCTGACGGATAACATCAATGTCTATGATTTTGCTCACTATTTTAAATCCCAGCTCTGGGACCGGTGGGATAAAGAATTAAAGAATTTCTGTCTTTGCACTTCTGTGGTGGATGAATTTGACCCGGAGATGGCGGAGGCCCTGTCTGGCCAGAAGGATGCCAGGAAAAGAATGGACGAGCTGACAAGGACAAATTCTTTCCTAAGTCACCTTCACGGCAATACTTACCGGTATCACCACTTATTTCAGGATTTTTTAAGGGAACGCCTTGCATTGGAAGGAAAAAATGCGGGAGAACTTTATAAAACAGCAGCTATTTATTATAAGGAACACAAAGATTATACGAGGGCTCTTAAATTTTCTCTGGACAGTGGAGAATTTAAGACGATAGATACTTATCTCTATCTATTTCTGTTTAAGAATCACAGGGGGGCAGTGGCTGATTATGCTGAATTCCTGCGTCCTTTTTTCGAAAAGGATTTTCCGGATTATGCATACAGGGAGGCTCCGGTACTTCACGTATTGAGTGCCTGGTACTATTACCTTACCAGCAGGTACCAGGAATTTGCAAAACATATGGATGCCATTATCCGGAACCTTCCCGGGATTGCAAAAGCAGGCTCTACCTTTGTGGAATTCTCTATACTTGCATACAGCGTGGATTACAGGACAACCATGCATAAAAAAATAAAACAGTTTTCAACTTTTGGAAGGTTTGTAAAGAAATATACTCCCGAAGGGCTTGCCACGTCAATTGCTTCTTTTACACACAATCTGCCGTATATGCACCGCAGCAATTTCGATTACTCAGACCTGGCTCTGCCGCCGGATGTGCTGGACGATATAGATCATACGTTTGCACCTCTTCTGGGCGCTGAATGGACATACCTGAAGCCTGGCATACGCGCCTGCTTCCTCTATGAGCAGAACCGTATGGACGAAGCCGCATCTATGATTCATACGGCACTGGGCTGTCTGACTAAGGATAATAAAATTGAAGGACACATCTGTGTGATACTCTTACAACACAGTATTTTCTGGCAGCTTGGCCTTCAGAAGAAAGCAGACCTTGTACTTAAGGAGCTGACTCGTATGACTGAAGAGGAAGCACAATTTTTCATGCCTAATCTCAAAGCATATGAAGCCAAACTTGCGCTGTTTGACGGAAATGAGGATATTGCAAAGGAATGGCTTGATCATTATTTTGTTACGGATATGGAGCATGTGGAATTATTCCGGGTATTCCAGCATTTTACTACTGCCAGGGCATATATTGCTCTTGGAGAGAGGGAGGAGGCTGCCCGTTATCTGCAGCTTCTGAAAGAATATGGACAGAATCTTAACCGGCCCTTAGACGCAGCAGAAGCCGGTGTGCTTCTGTCAGTGCTGTTCTACGCAATTGGCAAAAAGAAAGAAGCTGTGTCAGAGCTTCTTTCTGTGCTGGAGCTGATGCAGCCCTATGGCTTTGTAAGGGTGATTGCTGATGAGGGTGCTTCCATCCTTCCTGTGCTTAAGAGAGTGGCTTCCTATGTAAGCAGTGCAGATTACAAAGGTGCACTCTCTCAAAAATATCTGAATGACATTCTGCTTGCAGCTCACGCGGCGGCAAAGCAGTATAAAGGTGTTACGGCCAATTTTACATGCACTGACAAGCCGGTGAAGCTGTCAAAGCAGCAGGTGAGGATGGTTGAGCTATTGTCCCAGGGCTATAGAAACGCACAAATTGCAGAGATTACAGGGCTTGCAATACCGACAATCAAAACCCATACTTCCCTTGCATATCAGAAATTAGGTGTCAATAACGCACTGGATGCAGTATTACGTGCAAAGGAGCTTGGAATTATTCAGTAAAGTTTTTTAGCTTTGCGTAAGGGTAAAAGTCCCATTGCCTTGCCGTATAAAGCTCATTACCGACATAAGGAATAAGAGTGTCCTGATACCCTTTGGTTTTATCCTGAATGGCAGCCTCCTGATAATTATCAAAGATCTTGCCGCTGCTGAACGGCCCCATTACGGCAATAAATTCTCCATGCTGTACCTCAATATCGACTCCCTGCTAAACAGGATAAGTATTTCCTTTTGTAATATAGGATTTTTTTAAGTCCGCGACAGTTAAGATTCTTTTTCTCATTCTGATATCTCCAATTAAAATAATTCTTTTGCTGAGCTTTTACTGGTCTTGCTTATAAATGGATCTCAATGCCAGACCCAGGCTAAAGCTTTTTCTGTAATGTAAAGTGAGTTCTGCGTAACAAAAAAGTATACGAAATAATACCGCCGGTTGATCCGGCGGTATATATTTTGGGGTGATTTAAATTGATTATAAATGGTTTCTCTACTATATTAAATATTTTTTCAAAGGTATCCCTTTTTAAGAGCGTATCTTAGATACCCACCGTGTCTTCAATAGCCTGGTTAATGACTGCCATCTCATCCTTGGACAGTGACCAGTCGAATGCGGAACAATTTTCCAGCGCCTCTTTTGGATTTCTGACTCCGGTGAGTGAAGCGCCTATGTATGAATGCTGAGTCGTCCAGTTGACTGCTACCTGCGCTACAGGGACCTGATGTGATTCTGCGATCTGATCCAGTGTCTTCAGAAGTTCCATTACCTTAGAGAATTTCGGTTCCTCAAAGAAATCATAGAATCCAAGTCTTGCATCTCCGGCTTCGAACTTCGGCAGTTCGCGAATCGCGCCTGTAAGTATCCCGGCGCCTAAGCCGCCGTATCCCATTGTATACACGCCCTTTTGCGCGTATCTCTTCAGGACTTCTTCTTTAGAACGATTGACCATAGAATAAGCGAACTGTACCACATCAATTGCGCCCAGGTCATAAAGCTTGGAGAGGTCATCATCTTCAAAATTAGAAATTCCTGTATAAAGGATCTTTCCCTGCTGTTTTAGCGCATTTAAAGCCTCAACGGTTTCTTCAAACGGAGTATTCACATCCGGCCAGTGTATCAGATAGATGTCGATGTGGTCGGTATTCAGTCTGGTCAGTGATTCTTCACACTGCTTAATGATCGCAGCCTTGCTGCTGTCACGAATGGGCTGAGAAGAGCCGTATTTAGCTTCTTCGGGCCAGCGGATTCCGCATTTGGTCAGCAGAGTGACCTGATCCCGGCAGGAAGCGATTGCTTTTCCGACCACTTCCTCGGAATGGCCGCGTCCATAGCTCGGGGCGGTATCGATTAGATTGACGCCCTGTTCTACCATAGTAAGGATTGCATCGATGGAATCTTTTTCGTTAACATCTCCCCAGCCAGTGCCTCCGATGGCCCATGTCCCAACTGCCAGCTCAGACAGCCTTAAATCTGTGTTTCCAAATTGTTTGTAGCGCATAATATCATCCTTTCTTTGTTTGCTAGATTGTTTTCACATTTGTATTGTATACTTATCGTATTATTATTGTCAAGTGTTAACAAATAAAATAAATAACAAAAACAATACAATATTATTGACAAAATGATATCGTGCAGATATAATGCATATATAATATAAGTCTAAGGAGGAAAAAAGATGCTGAAAGTATTGTGTACCGCAGAGTTTGATGATATGTGGGAAAAGAAGATGAAAGAATACTGTGATATAAGAAGGGTTGGCTTCAGCCTTACAAAGCAGCCGAAAGACAGATTGAATGAAGAACAGCTGATAGAAGCCCTTAAGGGGGTGGACGTATTTATCGTAGGTTATGAGAAGGTGACAGAAAATGTCCTGTATCATGCACCGGATGTGAAGCTTCTGCTCAGTGTCAGGGACGGCCCGGAAGAAAACATTGACATCAAGGCCTGCACGAAGCTTGGAATCCCGGTTCTTTTCAGTGCCGGAAGATGTGGACGTTCTGTACCTGAATTTACGTTCTTATTGATCATGGCACTGGCGAAGCCTTTGATTAAAGTCGTAGAAGAGGTAAGAGCGGGGAACTGGATCAAAGAGAATGATCTGAAGTTCAGACGGATCAACGAAAATTCCACCGAGGTCTATGGAAAGACGCTTGGAATCGTGGGACTTGGAAGAAACGGCCTGGGTCTTGCTGAAAGAGCAAAGGCTTTCGGGATGCGGATTATCGGTTTCGATCCATTCGTAGATCGAGAGAAGATGAAAGCGATGGATATCGAGGTATATGACTTAGATGAGGTGATGAGGCAATCAGATTACATCGTTCTTCTTGCACGTGTCACAGAAGAGAATAAAGGGATGATCGGGGAAAAGGAAATCGGACTGATGAAACCTACGGCCTGCCTGGTAAATACAGGACGGGCGGCGCTGCTTGATATGGAAGCTTTGTTCCAGGCTCTGAAGGAGGAACGGATCAGAGGGGCGGCGCTGGATGTCCTGGATGAAGAGCCGCCAAGGGTGGATCATCCAATTTATCAGATCGATCCGGACAGGTTGATTGTCACGCCGCACACTGCGGGAGTAAGCGTAGAGCGGATTACATTCCAGTCAAGGGTGTTGAATGAGCATCTCCAGAATTATCTGAAGGGGATTCTCCCGCAGTCATTTTGTAATCGGGAAGTGCTTGAGCTGCCTCAGTTTAAAGAAAGAGGAAAGAAATTGTTTGGAGTCAATTGAAAGTAAGATGACTTTTATGATACAATCTAACAGTAATGTATACACAAGGGTAACGTGTAACTCATACCCTTGGGGAGCGGAGTTTTAGCTAAAGCTGAAAAGTAATGAATACCCAAAGGGCATCCCGTAATTCATGCCCTGCGGGCGGGGTTTCAGCAAAAGCTAAAAAATAAGGTGTGATTAAAGTAAATTATAGGAAGGTAGAATATGGAAGAGAAGAAAGACAGCAGACCTGATTTGGAAAGTGGGAAAGAAGCAATTCCTCTGTATCACCAGATCGTTGCGGATCTGAAGGATCAGATCAATAGGAATGAACTGAAGAAAGGTGATAAACTGCCTACCGAAAAATGGC
The DNA here is from genome assembly GCF_001244405.1 of Eubacterium sp. SB2. Taxonomy (NCBI): domain Bacteria; kingdom Bacillati; phylum Bacillota; class Clostridia; order Eubacteriales; family Eubacteriaceae; genus Eubacterium; species Eubacterium sp. SB2. Next base: position 1,099,723 of record NZ_LN865153.1, on the reverse strand, counting down.
TGAACGAACATTATGGCGTCAGCCGGGTTACTGTGCGGAAGGCTTTGGAAGATCTGACGGAGCAGGGGTATCTCGAAAAAAGGCCGAATAAAGGCTGCTTTGTATCACAGCCAAAGTTTGAAAAGGATCTTTCCAGGATGAGGAGCATGCATCAGGAACTGCTTGCATCGGGGATCACCCCCACCTCCAAGATCATTTCTTACCAGGAAGTGCAGGCGGATCCCTGGATCTTAAGCCACCTGAAATGTGCGGAAGATGAGACTGTGCTTGTGATCAAGAGGATTCGGTTTGCCGATGAAAGGCCTTTTGCAGAGCAGACGATCTATCTCCCTAAATCCTTATTTGGAGATTTTAACCCGTGGCTGTTAAGAGATCATTCTCTGCACGATGTCATGCAGGAGCAGTATGGAGTGGAGATCCGTTATTCTACGCAGAGCGTGAATGCTACGACTCCTACCAAGGAGAGAATGAAAGAGTTGGAGCTGTCTAATGAGAAACCGATCCTCCATATTAGGAGTACCGTATATACAACAGATGATAAGGTGTGTGAGTATTCGGATACATATCATGTCACAGATGTGGTCAGATACTCATTTACATGGTATAAATAGAGACGTACTTAAAATAGGAGCCGGATATTCCAGCCGGGTTGCAGAACATGTCCTGTAATCCGGCCGGGATATCCGGCTCTTTTTGACAGCTGTCCTGAGAAACTTGCATTGGTTATTAAGATATACAAAAATAATACAAAAATAAAATAAAAATATTGCAAAGACAAACATTATATGATACAATATAAATACAATAAAGAAAGGGAGGAGCGAAATGAAAAAAAATGGGATTATTAATCCTGAATTAATTCGAGCGTTAACAGATCTGGGTCATTTTGACAGTTTCGTAATCTGTGACATGGGTTTTCCGATACCGCCTGATGCTGTCAGGATCGATCTTACATTTGTGCCGGGGGAGCCTGAATTTCTCAAGGTGCTCAAGGCATGTCTGAATGAAGTGGCAGTACAGGAGATGACGATGCTGGAAGGGATTTCGGAGGCGAACCCGGAATTACATACAGAGATTCTGGGAATGGTACATAATCAGGAACTGGAGTATATCAGCCTGCCGGATTTCAGGGAAAAGGCAAAAGGAGCGAAGTTCTATATCAGGACAGGTGAGACGAAGCCCTGCTCTAATATGTATCTGGTCTCGGCTTCCGGAGTCAAAGAGCGGGTTGACAAATATAATATTGAATTTGGAATGGAGGAAGATTCATGAAAGCATTAGTGTATGAAGCGCCGGGAAAAGGAAAGATAACGGATATTCCGATGCCGGTCTGCGGGGATGATGATGTGATCATCAAAATCGAGTCCTGCGGAATCTGCAAGTGGTCGGAGCTAGCCCATAATTCCAGCGGAACCAGCCTTGCAAAGTATCCCTGCACTCCGGGACACGAATTTGCGGGAACTGTATATGAAAAGGGAAAGAATGTAACGGCTGTAGAGATCGGCGATGCCGTGACCGTTGATAATGCAACCAATTGCGGTGACTGTTATTACTGCAGAAATGATCAGTCTCTGTATTGCGAGAACTTTGCATCGATCGGACATAACATTCAGGGCGGTTTTGCGGAATACGTGAAAGCCTCTAAGGATAAGGTGTTCTTGATTCCTGAGAATCTCTCATTTGATGAAGCGACTGTGGCGGAGCCGGTAGCCTGTGCCGTCCACTGCATGGATGTATTAGACGCAAAGACAGGGGAGAATGTTCTGGTTCTGGGAGTAGGACCTCATGGCCTGATTCTTGGACAGTTGTGTCATCACTCCAATGCGCAGAAGGCGGTTACGATCGGGGGGCTGGAAAACAAGCTTCAGATCTTAAGAGAATGCGGCGTACCGGTCATAAAAATGGACCGGAAGGATTACAGTATCCATGAGGAAGCCATCAAAAAGGAATTTCCTCATGGGGTTGACGCCATTATAGATACCACCGGATACTGGCCGCTGGTTCAGAGTGTATTCAAGTTCCTGAAGAAAGGAGGGAGATTCATCCAATATGGAAGCTATCATTCCAGCGAAGATTTTGTGATTCCACCAAGCTGGTTCAATGAGATTCATTATAATGAACAGAAATATATAGGTGTCTCCTGCCAGACCTTCTGTTTTGACCGTGCACTGGCTTATATGGCGAGCGGAAAGGTAAAAGTAGATCAGTTCATCACACATAAATTCAGTCTGGATGATTATTTTAAAGCGTTGGAGGTCAACCGTACCGACAGAGAAGCGATCAAAGTCATCATCAACCCATAAAAGGAGGAAATAAGATGTTAGTTACATTGACAGAAATACTGAAAGAGACAAGAACGAAGAAGTATGCCGTAGGAGCGTTTAATGCCACAGATTATCTGCTTGCGGAGGCAGTGATCAAAGCGGCTGAGGAAGAAGGGGTTCCGGTGATCATGATGGTACCTACTCCAGCCTTCAAAGTGAAACAGACACCGTATCTGATGCAGTTCATCCTGGACCGGGCAAGAAAGGCAAGCGTACCGGTGTGTATGCATCTGGATCATGGAAAGGACTTCGATATCGTGATGCAGGCGATTCATTATGGCTGTTCCTCCGTTATGTTTGACGGGTCACTTCTTTCGATGGAAGATAATGTGAAGCAGACCAGAGAAATCGTGAGGATTGCTCATGCGTGCGGGGTATCAGTGGAGGCTGAGATCGGCCACGTGCCGGGTTCCAAGAATACACCGGCCACTGGAGCGCCGGATGAGAGTATGTACACGAAGCCGGAGGACGCCGTGACTTTTGTCAGAGAGACGGGCGTCGATGCACTTGCAGTGTCTATAGGGACCGTGCATGGGAAGTTCGTTGGAACTCCAAAACTGGATTTTGACCGGCTGAAGACGATCCGTGATCTAGTAGAGGTTCCTCTTGTATTGCATGGCGGATCAGGACTTTCGGACGAGGATTTCAGGAAATGTATCGAGCTTGGAATCAGTAAGATTAACTTCTTCACGGGACTTGCAATGGCGATCTCAAAGGCGGCATATGAAGCGATGAAGGAATCGGAAGGGAATATCATGTGGCCGGAGATCTCTCCGATCGCGGAACAGGCAGGAATCGATGCAACGAAGGAACAGTTCAGAATTTTTAATACGCAGCCACTGAACAGATAATCATTCTTGAGTGAAGTGAGAAAGGGGCATACTATGGAAAAGATAAAACAAACGCTGGAAGCGGCTAATATCAAACTGTCTTGGAGAGAGCGGTTCAGTTATGGGGCGGCAGACGTATATGGAACTTTATTCGGAAATTTTCTCTCAACTTTTATTTTATACTATTATACCGATATACTTGGAATCAGCGCAGCAGTGGCTGCCAATATCTTCCTTGTGTGTAATCTGGTCGATGCCTTTACCGCGATATCAGCCGGTCCCATCGCAGATAAGGTGAGAACCAAATGGGGGACATACAGGCCGTTCTGTCTGTTCGGTGCCATTCCACAGGCCATTGCTCTTGTGCTGTGTTTCACAAAGATACAGGCAGGAGAAGGTACGAAGGTGATCTGGGCAATGGCTACATATCTTCTTGTAAATGTATGCTATGCATTTATTAATACAGCGTACAGTACGCTCTGCTCTGCAATGACTACGAATGTAAACGAGAGAGGGGTGCTGAATGTTTTCAAGATCGGCGGTTCTGCAACAGGTTCCTTAGTTGTATCTCTCCTGGCACTTCCGCTTGTGGCAGCAATCGGTGCAGGCAATGAGGCGCGCGGCTATCAGGGAGCAGCAGCGGTCATGGGAATTTTATCTGCGGTCATGCTGCTCATTGCCTTCTTTGGTACGAAGGAGCGTGTAGTCGTAGAAAAAACGGAGAAAGTAAAAGTCATCGACAGCTTCAAGATGGTCTTAAAAAATAAGCCTTGTATTTTAATGATTTTTCTTTTAATGTTTATAGCATGGACATTTAACTTCCGATTTGCGGTGGTGATGTATTACTGCAAATATTATCTGGGAGATGCCGGACTGCTGACCGGATTCAACAGTTTAGTATCATTGGTTGGAATTCCGGCGATTATACCGATTCCAGGCCTGTACAAAAAACTCGGTAAAAAGAACACAATGGTATTAGTGGCAATTCTGACGATCCTGAACGGCATCGTATTTTTACTCGCACATCAGAACTATTACATGGTAGCATTCGGGTTCATATTATTCGGTGTTACACTGAATGCATCCTTCTCTGTAGTCTGGGGAATGATTCCGGACACGATCGAGTACGGAGAGTGGAAGACAGGAGTCAGGGCTCCGGGAGCCGTCGTATCTGCGTGTGCTTTTGCCAGGAAGATCGCCATTGCGGTTGCGACCTGGTCTGTAGGACAGGCGCTTTCCCTCATCCACTATTCTGCTGAGCTGGAGGTACAGACTGCAGCAACCAATACCGGTATATACTACCTGAATGCAGTGCCGCTCATCATCGGCGGAATCCTGATGCTGATCGTTATCTTACCATATAATCTGACTCAGGAAAAATTTGAGAGCATTCTGAAAGAAATTGATGCCAGAAAAGCATCCTCCGGCAGCCTGGGTTAGATAGAAAGGGGAATCTTATGAAAGAATGTATCATGGTAGTGGATTTTGGGACTTCAAATGCCAGGACCAACCTGGTAGATATCACGGACGGGAGTATCGTAACGGGACATAGTAAGCAGGTATTTTATCACAGCCCGAAGACGGACTTTCATGAGATTCCGGCAGATGATTACTGGCTGGCATCCGTAGAGACGACGCAGCGTGTCATAGAAGAGGCTGGAAGCAGATATCATATAGCGGGCCTTGTATTCTCCTACATTGGAGACAGTCTAGTCCCTGTAGATGCAAAAGGGAATCCCACCTATCCCATGCTGGCATCTTATGATCTGAGAGCAAAGAATGACATGGAACTTTATACAGAGCAACTCGGCACAAGAGAGTTCGAAAAAATCAGCGGCTGCCCGCTGACACCCAGAAATACTGGGGTGAAGATCCATTGGCTGAAGAAGTATATGCCGGATGTGGCTGAGAGAACCGCACAGTATCTGACTCTGCAGCAGTATGTTAATCTCAGGCTTGGCCTGGGGCCGGTCAGTGATTATTCTGTGGCGAACAGGAAGCTGATGCTGGATGTTCGCACAAAAAAGTGGTCGGCGAGATTGCTGGATCTGATTGGAAGCAATACAGAAGAGATGGGGACGGTGATCACGGGAGGGGACGAATGCATCGGCAAGATCACGTATTACGGCCCCGTAAAGCTTCCGTACGAAATACCGGTATTCCCAGGTGGGCATGACTCGGCGGTGGGGTTTATCGGTCTCGGACTGGACAGCAATATCCGTGGGATTCTCGGCAACGTGGGCGGTACATTCGACCATTACGGATATCTGAAGTCAGAGTACCAAGACACCTTGCCTGTAGCAGGAATCCAGACGGTGGCAGGACCGACAAAGGACAGCTTTGTTACGATCAAAGCACATCCGGCAGGAAAAGACTTGCTGTGGTTTATACATCAGATCGTCGGAAAGAAAGACATGAGACTTCTCGACGGCTATTTCAGGTCGGCTCATTTTGGCGGAGAGAACGGCTCCTATTATACAACGGGGCTCGACACATCGGAAGGTTCCTTTGTGTATCTGAATAATTTGGCGGGAGTGCAGAAGATTTTTGATACCCTGGTCGAAGGAATGACATTCCTGTCAAAAGATATCGTGGAACAATTCAAGCTGCTTCATTACCCGTTTGAGACGATCCGTGTAGGCGGCGGCAGCGGAAAATCCGATGAATGGCTTCAGCTGAAGGCGGATGTCTTTGGAGTACGGATCGAAAAAGTAAAGAATCTGGAGGTGTCTTCGACAGGTGCGGCAATCATCGGAGCCGTAGGATTGGGAATATGCACTTACCAGGAAGCCTTTCGGAGCATGGTGGCAGTGGAGAGATATTTTAAGCCTGATGAGACATTAAGCAGTAGATATCAGGAAAAGTACGGGAATTGGAAAAGAATATGCAGGCAGCTGGAGAGAGGGTAAGGGAAAGCGCAGCTAAAAAAGAGAGAACATAGCACAAATGTGCCATGACTCTCTTTTTTTATAATATAGGAAATTCCTTTGTGATTTCCTAAAAATGTTTTACCAGATGCATTTTATTGCTTTCAAAACGAAATTATGTTAGGATTCAAACGTAGATGTTAACGTTTCGAAATCTTTCAATATCAACTTCATAAAATCATCATTCATATTCATCGGAGGGAGATAATAATAGTTCTCCGTTATCATCCATCCCTGGAAGCCGATTTTTTTGATTGTTTCAGCTGTCTGTATGTATCCGGCATCGCCTGTGCCCAGAAGTACGCAGCCACGCTGTCCAGGTGTGAATAGAGAGCGCAGGCTGTCTTTCATATGAAAATGGCTGATTGTTTCTGTTCCAAACGCCTGGATCTGTTCAATCGGATCGCCGGTACCGAAACGAAGGGGATTCAGGATATCCATACAGACTTTCACCCGGCCCTTCAGCCGATCGAGCAGCACCTGTATCAGCGGAAGAGGAAGTGCAGATTCGACAGCAATTTCAACCTGAGAGATTTCGGCCAGGCGGCATGCATATTCCAGATGACTCAATGCATTGCTGTATGCATCTTCGGTCTTAGGACTGACCGTGATGACGAGTGTACGGATATCGAGTGCCCTGCAGGCTCGTATCCCATTACGGATGCTGGCTCTTGCAGCGTCTCCCTGAGGCGTATTGACAGGAAAATCAATGGTTCCTTCTGCAAGCAGGGCTCCAAGGTTCAGGGAGTGAAGACGGATTTTGTAGTGTCTGGCCGTCTCATTGTAGATTTGTTGTATTTCTGGGTGGTTCAGCGGGAAATTGAGGCTTCGGCCGCCGGCTTCACCAAGCTGCATCCCGTCAAATCCGGCTGTGCCGGCAAGTCTGATCGCAAGGGGGCCGGAGACCGGCATGGACCACTCACATATTCCATAATAATTCTTCATAGTGTTATCCTCCATAAATAAAATATAATACAATAACAATACAAAGTCAACATAAATAATGACAATATAATACAAAATTAGACCTAAATAGATTGACAATAAAAATACAATATGATAAAATCATGAGTAAGAAAAAGAGGATAATAGAAGGACGGAGGAACAGCTATGGTAAAGATTAATACAGTGTTGGGAAAACTAAGTACGGAAGATCTGGGAATGACTCTGATGCATGAGCATTTGGGAACCGTGGACGCAAATGTATGGAAGGCATTTCCGGATTGGCTGAATCGGTCGGAGTTCATTGATTATGCAGTGGGGCAATATAAGAAAGTAAAAGACAGAGGAATCGATACGATCGTAGATGTGACACCATTGGATCTGGGAAGAGACATCCATATGATAAAAGAGGTATCGGAAAAGTCCGGTGTTAACGTCGTGGCATGCACAGGTATCTATGGAAACAGTTATGGCTGGCACCTGTATAAGGATCCGGATTATATTGCTTCGTTATTCATAAGAGAAGCTGAAACCGGAATCGAAGGGACAGATATCAAGGCAGGAGTCATCAAGTGTGCCACCCATGAGGATCATATCAATCAGGATGATGAGCGGATGCTGAAGATCATCGCAAAAGTACATAAGGAGACAGGTCTTCCCATTATCACGCATTCTATCGGGCATTCAGGATATGAACAGCAGGATGTGTTCGAGGCGGAGGGGGTGGACTTAAGCAGAGTCGTTATCGGACACCTGGGAGACCTCGATGAGGTGGAATATATCGTGAAGGTGGCGGAAAGAGGAAGTTATCTTGGTCTGGACCGTTTCAGCATTGATACAATCCAACCGCTTAAGGTTCGTGCTCAAGTCCTGAAAGAGCTCTGTGAGAGAGGATATCGTGACCAGATCATCGTAAGCCATGATTGTATGTGCTTTATGGACGGACGGGACAGCCTGAATATCTTCGGCAGTACCTGGGATGACTTTTATAAAGAGAACCATGAAGACATGGAATATCAATATACCTATGTATTTGATTATATCTGGCCGGAACTTGAGAGACTCGGGATGACGCAGGAGGATTTTGACCAGTTCCTGATCCGTACTCCCCGGACATTTTTTGAACGATGAGCGGAGGACAATATGAGAGCATTAGTATATGACAGACCCGGAAGAAAATATGCCAGTATCCGTGAGATCGATACGCCGGAGTGCAGTGACGGGCAGGTACTGATCGAGGTTATGTCCTGCGGAATCTGCAAGCCGGCAGAAAAGTCACATGACCAAAATGGCTCTGTCCTTGGAAGATATCCGGCGGTGCCGGGACACGAACTGGCAGGCAGGATCGTCAAGACCGGCAGGAACGTCTTATCTCTCCAGGAAGGGATGAGGGTGACAGTAGATAATGGCGTACCGTGCGGGACATGCTATTACTGCAGGAGAGGAGAAAGCGCTTTTTGTGAAGCGTTTGGTTCTATGGGGCATAATCTGCAGGGCGGGATGGCGGAATATATCGCGGTGGATGAGAGGAATGTCTATCGGATACCAGATGCTGTCACCTATGACCAGGCAGCCCTGTGCGAATTGATTGGCTGCTGTCTGAGGGCTGTAGAGAGAAGCCAAGTCAGGTACTGCGATGATGTGCTAGTTCTGGGCGCCGGAGCCAGCGGGAATATACTGACACAGTTATTTTTAAATTCCTGTGCGCAGAATACAGCAGTGATAGATCTGGTGGAGAGTAAATTGAAGATCCTGAAGGAAAAAGGGGCTCTTACCTATCTTGCCGAGCCGGGAAAAGAGGCGGAGATATTGGTGGAGACTGCGGCCGGTTTTCCAAAAGGTTTTGATATCATTGTGGATGCATGCGGCAGCGCCGAAATGAGCCGTGCCTCTTTGAAATACCTGAAAAAGGGCGGGACTTTTGTAGGATATTCCTTTCCGAACGGTGAGAAAAAAGAGCTTCCACTGCCGATCGCTCAGTTCATCATTAATGAATGGACCTATGTCGGTTCCACTTTTAACAGTGAGTTTGATAAATGTATCGAGATCATCAGCGGTAAAAAAGTGGACTGTGATTGTCTGATAACAGGACATTATAAGCTGGAAGAATATTTTGAAGCGCTTGATGAAAGCCTGGAAGATAAAGAATCCATCAAAGTGATGATTCATCCTAAGGGGACAGCAAAATAGAGGTGGCAAGATATGAAGAGAATAAGAATTCTGGCGGTTCTGGTTTTGACGGTATTTCTGATGACGGGATGTGATGCTCTGATAGAATTGCCGGAAGAGCTGAAGGAAGAAGAGGTACAAAAGACAGATTTGAAAGAAACAAAGTTTGAGGGTCCGGCTGAGAAAGCGAAGGCGCCAAGAGGCGTAAAAGTGGCTTTAGTACCGGCACAGGCCTCTTTGTCCGGCTGTATCGTTCCATGTGAAGCCATTCAGGAGGTGGGAGAGCGATATGATTGGGATATCCAGATGTTTGACGGGAAGGGGACGCCGGATGAGGAAAATACCGCGATTATGAATGCGATTGCATGGCAGGCAGATATCATTATTACGATCTCGCTTGATGCGAGAAGCGTCCAGCAGGGAATCCAGGCGGCGAATACGGCTGGAATCCCGATCGTGAGCGGTTCCAACGGTACGGATGACCCCAACCCGCGTTTGGATCTGGAGGAGGAGGGACTGGTTGATTTCCTGTTTGATGTCGGACCTGATTACCGGGCGCTCGGAACGGCAATGGCCGAATGGATGGAGTCCCATAGAGAACTGAGCGGACATGTCGTCATCTACAGTTGTCCGGGATCTTATTCCGTGGAATATTTTGAAGATGGTCTGCTGGCGGGGCTGGAACAGACGGAACTGTCAGTTGACAGCCAGCTTCAGAAGTTTACATTCGAACAAATGGGGGATGAATTGAACCGCATGGTTATCGGTTATGTGACCGCCAACCCGGAAACAGAATTTATCTTTCTGCCCTTTGACCCGGCAGCGGTCAGTGTGACAGAAGCGCTTGAGACAGCAGGGATACAGGATGTGAAGGTATGCGGAGTATTAGGAAATCAGGAGATGATCTCCCTGATCAGACAGGGAACGGTTGCGTCATGTACAGCTGCCTACGATAACGTATATTTGGGCTACGCAACGGCAGACCAGGCCATACGTGTCTTAAATGGACAGAAACTTGCAGCGCCTAGAGGCGAAAATCTGCCTTATCAGATCATAGACATTCAGAGCCTGCCCAAAGAAGGGGAAGCGTGGGCGCCGAATATGAACTACAAAGAACGTTATTATGAGCTTTGGGATTAAAAGAGGGTACGATATGAAGGAAGCTGATATTCGAAATGGGAGAAATACAATACTAGAAAAATATGGAATGCTGGGCGTTTTGCTGATCATTATTTTGATCTTTGGGTCATTATCCGAATCTTTTCTTACAGTACAGAATTTCAGCAATATATTCATCAGTGAATCCGTGGTAGGATGTCTGGCCCTGGGGGGATTGTTCATTCTTGTAGTAGATGAATTTGATCTTTCACTGGGATACATCTTGTGCTTCTGCATGGTGCTCGGTGCCTTCCTTTCAGGGAAAGGCTTTCCGGGGGGCGTGGTGGTTTCCGTGATGATTGCAGCAGGTGCCGCATGCGGAGCTCTGAATGGCTTGATCGTCACCAAGCTCAGGATCAATTCCTTTATTGCGACGATGAGCGTGGGACTTTCACTGGCCGGGATTACACAGGCATTGTCGGGAGGGGGAATCCTGAACACCAATATTCCGCAGTCGATGATTCATTTTGCAAGAGGAAAGGTATTCTATGTGGGATATAGTGTAATCTTTCTCCTGATGCTGTGCGCGGTCATTCATTTTGTCCTGAATCATACGGAATTCGGCAGGCATCTGTACGCCGTGGGTACGTCAGGGCGCACGGCAATATTCGCCGGGATCAAGGCGGAGAGAGTCAGGCTCACCGCATTCACTGTGGCCGGATTCTTTTGCGGGATATCGTCAATCGTGATGCTGGGACAGCTGGGTGCCGCCAGCTCTGCCTATGGCACCTCTCTTTTGCTTCCGGCATACTCCGTCGTATTCCTGAGCAAGGCGTCTTTTCATCCCGGGCGGCTGAATGTACCTGGTCTGGTCGTAGGAGTGGCCCTCTGTGCTCTGGGACAGAATGGAATCGAGATCGCCGGCGCGCCGGTATGGGGGAGCTATGTTTTTCAGGGAGTGCTTCTGATCCTGTCGATCTGGATCTCAGTACTTCTGACTCAGAAAGCAGGACGGAAAGTGAAGTAACGAAAGGAGAAGGCAATGTCTGTTGAGATGGAACATATTTCAGTATCATTTGCCGGTGTTACAGTACTAAAAGATGTAAGTCTTTCGGTGAAGGATGGAATCATTTGCGGTGTGCTCGGAGCTAACGGCAGCGGCAAGTCCACGTTGATCAAGGTACTGACAGGGATCTATCATCCTGATAAGGGATCAGGTTCTGAAATTACGATTGCCGGTCAAAAATGCAGTGATATTCCCGATTCGAATGAAGCGTACCGCATGGGTGTGCGCGCAGTACATCAGGAGAGCCCGCTGATAGACGATTTTACAGTGGCAGAATGTATCGCCGCATTCAAAGGGTACCCGAAAAAAAATGGACGGATTGATTGGAAAGGAATCAAAGAATATGCGGAAAGATTGCTTTTGACGTATGAGATCTCATTAGAAACAGAACAGATGGTGAGAGAATTGAGCGCCATGCAGCGCAATATGCTGGCAATAGCCATCGCAATAGGCCAGGAGGAAGAACAAAAGCAGACGAAGCTGCTGATATTGGACGAATCAGAGGCTTCAATTCCCGAAAATGAAGCGGAATTCTTTCTTCAACGAATGAAGATGCTGGCTGCAAAGGGAATACCGATCATTATGATAAGCCACCGGCTGAAAGCCGTGCTTAAATATTGTGACACTGTGGTGATATTGAACGATGGGGAGATGGTATTTCATGGAAACGTGGGAGATATTACGGAAGAGATCATCGTCAGCCAGATGCTCCGCAGAAACGGTGAGGCACAGAAGGAAACAGAAGCAAAGAGGGAGTATACCCTTTCCTCTTTGTGGGATTTGCTCAAGTGCAAAACGCAGTATCAGATAGGCGCGGAAGTGCTGCGGGTCGAGAATCTTAAGTATGGAAACCTGAACGGATGTTCTTTTGAGTTGTATGCGGGAGATATACTTGGAATCGTCGGCGTAGCTGACAGCGGGATATCCGAGCTGCCCTGGCTGCTGTCTGGAAGATGGTCCAGGGAGGAGGGGGAGATCTATGTCGGGGGCAGCCTCCTTCCGCGCCATATGAGCACAAGAAAGGCCATCAGGAACGGTCTTGTACTGCTTCCCAGCGACCGTCCGAAATCCGGAGGCGTTATGGAATGCTCTGCGAGAGAGAATCTTTTTATGCCAAATGAAAAGAAATACTGGAGGCGGAAAAAACTATCCAGGCGAACCCTTCAGATGATGCAGGAGATATTCGATATACAGCCCCGTGATAGTTTTGAAAAGAAATTCGGGACATTCTCGGGGGGAAATCAGCAGAAAGCGATTATGGCTAAATGGATGAGCTTAAAGCCCAAGGTATTCGTCCTGGACGACCCGACCTACGGAGTGGACCCCAATTCACGGCAGAGGCTGTTCGCATTACTGAAAGAAGCGGCCTCTCAGGGAATGGGAATCATTGTCTTTTCTACAGAACCGGAGCAGCTCGCAGACTTATGTACCAGGATTGTAGTGATACGGGAAGGAAAGGCGGCAGGACAGATTCAGAAAAAAGACGGCATTCTGGAAAGAGAGACGATTGCGAGGTGGAGCTATCTATGAAGAATAGGAAGAGTATGGATCTCAGTAAGAACGGTCTTGCTGTGATAACCGTAGTATTGGCAGTCATATTTGCGTTAGCGGTTCCACAGTTCGCGAATCTCAGAAATATAAATGTGATCGGTATCGGCAGAGTCCCCGTCGCGATGTTCGCTATGGCATCTCTGATACCTCTGGCGGTTGGGGAATTCGATATTTCACTGGGATATATGATCGGCTTACTGCTGATGCTTGGCGGCAAGATGGCATCGGCCGGGGGGACGGCCCTGGGTGTATTTGTTGTGATTATGCTGGGCAGTGTCGTACTGGGAGTTTTAAACGGTCTGATCACGGTGGTGTTTAAGATTCCCTCCACGATCTCTACATTGGCCACCGGCATGATCATGTACGGGGGCTCATTGGGGTTGAACGGCGGCAAGGCATTTACCGGTGTGACACCGGATCTGCTGATGTGGATCAGTAAAATTAAGATCGTGAAGCTCAATATCTGCATTTGGGTATGCCTGGCAGCAGGTATCGCTGCCTGGCTCATACTGGAGCATTCGCCTCTGGGGAAATATATCTATGCGATCGGACATTCTGAACGTGTAGTCTCTCTTGCGGGAATCCGTACGAAGATAGTGCGTTTTGTTTCTTTTATCATGGCATCTGTTCTGATTGGCCTATGCGCCGTCGTATTGATGAGCCAGTCAAAAAATGTGTATCCCGATACAGGACAAAGCTATCTGCTTCCAGGACTGGCTGTTACCTTTTTGAGTACTACGGTTCATACACCAGGTAGATATAATATACCGGGGGTGCTGTGGTCTGCGGTATTCCTGGGAATGGTCTTCAATGTGATCAGCATTCTGGGGGCGCCATTCTGGGCCGAGGCAGTGATAAACGGAATCGTTCTTCTGGGCGTAGTGCTGGTGATGAATTTCAGAGGACAGAAGTGAGGGTGAAAGAGGTTTGCCTATAAGATACAAAATCCTTCCGGTAGGAGGAGTAAGAGACAGATGCCGTTACTGTGCACGCCCAAAGGATGTGCACAGTAACCCTCCGCAGAGACAGTTATTAGCACTAAAATATTGACAATTGACAGTAAAAAAGTGATAATAGTTGAACCACTGAAAACGCGAATGCGTCGTAGGTGGTGTTTTATTTGGGATAGATTACAAATTCAAATTTTTCCGGGCTGGCTTTCAGATTAAGAATATTATTTTCCTTGAATGTTGCAAGGACGCTTCCGATTCAACTCTTTTCTTTTCCAAGCTCTATTTCTCAGAACAGCATATTGCTTTATCTTATGGCTCCGGATACCCACAGGATGACAGTACCATATCCATAGCCTCAGCGACCCCAATTGAAAATTCATGGCTGACAAGGGGCGTCTCCCCATTCAGTATACAGGCACCAAGCTGTTCTACTTCCAACATATAATTATGTGGGGCATCGACACAGAATTCGGTGCGCTTTTCATCTTGTACCAGATACCACTTCTGTTTTCCTTCCGCGTTAAATCTGACCGGTACTTCTAAGACTCCACGATCTCCATAGACAAAGGATCGGTCCCCGCGCTGATAAGGGAACATGCCGCAGGAGAACACCGCGCGCCTGCCGCCGGAATACATCAGGTATCCGGTGGTCAGGTCATCAATTTTCTCCCCGGTAAAATGTGAAACAGCCTGCCCGGAAAGCGGAGCTGAACCAAACAGGCAGGAAGCAAAGCTGATGGTATAGCATCCAAGGTCATAGACGGAGCCTCCCAGAGTATCTCGGCGGATGCGGATATCATCTTCGTAGCCGGGCGTAAAGAAGACAGATTCTATCATATTCACATTTCCAATCAGACCGTTGTCGATCTGCTTTTTAAGCTCCTTCATGACCGGAGAGTGAAGGTAGGCAAATGCCTCCATAAAAATGACGCCCGCAGCGTTGCATGACTGGATCATTTCTTTCGTATCTGCGGCGCTTCCGCTCGCCGGCTTTTCGCACAATACATGCTTTTTACAGGCAGCCGCTTTCAGGACCCATTCCTTATGAAGGTTATTCGGGAGCGGTATGTAGACAGCCTCCACTTCCGGATCCTCCAGCAGATCATCATAACTTCCATAGGCTTTTTGAAAATGAAATTCATCACGGAATTGTTCCGCCTTTTCCAGTGAACGTCCTGCTATGGCATACAACTCGCAGTTTTTCGCCATCTGCATACCAGGGATAGTCTGTTCTTTCGCAATTTGGGCAGTACCGAGAACGCCCCAACGTATTTTTTTCATAGATAGTAAACTCCTTTCAGGTATGTTTAATAAAGCTTAGAAACTGTCCAGAAACTCATGCCCTTTCGCCAGAACAGCGGAAGAGCTGTGGATTAAGGTTATTATAACATATTTATCAAAACATGATAAATTCTTTTCCGCAGCGCATACTATATGCAGGCCGTTAGCCTTAAAAAATAAAAGAAAAGAGATAATTATGAAATTTGATGCTGTTTACTATGAACCGGACTCTCTGTCTTATACATTAGGAGAGCAGCTGAAGGAACAATTTGGCAGCCTCCCCTGGATACCGATTGAGAGCCACAACTCCATCAAAGAGATGCAGGAAAAGCCCAATTCCGAATTTGGCCGAATGAAGAGGAATTTGATTATTGGGATACGCAAGACGCATAAATATGTGGAGAATCATAAAGTATCCGATTATCTGGTGCCTTATACCTCCTCCGGCTGTACGGCCATGTGCCTGTACTGCTATCTTGTGTGCAATTACAATAAATGCGCGTATCTCAGATTATTTGTGAACCGCGAGCAGATGCTGGACCGTCTGATAAAAAAGAGCATGAAGAGTGAACAGCCGCTGACATTTGAGATCGGCAGTAACAGTGACCTTGTATTAGAAAATACCATCACGCAGAATCTGCTCTATACCATTCCTCGTTTTGTAGAGGAGGGAAGAGGAAAGATAACATTTCCAACTAAATTTGATATGGTGGAGCCGCTTCTGGGACTGGAACACGGCGGCAGGGTGATCTTCAGAATGAGTGTGAACCCACAGCCAATTATCAGCAGGATTGAATTGGGGACGTCCAGTCTTAAGCAGCGGATCCAGGCTGTGAACGAGATGTGTGAAGCAGGGTATCCCTGCGGCCTTCTGATTGCACCGGTGATTCTGGTTGATGACTGGAAGAAACTGTATACGGAGCTTCTGGAAGAGCTGGAGAGCGGTCTGTCTGTTAAAATGAAAAGAGAGATGTTCCTGGAAATTATTTTGATGACCTATTCCTATGTCCACCGTGCCATTAATCAAGATGCCTTTCCGGGGGCGGAAGACTTATACGATCAGGAGAGGATGACCGGGCGCGGCAGGGGAAGATACTGCTACCGCCCGGAAGCGCGGGCTGAGGCAGAAAATTTTCTGAGGGCGGAGATAAAAAGAATCCTGGGGGATGTGCAGATCCTTTATATCAGCTGACCGTAAGGCTGAGGGCAGTGACTTCTTAGTCCAGAGCAGGAAAAGTCGTACGAATCAGACTTCTTTGGTTGTACATTTTCACTAAGAATGTTAAAATAACCCATATGAATACAGAGTATCAATGCGGGGAGAAAGCATACCCAAAGGGCATCCCGTAATGCATGCCCTTTGGGTATAAGGTATTGAGACGATCTGAGTGAAAATAGGAGTTCAAATGAGTACAATTTATGATGTCGCAAAATTGGCCGGGGTGGGGAAATCAACGGTTTCCCGTGTGATTAATAAAAACGGGGCCATTAAAGAATCTACAAGGCTTAAGGTGGAAGCCGCCATGAAGGAACTGAACTACCGCCCAAGCCTGTTCGCACAGGGGATTAAGACGGGCAGGTCCAAGACGATCGCTTTAGTCGTTCCGGATTCCACGAATCTTTTCTATAGCATGCTGTTGTCAGGAATAGAAGATATTGCCAGAAAATATGGTTATTTTGTTATGCTGTGCAATGGGGAATATGATTCACAAAAGGGAAAAGTATATCTGGAGCAGCTTCAGGAGCGTAACATTGACGGCATCATTTATTGTGTATACCGCAAGGATGAGGTGTTCAAAGATGTATTCGAATTGTCGGAGACGGTTCCGGTAGTATTTACCGATGACCCCTACCTGCGCGATCCTACCGTGTCAGTGGTTTATACAGATGGAAAAAAAGCGGTGCGCGAGAATGTTGATTATTTATATAAAAAGGGCTGTCGGAATATTGCCTTTATCGGCCTGGAAGAGATCTGCGCAGTTATGTACCGGTTTGAGGGATATAAACAGGGATTAAAGGATCATGAAATCCGGTATTCCCGGGATCTGGTATATCAGGCGCCTTATAACTGGTGCAGGATGTCACATTTTATGCTTGGAGCAGAAGGGATTTCTCAGATCATGCAGTCAGGGAAACAAGTGGATGCCGTGATTGCCGCTACGGATATGCTGGCGATAGGCGCGATATCCTGGATACAGGAAAACGGATACAGCGTGCCCGGGGATATCCGGGTGATCGGATACGATAATATCGAGATCAGTTCCATTATCCGTCCCAAATTGTCGACGATCTCCCAGCCCATACGTATGATGGGAAATGAAGCGGCAGAGCTGCTGTTTCGGAAAATCGAGGAGAACAACGGGATTAATGAGACCATTGAAATGAATACCACCTTTATAGAAAGAGAAAGCACGTAGTATATATGGAAACATGTTTCGGACAATGATTCTGGAACATGTTTTTTTATGATATAGGAAATTCCTCTGGAATTTCCTATATCATAAAAACCCTCCGGGAGGATGCACATGCCGCGATAAGGTATATAGCCGCAAAGCGGCATCGCGGCGGCGCCAAAGTGTGCAAGCCCCTCATGAGTGAGGGGCTTGCACACTTTGTTCTGATTTAGGAATTAGAGAAAATTTGCTGTTTAGTTTTATAGAAAACCAAATATAGTAAATATGAACAAATGAAAAATAAAAATATAGTAAAAACAACGAAAATGAATTGCAAAAATATAAAAACTTACAAGTTTATTGACATTAATTTTAGTATATGTTATAAATGAAATAAGAAATGGGATCAATCCCAATTAAGCCGGGAAACAACGGCTGTTTTTTACCGCATAGAGTGGGATCAATCCCAATACTGAAGGGAAGGAGAGAAATATTGGAGAAAAAAGATAGTTTATTAAGCGCTCAGAAGATATGTAAATCCTTTGGAAAAAATAATGTTCTTAAGTCTGTAGACTTTGATTTGGAAGCCGGGGAGGTACATGCGCTGATCGGTGAGAACGGAGCAGGAAAGTCGACGCTTCTGAAAATATTATTCGGAATTTACCAGCCAACCTCAGGTGAGATTTATCTGGAAGGGAAGGCCGTGCGGATGAAACATCCGGTGGACGCCATCGGACACGGTATTGCCATGATTCACCAGGAACCTTCCGTCTTTGAGGATCTGAGTATTGCGGAGAATATATTCACCGGACATTTTGATACCCGGAAGATCAAATGGGAGGACCTGAACAGGAAGGCATCGGAGGCGATGCTGGAAGTGGGGCTTGAGTTTTCACCGGGCAGGATGATGAAGGGCCTTTCCGTTGCAGAGCAGCAGCTGATAGAGATTGCTTCCGCACTTTCTTCGGATGCGAAGATCATTTTTATGGATGAGCCTACCGCATCGCTCACGCCTTCCGAGGTGGATAACCTGCTGGAGCTCATCGATACCCTGCGTAAAAAGGGAAAGACGATCGTCTATATCAGCCACAGGCTTGAGGAGATTAAGGCAGTTTCGGACAGAATTACGGTTCTGCGGGATGGAGAGATCGTAGGTACATATCTGAATTCAGAAATCACCAAGGACCAGATTATCCAGAAGATGATCGGCAGGGAATTCAGGGCAGGGGGCAGAGAGTCAGAGAGCAAGACCTTTGGGCAGCCATTTTTGGAGGTAGAAGATATCAGTATTCCCGGCATTTTTGAACATGTCAGCTTTCAGATTGCTAAGGGTGAGATCATGGGGGTTGCGGGCCTTATGGGGGCAGGGCGGACAGAAGTGGCCAGAGGTATATTCGGGATTACGCCGGTGAAGTCGGGGCGGATCAGAATCGGGGGAAAAGAAGTAAAGATTGAGTCCCCAGAGGCAGCTATCAAAAATAAAATTGCGCTGGTGCCTGAAGACCGGCAGGGCTTGGGACTGTTTGTTTCGGAACCAATTGCCTTTAATACCACATTTGCAATTATTGACAGTATGAAAAAGAAGTTAGGTTACATTGATACGAAGAAAGAGAAAAAGATCTCTGAACAATACGTGGAGGGCCTGAAAACAAAATGCAGGTCTGTCACGCAGAAAGTGGGAGACCTGTCCGGCGGAAACCAGCAGAAGGTCAGTCTGGCAAAGTGGATCAGTACGAACCCGGATATTCTGATTCTGGACGAGCCCACGAGGGGAATCGACGTGGGGGCTAAGGAAGAAGTCTACAGGCTGATTAGAAAATTGGCAGAGGAAGGAAAATGCATTATGATGATCTCCTCCGAATTGAGTGAGATCATATCACTGAGCGATAAGGTCATGGTTATGTATGAAGGAAAACAGACGGGAATGCTGCGAAAGGACGAGATCACAGACGTTAAGATCCTGTCCGCGGCGCACGATTGTCTGGAGGAGGCGCAATGAAAAAGAAAAAGCTGAATTTAAGTTCATTTCGTGAATTAGGCGTGATTGCTATGATCGTGATTATCTATGCAGTCGTATGCATCGTAGAGCCCCGTTTTTTTTCAACCACTTCGCTGGTCAACATCCTGCTGTTTTTTCCATTTTTGCTGATTGTATCCCTGGGGGAGATGATCGAGATAGTGAGCAGAAACGTAGACATGTCATTGGGCGCGATCCTGGCGTGTTCCGGGTATGCGGCGGGACTGCTCTTTAAAACATACAGCGGCCTGCCTATCGCAGTTGTTTTTATCGTGGCGATTGCACTGGGATGTGTACTGGGGCTGATCAATGGGTTTATCGTGACTAAGTTTCAGATTCCATCAGTCATTGTTACACTGGGAACTATGAATGTATACCGTGGCGTGATTTTCATTCTGGGCGGTAAACAGATCGATAATTCGGTGATACCGCAGTCCTTAATGGCGCTTTCCCAACCAAAGCAGTCCGTCATCGGGATTCCATATTCTGTACTGATTGCGCTTCTGGCGGCAGTTCTTCTTGCATTATTTTTAAAATACTTCCGGGCAGGACGGCAAATATATGAAATTGGCTGTAACCCTGCGGCGGCAAGCCTGCGGGGGATTTCGAACAACCGGGTACAGTTGTTTGTCTTCACACTGGCCGGCGGGTTAAGCGGTCTGGCTGGGATGATCTTTATATCCAGAATCGGCTATATGGATCCGGGAGCCGCGGGGCGGGGCCTGGAATTCACGGCTATTGCCGCGGTTGTGATCGGCGGGACCAGTATGAACGGCGGAGTCGGCAAAGTGACGGGGACTGTACTGGGATGCCTGCTTCTGGGAGTCATACAGAATGCCATTTCAATAACAGGCATTTCCGGATATTGGCAGGAGGCCATTTATGGAATTATCATCGTAGTCTCTGTCATTATCGATAACTTAATTAAAAACAGGCTGGCAGTCAGCGAAGCGAGATAAGGGGGTCAATGATGAAGCATAAATTAAAAATGAACCGGATGATCCGGCCGGAACTGACGGTGTTTGTGTTCATGATTTTAAGCCTTGTGGTCGGGGTCCTGCTGTCGCCAAACTTTCTGGATATCAGATTTCTGCTTGGTTCCACGATATTCTACTGCGAACTCGGGCTGATGGCGATTCCGTTTACCCTCCTTCTGACATCGGGGGAGATCGATCTTTCCATCGCGGCAAACATGAGTCTGGTGGCCTGCCTGGTGGCCGTACTGTATCAGGCGGGGATGAGTATGCCAGTGTTAATTGTGATCGGTATAGCGGCAGGGACACTGCTTGGATTTTTTAACGGCCTTCTGGTGACGGTAACGAAGCTGCCCTCATTAGTGATAACAATCGGCATTATGTCAGTCTATCAGGGATTTTCACAGGTTCTGGTTGGTGACGCGGCGATTTCGGGATTTCCGGAATGGTTTATAGGCCTTGATCAATACACAATTTTGGGATTGATACCACTGAATCTGATTATCTTGATTATAATCGCCCTTATTTTCTCCTTTCTGCTGAAAAAGACGGTATGGGGCAGGAAGATAACGGCCATTGGCCTGAACCGCGGCACAGCATTGTATTCCGGCGTTGCTGTTGAAAAAACAAAGGTCCTGCTGTTTACAATTCAGGGTACATTTTGTGCAATCGCAGGAATTATGACAATGTCCAGGCTGCAGATGGCGAAGTATACGATAGCGGGCGACGGACAGATGGACGTCATTACCATGGTCCTGCTGGGTGGAACCGCATTTGCGGGAGGCCGGGGGAGTGTCCTTGGAACACTGGCAGCATTTTTTATCATTGTATTTATCAGAACGGGCATGCGGCTGGCGCTTCTTAGCAATTACGCACAGATGGCGATATTGGGGCTGCTGTTGATTCTTGTAATAATTATTTCAAACGGGTTAGAAAAAATGGCTAAAAAATATGAATAGGAGGTGCAACAGTATTAAAAAAATAATTAGCCATGAGAAACAAATAAATAAAAAAATCAGGAGGATTGCTATGAAAAAAAGAACATTATCAGTAGTATTGGGGATCTGTTTACTGGCTGCGGCGATGGTAAGCGGATGTGAGAAAAAGGGCGTGGAGCAGAGCCCGAAAAGTGACAGCAGCAAACAGGAAGAGGAGCAGGGAAGTACGGACGATAAGGCAGAAGGCAGTGCGAAAAGCGCTTCCGATGTCACAGTCCGCTATATCTGCCTGACAAAGGGGATTCCTTATTTTGACCCGATCATTGAGGGGATGAAAGATAGCGTGGAAAAGGCAGGGGCAACATTCCAGGATACGGCTCCGGATACAAGCGACGCGACGGCTCAGATCCCGCTGATTGAGGCAGCCATCCAGGATAAGGTCGATGTGATCTGTATTTCACCAAGTGATCCGGATGCTCTGTGCGCTACCTTTGATAAAGCGCGGGACGCTGGAATTATCGTTCTCTGCGTGAATGATGACGTCACCGGAAACGAAGACAGAAGAGACGGTGCGGTAATGTCTACGGATTATGATGTGCTTGGAAAGGAGAACTTCGAGGCGTTTGCAGAGAGCATGAATTATGAGGGCAAATTTGTTGCATTGAGCTCTAAGACCGGCACCCCGTTCCAGGAGAATCAAATGCAGATATACCGGGATATGATGGCGGAAGACGAGAAATACGCGAAAATGGAATTTGTAGATGTTCTTTATGGAGACGATGAAGCTACAAAGAGCCTGACAGAGGCAGAGGCTGCCATCCAGAAGTATCCGGACCTGAAAGGCATTATTTCTCCGACAACTGTAGGAATTGTAGCCGCAGCTCAGGCAGTGGAAAATGCAGGGCTGACTGGCAAGATCATGGTAAGCGGAACCGGAACCCCGTCCCAGTGCAAGACATACCTGGAAAATGGCACCATGCCAAATGCATTTCTCTGGGATACCAGGCTCTGCGGAAATGTAGCAGGAACACTTTCCGTTAAGCTTGCAACAGGGGAAGTCGCTCTGGAGGCAGGAGCGGAAATCGATCTGGGTGAGTACGGGACGGTAAAGGCGAATGATGTCTGCTTAGTACCGGCCGGCGATCCGCTGAAGTTTACTAAGGAGAATGCAGGAGAGTATGATTATTAGTCACTAAAAAATAAATAGACTGTGCTGTAAGGGGGCAGTCCCTTCTGCAAGGAGAACAGACACCTCTGCCAAGGGGGACAGACCCCTCTGTCAAGAGGGACAGTCCCCTTTGAAAAGGGAACCTGCACAGTCTGCAGGAGGAGGTACGCGTATATGAATGCAAGAGAAAGGGTACTGGCGGCTTTAAAGGGGGAGGGGAAACCCGACCGGATGCCATTTGAGATCAGTTGGGGCGCGTTTACCCCGAGACTGATGCAATGTTATCATGAGCAGGAACAAACAGAGGAAGCGCCGGAAGAATACTTTGACTTTGACGTCAGGTCAGTAAATATCGGCGTAACAAACAAGAAAACGGATTTTACAAAATATTTCAAAGAGAAACTTCCGGATAACGTGATCTTCGATGAGTGGGGAGTTGGGGCCGTGCCCGGGTCACAGGAACATTTTCTGGAATTCAAGTATCATCCCCTCGCGTGGTGTGAGACCGCCGAGGATGTATATGGCTACGAGTGGCCGGATGTGGATGCGGATTACCGTTTTGAGGGCATGAAAGAAAAAATTGAAGAATATAAGTCCCGGGGCTATGTGGTAATGGGAGAGCTGTATCAGACGATCTTCGAAACCGCGTGGATGCTGCGTGGGATGGAAACTTTTTTGATGGATTACTATGAAAACGAAGAAGTGGCTATGGCTATATGCGATAAACTGGAAGAATTGCGGATCAAGCAGGCGAAGAAATATGCAGAGCTGGGTGTTGATATCATCCGCCTGGGAGATGACGTAGCGACACAAAAAGGGCCGCTGATGAGCCGTGAGATGTACGGCGCTTTGATAAAAGAACGTATGAAAAGAATCGTTCAGGCAGGGAAGGCTGTGAATCCGGAAGTACTTTATTTCCGGCACTGTGACGGGAAGGTGGAAGATATTGTGGATGATTTTATCGAGGAGGGCATCGATATCCTGAATCCTGTACAGCCGGAGTGTAATGACCTGACGCTTATATATGATAGATTTGGGGACAGACTGGCATTCTGGGGCGGAATCGGGACACAAAGTACGATGCCTTTTGGAACACCGGAAGAGGTGAGGGAAAAAGTAAAGGAAGTTCAAAAGATCTTAGGAAAAAGAGGCGCGCTTGTGGTGGCCCCTACGCATATACTGGAGCCGGAAGTGCCGTGGGAAAACGTATTGGCATTTGTGGACGCTGCGAGGCATTCCTATTACGAATAAATAAGACAGTTACGAATAAATAGGGTAGTTACGGATATATAAGATCGTTATGAATAAAGGTGAAGACAGTTATGAATAAAGGGGAAAATAGATACAAATAAAGGAGAAGTCAATGAAGCGATATGAAAAGAGATATGAGATTTTAAAAGAAGAATTAGGTGAAAAGGGTTTTGACCTGGAGAAAATTAAAAATTTACTAAAGGCGCAAGTCATTGAACTGCCCTCCTGGGCAGTGGGAAATTCGGGAACCCGATATGGTACATTTAAAGATAAAGGGGCAGCCGTTACGATCTGGGATAAGATCGACGACTGTGCGGAAATCCAGAGGTGCTTAGGGATCACGCCGGTAATGGCTAGCCATGTGTGCTGGGACAAGACTGAGGACGGAAGATTCGGCCCGGTCAGGGAATATGCCGAGGAGAAAGGCATGAAAATCGGTACCGTGCATCCGAATACATTTTCCGGGCAGGAGTTCAGGTATGGTTCCATGTGTTCGCCGTTGGACTGGGTACGTGAACAGACGAAGGAACACTTTAAAGACTGCGTCAGAATGGCGCGGGAGATGGGGTCCCGGACAATCGGGATGTGGGTGGCGGACGGAACCAACTATCCGGGGCAGGATAACCTGAGGGAGCGGAAGCACCGCCTGTATGAGGGCCTGAAGGTTCTGTATGATGCGATGGATCCGGATATGACTCTACTGCTGGAATATAAACCCTTTGAACCGTTCTATTACACAACCGACGTGCAGGACTGGGGCACCTCCTATCTGATGTGCAGCAAATTAGGGCCTCAGGCAAAGACGCTGGTGGACCTGGGGCATCATCTGCCGGGGACCAATATTGAGCATATTATATCCACTTTGCTGGATGAAGGAAAACTGGGAGGGTTCCATTTTAACAACCACCGGTATGCGGATGATGACCTGATTCTGGGAACCGTGAACCCGCTGGAGATCTTCCTGATTTTCAAAGAAATCATCGATGCGGGGATGGAAGGCGTTGATAACCAGATTGCCTATATGCTGGATCAGTCCCATAATATTGAAAACAGCCTGGAAGGCATCATTTACTCAGTCATGAATATCCAGACCGCCTATGCAAAGGCATTGCTGATTGACCGTAAGGCCCTGAAAGCTGCCCAGGCAGAAAATGATGTAGTAAGATGTAACCAGATCATCATGGAGGCATTTGAAACGGATGTGGAGCCGCTGTTATCCGTTGTTCGCATGGAACTGGGGCTCACGGATATCAATCCGCTGAGGAACCACCGGGAGAGCGGTTATCATATAAATGCGGCTGAAACCCGAGAGGAAGGAATACTGACACTGGGAGGAGGATGCTGATGAATGGAAGAGAGAGAATTCTGGCAGCTTTAAACCGGCAGGAGCCTGACAGAGTTCCCACCTGTGAGTGGGTGCTCAATCCAAAGGTAATGGAGCAGATCTGCAATACCGCAAATGACCTGGAATTCGTACAGAAAATGGATCTGGACGGGATTGCCGTTGGACTGGATTCAAAAAATACAGTAATAGACGACCGGCATTTCATCGATGAATGGGGAATTACCAGGGTTTCCTATGACGAATATCCGAATCCGGTAGGATTTCCGATCCAGGAATTGTCCGATCTGGATACCTATGAAATGCCTGATCCCGATGCGCCGTACCGCTTCAATAAGATTAAAAAAGCATTGGATCTCTTTGGACAGGAAAAATGTGTGATTGCCAGGGTGCGGGACGTATTTTCACAGCCCAGGGATCTGATGGGATTTGAAAATTTCCTGGCGGGCTTTTATGAGGAACCAAAGCTGGTTCAGCGGCTGATGGAGATGAGCGTGGAATACTCCGGCAGAATCTGCGAAAATCTTGCCGGGCTTGGGATCGAGGTCATCGTTGTGGGCGATGATATTGCCAACGACCAGGCGCTTCTCATGAATCCCGACATGTACAGGGAACAGGTACTGCCTCATTTTGAAGCACTGGTGAAGAAGGCGAAAAGTCTGGGGCTCAAGGTGATCAAACACAGTGACGGAGATTTAAACAGCGTAGTAGAAGATCTGGTAAACACAGGAATAGACTGTTTGGATCCGATAGACGCCAGAGGAAATATGGATCTTGCCGCATTAAAGGCAAGGTATGGTGACAGGATTGCATTCAAGGGAAATGTGGACTGTGTAGAAACACTTGTAAATAAGACAGAAGACCAGGTGCGCAGGGAAGTGGCGCGCTGCCTGCTCCAGGGAAGCGTGGGAGGCGGACACATTATCTCCTCCTCCAACTCGATCCACAGCGGAATAAATCCGCAGAATTACAAGGTCTTTTTGGATGCGTTAAAGGAATTGGGGACGTATCCCTTAGATATTGAAAAATTAAAGCAAATCGCAGAATAGGGGTGTGCAAATGGGCAGATATTTTGCAGTTGATCTGGGGGCGGAAAGCGGTCGCTGTATCGCAGGAACCCTGGAAAACGGCATCATAGAACTGGATGAACTGTGTAGGTTTCCAACACAGGGACTTAAAATCCGGGGAGAATGGAAATGGAATGTTTACCGTTTTTATGAAGAAATATTAAAAGGACTCCGGATCTATGCAGACCAATACGGCCCTAAACTGGATTCCATCGGCGTGGACACCTGGGGCGTAGATTTTGGCCTGCTGGATAAAAACGGGACACTGATGGGAATCCCATATACATACAGGGATAAACGGACTGAGGGCACGGATGCCCTGCTGGAACCAAGAAAAAAAATGCTTTACCGAAAGACAGGAATCCAATTTTTGGAGTTTAATACTCTGAACCAGCTTATTGCAGCAAGGAAGCAGAAAGATACACAGCTTGACCATGCCAGGGAGCTGCTGTTTGTGGGAGATATTCTGCATTATCTGCTTGGAGCCAAACCCGTCTGCGAATATACGGCGGCCTCGATCTCCATGATGGTAGATACAGTCAACCGCAAATGGGATGATGAAATCTTCGAGGCCTACAATATCCCGGTAGAACTGCAGTCCCAGATCTCGTTTGCAGGGGACAAAGTAGGAACCCTCCGGGACGATATTGCAGACCAAGCGGGACTAAAACGCGGGATTCCGATCATAACGCCCGCCGTACATGACACGGCAAGCGCGGTAGTAGCGACTCCCGCAGAAGGTGAAAACTTCGCCTTCATCAGTTCCGGTACATGGTCTCTGGCAGGAATGGAGCTGAAACAGCCCGTAAATAATGAAAAAAGCTTCGCACTTAATATATCCAATTCTGGCGGAGTACTTGGAAAATCCCTTTTCCTAAAAAATATCATGGGACTCTGGATTATTCAGCAATGTAAGAAACAATGGAATAGAAAAGATCCGGGACTGGACTACTCCAGAATCGTAGAAGAGGCAAAAAAAGCCCCCCAATTTATGGCGTTTATAGACGTAGACGACAACAGCTTTTTCGCACCGGATAATATGCCCCAAGCGATCGTCGAATACCTGAAAAAAACAAATCAGATCCACCTCAAAGAAGATGACATCGGTGCAATCAGCAGGCTGATCTATGAGGGCCTTGCATTGAAATACAGATATGTTTTAGGGAAGATAGAAGATGCGGCAGAGAAAAAAATCGATGTTGTGCACGTAACCGGAGGCGGCGGAAAAAATACGCTGTTAAATCAGTTTATAGCCAATGCGCTTCACAAAAAAGTAACGGCAGGCCCGGAAGAATGCACAGCAACCGGCAATCTCCTGATGCAGGCTTACGGTTGCGGACACGCCTCCTCATTAACAGAAATACGCAGAATAGTGAGAGATTCCTTCCAGGTGAGGGAATATGTGCCGGAAGATGAAGCGGAATGGAATCTGGCATATAAAAATTTCTCAAAGTATTGTTTTTAAAAATGAGGAATATTCTTACTTTCAAGGGGATATACAGAGTTGGGGCGGGATAAACTAATATAGGAGCAGTATAACGTGCATCATCTGTGCTGCTCCTATAAACATTATTAAATTAGGAAAATGCAGGTAAAAGAGTATCTCATCCAACGCCGGGATACCCCATCCTGAATAAGTTACCTGTTAAGGCACTATACTGCATAGTTTCATTATACTGAGCCGGGGTGTATAGATTTTCCAGTCCATAGACTTCCAATACTTTGTAGGAGGCTACAGCCAATAGTACAGCAATAAACTTTTTATACATTGTAATCCCCCCTCTCTATCTAAGTTCTATTAATATCTTACGCATAAAGGTAAATGTATTTTGTAAATTAATGGGTTAATATTGTTATCCATAATTTAGCAGTATTTAAACATTTAAAACTTTGGAATGTTGAGTAGTTTTATAAGGGTATGACATGCCATACATTATATCCTTCTTACGCTTCTGCTCTTTAGCATAAATTGTTTGACTTTTGTCCGAAAATATATTACAACTAGAATTAAGCAGAGCTTAAAATACGAGGAAAGGAGGTCTGATTATGGCAAGTATCAGAGATGTTGCAAAAAAGGCAAACGTAGGTCCGACAACGGTTTCACGGGTTCTGAACAACAGCGGTTATGTATCCGATGAGACGCGCCAGAAGATTGAAGCAGCCATGCGTGAACTGGACTACACGCCCAACGAGCTGGCGCGCAATTTATTTCACAAGAAAACAGGGATCATCGCCGTATTAGTTCCCACGGTTGCACACCCGTTTTTTGCTGAATTTGTAGAATATGTGGAAGCAGAGCTGTATAACTGCGGCTACAAGACCATGCTGTGCAATACCGTGAAAGAAGAAAATGCAGAACTCGAATATCTGGATATGTTGAACCGTCATATTGTAGACGGCGTGATCACCGGCGTACACTCACTTGATGTGGAAGAATACCTTAAGATCCACAAGCCGATTGTGGCGCTTGACCGCTACCTGGGCGAAGATATCCCTGTGGTGGCAGTGAACCATAAAAGAGGCGGCAGACTGGCGGCAGAGGAGCTGATCAGAAGCGGCTGTAAGTCCGTACTGCATTTTCGCGGAGCGCAGGAAGTTGAGTCACCATACCATGACAGGCATTATGAATTTGAAAGGATTATGAAAAAGAACCATGTGAAGACATATGCCTATGAACTGGAATGGAACCGTTTTGACGCCGTATATTATAAAAAGGCGGTGGATTCAGTTTTTGAGATGGGAATAGATTTTGACGGAGTATTCGGGGTTGACCAGCTGGCGATCGGTTATATGAATGAAGCGATCAGAAGGCATAAAAAGGTACCGGGGGATGTGAAGATTGTGGCTTATGACGGTACCTACCTGACGGGAATCGTAGAACCACAGGTGACGGCCGTTGCACAGCCTATGGAAGCGTTGGCCAGGGAATCCGTGCGCCTGATGGCAAGGCTGGTAAATGGAAAGACTTACAAAAACAAGCAGGTCTTATTAGAGGTGGAACTTAAAAAAGGAAAGACAACTTTATAATCAGTTCATTGTGAAAGGTGTACAAAATAAAATCAAAATCTTTTGTAGTTATAAACAAAAAAGCAGTAAATTTAAAAAATAAGGTTGACTTTTTTAAATGGAGTTATATAATGGGCTTAAAGTAATCAACAGGTGTACATCCTAGAAAACTTATTTTTTTTGCCGCATTGTGGAACGGGTTCCATGATGCGGCGCGGAACAAGCTGAGGTATTTTTTTTAAACAATGTGGAACGGGTTCCACATTGGGAACAACAAAACAGTATTCGTAATACAAGGAGGAGCATTATGAAGAAAAGAACTTTAAAAAAACTGTTGTCAGCTGTTATGGCCGGTACGATGGCTGTGGGATTGCTAGCGGGATGTTCAGGCGGCAAGGAGCCGGAGCCGAAAGCAGAGTCAGAGGGAGGAGCAACGACGATTAAGTTCGGTATCCATGTGGCAAACCCCCAGGAGCAGGAAGCGGTTACATACAACATTGTGCAGGCATTTAACGAAAAGTATGACGGAAAATATAAGGTGGAGTTTGAGGCTTCCGATAAAGAGTCCCATTCCAAGAATATGAAGCTGGAAGCTTCCGACGGAACACTTCCGCAGATCTTCTGGCTGGATGCCAGCGAGGCTCCGGAATACAGCGACTCCGGCGTACTGATGGACTTATCGGATTTCTTATCCGAAAATTCCGATATCCAGACAGCACTTGGCGGCATGGAAAATGCATTTCAGGATGACAACGGACAGTACGGTCTGCCATACCAGTGTAATGTCCAGGGAATCTTTTACAACAAAGACCTGTTTGATAAGGCAGGGATTGAGTATCCTACGAACGACACTACATACGAAGAATTCATTGAGATGATCAAAAAGCTGAAAGAGAGCGGCGTGACTCCACTGTCAATCGGAAGCAAAAACAGTGCATACGCAATGTGGGAGTTCAATGAGACGCTTGCCAGATATGGATGGGCGGAGAATATCGACAGCATTCTTTCAGGAGAAAAGAAATTCAACAATGAAGACCTGAACGCCTGCTTTGAGAAATTAAAAGGAATTGCGGATGCAGGGGCATTCCCGGAAAATATGGCTACGATTGAATACTTCGACGCGAAGCAGCTCTTTAACGAAGGCAAGGCGGCAATGTTCGGCACCGGCCAGTGGGACTGTGCGGAATTTGATGAAAATATCGGCGAAAAGGTAGGTTTCTGGTGGGGGCCTAAATATACAGATACGAATTACAACCAGGATATTGCAATGAAGGTTCCGTCCGCACCGATCGTTGTGAATGCAGAGGTTGCAGACGATGACGCAGTGAAAGAGGCAGTTTACGAATTCCTGAAATTCTACTATGGAGAAGATGCTGCAAAGATTTCCTATGAAGGTTCTATTTTCCCGGCAACAAACTATTCCGAAGTTGCAGCAACGGACACACAGTATTCTATGAATGCGATGCTGGAAGCCCTGGCTGCAGGATGGGAGAGCCCGGAGGCAGCGCCGGATCTGACTGTGGTATCCGCAGTACAGGAGGCACTTTACAATTCCATGTTTGGCGTGATGCAGGGAACATATGAGCCGTCCGAAGCTCTGGATAAGATTGACGAGGCTCTGTCCTACAGTAAGTAAAGAGACAGGTTAATACGCAGAAAGCCGGAGTCCCCTCCGTGAGTGCGGAGGGGCTGCGGGTGGATTGTTGACAATGTACTGGTAATGGTTCAGGCATGCCTGAGCTGTTGCGGATTCTATGATTGGAGAAGGATATGCGCTGGTTAAGTAAAAGAAGATATAAAATAGGCCTTCTGATCCCGACACTGCTCGTCTATAGCGTGTTCATCGTCCTGCCGATTGTGATTGCGGTCGGATACAGCTTTACAAAGTATTCCGGCATTGGTAAGGCAAGGTTCCAGGGATTTCAGAATTATATCAGGCTGTTTCAGGATAATGTGTTTTGGATTTCACTGAAGAATACGATGATTATTTTCATACTGGCATTTATCCTGCTGCTGACATTATCATTTCTGATAGCACTGCTTTTAAATAACCGGTTGAAAGGAACCGATTTTTCGAAAGCACTTATATTTTCCCCTGCAATTATTGCGCCCATTATTGTAGGTATTATATGGGTATATATTTTGGATCCGAATATCGGCGTTATTAATAATATTCTGGACGCGGTGGGAGCATCGGCGCTGAAGCACAAATGGATCGGCGGGGAGACATTTTCACCATACAGCATTGCAGTCATTTATTTCTGGCAGCAGCTCGGATATCTGGTGACCATTTTTATTGCCGGACTGAAAATGATTCCGGAAGACGTGCTGGAGGCAGTGAAAATTGACGGAGCAAGCGGTGTGCAGAAGGTACGCTATGTCATCATTCCCATGATGCGCACGACAATCTCGACGGTATCTGTCCTGATTATTACCGGCGTATTCAAAATCTTTGAAATCGTTCAGCAGACAACAGGCGGAGGCCCGAACCACCTGTCAGAGACACTGGTAACCTACAGTTACTCTATGACATTCTCCAGTAGTGATTACGGCTATGGGATGTCTTTGGCTACGATTACCTTTTTGCTGTCGCTTTTGATTACGGGGATTTACTCATTCCTGACCAGAGAGAAAGAGAGGTAGCAGGATTATGATAAATAAAAAGAAGAAGACAGCCATGTATATCCTGATGGTATTGATTACGCTGATGGTTGTATTTCCGTTTATCTGGATGCTGGTGCTTTCCTTTAAAACAAATTCAGAAATATTGTCAGCACCGCTTTCTCTGCCGAAAAGCCTGAATCTGGAAAACTACAGCAATGCGTTTAAAACTTTGGATTTTCTGCAGCTGTATGGAAATACATTATTTGTATGTGTGATATCACTGGTTATCGAATTAATTATTACCTTTTTCAGTTCCTTTGTGATCTCCAGAATGGAGTTTAAGAATAAGAAAATTGTTTCCTTAATATATGGGTTTCTGATTATGGGGCTTTCGATTTCACCCTTTATTCTGCTCTTTCCGGTGTACAAAATCAATGTATTCTTCGGATTAAGGGGAAAGCTGGCGCTGATATTCCCATATGTGGCAACATCCATATCCTTTAATACGCTGCTGCTGGTGGGCTACCTGAAGGCGCTTCCTACAGAGATTGATGAGGCCGCCGTGATTGACGGATGCAGCATCTGGGATCTGATGCTGAAGGTGATTCTTCCCATGGCAAAACCGGTCATTGCAACGATTGTAATTTTTAACGTGTTGTATATCTGGAATGAATTCCCATTCGCATCTGTTATGTTGAGAGACATCTCAGATTATACGCTTTCCATGGGGGCGTCCTTCTTTAAAGGAACCTATACGGTGGATTATGGCGGGATTGTAGCGTCTAGTGTGCTGATTATCATACCGGAACTGATTTTCTACGGCATCTTCCAGAAGAATATTGTAGAGGGTATGACGGCCGGGGCCGTAAAAGGCTAAACCGGGAGCGTTAATTTATAGGCTTCTGCACTTATACACACGTTTGTACTGTGAACGGGCAGATCTGTGTGGACTGTTGTGAATAAATATAACATTGTAAAAGAATTAGGAGGAGATATCATGAGTAAAGTATCAGGATTATTTCAGGATCTGACAACCATAAAAGAGGCCAGAAACGGAAGGCTGGCGAGTTGGGATCAGAGAGGCAAGAACCAGGACTACTGGGAAATTCCTGCAAAAGAAAGCATAACACTGGGAGAGATTGAAGGCCCCGGCTGTATCACGCATATCTGGATGACCTCATCCTGCCGAAGGGTAAAGGCACCCAGCATCCTGGATCCGGTGCAGAATGCATCCGCAGCTCCGGTGATGGAAATCCATCCGGCTCTGGGGGTAATCTGGGACGATTATGATCCGTTTTATTATAGGAAGGCATTGATCAAAATTACATGGGATGACCAGGATACGCCGAGCGTTCTGGCGCCTTTCGGAGATTTCTTTTGTATCGGGAACTGCTATCCGGGGAATTTTTCCTCTCTTCCATTTAATGTATCGCTGAAACCGGAGGAGGCAGGACGCTACGGCGCACCATGTTCTGTATCCTGTTATTTCCCAATGCCATTTAATAAGAAGGCAAAGATTGAGATTATCAATGAAAATGAGCTGCCGTTTATTTTATATTTTAACATTGACTATGAAATGTATAAAAAACCGTTGGATGAAAATACCGCTTATTTCCATACAAGCTGGCACAGAGAGAATCCGTGCGACGGATGGGGACCGGATATTCAGGTGAATTCACCGGAGGTCAATAATGTTACTAATTTGAAAGGGGAAGGCAATTACACCGTCCTGGACGTGGAAGGAACAGGCCATTACGTGGGATGCAACCTGACCGTGAAGCATTACCAGGGCAGTTGGTGGGGCGAAGGAAACGACATGTTTTTTATTGACGGGGAAGAGTATCCAAGCCTCAATGGCACTGGAACGGAGGATTACTTTAACCATGCATGGGGTATGCAGCGCAACGCATTCCCATTCTTTGGAACCATTGTGCACGAAGGGGATACGGACGGATTCCATGTATCCTACCGGTTCCATATTACAGATCCGGTCAGATTTGAAAAGCGCCTTCGCGTAACGATTGAGCATGGTCATGCAAACCATTTGTCGGACGACTGGAGTTCCACGGCTTACTGGTATCAGACCCTGCCGACCGCAAAGCCGCTTACGATCCTTCCAGTGGAGGAGCGTCTGCCGAATGTGCCTGTGCTTCCCGAAAGAGACCTGAAGATGCCACAGTTAACAGAAGAAATGCAGGCGGCCAGGGATTCTTACGAGAAACGCTGGGAAGAGTACTCTCCGGCAAGGCAGGAGCAATTCAGAATCAAGGAGAACAAAGCACGCCGTGAGTCGGCGCTCAATACGGAGTTTGCAAAAAAACTGCGTGAAGAATACAAGTAATGGGAGAACTGGAGGCGTTTTATGTCTAAGGAATTAATGCAGCAAAATATCGAGAAAGCCCAGAGGGAGATTGATGCGAAAAAGGAATGCGTGAGAAAGGGCAAAATGCGCCAGCACTACCACTTTATGCCGCAGACCGGCTGGCTCAATGATCCGAACGGGCTGATTTACTACAAGGGAAAATATCATTTTTTCTACCAGTACAACCCATACGAGGGATTCTGGTCCTGCATGCACTGGGGACATGCGGTGAGCGGAGATCTGATACACTGGGAATACCTGCCCCTTGCGCTGGCTCCAAGTGAAAGCTATGACGACCATCACCAGGGCGGATGTTTCTCGGGAAGCGCGATCGAGCATGACGGGAAACTATTCCTGATGTATACGGGGACAACGAATAATGGGAAGGGCTTTGAGCAGTCCCAGTGTATTGCATACAGCGAGGATGGGATCCATTTTGAAAAATACGAGGGAAACCCGGTTCTGACCGCACCTGAGGGGATTCCGGGAGACTTCTTCCGTGACCCGAAGCTCTGGAAGCACGAGGACACCTATTATGTGGTCTGTGGGGCGAACAAAGACGGTATGGCCCAGGCGCTTTTATACAAGTCACAAGACATGTTTCACTGGGAATTTGTGAATATCCTGGCCGAAAGCCGGGGCGAGTGGGGATATATGTGGGAGTGCCCGGATTTTTACCCCATCGGTGACAAATACGTCCTGATGTTCTCCCCTATGGGGGCAAAAGAAAGAACCAGTGTATATCTGGTAGGTGATTTTGACTATCAGACCGGAAAATTCTACTATACCGTATCCGGGGAAATCGACTGGGGATTCGACTACTATGCCCCGCAGTCATTCCTGTCCCCGGACGGCAGGCGGATCATCGTCGGATGGGCCAATGCCTGGGACTGGATGCCGTTCTGGAAGGACTGGGGCCCCACCTACAAGGAAGGGTGGTGCGGATTCTTCAATCTTCCGAGGGAGGTCGTGCTCTGCAAGGACAATACCCTGCAGTTTTTGCCGGTCAGAGAACTGGAACAGCTCAGACGGGATGAGCAGATACAGCGAAATGTAACATTAAAGGCGGAAAACCCCCTCCTGTTCCGGGAAGGCAGCGTATACGAGGCAAAGCTCAAAATTAACCTAAAAGAATCAACCGCAAAGAAGATCTGTATGGAATTGCGCTCCTCAGAAGAAAAGAAAACGCTGGTAGTCTTCGATTTTGAAAAAGCAGAGATCAGCTTTGACAGAAGCCAGGCAGACGGCTGGAGCAAGGGCATTGCCAAAAGTCCATTGAATCTGCTGGGAAAGGACTACTTGGATATCCATATATTCTCAGACCAGAGTTCAGTAGAAATGTTCAGCAATCATTACCAGAATAACATATCATGCAATATATTCGCCCCCGAAACAGCGTGCGGGAATTACATAACGGCACAGGGGGGGGAACTAAGTATTGAGCTTATGGAAACTTGGGATTTGGAGGGCGTGATGTAGGGGACGCTTGCCGAGAGCCGGGACGGGATGCAGACGTAAGCATATATCTGTCTGGAGTACATAGAGCGAGCTTAGCAGCAGTTAGAGGAAACGGAAAAAATCAGCCGGACAAAAGTTGATTCCGAATCAACTTTTGAATACGCCTGAGCCGTCTGCTCATCAGAGCAGGCGGTGAATGCGTATGGTGCCGGCTGATTTTTTCCGTTTCCTCTTACTGCTGCTTAGCGCAGCGGGCAGTATTCCAGACAGATATATGCTTACGTCTGCATCCCGTCCCGTTCCCCGCCAGGCGTCCCCCTTCATCCGCTCCCAAGCCTAAAACTCGTAAGCCACAAACCTACTTCCTGTATGCGAACATGGGTACCCCGTCCTCCATTGGAACATGGACTTCCCCCTGGATCAGAGGCTTTGCATAGTCGATAAATGCATCGCCCACATCCGTGCCTTCTCTCGTAATCCATTCTGCCGGAACTGTTTTTTCCCTGTTGCAGACATGGTTGACATCGGTTGTTACGTAATCAATTGTATAGGGCTTGTCCTGGATTCTTTTGAAAGCAATCATCTTTCCGGTTTCGCCTTCCAGCGCACATTTTACGCCAAAGGCGCCGGAGGCGATGGCCTCTTTTTGGTCTGTGCCGGAGAGCATGGTGCTGGAGCAGCGCTGGGATACGTTTAGTTCTACGGAACGGACTTTGATGCCCAGCCGTTCCTTGATCAGATTCTCCAGATATTTTCCCGAGCCGGCTAGCATCTTGTGGCCAAAGGCGTCTACGCCTACGTCGCTGGCAAACTCGCAAATGAAGGTGCCGTCTTTGTCATGAATACCTTCGGATATACATACAACCAGGTTGGGAGTTTGCTCCAGGGCTTCCTCCACTTTTTGAAGGAATGCTTCCTGGTCAAATGCAGCCTCAGGAAGATAGATCAGAACCGGATTGTCTCCCTCGAACTTCCGGGCCAGAGCGCTGGCGGCGGTCAGCCAGCCGGCATGGCGTCCCATGATTTCTACGATGGTAACGGATTTTTTATTGTCATATACGGAGGCGTCCAGGGTGATTTCTCTGACCGTAGATGCAATGAATTTGGCGGCGCTGCCGAAGCCCGGGGTGTGGTCTGTCTCCACCAGATCGTTGTCGATTGTCTTGGGAATCCCGATGAACTTGATATCGCTGCCGGTTTTAGCGGCATAGCGGGAGAGTTTGCTTACGGTATCCATGGAGTCGTTTCCACCGATATAGAAAAAATATCCGATATTTAATGCATTAAGCTTTTCCATTAGCTCTGGATATACCGGATCGTTCAGATCCTCGGGAAGTTTATAGCGGCAGGATCCCAGATAGGATCCGGGAGTCGTCTTGATCAATTCCAGTTCGCCGGAGCGTTCCAGAGGCTCCATATCCATGTAATGCCCGGCGAGGAAGCCCTCGATTCCGTTGATCATTCCATATACAGCGCCAAAAGAATCTTCCCGGTTCAATGCCTCATATACAACGCCGTAAAGGCTGGCATTGATGACTGCGGTTGGTCCGCCTGACTGGCCCACGATAACATTTTTCTTCATAAATAATCCCTCCAAAGCTATTTTCGTTTTTGTCATACCTATAACTATAATGGAAAAAGACATATTTTACAATAGGTTACTATGTGCGGCCCTGTGGATAGTAACTGTAACAGGTACAAAAACGGATTTTGTGATAAAACAGTTGGAAATTTGGTGAATGTGCAGTATAATTGCTGTATCTGAGTAAAGAGGTGTTCTTATGAAATTTATATCATTTGCAATTCCATGCTACAATTCTGAAGCGTATATGGAAAAGGCGATACAATCAATATTAAAGGGCGGGGAGGATGTGGAGATCATCATTGTGAATGACGGCTCCAAGGACGGTACAGAAGAGATTGCCCGTCATTATGCAGATTTGTATCCAACAATTATTAAGGCAGTAAACAAAGAGAACGGGGGACACGGCGATGCTGTCAATGCGGGATTGGCCCATGCCACAGGTCGATACTTTAAGGTGGTGGACAGCGATGACTGGGTAGATGAGGAGGCCCTCAGGCAGATTCTGGAAGCGGTCAGGGGCTTTGTGCAGACGGAGACGGAAGTGGACATGATTGTTTCAAATTATGTGTATGAAAAGGTTGGGGTTGAGCATAAGAAGGTCATCCATTACCGCAATGTGCTGCCGCAGAACCAGATATTCCATTGGGACGATATCGGGCATTTCCGGCTGGACCAGTATATCCTGATGCATTCCGTCCTCTACCGGACCGAGATGCTGAAGTTATGCCAGCTCAGGCTGCCGAAGCATACATTTTATGTGGATAACATTTACGTGTATTACCCCCTGCCGCATGTGCGTACGATCTACTATATGGATGTTGACTTCTACAGGTATTTTATCGGGCGAGAGGATCAATCCGTTAACGAAAAGGTGATGATCAGCAGGATAGACCAGCAGATATTCGTAAACAAGTGCATGATAAATATGTATGAACTGCGGATGATTTCCAGTAAAAAGCTGCGTAAATACATGATTAATTACCTTGCAATTATGATGACTGTATCCTCGATTTTGTGTATCCGTTCCAAGAAAAAGGCGAATCTGGAAAAGAAGGCGGAACTGTGGCAGTATCTGAAGAAAAAGGATTACGGCACTTACTTTAAGATTCGTTACGGAATCCTGGGCCAGACGATCAATCTTCCCGGCAAGTCCGGACGAAAGGTATCCTCCATGGCTTACAGCGTGGCAAGAAGGCTTATCGGGTTTAATTAGCTGATACGGTACGATTGGATATTACGAAACGTTTTATGATTTACGGTCCGGCAAAAGTTATGGAACAGAATCTGCACAGCCGCATGTGCGTAAAGAAAATATTTTAACTGAAAAGAGCATATTTTACCAGCCATGGTACATACTAGTAATAAAAAAAGGAGTGTGTATTATGGCTGTTAATTTTTCAGAAAGTAAAACAAAAGAAAACCTGATGAGAGCATTTGCCGGGGAGAGTCAGGCAAGAAACAGATATACGATCGCTGCAGATAAGGCAAGAGAGATGAAAATGTATACGATTGCCGACATCTTTTTGTATACGGCTGATCAGGAGCGCGCCCATGCGGAGAGATATTACGAGCTGCTTAAAGATCTGTCCGGTGAGACAATCTTTATTGACGGCGGTTATCCGGTAGATCAGCAGACGACTTTGGCTGAGCTTCTGAGAGCTGCGGAGCACAACGAAAAAGAGGAATATGAGGATGTTTACCAGGCATTTGGTGATGTGGCTAAGGAAGAAGGCTTTTTAGAGGCTGCGTCTGCATTCTATCAGATCGCAGAGATTGAACACATCCATCAGGTTCGTTTTGGTGAAATAGCCGGCATGTTGGAGACCAACCAATACTTTGCTTGTGAGAATGAGAGCAAATGGATCTGTACGAACTGCGGATATATCCACGAGGGAAAACAGGCTCCGGCTGTATGTCCGGTCTGCCGCCATGCGCAGGGGTATTTTCTGCCATATGCATATGCTGCATATAAGGGAGAAGGAAGATAGCCAGAAAAGATATACCCAAACGGGTAAGAACCATCTGTTAACTGAATAGTCAAAAGGAGCGGGATATGAGCCAGAAAGTAGAGAATCTGCTGAACCTTGCATTAGATGCTACGGAAGAAGAACGCGTCAAGTCACTGGAGCTGGAGGTGGGATATAACCCGATTGACAGAGAATGGGATCTGGTGATTAAGTATTCGGGTTCCCTTGATCCGGTGAGAGCGCTGGCAACGTCTGTGACGGAACTGACAAATGAGTATGCTGTTATCACAGTACGGGAATCTGTGATTGACAGGCTGGCATCCATTCCTCAGATAGAGTATATTGAAAAACCAAAGAGGCTGTTTTTTCAGGTGGCGAACGGAAAGAGAGTTTCCTGCATCAATCCGGTGCAGCGAACTCCTTTTTCTTTGTTCGGAAACGGCGTGCTGACTGCCGTAATAGACAGTGGAATTGATTATGCCAACGAGGACTTCAGAAATCCGGATGGAACCACCAGAATACGAGCACTGTGGGATCAGACGATTCCGGGCAGCCCGCCGGAAGGCTATGCCATCGGCACGGAATATACACAGGAGCAGATCAACGAGGCGCTTGCACAGGACTCCAGAGAGGAGCGGGAGCGAATTGTGCCAAGCAGGGATACTTCGGGCCATGGGACCGCGGTCGCAGGAATTGCAGCGGGCAACGGCGCCGGGAGTCCTGGCCGCCAGTATGCGGGGGTGGCGTCGGCCAGTGATTTGCTGGTCGTTAAGCTGGGAATTCCCCGGGATGAAGGCTTCCCCAGAACAACGGAACTGATGATGGGGGTAGATTATGCGGTCCGCAAAGCTCTGGAGTACCAAATGCCTGTGGCCGTGAATATTAGTTTTGGAAATACATATGGTTCCCACGACGGAACTTCCCTGCTGGAGCGCTTTCTGGATGATATTTCTAATTACTGGAAGTGTGCAGTTTGTGTGGGCAGCGGAAATGAAGGAACCAGCGCCGGCCACACCTCCGGCAGGCTG
Source organism: Eubacterium sp. SB2 (assembly GCF_001244405.1). Classification (NCBI taxonomy): domain Bacteria; kingdom Bacillati; phylum Bacillota; class Clostridia; order Eubacteriales; family Eubacteriaceae; genus Eubacterium; species Eubacterium sp. SB2. Next base: position 1,059,422 of record NZ_LN865153.1, on the reverse strand, counting down.
ACAGTGAATGTGGAAGAAAGTGTGCAGCTGGGGGTACAGGCTAACGAGCCCACGGTCAATGTGCAGCTTTGGAAATCCTATGTGGATACAGTGGATATTTCCCTGATCAGCCCATCGGGAGTGCGGGTGGGCCCGATTCAGGAGATACTTGGCTCTCAGCGTTTTATCCTGGGTAATACGGAGATACTTCTATATTATGGGGAACCGAAACCGTACAGTGTCAAGCAGGAAATATTTATTGACTTTCTGCCCAGACAGACCTATATAGACAGCGGCGTATGGCAGATTATCCTATCGCCGCGCAGGGTGGTGACAGGAGAATATGAGATGTGGCTGCCCAGTCAGAGCGCACTGAATATAGGAACCGGGTTTTTATTTCCAAAGAGTGATACGACGCTCACCATACCCTCTACGGCACTCCGGGTGATAACCGTGGGAGCATATAATAGTCTGACATTCAGTTATGCAGACTTTTCGGGCCGGGGGCCGGCGGCGCTCTATGAGTATGCTGCGGTGCCAAAGCCGGATCTTGTGGCTCCGGGGGTAAACGTAACGACTGTGGTGCCCGGCGGGGGCTATGCACAGTTCACCGGAACTTCATTTGCCGCGCCCTTTGTGACCGGAAGCGCGGCACTGCTGATGGAGTGGGGGATTGTGAAAGGGAATGACTCCTATTTGTATGGGGAGAAGGTGAAGGCCTATCTGCGGAGAGGGGCGAGAGAACTTCCGGGATTTGATCGGTGGCCGAATAACCAGATGGGGTATGGGGCGCTTTGTGTGCGGGATAGTATTCCGGTATAAGGTTTACATGCTGCCGAATAGGTTGTTTTAAACAGATTTTTAAATAGACATCTAAATAAATGGTCGAATATGCTCTTTTTGGGAGCGTTATTAATAACTATTGAACAATCGTCAATGATATAATAAACCAAAACTAAAGGCGAGCATGTTCAAATCGAATCATTTTCAGACACAGAAACATACTTTCCTGACAAACAACGAACCAGAGATACAGTAAAAATAGATAAGGAGACAACAAATGAGATATAATTTTGACAGAGAATGGAAATTTTCACTGGGGGACTTTGGTATTTTACCGGAATCCATGTCGCATGGAGCCGTCTATGGCTTTTCAAAAGCCGGCGGGATTACAGGCGCTGCGGCTCTGGAATTTGATGATTCGATCTGGGAGACAGTGGATCTCCCCCATGACTGGCAGCACAGCCAGGAGCTTGACCTTACTGCCCCCGCAGACCATGGATACCGCAGGGGGCTCAAAGGCTGGTACCGCAAAAAATTCTGTTTAGATGAATGTGACAAATACCGTTCACTTAGCTTGGTTTTTGACGGAATTGCAGGCATAACTGATATATACCTGAACGGATGTAAGCTGTACCATAATGAAAGCCGCTACAATAGCTTTTGTGTGGATATTACAGACATTGCAAATTACGGGAAGAAGCCGAATATTCTTGCAGTAGAGATTGACTGCAGTATCTGGGAGGGCTGGTGGTATGAAGGCTCGGGGATATACCGGCATGTCTGGCTGTTGAAGGAGCCTCTGGTACATCCGGTTTACAGCGGTATCTTTGTGCGGCCGGAACGGGTAGATGACGGCTGGAAGACGCATATAGAGGCCGAACTTGAAAATGCATCCGGGGAAGAGCAGCGGTATCAGTGCATCGTAGAACTGTGCGATGAGGATGGGAATGTACTGCCGGATATGCAGTACAGCACAGAGGGGACGGCAAAAGCGTTTGGGAGATTCAAGGTATGCTGTGAAATGAAAATAGAGGATCCATTTTTGTGGGATATTGACCGCCCATATCTATACCACTGTAAGGTGCGGCTGAAGGATGGGGAAAACATGGATGAAACAGACATCCCCTATGGTTACCGGACAATAAAAGTTGATGCAGACAAGGGCTTTTGGCTGAATGGACAGAGGGTGAAGCTTCTGGGGACATGTAATCATCAGGATCATGCCGGAATCGGGGCCGCACTGCCCGATGAGGTTCAGAGATACCGTCTGAAAATTCTGAAGGATATGGGCTGTAATGCCTATCGGTGCGTTCACCATAATCCCACGCCGGAACTGCTTGACCTATGTGACCGGATGGGCATTCTGGTGATGGATGAAAACCGGACATTCAGTACGGCGGAGGACGCAATGCGGCGGCTTAGGGGGATGGTGCGGCGGGACAGGAACCATCCGTGCGTTGTCATATATTCCGTATTTAATGAAGAGCCGCTGCAGGGCACCGCAAAGGGAAGAAAGATAGCAGAAAGGATGACGGCCCAAATAAAAGCGCTCGATCCGGACCGCCCTGTTCTGGGTGCATTTAACGGCGGTTATATGGAGGAAGAAGGAGCTGCCACAGTATTTGACATCACAGGTATCAATTATTATACGGACAGTTACGATGCTTTTCATAAAAAATATCCGCATCAGCCGGTTGCAGCTTCTGAATTAGTGTCCGCATTTTCTACAAGAGATACTTACAGAGATAATGAAGAAAAACAGGTATTCAGCAATTATGATGAAAAAACGGCTCCCTGGGGAGAAACAGTGCGGGCAGCCAATGAGTCCGTTTTATCCAGAGACTTTATTATGGGGATGTTTGTATGGACCGGATTTGATTACCGGGGGGAACCCTCTCCTTATGAATGGCCGAGTGTAAGTTCTCATTTCGGAATAATAGATACCTGTGGATTTCCCAAGGATACTTATTATCTATATCAGGCCTGCTGGAAAAATGAGACAGTACTCCATCTTCTGCCGCATTGGAACCACAAAAGAGGGGAGACAGTACGGGTAATGACTTTCAGCAATTGTGAGGAAGTGGAACTCTTCTTGAATGGGCGGTCTATGGGCAGAAAGAAAAATGAGATATATGAACAGTGCGCCTGGGATCTTGAATTTGAGCCGGGAACGCTGCGCGCGGCAGGCTATATCTCAGAAAAGCAGGTCATAGAGGCAGCACGTAAAACTGCAGGGGAAGCTGTTTCAATCCGGGTAGAATCCAATCGCAATTATGTGAATTACAGTACAAAGGATGCGCTGATACTAAACATATCGGCGGTTGATGCGAAAGGGGAAGTCCAGCCTTTGGAGGAGGGATATATAAAGGCTGCCGTTTCGGGGGCGAAGCTGCTCGGGGCAGGAAACGGCGATCCGAACAATCATGACCGTGAGGTAGACGGGCGGGTCAGGTTATTCCGCGGCCGCTGTCAGATCATACTGCAGGCGGCGGATCAGGAGTACCTGCAGGTAACATTGGTTTCTGAGAAATTGGGGGAGTACACCGGAAAGTGGGAGATCCGCAGAGCGGAAGACGAAAAAGAAATATGGAGTGTGGATGCAGTGTTTGTGGGCGGCTGGAGGATGTCGCATAAAGCAGTGAGGGAAAAACCGGATCTGCACCTGGGTATGGATAAGTCTGATATGAATACGCTGGAACCTGTTGAATTCGAGGGAAAGGCACAGTCACAGTTATCCGGAAAAGACGGTTGGTATTGCCTATACCGGTCGACAGAGATTTCGCAAAAGGATGCCGGAAAAACCTTATGCTTTCACAAGGTGGCAGGCGATGTTGAAGTGTATCTGGGGGAGAAATGTCTGGCCCGAAAATCCTTTGTAATGCCCGGTGAACTGACGGTAACCATTCCAAGCCGGGCCGGGGAAAACTGTGTGCTGTCCGTGATTGTAAAAAATACTGCGGCGGACCGGAAAGCGGGAATCTTCGAACCGGTGTTATTGATTCCATGACTTATGTACAGAAGCTCCGAAAAACTGCAAAATTCCATCTGATTGTGTTAGAATAGAGAAAGACAAAAGTTACTTTGCACGGCACATGGGTCGTGAATAGTAACAGATGAAATTAGATGGGAGATGGAAAAATGTTTAAATTGAGTACATTATGTTATATTGAAAAAGAGAACCGTTATCTGATGCTGCACCGGACCGTGAAAGAGAATGATGTGAATAAGGATAAATGGATCGGTGTAGGCGGGCATTTCGAGGACAGGGAAAGCCCGGAGGAATGCCTGCTCAGAGAGGTCTGGGAAGAAACCGGATTTATCCTGACCTCTTACAAATACCGTGGGCTTGTTACCTTTGTGTACGGTGAAGACACGGTTGAATATATGTCTTTGTATACTGCGGACGGCTTTACAGGCGAGCAGACTGCCTGCGATGAAGGGGAGCTGGAGTGGGTAGATAAGAAAGAAGTCCTGGGCCTGAATCTATGGGAAGGGGACAAGATTTTCTTCCGCCTTCTGGACGAGGGCAGAGAATTCTTTTCTCTTAAGCTTGTATATGACGAGGCGGATACGCTTCAATATGCTGCGCTGGACGGAAAAGAGATGGAATTATTCGATATACTGAATCCCGACGGCAGTAAGACAGGGATTGTCAGGGAGCGGGGCGTTGCCCACAGAGAGGGCAGCCTTCATGCTGCCGCACATATATGGGTGGTGCGGAAAAAGGAAAAGGGCGGCTATGATGTTCTTCTGCAAAAACGCAGCGCTGTCAAAGATTCGAATGCCGGATGCTACGATATTTCATCCGCAGGACATGTGGCGGCAGGAGATGAATATTTGACTTCTGCGGTAAGAGAGCTTCAGGAAGAGCTTGGACTCCGCGCAGAGCCTAAAGATCTGCAGTTTATAGGTATTCACCATGGCGGCTTCGAGGACGTATTCTATGGCATGCCTTTCAAAGATGACGAGCTCAGCGCCGTGTATGTGTACAGTGAACCTGTGGACATCGGGGGGCTAAGGCTGCAGGAGGAAGAGGTGGAAGAAGTGATATGGATGGATTACGGCGATTGCCGCAGGGGGATCCTGGACGGAACACTGAATAACTGTATTTATATCGAAGAGTTTGAAATGGTAGGAAAATATCTCGGGGTGCTGTAGCAGCAGGGGACTCCGTCAGACCGTACTGTGCAGCGGCCTGACGGGGGAGGATACCTGCATGGTCCGTTTCGCTCTAACAGAGAATCAATCCCGGATTGATCTTTTCTAATTTTTCTTTTTTATCTGGATCCAGTTCATTATCAGTCAGAATATAGTCAAAATCTGAAAGCTCCGCGTATTTTACAAAGCTGTTACCGGCAAATTTTGTGTGATCCGCCATAAGAAAGGAGCAGCTGCTCTGCTCACGGAAGGTTCTTTTCAGCGCAGCATCCAGTTCATCTGTAGTCGTGATGCCAAAATCAAGTGAACAGAACATGGTGCCAACAAAGCTTTTATCCACATGATACTGCCTGCAGAATTCTATGGTCGAAAGGTCGAGAGTGCCGCCGATCTGCTCCTGATAAGTTCCGGGGGCAACAATGAGCCTGATTTTCCGGTTGGTGCTGAGCTGCTGGATGGCAGAGAGGGAATTCGTAATCAGCGTGGCGTGGACGTCCGGAAAGTATTTTATAAGCTGGATGGTTGTGGTGCCTGAATCCAGAAAAATGGTGTCGCCTTCTTTGATAAAGCTGGCGGCTTTTTTTCCGATTGACTGTTTGTACTGCCTCATTTTTTCATTGCGGGACGAAAAATTCGGAACTACTGCTCTGTTTTTACTTAGATGGGCGCCGCCGTAGTGGGTCTCCAGGATTCCCTGCCTGGCAAAGAAGTGAAGGTCCCGCCGGATTGTCATGGGAGAAACGGAAAATGCCTGTGCCAGTTCATTGACAGACACCTCCCCATTTTCCTCCAGGATATGCAGAATTTTCTGGCGCCGTCCAATTCCGTCAAGATATGTTTGATCTGGTTCGTTTTGATGATTCATAGCACAAAATCTCCTTTGAAAATGGTTGAATAAAACATAAATAAACATTAATAAATGTTTTTATATGTGTTATTATAAACCTGTAACAAGCAGAATGCAAGGCAGGAGGAACAGGAGATTTGAAATATGACGCAGTGATTTTTGATGTAGATGGAACTTTAATTGATACGGAGAATACGATTTTGCTGTCTTTACAGCACATGCTGCTGCGGATGACGGGGAAAATGTACCGGCCTGAGGAACTCTATTTTGCTTTGGGAATTCCAGGAGCCAGGGCCCTGGAGCTGCTTGAACTAGAGGATGCGGACAAAGCGATGAAGATGTGGCTGGACTACAGTGCCAGATATGAATTTCTCCAAAAACCTTTCGAGGGAATTCCTGAAACACTGCAGCGCCTGAAAGACGCAGGCCTCAGATTGGGGATCGTAACTTCCAGGACCAGGGAAGAGTTTAAAAAGAGCGTGGAAAGATTTGATTTTGTCAGGAAATTTGAAGTCATCATCTGTGCGGATGACACGAAACAACATAAACCGGATGCGGAGCCACTTCTTGCGGCGTTGGAAAAGCTTGATCTTACACCTTCCCGTGCACTGTACGTGGGAGATTCTACGTATGACATGGCTTGTGCCAAAGCAGCAGGGGTCCACGGGGCACTGGCGATTTGGGGGGCTCATGAGACGGAAAAGATCCCTTCTGTATACCGTCTGGCGGACCCGGAGGAGATTACAAGGATTTTGCTGCAGATGAAGGATGTTTCTTAATACAGCTCACTGGATGGTGGTGTCTGCCGGAATGTACTGCAGAAAGTGTCTGTTCTGTAGAAAATACGATCCATCATGCGAATAAGCAGTAAGAGGAGATCTGCAAAATCAGCCGGAGCCGAACACATTCACCCCTTAATCAGATGATTAAGATCCTCAAGTGTTTACATAAGCTGCCTTGGCAGTATTATTATTCCGGCTGATTTTGCAGACTTCCTCTTACTGCTTTTTCACACAGCGAATTGTATTCAGAAAAGATTTATCAAAAAATATGTTGCATTTTAGTCGGTTTTGTGTTTATACTGAGAGTACGACATAAGTATTCAGGCTTCGTGGAAAACTGAAATGTTCTATGTGACTGACGGAAAAGTGGAGTATACCACATGGGAGCATAGAATAGAACGCCGACCGTCTGGGCAGCTCAATGATTTGGGCTGTCTTTTTTGTTTTTAACTTAGTATACATTGGGATTGTCTGCATGGCATCAGTGGGAGGAACGAGAAAGGCAGCGGGATGATTGGGAGAAATTTAATGACCTTGATAAATGGAGGATAATGTCATGGAACAGAAAAATTTTGAGCAATGGAATGGATTTGCAGCAGGAGATTGGCAGAAAGAGATTAATGTCAGGGATTTTATTCAGAAGAATGTGACCCCATATGAAGGTACGGACGAGTTCCTGGAAACGAAAACGGAGAGGACGGAGCGCTTGATGGAGCGTCTGAACAGTCTTTTAAAGCTGGAACAGGATTTTGGCGGCGTGCTGGATATTGATACACAATCCGTATCGTCTCTTACAGCATACCAGCCAGGTTATCTGGATAAAGAAGAGGAGCTGATCGTAGGTCTGCAGACGAACCGGCCATTAAAGAGGGGGGTGAATCCCTTCGGAGGAATCAACATGGCCAGAAAGGCCTGCAAGGCTTACGGTTATGAGCTTTCTGATAAGATCGAACAGGAATTCCAGTACAGGACAACCCACAATGACGGAGTTTTCCGCGTGTACACGGATGAGATGCGCAAAGTTCGGCACGCGGGTATACTGACGGGGCTTCCGGATGCTTATGGAAGAGGACGGATTATCGGAGACTACCGCAGGGTGGCTCTGTACGGAGTGGATATTCTGATAGAGGAGAAGCAGAATGACAAGAGAATCATCGGCGAGGGGGATTTTGATGTCGAGTCCATCCGTTTATCGGAAGAAGTGTTCCAGCAGATCAATTTTCTCAATAAAATGAAGGAAATGGCGCAGATGTACGGTTATGATATATCAGAACCTGCACATAATGCGCGGGAAGCTGTTCAATGGACTTATTTTGCGTATCTCGCAGCTATCAAGGAACAAAACGGTGCTGCCATGTCACTGGGGCGGACCAGCAGTTTTCTGGATATTTATATTCAGAGAGACATCGAGGCGGGATTGCTGGACGAGGTGCATGCCCAGGAGCTGATTGATGATTTTGTGATGAAGCTGCGTATGGCAAGGCATCTGCGCACGCCGGAATATAATGAATTGTTTGGCGGGGACCCCATGTGGATTACAGAGTCCATTGGCGGAATGGACGAACAGGGCCGCACGCTGGTGACAAAGAACAGCTTTCGTTTTCTGAATACACTTTACAACCTTGGACCGGCTCCGGAGCCGAACCTGACGGTGCTGTGGTCCGAAAAGCTGCCCCGGGGCTTTAAGGATTTCTGCGCAAAGGCTTCCATTGATACAGATGCGATCCAATATGAGAACGATGATCTGATGAGACCGGTATATGGGGATGATTATGGAATTGCCTGCTGTGTGTCTGCGATGAAGATCGGGAAGCAGATGCAGTTCTTTGGGGCAAGGTGCAATCTGCCGAAGCTGCTTCTGCTGGCGCTTAACGGCGGATATGATACCTATACCAAGTCGCCTGCCGGACCGGAGATGCCGGTATATGAAGGAGATATACTGGACTTTGATACTGTAATGCAGCGGTTTGAAAAGTACAGGGAATGGATCTGCCGTCTGTATATAAACACTCTGAATGTAATTCATTATATGCATGATAAGTATGCCTATGAGAAGACACAGATGGCGCTGCATGATACCGAAGTGGAACGTTTTATGGCATGCGGTGTTGCGGGGCTGTCTGTGCTGACAGATTCCCTGAGTGCCATTAAATATGCCAGGGTAAAGGTTGTAAGAGATGAGAACGGATACATAGTGGATTTTGAAACACAGGGAGAATTTCCAACCTATGGAAATGATGACGACAGAGCCGATGAGATTGCAAGGAAAATCCTGGCAGATATGTCTGCGGAGCTGAAGAAGACGAAGACATACCGCGATGCAGTGCACACATTGTCTGTCCTGACCATTACCTCCAATGTCATGTACGGGAAGAAGACAGGGGCAACACCGGATGGGCGCAGGGCGAAAGAGCCGTTCGCACCCGGAGCAAATCCGATGCATAACCGGGAGAAGAACGGAGCGCTGGCATCCTTGAATTCTGTAGCCAAGCTTTCATTTGAAGATTGCCGTGACGGGATATCCAATACCTTTTCCATTACCCCGGATACGCTGGGCAGGACAGAAGAGGAGCGGCTTGAGAATCTGGTGAATATCCTGGATGGATATTTCAGGCAGATGGCGCACCACATAAATGTAAATGTAATGAACCGCGCAATGCTGATGGAGGCTTATGAGAATCCTGCAAAATATCCGAACCTGACAATCCGGGTTTCCGGGTATGCGGTAAACTTCCACAAGCTGTCCAGAGAGCAGCAGAAGGAAGTAATTATGCGTACTTTCCACGAAAAGATGTAGAATAAAAAGAGAGCACTCAAAAAAAGAAGGGATAACTATGACATATGAGATCGTATTTGACAGTGCAACCGGCAATACAAAGCTGCTGGCGGAGAAGATAAAAGAGAGCATGGAGCGGGGGAAATGTGCCTATTTCGGCGGCCCAACGGAGGCTCCCGCACAGTCTGAACTGATATTTGCAGGATTCTGGACAGATCGGGGAAACTGCAGTGAGGGAATGAGAAACTTTCTGGAGAGGCTTAATGAGAAAGAGGTGTTTCTGTTCGGTACGGCGGGATTTGGCGTCATGCGGGAATACTTTGACAGTATTCTGGAAAGAGTAGAAGCATATCTGCCGGAAAGTTGTACTGTGAAGGGGACATTCATGTGTCAGGGCCGGATGCAGGAGAACGTAAAGAAGCGCTACGAGGCCATGCTGGAGAACGACCCGGCGGATGCACGGATAAAGGCAATGCTGGATAACTATGAAAAGGCACTGCCCCATCCCAACAGTGAAGATTTGCAGGAATTAGAAGAAAGACTGAAGAAGCTATGAATATAACAGAACAGGTAAGCCACGAGTTTGAACCCGTATTTGACAAGAATTCCAGGGTGTTGGTCCTGGGTACATTCCCGTCCGTAAAATCCAGGGAGAACCAGTTTTATTACGGTCACCCGCAGAACCGTTTTTGGAAGATCATCGCACGTTTAACCGAAAGCGAAGTGCCGGAGACGATTGCAGATAAGAAAAAGATACTGCTGGACCATGGCATTGCAGTTTGGGATGTCATCGCCAGCTGTGAGATCCGGGGATCCAGTGACAGCAGTATCCGAAATGTGGTGCCCGCAGACTTATCCAGGATACTGAACAACTGCAGCATCAAACAGATCTATGCCAATGGGGGAACTGCCAAAAAACTATATGAAAAATACAGCAGGCCGAAGACCGGCAGGCCAATAACCGGCCTCCCCTCCACAAGTCCGGCGAACGCCGCTTACTCTGCAGACCGCCTGATGGAAAGCTGGGGAGAAATAAAAAAGTTTATTTTTTAGATCAAAAGGGTCAGACCCCTCTGCAAAGGGGTCAGACCCCTTTGATCTTCTTTCTGTTTACAGGAGTTTAAAACAATCTTAACATCCGCATGCTGGAGGTATGTTCCGCATGCTGTTAACATATATTAGTAAAAGACTCGTTATTATTCACGGCCCATAGGCCGTAGATAGCAAAAAGCCCCTTTTATGGGGACTAATATGAAATATAAACAGAGAGAAGCATCGTTTGAATGAAAAAGAAAAATAATAAGTTGAAAGCGAATTTGGTTAACAGTGATTTTAGTATTAAGGGCGAGTGTGCGATCAGCCTGCTTCTGACAAAACTGGACATAATTAATATCGAGCTGTCGATGGAGCTGGACCGCAATGTGATCCAGATGAAGACAGGGCGTATGAAATCCTATGAGAGCACCTGCAAGAAAATGGACAGAAAGGGGATTGAGAAAACCTTTTCAAATGCGCTGGAAAAAGTAAATGACCTGATCGGGGTGCGTGCGGTCTGTTCTTATATGGATGATATTTACCGAATCGCAGAGATTTTTTCGGAGCAGAAGGACGTTAAGATTGTAAAAGTAAAGGATTATATAAAAAATCCGAAGACATCCGGATACCGGAGCCTTCATTTGATTATGGAAATCCCCATCGGATTCCAGGGCGGCACCCAGTGGATGAAGGCGGAGCTGCAGCTGCGCACTGCGGCCATGGACTACTGGGCGAATCTGGATCATCAGCTGAGATACAAAAAGGGCAGGCGTGAAGCGGAACTGATCGACAATGAGCTGCAGAAATGTTCAGAAACTATTGGAAAACTGGATCAGACTATGTTGGAAATCCGAAAAAAAATAGATAAAATATAGAGCCCGGGCCTAAATAATAACAGGACAGTCATATTTGCTTTCTTAGAAAAACTGTATTATACTGATACTATGCGGGATATGAGCAAAGAAAAAGCGGATGTGCCATACCCTCAGAATACGGGAGAGGAGCCGGAAAAATGGTCGAGACAGGGGTTATACATGGAAGATTTCAGATCTTTCATTTAAAACATATGGAATATTTGCTGGCAGCAAAAATGAGATGCAAAAAGCTTTTTATAGGGATTACACATCCTGATATCTCATCATTCGCAGCTACATCGGATCTGGATCAGCACGGAACAACAAGAAGAGATAACCCGCTCACATATTTTGAGCGTCTGGAAATGATAGAAGGAGCGCTGGCTGACTTTGGAGTAGGTCGGGAAGAGTACGAGATCATCCCATTCCCCATCAGCCATCCGGAACTCATTCTCCAGTATGCACCGAAAGATGCAACCTACTATATGAGTATCTGCAGTGACTGGGACGAGGAGCGCTGCCAGATACTCCAGGGCCAGGGGCTGGAGGTTGAGGTGCTGTGGAGAAAAAGCAGAGAAGAAAAAGGAATCACAGGAGACGAAATCAGAAGACTAATTGCTGCGGATAAAGAATGGCAGCAGTATGTACCAAAGACCGTGGGTGAATACCTCACCAGCCATTCTATCACCGAGAGGATACGTGGGGTGCAGTATTTGTATGAGTAGGGGGGGCCGCTGCCGGAGCCGGACATAGGGATGGCTGGAAACGGGATGGGGGCTGTAAGCTGGAGTAGTGGAAAAAAGACGGCAGACAGGGGGAACCTGGACACATCACCCAAAGCCTTGATGGCTTTGCGCGCTGGGTCCAGGGAATATTGTAATTCGGAATTACAATATTCCCCCCTGTCTGCCGTCTTTTTTCCTCTACTCCACCTAACAGCCCCCAAGACGCTTCCAACCATCCCTATGTCCGGCTCCGGCAGCTTGTTACATCAAATCGGAAATAATGCACATGAGGGATGGCAAGTGATTTACCAAATCACTTGCCAGTACATCCTAAGACGAGAAAGCATCAAGCTTTCTCGTTGCATGTTGTACGTGCCCTCGTGGGCAGCTTCTTTTGTGTTAGTACTTCTCCGCAAACGGATGACTTTCAGGAACCATCCCTTCTTTCCCGCCGCTCTCCCGTTCCCCCTTCCAGACAGGCGGACTATTTCAATTAAATCTCCGCCTTAAGGAAGCAAAAAAACATACATCAGCACGAAGTGGCAGGCGCTTCCCCCCATTACGAACAAATGGAAGATTTCGTGACTTCCGAAATTTTTATGTTTGTTATCGAAGATCGGCACTTTCAGTGCATAGATGATTCCTCCGATGGTATAGATGATCCCGCCTGCAAGAAGCCAGAAGAATCCGGCCCTGGACATGTTGTTTAAGATCTGGGTGAATGCCAGTACGCAGGTCCACCCCATTCCGATGTACAGAACGGAAGATACCCATTTGGGGCAGAAGACCCAGAATGCCTTGATGAGGATTCCTACAATTGCTATGCCCCAGACAAGTGTCAGAAGGATCCGGCCGGTTTTACCGGGCAGAACAAGGAGACAGATCGGGGTATAACTTCCTGCGATCAGAATAAAAATCATTATATGGTCAATCTTTTTTAATATGGTATTGACCTTCTCTGATAAATCAAATGTATGATAAGTCGTGCTTGCTGCATATAATAAAATCAGGCTGGCTGCGTATATTGCCAGGGAAACCACATAAACACTGCGTGGTTCATGTGCCGCCTTTATCAACAATGGAATTGCGGCAAAGATTGCCATTAACATTCCTATAAAATGTGTAATTGCACTGCCCGGGTCTTTAATATGCTGCTTCTTAGTCATAATATCACGCCTCCTAGAAAATGAAAACTTTTACATGTAGTTTTTAAAACTACGTTTAGTATATGCTTATATTACAACTATTATTACAAAATTGCAAGCGTTTCAGAGATTTTATTATTTTTTTAAAAACGGAGATATTCCGGACGATTTTCAGGCGCATGGGAAGCCGATTGTAATAGTTCTGGCCTGCCTGAAATGTTACAGCCGATTGCAGGTAGAAAACAGAAAAACAGGCAGCAGCCTGTACTCAAAATTGACAATTGGCGCCAAGTCTGTTATGATAGCAACTGAGACTATGTGTATATCCTTTACTTGGTGTCCGGTAAAGGGTATTTTTTTGAGATTTTAAAGGTCTGTAAAAATGACACAGAATTAAGAATAAGAATAAAGGAGATTTATGGAAGAAGTAAAATTTGAAGATTTGGGGCTCTGCTCCGAGATAGTTAAGGCAGTTAAAAAAATGGGCTTTGAGGAAGCGTCACCGATTCAGGCCAAAGCAATTCCCATCATGCGGTCGGGTAAGGATATCATTGGCCAGGCACAGACAGGAACCGGTAAGACGGCTGCTTTTGGAATTCCTCTTCTGGAGAAGATAGAGCCTAAGAATAAGAAACTGCAGGCAGTTGTTTTATGCCCTACAAGAGAATTGGCTATTCAGGTGGCGGAAGAGATCCGCAATCTTGCAAAATATATGCACGGCATTAAAGTGCTGCCCATTTACGGCGGTCAGGAGATTGTCACACAGATCCGTTCTTTAAAGAGCGGCACACAGCTGATCATTGGAACTCCGGGGCGTGTGATGGACCACATGCGAAGGAAAACAATTAAGATGGATGAGGTCAGCACCATCGTCCTGGACGAAGCGGATGAAATGCTGAATATGGGATTCCGCGAAGATATCGAAACCATTCTGGAAGGGGTTCCGGAAGACAGGCAGACGGTTCTCTTTTCTGCAACGATGCCGCAGGCAATTCTGGATATCACCAAGAAGTTCCAAAAAAATGCGGAGATCGTCAAAGTCACAAAAAAGGAACTGACGGTACCGAATATTGAGCAGTACTATTATGAAGTAAAACCAAAGAGCAAAGAAGAAGTTCTTGCCCGTCTGCTGGATATCTATTCACCAAAGTTATCGGTAGTATTCTGTAATACGAAAAAGCAGGTAGACATCCTAGTCAATGGCCTGCTGGGCAGAGGTTATTTTGCGGCGGGACTGCACGGTGACATGAAACAGCAGCAGCGTGACAGGGTAATGCAGGGATTTCGTTCCGGGAAGACAGACATTCTTGTGGCGACAGACGTGGCTGCGAGAGGGATTGATGTGGATGAGGTAGAAGCCGTGTTCAATTATGACCTTCCGCAGGACGATGAATATTATGTACACCGCATCGGAAGAACCGGAAGGGCAGGGCGCGAGGGACGTTCTTTCTCCTTTGTTTCAGGAAAAGAAGTCTATAAGTTAAAAGAGATCCAGCGCTACTGCAAGACCAAGATCTATGCGCAGAAGGTTCCTTCCTTAAATGATGTGGAAAGTACAAAGATCGAAAATATACTCGGTGAGATCGACAACATCATCGAGACAGAGGATCTGACAAAGTATCTTCAGGCCATTGAAAATAAGGTAAATGAATCCGATTATACGGCGATGGATATGGCAGCAGCCTTCCTGAAGCTTAGCTCCGGACAAAATGAAGCTGGACCGGAGGATATAGAATTCGGAGATACCGGGGCAGAGGAGGCAGGTATGGTTCGCCTTTTCATCAATATAGGCAAGAAAAACAACGCAAAACCGGGAGATATCGTCGGGGCAATAGCCGGAGAGAGCGGAATTCCGGGGAAACTAATCGGATCTATCGATATGTATGATAAGTACACTTTTGTAGAAGTGCCGAAAGAATATGCGAGAGAAGTGCTCGGTGCCATGGATCATGCAAAAATAAAAGGTAAAAACGTGGCTGTTGAGCCGGCTAACCAGAAATAAAGCGGGCGGTCCGGCGGGGAAGAAAGCATGCCGTACAGCGATAAATGATCAGGAGCTGTCGAATTGCAGACAGGAAGAACATGAAATAGGGGGAAGGAGTGATTGTGTTTTATCACACCTGTCCCCTTTAGATTTACAAGAAAGAAAAAAGATGGCTGACAGCAGCCGTCTTTTTTCAGTTAACATATATTATTTTATGATGCAGCCATAGTATTCTGCTTATCACGGAAAATGTCAGCAGATGATAGTTCCTGCGTTTCTTTTCATTCCCTCGCTGACTTTATCAAACGAGGTGATAAGGGCGCTGCGTCCTTCACGCTTTTCGATAAACTCCACTGCGGCCTGGAACTTAGGAAGCATATTATAAATGCCGAAATGGCCCTGCTCCATATATTCCCTGGCCTGTGCTGCGGTAATCTTTCCAAGCTTTTCTTCATCCGGCCTGCCCAGGTTGATGCATACCTGTTCCACACTGGTAAGGATGATCAGTTCATCCGCATCGATCCCCTCAGCCAGTTTGCCGGCTGTCAGATCTTTTTCAATTACAGCACTGGCTCCCTTTAGGTGATTGTCCTGTTCCAGGACGGGGATTCCGCCTCCCCCACAGGCGATGACAACTTGTCCCGCATCCAGCAGGGCATGAACTGCATCCAGCTCTACAATCTTAACCGGATGAGGAGCGGAGACTACACGACGGAAGCCCTTGCCGGGTTCCTCGATGACATAATTTCCTTTTTTGCGTTCCTCATTGGCTTCCTCGGCTGTCATGTAACGCCCCAGTACTTTTGTGGGAGTATAGAATGCTTCATCGTATGGGTCAACGATCACCTGGGTCAGTACCGTACTGACTGTCCGGTAGATCCCGCGGTTCAGAAGCTCTTCTCGGATACCGTTCTGCAGGTCATAGCCAATATAGCCCTGGCTCATGGCGGAACACACCGACATGGGGGCAGCGGTATAATCATCATGGGTCTTGCCAAATTCATTCATGGCAGTGTGGATCATGCCGACCTGCGGCGCATTGCTGTGCGTAACGGCAACCTGATATCCTTCTTCGATTAAATCAGCAATGGATTTGGCTGTATTTTTTACGGCGACCTTCTGCTCCGGAAGCGTTGTTCCTAAAGCACGGTGTCCTAATGCGACAACTACTCTTTTTTTCATAATCTGGTCCCTCTGTTTCGTAATTAGATTAGTATCTGGTACATCGTTTAATTATTAACGGCACTTAAACTGGAAAATTGAACTGAGCTTAAGGGTCAGTCACTTATTTTACGGTGTACTAGTGAATATATAAGATTATATTATTTTTTCCCATAAAAAGCAACGATGAACTGCCTGGTAAAAGACTATCCCTTCATTTCGCGCCCCGGATCCGTCACAAAACGAAAGCTTGTCAACTAAGCTCCGGTTTTAGATGTTTAGAGCGATACAACCCGGTAGCGATGGCCGGTATATTTTAAAAACTTTTTTAATATATCCCCGGTTTTTATTTTCAGGCTTGTGGTATTCATACAGGGATGGCATCCCATATACTCCTGATCCAGCAGTTCCTTATCAACCAGCAGATCAACATACCAGTCTTTATCATTCATAAGTCCGAGCACACTGACTGAACCTGGCGTAAGTCCCAGATACTGTTCCATAAACTCCGGCTCCGCAAAGGAAAGGCGTGAGATGCCCAGCTGCGCAGACAGGTCTTTTGTGAAAAACTTCTTTTCTCCGGGCATGAGCAGAAGAAAAAATGTGGTCTTTTGGCGGTTGCGCAAAAACAGATTCTTGCAGGGGAGAATACCTAGCTCCTCCTCCACGGCCCTGCAGGCTTCAATCGTAGGTGCAACATCATGGTCAACGCCCTCATAGGGGATATGCAGCTGATCCAACAGGTCATAAACGCGGGCTTCTTTGTCAGTCCGGCCGGAGCAGTCGGGTTTTGCCGTAAAATGCTCCTTGCTTACATAGATTTCACTCATAATCATAGTCCTTTCTTAATTCAAGTATGTACCAGATCTCGTGTATGATGCAAAGGTTCCTAAAATCACTCACACACTCATAAAAATCGTCCCCGGATTCAAAAGCCGGGAAATCAGTTCAGGATGCAGTGCGGCATAGAGGAGATCGGCGGCAAATAGTACGCACAGTACGATGCACACAGCTATGCGGAGATATAAAGGCAGCCTTAAAAACATTTCCTCCCATCTGGGGGCCAGATAATACAAAAATGCACAGCCCATCATTGCGAAGAACACGGCCCCGCCAAGGAATGTGCGGCCATTCAGGTTTATAAAATAACCGGTGTAATCCGTTTGTATGATATCCCATTCGTATTCCAGCAGCCAGCTCATCAGGTATTCAATGACCATGTAAGCC
Organism: Eubacterium sp. SB2; assembly: GCF_001244405.1. Classification (NCBI taxonomy): domain Bacteria; kingdom Bacillati; phylum Bacillota; class Clostridia; order Eubacteriales; family Eubacteriaceae; genus Eubacterium; species Eubacterium sp. SB2. Next base: position 1,041,966 of record NZ_LN865153.1, on the reverse strand, counting down.
GCCATCATCATTGTAAAAGATAAGATCGGCCTGTGTGCAAACTTCTTAATAAAGATCAGCAGTATCAGTGCGCAGACGCCATACAGCGGAATCCATGGGCCGAATAAGAACCCCCGGTTCAGAAAGACTCCGTCGCGTATGAGGTGAATTGCGCTCTCCACAATCCAGCCTAAGACGGAAAAAGCGAAGAACAGGAATACGCAGGACACAAAGCTATATTTTTTGTCGGCCTGTATGGGGGCTTTGACAGCCCTTTCAGGCGGCTGGATAGAATACAGGAACACCGGATACTGATCCGGTGCAAAATATGAAATCCTGGTATAGGGACCCTCGGAGTCATCGTAAAGAGCCTTGCTGATCAGAAGCTCATCTTCGGAGGGTACACGTTCCAGCATGGGATCATTGAATGCCTCGTAGTGTGGAGCCCTTGACAGTACATAGCTGCGTCTCAATTCCATATATAGTTCGGCGTCAGTTCCGGTCATATAGGGATTCACATAGAGAAAATCCAGCACTCCCAAAGTCAGGAACGAAAGAATCTCCCAGCCCAAAAATGATAAGTGCAGAAGGAACATTCTCCATTTATTTCCATGCATCAGCTGACGGGACAGCTGAAACGCATCTTTACGTGAAATGGCCGGATTCTCTGCGAGAATAAAGGGAATCATGCTGTATTCGTAATGCTTGATGATACCGCCTATGACGGTAAGGTTCCAGAGCCACTGGAACACATTACGGCAGAACATAATCCAGGCCGGATTGCGTATGTATCTCAGTTTATACAGGAAGAAAATCTTACTGATTCTGGTCTGATGATAGTTCCGTGCCTCCAGGAAAAATCTTCGTTCGCCAACCAGGATCAGGTTCGCAATAAAAAACTGAAAGAGCATGGCTGTAACAGCACCGGCGGCCAGAAAGAGCGAGGAGAGATAGGCGTGATCGGTAAAAATGCTGTTTACGGTCTTTAATATGGAAAAGAGTACGGACTTTCCGCTGGTATACATGTCGATAAGCAGATGTGCAGCAGTCCTGACAGGGGGCGCAAGAATCGTTTCCTCCTGATCCGTATCGGCAATCTGCTCTACGGTATCCGTTATGACGGCGGAGTTAGACTGGCCGCCGGTGACGGCTGGCTCGGTATCCGCATGTACTTCCGTTTCCGGATCGTACTGGTTGAGAAACGTAGTCGAGGAAGTGTAGGCAGTCGTCAGCATTGCAGCCAGAAAGCAGACTGCGATCATACGCCAGTAGTTAATTTTGACAGAAAACCGTGCCTTTTGCTTCAGTACTTTTCTCTTCCACATAAAATGGAACCTCCGTAGAAAGTGATTATTATCTCCATTATAGTAAAGAAGTAAAAATAACGCAATCGTAAATGGGAAGAAACCCCAGATTGTATTTTATATAAAACCATTTAGATTTTCCATGTTTATTCAAACGCAGATCCTGTACTATTTTTATAAACTAGTACATCGTAAATTCAGTTACTTATTTTACAATGTACAAGGAAGGAGGAGACAGCATGGGGCAGACAATATTGGAGCTGCATGATATTGTAAAAACATTTCCCGGAGTTCTGGCTTTGAACGGCATTAATTTTAATCTGCAGAGCGGCGAGATACATGCGATCTGCGGCGAGAACGGAGCCGGGAAATCCACCCTGATGAAAGTCGTTTGCGGTGTACACAAGGCTGACAGCGGAACAATGGTGGTAAACGGCAAAACAGAAGACTTTGCCAATCCGATGGAAGCCTATGAGAAAGGCGTATCCATTATTTTTCAGGAAACAAGCCTGTTTGAAGAAATGACGGTGTTGGATAACCTGTTTCTCGGACATGAGATGACTAAGAAAGCAGGAATCATAAAGGTGCTGGATTACAGCGCCATGAGGAAAGAGGCGGAGAGGATCTTCCAGCGTCTGAATACAAAGATAAGCCTGGATGCACAGATAAAGACACTTGGCATGGCACAGAAACAGATGGTGGAGATTGCAAAGGCGCTGACTTTTGATGCGAACATTATCATCTTCGACGAGCCTACGGCATCCCTGACGCAGCGGGAAGTAACAGCACTGTTCAACATTATCAACGACCTCAAATCAAGCGGGCTTGGGATCGTATATATCAGCCATCGTATGGAAGAAATTTTTGAACTGTGCGACAGAGTGACGGTTGTCCGGGACGGACAGTATATTTCTACAAAAAATATTGCAGAGACAAATAAAGACGAATTAGTAGCCGATATGGTCGGGCGAAAGATGGGGAGCTATTATCCCAAGTCAGAGACGGTCATCGGCGAAGAGATATTCCGGGTAGAGGGATACTATGATGAGGGCTTTCTGGAGAATATCAACTTCCACGTAAAGAGAGGCGAGATTCTGGGATTTGCCGGCCTCGCGGGGGCAGGGCGCACAGAGCTGATGGAATCAATCTGCGGATTCACCGGCAGGGCGGCCGGCAGTGTCTGGCTGGAAGGGAAAAAGCTGAACATCAACAGCTATAAGGACGCCATGGCAGATGGAATCGTATATGTGTCGGAGGACAGAGGAAAGTACGGACTGATCGTGGACATGAGCATACAGCAGAACATTTCACTCCCCCAGCTGGAAAACTTCAGCAAAGGTCCAGGCTTTCTGGATGAAAAAAAGGAGAGCGCGAAAGGGGAAGCGTACATCAAGGAGGTTGGAATCAAAGCTCCGGCCCCGGATTTCATGGTTGCGAACCTGTCCGGCGGCAACCAGCAGAAGGTATCCGTATCCAAGGCGCTGGCAATGGATCCGAAGCTTTTGATTCTGGATGAACCAACACGGGGGGTTGATGTCAACGCGAAAGCGGAGATACATAAGATCATCAGTGAACTGACGCAAAAGGGCCTTACGATTATCATGATTTCATCCGAGCTGCCCGAACTGATCGGCATGTGTGACCGGATCTATGTCATGAAGGACGGCTATATTGCAGGATGCTTTGACCGGGAAAATGTAACACAGGAAAAGATCCTGACGGTTGCATTGGAATCTAAGAAAGACAGGCAGGAGGGATAACACATGAATGAGAAGAAAAAGAAAGCATCCTTTCTGACAACAGAATTTTATCTTGCGGTATTTCTGGCAGCGGTTCTGTTGCTTCTGAGCGTGCTGGCAAGGGATTTTTACTCGATTAATAATATGATGAGCCTGCTGAATACGTTCAGCTATATCCTGATTTCAGCCATAGGCATGAACATGATTATCATCACCTCCAACATCGATGTTTCCACGGGCGCGCTGATCTCGGTGGTCTGCCTGTTTACGGCCGCTCTGGGAAAAGCAGGAGTTCCCTTTGCAGGGCTTCTTCCGGCGGCGATGCTGATGGGCGCAGCCTTAAGCACCCTGAACGGCCTGTTCATAACCAAGATGAAGATACCGGCTATCGTGGCAACGCTGGCGACAACCCAGATCTTCCAGGGAGTGCTTCCGCTGCTGGTGGAGGGCTCAATCTACGATCTGCCCGCAAGCTTTACCTGGCTGGCGTTTGATGCAAAGATCTTTGGAATCATACCTGCAAGCGTTCTGATCTGTCTGATCGTGACAGTGTGTGCGCTGCTGTTTATGAAGTATTCCAAGTTTTCCAAGAAGATTTATGCGATTGGGAATAATGCTAATGGGGCAAGGCTCGCCGGGGTAAATGTAAACCGGACAGTGGTAATTACCTATGCCATTGCAGGCGCGCTGTTTGGAATCTCGGCCATCATCATTGCCACGGCCGGACAGCGTGTCACAAACACAATGGGAACCGGTCTGGAGATGACCTTTATCGCAGCCGTCGTACTCGGAGGAACCAGCACGGCCGGCGGGTCCGGAAAGATTATTGGTACGGTGATCGGTGCCTTTATCCTGGCTCTGATCGCACCGGCGATCAACTATCTGGGAATCAGCCCCAACTGGTCAGACGCGGTAAAAGGTGCAATCATTATTATTTCAGTTGTTGTGAGCGGGGCTAAATATCTGAAGAAAAAACGGGTGATTCCGACAGAAAAGCTGATAAAAACAGGAGGTGAGAGAGCCTAATGAAAAAAGTACTGAAGTTTTCATTTAACAAAGCCCTGTTTTTGATCTGGCTGGTCATATTCATCGGAATCGCGGTCAAGAGTCCGTCGTTTCTGACCGCGCCGTATATTATCAACGTAATGCTCAGAAACATTGTGGAGATCGGTATGGTTGCGCTGCCTATGACGCTTATCATCATCACAGGGGGAATCGACCTGTCTGTAGGCAATACGATGATCCTTTCCGCCATGCTGGGAGGAATCGCCTATACAAAATGGGGGACCGCGGCAGCGGTTGCGGCAACCCTGCTGACAGGAGCGGCCTGCGGGCTGCTGAATGGGGTGATTATCGCAAAGGCGAAGATTTCCGCCATGGTGACCACGCTGGCAACCATGTACCTGTTTCTGGGGCTCGCGAGAGGAATTTCAAAGGGGGACAGTGTTTACTCCTATAGTTTTGCGGAGTTTATGGGTAATATATCGATCTCCGGACTCCCGATACAGATCTGGTTGTTTATCATACTGGCGGTTGTGTTCACGCTGCTGCTGGGGAAAAGCATTTTCGGAAGAAAACTTTATGGGATCGGACTGAATATCAATGCAACAAAATACTCCGGCGTCAATACAGACCGTATGCTGATTATTATCTATACATTATGCGGAATTGTCTGCGCTATAGCTGCATTCATTTTCCTGGGAAGATTTACAAGCGTGAAATACGATGCGGGAACCAGTTTCAATCTGAAAGTCATTACGATCGTAGTTCTCGGAGGCACCAGCATCATGGGCGGCGTCGGCGATATGAAGGGAACGATTCTCGGCACACTCATCATTGCAACTCTGAACAGCGGCCTCACGGTCATGAACATACCGATCGATGTGCAGACCATTGTGCAGGGGGCGGTACTGATTATTGCCCTGATCGCATGTGCAATTGTAACAGAACGGACGAAGAAAAAGCGGATCATTAAAGTGGATTCACATGAGGGGACCAAGGCGGACCCGGCATAAAAAGATTGTAATACGCAAGTATTATATATACAATAAAAAGGAAAGGAAAGAGGATGTATGAAAGCAAAAGAGTTCATGAAAAAGGTAACTGGCGGAGCGCTGATTGCAGTTATGGCAGTCACGATGTTGGCGGGATGCGTATCTAAGACGGAGACGCCGCCGGCGGACACCAAGACGGAGGATTCGGACAGCAAGGATGCGGACGGAGATATGACGGTCGCAATGCTGCCGAAGTTCAAGGGAGAGAATTACTTCGATGCCTGTAAGACAGGCGCACAGGAGGCGGCAGATGAACTGGGGATTACACTTCTGTATGACGGGCCTTCCCAGGACCAGGCAACAAACCAGAAACAGGTAGACATTCTGGAAGGATGGATTGCACAGGGGGTTAACGTCATCGTTGTATCACCGAACGATCCCACCGCGATTGCACCGACTCTGAAGAAAGCACAGGATGCGGGAATCAAAGTGGTTACCTTCGATGCAGACGCACAGGAAGATTCCAGGGACATATTTGTAAACCAGATTACGGCGGAGAGTGCAGCCAAAGGACTTCTGGACGGCGCGGCAAATGACCTGAAAAATAAGGGCTACGGAGACAGCAAAACCGCGAATATCGCGCTCGTATCAAGTTCAGGAACGGATGCAAACCAGAAGGCATGGGAAGATGCAATTAATAAACTTCTTGAGACAGACGACTACAAGTTCATGAAGATCAAAAACAAAGAGACCGATGTATATTATCCAGGAACCGATGAGACAAAGGTGAACAGCGAATGTGCCACTTTGATTGGCCGTATGGGGGAAGGTGATGATAAGATCCAGGCCGCAATCGGACTATCATCCATGGCCACACCTGCACTTGGGGCACAGTACCAGTCAGCATCCAGTAAGCCGGACGCGAAAGTCGTTTCCATGACAGGGCTGGCAACACCGAACGCACTCAAGACTTATATCAAAGATGACGAGAATCCGTTGAATTCCGGTGTACTCTGGAACTGTATGGATCTTGGATATCTTGCAGTACAGACGGCATACCAGCTTTCTGAAGGAACAATTACACCTGATTCAACATCCATCGATGCAGGAAGGCTCGGCACAAAGGATATCGTTGATTCACAGTGCGTACTGGGAGATGCTCTTGTTTTTGACGCATCCAATGTAGATGAATTTGATTACTAAAATATAGGACAGACAAGGAGGGGGCTGCGGACGGCGGCGGCCCTCCTTAAGTGCTATGGACGGGAGACGGACGAAGAACATGAGAAAACAGAAGGCGGGGACGAAACTGTCCATCACGTATGCCGTATTTGTCATTCTGATGATTACCGCGGCGGCTGTCATATTTTTTCGATACAGCAGGGACTCCATCCACGACGACGGTGTCAGCAACCTGATCCAGACGACGGCTGCGACAATGGAACAGATCGACAACAGGCTGACGAATATGGAACAGGCTTCGGTAGACGTCCTGACAAATGCCCATTTTCTGGAGCTGTGGGTGGAATTCACGGAGAGCTGGAACCAGGAGACCGGGCGGAAAGTAAAGCGGATTCTGGTAAATGCCTATAAAAATAAGTCTGATATACGCCGGGTTGCCGTGTATGACAAGACGGGCAGTTTTATCTGCACCGGAAACGCAGAGGCAGAAAGGGAAGAGGTGGCTTCAAGAGTTGCCTATATTGAGGACAAATACAGCTTTAATGTAGCAGACAGCCGTGTCTTTCTGGGTCCTGCCGCCGATTTTTGGGAACCCTCTACAAAGGGAACGGTCATAACGGAGATTAAGCCCATTAAAACCCCGTCCAAAGAAATCGTAGGATATATAGAGGTTCAGCAGAACTATTTTTACCTCAGGAATATATGCAATGTAAAATGGAGCGGGTATGACCTGAATACGATGGTTTTCATTGGGGATCAGGCGGATCTTTTTTATGCGGATGTGACATGGAAGCAGCCGAAAGAGAAGATCAGATATTTTGCAGAGCTGACGGAGCAGTATGTGAAGGCCCAGGATACGGGGGAAGAGATTGTGACCATGGCCAGTTCCAACTATTATCCCTGCCGGACAGTGATTGTGCTGCCCGAGAGCATTTTGTATAAATCACTGCGGAATACCATTCAGGGAATCAGCCTTGTAGCATTGCTGCTGATTGCATTTACCATCTTGTATATTCTGTTTGTGACGAAGAAAATCATGCGTCCCATTGATACCTTTGTGAAAAGGATGCAGGGGACAAAGCTGGAAAACTTTACGGAACATCAGGCCACCCTGGACATGGACTGGGAGACCATGATCCTGGTTACGGCTTTTGAAGATATGGCGGCCCGTCTGCGGGAATCCATGGAGCGGGAGAAGCAGATGGCGGATGTGCAGACCAAGACGCTGTTCGGCATACTGCAGTCCGAGATCAGCCCCCACTTTATGTATAACACATTGGGCAGCATTGCAAACATGTGCGAGAACGGAGAGCGTGAGGAGGCGGCGAATGCCTGCTACTGTCTGTCAGAGATCATGCGGTATGCGTCCGATTATACAACGGTGGAGGTAACCTGGCAGGAAGAACTGGAGAATCTGAAGGCATATATGGCTATCATGAAAAGCAGATACCGCCAGAGGCTGGATTATGAGATCACAGTGGACGGAAATCTGGACTATTTTATGCTGCCGAAAGTGACATTCCAGCCCATTGTGGAAAATGCAATCAAGTACAGTCTTCTGGAATCCGAACACGTATTTATCCAGATTTTTGTCGTCGAATTTGACGGATATGCGATTGTGGAGATTAAAGATAATGGCTGCGGGGTAACCGAAGAGGCTGTGGCACTGGTAAGAAGCAGAATCGAGACCTTTTACCGGGATCACGGCTCCCAGGAAATCACGGACAATCTCCAATTCGGCGGTATGGGGCTGAGCGGGACGCTGATCCGGCTTTCTATTTTCTTCGGAGAAGGCTTTTCCTATGAAATACTGGGGCAGAATGATACCGGAGGTACTACGATTGTACTGAAAATGAAACTCGAGTAGTTTAGGGAGGTTAACATGTATAAAGTGCTTTTAGTAGATGATGAGCCGGCGATTCTGGAGGCGGAAAAACGGGCGATTTCGCAGCGTATAAGGGGTTTTGAAGTGATTGCAGAAGCGTATTCTGTGGACCGGGCAATTGAGATCTTCGAAGAGATCCACCCGGATGTCGTGCTTACGGATATGAAAATGCCCAGAAAGAGCGGGATTGAACTGATAAAATACATTGGGCAGCAGGAGGAAAAGCCTGCGGTCTGCATCGCAGTCAGCGGCTATTCGGACTTTCACTATGTTCACGATGCATTTCTGTACGGAGGCTTTGACTATCTGCTCAAACCAATAGAACCGGCCAAGATCGAGGAATTATTTAACCGGATCCAAAAACTTCTGGCATCAATGAAAAAGGAACAGAGCAGAGTGTACCTGTCCTCTGAAAAGCCCTCAGGCCGGGAGCTGGTGTCCATGATCGAGCATTATGTCAAGAGCCATTTATCGGAGGACAACAGCATCATCAGAATCTGCAGCAGATTCATGATAAGCCAGCCGTATCTGAGTAAGATTTTCAAGAAATATGAGGGCTGTACTTATAACGAATACATCATCAATCTGAAGATTACGGAGGCGAAAAAGCTGCTGAAATGCCATGACTGCCTCATTGGAGAGGTGGCAGAAGCGCTGGGGTTTACAGATCAGTTTTACTTCAGCAAAGTATTTAAAAACGCAGTGGGATGCACGCCCCGTGAGTACAGAAAGCAATTCCTGATTTAGCATATAAAGGCGGCGTGGGAGGTCACTTTACAGTGCATTTCCGCATCGTGTATCTTTCCTGGCCCTGGATCTTAAGACGAAAAGGCTTGGTTTTGGATTTTACAAAAGAATGTTTTACATTTCCATGTTTTTATTACAGGCTGCCTTTTATAATAAAACTATCATAATGACAGTGGAGGAATGAAAGATGACGAATAGAGAACGGGAACAGGCGACACTTAATTTTCAGAAACCCGAAGGAAGAGGCACAGTCGCGGAGACATTCTATCCATGGGTACTGACCACGAACCGGTTTAAGGAGGAGGGAATGCCCGCCGAAATTGCAGACGGCGCCAAAGATATTACAAACAATATTGTCGGAAATAAAGCAAATCAGACCGAAAAGTATCTTGCTGCAGAGTGGGGCCGGGGAGTCATGGAGTATGAGCAGTATCTGGGCTTTGACCCGGTCCGAAGAATCCATTTCGTACTCCCCTTCCGCCGCTTTGAAGAGAAGATCATTGAAGAGACACCGGAACATATCATCAAGCAGGATATCTACGGCCGTCAGGTAATCAAAAACACAGGTTCAGACCTGGAACTCGACTATAAGCCGGTCATAGAAACCATGGAAGACTGGGAAAATCTGAAATTGCACGCGGAGAAAGAGCTGGAAGCATATTTCTCAGATGAGCAGATCGAAGCCGCTTACGGCCATCTTGCGGAGGGGCACAACAGAGGGGACTATTCCATCCGCCTTAACATAGAGGGCTTTTTCTGGGTACCCCGGGAACTTCTTGGAATAGAAGCCCATATGTATGCATTCTATGATGAACCGGAACTGCTGCATGCCATCAATGATTACATACTGGAGATTTACCGCACAAAGTTGTTAAAAGTAATAGACCTCGTACAGCCGGATGTCATCTATTTTATGGAGGACTTGAGCGGAAAGAACGGCCCGATGGTATCCCCGGACTGTTTCGAGGAATTCGTGGCAGACTATTACAGAGCGCTGATTCCGCTGTTCAAGAAGCATGGCGTTGGAAATGTCTTCGTAGACACCGACGGAGACTTTGCACGTCTGATCCCCAACTTTATGGATGCCGGAGTCGACGGATTCCTGCCAATGGATGTAAATGCAGGAATGGACATCGTAGAGGTAAGAAAACAATTTCCAAAGCTGAAATTTATCGGAAGCTTCAACAAACTGGAGATCGCAAAGGGCCCTGAGGCCATTGACAAAGAATTCGACCGTATCCTGCCTGTCATCAGGGGCGGCGGCTATATCCCGGGATCCGACCACCAGGTGGCGCCATCCACCTCACTGGAGAACTATCAATACTACATAAAGAAACTCAAAAAAATAATGGAACAGGCGGGGGCGGACTTATAAGGGGACGCTTGTCTGTGCTGATGACTGCGGGGCCGGAGGGGATGTCCACGGGGGCTTTCTGATACCGGCCGTTTAGCCTAGTTTCCGTAAGGATAAAATAGAAAAATCTGCCGGAACCAGCGACATGCAGCCCCAAATCTGATGATTTGGGGCCTTAGTCGCCTCAGACTTTGCTTGGTAAAGCAAAGTCTGTCCGGCAGATTTTTCTATTTTATCCTAACGGAAACACGGCACACTATGAGGCATCAGAAAGCCCCCGTGGACATCCCCTCCAGTGCCGCAGTCATCAGCACAGACCGCTGGTGCATCCGACGGGAGGCAAGCGGATGGAATTGGATATGCGGGAAAAATTTTTCCAGCAGATATAGGGTTATAACCTTTCAAATAGGCCGTACTGGAGGAATATAGGCCATATATAATCAGGATGATCCATTGCCACCGTCCGGATTCACCAAACGGTTTTTATCCATCCGGCCGGATGCGTCCAGCCTGCCTGGGATGGGGGGAGAGATGCTGCTCGAGAAAAGAGGAGGGGGACTGGAAGTATAGAGCGCACGGTCTAGAAGTACTTACGAAAAAGGAAGCGCCCATGAGGGATGGAAAGTGATTTTCCAAAATCACTTTCCAGTTCAATCTAAGACGAGAAAGCATCAAGCTTTCTCGTTGCATGTTGAACGTGCCCTCATGGGCGCTTCCTTTTTCGTTAGTACTTCTCCGTAAGCGGGTTACATCCAGTCCCCCTCCTCTTTTCTCGAGCAGCATCTCTCCCCCCATCCCAGGCAGGCGCCCCCCAGCCAAATCACATCAAAAACCGCAAAAATTCCTCCTCTGCGAGAGGTTTTGAGTAGTAGAAGCCCTGTATCTGATCTATTCCAAAGTCTATGACGAGCTGATTCTGCTCTTCGGTTTCTACTCCTTCTGCGACTACTTTCATTCCAAGTTCTTGGAACGTGCGCACCATGTTTTTGACGGCCAGGGCGGAGGTGCTGTTTTCCATGGAGGCACAGATAAGGCTGCGGTCCAGCTTTATGGTGCCGAAGGGGAGGCTGATGACGGTGGCGATGTTGGAATAGCCGGTGCCAAAATCATCCAGGCCCATCATGATGCCGTGCTTTTCCACTTCCAGTGCGAATTCTTTTACGATCTCCGGATTCTCTGCCAGGGTGCTTTCTGTAAATTCGATCTTAAGTGTATGTGCCGGAGTGTGGCAGCTGTGAATGATATCCAATACTTTTTCCGCCAGGTTTGGCTGGGAAAACTGAATCGCTGAAAAATTCACATGTATACATTCCATCGGTATCTTCATATCCAGCAGCCGATTAATGAAGCAGCACACTTTTTTAATTATGACGTATGTAATATCAATGAGAAGTCCTGTCTCTTCGGCAATTGGTATAAACTCAGACGGATAAACGGGCCCGATTGGAGTGTCATTCATCCGCATCAGAGATTCGGCATAGAGAAATTTCCCTGTTTTGACTTCATAGATGGGCTGATAGAACATCTCAAAACTCTCGTCGGCCAGTTTTTCTTTTAAAATCTGTATGATACGGCGTCTGCGTTCCAGTTTGGAGAGCATCTTGCTGTCACAATAGCAGATTTGTCCATATTTGCCGGACTTTGCCTGCACAACGGCGTACTCTATGGAGGCAATGGTTTCTTCCAGTGTCTGTGCGGCTTCTGTATGGCGGATGACGCCCATGACTGCAGACAGGTTGAATTGATAGTCGTTCACTTCCCATGGCCGGGCCATACGGTCTTTTATTTCAAGGATGCAGATTCGTATTCTGCTGTCCTCCTCTTTGGAAAACAAAAGTGCAAATTCGTCTCCGCTGAAACGGTAAACATTCTGAGGCGGGCCCACCATACTCAGAAATTGAGAAACTGATTTCAGGAATACATCTCCGTTCTGCTGCCCGCAAGCGTTGTTAATCAGCCGGAAATCCCGCAGAGACACGACCACAAGTGTAAAGGGCCTGTCAGGATAGCGGGTGAGCAGCAGGGTAAGCATATTCAGGAGTTCCTGCCGGTTTGGAAGATTCGTCAGGTAATCCAGCGAGATCTGTTTATTCTGCAGGTGCAGGTATATGATAAGAAGGGCACATGTGGCGGCGGTACCTGAAAGAATAATTTGAGGATATGCCTGCTGAAATAAAATGACCAGAAACGCAAGTACAGGAAATGAAGCTAAAATCCGGGAAACCTCCTTGTCTATCTTTTTGTAATTTACCAGAGTAATAACAAGACATGCAAGGCAGTAAAGATAGAAAATCAGATAAGTTGTGATAATCAGGCTTCCACGTGTATAACCTTCCGCTGATGTCAGATCAAAAATATCCCTGGTGAAAGGATTCAGCAGAATCAGTACAGCATACCCAAGCCCTGGAATAGAACAAAATGCGAAAGCCTTTTTTAACCCCGGGCTTTCGATATAAATAATGGCCAGTGTATAAAGAAAATAAGCCAGGCCCATAAGAGGGGTAAGAAGAAAATAAAGAGTAGTGATAATCCAGGTGCTCCACAGAGGAGCTATCTGATCAAAACAAATCATAACCGTGGAAAGGATATTAGTAAGCATGGCGCAAAAAGTAACCACCAGACATCCCTGAAACATTCTGTTCTTCAGAGTTGGAAGACGGCTGCCTTTCCGTGAATAAATTAAAATAATCCCAAGCATCACCAAAGAAATGCTTTCGGGTGCAATATTCCAGGTCATAATCGTATACTCCTCACAGTCAAATCCTCATCGGCCATCATCGTAACATAATACCGGTTTCCCACCGGAACCAGAATAACTACAGACGTTTTCACCACACACAGAACCCACGTATTTATTATTATAAGTACAAACCCTCAATAATACAACAATCTTGTAAAAAATAACCAAGCAATAACTCAAAAATTCAATTCTAAGCCTGTTCAAGTATCCCTTCCCTATCTCCTGACTGGTCAACCTATATAAACTCCATCCCCATTCCCCCGTAAGAGTCCCTCCACGAGTAACACATTCCCATCCGCCTGGATGCACCAGCTGAGCGGAAGTGGAATAGGCCTCTTTCGGATGGGGCCGCGAAGTAATGGAACAGCCATAAGCCTGACAAATGCACATATGCCGTTTCGGGGTGCTAAAGCGAACCTTAGAAATTCTTAGAAGCCGACAGCCCCAAAAGTGGAGAGATTTTGTGATCACCGAATCACAAAATCAGGGGACCCAGCGCAAGAAATCATCAGATTTCTTGTGATGTGTCCCCGGTGCTCCACTTTTGGGGCTGTCGGCTTCCTAGAATTTCTTAGGTTCGCGTCCGCACCCCGAAACGGCATATGTGCATTTGTCAGGCTTATGGCTGTTCCATTACTTCGCGCCCCATCCGAAAGAGGCCTATTCCACTTCCGCTCAGCGTCCCCCCCTATCGTTACTCAGAAAGATACCACCCCCAGAGGTACAGCAGAGGCCAGATCAGTCCCACCAGGCTGAATGCGGAGAATCCCGTAGTCACAGCAGCGTAAATAATATTAAACACATAGTATGCCGCCAGTATGATTCCTATTACCAGCACCATTTTCCTGGACTTATAGGCAACACCTATGATACCGGAAGCCAGTATGATCAGCCCCCCAATAATCGAATATATATAAGAGAATGTCGTCGGTGCTACGATACCCATTGCCTCATAGGTCGCATCCATTGTTGATTTCATAGCGATAGCAAACACGCCTGACAAAAGGGAAATTGCTCCAATGACAATCAGGATAATAGAGAATACTTTTAATAGCTTACTTTGTTTTTTCATGTGAAAACCCTCCTCGTTTTATGAGACTTGTGAATAAGTTGTATAGAATCATGTGCTGTCTTTGTAAGAGTGCACAGGATTATCTGTTAAATCATAGAAATAAATATTATTACATCCGTCTGAGCGCCTCAATCGGACTGAGCTTGGCAGCCTTCTTTGCCGGATAGATGCCGAATACGATTCCCACACTGCAGGAGAATATGGTTGCAATCAGAATCGCCGGGAAGGAAAGCTGGGCTTTGATACCGCCGATTCCAAGGGCGCTGATCAGGGCCGTTAGCGCGGCGCCGAGTATGATCCCGATGATTCCTCCCATGCCCGAGATGATCGCGGATTCGCAGAGGAACTGTGCGATGATGGAACCTGTCTTGGCCCCCAGGGCCTTGCGGATTCCGATCTCGCGGGTACGCTCTGTGACGGATACAAGCATGATATTCATAACCCCGATACCGCCGACAATCAGTGAAATACCTGCAACCAGAGCTACGAAGGCGGTTACTCCGTCCATGATGGAGCCGAACATATCGGAGAAATCCATTGGCTTCTGCTGGATGAATGGTGTTTCCCCCAGATTTTGGTGTCTGGAATTCAGGATCTGTACGGCATTTTTGGCGATTCTGGATGCCTGGTCTTTGTCAGCAGCAGTGATGGAGACGGAAGCAAAAGCTTCTACCGGAGTGCCCAGGTCTGTAGAGACTGTATAAGGCATTTCGATGGAAATACTTTTATCCATTCCCATTGCCAGGTACTGTTTTTCTGCTTCCATCATTTCCTGGGAAGTCTCACGTATGCCGATGATGTTAAAATTCTGTATACTGCTGTCTACCTGCAGTTCGACGGTCATGCCGATGACATCTGTATTACCGAATAAGTATATTGCTGTCAGTTCGTCGATGACGCACACTTTGTTGGCATTTGCAACATCGTTGTCCGTAAAGTAACTTCCTTTTACCAGGGGATTTTGATATTGTGCATTTTCATAATCAGGTGTTGTCAATCCTACGTAGGCATCAAATTTCCCTTTTCGGGTTGTAATGGATCCGAATGAACCTGCATAGGCCGACACACTCTGAATGGAATCGCCCAGGGTGGTTTTCAGATAAGAAATATCTTCGCCCGTGATGCAGTTGGGATCCGATACCTCGTCGGAATTTGCCTGGACCGTGACGGTGTTGTTCTGTTCGTTTGAAGCATCGACCACATCTTTTTTCAGACCGTTTCCGATGGAAACGATGGTGACGACAGATGTGATGCCTATGATGATACCCAGCATCGTAAGGAAGGAACGGCCTTTATTGGAACGGATATTATCAAGAGCCATTTTTACGTATTCTAAAAATTGTCCCATATTATGTCCTCTTTTCTCAATCAGTCCGTTTATTCTTTCACTGCTTCTGCACCGGCAGCGGAATCCGTGTTCTTTGCAGGCGCCGCAGTAGCTTTCATACCGTCTTCAATATCTACGTTCAGATCATTTACCACTTTGTCACCTTTTTTCAGGCCGCTCTTAACTTCGATCTGTGTGGTGGATGCGGTACCCAGTTCGACCGGTTTTTTCTTTACAACACCGTTCTCGATTACATAGACGAAATCGCCCTCAGAGGAGGTGTTGATGACTTCCGTCGGAACAACCAGTACATTGTCGGCCTCCGCAACAGTCATCGTGATTTTGGCTGTAGCGCCGATGCAGAGGTTTTCATCCGGATTGTCGATATGGATCTCTGCGCCGATGACAGGGTTTCCTTTTTCATTATTAACGGCTATTTTATTGACTTTTGTCAGTTTCCCTTCGTATTTATAGTCTCCAACGGTGACGGTGGCTTTATTGCCAACCTTCATCTTTTCATAGTCATCGGGAGATACTTCGATTTTTACACGAACCTTCTCGGTGCTGGCGATGGTGAACATGGCCATTCCCTGAGTGGCTGTGTTGGTCTGCAGCGCATCTACGGCTGCGATTACACCGTCCATGTCGGCCTTCATACCTTCCCGGCCCTTTTCCACAAGCTCGGCGGGGGTCAGCGCTGTGAGTTCTGCAAGGTTGTCGCTGATATCCAGGTTAGCCAGCTCAGCAGAGGACATTCCGGGGTCGGTGGTCGGTGCGTTGGCCGCATTGTAAGCTGCCTCCCATTCTGCGTAGGCCGCATCATACTGCGCTTTAAGCTGTGCATAACCGGCATCATCCACAGGATTGCTGTTGATGCCCGGGGCTGCCTTGTCGATTTCCTGCTGTGCTTTTTCAATGGCTTCTGCCGCCTTATCATATTTCTCAAAAACAGGCTGTAAAGCTTTGATTACGGCGGTGTCATCGGCAGTCCTCTGGTCTTCCGGTTTTGCCAGTGCAGCATCGAGATCAGCGCGGCGTCCGGCATAGTTTGTATTGATGTCATCAATCACAGCCTGATTCGTATTGATGATTTCCTGCTGTTCCGCCACGATTTTCTGCAGGCGTTCCTGTTCCGGGGCGGCGGCGTCTGCCTCTGCCTGGTTGGCCTGAAACTGTGCATAAGCGGCGTCAACCTGAGCGGCAAGATCATTTACTTTATCTGCCAGTTGGTTGGCCTGGTCTGCAGCCTGTGCAGATGCCGCATTTGCCGCGTCAATGGCTTTGGCATTTTGTGCTTTTGTAGCCTGTGATGCGTTGAGGCTGGACTGCAGGCTCAGCTGTGCCTGCTGGTTGTCACGTTCCAGGTTTGTTGTGTCAAAGCTCACCAGGAGATCGCCGGCTTTTACGGTATTGCCTACAACAGCGTTGCAGATGGCAACGGGTGCTGTGACGGGAGAATAATAGGTCTTCGTGTTTTCGCTTTCTATCTTTCCGCTTGCATTGTAGACCTCTTTGATATCACCTGTTGTGACTTCGGCGACCTGCAGAGATGTCGCCTGGTTATTGCTGTTTCCTGTGGTAAGCTTTGAGGCTGCGAAGATCACAATGCCCAGAACCGCAATTACCGGGATGATGATCCAGGCGGGAAGCTTTTTCTTAGGGGGTTTCGCCGCTTCGGCATCTTCCAGTTCGTAGGAATCATCCCCGGAAAGCAAATCATCATCGGTCATATCGTTATCAATGGTGTCTAAAATTTCTTCCTGTTCTTTTTTCTTTTTGGAAAACATATTATGCCCCTTCCCTTTCTTCATTCAGATAATCATTTTCAATACGCCCGTCAATGATGCGGACGACTCTGTTGACCTGTTGTGCGATCTCGTCATCATGAGTGATGATAATAACGGTGCGGCCGCCCTTATGAAGGCCTTTCAGAATCTCCATGATTTCCTTAGTGGATTTGGTGTCCAGATTACCGGTCGGCTCATCGGCCAGTACGATCGGCGGCTGTGCGGCAATGGCGCGCGCCACGGCTACTCTCTGCTGCTGACCTCCGGAAAGCTCACTTGGCTTGTGCTTCATCCGCGTGCCCAATCCCACCTTTTTCAACGCCTCGACCGCAATCCTGCGGCGTTTCTGCTTGCCGAGTCCGCGGTAAATCAGCGGCAGCTCAACATTTTCGACAGCATCGAGATTGGCAATCAGGTTAAATCCCTGGAAAATGAATCCAATCTCTTTATTGCGTATATCTGACAATTGGTTGTCTGTCAGTTTGGAAACATCGTGTCCGTTCAGAAAGTAATTTCCCGAAGAGGGGACGTCAAGACAGCCCAACATGTTCATCAGTGTAGACTTACCGGAACCGGAGTGCCCTATGATTGCGACAAACTCGCCTTTTCCGATTTCCAGATCGATGCCGTCCAATGCACGCACTTCGTTTTCGCCGGGATTGTAGATTTTATGCAGGTTCTCAACTTTGATGAGTGGTTCCATGAAACATCCCTCCATGATTTTGTGTAATGGTAGTTGTATTACTTAACTAATACAATATTCTTTTAAGATTAAAAAGTCAATACTTTTATGGAGAAAACGTGCTCAAAAACTAAATAATGGGAAACATTTACAGTAAAGGTATTGTCTGTTACAATACAGTCGTGCAATATAACGGACTTGGAGGAAAAAAGCGTGAGAAGATTACTGCCGTTTTTAAACGGTTATAAAAAGGAAAGCATTATCGGGCCGCTGTTTAAACTGCTGGAGGCAACGTTTGAACTGATTGTGCCGCTGATTATGGCACAGATTATTGATGTGGGAATCCGGCACCGGAATATACCATATATATGGAAGATGGGCGCTGTCCTTGTGGCTTTCGGCGTGCTGGGGCTGAGCTGTTCCCTTCTTGCACAGTATTTTGCGGCGAGGGCGGCCGTTGGGTTTGGTACCGGGCTTAGGCACGAATTGTTCCGCCATATCGGGGATCTGTCCTATGCGGAGATAGACAAAGCAGGGAGCTCTACATTGGTTGTGCGTATGACGAGCGATATTAATCAGGTGCAGTCTGGGGTGAATCTGGTGCTCAGGCTGTTTCTGCGTTCCCCGTTTATTGTGGTTGGCGCAATGATTATGGCATTTACGATTGACGTGAAAGTAGCGGTTATATTTTTGATCACTGTACCGGTTCTGTCTCTTGTAATATATGGCATCATGATGCTGACGATTCCTCTGTATAAAAAGGTGCAGAAGAGCCTGGATCAGGTTCTTCTTTCTACACGGGAGAATCTGGCCGGAATTCGTGTGATCAGGGCGTTTCGAACACAGAATCAGGAGAAAGCGGAGTTTGAGGAGAAAAGCAGCACACTGATGCGGTTTCAGCAGCTGGTCGGAAAGATATCGGCTCTGCTGAATCCCCTGACCTATGTGCTTGTGAACCTGGGCATCATCGCCGTTGTCTGGTACGGCGGGGGCGCGGTGCAGGCAGGACGGATCACCCAGGGGGAAGTCATTGCGCTTGTGAACTATATGACGCAGATCCTGCTGGCGCTGGTGGCGCTTGCCAATCTCATCATCTCTTTTACAAAGGCGATGGCATCTGCGGGCAGAATCAATGAAGTATTTGACCTGAAACCAGGTATTACGGATGGCGCGGTAACCGTACAGAACAGTACCGGAACGGTATCTGCTGCAGATCCTCTGCCGCGTGTGGAGATGCGGGATGTCACCTTTTACTATGAAGGCAGCCAGGAGCCAGCGCTGTCCCACATTTCATTTTGTGCAGGCGCGGGTGAAACGATTGGAATCATCGGAGGGACCGGCTGCGGTAAGTCTACGCTTGTAAATCTGATCCCTCGTTTTTATGATGTCAGTGAAGGCGCAGTGTGTGTGAACGGAACGGACGTGAGGGAATGGAGGCTGGATGATCTGAGGGAGACAACCGGCGTTGTTCCGCAGAAGGCGGTTCTATTCCATGGAACGATCCGGGAAAACATGAAAATGGGAAAAGAAAATGCCTCGGATGACGAGATCAGAACGGCACTGAAGACGGCCCAGGCGCTGGAAATCGTGGAGGGAAAACCGAAAGGGCTGGATACCATGGTCAGCGAGGGCGGCAAAAACCTGTCCGGCGGGCAGAAACAGCGGCTTACGATTGCAAGGGCTCTGGTGCGCCGGCCCCAGGTATTGATTTTGGATGACAGCGCATCGGCGCTTGATTTTGCTACAGATTCCCGGCTGCGAAAGGCGCTTGCAGAGGATACATCGGGAATGACCGTGTTTATCGTATCCCAGCGGGCGGCCTCTATTATGTATGCGGACCGGATTCTCGTGCTGGATGACGGGGAGATTGCAGGCTGCGGAACGCACGGGGAACTGCTGGAGAACTGCCAGGTCTACAGGGAGATCTGCTACTCACAGCTTTCCAGAGAGGAGGTGGGCTAAGATGGCACGAAATCATGACGGTACTGTACGGAAAATCCTGCGCCTGATTAAGCCATACCTGCACTATCTGGCACTCTCGCTGGTCTTTGCGGTGATATCCGTTGCGCTGACTCTGTATGCACCGATCCTGACCGGAAATGCAATTGATTATATAATAGGAACAAATCAGGTGGATTTTGATTCTATTTTCTATATTCTAAAGATTCTGGCTGCTGTCATATTCATTACGAGTGCAGCGCAGTGGCTGATGAACCTGTGCAACAATACGATTACCTACCGTGTTGTAAAGGATGTAAGGACCCGCGCCTTTGCGCAGCTGGAGATCCTTCCTTTAAAATACATTGACAGCCATCAGTATGGCGAGACGATCAGCAGGATTATCACGGATGTGGAGCAGTTCTCAGACGGACTGCTGATGGGATTTACACAGCTGTTCACAGGGATCGTGACAATCGCCGGGACTCTGATCTTTATGCTTTCTATCAATGTAAGGATTTCCCTGGTGGTCATTCTGATCACGCCGCTGTCTCTTTTTGCAGCCAGCTTTATAGCAAAAAGAACGTACACCATGTTCAGGGCACAGTCTGAGGCGCGGGCGGAGATGACTTCCCTGGTGGATGAAATGGTGGGAAATCAGAAGGTCGTTCAGGCCTTCGGTTACGGGGACCGTGCGCTGGAACGATTTGATGAGATCAACTGCAGGCTGCAGGAAGTAAGCCTGAAAGCCATATTTTTCTCTTCCATTACCAATCCCAGTACGCGGTTTGTAAACGGGCTGGTGTATGCGGGAGTCGGGATTGTGGGCGCATTCACGGCGATAGGCGGGGTGATTTCCGTCGGACAGCTGTCCTGTTTCCTGAGTTATGCGAACCAGTATACAAAGCCCTTTAATGAGATTTCCAGCGTGGTGACGGAACTGCAGAATGCATTTGCATGTGCGAAACGGGTCTTTGATTTTATCGAGGAGACACCGGAGATCCCGGATTCCGGGGACGCCATTGTTATGGGGCAGGCGGACGGCAGCCTGAGGCTGGAGAATGTCTCTTTTTCGTATAGAAAGGACGTCCCGCTGCTGGAGCATCTGAAGCTGGATGTGAAACCCGGGCAGAAGATCGCCATTGTGGGGCCAACCGGCTGTGGGAAGACAACGCTTATTAATCTTCTGATGCGGTTCTATGACGTGGATGCGGGACAGATTATCCTGAGCGGCCATGATATCAGGGAGGTGACCCGGGACAGCCTGCGGGCAAACTATGGGATGGTGCTGCAGGAAACCTGGCTGAAGTCGGGCACGGTTGCGGAAAATATTGCCTATGGCCGCCCGGATACTCCGCGGGAGGAAATCGTAGCTGCCGCCAAAGCCGCTCATGCACATGGATTTATTAAGCGGATGAAGGACGGGTATGATACGCTGATCCAGGAGGAGGGCGGGAACCTTTCCCAGGGACAGAAGCAGCTGCTCTGCATTGCGAGGGTTATGCTGAATCTGCCCCCTATGCTGATTCTGGATGAGGCAACCTCTTCAATCGATACAAGGACGGAAATTAAGATACAGGAGGCGTTTCAGAAGATGATGGAGGGACGGACCAGCTTTATCGTGGCCCACCGTCTGTCTACGATACGGGAAGCGGATGTGATTCTGGTGATGAAGGACGGGAACATCATTGAGCAGGGGAACCATGAGGAACTGCTCAGAGTGGGCGGGTTCTATAAGAATCTTTATGAGAGCCAGTTTGCCCATTAATGTAAAAACATTGGTTTAAAATACAGTGATTTCCAGTTCACAGAAAAAACACAATTCTACTACATGGTATTCAAATTTTCTTCATACAATGGTGAGGTAATAAGGGGCAGAAAGGATGGTTGGATGAAGAAAAGAGTGATACAGTTATTTCTGGGGATCGCGGTTTTATCATATGTCTTTACCGGATGCAGCCATCAGGGGAACACAGACGATAAAGAGACGGATTCAGTAAATTCAGGGGAAGTAATCGTTGAAGAGCAGGAGCAAGATTTTATAGATGAGGAATCACGGGGGAGCATTGAGTTAAGCGGCATGCTGCAGGTGGACGGGAAGAGTGAGAACTCAGAATCGGAATCCATTAGTACCAGCAGCGAAAACCAAAATGCAGTGCTGGTAAAGAACGGAGGGACGCTTACCATGACAGATGGGAAGCTGACAAAGTCAGGGGACACGTCCAGCGCGGATGAGAGCAATTATTATGGCGTGAATGCGGTATTTGCTACAACTGCAGGAAGCGAGTCCAGTATCAGCAAAAGTGAGATCACGTCGTCGGCCGAGGGGGCGAACGCAGTTTTTGCAACCGGGACGGATGCACTCATACATGCGGATCATGTGAAGATCAGCACGTCGGGTAATTCTTCCAGGGGATTGAAGGCTACCTATGGAGGCAGAATTAAGGCAGAGAATATAGAAGTAACCACCAGCGGCACCCGCTGTGCGCCCGTGGCGGCAGAGAAGAGCGGCAGTGTGTTCGTACAGGGAGGCACCGTGCTGTCGTCCGGTACCGGCAGCCCATGCATCTTTGCAGCAGGGACGGTAACAGCAGAAAAGCTGGAGGGCAGTGCGGATGACAGCCAGATACTGATGATAGAAGGCGGCAGCACAGCAGTTTTAAACGGCTGTGATCTATCCGGTTCCGGTGAGAACGGTGTGCTGCTGTACCGGAGCAGCTCCGAAAATGAAGGGGAAGGGGCCTCAAACCTGAAAGCATCTGATACTAAGCTGACATCCAGGACAGAAGGGCCGCTGTTCTACGTGACAAATACAAAGGCAGATATCATTCTTAGAAATTCGGAATTAAAGTATGAAGGAAATGTGCTGACCAAAGTATCCGGCAACAGCATAAACAACTGGGGAACCCCAGGCAGCAACGGAGGTAACCTGACATTGACTGCCATAGATCAAAAACTGAAGGGCAGGATAGTCTGTGATGAGATCAGTACCGTGAATCTTAGGCTGAAAGAAAGTTCCA
Organism: Eubacterium sp. SB2; assembly: GCF_001244405.1. Lineage (NCBI taxonomy): Bacteria > Bacillati > Bacillota > Clostridia > Eubacteriales > Eubacteriaceae > Eubacterium > Eubacterium sp. SB2. The sequence continues at coordinate 1,019,216 of NZ_LN865153.1, read as the reverse complement.
GCTTTAGCGGCAGCATCAACAGCGATAATAAAGGAAAATACATAAAAGTATCTCTGGCAGAAGATGCAGGCTGGAAATTGTCGGGTGACGCCTACGTAAATGTTTTGACGAATGCGGATGAATCCTGCAGTAATATAGAATCGGGAGGGTACAGCATTTACTATGACTCTGCGGACAGCGCGAACAGCTGGCTTGCGGGAAGAACAATCAGCCTGGCAGGAGGAGGGAAGATTGCGCCCAGGGGATAGGGGGCGGAGAGGGGGACGCTCCATAAAGGGATAGCCGAAAGCCGCCGTAAGAACATACCTGTCATTATAAATTGCGGACACGGACCTAAGTAATTCTAGGCGGGAACCAGCCGTGAAAATGGAGCACAGCTGACACATCGTGAGAAATCTGATGATTTCTCGCGCTGGGTCAGCTGATTTTTTGATTCGGGAAACCAGCCGTGAAAATGGAGCACAGCTGACACATCGTGAGAAATCTGATGATTTCTCGCGCTGGGTCAGCTGATTTTTTGATTCGGGATCAAAAAATCTCTCCATTTTCACGGCTGGTTCCCGCCAAGAATTACTAAGATCCGCTTTAGCGATTTATAATGACAGGTATGTTCTTACGGCGGCTTTCGGCTATCCCTTTATGGAGCTGGTGCATCCAGCAGGGAGATATGATCCGTTCCCAAGGGGAGCTTAAACGGGGGCTGTGTATGGAGGTTGAATTGGTGGTGCTTTCGTGTCTGCGGTAAACCTGTTGTTGAGCGTCCCGTTCCCCATCCGCGCCGGGATTAAAGCTCGTTGTTGGAAAATGTAAAAGGTACTTGACATTTTATGTAAAGCGTACTATACTTTAAATGTAAAACGAACTATACATTTTCTTTAGAGGCAAAGGAGAGCGGTGATTATGAAAAAAGGTGATATGAGGAGAGAATTAAAGCTGGGTTTTGCATTTCATGCGCTGGCTTTGCTGCTTCAGCAGTTTGCGGATACACCGGAGCTGATTAAGGGATTCCTTTTTGGGATGGCGATCTGCCTGATGTTGATCGGGATTCTTCCGGAAAAGTCCTACCGCAGAATAAAAGCGTTTAAGGGGTCTTTGTTTTATGGAGGAAAGTAGCGTTGAATACGACGGTCAGAAATGGGGGATGTTTTTGGAAAATAAAATTCAGCAGTTGAGGAAGGAACGGAAGATTACGCAGAGTGAACTTGCAGATGCAGTTGAGGTGACAAGGCAGACCATCATATCGCTGGAAAACGGCAGGTATAATGCGTCATTGATACTGGCACATAAGATTGCCCAGTATTTTGGAGTCAATATTGAGGATATTTTTATTTTTAATCTGGAGGAGGAAAATATATGTTTATAAAAGCATTGCAACAGGGAGCTAAGACAGACGAGGAGTACAGGGAGAAACTAAAAGTCCGGATCAGGATAGACTTTTTTATGTGCGGTGTGGGGCTGCTTACTATCGCAGTGGCGATTGTGATGATGTTGAGAGGCGGAGAGTATGAAGAGGGATTTTTATGCGGAGTCTTTATGGGAACCGGTGCAGCCGTCATTATCTTCGCGGTTAAGGAGATCCTGAAGGCAAAAAAACTTCTTAAGAATGAAAAACTTCTACGAGAAGAACGTCTCAAAGTATCCGACGAGAGAAATAAAATGATTAATGAAAAAACCTCATATTGGGCAGGCATGATTGTTATGGGAGTCTGTTATGCAGTTCTTTTAATCTCAGGATTTTTTAACTTTGCTGTATTCTGGACGGCATGGGGAGTACTAATGCTGTATTTCCTTGTTACCGTTATCGTGAAAAAATATTATGAAAAAAAGCTATGATTCCTGCTAGTACAGCAGTGCATTAATCTTTCAGTAATAAGTGCCTGATATCTGCGTCAGAGTTGTGCCTGCTTTCGCGACGGCGTAGTGGTTCCTACGTCTAGCGAAAGCAGGTACAGCTATGACGTAGAGAGCAGGTGATTATTGCTGAATTATTAGTGCACTGCTGTACTAGGGAGTCATAGCCTCATGTTCACGTTTCAGTTCTGCCAAGCATTCGTGGGCAGTCCAGAACTGGTTGGTCGGAGTAAGGACCGCCTTGTAGGGCAGAGGGCCGGCGCCGCTTTTCTTCAGCGCTGCCAGTGCCTGGTTGAGACGGTTGTCATCAAAGAATGCAAAAACGATCATGGTATCGGCCAGGGCGCTGCCGGTATAATTTCCTTCGGCGGGTACCGCGTCTTTTATACCCGCCAGTACGCCGAGCGGCTGGTGATACTCTTCCTCTTTCACATGTTTCAAGCGAACATGCAGGGGAAAAAGTGCCATTTCGATTTTTAACAGCTTTTCTTTATCGGGAACGTGAAAAAGTAAGATAGTTTCTTTCATGGATAGTCCTCCTTATTTTTTTAATATTGTAATCTATTTGGGAAAAGATTGAAAGGGCTGAGGAAGGAAAAAATTGTTATTGACAAATCAATAACAAGGATATATAGTTGTATTAACACAATAGTACAGAATGAGGAGGGAGATCATGATAGAGATCAAAAACCTGACCAAGATTTATAAACTGAATAAAAAGCAGATGAAGGAATCCAAGACGACAAACCCCGTAAAGACTGCTGTTAATGACCTGAGCCTTACGGCAAAACCGGGCGAGATATACGGCCTTTTGGGACCAAACGGCGCGGGGAAGACAACGACGCTGCGGTGTATCTCTACCATCATCAAGCCGACAAAAGGCGAGATCTATGTTTCCGGCCATGAAGTGCAGAAGGAGCCGGAAATGGTGCGGGAGAAGCTCGGCTTTCTGACAGGGGATATAAAGCTGGATCCTCAGTTTTCTGTGGATTATATGTTTGATTTCTTCGGAAGATTACATAACATTCCGGAGGATAGGCTCAAAGCGAGAAAAGAGGAGCTTTTTGAATACTTTGGGATTAAAGACTTTTCCCAGAAAAAAATCAAAGAACTTTCTACAGGTATGGCACAGAAAGCTGCAATCGCGGTGTGTCTGGTTCATGATCCTGATATCGTAATCTTTGACGAACCGACCAATGGGCTGGATGTAGTGACGGCACGCGGCGTTACTGATTATTTAAGAAAATTAAGAGACGAAGGCAAACTGGTGATTATCTCCACGCATGTCATGTCAGAAGCCGAAAAAATCTGTGACAGGATCGGAATTATCATTGATGGTTGCAAGGTGGCTGAGGGAAGCCTGGATCAGATACTTCATGATACAAACACAGAGGATCTGGAAGATGCCTTTTTCGAACTTTACAGAATTCAGAAAGGAGGAAAGTAAGATGAGCGGGATTAAACAGATATGCGGGAAAGAGCTGGCAAGGGTTTTCAAAGACAAGAAGATGATCTTCTCAGTATTTTTCCTTCCGGTGATTATTATGGTTGGTATTATGACTCTGGTCAGCAGTCTGAGCAGCAGCGCTCAGGAAGATGTCGAATCGCACAAGGCGATCGTATATCTCCAGAATGCGCCGGCAGGTTTTGAAGAATTTTTAAAGGCTGCGGACAAAGAATGCGATGTATATACGGTCAGCGACAGGGCCGAGACCGAAGATATGATAAAAAACGGAGGGGCCGATCTGCTGATCGAATTTCCGGAAGGCTTTTTGGATGAGGTTTCCAGTTATCAGACAGGAGCGCCAACCCCTCAGGTTAAGACGTATTACAATCCGTCGGAAGACTATTCACGCGCGGCATATGACACAATATCAAATGGCGTCCTGGAGTCATACAGACAGCTGCTCTTATCCGACCGTGTGGAGGACATGGAAGGTCTTACCGTATTTACAGTAAATTCGGATAATCCCGAAATGGTAATTCAGGACGAGGAGAAAGCCAGCGGCAAGGTTCTGGGAATGATGCTTCCTTATTTTGTAACCATCCTGTTATTTGCGGGGGCTATGGGAATCGGTACTGATATGGTGGCCGGGGAGAAGGAAAGGGGCACGATGGCAAGCCTTCTGGTTTCCCCGATCAAGAGAAGCTCCATTGTACTTGGAAAAGTATTTTCACTGATGATTATCTCCGGAGTATCCTCTGTCGTATATGTGGGTGCAATGGTTGCCTTTATGCCGCAGATGATGAGCGGCATGGGCGGAGATATGGGACTGGATCTGTCGTTGAATCCAAAGCAGATCGGAATGATGGCCGCTTTGCTTGTGGCAATTGCATTTCTGTATTCGGCAATTATCGTCCTGGTATCCGTATTTGCCAAGACCGTGAAGGAGGCCAATTCTTACGTGATGCCGGTTTACATGCTGGTTCTGGTGCTTGGGATCACGACAATGTTTACAACAAAGACCCCGCACGAATGGTTCTACGCCGTGCCGATCTATAACACATCGCTTACGCTGCAGGGCATTCTGACGCAGGAAGTGACTATGATGCAGTATGGGATGACACTGGGCGTAACACTAGTTCTGGGAGCCGTATTAATCGGTGTGATTGCAAAAGCATTTGAAAGTGAAAAGGTAATGGCAATTTAACACGCATTTCAGAGTGCCCGCATATAGTAACAGTGAGAGAAGCTGCTGCTGTATGCGGGTATTTTTGGTGTGGTGATATTATGAGATTATGTGAATTGCGGGAAAAGGAAGTTATTAATGTATGCGACTGTAAAAGGCTTGGATGCGTTGTGGATGTGGATATCGACATCAAAGAGGGACGGGTGGAGGCCATCATCATTCCGGGGCCGGGGAAAATCTGCGGATTCCTTGGAACAGACTGTGAATATGTCATTCCGTGGCACTGCATCAAGAAGATCGGTCCCGATATTATTTTGGTGGAAATAAGGGAGGAAAAGTTTTTGCAAAAGTTCTAGTTATTGTGTATAATGGGGGAAGAAATGGGAGGAAAGGCGGAATATATTATGAAATGTCCTTATTGTGGAAACCCCGACACAAGAGTAATTGATTCTAGGCCTGCAGAAGATAATAATTCTATACGCAGAAGACGTTCCTGTGACGAGTGTGGAAAACGTTTCACAACCTATGAAAAGGTTGAAACTATTCCGCTGATCGTTATCAAAAAAGACAATAACAGAGAACAGTATGACCGCGCGAAGATTGAGCAGGGCATTTTAAGTGCCTGCTATAAAAGACCGGTTCCGGCATCGGAGATTCAGCGGACGATAGATGCCGTGGAACTGGAGATATTCAACCGCGAGGAAAAAGAGATACCGAGCAGTATGATCGGTGAGATTGTGATGGACAAGCTCAGGGCTCTGGATCCGGTGGCTTATGTGCGGTTCGCTTCCGTATATCGGGAGTTTAAAGATGTAAACACCTTTATGGCGGAACTGAAGGAATTTTTAGAGTAGAGGGGGGCGCCTTCCCGGGATGGTGAATGAGACGCCGGAGGGGATTTGTGCAGGTGTTTTTGGATACCGGGCGTTTAGCCTAGTTTCCGTAAGGATAAAATAGAAAAATCTGATGGAACCAGCAACATGCGGCGCCAAATCTGATGATTTGGCGCCTTAGTTGCTTCAAACTTTGCTTGGGAAAGCAAAGTTTGTCCATCAGATTTTTCTATTTTATCCTAACGGAAACACGGCACACTTTAGGCATCTAAAAACACCTGCACAAATCCCCTCCGGCGTCTCATTCACCATCCCGGGAAGGCGGCGCTCATCCTGGCGGGTGGCCGGAGATGGCGGACGGAGGCGGCGCGAGGGGATGCTGGGGGGAGAATGTTATAGCGCCTTAAGTTGGAAACTGTGGGCCAGGGGGCAGGTATATGCAGAATAATGTGTGTTCAAAGGGCACGCCGTAACTCATGCCCTGCGGGCGGATCCGCAGTAGACTGCGGAATAAGGTATGTCCAAAGGGCGCGCCGTAATGTATACCCTGGCGGGCGGGACGGCAGTATGGGGGCAGAATAATGTTCTGCTTTTGTTAGATTATGTCTACCAGTTTGGCGGCGGCGTCCTGGAGCATTTGGTAGAAGGCGGGCTCGTCGGAGGTGCATTTGTGTTTGCCTTCTTCTATTATGGATATGAGGTCTTTTAGGTCCTGATTATCGGGGTCATCCTCCAGGCGGAGTTGGCACAGGCGCTGGGAGGCCTCTATTAAGCGGAGGGGGCCGTAGATGTGAGGCTCGTTTTCCAGGCCGGCGGCGCTGGTTATCATGTAGATTAAGAGTTCGAGGCTGGCTTCTTTGTTTTTCATTTATTTTCCTCCCATTGATTGAAGTATAGGATTTCTTCCAGGGGTTTTCTTCTGGGGTCTCTTGGGTCTCCTTCGGGGTAGCCTATGGACATTAGCATTTCTATACGGTATGTATCGGGGAGACAGAGGAGTTTGCGTACGGCGGCATCGGTGTAGGACTTGATGGCGCAGGTGCCGAGGCCCTCTTCGAGTGCCGCCAGCATGATGTTTTCGGCCGCCATGGAGGCGTCCATCATGCAGCCGTAGATTTCAGCATTGCGGGAGTGGCTCAGGGCATATTCCATATCGGAACAGATTACTAGGATGACGGGCGGATGGCCGCTGAGTCCGGGACTGAACATGTCCACTTTAGCGACGAGGTCCGGTTCGGTCACAAAGAAAAATTTCCATGCCTGTAGATTGCTGGCACTGGGCGCGAGCCTGCCGGCATCGGCCAGCCTGCGCAGAATGTCTTCCGGGACCGGGGTGTCCTTGAAGTTCCGGATACTTCTGCGTGATTTAATTGCTTCTGTAATGTTCATTGCAATACCTCACTTTTCATAATTATTTGATTCATTTTATAATGAATCCGCTATATAAACCATAAAAAAATTATATCATAAAATCGGGATTTAGCAACGGGCTTTAGTCCCGGGGCGGATGGGGACGCTCCATAAAGGGATACCCGAAAACCTCCCGGAGAACATCCATGTCCTTTCAAAAACGCGGCCGCGGACCTAAGAAATTCTAGGCGGGAAACAGCCCTGAAAATGGAGCACCACTGACACATCACGAGAAATCCGATGATTTCTCGCGCTGGGTCAGCTGATTTTTGGATTCGGAATCCAAAAATCTCTCCATTTTCAGGGCTGTTTCCCACCAAGAATTTCTAAGGTTCGCTTTGAGCGTTTTTGAAAGGACATGGATGTTCTCCGGGAGGCTTTCGGCTATCCCTTCATGGAGCTGACGCATCCAACCGGCAGGAAAAGGACTCGTAACTAAGGTGGGGCCTCAAGCGGGGGTCAGCGTATGGATATAGAATTGGTGGTACTTTTATGTCCCTAGTAGGTGTACAAAAGCAAGGGGATACGGTTCCAGTATCAAAATAATTCAATACACATCTTGAAGATGAAAAGACACGCATAGCCAATCCACATCCGCTGCCCTGGTCCGGGATCCCACCCGGTTGGCGGGTTTTCCTGCCGATTGGATGAGCCAGCTTTATGACAGGGAGGCCGGGGAGGCGCTGGGGCTGTATATGCCGTTGCGAAATGCTGGAGTGCGCTTAGTGTTTCTTGAACAGCCGCTGCCGGATAGGCGGGGAAACACTTGATCTCCGAATCAAGTGTTTGCTGAACCCAGCGCGGGAAATCATCAGATTTCCCGTGATGTGTTCAGCGTACCCGCCTAGCCGGCAGCGGCTGTTCTAGAAACACTTAGCAGCACGGGTGCATATCGCAACGGCATATACAGCCCCAGCGCCTCCCCGGCCTCCCTGTCATGAAGCGTCCCCGTCCATCGACAAGTCTAAAACTAGCCAACTAAATCCCGATTTAAAGGCTTGCCAAATTGCCCCAAATCCTTTACAATTAAGTCGACAATTTAATAATGAAGGTTATTTGAAGAAGGAGACAAACATGAAGAGAAGAGTAACAGGGATTCTTTTAGTGCTCACTATGGCTGTAACTGTTGCACTGAGCGGATGTTCAGGTGACAAGGAGAAGCAGAAGTCAACGACGGAGAATAAACTTTCAGGAAACCCAGTCGAGGGCGGGAGTATCAAGGTAGGTATATCCCAGGATTTAGACAGTCTTGACCCACATAAAGCAGTTGCGGCAGGAACAAAAGAGGTTTTATTTAACATTTATGAAGGCTTGGTTAAGCCGGACAAAGATGGTAATTTAATTGAGGCCGTGGCGAGCGATTATGCAATTTCGGATGATGCAAAGGTGTATACATTTACTTTGCGTGATGGGGTGAAGTTCCATAATGGGAATGACGTGACGGCGGAAGATGTAAAATATTCGATAGACAGATGCGCTGATACGTCAAATGGTGATCCATTGGTATCGGCGTATTCTATTATAGAGAGTGTGAATATTCTGGATGATAAGACCGTGGAAATCCGCCTCAACGAACCGAATACGGAATTTCTTGCCTATATGACGACTGCGGTGATCCCGAAGGATTATGATGCCCTGGAGACAGCTCCGGTGGGAACGGGGCCGTTTAAGTATGTGTCACGCAGCCCTCAGGAAAATGTGGTTCTGGAGAAAAATGAGGATTACTGGGGAGAGAAGGCGCATCTGGACAAGGTGGAGTTTAAGATTGTGGCGGATGCGGACATGCTGGTGACCAATCTCAAGGGCGGTTCTATTGACATGGCAATGCGTCTGACTTCCAGCCAGGCGGCGGAGCTGACGGATGGTTTTCATATAGAAGAGGGCACCATGAACCTGGTGCAGGCGCTGTATCTGAATAACGATGCCAAACCCCTGGACAATGAGAAGGTGAGGCAGGCGCTGTGCTATGCTGTCAATCCGGATGAAATCATGGATATGATGGCCGACGGAAAAGGCGTGCGCATCGGTACGAGCATGTATCCCGGATTGAAGAAGTATTATGATGAAGAATACGCGCACTATTATGAGCAGGATTATGAGAAGGCAAAAGAACTGCTAAAAGAGGCGGGATATCCGGATGGTTTTGATCTGGATATTACCGTCAGCTCTGCGGACCAGCCGCATGTAGATACGGCTCAGATTATTGCGGAAGAATTGAAGAATATCGGTGTCAATGTGACGATTAAGCCGATTGAGTGGGAGGCATGGCTGGAAGATGTCTATGCAAACCGCGATTTCCAGTCCACCGTAGTGGGTGTCGACGCATCCAATCTGTCCGCCCGCGCGATGTTGGAAAGATTTACATCCGACAACAGCGGCAACTTTATTAACTTTAAGGATGCGGAGTATGACAGCAAATTCAAAGAAGCCATCTCTGCCGTTGAGGAAGAAAAACAGACGGCGCTTTATAAGGAGCTGGAGGGGATTCTGGCTGAGAAGGCTGCCAATGTATATATCCAGGATCTGGCTAATCTGGTGGCTGTAAGTGACAAATACGATGGATATACATTCTATCCGCTGTATGTGCAGGATATGGCGTCAATTTATATGGTGGAATAGATAGAATTGTTACGGAAAATACACATTCAGATGCAAATGGGGCATAATAGGATGAAAGTCTTTTAAGCTCCGGGGAGGTAAGTATGAAATTTGTTTTAAAAAAAATAGCAGGTCTTATAATCGCATTATTAATTGTCAGCGTACTTGCCTTCCTCGCGTTTGAAGTAATTCCCGGGGATCCGGCCAGGTCGATTCTGGGTACGGAAGCTACGGAGAGCAAAGTCCAGGCTCTGCGGGAGGAGATGGGACTGAACCGTCCCCTGCCGCAGCGTTATGGACAGTGGGTGAAGGATTTTGTCACAGGAGATATGGGAACTTCTTATTCTTACCAGGTTCCGGTCAGAGAAATGATTGGGGATAAAGTACCCATTACGGCAGCGATGACTTCGATGGCATTTGTCTTCATCCTGTTGTTTTCCATACCGGTCAGCCTGCTGAGTGTGAGATATGCGAATAAATTTGCGGACAGGCTGTTTTTGGTTTTAAATCAGATTACCATGTCGGTTCCGCCATTTTTTGTTGGCATTATCTTTACTGTATTATTCGGGCTTACGTTTCGGCTCTTTACACCTGGGGGATATGTGCCTTATACGGAGAGTGTGGGCGGCTTTCTGGGTTATCTGGTTCTGCCGTCCATTGCAATAGCGCTTCCAAAGGCGGCAATGACAACCAAGATGCTGAGGAATTCTCTGTTGGAGGAAATGCACAAGGACTATATACGTACGGCCATGAGCCGGGGCAACAGTCCGTGGAGAATGCTGGTCAGGCATGCGTTCCGTAACGGGATACTTCCCGTTGTTACGTTTCTGGGGATGGCAATTGCAGATATGATAGCCAACAGCATTGTGATCGAGCAGGTCTTTGGGATACCGGGGCTTGGTCGGACTCTGATTTCCTCAATTTCATCGCGGGACTATCCGGTGGTGGAAGCGGTGATTGTCCTGATAGCAGTTATTATACTGGTGGTCAATGTGATTGTGGATCTGCTGTACCGGAAACTGGATAAACGGATTGAGATTTAGGGGTATGAAAGTGAAGAAGCAGCGAATAAAAAATGGGAAAATGGGAAAAACTGGATATAACTTTACATTTGGCATAGTGCTTACCATCATCATGGCAGCCCTGATTGTGCTCGGCTTTTTCTGGACCCCTTATGATACAGAAGCTATGCAGGGGTCCGTGAAACTGAATGCGCCGTCGCTTTTGCACATTTTCGGAACAGATCAGTTTGGCCGTGACATATTCAGCCGAGTACTTGCGGGAGCAGGCAGTACTTTTTTGATTGCAGCCGGCACGATATTGATCGGCGGCGGGATCGGGATTATCGTGGGAGCGGTAACCGGGTATTTCGGGGGCTGGCTGGACGAGGGGCTGATGCGGGTTAATGATGCCGTGGCGGCTTTTCCAAGCGTGCTGCTTGCACTGGTCATCATTACCGTGTGGGGAACCGGGAAATATAAGGTTATGCTGGCTCTTGGAATTGCATTTATCCCCAGCTTTGCCAGAATTGTGCGGGGAGAATTCATGCGCTGCCGGGAGGCGGACTATGTAACCAGCGCCAGGCTGATCGGGGTATCTGCCCCGAGAATCCTATTTGTGCACATCCTTCCGAATATTCTGCCGGCGCTGCTTTCCGCACTGACGATCGGATTTAATAACGCAGTGCTTGCGGAAGCGGGCTTAAGCTATCTGGGAATCGGCGTGCAGCCGCCGGATGCCAGCCTGGGAAGAATGTTGTCGGAATCCCAGACGTATCTGGCAAGCGGACCGTGGTGCGCGGTATTTCCCGGGCTGTTCCTGGTACTTATAGTGCTGGGGGCAGGAATGCTCGGAGAAGGGATTCTGGACAGGTTCGGAGGTGGAAGATCATGATGAGAGTAGAGAACTTGTCCATCCATTTTGGAGAGGGCGGTGAAACGCAGGAGGTTGTGCGGGGCATTTCTTTCTGCCTCCAGGATGGTGAAATCCTCGGGATCGTCGGGGAATCCGGGTCCGGAAAAACCATGACAGCGCTGACAATTGCGGGGCTTTTGAAGGAGCAGGCAGTACTGGATTGCGGCAGTATTTTTCTGGATGATACAGATCTGCTGAAGCTGTCTCCAAGACAGATGAGAGACATCCAGGGCAGGGACATCAGCATGATATTCCAGGAGCCGATGACAGCCCTGAATCCTACGATGAAGATCGGCAGACAAGTGGAGGAAGCGCTTGTGCTGCATACGAAGCTTTCAAAGGAAGAACGCAGGCAAAAGGCGGTGCGGGCGCTTCAGGATGTGGAGCTGGAAGATCCGGAGGACCTGTACGGGAAGTATCCCCACGAATTGTCAGGGGGCATGCGGCAGCGGGTTATGATTGCAGCTGCTATTGTATGCAGGCCCAGGGTGCTGATTGCGGATGAGCCCACAACGGCGCTGGATGTGGGGACCCAGGACAGCATTTTAAAATTGCTGAAAAAGCTGAATCAGAAATATCATATGGGGATCCTGTTCATTTCACATAATCTCCGGGTGGTCAACGAGCTGTGCAGCCGCGTGCTGGTCATGAAAGACGGGGTGATCGTGGAGGAAGGGGCAGCCGGGGATATCTTTGAACATCCCGGAACGCCTTATACAAAAGAGCTGGTTGCAGCAATTCCGGGCAGGACAAAGAGCACTGCTTTTTATAAACTCCTGAGAGCAAAGGCAGGTGAGTGAGATGGCGGAGAAGGTACTGGAGCTGAAAGCTGTAAATGCATATTACAAAGAAGGAAAACGAAAAAAACAGGTACTGGAAGACATAACATTTGCACTATATGAAGGAGAGATTGTCGGACTGGTCGGCGAAAGCGGCAGCGGCAAGTCTACATTGTGCAAATGTATTCTGGGGCTGCTCAGGGAATACGAGGGCGAGATCATTCATTATACAGAACACCCCCAGATGATATTTCAGGATCCCTTTGGTTCCCTCAATCCGAAGAAGACCATCGGCTGGATTCTGGAAGAGCCGCTTAAGATCCGTGGGGGATATTCCAAAGAAGAACGCAGAAAAAGGGCGGAGGAAATGCTGATGCAGGTGCACCTTCCGAGGGAGTTTTACCGGCGCTATCCGCGGGAATTGAGCGGAGGGCAGCGCCAGCGGGTAAGCATTGCGCTGGCACTCATTACGGGAACCAGATTCATTCTTGCCGATGAGCCTCTGTCTGCGCTGGACGTGACGGTACAGGCGCAGATCATAGAGTTGTTGAAAGAACTGCAGAAAAAAGAAAAGATATGTTACTTGTTTGTATCTCATGATTTGGATGTGGTCAGCATGCTGTGCAGCAGGGTGCTCTTTTTAAAAGACCGGAAAGTGGAGGAATATGCGGACATATAAATTGACGGTAGTATATGACGGCAGCCGGTACCAGGGCTGGCAGAGGCAGAAAAGCACGGAGAGAACCATTCAGGGAATTCTGGAAAGGGCAGTCTCTGAGGTCACGGGACGTGAAACGGAGATTAACGGCTCCGGCAGAACCGACGGAGGCGTGCATGCCAAAGGGCAGACCGCCAGTATGGTGCTGCCCGGCAAAGTGGAAGAAACGGGATTCTGCGCGAGCCTGAACGAAGCGCTGCCCGAGGATATCCGTGTGAAGGAGATGACGCTCGTCAAAAACGGGTTCCATGCGCGGTTCAATGCGAAAGGGAAACGTTATGAATACTTTATTGACACCAGGGAAAAACCAGATGTTTTTACCAGGAAATATTGTTTTCATTATCCGCATGAGCTGAATATTTCTGCAATGGAAGAAGCTGCGGGGTATCTGATCGGAACACATGATTTTGCAGGATTTACAGATAAAAAAGATGAAATAACCACAATACGGACAATTTATGATATAATCATTGAGAAACAGGACAGCAAAATAAGGATGGAATATTATGGGACAGGCTTTTTATACCATATGGTCCGTATTTTAACAGGGACGCTGCTGGAGGTCGGCACGGGTGAGAAAAGACCCGAGGAGGCTGCTGCGGCGCTGGAAGCGGGAAACCGGGAGTATGCGGGATTTCTGGCTCCGGCCAGGGGACTGTTTCTGAAGGAAGTTTACTATAATAAGGGCAGATAAAAATGTGTATTCATTTGGATGGAGTCGGATTACGGGGAAGGAGAGAGTTCTTTGTTCCGGTTGTCCGGCTTTTGTATATTTGAAATAAGACTGCTCCATAAAAGATAAGGAGGTTTATATGAAGTTTATTTCGTGGAATGTGAATGGAATCCGTGCATGTGTGCAGAAGGGGTTTCTGGAATTCTTCAGCCAGGCGGACGCGGACATCTTCTGCATACAGGAAACTAAAATGCAGGAAGGGCAGCTTGAGCTGGAACTGGACGGCTATCACCAATACTGGAACTATGCGGTGAAGAAGGGATATTCGGGGACGGCGGTATTTTCAAAGACAGAGCCGCTTTCCGTGGTAAATGGTATCGGAATTGAGGAACACGATCAGGAGGGGCGCGTGATCACGCTGGAGTATGATGATTTTTACTTTGTTACGGTTTATACGCCGAACTCCCAGAATGAGCTTGCACGCCTGGATTACCGGATGAAATGGGAGGACGACTTCCGCGCCTGGCTGAAAAAGCTGGAAGAGAAGAAACCGGTTGTCGTGACGGGCGATATGAATGTGGCGCACAAAGAAATCGATCTGAAGAATCCCAAAACGAACCGGAAGAACGCCGGTTTTACGGATGAGGAGCGGCAGAAGTTCACGGAACTTTTGGAGGCGGGGTTTATTGATACGTACCGGTATTTTTATCCGGAGCAGGAGGGGGTATACTCCTGGTGGTCCTACCGTTTCCGTGCCCGCGAGAAGAATGCGGGGTGGCGCATCGACTATTTCTGTGTGTCCGAATGCCTGAAGGACAGGCTGGTAGATGCGGGGATACTGACAGACATTATGGGATCGGACCATTGCCCTGTTATGCTGGAAATGAACGAAAAGTAATCACTGAGAGATTAGGAGGCAGTCATTGTGACGAAAATAGATATTATATCCGGCTTTTTGGGCGCCGGTAAGACTACATTTATCAAGAAGATGCTGAAAGAGGCGTTTGGCGGGGAACAGGTCGTACTGATTGAGAATGAATTCGGCGAGATCGGGATTGACGGCGGTTTTCTGAAGGAATCCGGGATCGAGATTCGGGAGATGAATTCGGGATGTATCTGCTGTTCACTGGTCGGTGATTTTGGAAAATCCCTGAAGGAAGTGGTGGGAACTTATCACCCGGACCGTATCCTGATTGAGCCCTCCGGCGTTGGGAAGCTTTCGGATGTGATCAAAGCCGTGCAGGATGTCCAGGAGGAGATCGACGCGGAGCTGAACAGTTTTACGACCGTGGTTGATGCTATGAAGTGCCGGCTGTACAGAAATAATTTCGGGGAATTTTTCAGCAATCAGGTGGAATATGCCGGGGCTATTATTTTGAGCCGTACAGATAAGGCTCAACCGGAGAAAGTGGAGGAGAGTTATCAGATCCTTCGGGAATTGAATGAGAAGGCTCCGATTATTACCACGCCGATTGCAGAACTGCCGGGGGATAAGCTGCTGGAGACGATGGAACACAGTAAAACGCTGGAGGAAGAACTGCTGGCGGAGATCATGTGTCCGGAATGCGGAGGACATCATGAGCATGGGGAGAGCTGCGGATGCGGGCACGACCATCACCATGAAGGACAGGGATGCTGCCATGAAGGGGACGGGCACCATCATGAGGAAGAGGGGCATAGTCATGGAGAATGCTGCGGCCATCATCATGAGGAACATGGGCATAGCCATGGAGAATGCTGCGGCCATCATCATGAAGAGCATGAGCACAGTCATGAGGAGCATGCAGATTCCTGTGGGTGCGGCCATGACCACCATCACCATGATCACGGGCACCATCATGCGGATGAGGTGTTCTCAAGTTGGGGAAGAGAGACGATTAAGACCTACACAAAAGAGGAAATTGAGCATATTCTGAAAGCTCTCGAATCCGATGAATCATTCGGAGTTATTCTGAGGGCAAAGGGGATGGTTGCCGGGGAAAATGACTGGATCTATTTTGATATGGTTCCCGGGGAGCACGAGGTGCGCAGCGGTGCTGCCGAGTATACCGGCAGACTCTGTGTGATCGGTTCGAACCTGAATGAGGGAAAACTGGGGGATCTGTTTGGAATAAAATAAGCAGCAGCCTGACGGCGGCCTGTGCAGGAGCAGGCTGCTGTAAAGAATGGAGAGATTAAATAATGAACGAACCTGATGTTATGGTATATTTGATGACCGGATTTCTGGACAGCGGCAAAACGGAATTTTTAAAGTTTACACTTTCACAGGATTATTTCCAGATCGAGGGAACCACACTTCTGATTCTCTGTGAGGAGGGCGAAGTGGAGTACGATCCGCAGGAAATGCTGGAGTACAACGTGAGAATTGAGCGTGTGCAGGAACAGGCAGAACTGACAGAGGTATGGCTGGAGGAAATGGACGCTAAGTATCATCCGGAGCGTGTTGTGATTGAGTATAACGGGATGTGGAAGGTCAGCGATTTTGAGAAGATGAAACTTCCCGAGGGCTGGGGAATCGAGCAGAAGCTGACAACCGTGGATGCCAGCACATTCCAGATGTATCTGACGAACCTGAAGCCTCTGTTTGTGGAGATGGTGCGGGATTCCGAGATGGTGGTATTTAACCGATGCACGGACAGAAAGCCTCTGGCTGGGTACCGGAGGAGCGTCAAGGTCGTGAGTCCCCAGGCGGAAGTGATATTCGAGGATGAAAACGGGGAAGTGGAAAATATTTTCCTGGATGAGGTTCCCTATGATCTGGATGCGCCGGTTATCGAGGTGCGGCGGGAAGACTACGGGATCTGGTATGTGGATGTGATGGAACATCCAAAACGGTACAAGGGGAAGACGGTGGAATTTACGGCGCGGGTACTGAAGCCGAAGGGATTTCCGTCAAAAGTATTCATGCCGGGGCGTATGGCAATGACCTGCTGCGCAGATGATACGACATTTCTCGGATATGTGTGTAAAAGCCCCTACGCCCCTAAGCTCAAAAAAGGACAGTGGGTGAAGATCCGGGCTAAGATCGGGTTCGCAAGAGTGTCTGTATACGGCGGTGTTGGTCCGGTTCTGGAGGCAGAGCACATAGAGGACGATGAGGCAATTGAGGAACTGGTTTATTTCAATTAAATGGTTACTGTACACACCCTTTGGGCGTGCACAGTAACATGAAATGCACGCTGGAGTTTTATAAAAGGATTGCAGAAAGATTTGATTTGCGTTAAAATTATAACAAATACAGGAATAAGGAGATAGGTCTATGGAAAAGCAATTTGATGTAATCGCAATGGGAGAACTGCTGATTGATTTTACAATGAATGGTGAGAGCGAACAGGGAAACAACATGTTCGAAGCATGTCCCGGCGGCGCTCCCTGCAATGTGCTTGCCATGTTGAATAAACTGGGAAAAAAGACGGCATTTCTTGGAAAAGTGGGGCAGGACCAGTTCGGGGTTCTGCTGAAAAATACGCTGGATGAGGCGGGGATCGATACTTCTAATTTAAAGATGGATGCGGATGTCAATACGACGCTTGCTTTTGTACATACCTTTCCTGACGGGGACCGGGAGTTTTCTTTCTACCGCAATCCGGGTGCAGATATGAAGCTGACGGCGGACGAGATTGACGCAGAATTTTTAAAGAAAGCAAAGCTGTTCCATTTTGGCACCCTGTCCATGACGCATGACGGCGTCCGTGAGGCCACGAAAAAGGCGCTGGATATCGCGAAAGAGAACGGGCTTTTGATTTCATTTGACCCGAATCTGCGCCCGCCGCTCTGGAGTTCCCTGGAGCTTGCAAAGGAACAGATGGAATATGGTTTCCAGTTCTGCGATATCCTGAAGATCTCTGACAATGAGATTCAGTTCGTGTCCGGCAAAGAGGATTATGATGAGGGAATCCAGTATCTGCAGGAGAAATATCATATTCCGCTGATCCTGCTGACGCTCGGCAAAGACGGAAGCCGTGCCTACTATAAAGACATGCGTGTAGAGAGAAGCGGGTTTAAGATGGATACGATTGAGACGACGGGCGCAGGAGATACGTTCTGCGGAAGTTCGCTGAATTATGTGCTTGAGCATGGTATGGAGGATCTGACGGAGGAACAGCTGGGTGAGATGATGACCTTTGCAAATGCTGCGGCAGCTTTGATAACGACGCGGAAGGGAGCTATCCGTTCTATGCCTGAAAAAGAGGACGTTCTGGAAGTAATAGGACGGTAAGGAGGCAGTTGGAGAGGGACGGATGGGGGCGCAAAATGAAGGGATAGCCGCCAGCCTCCTAAGGGCACACATGCCGTTCCGATTTGCGGACACAGACCTAAGAAATTCTAAGAAGCAGCCAGCCGCGAAAGTGGGGCACGGGATGGCACATCACGAGAAATCGGATGATTTCTCGCGCTGGGCCATCCGCTTTTATGATTCGGAATCATAAAAGCTCCCCACTTTCGCGGCGGGCTGCTTCTAAGAATTTCTAAGGCCTGCTTTAGCAATTCGGAACGGCATGTGTGCCCTTAGGAGGCTGGCGGCTATCCCTTCATTTTGCTGGGTGCATCCAATCGGCAGTAAAGGTTGTCAACTGGGGGTGGCTTCGTAACGGGGGCAGCGTATTGAGTCGTTTGGTGTTATAGAATAGCAACGGTACATAGAAAAAGAAAGTTATATTTTATTCTGCAGCTCTGTTGCAGACCTGCCCCGAAGGGGCAGGTATTACGGGGTGCCTTTTGGGTATAGTTAATTCCACATTAGTGCTACGCTCGCAGAGCAGGATTACTTTTCCGGGCTGCCGCTGTCCGCAGGCAGCACAGCCAGCGCCTGGCTTCCCATCTCGAGATAACGCTGTTCTGCCACCGCCTTCTCATATCCTGTCACACCCCCGTCCTGGTTTGGATCGTTAAAATAGTAGTACTCCTCATCCCATCCCACCAGCAGCAGACAATGTTCCTCCGCCGGCCACGTAAAATACTTCCCCGTTTCCAGTATGGTCCACCCATTTCCTTCGTAGGTTGGCTGCATATCAATGGTCGCCCAGATGATCACCGGTATCTCCTGTCCGATGTATTTCTCCGTAATCTGCTTAAGGCGCGTTCCGGTCAGATCTTTCACCCGGTCCGCTCCTGCTGCCGCTGCAAGCGCATCATGAATCACCGGTGCAAAACAGCCAAATCCACTGCCGGTCCTTGGATCTCCGATAAAATAATAGTAGGGGCTGTTGCCGTAATACTCGCCGTCCTTTTCATAATAAGTCCCGATTCTCAGGTACTTGTCAATAAAGTCATCCACAGAAACATCAACCCCGGCATATTGAAGCGCCATGACAGCGGTCACGCTCTCACAGCCCGTTGGATAATCGTTCTGGCTCAGAAATGGAACTGGCAGGATCTTTTTCTCTGGCTGTGTTTCTAAAGAGCCGGACGGATCCTGCTTATCGCTTTCTCCCGCCCGGCTCTCCTCGATTGCCGTTTCTTCATTTCCTGCAGCAGCCGTGCCCCTTTGCCCTGCCTTTGTATACAAAATGCTGGCGGCCGCAATGCCTCCGATCAGTATGATTCTGAGCCGCTGCCTCCTATATCTGCTGTCTCTGCCATTTTCTGCCATTGTACACCGCTGTGTTTGCTTCTTATATATATTATAATCACCAGGGATTGTCCTATATTCTGAAGGATCTAAAAAAACGGAATACAATTCTTTACTGTTGACACCCCAGCCGGTTCTATTTTTTGACGGAATGTTCCCGGAGCTGCCGTATCATATCAGCGATGGTCTGATGCAGAGGCCTGGGGTGGTATCCAAGTTCACGGCTGGCCTTCTCATGTGAAAAGTTTCCGTTAGAAGTCAGGGTATACATGGCATAGGGGGTGAACACGGGGGTTTTCTTCCAGCATTTATAGTGGAGCTGTGCAAAAGGGGCCGCACATTTGGCAGTCCAGGCTGGCAGGAAGAGACGGGGTTTTTTCTGTCCGGCTGCTTTTGACATTTCTGTGAATAATTCTTTCAGTGAGATAAAGCGGTTGGAGAGTATATAGCATTCCCCGCTTCTGCCTTTTTGGGCGGCCTTAATGGCCCCGGAAGCCACATCTCTTACGTCCACGAAGTCGTACCCGCCGTGTACGGCCACCGGCATGCCCTTTTTCGTATAATTGGATATCATATGCATCAGGCTTCCCGCCGGGCGCTCTGCGGGGCCTATAATCCCGGACGGATGTACGACGACTGCATCCAGCCCGCGTGCGGCACTGTCCAGAACATACTGGGTGGCCTCTGCCTTGGTCTTTGCGTAATATCCCGTGACGTGTCCGGGGGAAAAGGTCCGGATCTCGGAAATAACCTTATGCTGCGGCGCCTCGGGGATTGCATGAACGCTGCTTACATATACCAGGCGTTTGATATGGTGTCGGATACAGGCGTCCACCACATTTTTCGTGCCCTCCACATTGACGGCGTATACACCCGGTGTTTTCCCGCCGTAGATGGAGATCAGGCCGGCACAGTGGATCAGGATGAGATCCTCTGCCGGGCCGGAATCTTCCTGCAGAAAAAGAGGTTCCAGCGTATCCGGGAGGCAGACGTCCCCTGTGATCCAGGTGAGGTTTGGGGAAGAAGTACGGATCAGTCCGGCTTCGGAGGGCAGTATAAATGCCCGCACTGTATTCCCCTCTCTGACCAGTTCCGAAACGATATGGCTGCCAAGATGGCCGGCGGCTCCGGTAACGATATATATTGTATTTTTCATAATCAACACCTCCCGATCATGATGGAACATCCCTGATGTGCAGCGGTGAAATACATACCGCCAGGGGCAGGAATATTCTGCTGTCTGGGTGTTACTATTCACGGGGCCGTGCACCCCGCTGCACGGCATCCGAGCCATTAAAGTAATGGAGCCGGGCATCTGGGCCCACGCCCCAGGCGACTTTAAATGGCCCAGATGCCGTTATTATGCGCGGCCCCTGGGCCGTGAATAGTAACGTCTGGGTAAATCCGGTGAAAGATATACGACACAGCGTTGCTTTTTGTTCTTATTTTAAATATAATAGAGGTATCAGAAAATGGCAACCGCCAGATTAGGTGTATCTGTAAGTAATACAACAAAAACGAAAGAAGTGTTGATTGTTCATGAAAAATTCAAATTTAGACCGCAGGATCAAGTATACAAGAAAAATGATCAGGCACAGTTTTCTGCAGCTGCTGGAGGAAAAACCGCTGGGAAAAATCACAGTTAAGGAGATCTGCGAAAAGGCCGACATCAACAGGGCCACTTTTTATGCTCATTATGAGGACGTGTATGACCTTCTCTGCAAGATTGAGGAGGAATTTTATCAGGAGGTACTCTCATTTGCGGGGGATATGGGGCAGGAAAATCTTACAGGAATTCTGCCGGCTGAAATATTAAAAAAAATCAGAGAGAATGAAGAGCTGTGCAAAGCGATGTTCAGCAAATATGGAGATAAAGAATTTCTTGCCAGGATGATGTATTTTGCAAAGGCAGATTCTCTCGTCGCCTGGAAAAGGCTGTATCCGGGAATGGAAGAGGAACGGCTGGAGTGGCTGTATGAATTTATCGTAAATGGCTGTGAGGGGATTATACGGAAATGGGCATTGAACGGATTTGAGGCAGAACCGGAAGAGATCGCAGAGTTCATGGCCCGGATGTTCCGGAGCTGTGTACAGGGGATGGAAACGGGGGAGAGAGGTGCATAGGGGGCTGACCCCTTTGCTTCTATTTTTGTGCCCACACAGCATATACTTATTTTAAGCAAATATACTCTGGAGTTTTTTATGAGACAAAGGCTGTTCAAGGTCAGTTTTAGTGCGTTTCTGGTTATTATGATTTTAGGATGTTCGGTGAAGTATATGGCGGGTCATGCCAAGGTGGCGAGTAATGTAAGCGGAAGGGAGCTTCCCATCTATTCCGTGGACACACCTGAGAAGAAGGCTGCGCTCACCTTTGATGCCGCATGGGGCAATGAGTCTATGCAGAAGCTTCTGGAGATTCTGGCAAAATACAAGATCCATGCGACTTTCTTTACGACGGGGGGATGGGTGGAGAAATACCCGGAGGATGTGAAAGCCATACTGGCGGCGGGACATGACCTGGGAAACCACAGTGAGACACACCCGAATATGAGCCAGCTTTCCGAGGCGGAACAGGAAGCGGAAATCATGGGCGTGCACGACAAGGTAAAGAAGCTTACAGGCTATGATATGCAGCTGTTCCGCGCTCCCTACGGGGATTACAATGATACGGTGATCCGGACTGCCGCGAAATGCGGATATTATGCGATTCAGTGGGACGTGGACAGTCTGGACTGGAAGGATTATGGCGAACAGAACATCATTGATACAGTTCTGGATAACAAATCCCTGCAGAACGGCTCCATTATCCTCTGCCATAATGGCGCAAAGTATACGGCGGACGCGTTGGAAAAGGTGATTACAGGACTTCAGGAAAAAGGGTACCAGATTGTACCGGTTTCGGAGCTGATCTATAAGGAAGACTATCATATGGATGCATCCGGAAGGCAGATTAAAAGCAGATAAAAATTTAACATTAGGACTTTCCTTTTTGTACAAGATAGTGTACAATATTGAATCGGTGATGAAATATTGCCACGTAACAAGCGGTTCCATCAAATGTCAATGGATGGGTGTACTCTATAGCAATCAGGAGGTAAGAACCATGGCGGGGGAAATATTAACAGCGAACGCAGTAAGAGTGGGATTTGCAACTGTTAACGAGATTCAGGAATTTGTACAGCTTATCAAGGAATATAAAGGAGATCTTGATATGGCGCAGGGAAGAATGACCGTGGATGCCAAGTCAATTTTAGGAATCTGCAGCCTTAATATGCATGACGAAATGGAACTCCAGGTACACAGCGGAGAGTTTGAAAAACTCAAAAGTAAAATACGCAAATTCATAAAATAAAAAAATGAAAAAAGTCGGATAAGAAAGTTTGACATTTTTTCACAGGGTCGTTATAATAAGACGAAACAAGGGCGTTTTCTTCAGGGGAGAGAACGCCCATTTTTAAATTCCAGAAAACTTTTCCGCAGGCAAGCCTGTAAACAGAAACAAAATAAGCACGTGAGAAGTATAAAAGATATAAATATGTCAGATAACAGTCAGGAGGGTAATTTATGAATGATTACACGAGAGAAGATATTTTAGAAATGGTAGAGGAAGAGGACGTCGGCTTTATCCGCCTTCAGTTTACAGACATCTACGGCACCATGAAAAATATGGCCGTTACGGTGAGCCAGCTGGAGAAGGTGCTGAATAACGAGTGCATGTTTGACGGCTCATCTATTGAGGGGTTTTCCAGGACAGAAGAATCAGATATGTACTTATATCCGGATTTAAATACGTTTGAGATCTTCCCCTGGAGGCCGCAACAGGGAAAGGTGGCGCGGTTCATATGCGACGTATACCGCCCGGACGGCACACCCTATGAAAGTGATCCCCGCTGCGTGCTGAAAAAAGTCATACGTGAAGCCCGGGAAATGGGATATACTATGAATGCCGGCCCGGAGTGCGAGTTTTTCCTTTTTCATACGGATGATGACGGTCTTCCGACCACGATTACACATGAAAGAGGAAGTTATTTTGATGTCGGGCCGCTGGACTACGGTGAAAATGCGCGGCGGGATATGGTGCTTACCCTGGAGGAAATGGGATTTGAGATTGAGACATCCCACCACGAAATCGCCCCTGCGCAGCATGAAATTGATTTCCGGTATGATGAAGCCCTGGCCACGGCGGATAATATTATGACATTTAAGCTGGTTGTGAAGACCATTGCAAAACGCCACGGACTGCATGCTACATTTATGCCTAAACCCAAATCCGAAACCTATGGATCCGGAATGCATCTGAACCTGTCACTTTCAAAAGACGGCACGAATATATTCCAGGATAGCAATGATAAAAACGGCCTGAGCCGGGACGGGTATTATTTTATGGGCGGCCTGCTGAAACATATGAAGGCCATTACCTGCATCACGAACCCGACTGTGAATTCCTACAAACGCTTTGTGCCGGGATATGAGGCGCCGGTATATATATCCTGGTCAGCAAGAACAAGGGGGCCGCTGATCCGCATTCCGTCTGTCCGCGGGGAGAAGACGCGGATAGAGCTCAGAAGCCCCGACCCTTCTGCGAATCCGTACCTGGCACTGGCAGTTCTGCTTGCTGCCGGGCTGGACGGCATTAAAAATCAGATTCTGCCGCCGGACAGTGTGGATGAAGACATTCAGGCAATGTCAGAGGAACAGCGCCGTGAGCTCCATATTGAAGCTCTTCCATGGAACCTGATGGAGGCGGTTCGCGAACTGGAGGGAGACGCACTCATCCGTGAAGTGCTGGGAGCGGACCTGACAGCTAAAACGATTGCCTCACATAAAAAGGAATACCATGATTATTGTATGCAGGTGACGGACTGGGAACTTGCGAATTATCTTCATAAAATGTAAACGTCCTGTATGGGGAACGAAAACAGTGTGGCTTGGAATGAAAATGGGCAGGAGGTGTAAGCGGGTATGAGCAGTATTGTGGTAGTATTTCCCAAAAAAGAGACTGCGGCAAATATTCGCAACCTGTTAGTACGGGGCGGCATTGACATATCCGGTATCTGTACCACCGGGGCCCAGGCGCTTCAATATGCAGATAATTTTGGGGAAGGCATTATGATCTGTGGATATAAAATGCAGGATATGTTATATTCAGAACTAAGGGAATGCCTGCCCGAATCCTTCGAAATGCTCCTGATTGCCTCGCCTGATAAGTGGAGCCAGGATCTGGTGAAGGGCGTGATAGGGCTTCCGACGCCGGTCAAAGGCTATGATCTGCTGAACACATTGCAAATGATGATGCAGACCATGCAGAGAAGACGCAGGAAGAGAAGAGAGGCAGCCAGGAACAGGGATCCCGGGCAGCGGGCGCTCATAGGGCAGGCAAAAGCGCTTTTGATGGAGCGCAATCATATGACGGAAGAAGAGGCGCACCGCTATCTGCAGAAGTGCAGCATGGACAGCGGGAACAATATGCTGGAGACTGCGCAGATGGTACTGACGATCATGTCAGAATAAAAGATGCGAAAAGGAGAGACAAGAATGAAGTTTACAAAGATGCAGGGACTGGGAAATGATTATGTTTATGTAAATGGCTTTACCGAGAAAATAGAAAATCCGTCCGAAGTGGCCGTACAGGTCAGCGACAGGCATTTTGGAATCGGTTCTGACGGTCTGATTCTGATCAATCCGTCTGCAGTGGCTGATTTTGAGATGGAAATGTACAATGCGGACGGCTCCAGGGGGGAGATGTGCGGAAATGGCATCCGCTGCGTGGGAAAATATGTTTACGATTACGGGCTCACGGACAAGACTGCGATATCGGTGGAGACGCTGGGCGGCATCAAATATCTGGAGCTTTCCGTGGAGGACGGAAAAGTAGTGCAGGTGAAGGTAGACATGGGAAAACCAGAGCTTAAGGCCGCATTGATTCCGATTATCTCAGAGGAAGAGCTGGTAATCAATGAACCGATTATAGTAGACGGAACAGAATATAAGATGACGGGTGTGTCTATGGGCAATCCCCATACGGTTGTCTACATGGAGGATATCGAGCATCTGGATATAGAAAAGACAGGTCCCAAATTTGAACACCATGAGCGTTTCCCCAAACGGATCAATACAGAGTTTGCGGCTGTCCTCGACAGACATACGGTCAGCATGCGCGTGTGGGAACGGGGTTCCGGGGAGACGCTTGCCTGCGGTACGGGAGCATGCGCAGTAGCTGTTTCCAGTATCTTAAACGGCCTGACAGAGGACGAAGTGACAGTCAGGCTGCTGGGAGGCGACCTGCTGATCAAATGGGACCGGGAAAAGGATACCGTATATATGACGGGCCCCGCGGAAGTTGTTTTTGACGGGGAATGGAATCAATCATCAGCAAAGGAGAACTAGCATGTTCAAAATAAACGACAATTATTTAAAACTGCCGGGAAGCTATTTATTTTCTACAATTGCGAAAAAGGTGAATGCCTTTACCGAAGAGCACCCGGAAAAAACGATCATACGCCTTGGCATCGGGGATGTCACACAGCCATTGGCTCCGGCCATCATCGAATCCCTGCACAGCGCTGTGGATGAGATGGGAAAAGCAGAGACATTTCACGGGTATGCACCGGATCTGGGCTATGAATTCCTGCGGAAAGCCATGGCGGAAGACGACTATCAGGCCCGCGGCTGCGATATTTCCGCGGATGAAGTCTTCATTTCGGACGGTGCAAAATGCGATTCCGGAAATATCCAGGAAATCTTCAGCACAGACAACAAAATCGCTGTATGTGACCCTGTATATCCGGTCTATGTAGACACCAATGTCATGGCCGGCAGGACAGGCGTCTATGATGCGAAGACAGAGACATGGAGCGATGTGATCTACATGCCCTGCACAGCAGAAACGAACTTTGCACCGGAGCTCCCAAAAGAGACACCCGATATCATCTATCTGTGTTTCCCCAACAACCCGACCGGTTCAACGATAACCAGGGCGCAGCTCCAGGATTGGGTAGACTATGCAAACAAGGCAGGGGCAGTCATCATTTACGATGCTGCTTATGAGGCTTATATCTCAGAGGAGGACGTCCCACATACAATCTATGAATGTGAAGGCGCCAGAACCTGTGCAATCGAACTCAGAAGCTTCTCCAAAAACGCGGGCTTCACAGGCGTGCGTCTCGGAGCGGCGATCATACCGAAAGACATAAAATGCGATGGGGTAACCCTGCATTCACTGTGGGCCAGACGCCACGGCACAAAATACAACGGAGCACCTTACATTGTACAGCGTGCCGGGGAAGCCGTATACTCCGAAGCAGGCAAAGAACAGCTGAAAAAACAGGTCGCATATTACATGAACAATGCGAAAGTCATATATCAGGGCCTGAAGGATGCCGGATACACCGTGTCCGGGGGAGTAAACGCGCCATATATATGGCTGCAGACCCCGAAAGGAATGAGCTCCTGGGATTTCTTTGATCATCTGCTTGAGAAGGCAGGTGTAGTCGGAACACCGGGATCAGGGTTTGGTCCAAGCGGAGAAGGATACTTCCGTCTGACTGCGTTCGGCAGTCATGAGAAAACGGTGGAGGCAATAGAAAGAATAAAAGCATTGTAAAATGGTAAGGGGGCAGTGCAATGGGGTCAGACCCCTCTTCAGAGGGGTCTGACCCCATTGCACACCGTATTCAGAATATTCAGAAAAAAGCGTCTCAAAAAACTTTTTGATGGAAATTACAAAAAGGGCTTGATTTTTCCGGGGAGTCTGCTATAATAACCATGTTGCGTCTGACAAGGACAAGACAGGATAATGCGGATTGGTGTAATGGCAGCACAACAGACTCTGACTCTGTTTGTGAAGGTTCGAGTCCTTCATCCGTAGTTGAGAATCTGCGAAAGCAGATTCTTAATTTTCTCTTTAAGAGAAGCAGAGGTTTATACATATCGGAGTGTGGCTCAGCTTGGTAGAGCGCTACGTTCGGGACGTAGAGGTCGCGTGTTCGAATCACGTCACTCCGATTGGTTACAAGGCTGGAGACATAAGGGATTGCAGATTTCTGCGGTCTCTTTCTTTTTAATGAAAATACCGATAATTAAGAATTTTGTTAAGAATTTTTTTGTGACAGGTGATACTGGGGGATAATAATTTTGAAAGAATTTAGAAAAATTTAAAATAGGAGATAGTGTATTTTTTTATGTTTTATCTTTAAGTATGGTTTGGTTGATATTTAGGACTGGGGCTTAGAAAGGTTTCATAGATTGTCTTTTGTGGATTTTTAAGGAATAGAAACTTGATATCAGATGTAAGATGTGTTATATTTAGAAATAAGGAGAGTACCGCCCACAGTGGTGGGAGCCTCACAGTTTAGGATTACGTCCTACATAAGGACGCGCCTACCCCGTTATTGCCGAACAGGGTAGGCATTTTTTATTTTCGCTTATTATGCCTATCTATGTAGGTAAGTAATGCGAGCAGAAAACCGCCGCCTAAAAACAGCAGCGACAACACTTCATAAGCGTCCATCCGCACCACCTCCCCTCTTCTGTGAAGTTGGGAGGATCCTACCCTGTACACGGTACTCTTGAACGATTATATCATTATCAGACTGATTCGGCAATAAACAAGAAACTGCTTTTGTCAGGGTGTTCTGTCTGGGAGCAATGGTTATAGTTTAGACCGTGCCGTACACATCTTTAATAAAATGGAAAAGGAAAATCGAACGATACCTATGCGAAACGAACAGGAAATGTACCAACTCTTTTTAGACATAGCAAACAATGATGACAGAATATTAGCGGTATATATGAACGGCTCTCGCACAAATAAAAATGCGCCGAAGGATATCTTTCAGGACTATGATATCGTATATGTTGTAGAGAAAACTGCCGATTTCATAAACAACCGCCTGTGGATAACCAAATTTGGGGATATCATGTACATGCAGTATCCGGACGAAAGCCCGGATTACCCTAATGATAAGGAAAATTTTTATGGCTGGCTTATGCAGTTCAAAGATGGCATCCGCGTGGACTTACACGTCGAATCAACAGAACATGCACTGCAGAATATTGAAAAAGACAAGCTGTGTCAAATCTTATTAGATAAAAAGGGTATACTGCCGCTGATAGGGGAACCCACCGATCAGCAGTATTGGGTACAAAAACCCACAGAAGATCAATATACAGCGTGCTGCAATGAATTCTGGTGGTGCAGTAATAATATAGCAAAGGGGTTATGGCGCAAAGAAATTCCTTATGTGCAGGATATGGCAAATTACGTTGTGCGTAAGCAGCTGGAAAAGATGCTGTCCTGGAAAATAGGATATATGACGGATTATCAGGTAAGCGTGGGAAAATCAGCAAAATACATGTACCGGTGGCTTTCGGGCGAAGAATATCAGCTATACTTAGATACCTATTTCGGGGGGCGTGTTGATGAAGCGTGGAAATCTGTTATGTTAATGTGTGATCTTTTCGAAAACACAGCTCTTTGGGTAGCAGAACATAGCGGTTACATTTATAATCAGGATGAAGGCAAAGCTGCAAGAGCATTCTTGGTGCATATAAGAAATCTGCCCCCGGATTCAACAGAAATATAGTGACTAATCAAAGCGAGAATAATAATGATAAAAACAAAAAACACAAATAGCATAATAAACAGAGAAGACATGTTGGAACTGACCAGACGTATGACCCTCGCCCGTAATTCGGTTACAAGAATTGCCGGGTGCTATGCAGACAGAGAAGGAATATTCGACGGAAGTTTTAATATAAATTTTTTAAAACTGTCCCCGGCGGAGCGGACAAATAAGCTGGCGCTGGCGAAGGCAATTCCTTACTCCCCTACGAATGTAAATCTGAAAAAATATGAATTTCCGCAGGAACAGCAAAAACCAGGCAGTATGTGGCAGATGCTTATGGCAATAAAAGAATGCGGGTTGAAAAATGATGCCCTGCTGGACACATTTTATGAAACTGTGATGGAACAATACCATGCCAAATCGGATTACGCTGTTCTACTATTTCATGACCGCTATGACATTCCGGCAAAGGCATCCGATCATGAACGCCTGTGGGAGTCCGAGGAAGTATTTGAATATATTATCTGCGCTGTATGCCCGCTTCTTGGGGAATACAATCCCGGGAATCCGGAGTGCGGCTTCTTATTCCCTGCGTTCACAGACAGATGCGGGGATCTGAATCATATTGATGTGTTCCAGGCGGACGCAGACGCCCCACATGATGAAATACTGGAGCTGCTGGGGGTACAATTATTTTAGTATATACAATTTGTTGAAGGAAGGAGATGATCCCGGTGCCACAAAAAAATCATAAAATGTTAGAGGGGAAATTGTTGCAGACAAAGAGAGTAAAGCGATCACTGAATGTAAAATCGGAAAATAAGACAGAAACCGTCTGTTTTATGAATATGTGCATGATCCAGGATGGAAAAGGGAATGTACTTGCGTTGGATAAAGTCAATGACAGCTATACCGGAACAACCTTTCCAGGAGGGCATGTTGAACAGGAAGAAAATTTTCATGATTCTGTAGTTCGTGAGATTCATGAGGAAACGGGATTGGATATAGAAAATCCCCGTCTCTGTGGAGTCTATCATTGGAAGAAAGCGGGGATTCGTAATGTGATTTTCCTGTATAAGGCAGATAAATATGCAGGAGAATTAAAAAGCTCAGAAGAAGGCCGGGTCTACTGGATCCCGATGGACGAATTAAAGGAGAAAGAACTTGCAGCAGGGATGGAGTATGCACTGAAGATCATAGAATCGAGTCAGTTCTGCGAATGTTATATGCAGCAGAAAGCAGATGGATATGTGGGGACTTTGTACTGAACAGATATGTTTTAAGTCCTTTACCAAAGAATAGGAATATGCCGTGGAATTGAGTGCTTTCCAGCACATGATTTATCACGGCATATTCCTATTTTTTAATGCCATTTATATTTGGCCGCAAAAGGGCATTGTATCATTTGTGCGTTTTTATAGAGAAATAATAAGATTTTAGAGGGTATTTGTATCGAAAACAATAATAATATTGGGCGAAAATACTAAAAATAATCCATACAGAATTTAAATATTGACATTTAAGTTGTTATTAGCTAGAATAATATTATCGAAAAAGAAAAAATAACAGGAGGAAAGCAATGAAGAAGCAGATATCTATTGCGGCAGACCTGGGAGCCAGCGGCGGTAAGATGGCAAGAGGATATTTTGACGGGGATCACGTCGAGATTGGTGATTATTTTGACTTTCCAAACCGGCCCTTATCCTTGAATAGAAATCTATATTGGGATTTGTTTGCGCTTTACAATAGCATATTAAAAGGTCTTGACTTTTACTCCAGGGAGCAGGGGGCAGCCACGATTGGTATTGATACATGGGGGGCAAGCTACGGATTTCTGGATAAAAGGGGAAGGCTTTTGGAGCCGGTTTATCATTATCGGGATCTGCGCACAGAACAATCTCTGGAGAAATCTTACGAAGTGCTTCCGAAGAGAAAACTATTTGAACTCACCGGATGCCAGCCTAATCGTTCTTACACATTGCCTCAGCTTTACTCTTACATAGAACATGGGGATAAGATCATTGAGCTGGTAGATAAGATGCTATTTCTGCCGGATCTGCTGGGATATTTTCTCTGTGGGCAGATGTCAACCGAGCGTTCGATTGCCGGAACATCGGGGCTCATGAAGCCGGAGCAGGATGACTGGGCGTGGGAGGTGTTCCGAAGGCTTGGCATACAGGAAAGGATGCTGACGGACATTGTGGATACAGGATCGGTAAAAGGCTGTGTTCTCCCGGAGATTGCTTCGATTACGAGAACCACGGATACGAAGGTCATTGCAGTGCCGGGACATGATA
Organism: Eubacterium sp. SB2; assembly: GCF_001244405.1. Taxonomy (NCBI): domain Bacteria; kingdom Bacillati; phylum Bacillota; class Clostridia; order Eubacteriales; family Eubacteriaceae; genus Eubacterium; species Eubacterium sp. SB2. Next base: position 988,375 of record NZ_LN865153.1, on the reverse strand, counting down.
CAGCGTCGGCGGTGGTTGGAATCCCGGGCTTCGGCGTAAACCAGGTATACATGAGTATTGGAACCAATATTAATATGGGAATCGAACTTTCCCGCTGCATTATAACTGATAAGGCCTATGAAGGCGGATTTAAAAATGCGGGAGTCATAGAAGACCGGAAGATTCTATATCGGGATTTTGCGGCATTCTGGCTTCTGAATGAACTGAGAAGAACCTGGAAGGCCGAGGGACATGATTATGAGTATGACGCAATTATGAAAATGGCCCTTTCATGTAAATCAAAGCGGGTGTACGTGGATGCCGATGATACACATTTAAATAATGCGGGCGGCAACGCAAAAGAAAAAATAAATGCCTATCTGAAACAGACCGGGCAGCAGACACTGCAGACGGATGCAGAATTCGTCCGTTGTATATTGGAAAGCATTGCATTGAAAGTCATGTATTGTGTTGAGTACTTGAATAAGGAGCTTGAGATTCCGGTAGAGAGGGTGTCGGGAGTAAATGGCGGAAGCAGAAATTACGTGCTGATGCAGTTCATCAGCGATGCGCTGGGAATGCCTGTCTATGGGGGCATGCCATATGCAACACTGGCCGGTAATGTGATGACACAGATGTATTCGATGGGGGAGGTGGCGTCGATCAAAGAGATCCGGGAATTAGCCGCAAATTCATTCGAAATGAAGGAATACCAGCCGCATATAGAAGAAAAAGAAAGATGGAAAGAGGATTTGCAGAAAATGACAGAAAAAGGGATCTGCAAGTAGTACGGGAAGAAACCTGCATGTAAAAAAAGGAGGACAAAGATGAGCGAAAATTACATGGAAAAAATGAAAGAACTGGGAATATCCGAGGAGGTGGTAAATCAGGTGCTGGCCGTAGCTAAGCGCATGGACGACAAAGGACTGGTCAATTCCTTTGCAGGGAATATTTCTGCAAAAGTGGACGGCAAAATTTATATTACGCCAACCGGACAAAATAAAGGCCTTCTCACACCGGAGAAGATTGCTGTTGTGAATCGGGATGGGGAGCGTATCTTTGGGATGAAAGAAACTTCGGAAATTATCATGCACAGTATGGCCTATGATATCTGCGAAGAGAACGGCTGGGATGTGGGAGGTGTTGTTCACAGTCACTCGAAAGTACTGACTGCATTTTCTATGGCGGGTCTGGATGTGGAGACAACGGCGCTTCCGGAGATGATGGGAAACTTCCATAAGATTCCCTGTGCGCCATATGGGGCGCCGGGAACAAAGTTCATTATGACGATGGCAGAGCCTTACTTTGCGGAGGGCTACAGAATCGTACTTCTGGGAAACCACGGAAGCCTTGCCGTAGGCAGGACTGTGGAGGAAGCCATGAATGTTGTGGAAGCATGCGAATCAATAGCAGAACAGATTTTGATTACAAAATATATACTTGGCGGAGAAGCTTCATTGGATGTGGACGAAATAGCAAGATTCTTTGAGATATATAAGGAGAACCGTTTAGGCAGAGTTAAATAACAGGGAGGAATCCTACTTCCACTAGTGGGAGAGTAATATAACCGAAGGGCATGCTGTCATACACGCCCCCGGGGAACCGTTTTGCAGTAAAACAGCAGAACAAGGCGAAACACGTAGAAAGAGATGGAGGAAAACAGTATGAAGTTGAAAAAAGTGGCAAGTGTAGTATTAGCATTGACGATGGTTGCGGGTCTGGCAGCCTGCGGCAGCTCTTCAGACGGAGACAGCAAGAGCAGTGACAGCAAAACCAGTGATTCCAAAGCCAGTGAGAGCAGCGGCAACGAAACAGAAAAGACGACATTGACCATGTGGTCATGGTCCCCGATTACACGTACATGTGACAAGATGATTGAGGCTTTTGAAAAAGAAAATCCGGATATTGAGATTGAGTTTACCTATTATAATTATGATCCGGAATATCTCTCCGCATTGTCTGCAGCTGCTGCATCGGACAATCTTCCGGATATTATTGGCCTTCAGCCAGGCTCCCTGACCGCGCAGTATGCGGATTACCTTATGGATTATTCTTCTTACGCACAGGAGGAGTGGGGCGATAACTGGAAAGATAATTACCCGGAGATGATTGCAGACCAGATTCAGATGGGGAATAAGTCAGGAGATGAAGGCAATTACATACTTCCAGTAGAGGCACAGGTGATTTCTATTGTTTACAATAAGAACGTATTCGAAAAATACGACCTCGATATTCCGAAAACATATGACGAATTTAAAGCGGTCTGCAAGACACTGAATGATAATGGCGTGGCACCACTGTTCTTTGGCGGAGCCAATGGATGGCAGTGTGTAAATCTCTTTACAATGCTGTGTTCACAGCTGGACACAACGATATTTGACAAAGCACAGTCCGGCGAAATTAAATGGACAGATCCTGCTATGGTGGAGGCAATGAGCAACTTTAAACTGATGTTTGATGATGGGATCGTTCAGACGGGAGCGATGTCTGCAGATGCAAATACGAACGGAACTCCTGCTTTCGTATCAGATTCAGCGGCAATGATGGCGCTTGGTTCCTGGTGGTGTCAGGAATTTACGGCTGAAGATCCGGCAACAACGATTGCTGACTGGGATTTTGGGTTCTTCTATCTGCCGGCTGTAGGTACGGCTAAAAATCCGGCAACTCCAGTAGGCGGAATTGACTTTGGTTATGGAATCACAAAGAATTGCAAAAATCCGGATGCCGCATGGAAAGCACTCAAATCATTCAGCGCAGGCGCTGGTATCCAGGCATGTGTGGATGATGTAAACAATCTTCCGGCGTTCAAAGGGATCGAACCTAAGAATACAGAACTGAATAAAGACCTGGTTGAACAGTATAACAGCTTCTCAGAAGATTTGAACAGCGCAATGAATCAAAGGATCGGCGAGCCTACGATTGAAACAGCACTGCAGAATGCACTTGCAGGCGTTGGTTCCGGCGAACTCACGCCAGAGCAGGGATGCCAGGCAGTACAGGATGCGCAGGATGCATTATAGGCGGCGGAGCCACTGTTTATAATCCCAAACAGATAAGCCTTAGGTGAACTTAACTGGGAGAACCAAACCCTTTTTATGGGGCAGAGGTTCTCCCATATTTGAACACGGTAGTGTAAACATATACAGTAATGCGGCTGGAAGGAGGATAAAAGATGAGTAACACAGCAGTAAAGGCAAAGGGAAAGAAAAAACATAATATCCCAGGGTATTTGTTTATTCTTCCGTCTGTACTGTTCTTCCTGTTTTATATTTTATATCCGATAGGGTTTGTAGGCTGGAGCAGTTTGTTCAGTTGGTCTACTCTGAAAAATATGACTTTTGTCGGGATGGAGAATTATATCAGAATTTTTCAGGATAAAGTATTTCTGACGACTATGAGGAATTCTCTTTTCTGGATTATCACGACAGTGCCGATTCAGGCGGGAGTCGGATTTTTCCTGGCATATATAATAGAAGAACAGCTTCAAAAAGGAAAAGGTATTTTCAGAACAGTATTTTTCCTTCCGGTAGTTACGTCTGTAGTAGTTGTAGCTATTGTTTGGGGAAAAATGCTGCAGCCATATCAGGGGATCATTACACACTACTTATCGGTTCTCGGTATCGGAGGACAGGTAAATATCCTCGGAATGCCCAATACTGCAATTTTTGGCTGTATTATCGCCAACATATGGGAATGGACGGGGTGGTCCATGATCATGTATGTGGCCGGAATGTCCCAGATCCCGGAGGATATGAAAGAAGCGGCCAAAATAGATGGGGCGACGCGGTGGAAGGAAATTCTTTATATTTATATTCCCTCACTGGCATCCACACATAAATCCCTTTTGATGCTTGGCATCATCGGCTCACTTCAGACCTTCGGCCTGATCTATACCATGACCGGAGGAGGTCCGAATCATGCATCAGAGATGCCCGGAACTTACATTTTCCAGTCCGGGTTTACAAATCAGCAGATGGGATATGCTTCCGCTTTATCCGTAGTAATATTACTGTTCGCTCTGGTGCTTACTGTATTCCAGGTGAAGGGACTCGGAGCGGGCGATTTTATGAGGAAGGAGGCGGATTAAACCATGACAGCAAAAGAGAAGCAAAAACAGATAATCTGGAGTAGTGTTCTCATAGTCGTGACATTGATTTTTATGGTTCCGTTGATCTTCATGGTAAGCATGTCTCTTCGGACACCGGATACCATCGGATTACCGCAGCTGTTTATATCGGACGTGACGTTTAAAAACTATGCAAATGTACTGAGACAGAACCCTGATCTATGGAAGAATTTTATGGGAAGCGTGATTGTTACGGTTACATCAGTGGCGCTTGTTACAATTTGTGCAAGCATGGCTGTGTTCGGCTTTTCCAGAAAGAATGTGCATGGGAAGGTTCTGATATACAATATCCTCTTATGTACTCTGATGGTGCCGATAGCGGGGCTTGTTGTTCCGATTACGCAGCTGAACAGCAGACTGGGCTGGATTAATAATTACTTAGGGTTGATTTTTCCATATGCTGCGCTCGGAATCCCTTTTGCCATTACGATTCTTCAGGGCTTTATGGTAGGCATTCCAGAAGAATTGGAAGAAGCTGCGGTGATTGACGGGTGCGGGATTATCCGGTTATTCCTGCAGATTGTATGTCCTCTTCTGAAGCCGGGGATTGTGGTCATTGTCATCTGGCAGTTTTTGACTTCATGGAATGAGTTCTTTCTTGCCATGTGTACGCTGACCAAGGAGTCTGTGAAAACGCTGCCGCTGATCGCACAGCAGTACAATGGAGCTTATTTCAGCCAGCCGGGGACATTATTCGCTGCGCTGACATTGATTACGATACCGATGCTTGTATTCTATATTATCGTTCAGAAACAATTTGTAAAGGGGTTGACAGCAGGGGCCGTAAAGGGCTAACAGTCCAGACGGGACCGAACTGTTTGCAAAAGGATAGGAAGCCCCTGAAAATGGGCGCTAAAGCTTGCATGCCGGATGGATTAAGAGTATGATATATAAAGAATATATATAAAATTCATGAATCCGAGAGGTTAAGGCTATGAGCAGGGAATCCATCATGGAAAGTCGAAAATATTATCAGCGGAATAAAATGCTGAGTATTATTCGGTATCAGAAGGATGTTTCCAGATATGATGTGAAAAAAGCAACAGCATATAGTATGACAACTGTATTGAATACGATAGAAGAGATGCTTGGCGAAGGTTTGATATATGAGGAGGAATGTGCGGAAGCAAGAGTAGGAAGAAAGCCGGTGTGGCTTCGGATCAACCCGGATGGAGGATATTTCATCGGCCTGGAATTCAACGGCCGGATTATGCATTGTGTTGTTCTGGATTTTGCCGGCAATGTTATATACTCAAGAGAAAGTGTAATAGCAGAGTCACAAACCCATGCGGATGCAGTTCTGACAATGCTGAAAGAGAATATTTACCGGGCTATGGACATTTTGCATGGAAAAAAGGGAAGAGTGCTTGGTATTGGTTTGGGTGTGCCCGGATACAGCAATAAAAAGAAGGGAATCGCCATTTCGTACAGTCACATCAGGGATTGGGATAATATACCCCTGAAGAAGATGATTGAAGAGGAGTTTGGGCTTCCGTGTTACATGGAGAACAATGTAAGCGGTATGATTTATGCATATAAATGTTTGGTATACAACGGAAAATGTGAAGATATGCTCTTTTTCTCTGTACGTACCGGTGCGAGGGTTATGCCGATTATCAATAATATGCCGGTCAGCAGCATCAATGGCTTTCCGGGGGAGATTGGCCATGTAAAGGTAAGCGGAGGGAGCCGGATATGTTCCTGTGGGCGCTACGGCTGCCTGAACACGGAAGTATCGGACTTTGCAATCGTGAGTAAGATTAAAGATGGGATCAAAGTAGGGCGGTTTCGGGAAATTGTGGATATGGTGAACGGTGATCTGAGTGAAATTACAATCGTAACTTTTGTGGATTCCGTACTTTTGAAGCATCCTGATTCACAGAATCTGATGAAACAGGTGGCGGGGTATTTGGGCGAGACGTTCAGTATGCTTGTAAATATATTTGCCCCCAGAAAAATTGTATTCTACGGCGAGATGGTCAGGATCGGTGAACCGTTTTTTGAGATACTGAGAAAATGTGTAAAAGAAAACTCTTTAAAAGAAAATTACAAAGGGCTGCAGATACTTGGCTCTGAATTCGGCCGGGATCTGGGCGCCATTGGTGCGGCAGCGCTGGTTATGCAGGAAGAATTTGAGTTTGTGGAAAAAACGATATAAAGAAAAGCTCTAAAGTGTCATTCGATTTTTATCGAATGGCATTTTTTTTTGGTAGAAATAGCAAAAAATCAAAAGAAAAGATTAGTAAAAAACACGAATTGACAAATTCACACTTATTCACTATAATACATTTATAAAACAATTTAAATAAAGTATTTTACTTTATTCGGAGGTGCAAAATGGGCGGTACATCAAGAGAAAGATTTATTCAAACGATTCATCATCAGGACCCTGGACAAGTAGTGGTGGACCTGGGCGCTGCTTCTACAACCGGCATTCATGCAGAAGCGCTGTCTAATCTGCGCAGTTATCTGGGTTTGACTCCTAAAAGAGAACGGATCAGCGAACCCTTTCAGCTGCTGGGCGAGGTAGATGAGGAGATCAGGAAGGCTCTTGGAATTGATATTGTGGGAATTGGCACAAACACGACGATCTATGGCTTCGAAAATGCAGGCTGGAAGTCCTGGCATCTTCCTCAGGGACTGGAGGTAGAGGTGCCGGCCGGTTTTGTCTGCTCAGTTGACGAAAAGAATAATACATACATGTACCCGTGCGGAGACAGATACGCAAAGCCTGTCGCTAAGCTACCGGCTGGGGGGTATTTTTTCGACAACGTGGATCACACAGTGGGAGAGTTCGACGAAGATAATGCCAATGCCAGAGAAGATTATAAGAACGATTATCAGGTCTACACAGACAAGCAGCTGCGCTTCATGGAAGAACAGATTGATTATTATTACAACAATACGGATTACGCAATCTTTGGTGCGGCTGCACTGACGGCTATGGGGGATATGGCTTATATACCGGGACCGGCACAGAAGCTTCCAAAGGGAATCCGTTCCCCGGAAGACTGGCTGGTAGCGCATTACACGGTTCCGGAATATGTCCATGAATGCTATGAGATGCAGTTAGAAACAGCGATGAAAAACGTGAAGCTCTTAAAAGAAATAGCGGGGAATAAAATCCAGGCCGTATTTGTCAGCGGTACAGATCTGGGGACACAGCGGTCACAGTATATATCCAACGATATGTACCGCGAATTTTACCTTCCCCGCCATAAAAAACTGAATGACTGGATCCACCGGAATACAGACTGGAAAGTCTTTTTCCACTCTTGCGGGGCGATCGAAAAACTTATGCCCGAACTATATGAGGCGGGCGTTGATATCCTGAATCCGGTACAATGTTCTGCGGACGGCATGGATCCAAGGATGCTGAAAGAAAAATGGGGAGACAAGTTTGTTTTCTGGGGCGGGGGAGTAGATACGCAGAGGACGCTTCCTTTCGGGACACCGGAAGAGGTTTATACGGAAGTGCTGGAACGTCTGAAAATATTTGCGCCGGGCGGAGGCTTTGTATTTAATGCAATCCATAACATCCAGGGTCCGACCAAACCAGAAAATATAAATGCGATGTTTGAGGCTGTCCGGGATTATAACCGGATGGCAAAATAGGGAGGGGACGGCGCATGGGAGAGCAGGCAAAGGTTCAAAATAAAGAATCCATCAATAAGTTTACAAGTACCAGCGAGTTTGGTGTGATCATTGCACTGGCATTATTGTGTATAGCGATGTCATTCCTAAGTCCCTATTTTTTAAAAAGCTCTAACATTATAAATATCCTGTATCAGGTTTCCCAGTATGCCATATTGGCAATCGGCATGGGCTTTGTCATACTGACCGGCGGAATTGACCTGTCGGTCGGTTACACGGTAGGGATCTGCGGCTGTATGCTTGCAAGCATGATAAGTAAGGGCAGCAATATGTGGCTGACGTTTATCGGTGTCCTGCTGATGGGAATTTTTATTGGTGCAGTGAACGGTGTGCTGGTTACATATATGAAACTTGCCCCATTTATTGTCACATTGGGCACAGGGAAGATTATGCAGGGGTTAATCCTGCTGATTACAAATGGAATGCCGATCAGTGTAAATACGCCCCTGAACTGGCTGGGAAATGGAAAAGTAGGACAGATCCCGGTTGCCGTTATTATTATGGCGCTGGTGATTATAATAGGAACAGTCTTTTCCAAGTATACATTGTCCGGAAGGAACATCTATGCCGTGGGAAATAACGAAAGATCAGCAAAGATCTCGGGAATCAAAGTAGAGCGTATTAAGGTGCTGGTCTATGTTATCCAGGGGTTTCTGGCCGCATTATGCGGGGTGATTGCGACAGGTAAACTCAGAAGCGCGGATTCCCAGCTTGGAAACGGGTATGAGATGGATGTCATTGCTGCCGTTGTAATCGGAGGCTTCAGTATGAGCGGAGGTGAAGGAAAGATCTGGAGCGTCATGGTCGGGGCGGCAATCATGGGGGTACTGAAAAATGCTTTTGTGCTCCTGGGGTTACCCTCTTACTGGCAGACGGCAAGCATTGGAATCGTAATCATTATTGCGGTGTCAATTGATCCGGTCAAGGCATTTTTTAAACAGCGGAAAATCAACAAAGGAATTTAAAAAGGGAGGAATTATTTTATGAAAAAAAGAGTGTTGGGATTTATTTTAAGTGCAGCAATGGTAATCTGCCTTTGTGCAGGATGCGGAGCAGACAATGCGCCAGAAGAAAAGGCGGCGAAAACGGAGACAACCGGGGAAACGAAGCAGGATGATGCAGAGGAAGAGGCTGGAGACGACAATATTCTGGACGATGTCGTGGTGGATACCTCCAGAATCACGGTGAAACCGGCTGAAAATACTTCCGGGGAAGAGATCAGAATTGCAGCTTTATGTGTACCTTACGGCCCATTCTGGCTGGAAGTCGTAAACGGAATGGAATCCGCAAAGAAACTGCTTGCGGACTATAATTGTACGGTAGACCTGATCCCGTTGGAATCCCTGGACGGCCAGCTGTTCTATGACGCAATCCAGACCTGTATCGTAAAGGAATACGATGTGATCAGCACGTTCGGCGTATCCGATTCCATCTGCCCCATCGTAGACGAAGCAACGGACGCTGGTATTGCGGTTTATTACTACAATTCAGACACGGCCCAGGAATGTTCAAGAGTAGCGTTTATCGGCCAGGATTTATATGCAGCGGGACAGAAAGCGGCTGACCTGATGGCAGATATACTTGGCGGAAAAGGCACGGTGGGTATTATTACAGGTCTCTTCAGCGTCAATGCCCATGAACTGCGCAGGACAGGAAGCGAAGACCAGTTTAAAGAAAAATACCCGGATATCAAATTACTGGAAACCGTAGAGTGCAGTGATAATGACCAGGTAGCCTATAATGTGGCAACAGACCTTCTGACCGGCAATCCCGATCTGAGCGGGATTATCTGTACTGCAAACGGCCAGATTGGAACGGCTCAGGCAATTGAAGACTTAGGGCTGGAAGGAAAAGTGAAAATTGTCTGCTACGACTATATGGATGAAGTCATTGAATTTCTCAGAAAGGGAACAATCAATGCAACTATAAGCCAGGGACCATTTGACCAGGGCGCAAATCCGATCGTTTATGGATACAATCAGGTGATTACAGGAAAGCCGGAAGTAACCGGTAATGTGTTTACTGCTTTAGACGTGATAACACCAGAAAATGTAAATGAATATTTTCCGGAATAAATAATGACTGCAGGTGATAAGAATGCTGCAAGGCAAAAGGAGCGCATATGGAGCGGAAAGCAATCTATAAATTTCAGAATATCTGCAAATATTTTCCAGGTGTCAAGGCATTAGATGATGTCAGCTTCGATATCATGGAGGGGGAGATCCACGCAATAGTCGGAGAAAATGGGGCGGGTAAGTCTACACTGATGAATATCATATCAGGCGTTTACCAGCCCTCATCGGGCAGCCTGGTGTTCGAAGGGGAGAGGCTTGAGCTAAAGAGTGTAAGTCACGCTCAGGATATGGGGATTTCGATGATTCATCAGGAACTTTCCCTGTCCCCGGCGCTGGATATTGCCGAAAATATATTTGCGGGCAGACTTCCAAAAGGGAAGGGCGGCTTCCTGAATATCCGGAAACTGTATGCTAAAACGGAGGAGGCGCTGAAAGAAGTTGGGCTGGATTATTTAAATGCCCATACACTGATCCGGGATATCAGCACTTCTCAGCAGCAGTTGGTGGAGATTGCAAAGGCGCTGGCACTGAAATCAAAACTGATTATTATGGATGAACCCACAAGTTCTCTTACGGCCAGTGAAGCAAACTTTCTGGAAGAGATCATATTGGGACTGAAAAAATCAGGAGTGACAATTCTTTACATTTCGCACAAACTCGATGAAATCATGCGGCTGGCGGATAAAATCACGGTGCTGAGAGACGGCTGCCATATTGTGACTGACGACAAAAGCAATATGACAATTGAGAAGATGATTTCCTATATGGTGGGCAGGGAATACAGCAAGATAACGGTGAGAGAAAGCTTCCTTGATGATTATGAGAACCGCCGTGTGATACTGGAAGTGGAGGATTTGTGCGTAGGCAACAAAGTGAAACATGTAGGATTTAAACTGTACGAGGGGGAAATTCTGGGTATTACAGGGCTTGTAGGGGCAGGCAGAAGTGAAGTGCTGCAGGCAGTGTATGGTGCTGACCCAAGACAGAGCGGAACTATAAAAGTCCTGGGAAAAGAATGCCATCTGCAGAGGACAGGAGAGGCGATTGAACAGGGAATGGGGCTGGTGCCGGAAGGGCGGAAGACTCAGGGGCTGTTCCTGAAGCTGAGTGTCCGGGATAATGCATCGGTCATGTATCTCAGGAAACTGAGGTCTAAGGCGGGGCTTTTAAACACCCGCAAATGCAGGAGCCTGACGGAGCAGTATATTAAGAAGCTGAACATCAAGACTCCTTCACAGGGACAGCTGATTGAAAACTTAAGCGGCGGTAACCAGCAGAAAGTTGTAATTGCAAGATGTCTGATGAACCACCCTAAAATATTATTCATGGATGAGCCGACCCAGGGGATAGACGTGGGAGCCAAGGAAGAGATCTATCAGATTATGAATGAGCTTGTAAAAGAGGGCGTCAGTATCGTAATGGTATCGTCCGAGATGCAGGAGACTATCTCGCTCTGCGATAGAGTGATTGTCATGTATGAGGGGCAGATCACCGGTGAGCTTATGCATAAGGATGTCAGCGATGAAAAAATTCTTGCCCTGGCATCAAACAAGAGGGAATAGGGGTTACTATGCAAGCCCATAGGCCGTGAATAGTAACGAATAGGGTAATTGATCAGGATAGGAGGCAGCTATGAAGGCAGCGGTAATGACGAAAATAAAAGAAGTTGTGATGGAAGAGAGGGATATTCCGCAGATCGGGGATGACGAGGTTCTGATTAAAGTAAAACACTGCGGGATCTGCGGTTCCGACATCCATTATTATGAGCATGGAAGAATCGGGGATTTTGTAGTGAACCAGCCGATGGTATTAGGCCATGAATGCGCAGGGGAAATCTGTAAAGTCGGATCTTCGGTAAAGAATCTGGAAAGCGGGGATATCGTGGCGGTGGAACCTGGTTATACATGCGGAAAGTGCGAATTTTGTAAAAGCGGAAGATATAATTTATGCCCGGATGTCGTGTTTCTGGCAACTCCTCCTTATGACGGGGCCTTTGCAGAGTATATAAAATATCCGTCTGATATGGTTTTTAAACTTCCAAAAGGGATGGATACAATAGAGGGAGCGCTGATCGAACCGTTCTGTGTGGGAATGCATGCAGCCATGCAGGCGGAAGCCAGAGTGGGACAGAGTGCAGTGATCCTGGGGGCCGGATGCATAGGTTTGTGTACACTGATGGCGCTGTCGACGATGGGCGTGAAAAACGTATACATGGTGGATGTGATCCAAAGCCGTCTTGACATGGCAAAAGAACTGGGAGCAGTGAAAGTGATCCGGGCTGATCAGGAAGATGCGGTACAGGCAGTCATGGATGCCACAAACGGCAGAGGTGCGGATTTGGTCTTTGAAACTGCAGGGAGCCAGCAGACTGCACAGCAGACAGCGGAACTGGTGGCAAGAGGCGGGACTATAGTTATGGTAGGGATGGCGGCAGATCCGGTTTTCCAGTATGATTTCGGGAAGATTATGAATAAAGAAGTAAAGCTGCATACGGTGTTCCGTTATCAAAATCTGTACGAAGCGGCGATACATACGGTATCCGATTACCACCTGCCGCTGAAAAAGATTGTAACAAATACGTATACTTTTGAGCAGACGAGCCAGGCTCTCGATGACAGCATCAATCATAAGTCCGAAATGGTGAAGTCTGTGATTGCATTTTCGTAGTAGATGGGGCGGGGCGCAAAAGGAAGGGATAGCCGCAAGCCGCCCAAGTGCAGCTATGCCGTTGTGATATGCGGACACGAACCTAAGAAATTCTAGGAATCCGACAGCCGTGAAAGTGGGGCACGGGCTGACACATCACGAGAAATCGGATGATTTCTCGCGCTGGGTCAGCCGATTTTGTGATTCGGAGATCACAAAATCTCCCCACTTTCCCGGCTGTCGGCTTCCAAGAATTTCTAAGGTCCGCTTTAGCGTTTCACAACGGCATAGCTGCACTTGGGCGGCTTGCGGCTATCCCTTCCTTTTGCTGGGTGCATCCAACCGGTAGTTAAAGCCCTCAACTGGGGAGGCTCCTTAATGGGGGCAGCGTATTGAGTCGTTTGGTGGTATGGCATAGTCCCGGGACACAGAAGGAGCCTTGTTTTTTGCAAAAGGAGATCATTATGTGCTTACAGCGTAATTGTGAATGGTTCTGTTGTGGGAAAATGATTGTATTGGTAAGGAATATGTGTTAAAATTGATACATTAATAAAATACTTTTATAAAACGAGGGAAGATATGACGGAAAATAAGCTGAATAATATGGATGTTAAGCGGAATAACAGGAGCAGGGTTTATCACCTCCTTTATGAACATGGGCCAGAATCACTAAAGAATATTGCGGGAATATTGGACATGAGTATGCCGACGCTGCTGCAGAATGTGAAAGAGCTGAAGGCAGAGAATCTGATCATGGATTCAGGGGTTAAAGAATCTACAGGAGGGCGGAGGCCAAAGGTCATTGGCTGTAATTTTGCTGCGAAGGTCTCGGTTGGTCTGGACATTACAAGGAATCACGCAGTATTCATGTTGATTGACCTGAAGGGCAATATACTTCAATACAGAAGAATACGTTATACATTTAAAAACGAAAAAGAATATTTTGACAATCTTGTGATCAAATTAGAAGATTTTTTGGAAGAATGGGATGTAGAGCGCAGCACAATTCTCGGGGTGGGAATCTCTCTGCCGGGCATCATTGATGCGGACTCAAAGTACATGATGGTCGGCAAGGTGCTGGACTTTGACGGCGGAGACCTGGATGAATTCCGGAGCAGGATTCCCTATCCCTGCCTGTTCAGCAATGACGCTAATGCGGGTGGATTTGCAGAGCTTTGGCGGGCCGGTAATTTGGAAAATGTGATTTACCTATCGCTTAGTAATACGGTGGGTGGGGCGATTCTGATCAACGGGCAGAATTACTACGGAGAGACGCAAAAAGGCGGTGAATTCGGACATCTCATCATAAAGCCGGGGGGGAAGGCGTGCTACTGCGGACGCAGGGGCTGTGTGAATGCATATTGCTCTGCTACGAACCTGCGCTTGGGGGAGGAGACTCTGGAAGATTTTTTCAGAAAGCTTGCAAAAGGCGAAGAGATACAAAAGAAAGTGTGGGATGAATATAAAGAATATCTGGTACTGACTATATTAAACCTTAGGACATCCTTTGACTGCGATATCATTCTGGGCGGATATGTGGGAAGTTTTCTTGGAGATTATGTGGAGGAAATAGCGGCTGAGGTGCAAAAGAACAGCCTGTTTGGCGAAGAAGTGAACTTTATCAAAACCTGCTATTATCAGTATGAATCCTCTGCGGTCGGGGCGGCGCTCATGCATGTAAAAGAGTTTGTATCGGGGATTTAGGCGGCAAGCTTTAGACTTGTCGACGGACGGGGACGCTCCATGAAGGGATAGCCGAAAGCCTTCCGGAGAACATCCATGTCCTTTCAAAAATGCGGCCACGGGCCTAAGAAATTCTAGGCGGGAAACAGCCGCAAAAATGGAGCACAGCTGACACATCACGAGAAATCCGATGATTTCTCGCGCTGGGTCAGCCGATTTTTGGATTCGGTATCCAAAAATCTCTCCATTTTTGCGGCTGTTTCCCACCAAGAATTTCTAAGGCCCGCTTTGAGCGTTTTTGAAAGGACATGGATGTTCTCCGGAAGGCTTTCGGCTATCCCTTCATGGAGCTGGCGCATCCGGCCGGTAGGTAAAGTTCGTCCCTAAGGTAGAGCTTCATACGGGGGGCAGCGTATGGTATTGAATTGGCGGTACTTTCATACGTCCGCTGCCCCGGTCAGGGATCCTCCCTGTCATGAAGCGTCCCCGTCCGTCGACAAGGATAAAGCTTGCATACTTTGTTATATAAGGGGAAAGAACTTTTCTTTTATAGAAAAAGCCTTCCCGTTGGGATTCGCACTTTGTCCTATAATGTTTTTGGATACCTTTATTTGCCTGTGTTTTCCGGGGTCTTGCTGGTCAGAAGCTTTTTCACCCTGCTCAGATGCTGGTACATTGCCTCATATGCCCGGTCGGGATTTTTTGTCAGTATTGCCTCAAATATCGAGGTATGATAGGAAACAACTTCATCCATAGGCGTCGTGTTTTTCAGGCTCCAATACTGATGATTAGATATGATCTGGGGCATGGCGGAAAGGCAGTTGGTAAAAAAGTCTGAATGTGAAGCATTAGCCACGGCCAGATGGAAGTCGGCGTCCGCCTGAAAAAAATAATGATCCTGCCCTGCCTTTAATTTACGGATTTCATCAATGGATCGGAACAGGCTTTCCTGTATCTGGATAATATCTTCTGCATTGGCATGGACAGCGGCCTGCCGGCTCCCCTCGGATTCAATCAGGCAGCGGAGCTGCACGGACTCCTGTAAGATTACTTCATTTTTCAGATAGGGCGTATTTTTTCCGGAAGAGATAAAAGATGGCGGGACATTGGTTACAAATATGCCAGAACTTCTTTTGACAGAAACGATATCTTCCTGGGTAAGCAAAGAAATTGCCTCTCTTACCGGTACACGGCTGACTTTATAATATTCTGCAAGCTCCCGCTCAGTGGGCAGTTTGTCTCCGGCCTGATATTTGCCGGATATAATCTCTTTTTTTATATCTTCTGAAATGATTTCTCCAAGGGATTTCTTCTTCATGTCTCTTCCTCCGCAAATATATCTTGTAAATAAATTATACCAAAAGCAAGAACATAAAGCAATGGTTTTGAAAAAATGGTATATAAAAATACCAATATAGAATAAAAAATAAACCTATTGTATAAAAACAACTGTTGAAAATAGTGCATATTAAACGAATAATAAAAAGAAATGAAAGTGATATTGACTAAAAGAGATAAAGGTTATACTATTTTAATATAAACAGGGCCTGTTAAAAGAAAAATGGTTGGTATAAAAAATAACCAAAAACAATGAGGAAAGGAAAATTTATGTATCTTAATTTTATAGAAAAAAAGAACGATTTCCTCCGTGCAGCCAGACGTACATATGAAAGCGGCATACAAACCGGAACGGGTGGAAACCTGAGCGTGAGACTGGATGATCATTGTATGCTCGTAAAGCCGAGCGGTTTTTCGTACGGAGCGTGTTCGGAAGAAAATTTGACAGTTACAGATTTTAGCGGAAAACTCATGCATGGTATCTATCAGCCCACAAGAGAATCTGTTCTGCATGGAAATCTATATAACAGGTTTCCGGATATTGGGGGGATTGTCCATGTCCATTCTCCATATGCAATCCTGGCATCGCTGCATTATGACCAGGTTGAGCTCGTCACGATGCACTCAGCCTTGAAACTGAGGGAGTCCATCCCTGTCATTGATGTAAAAACACAGGCGGTAGAAGCACAGGAGCTATATAAAGTGTTTCACGCTTTTGAAAACAATCCGTCCCTGTCCGCTTTTATTCTCAGGGGACACGGGATCGTTGCAATCGGGAAAACCGCGGAAAAAGCGGGACAGACTGCAGAACTTATTGAAGAAACCGCGATGATTTTCTGGGAAGACGAAAAAATGAAATATATGAAAAACAGTTGAATTAAAATCAGGAGGATACCTATGCAGAACTATACAATTACCCCAATTATTACAGGTTATACACATACAAACAAGGCTACATACCTCTACCATCACAGTATACATAAGTACTATGATACAGAGGGGTTTGTAGATTTGCCGGTTACCATTTTTCTGGTGCAGGGAAACGGCCGCAAGATCCTGATTGATACGGGAATGTCTGATACAGACAGGGCGGGAAAATATCATCACCCGGGATCTGTGCAGCCGGAAGGGCATGCAGTATACGAACAGCTGGATAAGCTGGGGATTGGATGCGGGGAGATTGATACTATCATTTTTACACATTTACATTGGGATCATGTCTATTATACGGACCGGTTTACAAATGCGAAGATGTATGCACAGCGAAAAGAATATGAATTTGCCATGAACCCGATCCCGCTTTACTATAAGTCTTACGAGTACCCGGCGCTGGGAATCCGGCCCCAGTTTGCGGATATGGAAATTACGCTTCTGGACGGGGAATGTGAGGTTATGGACGGAATCTATGTGTACCCGAGCACAGGACATTCCGTTGGCCATCAGACGGTGGTGGTCAATACGAAAGACGGGGAGTACCATTGCTGCGGTGACCTGATCTTTACTTATGACAATATAAAAGAGGTGCCGGAAGCGCATTATGACATCACCCCTCCCGGCAGATTCCTGGACATAGTTGATTCATGGAACAGCATTGTTGAATTGAAAAGAAGAGCGAAATCACCGGACTTTATTCTGCCGACCCATGCGCCGGAAATGATTGAACTGGTAGAATCGGGAAAAATACTTGGCGTATAGGCGGGGATAAAATATGAAGACAATAGCGCTGATTTCTTCACTGGATACAAAAGAAGAGGAAATACTGTATGCAAAAGAACTGATAGAAAAACGAGGCCTGTTTACCTTTCTGATTGATCTGAGCACGCGCAGGCTGGAGAATGCCCATGCTGATTTAAAAGCGAAGGAGATTCTGGGAGCCGCAGGGATTGGAGAGGAACAAATCCGGGCTATGGATAAGGCGGACTGTATCAGTGCCATGGAGAATGCGGCCAAAACTGCCGTTCAAACGGCATATGCTGATGGCCGGTTCCAGGGGATTCTCTGTATTGGGGGAGGTCAAAATGCCAGGATGGCGGCAGAGGTAATGAGAGAACTGCCCCTTGGGGTGCCTAAGATGATCGTATCGCCTCTCATATCGGGGAAAAGAACGATCGAACAGTTTATGGGGGCGAGCGATATTATTCTCAGGCATTCCGTGGTAGATTTCTCCGGGCTGAACTCGATCAGCAGGAAGGTGATTTATCAATGTGTGCAGGCTGTGGTTGGGATGGTAGTGCATCCTTATAGCAGAGAGGATGCAGGGGGGGTTAAAATTGGCATGACAATGCTTGGCGTTACCACCAGATTTGCGGATGGAATTGTGAAGGGCATGGGGGAAGAGGTTGTCTGCTTTCATGCCAACGGCACCGGTGGAAGATGCTATGAGGAGATGATAAGGCAGGGCGTATTTGATGTGTCTTTGGATGCGAATCTCCACGAACTTACCTGTGAAATGCTGGGCGGCTTTTGCGAAGGGGCGCCAGGGCGTCTTCGTGCGGCTGCTGATTCAGGGATTCCGATACTCTGCGTTCCGGGGGCGGTTGATGTCATTGATTATTATTTTGAGGATGGAGTGACTGAGCGTCCTGAAAGGTTTCTGGAACGGAAGCATGTATTTCATAATGCGAATATATGCCATACAAAAGCATTTCCCGAAGAAATGCGGCAGCTGGGGGAAGAGACTGCGAAGCGGCTGAACCGTGCGAAGGGAAAGGTGACCGTAGTGCTTCCGGATGATGGCTTCTGCGAGGCGGGGAGAAAAGGGCAGGCGCTCTGTGATCCGGCTGCAGATCAGGCGTTTACGGAAGCGCTGAAGTCGAAACTGGATAAAAACATCCGTGTGCTGGAGGTGGAAGGAAATATTAATGATGACGCCTGTATTGGCCTTTGCATACGGGAGGTTCAAAAATTAATAGAAAAGAGGTAGATTTATGACGATTTCAGCAGTTATAGGTTTGATAGCGGTACTGATATTTCTGATTTATTTCTCTTATAAAGGCGCGCCGATCGTGATTATAGCTCCTATAGGCGCGATCATATTGATATTGTTTGCAAGCGGGCTGGATGCCAAAGTAATGGCTGCATATACGGAAGTATATATGAAAGGCTTTGGGAATTTCGCTAAAAATTTCTTCCCGTTGTTTGTTACGGGTGCATTATTTGCCAAAATGATGGACAGTGTAGGTTATACTAAATCAATTGCCAGGTTTGTGGCGCGGCGGCTGGGAAAAGGCAAGGCAATCATGTCCGTAGTGCTTGCGGGAGCGATCCTGACATATGGAGGCGTGTCACTGTTTGTTGTGGCATTTGTCGTGTATCCGATTGCGATTTCTTTGTTCCGGGAAGCGGACATCCCTAAAAGGCTGATACCAGGAACTATCGCTCTGGGTGCGTTTACATTTACCATGACGGCTCTGCCGGGCACGCCGCAGGTACAGAATACCATTCCCATGTCCGTATTCGGCACGGATTCCTTCGCGGCTCCGGGTCTGGGAATCATAGCAAGTATCCTGCTCTTCGGACTGGGGTATCTGTGGCTGTCGGCAAGGGCGAAAAAGGCAAAGGCGCTGGGAGAAGGGTATGGAGAACACCAGGATGAAGCATCTGCAGTCGATATGGCTGACAGCACGGATGTGCCTCCGGTCTGTCTGGCGGTACTTCCGATTGTCCTGATGTTCGGATTGAATCTGTTTTTATCAAAAGTGTATTACCCACGGGTAAACGGTGGATATCTGGAGGAGTACGGAACCAGCTTGCCGGCGGTTGCCGGAAATTGGAGCGTAATTATTGCCATTGTAATCTCCATCGTTGTGATTTTACTAATGAATATTAAAAAACTAAAGGGGATGGGGATTAATACCGTCTTAAAAGACGGCGTGACAACAACTTTCGGTCCAATCGTAAATGCCTGTGCGATTGTTGGATTCGGAACAGTCATTACTTCTCTGCCGCTTTACACCGGACTTCAGCAGCTTTTGGTCGGAAGTTCACAGAATCCACTGATATCGGAGGCTCTGTCGGTAAATATACTCTGTGGAATTACCGGCTCGGCTTCGGGCGGTCTGGGTGCGGCGATCAGCGGATTTGCAGACAATTATATGCAGATGGCTGCATCCGCCGGCATATCACCGGAGGTGCTGCACAGAATTGCCTCACTTGCATCAGGGGGGCTGGATACGCTTCCGTTTAACGGAGCGGTACTCACTACGCTTGCGTTATGCGGGATGACCCATAAGCAATCCTATAAAGATATGTGTGTTGTATCTGTAATTATTCCGATGTGTGTAACTGTAATCATGGTAATATTGGCTAGTTTGGGGCTTCAGTTTTAGGAGGTGGAAATATGTTGTCAAGAGAAAGAATGGAAAGGGTGCTCGAAGGAAAAGAACCGGATTACATCCCGATTTTCCCAAAGATCAGCCACGCAACGTGCCGTGCGGTGGAGGGAATGACGATGCGGGATTATATGACGGATCCGGAAAATATGGCGAAAGCGATTATTGCAGCAGCTGAAAAGTACCAGTGGGATGCAGTCGGAATTACCACGGATATTGCAAATGAAGGCATGGCGATAGGCAGTAAGTATATCAGGCCGGAGGAGGAAACGTCCAAGCTGATCGAATATTATCTGGAAGAGCTGGATGATTATGAGCGGGTTCGGGTAACGAATCCATGGGATACTGAGCCGACGAAAACAATTCTGCGCGCGTCAGAGATTGTAAAGAGAGAGGTTGGGGACCGGATTTACGTAACCGCGTGGTGCAACGCCCCGCTGAACGTGGCAAGTCAGCTGATCCCCATGGAAGAGCTGCTGATAGGGATGCTGACAGACCCTGAAACGGTGCATGAACTGCTGGAACGGTGTCTGGCCTATACGGTGAACTATGTGAAATATCTGGCGGAGACAGGGGTGGATGCCATTTCCTTTGGGCATGCAATGGCTTCTAATACGGTGATTTCTGCACAAAATTACGAAGATTTTGCGCTGCCGTATGAAACCAGGCTCGTATCTGCGATTCATGAAAACGGGGTCAGGGCAATTACACATATTTGCGGGGACATCCATGGGATTGTGGAACTTATTGCAAGAAACGGCAGCGATATCATTGACTTTGACCATTTGTGTGATGTCAGCAGACTGAAAACACAGACGGATAGGGTGCTCAGGGGCAACATTGATCCCTCGCTGCTGGCGAACGGAACACCGCAGGAGGTCTATGACCAGACGGCAAAAGTTGTACAGGAAGGGAAAAAGGGCGGAAACTTTATCCTGGGAAGCGGGTGCGAGGTGACGGCAACGACTCCTCCGGAGAACCTGAAGGCCTTTGTGCAGGCCGGAAGGGACTTTGGAAAATGCGATGAATAGAAAGGCTGCATAGAAACATGAAGGAAGGATTTCGTTTTTAGGAAATCCTTCCTTCATGCTGTCTGGTAAAATTCTTTTAAGCTGATTATATACGTGGATGCGGCTTCATTAACTTCCGTCCATCAGGAAAACCAGTGCGGCGGTTATCTTAGGATGCGGTGCATTGCCGGAGGATAAACTGAAACGATTGGATTCATACTTAAAAGTATAGGAGGGAAAATATGTACTATTTGCCACATGATACAAATATAGAGCTGATCCGTGCAAGAAAGCAGCACAGCTGTTACGGGATGGGGCTTGGGATCATGATTCTGGATGAAGTCTATCCGGGGTTCCCGGGAGATGTCAGAAACGCGAGTGCTTTTCCGTATCCTATACAATATGACATTGTTCAGGATATAGATATTTATAAGCTGGTGTGGGAGGAAGATAAAACACAGTGCAGGGAGCCGATATTGGCGGCGGCGAAACGGCTGGAAAAAATGGGGTGCCGCGCAATCGCAGCGGAATGCGGATATTTTGCATATTTCCAGCAGGAGGTTGCCGGCTATGTGGATATCCCGGTATTCATGTCAAGTCTGCTGCAGGTTCCAATGATCCAGCAGACGATCGGCAAGAATAGAAGCGTGGGGATTGTTGCCGCTATGGGCAAATTCCTGACAGAGACACATCTGAAAAATGTGGGCATTGCCCCGGACAGTAATTATTTTATCGCCGGTGCACAGGACGAATATGGCTGCACGGAATTTGATAATCTCTGGAATGCACAGGTGCGCAAGGAGGTTCCGGAGGCGTATTATTCAAAAGCAGAGAAGCAGATGATTGCCATGTGCAGGGACCTGGTGGATAAACATCCGGATATGGGAGCCATTATGCTGGAATGTACGGGGATGCAGCCTTTTGCCAGAGCAATTCAGCGGGAGCTGGATCTGCCGGTATATAGCTGGGGGACATTGCTGGATTATGCTTACTCTGTTGTAAACCATAGAGATTACTATGGGCATGTTTAAGAACACTTAGGGACAAAAGGAAAGGGATATGAAAAGAAGTACATGGTGTTATCTGATGCAGAAGCAGCTATGCTGCATTCGTAAAATGGCTCAGGGGCAAAGCCCCCGGAGCCATTTTATATACTGCTTAAATAAATAATTCGTTTTTCTTCGGTACTTCCAACATTTTTTGCATCTTTTGTACGAGCCCATTTACCATATCCGGGTTTACCTGCCTTGCATTTTCAGGACAGACCTGGATACAGCGCATACATGAGAAACACTTTATCGGATCCGTGGTATACGGAGCTTCTGCTGAGATGGCTTCTGCCGGACAGGCTTTTACACATGTGCCGCAATTATTGCATGCTTCGGTCGTGAAAGGTTTCATCGGCGAACCGTTGAATACTTTATAAGGACGGTTTCCCGGTACCTGAATCTCTTCACCGCCTTTTGGGCCGGCTAATTTTTCGGAAAGCTCTCTTGAAAATTCTTCTAATTCTGCTATGTCCTTTTCATCGGGCCTGCCTGCAGCAAACTGGCGCATAATGGAATGTTCCGCGATTGCAGCAACGGCGCCGACGCATCGAAAACCGCATTCTTTTAAGGTATCGTATAATTCGATGAGCGTATCTTCATAGGCTCTGTTGCCATATACAGCCGCTAATACCGCCCTTGCTTGATGGCCCTCCAGCTTTTTAATCTGTTCAATTGCAAACGCCGGCACTCTTCCCCCAAAAGCAGGAGCTCCAATAATACACACATCCTGTTCCGTAAATGCAGGCAGCAAGCTGCCGTCATCTGCCTTGCATAATTCAATCTCCTTATAGTCCTCGAAGGCGCTGGCTAATGCATTTGTAACCTTTTTGGTTCCCTGTGTGGGGCTGAAATAAATAGAATATGTACTCATAACAGTATCCTTTCCTTTCTAATCTCTCTACATAGTTACAAAGTCTTTTTTAATAGTATTCTAGTTTCACGTTGTGGTATGTTAATTATTATAAACCTTTCCAATAATCAAAACAACATTGTTTTGGAACTTCCATATGCAAAATCCTTTAAAACATCCCGCCCGACATGAAAAAAATTTGCGGCGGCAACCCACAGAAACACTGCATTCGAAACGCCTCGCAGAAGATTGTGGAAAATCTTAAATTGCGAAATAAGACATTATATAGTATAATGTCTGAACAGATACTATTCCAGGAGGGAATTAAGATTATGAATTTGTACTTAAGACGAAGGTTACATAAGGGACTTGCAATTGCATGCACTCTTGCAGTGGTATGTCCTCTGATCCCTGTCCGGGCGGAAGATTCCGCATCTTTAAGCCAGAAGACCGCTGAGCTGCAGACCGAGCTGGAGGGGATCAACCAGGAGATGCTGTCGATCAGCGATGAGATTCAGTCCATCGAGATGCAGTCAGCCATTATGTCAGGCGAGATCCTCCGTACGGAAGAAGCTCTTTCTAGTGCGAAAGCCAACGAGGAACAGCAGTACGAGGATATGAAAGCGCGCATTAAGTATTTATATGAGACAGGCAATGCGTCCTTGTTGGAATTGCTTTTCTCAGCAGAGAGCATGACCGACTTCCTGAACAAAGCGGAATTTATCCAGAATATCAGTGATTATGACAGAGAGATGCTGGAATCCTTAAGCGCAGTCAGGGAAGACATTGCCACAAAGCAGGAGACACTGCAGAACCAGCAGAAGGCGTTGGGCGATCTCCAGGGCAGGCTGACGGCGCAGCAGGATGAGCTGAGGATGAAAGCGGAAGCTACGTCAACGGATCTGGAGGCATATACAGTAAGGCTTCAGCAGGTGCGCGCCCAGGAGACGGCGGCACTGGGGTACCCGAGCGGTACGGACGGATCAACCGTGCGTGCGGAGGCGCTTCAGGTATCCGAGGATGAGGAAAGGCTGCTGGCGGCGATTATAGAGTGTGAAGCGTATCAGGATTACAATTCATTGCTGGCGGTTGCCACGGTGATTCTGAACCGGGTGAATGATCCCCGCTTCCCCAATAGTATAACAGAAGTAGTCTATGCATCCAATCAGTTTGAACCGGTAACTAAGGGGAGCCTGGATGCGGCCCTGTCCAGGGGGCCGAGGGCGCTTTCCTGTCAGGTGGCAAAAGAAGCGCTGAGCGGAGTCAGGCTGGCAGCGGTGGCGGATTGTTATTATTTCCTCTATGCCGGATCAACGGACAGGCCCGGGGTGAATATCGGCAACAACTTATTCTTCCGGAGCTGGTAAGTTTAACTGAATATAGAAAAGAGATGCCTCAGAGCCATCAAGAAGGCTTTGAGGTATTTTTATGCTCAAAAGATTTAGCGGGCATATGTGGAGGCAGCAGATATTATTTTGGGGAAGGCGTTTTAATGGACAGCTGCCGGTTATAATATTATAGAAAGAACTCAATAGGGCTTTTTAAGTAAAAATCATGTCCGGATTTATCAAGACAGATTCCTTATAGACACAGTATGATGATGAAGTAAAGGATACAGCATAGTATGGATGAAATTGAGGCAGTAAGAAGCATGCAGGATTATATAAAGGAACATTTTCAGGAGGACGGCTTTACCGCGGAAAAGGTATGCAGGGCAGCCGGATATTCCAGGCGCCATGCCGACCGTATTTTCAAGCATCAGACAGGCAGGACGCTGCAGGAATATGTGAATGCGGTATGTCTGACCGAGAGCGCCAACGAACTGGCAGGCACAGGTAACAGTGTGCTTCAGGTTGCGCTGAACAGCCATTTCTCCTCACATGAAGGCTTTACCCGCTCTTTCAGCAGGCGTTTTCACGTAACTCCCTCTGAATACAGGGAAAGATTGATCCCGATTCCTCTGTTTGTCCAATACCCGGTTAATCATTACTATGCATTACTGAAATATAAGGAGGAAACAATTATGAGTAAAGATCTGAGTCTGTGCATGATAACTGCGAAAGAAAGGCCCCAAAGGAAATTGATCTGGCTTCCCTCCCGAAGCGCAGAAGACTATTTTTCTTACTGCGAAGAAATGGGATGTGAGTGGGAAGGGCTGTTAAACAGCATCGGAGAGAAATTCGATACAGCCGCCCTGATGGAACTGCCCGGTTTTTTGGTAGAGGAAGGCTTTTCGAAAATGGCGGCTGGAATAGAAGTTCCCCTGGACTTTAACAAACCGCTGCCTGCGGAGTATAAAACCGCAGTGCTGGAGCCATGTGTTATGCTGTATTTCCAGACGGAGCCATATGAGGATGAGGAAGACTTCTGCGCGGCAATCGAGAGTGCATATGCGGCGTTGGAAAGATATCATCCTGAAGTATACGGCTACAGGATGGCTTATGATAAAGCGCCCAGCTTTAATTTTGGAGCTGATACAGATATGGGGGCAAAACTTTCCGTTCCCGCAGTAAAAATCTGAGGATGCTGCTGCGGATATCAGGAGTAAAGAGGAAAGCCGGCATTGTAACCCTCTGGGGGATGCACACGGCGCGATAAGGTAAATAGCCGCAAGGCGGCATCGCGGCGGCGCCAAAGTGTGCAAGTCCCTCATGAGTGAGGGGGAGTTGAAGTGGGCTTGGCCGCTTTTTTCTTTAATTTTAAACTTGACTTTTTTACTCCAGTATGTTAGTCTATCACTATAGAAAAGAGGTGTTGCAATGCTTATCACAAAGGAAGCTGATTATGCGATTCGTATTATGCGTTCTCTGAAGGATAAGGAGAAGCATACAGTGAAGGATATATGCCAGGCGGAGGAAGTGCCGGAGTCATTTGCATACAAGATTATCGGCAAGCTGCAGAGGGCCGGATATATTATCGTGGAACGGGGTGTGGCCGGAGGGTGTCGGCTGGCAGTGGAATTGAAAGCCCTTACGCTCTATGATGTAGTGACAGCAGTGGATGAGGAACCTATGATTACGCCGTGTATGAGCCAGTCATGCAGCAGGAATACAGGCGGAGATGCCTGCAGAGTACATGCGGAACTGAGAAAAGTGCAGAAAGTACTTGTTGATGCGCTCAAATCAACCACATTGTATGATTTATTCTGATATATCAGGTAACTAGAATCTTTAGATATACTCTGAAAAATATTCCTTTCAGAAGGAAAGGGATTTTTTTATAAACCAAAACTAGACTAAAATAGTCATGTATTAAGGAGGAAAAGATTATGAATCAATGTTATGGATGCAATACCTGCAAAAGTGCTGACAAGCCGCTGGAGGACTTTATTGCAAAACTGCCCGTGGAGACATCCCATCACAGAGTGGATGCACAGAGTACAAAGTGTGGCTTCGGACTGCAGGGTGTGTGCTGCCGCCTGTGTGCGAACGGCCCCTGCCGTATTACACCAAAAGCGCCGCGCGGAATCTGCGGAGCGAACGCAGATACGATCGTAACGAGAAATCTTTTAAGGGCCGTAGCTTCCGGTTCCGGCTGCTACATCCATGTGGTGGAGAATACAGCTCTGAACGTGAAGAATGTGGCAAAGAGCAAAGGCGAGATCAAAGGTGTTGAGACACTGGACCGTCTGGCTACCCTTTTCGGCATTGAGGAGACAGACGTACATAAAAAGGCAGAAGCAGTCGCAGACGCGGTTCTGAGAGATCTATACCTGCCGGAGTATGAAAAGATGCAGCTTACAGAGAAGATGGCATATAAACCACGCTTTGAGAAATGGAAAGAGCTGGGAATTCTTCCCGGAGGCGCGAAGTCTGAAGTGTTCCACGGAGTCGTAAAATGTTCAACCAATCTGAATTCCGACCCTGTCAATATGCTCCTTGACTGTCTCAAGCTGGGGATATCCACAGGAATGTACGGGCTTGTGCTTACGAATTTACTCAACGATATTGTGCTCGGAGAACCGGAAATCCGTTTTGCACCTGTGGGGCTTAGAGTCATTGACCCGGATTATATCAATATCATGATTACCGGACATCAGCACTCCATGTTTACCTTCCTGCAGAACAGGCTGACCGATGAGGACGTGATTGCAAAAGCAAAAAAAGCCGGCGCAAAAGGATTCAAGCTGGTTGGATGTACCTGCGTGGGGCAGGATCTGCAGCTGAGGGGCGCACACTACACGGAGATCTTTGACGGCCATGCCGGCAATAACTTCACAAGTGAAGCTATTCTGGCAACCGGAGGAATTGATGCCGTTATCTCAGAGTTTAACTGTACTCTGCCGGGAATCGAGCCGATCTGTGATGAACTGCAGATTAAGCAGATCTGCATTGATAATATAGCGAAAAAAGCCAATGCGGAATTAAAAGAATTTGATTTTGAAAACCGTCCGGCTGTTACGGAAGAGATTATTGACGAAGTAATCGAGGCTTACAGTGCACGCAGAGGCAATGTGCCTATGAATCTGATGGAAGAACACGGTTACGAGAATACACTGACCGGAGTCAGCGAAGTTTCCCTGAAAAAATTCCTCGGCGGAAGCTGGAAACCATTGATCGATCTGATCGTATCAGGCGATATCAAGGGAGTTGCAGGAGTAGTCGGATGTTCAAACCTGACTGCAGGAGGCCATGACATACTTACAGTCGACCTGGTAAAAGAACTGATTTCAAGAGATATCATCGTACTGACTGCAGGATGTTCTTCAGGCGGTATCGAAAACTGCGGGCTGATGACACCGGAAGCAGCCAAATATGCAGGCCCGAAACTGCGTGCAGTCTGTGAATCACTGGGAATTCCGCCGGTGCTGAACTTTGGACCGTGTCTGGCAATCGGACGTCTGGAAATCGTGGCAACCGAGCTGGCAGAGGCACTGGGAGTCGACCTGCCTCAGCTTCCGCTTGTGCTTTCTGCGGCACAGTGGCTGGAAGAACAGGCGCTGGCAGACGGATGCTACGGCCTGGCTTTAGGACTTCCGCTTCATCTGGGACTGCCGCCGTTTGTAACCGGAAGCCCGGTAGCGGTTCAGGTACTGACAGAAGATATGAAGACTCTGACCGGAGGACAGGTCATCATCAACGGAGATGCAAAAGAATCCGCAGACATTTTAGAGAAGATTGTACTGGAAAAACGCCAGGGACTGAATATTTAAGAGAGGAGCCTTATTTTATGAAGCGTATCATGATTGAGTATGAAAAATGCGATGGATGTAAGAACTGCTCCGTAGCCTGCATGCAGGCTCACAGAGAAGGCGAGGGTACGGTCTATGACTTGAATCTGACAGACCCGGAAAATGAGTCCAGAAACTTTATATTGAAGGATTCCAAAGGAAGATATAAACCGCTGTTCTGCCGTCACTGTGACGACCCGGAGTGCGTCAAATCCTGTATGAGTGGTGCGCTCAGAAAAGATCCCGAAAGCGGTCATGTGTTCTATGACGAGGACCGCTGCGGTTCCTGTTTCATGTGCGTGATGAACTGTCCTTTTGGAGTACTGAAGCCTGACAGTGTTACGAACAGCAAAGTCATCAAGTGCGATTTCTGTGTAAATGCAGGGGGCGAGCCATCCTGTGTGGCGGCCTGTCCAACGAAGGCGATTTATGTGGAGGAGGTATAGCGGATGAAGTATGTAATAATCGGCGCCGGAGTTGCAGGCGTAGAAGCTGCAAAGGTCATAAGAGCGCAGGAAGAATCAGCGGAGATTGTCATGATTTCTGCAGACACACAGATTCATTCCCGCTGTATGCTGCATAAATATATTGCCGGGGAAAGAGACGAGAAGGGTCTGGATTTTACAGAGGAAGACTTCTTTGCCAAATACAACGTCCGTTGGATGAGCGGCGTGAGGCTGTCCAAAGTCTGTCCGAACCAAAAGGAAGCCGTTCTGGATAACGGAGAAACCGTCCGTTACGACAAACTTTTGCTTGCAACCGGGGCGAACAGCCTGATTCCTCCTGTCGGGGAACTCAGAAAAGCGTCCAATGTATTCGGGCTCAGAGATCTGCCGGATGCCCGGGCGATTGTGAGGGAAGCGGCGCAGGCGCAGGAAATCCTGATTATCGGTTCCGGCCTGGTAGGCCTGGATGCAGCATATGGACTTCTGGAACTGGGAAAGAAAGTGACCATCGTAGAGATGGCGCCTCAGATCCTGCCGGTTCAGCTGGATGAACACGGGGCGGCTGCTTATCAGGAATTATTTGAAAAGGCAGGGGTACGTTTTCTCCTTGGAAGAAAGGCGGACCAGGCTGTATGTGAAGCCGATGGCAGGATTCATAAGGTGACACTCGATAACGGGGAAGAAGTGGCCTGCGACATGATTATTGCTGCGGCGGGTGTGCGCCCATGTACAGCATATCTGGAAGGCAGCGGCATTGCCTGTGAACGGGGGATCGTGGTAGACAGCTATCTGCAGACCACTGCGGCGGATGTCTATGCGGCAGGAGACATGACGGGTCTCTCAGGAATCTGGCCAAATGCGGCGGACCAGGGGCGTATAGCCGGAAAAAATATGTGCGGCATTGAAACAGAATATACGGATACATATGCGGCTAAAAATACAATCAATTTCTTTGGGCTTGTCACGCTCTGCATCGGGAAAATCCGTGCAGAAGAGGGAGACGAAGTTCAGGTCAGAGAAGACCGCGGGCATTATAACAGAGTGATTCTGCGGGATGGCAAAATAGAAGGGATTCTCCTTCAGGGGGACATCTCCAACGCGGGAATCTGGCAGTATCTGATCAAGAATAAGGCGGATATCAGCGGAATAGAAAAAGATGTATTCCATATTAACTATGGGGATTTCTATCAGGTTGGAGAACGCGGAAAGTACCTCTGGGCAGGTATATAGAAGATAAGGCTGATGGACGGGAGGAACCGTCCATCAGCCTTGATTTTGTATCTTTCATTTATATATGGTGCACTGCAAAAACCGTTTTTTGGGTGTTACAATCTCTGCGGCCTCCGGCAGTCCGCACGTGACCATGAATTCCCGGATCACATTCAGGACATGGCAGTAACATTGGGCAAGATGCATAGAGAAGGCCCCGCAGTCCTGGGCCTCCAGGCCTTCAAATGCTTTTAATCCCATCTGGTTTAACGGATTGGATAATTGATTTCCCTCAGGATAAAAGGAAAAATAATAGCCCCAGTGGAGGATGCTGCGGACTTCCTGCAGAATAATTCTGTGGGGACGAAGAGGCAGCAGGCTTATCACCTCGTCCATGATAATGTCCAGGGGAATCGCCCCTGGCTCACGGAACCTGCTGCGCATACGGTCCTGTACAGAGGGCGTAATGTTGGGAAATGCCAGGGCTGCGGCGGATGGCGCGGCGAGGGCCATGAACTGCAGGCCGCTTAAGTAGAGCAGGGTATCTCGTTTGTACATTTTTGTTTTCATACAGGCATAAGTCGCCTCATCCGTAGCAAGTATGACACGGGTGCCTTTGGGGGTGAATGTCTGTCCGAAACCAAGCTGGTTCAGGGTGGCAATGGCTTTGCGGATTGTGGAGCGGGAAGCGCCGTACTGGTCTGCAAGCACTTTTTCGGAGGGCAGATAATCCCCGTCTTTGTATGTCCCCAGGCCGATTTTGTCAATCAGATCCCGGACAATCTGCATATAATAGTGGTCCCTGCCAAGCTCGGCACGCCATGTGTAGATATCCTCACTGTGGTCCGAAACCATCGGATATTCTCTGGCAAGCTGGTCAAGGTACTGGCTGATGATCTCTGCCGACAGCCGGTAGGAATGGGTAAAATGACGGCATGTTTCTTCGTGATTTCTGGTTTTTAAAGTTTCCATGTCCCAGAATTTGCGTCTGCAGGCCTCATATGCAGGGGTGGTTGGGAATTCTGCCCTGTGCTCCCAGAAGAAGGGAACCTGCGCATAGATTTCGAGACTGGTGTACAGATCTCTGAATAGCAGGTTGTGCGAAGCTGCCAGCAGACCATGGAGAAAGTCCGAATGGCTCTGCCACAATTCCCGCTTCTCACGACGCTCATGGATAAGCGGCCAGAAGCACTGCTCCAATTTCCGGGGGCTGCACAGGCTGGCTGAAAATGAAAGAAGCAGCGGCATCAGTATGGACATGGTTTGATAAACCGTGAGAATAGAGCTGCGCTGTCCCAGGATAGCATAGACGGGATTGTCTGTGGCGGCCTGCGGATGACGGTATATCACAATAGACGGGCGCCTTTGCTCTGTATGGATCAGCCCCTCCTTCTTCAGGGCCTTGACCACATCTTTTGCGGTTCTTACGCCGACATTGTATATATCGCAGAGCTGCGTTATGGAAGGAATATGAGCGCCGTAAGGCAGGATACCTGTCAGTATCTGCTCCCTTAGGTTCTGATATAAGTAATCATATAACGTCTTTTTCTGCTCCATAGCCGGGACTCCTTTTTAATTTTTGCAACAGTATATCATAAATCATATTATTTCTTAAAGCCACTATCTGTATACGTACACAAATATTGGTTTGCACGGTAAAAATGCTTCATAGTAAAATGAATAACAAAGGTACAAATATTTATTTTTGTAAACAGGAGCATTTGCCATGAAGAAAAAAGTGAAAGCTGTTCCGAATTATCGGCGGCCGTTGATGTTAAGAGGAGTCCAGATCGTT
Source organism: Eubacterium sp. SB2 (assembly GCF_001244405.1). NCBI lineage: Bacteria > Bacillati > Bacillota > Clostridia > Eubacteriales > Eubacteriaceae > Eubacterium > Eubacterium sp. SB2. The sequence continues at coordinate 957,014 of NZ_LN865153.1, read as the reverse complement.
TTTATCTCTGCTGTTGTTATCATTACATTACTTATTTCCATATGGAATGCAGCAGATCTGAGGAGCGTATTGGACCGCAGTACGAAGCAGTATCTATACGATGTAACCATACAGACAACAAGAGAAATCAGCGATACCATGAATCATAGAATGGAGGATCTGAAAGCAGTCGCAGATTCCGCAGCCAGGCTGCAGGAGGATGCCGGGATTGCAAAATTGCCGGAACTTTTAAAGAGAAAGGCGGACATACTCGAATTTTCTTCTCTTTTTGTCATTGGCAATGAGGGAAAACTGATCTCATCCAGCCAGAGCCGCAGTCTCAATGAGCAGGAAGAGAAACGGCTCAGCCGCCTTCCTGTCGTAAAGGAAGCATTTGAAGGCAAGGCAGGGGCAAGTTACCTTGGCGGACAGGAGATCATCTATACGGTGCCGGTTACCATCAATCAAGAGATACAGGAAGTGGCAGTAGGCATCAGGAATAAGGAAAAGATGCAGGAAATGATTGCCTCCAAAAGCTTTAGCGGAAACAGTCTTAGCTGCATTATCGACAGCAGCGGGGAGGTGATTCTCTCCCCAACTGATGTAGAGACCTTTATGCAGCTGGATGATATCTTCAAAAACGACAGGGACTCCGAGGTTGTCGATGATATTTACGAGATGAAGGCCGATTTAAAGAGCGGTAAAAACGGGATGCTGGAATTTACGTCCATCAAGCAAGAGGAGCTGTATCTGTCATACAATTCTCTGAATATAAACGACTGGTTTCTTCTCACGCTGATACCGGCAGACATCATATCAGAGGGGCTGGACCGGTATGTATTCCGTTCATTTCTGATCCTGGGGTTTGTCGCCGCCGCCTGTTTCGTGCTTTTGCTGAATGTTTACCGTCTGTTTCATGAGAGCAGAAGGAAGCTGGAGCGTTTTGCATTTATGGATGAAGTGACCGGCGGCATGAATCAGGCGGCTCTTCGCTTGAAATTTACCGAAATAGGGCCGGACATAGCGTTGTCTGATTACTACTTAGTGCAGCTGAACGTGAAGGGATTTAAGTTGATTAACGAGCGTTATGGCAGTGAAGAGGCGGACGAGATACTCCGTTATATATATCGGGTTCTGGACAGGAACATTGACAGGCATAAGAATGAGTTTGCCGCCAGAAGCGGATCCGATCACTTTACGCTCTGCCTGAAAGAAAGCCGTCGTGAAGATGTACAAATGCGGCTTGATAAAATACTCGAAGATATTCATTCCTTTAAAGACACAGATGTACCGCACTGCGAGCTGATCTTTCAGCAGGGTGCCTGTATGTTAGACGATCCGTTCATGGATATTACGATTCTGCAGGACCGTGCCCGACTGGCATATCAATATGCAGAGCAGGGATCGGAGAATGTCTGTGCGTTTTACAGCGGCGCTATTGTAAAACAGGTGAAGAGAGAGCAGGAGCTGAATGCTTTGTTTCAAGAGTCCTTGATCAATCATGATTTTCAGGTGTATCTTCAACCCAAAGCAGGGCTTGAAAGCGGACGGATTGAGGGCGCAGAGGCTCTGGTGCGCTGGAACCATCCAAAGAAGGGGATGATTTTTCCATCGGACTTCATCCCGCTGTTTGAAAAAAATGGCAGGATCTGCCAGCTGGATCTGTATATGTTTGAAGAAGTCTGTAAATTGCTGAAGCAATGGAGCGCAGAGGGGAAGAATCCGGTGCCGGTTTCGGTGAATCTTTCCAGGCTCCATTTTCAGGGCAGCCAATGTTTGGAGCCTTTTATTGAAACTGCAGATAAATATGGCATTGCACATGAGATGATCGAATTCGAACTCACGGAATCTATTTTCTTTGACGACGGACAGATCAGCAGGGTTATAAATGTGATACGCCAGATGCATGAGCACGGCTTCAGCTGCTCCCTGGATGATTTCGGTTCCGGATTCTCTTCACTTGGGCTGTTGAAAGAATTTGATGTGGACGTGATCAAGCTGGACCGCCTGTTCTTCCTGGATATGTCCAGTGACAAGGCAAAGGCTGTAATTGCCTGCCTGCTTGAACTAGCCAAAAGGCTGCATGTGAAAACGGTGGCGGAGGGGATTGAAGATACTGCACAGCTGGAATATCTGCGCTCACTTCACTGCGATATGGTGCAGGGATACGTGATTTCCAGGCCTTTGCCAGCGGAAGAATTTGGGAAATGGTTTCAGCGATATGAAAATAAAACTTTGTGAAATACTGATAAAAATAGCTAACTATAATTAGTGAAAACTAATAAAATAAAGCATGTTGACCAAAAGCAATTGACAAATAGAAAATGGTGTGAGTATAATACAGTTACAACTTGAGAACGTTCTCAAGTTTTTAAATTCACAGAAATGAGATCGTTCTCAAAAATGTGAGAGCGGAGGTGGAAGGATGGAACAGAATATTACGATTACAGATGTGGCGAAGCTGGCAGGCGTGTCCAGAGCAACGGCGGGGCGTGTGGTCGGCGGTTACGGCAACGTATCGGAAAAGAGCAGGGAAAAAGTCATGCAGGCTGTGGAAGCTTTAAACTACAGGCCCAATCTGGTAGCGCAGGGACTAAGGGGCCAGAGCACAAAGACAATTGCCGTAATACTGGGCAGCATTAAAAATAATTACTGCAATAAACTGATCTATGCAGTTGAAAAAGAAGCACAAAAGCAGGGATACAATGTCATTGTCTGCAACACCCATGAGAATGTGGCGCAGGAAATCGGGCATCTCCAGAACATGTATGGCAGACAGGTGGACGGCGTGATCCTGATGTCTACGGTAAAAAGGGAAGAGGAGATCCGGGAACAATACAGAGAACTGTATCAGGGCAGCGTACCGGTTGTGTTTGTGGACAGAAGAATCCGCGGACTGGATTCCAGGGTAATTCAGAGCAATAACGCGGAGGCATCCTGTCAGGCGGCCAGGTATCTTCTGGAATTGGGACACAGAAAGATCGGGGTGCTCGCAACTGACGATTATTCTACTGTAAATGAAAGAATCAAAGGCTATAAAAGAGCACTGGAAGAGTACGGCGCCGAATACCGGGAAGACCTGGTGATGTTTGCCGCACATAATGATAAGGAAAAGATCCGGGAGAAGACGGCGGAGCTGCTGGACGTGGAAGGCCCCACAGCTCTTTATGTGCTGAATAACAGCCTGTGCATCGGTGTGCTCATGGAACTGAAGAAAAGAAAGATGCACATTCCCCAGGATATTTCGCTTCTCGTATGGGATGATGAAGAACTAAATGAATTGCTGGATATTACAACCGTGGTTCAGCCCATCGAAGCGATCGGAAAGGCAGCGGTGCAGGAGCTGATCGCACAAAAAGAAAAAGCCCCCGGAGAGCAGGGGGAGAAACGAGAGGTACTGGAGGCCTCCATTGTATTTCGGAAATCCTGCAGAAAAGCCGACTAAACTGGTAGCAGCACCGGAGGGTGTTCTATAAATATCAATTCAAGGAGGGAACAAAATGGATTTAATTATGGGTATGAACAGTGGTTCGTCCTTTGACGGAATCGACGTGATTCTGGCAGAGATCGAGATGGACAGCGATGGTTTTCCCAAAGCGCCCCGCTTTATCTGCGGAGGTTCCTACGACTGGCCCGAGGAGGTAACGCCGATCGTGAGGGATGCCTTTGAGAACCGCGTGGATATGGTGGGGATCAACAGGCTCAATTATATCTGCGGAGCAGTATTTGCTGAAAAAGCAGTACAGTTTATGAAAGAGAATCATATCAATCCGCTGGATATCAAAGTGCTGGGGCTGGATACACAGACCATATACCAGGAGCAGCCTGACCACGCGAAGATCGCGTCCATGTCTGAGGAGGAAAAGGGGGATTGGCTCCACAGATGGCTGGACGGGCCGTATCCGGCCGGACTTCAGATGGGCGAGAGCTCTGTAATCGCAAACCTGACGAATATTGACACGGTGACACATTTCCGTCCCGCAGATCACGTATGGGGAGGTGCGGCGGCTCCGTTGATGCCATATCTGGATTACATTTTATTCCGGAACGAGGAGAAGCCGGTCATGACGCTGAATATCGGCGGAATTGCAAACCTGCATGTGGCAGGTAAAGACAGAAGAGACATGTTTGGATTTGACACTGGTCCGGGGAATGCGGTATCCAACTACCTGTGCAAGAAACTGACCGGGAAGGATTACGACAAAGACGGTGAGCTTGCCTCCAGAGGAAACATCAATGAAGAGATGCTGGACTTCTTTATGCAGCATCCGTTCTGGGACAGGCCGGTACCAAGATCAGGATGGGTAGGAGATTACAACGAACAGTACATAGACAGTGTTCTGGACAAATTCGGACATCTGCCGGCGGAAGATATTCTTGCAACGTCATGCGCATTTACAGGGGCGGCTGTTGCGAAAAGTATGATTGACAATATACCTGCGGAGATCATAGAGAAGACGGACAAGCTGTATGCAAGCGGCGGGGGAGTAAAGAATCCTCAGATTATGAAAGAGATCCGGGAACGAATTCCGGGAAATATCAAAGTGACGACCTCTGCTGAAATCGGCATCCCGCCGGAATATAAAGAAGCGATTAAGTTTGCGACCATCGCTTATTCAACTATCCACCGGATACCGGGAAATATTCCAGCAGCAGGTCATGCGTCACAGTACTCAATCCTTGGCAAGATTGCTCTGGCTCCCCGCAATATAGCAGGCGGCCCGCAGATCTAATTGAATACGATATAAATATACCATGAAAACATATAAAATGCCAGTTATAATGGAGGGAATAGATTATGAAAAAAAGAATAGCAGCTCTGCTTTGCGCAGCAATGATGGCAGTCACACTGGCTGCATGTACAAGTGAGGGACCAGGGAAAGAAGCTTCTGAACCAGCCGCAGATTCCGGGCAGGCAAAAACAGAGGAAGGAAAGTCAGCGGAAGAAATCACACTTGGAGTTTCATTCGGACAGAATGTGCACCCCTTCTTCGTAGCAATGCAAAAGGGGATTGAGAAGGCATGTGAAGATTACAACGTGAAAAAATGTAACGTCCTGTCAGCCGACAGTTCTCTGGAAACGCAGAATTCCCAGCTCGAGAACCTGGTGACTATGGGATGCGATGCAATCCTGCTGAACCCTTATGATTCGGAGGGCGTGGTCAATGCCGTCAGCGATGCCGTGAATGGAGGCGTCGGCGTATTTACAATGGATGTGGACTGCGAAGGTTCCCTTGCATTCGTTGCCTCCGATAATAAAGAAATCGGAAAAATGCTGGCAGAATACGTAATAGAAAAACTCGACGGCAAAGGGAAAATCGCTATCATCGATGGGATTACGGTCAGCTCATTGAAGGACAGGACCGAAGGTTTCATGGAAGTAATCAAAGAGAGCGGGATTGAAATTGTGGCAGAGCAGCAGACTGCGCATGCAAGAGATACGGCCCTGGCTTCCGCAGAGAATATTCTGCAGGCAAATCCGGACATCGATGCGTTTGTAGGAATTAATGAAAATTCAGGTATGGCAATCTTAAGCGCGGCTACCTCCGCGAATCTGAAAGACCTATTGATTACCACTGTGGATGCAACATCCGAGAATATGGCGGCTATCCGGGACGGGAAAGTGGCAGTAGGCGTATCACAGGATCCATATCAGATGGGATACAAGGCTGTAGAACAGGCATTGGCATGGTGTGAAGGAAAAGACGTTGAGAAATTTATTGAAGTTCCTGTTGAGTACATGGACAAAGACAATATCCAGGAATTTATCGACAGAGAAAAAGGATATGGCGTTGAGGTAGAATAAGTATTAACCTTGAAAGCCGCAGGTACGCCCTGGCGTACCTGAATTGGAACCATCTGCGTATGTGGATGGTTCCTATCATAAATGAAGAGGTGAAGATATGTCCGATGTAATAGTAAAGATGGAAGGAATATCGAAGGCATTTGCAGGAATTAAGGCACTGGATCATGTACAGATCGAGCTGCGAAAAGGAGAAGTCCATGCACTCATGGGAGAGAATGGGGCAGGGAAATCTACTTTGATGAAAATCATGACAGGGGTATACTCAAAAGACGAAGGCAGCATGTATCTTTTGAACGAAGAAAACGGACAGATGGAAGAGGCAGAGATGAAATCACCGCTAATGGCACAGAAAGCAGGATTAAGCATGGTTTTTCAGGAACTGAACCTCTTGGAAAATATGAATATAGCAGAAAATATTTTCATCGGCAGAGAGCCGGTCGGAAAAAGCAGGCTGCTGGACAGGGACACACTGAATAAAAAGGCAAAGGCAGAACTTCAAAAGGTAAACCTGGACATCGATCCGGGCACCCCGGTATCCGAGCTGAGCTGCGGACAGATGCAGTGCGTGGAGATTGCGAAGGCATTGTCCTTTCAGGCCAGAGTGGTGGTGTTTGACGAACCTACGGCCAGTCTGTCGGAAAAGGAATCTCAGGTGCTGTTCCAGATCATAGAGGATCTGAGAAAACAGGGCGTGTGCATCGTATACATTTCCCACAGAATGGAAGAGGTGTTCCAGCTATCCGATCGTATTACGGTTTTTCGAAATGGTACATACATAGATACGGTAGAGACAAAGCGGGTGACAGAACCCGACCTGATTAAAATGATGATAGGGCATGAGTTAGATGGGCGCAAGGCATGTGGAAGTGAATTTGTGAATCGGGAGCATGTAATCATGGAAGTGAAGAACGTGAAGGTATATCCCAAAAGCAGCCCGGTTAGTTTTAAGCTCTATGAAAAGGAGATTCTGGGATTCTTTGGCCTGGTAGGCGCGGGGAGAACGGAATTGATGAGGAAGCTGTTTGGCATTGACCCCATTGGGGAAGGTGAAATATATATAAAAGGGGGAAAAGTCTGCGTCTCTTCTCCTAAGGATGCAATCGGCGCAGGAATCGGCCTTGTCCCCGAGGACAGAAAGGGGCTGGGCCTCATCCTGGGAATGAGTATCCGGGATAATATGCTCATCTCCAAGCTTGGACAGCTGAAAAGCTTCTGGCTGAATCGCCGGGTGCTTAAGCAGATCACGGGAAACTACATCAGCGATCTTGGCATATCCCTGAGAAACGAGGAGCAGGAGGTCAAAGAGCTGAGCGGAGGCAACCAGCAGAAAGTGGTGATTGCAAAGTGGCTGGCCATGACGCCGGATATCCTGATTATGGATGAGCCCACAAGAGGAATTGACATCGGCGCAAAGAGTGAGATCTATGCATTGATGCGTAAGCTGACCCAGTCAGGAAAAAGCATCATCATGATTTCATCGGAAATCGCAGAAGTCATGCAGGTAAGCGACAGGATTATCGTCATGCATGAGGGCAGCATTTCCGGCGAAATCGCTGCGGAGGAAGTTTCAAAGAATAGCATAATGCAGGCTGCATTTGGCGGAGGTATGGAAAATGAATAAAACAAAAAAGATAAATCTCAGATCCTTCAGGGAACTGCTTTTAGTTGGCGTAGTAATCGTATTATGTATGATCTGGACGATCATGAACTCACAGTTTCTGTCCGCCAACAATATATCTAATATTCTGAGGCAGGCTTCCTATACGGCGATCGCGGCGGTGGGGATGACCATGGTTATCATCATAGGTGAGATTGACCTATCGGCAGGTTCCCTCGTATGTGCCGCAGGCCTGGTAGGAGCCGTAGTCTGCAAGAATACGGACAATGTATTCTTTTCCGTGATTGCGGCAATTGCAGTTGGCGCGGTAATCGGAACCGTTAACGGAGTGCTCTGCGCAATAGGAAAGCTGCCAGGATTCATCGCATCCCTTGCAAGCATGACCGTACTGCGGGGCCTGGCCTACATCGTCACCGGCGGTAATTCCGTAGTATGGAGCAATGAAAGTTTTACGATGATAGGAACCGGATACATCGCTGGAATTCCCGTCCCCGTCATCATTATGGTAATCGTTATCATATTCGGCGTCATTCTGACATCGAAGACCCGTTTCGGACGCTACATCTACTCCGTAGGCGGAAATATGGAGGCAAGCCGCTGGTCAGAAATCGCAGTAGAAAAAGTAAAAATCCTTGTCTATATGATCATGGGAGTCCTGACCGCCATAGCAGGTCTGATCATCACCACCCGCCTCGGTTCCGGACAGCCCTCAGCCGGCCTGAACTTCGAGATGGACTGCATCACGGCAGCCGTAGTCGGGGGAACAAGCATGTCCGGCGGACGCGGAAAAGTCATGGGCACAATCGTGGGAGTACTTCTGCTTACCGTTCTGACAAATGGAATGACACTGGTGGGAATGAATACATATTGGCAGCAGGTGTTCAAGGGAGTCATAATCGTAATATCCGTACTAGCAGATACACATAGCAAGAAGTAGGAATTTTGGGGGCAGTGGGGTGGCGGATGAAGGGGCGCCCGCCGGAAGGTGGATGCTCCGATGCCGTCCGGGGAGGCTTATGCTGATTTTGGAAACCGGCCGCTTAGCCTACAATTTCTAACTGCGAAAAAGCCGCATCTTATGGAACCGAGCGTATTCACTTAGAAAGCCGATGCTTTCTAAGCTCAGACGCTCTGGAAAACTGATTCGGAATCAGTTTTCCTCCATAAGATGCGGCTTTTTCGCAGTAAGAAATTGTACGGCACGCTAAAGGCTTCCAAAATCAGCATAAGCCTCCCCGGACGGCATCGGAGCATCCACCTCCCGGCAGGCTGGGCGCATCAAGTCGGTCACTATACTGCCTTCGGTGGGGATTCCGGCGGGTGAGGCGGATGGGAACTGGCTGAGCGGGATGAGATTATAAGCGAGTTTAACTTAATGTTCTGGCTTAAAAGGCAGTGTCTGTTATTACGAAAGGGATTGTTCTGGAGCAACCTTTGTATCACCAGTTCTCTTCCATACGCTGCTCCCGCCTTGATTCCTCACGTGAGGGAGTTTTTGACTTCTGACTGGATGCACCAGCTGTGCGGAATTGGAACAGGCATCTCCTGGATGCGTCTTTTAGGGCATTAGCGCCGCTTCATCAAAATCGGAGCCGGCATGTGAACTTCCTTCAGGCCCACAAGGCCTGAAGGAAAGCAGACCCGCAGCGAGAATTCATCAGAATTCTCGTGAGTGTCTGCGGTGTTCACCATGCCGGCTCCGATTTTGATTAGCGGCGCTTATGCCCTAATTCCGTATCCAGGAGATGCCTGTTCCAATTCCGCACAGCGTCCCCCCTGCCAAAACAACCTCCCCCCTAATCAACCTTGATAACGCTGACGGGGCAGTTTTCTGCCGCTTCTTCTGCGGTATCTTCTGTTTCCGGGGTTATTTCGCTATAGACTTCTGCCAGGTCGTCATCTGCCATGCGGAATACCTCCGGGCAGGTAGCGGCGCAGAGTCCGCATGATATACATCCTTCTCTGTCAATTTCTGCTTTCATGTAAATAAGGCTCCTTTCATTGTCAGTCTGCATGGCGCCCTCTGGAAGTAATGGTGGGGTGTTCCAGCGGACGTGCATGAATATAGTATTGCCTTGTTATTGGAAGTAATACAGTGTTTGCAGGAAAATTATTACAGAAAAATGCAGTTTTTGGATATCGTCCGGGATGGTGTCCAGTACCTCGAAGTATAATTAACTTACTGTTAAACTAACCTAAATTTCCGATAGCACTACTCCACAAGCCTCAGCGTAGCCCGCTACGCATACGTTTGTGAAGCAGCACTCTCGAAAATTTATCTCAGTTTAACAGCAAGTTACTTATTATTCGATGTACTAGTTTTTATTTGGTGTATAATACAAGAAAATAAAAGCATGGAAGGAGATAAAATATGGTAAAAATAAATCGTGATTTGTGTATCGGGTGCGGGGAATGTGCGGCTGACTGCCCGGTAGATGTGCTGCATATTATAGAAGGAAAAGCAGAAGTTTCGGGACCGTGCTTCCAGTGCGGACACTGTGTGGCGGTCTGTCCGGTCCGCGCTGCTGCGATACCGGAATATGATATGGACGATGTGGAGGAGTATGTGCCAAAGACATTTGATGTGAATCCTGAAAATATGCTGCATGCAATGAAATTCAGGAGAAGTATCCGCAATTTCAGGCCGGAAAAAATCGAACGGGAAAAGGTGGAGGATATCCTGAATGCAGGCCGTTATACTGCTACAGCAAGAAACAAACAGGCGTGCACATTTGTCTTTATACAGGATCAGATAGAGGAATTCAAGGCACTGGTATGGGAAAACATGCCGGATATTATCCGTACATTGCAAAAAGATGTGCCACGGTATGCCGGAATCTTTGAACGTTTTTACGAAAAGTGGAAAGCGGATTCCACGGACGATAATTTCTTTTACAACACCCCCGCCTTCCTGGTAATATCAGCGGACAACCACCCGCTGGACGGAGGCCTGGCTGCAGCCAACATCGAGAACATGGCCGTTGCCCACGGTCTGGGAGCCCTTTACAGCGGTTACATGATGCGTGTAATCAGTACAAGCCCGATTTTGAAAAAATGGCTTGGAATCGAAGAAAAAGGAATAGCAGGCTGCATGCTTTTGGGTTATCCCGCAGTTACATACAGAAGAACCGCACCAAGGCTCGTCGGACATATCATAATAAAATAACTCATCGAATACAAAAAAATGGCAGGAACTATAGTTTCATATAGTATAAAACTTGTGCAATTATGGGATTATTAAGGTATAATTGTACCATAAAGAAAGGAGTTGATTTTATGCCTCAGATTATACCTATCAAAGACTTAAAAAATACAAGTGAAGTTTCAGAATTGTGCCATAAGTCAGATGAACCTATTTTTGTAACAAAGAATGGCTATGGTGATATGGTGATTATGAGTATGGAAGCCTATGAACGAAATATGTACTTGAACAATATATACAAAACATTGGAAATCTCCCGGGATCAATTCGACAATGGGACAGTACATGATGGATATGAAGTGCTTCGGGATTTAAAGGAAGAATATGGCTTATAAACTAAAGATTTCAGAAGAAGCACGTCTGCAGCTCAAAGAGATTATAGAATATATGACACTTAAGCTTCGTCATTCAAAAGCTGCAACCGACTTTTTGAATACACAGAAAAAAAGTATGATCAGCTTTGTTTAAATCCTGAAATGTACAAATATACCAATGATATGCGGCTAAGGTTCTTAGGGTACAGAAGAATGCCTGTAGATAACTATATTGTTCTGTATCTTGTTGATAATGATAAAACAGAGATCCAAATAGATGGAATATTCTACAGCAAATATAATTACAGAAATGACAGGTAAGACCAGAGCGCGTCTGAAAATTTACTGCCGCAATATCCCGTGAAGCAGGGCAACATCTTGCAGCAAATAATTTTCAGACACGCTCTGTTACATTCAAAAAGATGCTTTGCCATGTAGGGGAGCACCCTGGCTGGCGGATTTCCCGCCCAAAGTAAAATACACACGCATCCAACATTGCATCAGTTTGCGGCTTAGTGCAACTTGTTCCGTGCTCTAATCGTTAAAGATATCTCTTAATCTTCGTATAAATTCCGTCGGCATCAAGCCCATATTTTGCAAGCAGTTTTACCGCCGGGCCGGATTCCCCAAACACATCATTCGTACCTATTTTCAGTACACTGGCGGGATAGTTTTCGCTCAGACAGTCGCATACCGCACTTCCAAGCCCGCCGATGACGGAATGTTCCTCTACTGTGACGATCTTACCGGTTTCCTTTGCAGCTTTGATGACAAGTTCTTCATCCAGGGGCTTGATTGTGTGGATATTGATGACCCTGGCCTGAACACCTTCCTGGGAGAATCTTTCAGCGGCTTCAAGGGCAGCAGAAACGCACAGTCCGGTAGCGATGATGGTGACATCCCTGCCGTCCCTGAGTGTGATCCCCTTTCCAAGTTCAAATTTGTAGTCAGGTCTGTCATTGATTACGGGTACTGCCAGGCGTCCGAAACGGAGATATACGGGACCTTCGTATTCATATGCGGCTTTTACTGCGGCGCGGGCCTCTATGTCATCGGCTGGATTGATCACAACCATACCCGGGATTGCCCTCATTAGCGCGATATCCTCGTTACACTGATGTGTAGCTCCGTCCTCTCCTACGGATATACCGGCATGGGTGGCGCCGATCTTTACGTTCAGGTGCGGGTAGCCCACGGAGTTTCTCACCTGCTCAAAGGCACGGCCTGCCGCGAACATGGCAAAGGAGCTTGCAAACGGTACTTTTCCGGCAGCAGCCAGACCTGCGGCCACACCGATCATATTGCCTTCTGCAATCCCACAGTCGATAAATCTTTCAGGGAAAGCCTTCTTAAAAATGCTTGTTTTAGTTGCAGCAGCAAGGTCTGCATCCAGAACTACGATTTCTTCATGTTCTTTGCCAAGTTCAACAAGTGCGTTTCCATAACTTTCACGGGTAGCGATTTTCTTTACTTCTGACATAATGTCTCACCTGCCTTTTCTAATTCTTCCATAGCAATTGCGTATTGCTCATCGTTTGGTGCGGTTCCATGCCAGGAAGCCTGATTTTCCATAAAGGAAATACCTTTTCCTTTTACGGTTTTCATCACGATTGCGGTGGGCATTCCCTTGGTAGTCTTAGCTTCGTCAAAAGCTGCTTTCAACTGGTCGAAATCATTGCCGTCGTCTACGTTGATTACATGGAAATTGAAGGATTCAAATTTCTTATCAATGGGATACGGGGAGCATACATCGTCGATTGCCCCGTCAATCTGAAGGCCGTTGTTGTCGACGATTACGACCAAATTATCCAGCTTATGGTGTCCGGCCAGCATGGCAGCCTCCCATACCTGGCCTTCCTGAATCTCTCCGTCACCCAGCAGGGTATAGGTGCGGTAAGACGCCTTGCTTAATTTTGCCGCAAGTGCCATGCCAACGGCAGCGGATACGCCCTGCCCCAGGGAACCGCTGGACATATCCACGCCGGGGATGTGTTTCATATCCGGATGTCCCTGCAAGATGGAGCCGATCTGCCGGAGCGTGGTAAGTGTGGTTACCGGAAAATATCCTCTGTGTGCGAGCGTGGCATACAGGCCCGGAGCCGTGTGTCCTTTGGAAAGAACAAAACGGTCCCGTTTCGGATCCTTTGGATTCTCGGGATCAATGTTCATCTCTTCAAAGTATAAATAGGTAAACAGGTCTGCGGCAGAAAGAGATCCGCCCGGATGGCCTGCTTTCGCACTGTGAACAGAAGTGACGATTCCCTTGCGCACTTCGTTCGCAATCTGCTGGAGTTTTTGTTTATTCATGAGTTGCCTCCTTAAATTTTTTATAAAAATTCTCAATATTCATGGAAATATCTTCGTTGAATACTGAGGAGCCTGCCACAATTACATTTGCACCGGCTTGTATGACATCTTTTACATTGTCCAGTTTGATACCCCCATCGACTTCGATATCTACGGAAAGCCCCACCTCATCGATCATGCTGCGGAGCCGTGTTATCTTGGGAAGCACATTGGGGATAAAGGAAGCGCCGCCGAATCCTGGGTTTACAGTCATAAGAAGCACCATATCCACATCTTCGAGTACATATTCTATAGAAGAAAGAGGGGTGGCCGGATTCAGGACAACACCGGCCTTTATTCCGTGGTTTTTAATGGCCTGGATGGTCCGGTGCAGATGGCGGCATGCCTCTGCGTGTACGGTAATGATGTCGGCGCCTGCTTTTACAAAGTCGTCTATAAAGCGGTAAGGCTCCTCAATCATCAAATGGACATCAAAAGGCTTGTCGGTATATCTTCGTATGGACTGGATGACGGGCAGGCCGAGTGAAATATTGGGTACAAACATACCATCCATAACGTCGATATGTATATAATCTGCGGGAGAGAGATGTAAGACTGTGATCTCTTTCCTGAGTTCTGCAAAATCAGCAGAAAGAATTGAAGGTGCTAATTTTATCATGAGTTACCTCCCCGGTTTTCTTGTTTTTCGTAAAAATGCTGCAAAATTGCAGAGGTACAATCTTGTGTAGTAGTTCAGAAAGGTCTGCGCATTTACTGCGCAGACCGTACGAAAACATAGTGGCTGCAGACATCCAGCCATTCGCCGTAGGCGAACTTGAATGGGCTGGATGTGTAACAGTTCAGGCTTGCCTGAACTGTTACAATCTTGCAATTTTGCAGCATGATTTGCTCAAATATCCGGCAGCAGCTGCTAGCGGGCTGCCGGATACCTGACCCTGCACCAGGTTCCATATATGAAACAATACCCATATGGTTCACTGACTGCAGAATTCTAAAGTGAAGGAGTCAATATGTCTATTTACCAGCGATAAAATCTTCCAGCATGGCACGGCACTGATCGTCCGGATGCTGTACCGGCGGGTGTTTCATGAAATAGGAGCTTGGCTCTTCGATAGCGCCTGCCATCCCTCTGTCTTTTGCGAGCATACAGCATCTAACGGCGTCAACGCTGATTCCGCCGGAGTTCGGGCTGTCGATTACATCCAGTTTCAGGTTCAGGCTTACAGGTGCCCCGCCAAACTTCTGTCCTTCGATACATATAATCGCTGTCTTCTGGTCACCCTGGTTGTCGACAAAAGCAAATCCGGGAGCAATCGGCACGTCATGCTTCAGAATACTTGCAATCGCGTCATGCTTTGTGACATGCTTTGTCTCACCACGCATAACCAGGTTGATAAAGTCTGTATTTCCAGCGTAGTTGAGCTGATAGGACTTCGTGATCTTAATTCCTCTGTCCTCAAACAGTTTTGCAAGCGCTCTGTGTACGATGGTTGCGCCTAACTGGCTCTTCCAGTCGTCACCGATAACCGGGATGCCGGCTTTTTTGCATTTGTCAGCGATAGCCGGTGTGCTGGCTATCAGTTCCGGAATTCCGTTGACAACGCCGCATCCTGCTTCACATGCTGCATCCACGTAGAATCTTGCTGCATCGTGTGAACCTGTAGGAAGGTTGATAAGAATGACATCAACTTTGTAATCTTTGAGTGCCTTAACTACGTCTACCGGCTCCTGAGAGTCATCGATTGTAAAGTAGTCTTTGCCATAGTAGTGCTGCAGATGATCCGGAGCTCCGTCCAGGACTGGTCCTTTTAATACCGGCGCCCCAAGTTTCGGAACATCGCAGATCTTGTATGTACAGTTTGGCCATTCCAGAATCGCTTCGCTGACATCCTTGCCCACCTTCTTGGAATCAATATCAAAACCTACAACAACTTCGATATCGGAAGGAACATATCCCCCCAGGTTATAATGCATAAGTCCGCCGGCTTCTTCTGCAATCTCCGGTGTCTTATAGAACTCGATTCCCTGAACGAGAGAGCATGCGCAGTTACCTACTCCGACGAGTGCCAATCTGATTTTTTTCTCTGCCATAGTTTTTTCCTCCTGAGATAATATGGATTATTATGTATTTGATGCTGGAGCAAATGTTAAAGTTAACGTTTAAGTAACCGGACAAAAAAATTTATTATGTTGTCCTCAGTATGAAAATGTGAAAAGATAAATAAATGATAGTTAACGTTAACTGTATCATTTGATCTGCTTCATGACCCCATTCTAAATCCAAAAAATAAAAATGTCAATTGGCATATATGCACAAAAAGTTCAGAGAAAATTAGTCAATATTCTCAAAAAGTCTAATGTTGAATGAAAAATCGGCTGAAGGAGCAGAAAAAAGCGGATTTTTTTGTATAAAGTGTTGGACAATGTTTGAATAGTAAGCTATACTAAAAATTAAGAAAATACAGTTACTGTACCGATAACTTAAATGTTACTTATTATTTCAGTTTTTTTCGTTATAGTGAGGCTGTACATAGAAAAATCTCTGCTGTTAAGGAGTGAAACAAACTTTTGCCAGCAGATTGAACGGAGGGGATACTCAGTGAAAAATGAAAAGGTAGATATTGTCACTATAGGCAATATTGTAAAAGAGACAATTTTTCTGACGGATAAGATAGTGGGGCCGGTTCTTGGAAGCCCCTGTGCATATACAAGCCTGGCTCTGGCGAAAGCCGGAAAGAGTACGGGGATTGTGACCTATTGCGGCGAGGAGATGCAGAAGATAATAGAAAGAGAACTGCGCATGGTGGATACAACGGGATGCATTCCCTATATGTATACGACAGAGAATCATTTGATTTATCAGGAAGATGCGAAAAACAGGGTAGAGTATTTTAAAGTAGCTCCTGTGATCAGTTATGAAGTAATACCGGAGACATATCTGGAAGCCTCCACATTTTTCATCTGCCCAATGGACTATGAAGTGGACATTGAGATATGCCAGAAGCTGAATGCGGCCGGAAAGCGCATTATCGTGGATCTGGGCGGATACGGCGGAACCACCTCCTACAATCATTTTCCGGTTGGAACATACCGGGGAAGAAAACTGGTGGATGATTTATGTGCAAATGCATTCATAATAAAAGCCAGCCAGGATGACCTGCGTTATCTGATGCCGGATCAAAGCGTGGAAGACTGCCTGGAGTATCTGACTGCAAGAGGCCCCAGATATGCCGTTGTTACCATGGGAGATCAGGGGGCGGCATTCCAGGGGGCAGGCGGAAAAGTACAGTTTTCGGACAGTTACCCTACGATGGAAGGAAAGGAAAAGAACCTGACGGGAGCCGGAGATGCATTTTCGGCAGGTTTAATGGCGGCTTTGGATGAAAAGCCCGATGACATAGTTTATGCAGTAGAGTATGCCAACAGTATGGCATCACTGATTCTGGAAGAGAACGGCGGATGCGTGGAGAGCAGGATGCCGGTTGAAAGAATGGTCAAGCTGCGGATGGAGGGAAAATTATAGTATGAAAAAAGTAACAAGATTGAAGGACCTGGCAGAGGGGCTTGGTGTAAGTATTACGACGGTATCTAAGGCGCTGAATGACCATCCGGATATATCCGCTAAGAGGAAAAAAGAGATTCTGGACTATGCAAGAGAAGTAAACTATGTGCCGAATCAGGTTGCCCGAAGTTTCCGCCAGCAGCGGACCAACATGGTTGGGATTATCATCAGTGATAATGCCAACCCATTCTACGCAAGGGTGATCCGGGGGATCGAAGAGACGTTATCGGCCCACGGCTACCATTGCGTCGTGATGAACAGCCATGAGGATGTGGATAAAGAGATTCAGCTTGTAGACGAGCTGAGGGGTCTTAACGTGGCAGGAGTAATCCTGACACCGGCGGCGGGAAATAAAAAGAGCTGTGAACTGCTGCGGAAATATGACATCCCCTATGTTCTGGTGAACCGTTACCTGGAAAAAGGCGAGGATACCTATGTGGTACTGGATGATTATCAGGCTGCATATATGACAGCAAAGCACCTCTGCAGTTACGGCAATGAGAAGATTTTTTTCCTGAATTTCCTGCCCAGTGTTTCTTCCGCGCAGAACAGGCTGGAGGGCTACAAGAAGGCCCTCGAAGACTGCGGCATTCCGTATGAGCCGAACATGGTCGTATCCGGCTGTACGGATCAGGCGGACGGATACGAGAGCATGAAGCGTATACTGGAGCGTAATAAACCCCCGCTGTCCGTGATGTGTTACAGCGATTATATCGCAATAGGTGCGATCTGTGCAATCCAGGAGAGGGGATTCAACCTGCCCCATGATATCGCACTCAGCGGCAATGACGACATCGGGATACTGTCCTTTGTAAAACCCCGTCTGACAACCATCGGATCGCCCAAATTAAGAATGGGCATTGAGAGCGCCAGACTGCTGATAGAATTAATGGATGCAAGGGCAAAGCTGGAGGATGAAGAGGAAGAGACAGAACCGGAAGAGAAAAAACATGTAGTAATGAAACCAGAACTAATCCTGCGGGAGACCTCCTAAAAAGTCGGGATTTAGTTGGCTGGCTTTAGACTTGTCGATGGATGGGGACGCTTTATGACAGGGAGGCCGGGGAGGTGCTGGGGCTGTATATGCCGTTGCGATATGCCCCCATGCTGCTAAGTGATTCTAGAACAGCCGATGCCGGATAGGCGGGTACGCTGAACACATCACGGGAAATCTGATGATTTCCCGCGCTGGGTTCAGCAACAACTTGATTTGGAGATCAAGTTGTTCCCCGCCTATCCGGCATCGGCTGTTCAAGAATCACTAAGCGCATTCCAGCATTTCGCAACGGCATATACAGCCCCAGCACCTCCCCGGCCTCCCTGTCATAAAGCTGGCTCATCCAATCGGCAGGAAAGCCCGCCAACCGGGTGGGATCCCGGACCAGGGCAGCGGATGTGGATTGGCTATGCGTGTCTTTTCATCTTCCAGATGTGTATTGAATTATTTTGATACTGGAACCGTATCCCCTTGCTTATGTATACCTACTGGGGACATAAAAGTCCCGCCAGTTCAATATCCATACGCTGCCCCCGTTTGAGGCCCCACCTTGGGAACGAGTCCTTTTCCTGCCGGTCGGATGCGCCAGCTCCATGAAGGGATCGCTGAAAGCCTCCCGGAGAACATCCATGTCCTTTCAAAAACGCTCTAAGCGGGCCTTAGAAATTCTTGGTGGGAAACAGCCCTGAAAATGGAGAGATTTTTGGATTCCGAATCCAAAAATCAGCTGACCCAGCGCGAGAAATCATCGGATTTCTCGTGATGTGTCAGTGGTGCTCCATTTTCAGGGCTGTTTCCCGCCTAGAATTTCTTAGGTCCGCGGCCGCGTTTTTGAAAGGACATGGATGTTCTCCGGGAGGTTTTCGGNAAAACGCTCAAAGCGGACCTTAGAAATTCTTGGTGGGAAACAGCCCTGAAAATGGAGAGATTTTTGGATTCCGAATCCAAAAATCAGCTGACCCAGCGCGAGAAATCATCGGATTTCTCGTGATGTGTCAGTGGTGCTCCATTTTCAGGGCTGTTTCCCGCCTAGAATTTCTTAGGTCCGCGGCCGCGTTTTTGAAAGGACATGGATGTTCTCCGGGAGGTTTTCGGCTATCCCTTTATGGAGCGTCCCCATCCGCGCCGAGACTAAAGCTCGTCGCTGAATCCCGATTTGGCAGTTTTGGATAAATTATGGGGGATGTCTTTGTTGAAAAGTGACAATTGACTTTTAGTATTTTTACGGGTACAATTTGAAACAGATAAGAAGTTAACGTTAAAGTAAACGTTATATTTTTTGAAGTTAAACTATAACGTTAACTTTATCGGTTACTACAATTTAACATTACATTTAGGAGGAAAAGACTATGGCAGGGAAAAAGATCAGACTGGCGCTTGTGGGAGTGGGGAATTGTGCATGTTCTCTTGTTCAGGGGATTGAGTTCTATAAGACACCGGAGATTGCTGAAGAGGCCGGCGGGCTTATGCATTATAACCTGGGGGGATATGTTCCTTCCGATATCGAAGTTGTTGCAGGTTTTGATATTGATTCCAAGAAGGTGGGCAAGGATGTCAGCGAAGCAATTCTGGAATGGCCAAACTGTACATACAAAATCTGTGATGTTCCGAAACTCGGAGCGCCGGTATTAAAAGGACCAGTCCTGGACGGAGCACCGGATCATCTGCAGCACTACTATGGCAAAGACTACTTTACAATCGATGACTCTCAGGAGCCGGTAGACGTAGTTAAGGCACTCAAAGATTACAAAGTTGATGTCATTCTTATCAATCTTCCTACAGGTTCACACGATGCAGCAAGATTCTACGTGGATGCAGCATGTGAAGCAGGATGCGGCGTTGTCAACGGAATTCCGGAACTGATAGCCAGCACACCGGCTATCGCTGACAAATGCAAAAAAGCCGGCATCCCGGTTATCGGTGACGACTGGAAGAGCCAGTTAGGCGCAACCATCGTACACAGAGCGCTTGCAAAACTGTTTGAGGACAGAGGAATTAAGATCACGAAGTCCTATCAGCTCAACTACGCTGGAAATACAGACTTTATCAACCTGGTTATGCGTGGTGAGACAAAGCATGTCACAAAGCATGACGCGATTGCAAGTATTCTGAAGCATGACGTGCCGATTGCTCCCGGATTTGCTTTTGTCGACAACCAGGGTGACCAGAAGACAGCGATTATATGTATCGAAGGACAGAAGTTTGGCGGGGCACCTGTAAGCCTGAACCTGAAACTGGATGTAATCGACAGCCCGAACTCCGGCGGAATCAGCGTTGACGCCGTTAGATGCTGTATGCTCGCAAAAGACAGAGGGATGGCAGGCGCTATCGAAGAGCCAAGCTCCTACTTCATGAAACACCCACCGGTACAGCATCCGGATGATCAGTGCCGTGCAATGCTGGAAGACTTTATCGCGGGTAAATAAATTAAAATGACAGATAGGCGGGAAGAAAAATGGAAAAAAATTTAGATATCGTTGTAATTGGCACAATTATCAAAGAAACCATACAGTTCCCAAACAGGACGATTGGTCCTGTTCTGGGAAGCCCGGCTGCATATTCAAGCCTTGTTATGGCGGCGCAGGGAAGAAATGTCGGAATTGTTACTTATTATGGCTATGACATGGAGGACATTATTTCAGAAATAGATGTTCTGGACAAAAGAGGCATTCTGCCATATGAATATACGACAACAAACCTGCTGGTATACAGAAATGACGGCACTAAATATGTAGAGTATCAGAAGGCGGCGCCGAATATCGGATTTGAAGATATTCATAAGGATTATCTGGAGGCGGATTATTTTAAAATCTGTCCGATGAACTATGAAGTGGAGCTGGATCTTGTAAAAAAACTCTATGAGAGAAATAAAACAGTCTTTGTAGACCTGGGAGGATACGGAGGCGCAACGAGTGACATCCGTCACTCTGTAGAAGAGACGTATGGGAGAATGGTGATTGACACCTTATGTAAAAACAGTACCATTATCAAGGCAAGCGAGGAGGACCTGCAGTCTATCATACCGGGAAGAACAGCGGAAGAGGCGGTCAGGTATCTGGCAGATGCAGGGGCTGAAAATGTGGTGGTAACGCTTGGCGGCAACGGTGTAATGTTTAAAGAAGGCAAAAAAGAGCTCGTCCGTATCAAACCCTTTTCTGCGAAGAGCGAAGTAGAGGACGGAAGCCTGGACTTTACCGGTGCAGGAGATTCATTCGGCGCCGGATTTATGGCATCTTATGTAAAGGAACAGGATATGTATAAGGCTGCACTGAACGGAAACGCAACGGCATCCCTGGTAATACAGCGGTCTGGCGGCTGTACATATGGACGAATGCCGTCAAAGGAGAAAGTACAGATGCGCATCGCGACAGGCGCTTAAAGGGCAGAACATTATAAGCCGGCCGCTGATTAGCAGGGAAGGCAGTGACAAATTAATCATATAGAAACGAATACAAACAAAAGGGGTCAGACCCCGATTGCAAAGGGGTCTGACCCCTCTGCACAGGAAGCAGGAGGATTAAGCAATGAAGAATTATACAGATGCGGAACTGGTAAGTAAAGCAAAAGAAAAAATACTGGCCGAAGCAGAAGCTTTAAAGGCAGTATCTGACGAGGTGGACGAAGCCTATGCCAAGACGATAAAAGCAATACTGGAATGCAAAGGCCGGTTGATTATTACGGGACTCGGTAAGACGGGCCATATCGGGAAGAAGATCGCAGCATCATTTGCGAGCCTGGGCGTGCCGGCATTTTTCGTGCACAGCTGTGAATCCCTGCACGGGGATATGGGGATGATAACAAAAGAAGATGTGGTGATTATGATCTCGAACAGCGGAAAATCACAGGAGATCCTGAATATGCTTCCGCCGCTGAAGATCATAGGGGCGAAGACAGTCTCTATTACAAGGGATAAACAGTCGCCGCTGGCACAGCAGACTGACATCGCGATACTGGTAGATGCGGGAAAGGAAGTAGACCATATGGGGCTCGCTCCAACTTCGAGCTCAACAGCGGCATTGGCGGCGGGAGATGCGCTTGCTACCGTGGTATCCGAGATTAAGGATTTTAAGCGGGAGAATTTTGCGCTCAGCCATCCGGGCGGCGCATTGGGCCAGCAGCTGATCAGGGAATATCAGGAGAAAATAGGGAAGTAATATAACACCGGGCTCGTCAGGAACACCTGATTCAAAAATGATCCTTTGGCATTTGATCGGGCCAGAGGGTTATTTTTTTAAAGCGCAGTGGTTAAGGAGGCTGAATGGCAATGAAAAAAGCAGTAATATTTGATATGGACGGACTGATGATTGACAGTGAAAGAGTGACCTGGGAAGGGTATCAGAAAGAGTGCCGCAGCAGGGGGTATGAGATGACGCTGGATTTTTACATGCTCATGCT
Organism: Eubacterium sp. SB2; assembly: GCF_001244405.1. Classification (NCBI taxonomy): domain Bacteria; kingdom Bacillati; phylum Bacillota; class Clostridia; order Eubacteriales; family Eubacteriaceae; genus Eubacterium; species Eubacterium sp. SB2. Next base: position 934,834 of record NZ_LN865153.1, on the reverse strand, counting down.
GGGACATCCCATGGCAGCGGTGAGAAAGATGATGCGGGAACATTTCGGAGATTCATTTCCCCTGGAAGAGATTATACAATGCGTCCATGACAGGATGGAATTTCTGTTTTCGGCGGAGGGGGTTCCGAAGAAGCCTGGCCTGATGGAGATTTTACGATTTACAAAGGAGAACAGGTATCTGACAATGGTGGCGACATCCAGTGACAGAGCAAGAGTAGAACGTATCCTGCGCTATGCTGAGATAGAGGCGTATTTTGATGACATCATCTGTGGCGATGAAGTGGTGCATGGCAAACCCGGCCCGGATATTTTCCTGAATGGCTGCAAGAAATTGGGGGTACGGCCGGAGGAAGCTTATGTGATAGAGGACTCTGAAATGGGAATACTGGCGGCATACAGGGCAGGGATTGATGTGATCTGTGTCCCCGACATGAAACAGCCGGAGGAAAAATACAGAAAAATGGCCCTCTGCGTGGTTCCCTCGCTGTCCGAGGCGAAAGCCGTGCTGGAGTCAGGAGGGCCGTTTATGTACCATACTGCTGATTAAGAGACAAGAGTAAAATCAGCAGCTGCAGCGCGGAGAATTCCACTTTGTTTTGATTTCTTTTCAATTGGAAAAAATAGATAAATTTATAATCGGCTATTTGTGGAAATATGACAATTGACTTTTTTCGACTTTGCGCGTAAAATTTAAGTCAGATAAGAAGTTAACGTTAAAGTAAACGTTATATTTTTTTAAAGAAAAACTTTAACGTTAACTTTATCGAGAACTTGCAGACGAGATATTATGCCCAGGAGGAACGTATTATGAGAGACAAAACAGTGGAATCAGCGCCCGGAATTACAGAACAGAAACATGTGCATCGTAAAATTAAGCAGCGATGAACAGCATAACGATGTACGAATAAGAGACAGACATGAAGGAGGAAATAAGATGAAGAATATGAAAAAGGTTTTAACATTAGTATTGGCAGGCTGCATGGTGTTCGGATTAGCGGGATGTGAGAAAGAAAAAGCTTCATCTGCTGCAGACAGTGCGGATAACGGAAGTGGCAAATCAGATGCAGAGATCACGATCGGATATTCTTTCCCTGGTTCCAATAATGAATTCTGGGGTACCAATGCCTTAAATTCTGCGAAGCAGGCTGCAGAAGCACTGGGATTCAAGCTGATTGCGGATGATTGTAATTATGATCAGGCGGAACAGGTATCGGATGTCGACAGTATGATATCTTCCGGTATCGATGCTCTTGTTTTGGCGCCCCAGGACGCCTCTGTATGTGCGGGGATCACAGCGGCATGCAAAGCGGCGGATATCCCGGTAGTTATCATAGACAGATGGCCGGGAGACGACCTGAAGGCCAGCGAAGATTATGTATGCTTTATCGGGCCGGATGACGAACAGGCCGGATATGACATCGCAATGTCACTGATTGATTCCGGATGCAAAAACCTTCTGGGCGTTGGCGGTGTGCAGGGAACATCCGTTGGTGAAGGCAGGAAAGCAGGGCTTGACAAGGCACTGAAAGAGAACCCGGACGTGAAGCTTTTACAGTATGAATATGCAGGTGACACATGGGATGACGGAGATAAAGCGTTCCGGAACCTGTATCAGGCACACCCGGAAGTGGACGGAGTATGGTGCTTTAACGATTCCATGGCCCTCGCATCCGTAAACATACTGAAAGAAGAAGGCAAGCTGGATACGGTCAAAGTCGGCGGCATGGATCTGCTCAGCAATTCGGTGGAGTCAATGGAAGCCAAAGAGCTTTGGTTCTCAACAGGCGGACATTATATGGAAGCGGGATTTGGCGCAGTTGTAGCCTATGATGTTGCGAAGGGCGTGGAGTATAACGGCCCGGCCAAGGTCCAGATGAGCCTGCTGTGTGTGGATCAGAACAATGTGGAGGACTTTAAGGAGCAATTTCTCGATAAAGAACAGTCCTATGACTGGGCAGGAGCCAGCAGGGCAGAGAATCCGGATGCAGAATATAACTTCAATCTGATACTCGAGTAACAGCGGATCATTTCTCCTCCGGTATCGGGCCGGAGGAGGATATTTCTAAAATGGAAGGAGGAAGAACATTGGCTGAAAAAAGAAATGCGGTTGTTCTGCGCGGGCTCAAGAAGTATTTCCCTGGGACAAAGGCGCTGGACTGGGGCGCTGATGATGCGATTGAGATCAAAGAGGGCGAGATTCACGGTCTGGTAGGTGAGAACGGCGCAGGCAAATCAACAACCTTTCAGATCCTGATGGGGATATATGACAAGACGGACGGTGAGATGGAGCTTTTTGGTAAACCATACAATCCAAGAAACGTACATGATGCGGAAGAGGCAGGCGTAGCAATCATTATGCAGCAGCCCAATTTTGCCAACAACCTGACGGTTGCCGAAAATATATTTCTGGGACAGGATAAAAGATTTACAAATAAAGCCGGGCTGATCGACTGGAAAAAACAGTTTGCAGCGGCAGGAGAAATCCTGCACAGATTTAAATACGATCATATTAAGCCTACGGATTTATTATCGGATCTGGGATTTGAGGAGACAAAACAAGTTGAGATTGCCCGTGCACTTTCTACGAATCCAAAGGTCTTGCTTGTAGATGAGACTTCGGCAGCCATTTCCAAAAGTTCCGTAGAAAATCTGTATCAGCTGCTTCGGGAGCAGCGGGACAATGGATGCGCGATTATATACATATCCCATTTCATAGAAGAGGTGTATGACCTCTGCGATAGGGTCAGCATTCTGCGGGACGGGAAGCTGATCACAAAAATGGAGGTCAACGAATCGGTTTCTCCGGATCTGATCATACAAAACATGGTAGGCCGTGACGTATCGGATGCGGTATACCGAAGCGATGACAACAGTTCCATAGGGGACGTCATGCTGGAGACAAAGGGACTGACGAGAGCGGGAGAATTTGAAGACATTAGTATACAGATACATGCAGGAGAGATCGTAGGGATCGCTGGCATCGGCGGATGCGGTTCGGAAAGCTTTGGCAAGGCACTGTTTGGATACGACCAGGTGGACCGGGGCGAGATTTATTTTAAAGGGCAGTCTGTAAAAATCAATTCTCCGCTGGAGGCAATGAGAAATGGCATTGGCTATATACCAAAGGACCGGGATAAAGAAGGACTGTTTCTGATATACGATTCTACAATGAATATTTCTTCGGGGAACATGAAAAATGTCAGCAGGCACGCGATTATCAATCATAAAAAAGAAAAAAAGATTGCGGTCGATTCAATAAAGAGGTTCCTGATCAAGACGCCGTCGGAGGCGACACCCGTATCTGACCTGAGCGGAGGAAACAGACAGAAAGTGGCCATTTCCAAGTGGGTTGTGAATGAATCGGAGTTTTTGATCGTGAACTCGCCGACAAGAGGCGTTGATGTAGGCGCTAAGTATGAGATATATAAAATCCTGGAGGATCTGAAGAATCAGGGAAAGGGAATCCTGCTGATATCGGATGAGCTTCCGGAGCTGATCGGAATGAGTGACCGGGTGTACTGTTTCAGGCGGGGCAAAGTGTCCGGAGAATTCTCCCGGGATACTTTTACAGAAGAACGGCTGGCAGTACAGATGGTCTGATTCTATAAAGAAAGGAATATTGAAAAATGGAAAATAAAAATGTAGTAGTTAGCTTTATTAAAAAGAATATTTCCTTGGCAGCGTTTGTGATTTTATTTATTCTCTTTTCATTTACGACAGCCGGCAAATTTTTAAAAATCAACAATCTTTTGAGCGTATTGACCTCCTCCACAGACCTGCTGATCTGTGCGCTGGGCGGAACATTTATTATCCTGATGGGAAGCATCGACCTTTCCGTAGGTTCCATGATTAGCCTCTGCGGTGTTATTGCGGCGAAGATCTACCTGTCGACGAACAGCCTGATTGTGGCGCTTCTTGCTACGATAGCAGTGTCACTTGTGTGCTATCTCTTCATGGGTGTGATACACGTGCAGCTGAAGGTGCCCACATTCATTGTAACTCTGGGTATGCTCTCCATTGCCAGGGCTCTTGTTACGATGATCAGCGGCGGTTCCATCACAATGGTGGATTACAATGGGGCCATCAAACAGGTATTTGGCCTGAGGCCATGGATACTGATTATTGCAATTGCAGCGTTTGCGGTTGTATTTCTGATCGAACGGTTCACGCTTTTCGGGCGCTACACCAGACTGGTGGGCGGGGAAGAAAATGTAGCCAGATTAAGTGGAATTAATGTAAAGAAACAGAAGGTACTGGTATTTTTATTTGCGGGAGTTCTGACAGCGCTCGGCGGCATTGTAATGGCGGCCCGCATTGGCTCCGGTTCCCCCTCAGTCGGCGTCGGTTATGAGCTGGATGTTATCACTGCAGTCGTACTCGGCGGAACATCACAGACCGGCGGTGTCGGCGGCGTAAGAGGCACCCTGATCGGTGTATTGACGATCGGCATACTTGCCAACGGTCTGGTGCTCTGGGGAATGCCGTCAGAAGTACAGCTGCTGATCAAGGGTCTGGTTGTGATCTTTGCCGTTGCGGTATCGACTGAGAGAAAACCGAACATGATCGTCAGATAGTGAGAGACTGGAGGAAGAAAAAATGATAGCTTTAGGCAGTGACCATGGCGGTTTTGCACTAAAAGAAGAAATCAAAGCATATCTGGCAAAGCAGGGCATCGAGGTCCGGGATTTTGGAAGCTTCAGCCCCCAGGCCGTGGATTACGCGGATATTGCGTATCCTCTGGCAAAGGCGGTTGCGGCTGGCGAATGCGAGAAGGGAATTCTATGCTGCGGTACAGGGATCGGTATCTCCATTGCAGCCAACAAGGTAAAGGGAATCCGGGCAGCCTGCTGCTCCGACTGCTTCAGTGCAAAGCTGACAAGACAGCACAATGACGCCAATATCCTCTGTATGGGGGGGCGTGTTGTGGGCGCAGGACTTGCGCTCATGATGACAGACCTGTTTCTGAACACGGAATTCGAAGGGGGAAGGCATCAGACACGGATTGATAAAATAGCGGAGATTGAAAAGAAACAGTAGAAGGAGGATGCATCATGGCATTGGTAACAACAGCGGAAATGTTCAAAAAGGCATATGCGGGCGGCTACGCAGTCGGGGCATTTAATGTCAATAACATGGAGATTATACAGGGCATTACAGAGGCAGCCCGGGAGGAACAGTCTCCGGTCATTCTGCAGGTATCGGCAGGGGCAAGGAAATATGCAAAGCACATTTACCTCATGAAGCTGGTGGAAGCCGCGGTACTGGACGTGGACATCCCGATCGCGCTTCATCTGGATCACGGCGAGGATTTCGAGATATGTAAATCCTGTATTGACGGAGGATTCACCTCTGTCATGATTGACGGATCAAAACACAGTTTCGAGGATAATATAGCGCTGACTAAAAAAGTCGTGGAATATGCGCACAGTAAAGGCGTTGTTGTAGAGGGTGAGCTGGGAAAACTGGCAGGGATAGAGGACGATGTCAATGTTAAGGCAGAAGATGCATCTTACACAAATCCCGATGAGGTAGAAGAATTTGTGTCCAGAACCGGTGTAGATTCGCTGGCGATTGCGATCGGAACGAGCCATGGGGCCTTTAAGTTTAAGCCGGGACAAAAACCACAGCTTCGGTTTGATATCCTGGCAGAGATTGAAAAACGGCTTCCGGATTATCCCATCGTGCTGCACGGCTCTTCATCCGTAAACCAGGAATATGTAGATATGATACGCAGATACCATGGAGTATTGGATGACGCCATCGGAATACCCGAGGAGATGCTCAGGCAGGCAGCAAAATCGGCGGTATGTAAAATCAACATAGATTCCGATGTACGCCTGGCTATGACTGCGGCAGTAAGAAAAGACATCATAGAGAACCCGTCTCACTTTGACCCGAGGCAGTATCTGCGTCCGGGCAGAGATAACGTAAAAGAACTTGTAAAACATAAAATACAGTGTGTGTTAGGCTCATCAGGAAAAGCCTGATTCGGATACGCGGTATCCGGGATAACAACTCTCCGGCTTTGTAAGGGCCGGAGAGTTGTTTTATATAATAGGAAAGTGCCCGGCACTTTCTTATTATATAAAAACCCTCCGGAGGATGCACACGCCGCGATAAGGCATATAACCGAAAGGCGGCACCGCGGAGGCGCCAAAGTGTGCAAGCCCCTCATGGGTAAGGGGCGGAAGTTGAAGTGGGCTTCCCCACTTTGATATACAGGAGGACAGCATGAAAGAAAAAATGACGGGAGGGACGGACTGCTCTCCAGAGTGCGTAAGCTCTGAGAAAAATGGAAAACCGGCGCTGGAGTTTCATCATATATGCCTGATTGCACCGGACTATGAGGAAACAGTACGGTTTTATGTGGATTATATGGGATTTGACCTGTTCAGAGAGTCGTTTTCCAGCAATAAAAATGCAAGGAAGCTGGAACTATACAGCGGCGGTAGGTATATTGCCGAACTCTTTATTAAAGAGGGCTCTGTATGTACGGGCGTGCAGGCAGATGCAGAATTATCTTTACCGGGATTCAATCATCTTTCTTTTCTGGCAGAAGATGTGGAACAGATGCTGGGGAGATTGTCGGAAAAAGGGGTGCCGGTAACGGAAGTAAAAATAGATCGGATCACCGGAAAGAAATACGGTTTTTGCTGGGATCCGACGGGAACAAAAATAGAATTTTATGAAAGGTAGGGTACAACAAAATGGAGGCATGGAAAGAGGCTTACTTAAAGCTGCAGAATGGAAGTGACGTTCGTGGAGTTGCGCTGGAAAGCGCTGCGGGAGAGGCTGTGAATCTGACCGAGAATATCGTGCGCGATATTGCCATGGCTTTTGCCGAATATCTAATGGAGAAGAAGGAGGACAAAGTCATGAGAGTTGGTGTGGGTCACGACTCCAGGCTGTCCGCGCAGGAATTAAAAAGAGGGGTCATTAACGGGCTGGGACGAAGAGGGTGCCGTGTATATGACTGTGGGCTGACGTCTACTCCCTCCATGTTTATGTCTACGGTATTGGAAGGGTTTGAGTATGACGGAGCCGTTATGATCACAGCGAGTCATCTGCCGCCCAACAGGAACGGCCTTAAATTCTTTACCAGAGACGGCGGCCTGGAAAGCAGTGATATCAAGGAGGTTCTGGAGCGTGCGGCGCTCATATCCAGAATGAATTATGAGACGGAATATCACAGGGCAGAGGACGCGGATCTGACAGGCGCATATACGGAATACCTGAGAAATCTTATTTGTAAGGAGGTGAATGCCGATGATTATGATCGCCCACTGGAAGGACTGCATATTGTAATCGACGCATCCAACGGGGTAAGCGGTTATTTTAAAAACGTACTGGAACCGCTGGGAGCCTCCACTAAAGGCAGCATCTGCATGAATCCTGACGGGACTTTTCCGGTACATGTGCCCAATCCGGAAAATGAAAAGGCCATGGAAGCGTTAAAGAAAGCGGTGCTGGCTGCAAAAGCGGACCTTGGCGTTATATTTGACACGGACGGAGACCGGGCAGCCTTCGTATTTGCGGATGGAGAAGAAGTAAATAAAGACGGGGTCATTGCCCTTATGGCCGCAGCCCTGTCTGAGAAATACCCCCATACAACGGTGGTGACGGATTCCGTAACCTCGGACTGTCTGACGGAATTCCTGGAGAACCGGCTGAAGATGAAGCATCACAGATTCAAGCGGGGATATAAGAACGTGATCAATGAAGCCATACGTTTAAACAAGGAAGGGATCGAAACCCATCTTGCAATCGAGACTTCCGGGCATGGTGCGGTTAAGGAAAATTACTTTCTGGATGACGGGGCTTATATGAGCGTGGTTATCATCAGCCGACTGGCCGTCTCCCTGCGGGAGGGACGGAGACTGGAGGATCTGACGGCGGGACTTAAAAAACCGGCGGAGAGCAGGGAAGTGCGTCTGCGGATACTGGCTCCGGATTATAAAGAATATGGAAGAAAGATTCTGGAGGATTTTCGTATTTTTGCGGAGCAGGAAGAGAAATTCCACATTGCAGAGCCAAACTACGAGGGCATACGCATCAATTTCCAGGATGATGAAGTGAAGGGATGGATGCTGATCAGGATGTCGCTACATGACCCGATCCTCCCGCTGAATTTCGAGGCCGACAGAGAGGGAGGCGTAGCTGTGATAGCAGAAAGGCTCAGGCCTTTCCTGGAGAGGTATACCGAATTAAGGGGCTGAGGTTTGTGCAGATTACAAAAATAGTAACCGACGAGACTTTGAAAGAGCTGAGGGCACACGGGACGGAAAAATTTCCTTTCCAGTACAATCGGGAAGAAATGCAGCAGTTTGATGAAGAAAAGATAGAATGGCACTGGCACCGGGAATTTGAATTTGTAAAAGTCATGTATGGTTCGGTCTACTGCTTGATCGGGAATCAGCAGATCCAGCTGGAAGCGGGGGAAGGGTTATTCATCAATGCAAGGGTAGTTCACAGCATCGAAAACTGTAAGGACGGGGCCATTGCCAATATCTTATTTTCCTCAGATCTGATTGCGGCGGAAACATCGGTCATATATGATAACTGCATCAGGGATTTTATCGAATCCGAATGTTCCCATATTGTTCTGCGGGATGCTTCGGCCTGGCAGGAAAAAATACTTGAGAAGCTGGAGGAAATCTTTGAAATATGCAGCCATGCATCGTTTTGTGAGCTGGATATGCACATCAGAGTCTGTAACCTATGGCTGCTGTTCTGCGGGCACCGGGAGGAACTGGTGAAAATGGAGAAGCTGGGAATTTCACTGAGATCCCAGTCCCGTCTGCGTAAAATGATGAGATACATAGAAGCAAATTATTCACAAAAGCTATATCTTGAAGACATTGCCCAGGCTGCAAATATCAGTAAAAGCGAAGCGATACGCTGCTTTCAGATGGGGATGCAGATATCGCCGGTAGAATATCTTAACCAGTACCGCCTCTGTCAGGCAAGGTTTGAACTGGAGACGACGGAGGACTCCATTTTACATATAGCAGTTGCCGCAGGCTTTGATAACAGCAGTTATTTCACCAGAATTTTTAAAAAGACCTATGGGATTACACCCAGGGAGCTTCGGAAAAAAAAGGAGGATGCAGACAACAGCGGATACTGAACAAAATTGGGCATATTGTGCTAATATGTGGATCGATTTTACGAGAATTTGGATAAAAATAACAGTATAATGGAGCTAAGCTTAAGGTTAAGGGAAAAGTTGACAAGCATCCGAAGGGATCACTCTTTTTTTTGAACAAAACATACAACGTTAACTTGAACCTTAACTGCCATATTACAAATAAGGAGGTAACAATTATGAGACAAATTGGAGTTGGTATTGTAGGCGCCGGTTCCATCGCCGAGATTGGACACTGCCCGTCAATTGCGGCACTCCCAAATGCAAAGCTGGCGGCACTGTGCGACACAAATACCGAGATACTGGAATCAATGGCAAAGAAGTGGGAACCTGAAAAAACTTATACTGATTATGGACAGATGCTCGAAGACAAGAATGTAGAGGTTGTAATTGTAGGTACGCCGAACCGCTTCCATGCACAGCAGGCGATCGATGCCATGAGAGCGAAAAAACATGTCATTGTTGAGAAGCCGTTTGCCTGTACACACAATGAGGCGTGGAAGATGGTGGAAGTATCCAAAAAAGAAGGCGTCTTCCTTATGGCGGGTACGAATCAGCGCTTCTGGGAGCAGAACAGGATAGCCAGACAGCTGATGGACGAGGGATTTATCGGGAAACCGATGATGGGCCGTTCTTCACTGCATGAGGGCTGGAACCTTTATCACGAACAGCTGTCTTACACTCCGTTCCGTTCCGACCCGAAGCTGGCAGGAGCCGGCGCTTTATTCGACCTGGGAGCTCACAGAGCGGACCTTTTGATGTTCCTGATGGGAAGCAGGCCGAAACGCGTGATGGGGATTATAAAAAGACTGGGAACCCCGGAAGAGTACACACAGCTGGACGACTCCTTCTGGATCACCATCGAATTTGAAAACGGAGCAACCGGGGTGATCAGCGGCGACAGGTATTCACCCTGTGTATCCAATATATCTGAAGTATATGGAACCGAGGGAACCATTTTCACGGGTTCCGAGGCAACCAATCCATATCAGACGGCTCCCCTTGCAGTCTATACAAGCAAAGACTTCAAGCAGAGTGAGCTTCCGGAGATCGTGAAAGAGTACCGCTATCCGCAGTTATTCTGGTCAGAAGATATTATGCAGCCGGACGGGAACGTTCCAAAACGCTGGGTGCCGATCTATCCAAAGCGGGGGTGGGCGTACAAATCTATGCTTGAGCACTTCCTTGATTGCATAGAAAAGGATGTGCCGCCGTCATTGACACCGGAGGACAGCGCGATTGTCACGGATGTGCTTGTCGGGGCTTATAAGTCCATGGAGACGAATGCATGGGTGGATCTGCCGCTTACGGAGGAATATATTGTGCCTCACTATGATGCGCCGGTCATTAAGTAGTTGAAAGACATTTGTGTAATGTAAACCGAGAATCGGGAGGAAAAAAATATGAAAAATATGAAAAAGGTAATGGCAATACTGTTAACAGGATGTATGATTTTTGGGCTGGCAGCATGCGGTACGGATAAGAAGGCAGAAGGGGAGACGAAAAAAGAGGAGACCACGGATACAGGAGAGAAGACAGAAAGTACAGAAAAAATAACAATCGGTTATTCTTATCCAACGGCAAACAATGAGTTTTGGGGAAATGCATTAACTTATGTGAAACAGGCAGCAGACGAGCTTGGCTTTAATGTCACGGCAGACGACTGCAACAACGATCAGTCAGAACAGATCAAAGATGTGGACAGCATGATTTCAGGCGGTATCGACGCTCTGGTTCTGGGTCCTCAGGATGCTTCCGTATGCGCGGGGATCTCCGCGGCATGCAAAGAAAAGGGAATTCCGCTTGTTATCATTGACCGTTGGCCGGGAGACGACCTGAAGGCAGGAGAAGACTATGTATGCTTTATCGGGCCGGATGATAAAGAGGCCGGATATCAGATCGCAATGTCACTGATCAATGGAGGCAGCAAGAAACTTCTGGGAATCGGCGGATTCCAGGGAACTTCTGTTGCTGAGGGCAGAAAAGAAGGACTGGATAAAGCACTGGAAGAGAATCCTGACGTTGAACTGCTCCAGTTTGAATATGCCGGCGAGAACTGGGATGACGGAGATAAGGCATTCCGCAATCTCTACCAGTCACATCCGGAGGTGGACGGTGTATGGTGCTACAACGATTCCCTGGCTCTGGCTACCGTAAATGTGCTCAAGGAAGAAGGCAAGATAGATGACGTTAAAGTAGGAGGCATGGACCTCTTAAATCCGGCAATCGAATCCATGCAGGCAGGGGAACTCTGGTTCTCTACCGGAGGCCATTATCTCCAGGCAGCATTCGGTGCGGTGGTAGCCTTCGATGTTGTGAACGGCAAGACATATGACGGAGAGAAAAAAGTTCAGTTGGAACTGCCGGCAGTTTCACAGGAAAACATTGCACAGTTTGAAGAAAAATTCATGTCCGGTGACGCTCCGGTAGACTGGAAGAGTGTATCCAAAGTTACCAATCCGGACGCGAAATATGATTTTGAAATATCAATTGACTAACAGATATATTTCAGGTTGGTCGTAACATGATACAAGGAAAAAAGCAGCAGGCGGCTCTTGCCAGGAGCCGCCTGCTATCTTAATGAATGGAGCTGTTTTGACTTACAGTATTTTTTTATAATCCGTCCCCCATGCGACCATAGCATCCAGAACCGGCTTTAAACTCAGACCCGTCTCGGTAAGGGAATATTCCACCTTGGGCGGCACCTCGGGGTACACCTTTCTGTTCACAAGGCCCGCGGTCTCCATGGCGCGGAGATGGCTTGTGAGTACCTTCTGAGTAATTCCTTCCACGGAGCGCATCAGCTCATTAAAACGTTTGGTTCCTTCCAGCAGATCTCTTATAATCAGCACTTTCCATTTATCTCCGATCAGCTGCAGCGTTATTTCCACAGGGCATTCCGGAAGTTTCTTTTCAGCATCCATAGCAGGACCTCCTATAAAAAATATCTAATAAATATGTTTTCCTTCTATTAAAAAATGGGTTAAAATAGTAGTGTTATCAAAAAGGTTTTATCCCGAAAGCAGATCATCGTGCAGAGCATGAAGCGCGCCCGCCACGAGTACGCCAAGGCGTGCATCAATACAAAAAAATATATGCAAAATTTACTTTCTCCGATTGGTGAATGGGTGTACAGTATGGAATATCCGCTATATTGTTCTCTATCACGAACAGATATGGCCTTCTTAGTATTTATTATATACTGTTAAGATGAGGGAAAGCAAGTACTGACAAAAATGTAACTTAGTATCGATTTGATACTAAGGAACTTTGAGGTGCGTACTTTACATTGTAACCCCAACCGCTTATTATGGCTGTATAAAGAAACGAGCGTTGTCATATTTGGAAAAGGATGGGAAAAGCATGAATGAAAAAGCACGTAAGTACGTCGATATGTTCCGTGAAGTAAAGGTTGCGTCAGCTGCAACCGTTGATAAAGAAGGACATCCACACAGCCGGATTATCAATATTATGATTGCGGCAGATGAGGGAATGTATATTGTTACATCCAAAGGGAAACCTTTTTACGAACAGCTGATCCAAAGCGGAGAGATTGCGCTGAGCGCGATGTGTCCGGACTGCCAGTCTCTGAAGTTCACGGGCAAGGTAAAGCTGGCGGATAAGGCATGGCTTAATAAGGTATTTGAGGATAATCCGGGAATGAACGAGGTATATCCGGGGAATACGAGAAACATATTGGATGCTTTTCTGATCTATGAGGGATGCGGTGAATGGTTTGACCTTCTGCACCACCCGGTCAGCAGGGAAGCTTTTGCCTATGGGAGAGAAGTGGAAAAAGCCGGATTTTTCATTAAGGAGACGTGCATTGGCTGCGGATCATGTACATATGTCTGTCCCCAGAACTGCATCACAGAAGGAAGCCCGTATCGGATCGATCCGGTGCACTGCCTGCACTGCGGGGCGTGCATGGAGACGTGCCCGGCGGATGCGGTGAAGAAGCTTCATGGATAGCGGAAAGCTACATGTGCAGCAGAAGACTTTATAGGCAGAAGAAACCTTCATAGGAAGCAGAAGCCTTCATGTGCAGCAGAAGACTTTATAGGCAGCAGGATGTACAGGCAGCAGGCATGAGAAAAGAAAGGCAGGAAGAACAACAAGATGTCCGAATTATGGATGAACATACAAGCATATTTTACCAGCCGTCTGGATGAATATCTGATCTGTCTGTGGCAGCACATCAGTATCAGCATCCTGGCGCTTCTGGCCGCCGCACTCATAGGAATTCCATGCGGTTATTTATGTATCAGATATGTAAAATGTAAAAAGTGGCTGGTTGGGATATTTCAGATACTGCGTATTATCCCCAGCCTTGCTATACTGATTCTCCTGATTCCAATCATGGGAACAGGGGTAAAACCGGCTATGACAGCGCTTGTGCTGATGGCTGTGCCCCCGATTCTCATGAATACGGCGGACGGTTTTGAGGAGGTGCCGGAATTTATGCTGGAGACAGCAGCCGGTCAGGGGATGAAGGAACGGCAGATATTCTGGAAGGTGCAGGTACCGCTTGCCGTACCCTATATGCTGACGGGTGCAAGGACAGCAATCATTGAGATCGTTGCCAGTGCATCCATCGCAGCGAAAATCGGAGCCGGCGGGCTGGGCGGGATCATCTTTACCGGACTGGGGCTGAACAGGACAGACCTGCTGCTGATCGGCGGCGTTTCGGTGGCGCTTCTTTCACTGACGGCAGGAATGATTTTCAGCGGGCTGGAGAAAATATTTATACCATGGCGGTCGCCTGGCAGACAAAAGAAACTCAAATCTTAAAGACAAGGGAGAAACGTATTATGAAATTGAAGGTGAAAAAGGCAGTAATCGCGGCAGTGTGCCTGGCGATGATGACATCGCTGGCAGCCTGCGGCAGCAAAGAGAACAAAGACGCAGGAGGCGAGGGGAAAAAAGAAGATGCGGTAATCCGGGTGGGATCGAAAGATTTCACCGAAGGAATGATTGTATCAGAGGTATATTCCCTGGCACTGGAAGATGCGGGGTATGAGGTGGAGCGTATATTTGACATTGCGGGTTCTATTATCCATACATCTCTGATCAATGATGAGATCGATATGTATCCGGAATATACCGGAACTGCGCTTCTCTCAATACTTGGTATGGATGTGATCACAGATCCCCAGGAGGTGTATGACACTGTAAAGGCGGAGTATGAGAAGCAGTTTCAGCTTACCTGGCTTGACTACTCTCAGGCCAATGACGGACAGGGTCTTGCAATCCGCACTCCGGTTGCAGAAAAACTGGGAATTAAGACAATATCCGATCTGCAGAAGCATGCCAGTGAGCTGCGTTTTGCATCACAGGGGGAATTCGATGAACGGGAGGACGGAATTCCGGCGCTGGAAAAAGCCTATGGCAAGATGGACTGGAAATCTTCCAAAATATATGACAACGGTCTAAAGTATGAAGTACTGTCAAATGATGAAGCGGACGTAACACCTGTGTACACGACAGAGGGACAGCTGGCAGATAAAGAAAAGTTTACTCTTCTGGAGGATGACAAAAATGTATGGCCTCCTTATAATCTGGGGCCGGTGATCCATGATTCCGTACTGGAGGCACATCCGGATATCGCGGACGTCCTGAACAAGGTCAGTGCGGCAATGGATACGGAATCTCTGACAGCATTGAATGCCAGGGTAGATATGGACAAAGAAGAGATCGAGGATGTGGCACTGGAGTACTATGAATCCATAAAATAAGTCAGCCAGAAAGGGGCAGCAGTTATGTCAGCAGCAATCACCTTCAGTAATGTAAGTAAACAGTTTCCGGGAACCAGCTATTATGCGGTGGATCAGCTGTCCTTTTCCGTGGAGGAAGGGGAATTTGTAACCATTCTGGGATCTTCCGGGTGCGGAAAGACAACATTGCTGAAAATGATTAACCGGCTGTATGAGCCGGATGAAGGGAATATCTATCTGTTTGGTGAAAATACTGCCGAAATAGATGTTGTTCAGCTGAGGCGGGGAATCGGGTATGTCATACAGCAGACGGGCCTGTTTCCTCATATGACCATAGCGGATAACGTTGCAACGGTCCCCAGGCTTTTAAAGTGGGACAAGGAGCGGATACAGAAACGTGTCAGGGAACTTCTGGAGCTTGTTAAGCTGGATCCGGATGAGTTCCAGGGACGCTACCCCTCCCAGTTGTCCGGCGGGCAGCAGCAGAGAGTCGGGCTGGCGAGGGCGCTGGCAGTGGAGCCGGAGGTCATGCTGCTGGACGAGCCCTTCGGCGCCGTTGATGCCATTACGCGCACTGGCCTGCAGGAAGAACTGCTTGGCCTGCACCGGGGACTGGGCAAGACCTTTCTGTTGGTGACTCACGATATCCATGAAGCGTTTAAGCTGGGAACAAGAGTCATGATAATGAACGAAGGTAAAATTAGCCAGTTCGATCAGCCTGGGAACATCATCGCGAACCCTGCTGACGACTTCACAGCAGCACTGATCCGGTCCGCAAAGGAGCAGGAGAAAATGTGGGAGGGATACATATGAGTAAATTGACGGTGTATCTGGCCAGACATTATGATGATCTGCTGGAGGCTTTACTGGAACACCTCCAGATTACTGCGGTTACGCTGCTGTTTTCCCTGCTCATTGCCTCTGCTCTGACGGTACTTGCCATATACTCGAAAAAAACCGGCGAGATACTGGTTCATATTTTTTCCGTACTGTATTCTGTTCCGAGCCTTGCCATGTTTGCATTTTTGATCCCGGTCACAGGACTGGGCAAGACGACGGCAGTGATCGTTCTTGTTGTTTATAATCAATATCTGCTTTTGCGGAACTTTATTTCCGGGCTTTACGGTGTCGAACCCGCAGTGGTTGAGGCCGCTGAGGGACTGGGAATGCGTCGTATGCAGGTGTTGTGTCAAATCAGGATTCCGCTGGCGAAAAGGGCGCTTTTTACCGGGATTCAGCTGGCAGTGGTTTCCACGATTGGTATTGCTACGATTGCGGCAATGATCAATGCGGGCGGCCTGGGCACCATACTGTTTGACGGGCTGCGGACGTTGAATGTCTATAAGATCGTCATAGGAAGTATCCTTTCCGCTGGGCTGGCAGTGGGGATCAATGCATTGTTTAAGGTGGCGGAGAAGAGGATGTAGGAGATAAACTACAGATTGCTTCAACAGATATTAGTTTGGAGAAGACAAAAGAGCAGTTAGAGAACTGGCCCTTTTATTAATAATGTTTTTAATTCATCCTCCTGAATTCAAGTGGTGTCACCCCTGTCTGTTTTTTAAACATGGCAATAAAATGGCTGGCATCCAGGTAGCCTGTCCGCAGAGCGGCCTCCTGCACTTCCATTCTTGGACTGGTAAGCAGGAGTTCCTTTGCCTTATTGATACGGTAGGTTGTCAGATATTCATAAGCCGAGCACCCGAGAAAACGGCCGAACAACCGCGACAGGTATTGGGGCGTAATGTAGACCAGCCGGCTCAGCTCCTGTACTGTAATCGGAGAAGCATAATTGGTTTCAATCTCTTTTATCACAGGGGCCACATACTTTTGATATAAGGGATCTTCCGCCAGTTCACGTGTATAGATCCCATCCACAAAATTCATCAGTAGACAATAGCAGGCCGTTGAGAGGGCTCTGGCATCGACGGG
The DNA here is from genome assembly GCF_001244405.1 of Eubacterium sp. SB2. NCBI lineage: Bacteria > Bacillati > Bacillota > Clostridia > Eubacteriales > Eubacteriaceae > Eubacterium > Eubacterium sp. SB2. Next base: position 918,043 of record NZ_LN865153.1, on the reverse strand, counting down.
CGGGTTTTCATACATTTTCACAGCGTCATCAATCAGGCCGGCGATCTGCGCGGCCTGTTCTTTTTCTGTAAATATCACTTGTCTGCCGCCGAGGATTTTGGGGATGCTGCTCTCTACCGTACCGGTAAATGTGGCAAACAAGGTACTCCATTCCCCGGTCTCCCTTGAATACGAGTGGCGGATCAGCGGAGCGATGAGAACGCCTTCTCCTTCCCTCAGCTGATATTTTTTCTCTTGTATGATAATTCTGCCGCAGCCTGTTTCCGTCTGCAGGTAGTGGTAGAGCGGGTATCCTTTTGGACGGGTAAGACTCTCCTGGTTCCAGTGGTTTCCTACGGAATCAAAGGTGAAAGGCTCGCTGACCGGAATGTTTCTGTAAAAGATCGACATCGTAATCTCCTGTTTCAAAATGTTATATTATTTAGCTTAACATATCACACAAAGCTTTGTCTATCTGTAATATAATCACGATAGTGAAACAATGCAACTTTGTTGTAATAGTTCAGGCCTGGCTGAACTGTTACACGTGTTATTGTTTACAGAATGGCAAGTGTAGAGTAACGGACTGTTTGAAAGTAAGAGAGGAGACATAATCATGGAAAGCAAGTTTCGCAGGATTTTATACGGTGGAGATTATAATCCGAACCAATGGGCAAGAGAAGTATGGCATGAGGATATGAAGGTTTTTAAAGATGCGCGGATCAACAGCGCTACTATTAATGTTTTTTCCTGGGCAAAGCTGCAGCCGGGTGAAGATGTATATGATTTCTCCGAACTGGATGAGATCATTGATATGCTGAGCCGGGAAGGGTACGACATCGTACTTGCCACTTCTACGGCTGCGCTTCCGGCATGGATGTTGAAGCGTTATCCCGAGGTGGCAAGGACCGACTATGAGGGGCGGCGCCATAAGTTCGGACAGCGCCACAATGCATGTCCTAACTCCCTTGTATATCAAAAGTATGCAAAAGCACTTGCGGGAAAGTTAGCGGAGCGTTATGGGGAGAATGAACATATTGCGTGCTGGCATATTAACAATGAGTACGGCGGGGAATGCTACTGCGAAAACTGTGAGAAGGCGTTTCGTGTCTGGCTTCAGAAAAAGTATAAGACAATAGATGCTTTGAACCGGGCGTGGAACCTGGAATTCTGGGGCCACACAATCTATGATTGGGATGAAATCGTTCTTCCAAATGCATTGAGTGAAGGAATCGGAGATAATGATACGGCCTTTGCGGGGATTTCCATAGACTACCGCAGGTTCAATTCCGACAGCATTCTGGGCAATTATATCATGGAACGAGATGAGATACGCAGGTTTGACACCAAGGCGCCGATTACGACAAATCTGATGGGAACATACAAAGGGCTGGATTATTTTAAATGGGCAAAGGAAATGGATATTATCTCCTGGGACAATTACCCAAGCTATAATACGCCTTGGAGCCAGACTGCTATGTGCCATGATCTGATGCGGGGGTTAAAGGACGCTCCGTTTATGCTGATGGAACAGACGCCGAGCCAGCAGAACTGGCAGCCTTACAATTCGCTGAAAAGACCGGGGCAGATGCGTGCCCAGAGTTACCAGACACTTGCACATGGAGCGGACACAATCCAGTTTTTCCAGCTCCGCAGAAGCGTCGGAGGCTGCGAAAAGTTTCATGGGGCAGTGATTGCGCATGTGGGGACAACGGATACCAGAGTGTTCCGGGAAGTCAGGCAGCTGGGAGAGGAACTTGAAAGCCTGGGGAATACGATCTTAGGTTCAGTTAATGAAGCACAGGTTGGAATCATCTTTGACTGGGATAACTACTGGGCGCTGGAATATACAAGCGGGCCATCCAAAGATCTGGCTTATGTTGAACAGATCCACGAGTATTACAAGTACTTCTATGACCGGAATATCGCAGTCAATATGATTCCGGCGGATGCAGATTTCAGCAGATATAAGGTGGTGGCTGCTCCTGTACTCTATATGGTGAAGGAAGGTATGAAGGAGGCGCTCGAGGAATTTGTAAGGGGCGGCGGAGTACTGGTTACATCCTTTATGAGCGGGATCGTGGATCAGTCGGACAATGTACATCTGGGAGGGTACCCGGGGCCGCTGAGAGAGCTGGCTGGGGTGTGGGTCGAAGAGATCGATGCACTTGCACCCGAACAGACAAACGAGGTTGTATTCCGGGATGGAACAAAATTCAGATGCGGCCTGGTATGCGATATTATGCATCTGGAACATGCTGAAAGCGCTGCGGTGTATGGGGAAGATTTTTATGCAGGAATGCCGGCTGTGGCGAGAAACAGGTTCGGGGATGGTACGGTCTATTATGTGGGAACCAGTATGGAAGAAGGCCTTGCAGCAGTATTGGATAAAGCAGTCGCTGATGCCGGGGTGAAGCCTGTGATAAATGAGAGCACAGAACTTGAGATTACCTGCAGGAAAACAGAAGAACATAAGTATTATTTCGTGATGAATTTCAAAGACAAGGATTTAAAACTGCCGTCCTGCTTCGCAGGCGGGACCGATTTGCTGACGGGTGAGCGGGTACAGGAGGGCGAGATAATGTCCAGGTTTGATGTAAAACTTATAAGCAGAAACAGAGAATAGCAGGATTACGGATAACACGAAATGGGGTGACTCTCCCCATAGCTAAAGCGAGGGGCTTCTCTTATTGGGGAACTACGGCCATTTACTCCCACAGGAGACCCAATCCTGAAAATTGTGGTTGTAAAATACATGTTCGGAATCATAGGGGGGGGTATGCCTTGGAGAGGATGTCTGCTATAATATAGAAGAGGTTCTGATCCGGATATTGCAGGCTTACAAACGTAAGAATGCAGCCGGAGATAGCAACGCAAAATGCAGGAGGTGCTAGGAATGATAAAAGCATTACCGATTGGTGTTGATAATTTTGAAAAATTAATAACAGAAGATTATTATTATGTGGATAAGACTTTGCTTATAAAGGAGTTATCTGATTTACGAGGGGAAGTGAATCTATTTACACGTCCCAGGCGGTTCGGAAAAACTTTGAATCTGAGCATGCTCCGGTACTTTTTTGAAGACACAGGCAATCCTGAAGAAAATGCCCATAATGCGGCTCTCTTCCAGGGATTGAAGATCATGGAGGCAGGAGCTTCCTATACAGAGCAGATGGGAAAGTATCCAGTGATTAATCTGACGCTGAAGTCAGCGAAGCAGAACACATTTGAATCCGCTTATTATAAGTTAAAGGAAGAAATCGGGGAGGAGTTCAAACGGCACAGGTACCTCTTAGATTCCTGCGCACTTACGGAAGCGGAGAAACAGTTGTTTCAAGGTATAGCAGACGGTAATGCGTCATATGATGTATATTCCGGTTCGCTGAAGTTTCTAAGTAAATGTCTCTATAAGGCGACGGGAGAAAAGACCGTTATCCTGTTGGACGAATATGACGTGCCCTTAGAAAATGCGTATTTTGCAGGATTTTATGAGAAGATGGTCAGTTTTATCCGCTCTCTTTTTGAATCTGCGCTGAAGACAAATGACTGCCTGCAGTTTGCGGTAATTACCGGATGCCTTCGGATTTCAAAAGAGAGCATCTTTACAGGACTGAACCATCTGAATATCATTTCTGTATTGGACAAGAGATACAGTGAGCATTTCGGTTTTACAGAGCAGGAAGTGCGGCTTGCGATGTCTTATTACGGAAGGGATGAACGGTTTAAGGATATGCAGGAATGGTATGATGGATATCTGTTTGGCGATATTGAGGTCTATAATCCGTGGAGTGTGATTAAATTTCTATATGATTTAGGCGCAGATCCAGATGCTTTTCCGCGCCCTTATTGGATCAATACCAGCTCTAATGATATTATTAAAAATATGATTGCACGGGCGGACAGGGAGATGAAAGGGCAGATCGAAACACTGCTGGCAGGAAAAACGATGGATATTCAAGTACATGAAGAAGTTACTTATGAGGATATGAAAGAGATTGGGGAAAATCTGTGGAATTTTCTGTATTTTACCGGCTATCTGACAAAGGCAGGCGAGTATTTCAAGGAGTCCTCTATTTTCCTGAAAGTGCGTATCCCAAACGCAGAGGTAAAGAGCATCTACAAAAATACAATTCTGTACTGGTTTCGTGAGAATATAAAGAAGCGGGATTTCAGGGATCTGTATCAGGCCATGGAAGAAAGGAATGCTGTCAGGATGGAGGAAATTCTTGGCGAGCAGCTTATTTCTACAATTAGTTTTTATGACAGTGCCGAAAACTTTTATCATGGCTTTCTGGCCGGGATATTGAGCCAAAGTGAGTCCTATCTGGTAAAATCTAACCGGGAATCCGGAAACGGCCGTTCTGACCTGATGGTTAAAAGCCCGTCCCTGCGCGGCAGGGCATTTGTCATAGAAGTTAAGGTTTCCGATTGCATTGACGCCTTGGAGGCGGATGCAGATAAGGCGGTGAATCAGATATTTGAACGAGGATATATGGACGAACTGCGGGCAGAAGGGTACCGGAAAATAGACTGTTATGGAATTTCTTTTTATAAGAAAGACTGTGTAGTACGATTCGGTGGATAGGGCGATATCGTAGGCGGCGCCAGTCTAGACGGCAGGCAGGGTTCACCAAATCAAGCCGCTCGTTCTGGCAGAGGACGGGCGGCTATTCTGCGTTTTAAAAGGTCTTGTTTACAGCAGTCTGAGAGATGTATCTTATAATGTGAACGCTGTCAGTTCCTTCGCCCAGCAGCCATTTCTATGCATTTCCACGATTCCGCGCAAGCCGCACTCCACCATTTCCTCCACAGCCGATTCAGTATAAAATGCCATATGCTGGGTCATGGCCACATTAGGAAACTGGCGCAGATACGCCATATCCCGGTTTGCAATGATGTCATTGATCCGGCTTTCGTGATAGATGGAACGTTCGTCTTCGAAGACATCCAGGGCCAGCGCACCGATTTTCTCGGATTCAATCCCCTGAATGAGCGCCTTTTGATCCATCAGTTCCCCGCGGGCTGTGTTGATCAGCACAACACCGTCCTTCATTAGAGAAAGTGTATGGGGATTGACCATATATCTTGTCGTTTCTTTCAGCGGAAGATGAAAGGTAATGACATCGCTTTCGGAATAAAGCTGTTCCAGAGAAACGAATGAAGCATAAGGTTCAAGTTCCCTACGCGGGCTGCGGTTATAAGCCAGAATCCGGCAGCTGAAGCCGCTGAGGGAACGAATCACCGCCTGACCGATCTGTCCGGTTCCCACCACTCCGACGGTCAGGCTTTTCAGTGTTCTTCCGCACAGGCCGCCCAGGGAATAGTCGTTGACATTCTGCCGGTATACTGCGGGCTTATACTTTCGTAGAACGAGGAGCATCAGCATAATGGTAAATTCTGCGACACTCTCCGGGGCATACTCTGCGTTTGAGACGTGAAGCCCGATCGACTGGGCATACGCAACGTCTATATGGTTGTATCCCACCGTGCGGGTAGAAATATATTTTACGCCGGCCTGCTTCAGGCCGTCCAGTACCTCCCGGGAGAGCCGGCTCATTCCCAGTGTTGTCACTCCTGTAAATCCCTGGCATTCAGCAGTGTTTTCCACTGTCAGGATGTCCGGACGGAGTACGGTTTCTAGATGCAGGCGTTTTGCCGCCTCCTCAAAAAAGCATTTCTCATCATCACGTACCTCAAAAGCCAGGATTTTTATAAAATCATTGTTCATAACTGTGTACCTCCGTGTGTCTTATGCAATCACATTGTTTCCTATTTTAAAAAAGGAATTAACTCTTGTCAAACACACGGGGGAACGCGTCAAAGCGATAAACTTTATCGGTTTTGAGTGAAACAAAAGTGGGCTGCCGGTTTAGATTGAATCGGTGGTCAAAATATCGGATTCCAAAATTCGGGTAAGCAGTTCCCGTGCTTCTGCAATATTTTTCTCCCTGGAGATATTTTCCGCATGTCCTTCGTTGATAAAACCGACAATGCCATAGCATAAGAACCCTGCGATTTTCTTCGGGGAATACCGGAGGCTGAGGACCCGGCTTTCTTTGTTTGTGTGCGTTTCTACGGTCTCCAATACATAGTTGTAAAAGGCAAATGCCAGATAGGGATTCTCATCCGGGATGGTATGGCGGAAAAAGTTATGGTTCTTGTAGTATAGCTTCATAATGCTGTCCAATACATTGCAGTAGCTGATGACCGGACTGGCTGAAGGGTTGTTGGCCGCCTGCATTTCTTCATAAACAGCGGTTCCCTCCCGGATCATATCCTGGAAAATATCGTCAACCAGGGCGTACTTATCGCTGTAGTGGGTATAAAAGGTGATCCGGCTTGTGTCCGCCCGGCTGCACAGCTCTGTGATGGATACCTGTTCAAAGGGCATGTCTGACAGCATGGAAATAAGGGTGGTTTTCAGATTCTTTTTGGTTTTTCTGATTCGTCTGTCTTCCATAATAATTTACAATTTCTCCAATCTGTATAAATAACTAACAAAAATAAAATACTGTAAGTTGTTATCAAATTCCGTATTTGCTATAATTTTAACACGTGTTAAAATAATGGTCAACGTGTCAGCTTACCGTATATCAGTGTATCTGTTTAGTTGTTGTAACAGTTCATATCCTTCGGGCGTGCACAGTAACTCTGCTTAGGTAATGGAAGAGATATTCGGATTCGGAGAATGGGCTGGCTTATAGTTGTGAAAAGAATTGAAAGGATGAAGATTATGCCGGATATTGCAATTATGACGGACAGCAATTGCGGAATTCTGCCAGAAGAGGGCAGGGAGATGGGAATTACGGTTGTTCCGATGCCCATCCAGATTGATGGAAAGACATATCTGGAGGGCGTGGATATTACAGCGGACACATTTTACGATCTCCAGGCGAAGGGCGCGTCTGTGACATCTTCCCAGCCCGCGCCCGGAGAAGTGATGGAGATGTGGTACCGGCTTCTGAAAAAACATGAGGAGATCGTCTATATTCCGATGTCCAGCGCCCTCAGTAATTCCTGCCAGAGTGCAAGTATATTCGCACAGGAATTTGAAGGGCGGGTACATGTCGTGAATAACCGCCGGATTTCTATTACACAGATTCAGTCGGTGAAAGATGCGATGTGCATGGCAGAGCAGGGGATGAGCGGAGCACAGATTAAAGAGACTTTAGAGGCCGAAGCTATGGATGCAACGATTTATATTGCCGTGGATACCCTGGAATACCTGAAAAAGGGCGGAAGAGTAACGGCAGCGGGAGCTGCGATCGGAAGCGTGCTCAATATTAAACCGGTGCTTACCATCCAGGGTGACAAACTGGATGCATATGCAAAGGTAAGGGGCATGAAGACGGCATTCCGCACCATGTGCAAGGCGTTACATAACGATGTATCTACCAGGCTGAAGGGACTGTACGACAGCCATCAGCTGATGTTTGGGATTGCCAATACCGCCATGGAGACGGAAGTACTGGAACATTGGATCGCTCAGATGCAGGAGGAATTTCCGGGGGAGGAGATCACCCACAGCCCGCTGATGCTCAGTATTGGGTGTCATACCGGTCCCGCAGCACTGGGGATTGGGGCATATAGAAAGCATTGATATAAATCTTGATCCTCTGGTATCGGGAGGGATTAGCAAAAAGCTTTCAGTCTGATAGCAGATAGAGATTCTATTAAGAAAACAAGCCGCAGGCATCCTGCGGTAAGGCGGTTAAAATCCGATCTTACCGGCAAGATGACCTGCGGCTTATATTTGCCAGGCTGGTTTCCTAGTACAGCAGTGCACTGCTGTACTAGCCTCATGCGTTATACCGCATCACAAGGCGCATACTGTTTTACGGCCTCAAGAGGGAACATGGTTCGCTCGGCAATTTCTTCTGCAGACATTCCCTGACTGAAAAAGCGTTTGAAAACCGTATTCATATCCTCTGCAATCTCCACGATATGCAGGTCCGGATCATAGATCCGGATGTTGCGCTGTCCCCACGGGTATTCTTTAATCTCATGGACCCACTGCAGGCCGGGGATGTCTCTCGTCTCGGCGTACACTTTGTCTAAGTCCTCCACTTCAAAATAGACCTGAAAGTTGTGAGATCTTTCTTTCACGCTTTCGGTTTCGATACCAACGAGTTCGGCATACCCTTGCTGCAGCGAAAAGCCTTCATAGGTTACATGTACGCCGATATCCATTATGGCGTTTTGATGAAGCACCTTTTCATAAAAGTTTTTAGAGACGGAAATGTCCCTGACTGCTAATAAACAACCTTGATATTTCATGATTTATTCCTCCTTTGAGGACATTGTATGATACATCTCCATTCCGTCATAGTAAAAATCAGACATAGTTTTTATATAAGATTGCGGGGTAAGTCCACTGATCGCTTTGAAATCTTTATCAAAGTGGGCCTGGTCGAAATATCCTGCTTTCTGTGATAATTCTGCCAGCATACAGTGAGATTTATGTATGTGCTTTAGCACATAGTTGAAACGGGTTAATCGCGCATAGTTTTTGATACTCATTCCGATTTGCGCAAGAAATAAGCGGTTCAGCTGACGTTCACTATAGCCGGACTGCCGGGCGGTTTCTTTCACCTGTGCTTGTCCATGGCTGTTGGAAATTACGGTTGCTGCTAACAACAAAGCATTAGATATAACGCGTTTATCCATGCGCCTATAAAGAATATTATCACAGGCATTTACCAGATCTATGATAGTCTTTGACATGACAAACGCCTGATGCAGCGAATGGAACAGTTCACAGTCGATGTCAGAAAGCGGCATCCGTTTGCCGGCAAACTCCGCCTGGTTTTGGCGGGTGATCTGATACAAACCACAGGGGGAAAGCTGAACAAGCAGCATGACACGGTAACGATTTGGCTCCGTCCCTAATAATACAGGAGCCACGGATGCTCCCCATAGTTCGGCTATGACATCGGTTCCATCGAAAGAAAGCGACAACGTCCCGCAGGCGTTGGGCATAAGCGTATACCGAGTTGTGAATGTATCATTCTCCGGAAATACGATGTTGTAATTCAGTATGTATTCTCTCAGTCCCGCATGAGAGGGGAACATATTAAACTGCTTATTATTATGAATCATTCTACTTTTTCCTCTGTATTTTGATGTTGAAATTTATTAGATAACAGCTTTCATTATAACACAGGCGCTCTGATGTATTATAGTTCTTTCCACAAGATAAACCAAGTCTTTTGTTTGAAATTTTGGTTAATTTTGGATCAACTATTGACATCTCAATTACAAAGCGGTATTATGTTCTATGTCAAACAGTTGCAGGTAGGACAGTTGATGATAGAACTATACCGAAAGGGCACAACGTAACACATGCCCTGCGGGCGGGTCTGCGGCAAAACTGCAGAATAATGTATACCCAAAGGGCATCCCGTAATGCATGCTCTGCGGGCAGGTCTGCAGCATAGCTGCAGAATAATATATGAGCAGGGGTTATGATGAGAACAAAAAGATATATGGGAATCGAGATACGGGCACTGGATAATCAGATCAAAAGACTGATTGACAGCAAGATACAGAAGTCGGCTTTTTGCCGTCTTACGGGTTCGAACGGATGGATTATTGATTATATTCGAAAGAAGTCTCCGAAGCCAGTCTACCAGAAAGATCTGGAGGCTGAGTTCAATATCACCCGTTCCACAGCCTCCAAGGTATTGAACCTGATGGAGGAAAAGGGGTTCATTGTCAGGGAGAGCGTACCCGAAGATGCCAGGCTGAAGAAGCTGGTTCTGACGCCGGAAGCAATCGAAATCTCGAAAGGGATGGAAGCAGACAGGGATGCCACAGAGCGTCAGATTACAAAAGGCTTTTCAGAGAAAGAACTGGAGCAGTTCTACTCGTATATTGAACGAATAAGAAAAAATGTAACTGAAATCTAAGCCGGCCTGTGCCGGCTTATACTATCCACTGATTGTTTGATGTCTGACAAATTGGAACGAGGAGGTTTAGACATGGTAAAAACATTGGCAAAAAGTATTAGAGAGTATAAAAGAGATTCCATTCTGACGCCCATATTGGTTTCGCTGGAAGTCTTGCTGGAAGTCATAATTCCGCTGATGATGGCGAATTTGATTGACTATGGGATCGACAAAGGGGACATGGGCTATATTGGAAAAACGGGGGTTTTTCTTCTGATTGCAGCATTTTTTTCCCTGTTTTTCGGGGCGGCGGCCGGTAAAACGGCGGCACATGCTTCTGCAGGGCTGGCAAAGAACCTCCGGAAGGATATGTACTATAATGTACAGAATTTTTCATTTTCTAATATCGATAAATTTTCCACATCCAGTATTGTAACAAGGCTGACAACGGATGTCACAAATGTGCAGAACGCCTATCAGATGACCATACGTATGGCCATGAGGGCGCCGGTTATGCTGATCTTTTCCCTGTTCTGTGCGATCAGGGTAAGCGCAGAGCTGTCTGTCGTATTTCTCATCTGTGTGCCGATTTTGGGAATTGGTTTGTATCTGATTATGACGAGAGTGCATCCCATTTTTAGGAGGGTATTTAAGACATACGACAAACTGAACAATGTGGTACAGGAAAACGTGCGGGGAATCCGTGTTGTAAAATCCTTTGTGCGCGAGGATTATGAAAATGGAAAGTTCCGGAATATTTCCGAGAAGATATACAGGGATTTTTCAAAAGCTGAGAAAACACTTGCTTTTAATATGCCTCTGATGCAGTTCTGCATGTACGCCTGTATGTTGGTCTTTTCCTGGTTTGGGGCCAGACTGATCATAGCAAGCGGCGGCAATCCGGATGCAGGACTGAGTACAGGCGGCCTGATGAGTCTGTTTACTTATACAACACAAGTATTAATGAGCCTGATGATGCTTTCTATGGTATTTGTTATGATCACGATGTCCAAAGCATCTGCAGAACGAATTGCAGAAATTCTGACAGAAACAAGCGACCTTCAGAACGGGGAGAATCCGGTTATGGAAGTGCCGGACGGTTCCATTGAATATGAAGATGTTTCCTTTAGTTATTCAAGGAAGGCTAATAAGATGTGCCTGAGTGACATTAACCTGAAGATAGCCTCAGGAGAGACCATCGGTATTATCGGCGGCACCGGGTCATCCAAGTCCACGCTTGTTCAGCTCATCCCGAGACTTTATGATGTGACAGAGGGTGTGCTGAAAGTCGGAGGTGTTGATGTCCGGAATTATGACATTGAAGTATTGCGGAATCAGGTGGCTATGGTGCTGCAGAAGAATGAATTGTTTTCCGGTACGATTAAGGAAAACCTGCGCTGGGGAAATGAACATGCGTCGGATGAGGAACTGATCCATGCCTGTCAGCTTGCTCAGGCCGATGATTTTGTCCGGAGATTTCCGGATGGGTATGACACGCATATTGAACAGGGCGGCTCCAATGTATCCGGCGGCCAGAAGCAGAGGCTTTGTATCGCAAGGGCGCTTTTGAAAAAGCCGAAGATACTGATTCTGGATGATTCCACCAGCGCAGTGGATACAAAGACGGACGCACTGATCCGGAAGGCTTTCAGGGAAGAGATACCGGACACTACAAAGATCATCATTGCGCAGAGAATTTCCTCTGTCCAGGATGCGGATAAAATCATCGTACTGGATGACGGGAAAATCGACGGATTCGGCAGCCACGAGGAGCTGCTCCGAAGCAATGCAATCTATAAAGAAGTCTTCGAATCTCAGCAGAAGGGAGGCAGTGAAGATGAATAAGAGCAAGAAAAAACAGCAGCTGGATATGCAGACGCTAAAACGTCTGCTTTCTTATCTGAAACAATATAAAGCCAGGTTTGTATTTGTACTGATCTGTATATTGGTGAGCGCAGGGGCAAGCGTACTGGCCGCCCTGTTTTTAGAGACCTTGATCGATGATTATATTACCCCTCTGCTCGTGCAGGCAGTGCCGGATTTCAGCGGGCTGCTCAGGGTGATGATTATGATGGGCGGCATCTACCTGATCGGTGTGCTCGCCACGCTGTTTTATAACCGGTTCATGGCGGTGATATCTCAGAGCATATTAAAGGATATCCGGGATGAAATGTTTTCCCATATGCAGACCCTGCCGATCAAATATTTTGACACACATTCCCATGGGGATGTGATGAGCCATTATACGAATGACACAGACACACTGCGCCAGATGATGTCGCAGAGTGTCCCGCAGCTTTTTTCCTCTGTCATTACCATCGCAGCCGTGTTTATTGCCATGCTTTCCATCAGTATATGGATGACCTTGTTTGTGCTGGTATTTGTGGCGATTATCCTTCAGGTGGTTAAAAAGGTGGCCGGAAACAGCGGCAAGTATTTTGTGAGGCAGCAGGAATCCATTGGAGATGTCAATGGTTATATCGAGGAAATGATTAACGGGCAAAAGGTTGTAAAGGTATTCTGCCACGAGGAAAAGGCAAAGGAAATGTTTGATGAAAAGAACGAAAAACTTTTCGGAGAGGCATCACAGGCCAATACCTATGCGAATATCCTCATGCCGATCATGAACAATCTGGGCTATATTCTGTATGTTCTGATAGCGATTGTGGGCGGCGCCCTGGGAATATGGGGTGTGACGAATGTCAGTCTGGCCGGCGTGGGCGTCATTACGCTGGGAATGATCGCCTCCTTTTTACAGCTTTCCAGAAGCTTTATCCAGCCGCTGGGGCAGGTGTCACAACAGCTGAGCGCGATCATCATGGCACTGGCGGGCGCAAGGCGTATCTTCCAGCTGATTGATGAGGAAAGTGAAACAGACAATGGATATGTAACACTGGTAAATGCAAAATACGAAAACGGCGTTCTTACAGAGACGCCCGGGCGCACCGGCCTGTGGGCATGGAAACACCCCCACGAGGACGGTACCCTGACCTACACCGAACTCAAAGGGGAGGTGAAGATGTTTGACGTGGACTTTGGCTACGAAGAGAATAAAATGGTTCTCCACAATATTACACTGTATGCCGAACCGGGCCAGAAAGTGGCATTTGTCGGCGCAACCGGCGCGGGCAAGACCACAATCACAAATCTGATCAACCGGTTTTATGACATTGCTGACGGCAAGATCCGTTATGACGGTATCAATATCAACAAAATCCGTAAGTCCGACCTGCGCCGTTCCCTGGGTATCGTACTCCAGGATGTCAACCTGTTCACCGGAACTGTCATGGAGAACCTAAGGTACGGCAAACTGGATGCAACGGATGAAGAATGTATCGCGGCTGCAAAACGCGCCAACGCGGACGGATTTATCCGTATGCTGCCGGAAGGATACGACACCGTACTTTCCGGGGACGGCAGCGGCCTGTCACAGGGTCAGCGCCAGCTGATCTCCATCGCAAGAGCAGCCGTAGCAGATCCTCCGGTCATGATCCTGGATGAGGCCACTTCCTCCATAGACACCAGAACCGAGGCCATCGTACAGCGCGGCATGGATGCGCTCATGAAAGGCCGCACCGTATTCGTCATCGCACACAGACTTTCCACCGTGCAGAATTCAGACGTAATCATGGTATTGGAACTGGGAGAAATCATAGAAAGAGGAAGCCATCAGGAACTCATACAAAAGCATGGCAAATACTATCAGCTGTATACCGGGGCTTTTGAATTGGCTTAGGGGTACATTTCATACCCCGGCAATTATCAGTAAATCGGGATTTAGTCGGCTAGCTTTAGACTGGTCGACGGATGGGGACGCTTTATGACAGGGAGGCCGGGGAGGTGCTGGGGCTGTATATGCCGTTGCGATATGCACCCATGCTGCTAAGTGATTCTAGAACAGCCGATGCCGGATAGGCGGGTACGCTGAACACATCACGGGAAATCTGATGATTTCCCGCGCTGGGTTCAGCAACAACTTGATTTGGAGATCAAGTTGTTCCCCGCCTATCCGGCATCGGCTGTTCAAGAATCACTAAGCGCATTCCAGCATTTCGCAACGGCATATACAGCCCCAGCACCTCCCCGGCCTCCCTGTCATAAAGCTGGCTCATCCAATCGGCAGGTGAGCTCGCCAACCGGGTGGGATCCCGGACCAGGGCAGCGGATGTGGATTGGCTATGCGTGTCTTTTCATCTTCAAGATGCGTATTGAATTATTTTGATACCGGAAGCGTATCCCCTTGCTTTTTACACCTACTGGGGACATAAAAGTGCCACCAATTCTATATCCATACGCTGCCCCCGTTTGAGGCCCCTCCTTAGAAACGAGCTTTTTCCTACCGGTTGGATGCGCCAGCTCCATGAAGGGATAGCCGAAAACCTCCCGGAGAACATCCATGTCCTTTCAAAAACGCTCAAAGCGGACCTTAGAAATTCTTGGTGGGAAACAGTCCTGAAAATGGAGAGATTTTTGGATTCCGAATCCAAAAATCAGCTGACCCAGCGCGAGAAATCATCGGATTTCTCGTGATGTGTCAGTGGTGCTCCATTTTCAGGGCTGTTTCCCGCCTAGAATTTCTTAGGTCCGTGGCCGCGTTTTTGAAAGGACATGGATGTTCTCCGGGAGGTTTTCGGCTATCCCTTTATGGAGCGTCCCCCCATCCGCGCCAAGCCCAAAGCTCGTCGCCAACTCCCGATAGCGCATTCACAAATACTATTGTGATTCTTCCAGTCTTCACTTATAATAATAGAAAACAAAGGATGCCTCAGGCAGCTGCAGAATTTCCTGCAGTTTCGGCCGGGTGCGATAGGAGAGATGAATGGCGATTAATAATACGGCAAGAATGATACTAAAGGCGCTTTCTTTTGATGGAATTGAAGTGGAGGCTTCACGGCATCTGGCGGATCTGAAGAGGCTGGATCCGATGAAGATTTTTTATAAGAAGATTGACTATAAGATTTATAACGACGGGTACGAGGTGCCTACGAGGATATTTTTCCCAAATGAAAAGGCCTTTAAGAATACAGGCCCGATCCTGCATAAGGTGATGCTGCTTATCCACGGCGGCGGCTGGGTGACAGAGAGTGTGGATAATTATGACCGTATCTGCGCCAGGCTTGCCAATGCCACGGAGCATGTCGTGGTCTCTGTGGATTACAGGCTGGCTCCGGAGAATAGGTTTCCGATTGGTCTGGAGGACTGTTATGCAGCGGCAAGGGCTGTATTTACGAAACGGTTTATATTGAATGTAAATCCGGAGGATATTACGCTCATCGGAGACAGCGCGGGAGGAAATCTTGCGGCTGCGCTGTCGCTTCTGGCGAGGGACAGGGGCGAATTCCTTCCCAGGCGCCAGGTGCTGATCTATCCGGCAGTCAACAGCGACTATACAGAGAATTCGCCATTTGAGTCCGTGCGGGAGAACGGGACGGATTATCTGCTTACAGCGGGAAAGATGCGGGATTATATTGAACTTTATGCTTCATGCGAGGAGGACAAAAGAAATCCTTACTTTGCACCGATACTGGCGGAAGACTTGACAAATCAGCCGGATACGCTTGTAATTACGGCCGAATATGATCCCCTGAGAGATGAGGGGGAGGCATATGGGGAGAAGCTGAAGGCGGCCGGCAACAAGGTGGAGATCTGCAGGATCAAGGATGCCCTGCACGGCTATTTTGCCCTGGGCATCAAAAACTTTCATGTGCAGGAGAGCTTTGACCGGATTAATGAATTTTTGGGATATGAACCAGCTCAGGGGGTGTAAAGTGTGCAGCAGAAACGGGCGTATTGGAGAAAGCTGGATAATGCGGCAAAATTATTTTCAGCTACGAGTAATAAAAAGGACACCAGGGTGTTCCGGTTCTATTGTGTTTTGAAGGAGGAGATAAACGGGGAGCGGCTTCAGGAGGCGCTGGACAGAACGGTTGTTACGTATCCCGTATTTTTATCAGTTATGCGCAAGGGGCTGTTCTGGCATTACCTGGAAAAGAGCAGGCTCAGGCCTGTAGTGCGTGAAGAGTACAAGGAACCGTGCAGCTGCCTGTATGTGCGGGATAAAAAATCGCTGTTGTTTGAAGTGACCTACTATGGACGCAGGATTAATTTTGAAGTGTTTCATGCGCTGACAGACGGGACGGGCGCTACAGAATTCTTAAAAGAGCTTGTGAAGAATTATTTGTATATAACCCACAAAGAGGAGGGGCTTGCGGATGTTCCTCTTTTAGATGAGAACGTCACGATCCAGGATCAGGAGAGCGACAGCTTTTCACAGTATTATACAGAAGTAAAAAAGAAGAAGGTAAAAAAACCAAAAGCGCATCAGCTGAAAAAACCCAGGAAGGAAATCGGGCGGCTCCAGGTGAATGAGGCGGTGGTCTCAGTAAAAGAGGTGCTTGGACGCTCGAGAGAACTCGGAGTATCTATGACCGTATTTCTGACAAGTGTTTTTCTGATGGCAATTCACCAGGAAATGTCCAAACAGCAGGAGAACCATCCGGTTGTATTGATGGTGCCTGTAAATCTGCGGAAGTTTTTCCCTTCTGATTCCATGCTGAATTTCTTTAACTGGATTGAACCGGGATATCATTTTGGAACCGGAGAGGGGAGTTTTGAGGCTGTACTGGGGCGTGTAAAGGAATATTTCGCAGAGGAGCTTACGACGGAGCGTGTGGCGGAACATATGAATGAACTGATCGCCCTGGAGATGCACCCTATTCTCAGGCTGGCGCCTCTGGAACTAAAGAATCTGGGCATTCGGGCCGGAGCCAGATATGCGGAGCGGGATGTGACGGCTATTTTTTCCAATATGAGTGCAGTCAGGATGCCGGGGGAATATGAGCCTTATATAGAACGCTTCGGAGTATATACAAGTACACCTAAACTGGAGTTGTGTATGTGCTCTTTTGGAGACAAGCTTTCTCTTGGATTTACATCCAGGTTCGATACTTTGAATATTCAGAGAAACTTTTACCGGATACTTAAGGAACAGGGAATCACTGTGGAGAGGATAGAACCGGAATTCCCGCAGCCAGACGTGCCGGGAAAGATGGAGCTGAAGGTTTTCCGCTTTTTCTCTTTTCTGTGCCTGGCAGCAGCGGTAGGCTTTGTGGCCGCTGACTTTAATTTTCATCCGGATATCCGCTGGCCTATTTTTACGGCGGCCGGAATTGCCAGTATGTGGCTGGCTCTGGCGATTGGTTTTGTGAAGCGGTATAACCTGATGAAGAATGCTATGTGGCAGCTGATTATCGTTTCGGTGGGCTGTATTTTGTGGGATGTTTTTACGGGCTGGCATGGATGGTCTGTGGATTATGTGCTTCCGGCTGTCTGTATGGTGATACTGCTTTCTATGTTTATTATTACAAAGGTGCAGAGGAACACGGCAAGAGAATATATGATCTATTTTGTGATGGCAGCCGGGTACGGGGTACTGCTCCCGCTGATTCTGCTGCTGACTGGCGTGGTGAAGTTCCAGCTTGTGTGTTCCATCTGTGTGGTGGCGTGCTTTTTGTTTCTGGCGGCCCTTGTTATATTTAAAGGAAAAGAATTCCGGGAAGAGATGCATAAAAAGTTCCATGTGTAGACAAGGATTGTACTCTCTGCGCCGTTTGTGGTATTATAAATCCGTATGCAGTATTGCAGCAATTATTGATAGGAAGGACAAGACTATATGAAACTTTTGATTCAAAACGGACATGTATTAGATCCTCTGACAGGACTGGACGGTATCAGTGATGTTCTGACAGAAGGTGACAAGATCGTGAAAGTTGCAAAAGATATCCGGGACACTGCGGATCAGACGATTGATGCATCAGGCTGTTACGTCATGCCTGGCTTCATAGACCTGCATGTGCATCTGCGCGATCCCGGGCTGACCCATAAAGAAACACTGGAGACAGGCGGCCGGGCAGCGGCCAGGGGCGGAGTGACCACGGTGTGCGCGATGCCGAATACAAAGCCCGTAACGGACACAAAAGAGATGGTTGCAGACGTACATCAAAGAGCTGCAAAAGAATCTCCGGTTCATGTGATCCAGCTTGGGGCTGTTACAAAAGGAGAAGCCGGAAAGGAACTGGCGGATATCAAAGGAATGGCGGAGGCCGGATGCCATGCGATCAGTGAGGACGGCAGGTCGGTCATGAATGCCTCTTTGTACCGAAAAGGGATGAAACTGGCCAAAGAAAATAATATATCTGTTTTTGCACATTGCGAAGACATTACGATGGTAGAAGGCGGCGTTATGAATGCCGGGTCCAAGGCGGATTCACTTGGAGTGAAGGGAATTACGAATGCCGTTGAAGATGTCATCGTAGCCCGAGACATTCTTCTGGCGAAGGAGACAGGAGTGCGCCTGCACCTCTGCCATTGTTCCACGGCGGACAGCGTCAGAATGATAGCCGCGGCCAAAAAAGACGGGCTGCCGGTAACAGGGGAAGTATGCCCGCATCATTTTATTCTGTCTACAGAAGACATCCGCGAGAATCACGGACAATATAAGATGAATCCGCCGCTGCGTGCACCGGAGGATGTAGAAGCTCTGAGAGAAGGGCTGAAAAGCGGCATCATGGATGTGATTTCTACCGATCACGCACCCCATGCGGAAAAAGAGAAAAATCTCCCCATGGAAAAAGCCGCATTCGGGATCGTCGGATTGGAGACATCCGCCTGCCTGACATACACAGAGCTGGTCGAAAAGGGCGTTCTGACAATCATGCAGATGGTCGAGAAGATGAGTTATAATCCGGCCCGGATACTGGGCCTGGAGGACAAAGGCTCTGTGTCTGAGGGAAAGACCGCAGACATTGTCATCTTTGATCCTTCTGCAGAATACAGAATCGATAAAAATACGTTTCTATCTAAGGGGAAGAACACCCCGTTTGATGGATATCCGGTCAAGGGAGAGGTATGTTGTACCATCGTTGATGGACGAATTGTATATACCAGATAAAAAACGGAGGGCAAAGGGGTCAGACCCCGGTGCACCGGGGTCTGACCCCTTTGCTCATCATTTTCAGAACATTCAGATAATTGAGGAGGTTTTTTCATGATTAACAAGCTGGTAAGTAAGATTAAGAAGACGGGCGCTCCGATCGTGGTCGGACTGGATCCCATGTTGAACTACATTCCGGAACATATCCAGAAGCGTGCTTTTGAGGAGTTTGGTGAGACTCTGGAAGGGGCTGCGGAGGCGATCTGGCAGTTTAATAAGGAGATAGTGGACAAGACGTATGACCTGATTCCGGCTGTGAAGCCTCAGATTGCGATGTATGAGCAGTTTGGCGTTCCGGGACTGATGGCTTTTAAGAAGACGGTCGATTACTGTAAGGAAAAAGACCTGGTCGTGATCGGGGATATTAAACGGGGCGATATTGGCTCTACTTCTGCAGCCTATGCCGTGGGTCACCTTGGTAAAGTGAAGGTGGGAAGCAGGGAATATCTGCCCTTTGATGAGGACTTTGCGACCGTGAATCCCTACCTTGGCTCCGATGGCGTGAACCCCTTTATAGACATATGTAAGGCTGAGAAAAAGGGCCTGTTTATTCTTGTGAAAACTTCCAATCCGTCCAGCGGTGAGTTCCAGGATCAGTTGATTGACGGCAGGCCGCTTTACGAGCTGGTCGGTGAAAAAGTTGCCGAGTGGGGCGCACAGTGCATGGGCGGAGAATACAGCTATATCGGTGCGGTAGTGGGCGCTACTTATCCGGAGATGGGAAAAGTGCTCCGTAAAGTGATGCCGAAAGCCTATATCCTGGTGCCGGGATACGGTGCTCAGGGAGGGCAGGGCAAGGATCTGGTTCACTTCTTTAATGAGGACGGGCTGGGCGCAATTGTGAACTCTTCCCGCGGTATTATCGCAGCATATAAGCAGGAGGCCTATGCGGCATATAGCGCAGAAAACTTTGGGGATGCGTCAAGGGCTGCGGTAGAAGCGATGACAGCAGATATTCAGGGAGCTTTACAAGGCAGATAGGCAGAAAGATATGGAAGTAATACAAAAGTGACAGGCCCTGAAATAATGGGTGCTGTCCATAAAAGGGTAACAGTTCAGTCCTGTCTGAGCTGCTACGGAAAAGGAGTAAAAGAATGTCTAATAAACAAAAAGAATCGGCCCTGATTGTATCTCAGCAGTGTATCGCCGCAGATATCTACAGTATGTGGATACAGACAGAAAAGATTGCGACTCTGGCAGTGCCTGGTCAGTTTATTTCTATGTATACAAAGGACGGGAGTAAGCTGCTGCCCCGCCCCATCAGCCTGTGTGAGATAGAGAAAGAGAAGAATCAGATCCGTGTTGTATACCGTGTAACCGGAGATGGTACAGGGACACAACAGTTCTCTAAACTATCGGAGGGAGACCGGATTGATATTCTGGGTCCTCTGGGAAATGGTTTTCCTGTCAATGAAGCGGCGGGCAGAAAAGCCGTCTTAATCGGAGGCGGTATCGGTGTGCCGCCCATGCTGGAGCTGGCAAAGCAGATGCCTGGTGAAAAGGTGATGGTCATGGGATACCGTGACGAGCAGTTTCTGACAGAGGAATTCAAACATCAGGGCCGCCTGTATATTGCCACAGAGGATGGAAGTGCGGGAACAAAGGGAAATGTCATGGATGCCATTGCCGAAAATGCGCTTGCTGCGGAGATTATATACGCATGCGGACCGTCCCCCATGCTCCGGGCAATCAAGCAGTATGCCGAAGAAAATAATATCGTATGCTATGTATCTATGGAGGAGCGTATGGCCTGCGGAATCGGGGCGTGCCTGGCATGCGTATGTCAGTCAAAAGAGATCGATGGCCACAGCCATGTACACAATAAGCGTGTCTGCAAAGATGGGCCGGTATTCTTAGCGACGGAGGTGGAAATCTAATGAATACAACAGTGAACCTTGCCGGTGTGGAATTGAAGAATCCGGTCATGACGGCTTCCGGGACTTTCGGTTCGGGGGAAGAGTACAGCGAGTTTGTAGATCTGAACCGCCTCGGCGCGGTGGTAACAAAGGGCGTGGCAAACGTACCGTGGCCGGGAAATCCAACACCCAGAATCGCAGAGACGCATGGGGGCATGATGAACGCAATCGGACTTCAAAACCCGGGGATTGATGTCTTCTGCGAGCGGGACATTCCGTTTTTAAAGAAGTTTGACACTAAGATTATTGTAAATGTATGCGGAAAGACAACGGAAGAATATTGTGAAGTTGTGGAGCGGCTGGCAGATGAGCCGGTAGATCTTCTGGAAATCAATATTTCCTGCCCGAACGTAAAAGCGGGAGGTATTGCCTTTGGACAGAATCCAAAAGCTGTCGAGGACATTACGAGAGAAGTGAAAAAACGTGCCAGGCAGCCTGTTATTATGAAACTGAGCCCGAATGTGACAGACATCACAGAGACGGCAAAAGCGGCAGAGGCAGGCGGGGCGGATGTACTCTCCCTGATCAATACGCTGACAGGTATGAAGATCGACATCGATAAACAGGCATTTGCCCTTGCCAATAAAACAGGGGGCGTATCGGGGCCTGCGATAAAGCCCATCGCCCTGCGCATGGTCTATCAGGCGGCCAATGCCGTAAAAGTTCCGGTAATCGGAATGGGGGGAATTGCTACTTATGAGGATGCTATTGAGTTCATCCTGGCAGGCGCTGCGGCTGTATCCATAGGAACAGCCAACTTTTTCAATCCGGCGGCTACCGTTGAAATTGTAGAGGGGATTGAACGGTATATGGAAAAATATCACATCGAGAACCTTAGTGAGATGGTGGGAATCGTTAAATAAAAGGAGGGGCCTGCCCCTTCTGCAAAGGGAGCAGAACCCTCTGCAGAAGGGGCAGACCCCTTTGCATACAAAATAGTCAAATTCCATCCGTATTTAAAAGTTCCTGCAGTTTGGCTATGAATTTCTCGGCAGGCTTAGAAAATATCTGGTATTTCTTCCAAATAATATTCATTTCATCCTCCAGCCCGGGCTTTAGTGGACGGAAGCAGAGGTTACTATTTCCGGAAGTATTGATGATCTTGTCAAAACCAATGGCATATCCCAGCCCTTCATCTACAAGCAGGGAGGCATTAAAAATAAGATTATAAGTGGCGACGATGTTCAAATCAGACTCCGGATGCTTTAGCCATTGGAGCAGTTTTCCGCCTTTGTCTTCCTGCTGGGAGATGATCAATGGTTTATCCCATAAGTCCTGAGGCGATATTGCACTTTTTGATGCAAGGGGGAAATCTTTTCGCATTAGAACTCCCCAGACATCTTTTGCCGGCAATCTGAGAGCATTGTATTTCGTCAAATCAACCGTCCCAAATATGATGCCGAAGTCCAGCAGACCTTTATCCAGGCGTTCCATTACGAAGGTGGAGTTGCCGCTGGAAATGTGGTAGTGAATGCCGGGATACGTATTCTGCAAGGCTCTGGCAGTTTTCGCTAAAATTCGTACCGCATCTGTCTCGCCGGTACCGATATAAATATCACCCATAACAATATCATCGGTAAAGGTAACCTCTTTTTCTGCTTTCTCTACTAAATCTAGGATCTCTTCGGCACGTTTTCGTAAAATCATACCTTCTTCAGTAAGCGTTATCTTACGCGAGCCTTTTGTGCCGCGTATCAGTAACTGCTTACCAAGTTCTTCTTCTAAGTTCTTAATCTGGGTAGAAAGTGTTGGCTGCGAAAGATGCAGTGACTGCGCAGCCCGGACGATACTTTGTTCCCTTGCAATTGCAAGAAAATATTGCAGAACTCTTAGTTCCATATGATGACCTCCTAAATAATAACTTATTCATTTGACGATGGTCACAAGGTATTGGTCTTGTATGTAGTTCGGTTAGTTTGTTTAGTTTAGCATAAAGATAAATAGCTTTCAACTATACAGATTGATTAAATATAAGTATTTGTTATTATCATGCGACTGATTTATACTATACACAGAGCAGATATATCGCTGCTATTCACGGCCCTGTGAATAGCAGCGATATACTCACAATCTTGAAAAAACATATACGAGGTGCTCTGCAATAAATGATAAGTTCAGGATCCGGGCAGACCGTTGTTAAATAAAAAATGAGAGGAAAAAAGATGGGAAAGGAAGCATAACAGAATAAGTGTCCGGTGACAGGGCTTTGTCTGGGACGCCGGCTTAACTGAAATTATAACGAAAATGGAGATTGAAAAATGATAGACGTAAAAGAATTTATAGAATATATGGACAGTGGAAAATATATACCTGCTAAGTCGGACGTCAGCAGGAAGATGCATTGCCTGTCACAGGAAGCTCTGCGCCTGACGGCGGAACTAAATGGAAGTCACCACACGCCGGAAGAAATCAGGGCGATTATGGAGCAGCTGACAGGAAAACCGATAGATGAATCCTTTTGTTTATTTCCGCCCTTTTATACGGACTGTGGGAAGAACCTGACCATCGGGAAACATGTGTTTTTTAATGCGGGATGCAAATTCCAGGATCAGGGAGGAATTACCATCGGCGACGGCTCCTTGATCGGGCACAATGTGGTGCTTGCGACTCTGAACCACAATCTGGATCCGGAATATAGGGCGGACTTGATACCAGCGCCCATTTCTATTGGTAAAAATGTCTGGATAGGGGCAAATGCAACTGTTCTGGCGGGAGTCAGTATTGGTGACGGCGCGGTCATCGCTGCCGGGGCAGTGGTCACAAAAGATGTACCTGAGAATACTGTGGTGGGGGGCGTACCTGCGAAAACAATAAAAATGTTTTGATACAGGAAGAAGCGGCGCAGGGCATTTCCGGGACTGGACAGGAGGTATCCGGGGAAAATAACGCAAATAGCAGTAAGGAAACAGGAGGCACCACAGAAGTAACTTTTGAGACAGAAGAGTAGGGGGAATACAATGGAATCCTGAAGATCCCATACAGTGCAGGATAAAAAATGGACGGTGGCTATCTTAATTTTATTATGATATACTTTATTTTGTGGTTTAACCGTAGATTTGTGTGCAAGTACACGCTCTAAGGAAAGCCCATTATTTCCTATTATAATCTGATTAAAAGAGGTGTAATTATATGGAAGATATCATGGTTCATGGGCTTACTCAAAATAATTTGAAACATGTTACATTTACGATCCCAAAAGAAAAAATCACGGTGTTTACCGGAGTATCCGGTTCGGGGAAATCCAGCATCGTTTTCGATACCATTGCCGCCGAATCGCAGCGGCAGATGAACGCTACCTATCCGGCATTTGTTAGGTCCAGGCTGCCGAAGTATCCCAAACCGGCTGTGGAACGAATTGATAATCTAACCGCTTCTGTGGTAGTAGACCAGTCTCCCCTGGGCGGGAATGCGCGGTCAACGGTGGGAACGATCAGCGGACTGTATTCCAGCCTGCGGCTGTTGTTTTCGAGAATCGGACAGCCCTATGCGGGGACGGCGTCCTACTTTTCTTTTAATGACCCCAACGGAATGTGCAAGACCTGTT
This sequence comes from Eubacterium sp. SB2, assembly GCF_001244405.1. Taxonomy (NCBI): domain Bacteria; kingdom Bacillati; phylum Bacillota; class Clostridia; order Eubacteriales; family Eubacteriaceae; genus Eubacterium; species Eubacterium sp. SB2. The sequence continues at coordinate 893,725 of NZ_LN865153.1, read as the reverse complement.
CCGGCCTGGGAAAGATCACAAAGGTGGATATTGAAGCCATGATTGACCCTGATAAGTCGTGGAAGGAAGGCTGCATTAAGGATACGTTATATGCACCCGGCTCATGGTACTGGAAGCAGTATGCAAAGTCAGGGCTATTCGATCTTGACAAGCCTGTAAAGGAGTATTCCCGGGAGGAGTACAACCTTCTTCTATATGGTTCCCGTGACGGAAAAGGGGAGCCGGAAAATCCGAAAGTAACCGGATTGTACCACAAATATACGAAAACGCTGTTAAACCGGGACATCAGCAGCAAAAGCAAACACACCCAGGAAAAGGCGCAGACTCTGGTAACGGAGGTGGAGTGTACCGACTGCCACGGTAAACGGTTGAATGAAGCCGCCCTGAGTTGTAAGATAAACGGATATTCGATTGCGGATATGTGTGGGATGGAGCTGACCCAGCTTCGGGAAGTCCTTACGCAGATCACGGATTCAACAGTAGGGCTGCTGGTTCAGACGCTTGTAGAAGGGCTGGACAGGATGATAGAGATCGGGCTGCCTTATCTGCATCTGAATCGGGATACGCCATCCCTGTCCGGAGGGGAGGCCCAGCGGCTTAAGCTGGTCCGGTATATGGGCAGCAGTCTGACCGGAATGACCTATATTTTTGATGAACCAAGCGCCGGGATGCATCCGCGCGATGTTTACCGCATGAATAACCTGTTGAAGCAGCTTCGTGATAAGGGAAATACGGTTCTTGTGGTTGAGCATGACAAGGATGTCATATCAATTGCAGACTATGTGATAGATGTTGGCCCGCAGGCGGGACAACATGGAGGGGAAATTGTATTTGCCGGCAGTTATCCGGACTTACTGAAGTCCGGTACTCTGACAGGCGATGCGATGCTTGGTTCCCTCCCCGTGAAACAGGAACCGCGACGGCAGTCGGGAAGCCTGCCGGTCCGGGGGGCCTGTCTGCATAATCTGAAGCATGTGGATGTGGACATACCGCTGGGGATTATGACCGTTGTGACCGGAGTCGCCGGTTCGGGCAAGAGCACCTTGATTTCCCGGGTGTTTGCGAAGCAGTACGAAAAGGATATCGTGATGATAGACCAGGGGCCGATCACGGCAACGAACCGGTCTACCCCGGCCTCATTTCTCGGCTTTTTTGATCGGATAAGAAAGCTGCTGGCGCAGGAAAACGGCAAACCGGACGGTCTGTTCAGCTTTAACTCCGCCGGGGCTTGCCCGGTGTGCGGCGGCAAAGGTGTTATTGTGACCGAGCTTGCATATATGGATCCGATTGTCACAGAATGCGAGGCATGCGGCGGACTGCGCTATAACGAAGAAGCGCTTGCCTGCACTTATAAAGGAAAGAATATCGTTGAACTGCTGGGACTGACCGCTTCCGAGGCAATGGAAGTGTTTGAGGACGCCAGAATCAGGAAGCACCTAAAAGTCATGCAGCAGGTGGGATTATCCTACCTGAAGTTAGGACAGCCGCTTGGCACACTGTCCGGCGGGGAGCGCCAGAGAATCAAACTGGCGAAGAACCTGGGGAAAAAGGGAAGTATAATCGTAATGGATGAGCCGACCACAGGCCTGCATATGTCAGACATCCAGAATCTGTTAAAACTATTTGATACCATCGTATGCCGGGGCAACACTCTGGTGGTCATTGAGCACAATCTCGATGTAATGAAGCAGGCGGACTGGATCATTGACATAGGCCCCGATGGAGGAAAAAACGGCGGTGAGGTCGTATTTACCGGAACACCTATGGATATGATACAAAATGCACAGACACTGACGGCGGTCAGCCTGCGGGCATCATGTCCCGAATGAAGCAGTTAAGAGCCTGAATTTTTGGGGGGACGCAAATGACAAGGTGCATCCAAACGGTAGTTCAGAGCTCGTTCCCCGGAGGGGTTCCGTGCGGTTGCAGCGGATGGGACAGAATTGGTGGAACTTTTATATTAGCGCTAAGTTATTAAGCATATTTTTAACTGAATTGACAAATGACTTTAAAGTAAGCCAATCGCTTTTTATAAAACTTGCTGGGATAAGAGCGTTACGCCAATTCAATACCATAAGCTTCCCCCGCTTGAGGCCCTCCTTAGGAACGTGCCTTTTCCTGCCGGTCGGATGAACCAGCTCCATGAAGGGATCGCCGAAAGCCTTCCGGCGATCCCTTCATGGAGCGTCCCCATCCGTGCCGCGGCTAAAGCGCGTCACTAACTCCCGATTTAGTTGTTGGCTGGGATGTAAAAAGTAACGTCTGAACAGTAACTGCTCCTGTTTAATTTCTGCGTACCGCTGATTCCTTAATTGAAAATATATGGAAGGTGTGGTAAAATTGTAAAGAAATTTACTTGCACTTATTCCGCTTTTGAGGAAAAAGGCATCGATGAGAAAACGCAGAGCAATTTTCAAAACACTGGAGCGGCAGAGTTAAAACCATGCGGCTGAGATTAAAAAATCATGAAGAGGGCAGCAAGCCCTGCAAATACGGAGGTTAATAACATATGGAACAGTACAAGCAGGAATTTATTGAGTTTATGATCGACTGTGAGGTTCTGAAATTCGGAGATTTTGTAACAAAGAGCGGCAGGAAGACGCCTTTTTTTGTAAATACAGGATTTTACCGCACAGGTACACAGCTGAGAAAGTTAGGTGAATATTACGCAAAGGCAATTGAGCAGAAGTTTGGCTTTGATTTTGATGTTTTATTCGGACCGGCATACAAAGGAATCCCGCTGACCGTGGCTGCAACGATGGCTATCAGCGAGTTTTACGGAAAAGAGATCCGCTACTGCTCAAACAGAAAAGAAGTGAAGGATCACGGGGACAAGGGAATCCTGCTTGGCAGCCCGATGCAGGACGGGGACAAGGTTGTGATTATCGAGGATGTCACTACTGCGGGAACTTCCATTCAGGAGACACTGCCGATTATCAAAGCACAGGGAGACGTATCCCCAATCGGGCTTGTTGTTTCAGTAGACCGCATGGAGCGGGGACAGGGAACCAAGAGCGCGCTGGCTGAGATTCAGGAAACATACGGGCTGGAGACGACGGCAATCGTGACGATGGCCGAGGTTGTAGAGCACCTGTACAACAGACCTTACAAAGGAAAAATCATCATAGATGACACATTAAAAGCAGCAATTGATGCATATTACGAGCAATATGGCGTAAAGTAAGGAGGTAGTATTATGGAAAAAGCCTACAAGACTATGCAAAGCGCAGGTGTGGGGAGCATCGTGCTGGGGATCATTATGATTGTGACAGGAGTGGCAGCGGGAATTATTTCTATTATTAATGGCGCCCGCCTTCTGAAAAACAAGAATCAGATTACATTTTAACCGAGAGTACTCAGTAAATTAAAGGGGTAAAATTTTGAGCCAGAAACAAGTAAAAAAGATCCGTACCCTGGGGAAAGTGTTGTTTGTTCTTTACATTTTCTTTCTCCTTTATTTTCTGATCTTTTCAGACTGGTACGGGCGGACTGGTGTTTCAAGGGAATACCAGTATAATTTAGTACTATTCAAAGAGATAAAGCGATTCATCGAATACCGGGAAGAATTGGGAGCCTTCGCGGTATTCACTAATTTATTCGGAAATATTCTTATATTCATGCCTTTCGGGTTTTTTATTTCCATGGCGAGCAGGGCCAGAGGTTTTTTTATGACACTGTTTTACAGCTTTGGCCTGAGCCTGTGCGTGGAGGTTTTCCAGCTTTTGACAAAGGTAGGCAGCTTTGATGTGGATGATCTTCTGCTGAACACGATTGGCGGCGTGCTGGGATATATTTTGTTCTCAATTTGCAATACGATAAGGAGAAGGCATTATGGGCATGGCAAAAAGTACTAAAGACAGACAGAAGGAAAAGGACCGCAAGAAGCGGGGTTCCAGAAAATACGGGCAGGCCAAGTTCAAGCACTCCCGTATGGGGATCTATTCCTGCGTCTTTGCGGGAGGCGCGCTTGCCATCCTTCTGATCTGCATTCTGGCGGCGTTTGTCATGCGCGGCAATACATTCGGGCTGATCGGAGGACTGGGCATTGTCGCTATCGTGCTGGCGGCGCTTGGAGTCCGGGCATCGGTAAAAGGAATGCGGGAACGGGAAAAGCGTTATATAACCTGTAAAGCAGGCATGGCGGGAAATATCGTAATTCTGCTGGGCCTGGCAGCGATATTTTTAGGAGGTCTAATGTAATATGGAAGAGAAAGAATGGAAGGCAGAAAGAAACAGTGAGTTCGGAGAACGGCATGAGCTTGCAATAGACAGGATCAGAAGGGTGGCCGTGGAAGAATCGGTTGGCGGGGCTTTCCGGCCCTTTTTTCAAGGAACAGCGGCATTCCTGCTTCAGCTGGAGGACGTGCGGCAGCTGATCGAAAGTGGAGAATGGGGGCACTTAAGCCTCAGGCAGATGCAGGATATCAACCAGGCGCTGTACGCGGATATTCTGGAGGAAAATTACGGGCACAGTTATGCGGATCCGGCATATGCGGTAAAGCAGCTGGGAGAAGAATACGGGCAGTTATTGAGTCTCCTGTACACAGAGCTGCGGGGCGGAATTCCTTTTGTTTTTGAGAACCGCCTGGATTATCTGACCATACAGAATGAACTGTTTATTGAAATTTATAACAGCTTTGAAGCTGAAGAACTGCCGGAATATAAAACACTGAAAGACATGATTTACTGGTATGCCAGCGATTACTGTGACGTGTTTTTGGCAGACCGGATTGAGGAACAGATTTGTCCCTGTTATTCCTTTGCGGCGGATATCATAATGGGAGCGGATCTGGATGACGAGAGGTATCTGTACCGCTTTGGAGAATACATTACGGAAAATGAGCTGGGAACAGCCAGGCATCTGAACGGGCTGCCCGAAGAGACTCTGCGGAAGATGGCGGATGTGTATACGGAGGGGTACCGTGTCGGATTTATCAACACCGGAAAGGATCTGTCCATAAAATCAGTGGTCAATATCCGCTATTCTCTCGGATTTGAAAAGGTCGTAAAGCTTGCTATTGAAAATTTCGCAAAAATGGGGCTTAAGCCGGTGATTTACCGGGCATCCTCCAGTGTTATAACCAAGAGGGAACATCTGAAGATCGGGTACTGCGGGGCCATTGCCAACAAGCAGTATGAATACGACCACCGCCATGATCAGGCATTATTTATGGACAAGCGCTACATCGAGCGGAAGCTGGATGTCATTAAAAATACTTATGAAAAGAATAAAGAGCAGGCCGCACAGTTTGCAGGCCCGGCCGTGATGGAAATCTTCGGGGAGAAGCCATTTTCTCCAAAGGCGAAGCCGGAGGCAGTAAGCTGCAGTGAGGCACAGCGTTCCCTGGCCCTTCTCTTTGACAGCAAGTCCGGTCAGATGACAAACCAATATATCAAAGGGGAAGAGAGAAGTTTTACTATAATTGCTTATCCGGTTCCCGAGATCGGGGAGGATTATGCGGCCATTTTTGATGAAGTGATCCGCATCAACACACTGGATGCCGGGCTTTATGAAAAAGTCCAGCAGGTTATGATTGATGCCCTGGATCAGGGCGAGTGTGTCCGCATTCTTGGAAAAGGAGAGAACCAGACGGATCTGACAGTGCAGCTGCGGCGCCTGACAGACCCGGAGAAGGAAACCATATTCGAGAACTGCGTGGCCGATGTCAACATTCCGGTCGGCGAAGTATTTACCTCACCGGTACTGGAGGGAACAAACGGTGTCCTGCATGTGGGATGTGTCTATCTGAATGAACTGCAGTATCTGAACCTGAAGATTACATTCAAAGACGGCATGATAACAGATTACACATGCACGAACTTTGAGAATGAGGAAGATAACAGCACGTATATCTATGAAAATATTCTCCATAACCACAAGACCCTGCCCCTCGGAGAATTTGCAATCGGCACCAACACGACGGCGTATGTGGCGGCGAAGAAGTACGGGATTGAAGACAAAATGCCCATACTGATTGCGGAAAAAATGGGACCTCATTTTGCAGTGGGAGACACCTGTTACAGCTGGAGCGAGGACATCCGTGTGTATAATCCGAACGGCAAGGAAATCGTGGCAAAAGACAACACAGTCTCTATGCTGAGAAAAGAAGACGTGGCAAAGGCATATTTCCAGTGCCACACAGATATAACCATACCTTATGAAGAGTTAGAAGAAATAAGTGTAGTGACAAAAGAAGGAAATGATATTATACTATTGAAGGATGGCAGGTTCGTACTTGAAGGAACAGAGGCTCTCAACGAGCCCTTTAATTAAAGAGCGTATCTGCTCGCATGGAACAGATACGGAAGCGTACAAAATGAGAAAGGTGGAAGAGACATGCCAAAAGTAGGAATAGTAATGGGAAGCGACTCTGACCTGAAGGTTATGAGTAAGGCTGCAAGTATGCTGGAGAAGCTGGGAATTGATTACGAGATGACCATTATCTCAGCACACCGCGAGCCGGATGTATTTTTCGAGTGGGCGAAGGCCGCAGAGGGTAAAGGAATTAAGGTAATCATTGCAGGAGCAGGTATGGCGGCACACCTTCCGGGGATGTGCGCAGCGCTGTTCCCTATGCCGGTCGTAGGCGTGCCGATGTCAGGGAAGAACCTGGGCGGAGAGGACGCTCTGTTTTCAATCGTACAGATGCCGCCGGGAATTCCGGTTGCAACTGTGGCTATCGACGGCGGAATGAATGCAGCAATCCTGGCAGCAAAGATCCTGGCTACCTCGGACGAGGCGCTTCTGGACAAGTTGAAAGCATACTCCGTTGAGATGAAGGAGACTGTGCAGGGAAAAGCAGCCAAACTGGAAGAAATCGGATACGAAGCATACCTTGAAAATAAATAGAAGCGGCAGATTGGAGAAAAATAATATGGATTATAAGAACGCGGGTGTTGATATAGAAGCTGGCTATAAGTCAGTGGAGCTCATGAAAAAGCATGTGCAGGAGACCATGAGATCAGAGGTACTGACGAATCTGGGCGGGTTCTCAGGCGCATTTTCCCTGGAGAAGTTTAAAAATATGGAGAAGCCGACACTGGTATCCGGAACTGACGGTGTAGGTACAAAGCTGAAGCTGGCTTTTATTTTGGATAAACATGACACAGTCGGCATTGACTGCGTGGCAATGTGTGTCAATGATATTGCCTGTGCAGGAGGGGAGCCCTTATTCTTCCTGGATTACATTGCATGCGGCAAGAATGAACCGGAGAAGATTGCAACCATCGTCAGCGGTGTGGCAGAGGGATGCAAGCAGTCCAATGCGGCCCTGATCGGCGGGGAGACGGCGGAGATGCCGGGCTTCTATCCGGTAGATGAGTATGACCTGGCTGGTTTTGCAGTGGGCATTGTAGATGAAAAAGACCTGATCACAGGCAAAGACCTGAAGGCCGGAGACGTGCTGATCGGCATGGCGTCCTCAGGTGTTCACAGCAATGGATTCTCTCTTGTGAGAAATGTATTTAACATGAAGAGAGAGGCGTTGGATACATATTATGACAGCCTTGGAAAGACATTGGGAGAAGCGCTCCTTGTACCGACAAAGATCTATGTAAAGGCACTGCGCAGCATCAAAGAGGCAGGGGTAACAATTAAGGCATGCAGCCATATTACAGGCGGCGGATTTTACGAGAATGTTCCGCGTATGCTCAAGGATGACACCCGCGCGGTGATCCAAAAGGACAGCTATCCGATTCCGCCGATCTTTCATATGTTATCCGTGGACGGCGAGATTGAAGAGCAGATGATGTACAATACGTTTAACATGGGACTCGGCATGATCATGGCAGTGGACGAGGCGGATGTGGATAAGACTATGGAGGCCATTCAGGCTGCCGGGGAAGATCCGTATGTAGTCGGCCGGATTGAAGCCGGAGAAAAAGGAGTTACCTTATGCTAAAGATCGTTGTTCTGGTGTCAGGCGGCGGGACTAATCTGCAGGCGGTGATCGACGGTGTCAAAGGCGGAGCTATATCGAATACGGAGATCGTGGGTGTGATCAGCAACAATAAAAATGCCCGTGCTCTGGAGCGTGCCAGTGCGAATGGAATCAGCGCCTGCTGTATATCACCCAAAGACTACGAATCCAGAGAGGTGTTTAATGCAAAGCTTTTGGAGGCGGTAGATACATATGAGCCCGACCTGATTGTACTTGCCGGATTCCTGGTTGTCATACCTCCGGCTATGACAGCAAAATATAAGAACCGCATGATCAATATTCATCCGTCTCTGATACCGGCTTTCTGCGGAAAAGGTTATTACGGGCTGAAGGTACATGAAGCAGCCCTGGAGCGCGGCGTAAAAGTAGCCGGCGCCACGGTGCATTTTGTAGATGAAGGGACGGATACGGGGCCCATCATCCTGCAGAAGGCGGTAGAAGTAGAGCAGGGGGACACCCCGGAGATTCTGCAGCGCAGAGTGATGGAACAGGCAGAGTGGAAGATCCTGCCCATGGCAATCGATTTGATTGCGAATGATAAAGTAAGAGTAGTGGACGGAAAAACAGTAATTACGAAATAGAGGAGGCTGCTATGAAGGTATTGATTGTAGGAAGCGGTGGAAGAGAACATGCGATTGCGGCAAGCGCGGCAAAGAGCAGCAAGGTGGAAAAGATGTACTGTGCACCTGGAAACGCAGGAATTGCGGAGTATGCAGAGTGTGTGGAGATCAAAGCCATGGAATTTGACAAGCTGACAGCTTTTGCGAAGGAGGCAGAGATCGACCTTGTGATCGTTGGCATGGATGACCCTCTGGTGGGCGGTCTTGTGGATGAACTGGAAGCCGTCGGAATCCGTACATTCGGGCCGCGCAAAAATGCGGCAATTTTGGAAGGCTCCAAAGCATTTTCAAAAGATCTGATGAAGAAATATAACATACCTACAGCAGGTTACGAGAACTTTACAGATCCGGACAAGGCGCTCGCCTATCTGGAAACGGCAAAGTTTCCGATTGTCCTGAAGGCGGACGGGCTGGCGCTTGGTAAGGGCGTGCTGATCTGCAATACCCTGGAGGAGGCGAAGGAAGGCGTGAAGACCATCATGCTGGATAAGAAGTTCGGCTCCGCAGGAAACGAGATGGTAATCGAGGAATTCATGACGGGACGTGAGGTATCTGTGCTTTCTTTTGTTGACGGAAAGACCATTAAGACGATGACCTCTGCGCAGGACCACAAGAGGGCCGGGGACGGAGACACCGGGCTGAATACCGGCGGCATGGGAACATTTTCCCCAAGCCCGTTTTACACGAAGGAAGTAGAAGCGTTTTGTAATAAGTATGTCTATCAGGCCACGGTAGATGCCATGGCGGCAGAGGGGAGAGCGTTTAAAGGCGTGATCTTCTTCGGGCTGATGCTGACGGAGGAAGGACCCAAGGTGCTGGAATACAATGCACGTTTCGGGGATCCGGAAGCCCAGGTGGTGCTGCCGCGCATGAAGAATGACCTGATCGAAGTCGTTGAGGCTTGCATCGACGGTACGCTGGACCAGATTGATCTTCAGTTCGAGGACAATGCGGCAGTATGCGTTGTGCTGGCTTCGGACGGATATCCGGTTCAGTATGACAAGGGATTCGAGGTTACCGGGCTGGAAGAGTTCAAAAAGCATGAGGGGTATTACTGCTTCCATGCAGGGACAAAGTTCGACGGAGATAAGATCGTTACAAACGGCGGACGTGTGCTGGGAGTAACGGCAAAAGGAAAAGATCTTAAAGAGGCAAGGGCAAACGCCTATGCCGCAACTGAATGGGTAAAATTTGACAATAAATACATGCGCCATGATATTGGGAAAGCGATTGATGAATTTTAGGATTCGCGGCCGGCGCGCCAAATGAAGGGATCGCCGTCAGCTTTCCAAATGCACCTATGCCATTGTAAAGTGCATTTGGAAGGCTGACGGCGATCCCTTTATGCTGCGTCCCATCTGTCCACAAGGCTGAAGCCTGTACGTCTGCCAGAAAGTGTAATAGACTTTAAGATAAAAGGATAGTATAATTGAGAAAAATGTGCGTGCATGAGGGACAATTATGAATTTGATGATTATTGATGATGATAAGCAGATTAGAGAGGGGATCAGCCGGGGAATTAAGTGGGAGGCGATTGGGATAGACCAGGTTGCCGCGTTCCAGGACGGGATAGATGCCGTCAAAGCCTTTCCGGAATTTATGCCCGATATTGTTCTCTGCGATGTGTGTATGCCGGAGATGAACGGAATTGAATTTTTGCGGGAGGTTAAGCGGCTGAATCCTGATATCCGCGTGATTTTGATCAGCGGTTATTCTGATTTTGAGTATGTACAGCAGGCAATTAAGCTGGGGGCAATCGATTATGAGCTGAAACCACTTAATGCTCGTTCTCTGATTCGGCGGGTGACGGATCTGCGGGATGAGATCCTAAAGGAAAGGAATTCTTCCATATTGCAGTTGAAGTACCGGCAGGAATACAAAAGAAATACCTTTCAGAAAATATTAAAAGGCGAGATTGAGGATTACAATATCACAAAAGAGTTTTTTGAAAATCATTATGGATTGGAGAACTTAAATGAATTTCTGATGATGCTGATGATTCAGGATTACGGGGAGGCACTGTCAGACGAAGACGGTTTGCTCAGCGCGGTTGAATCCGAACTGAATGAAAAATACGGCGGGGACGGTGTCATCATAAAGATGGAGAATAAATATCTGGTTCTCGTCAAAGTTGTAAACTCCGCTCTTTACATACAGGAAAGGTCAGTAGGGCTGGCCCGTCTCTTCCAGAGGCTGGTGAAAGCATATCCAAAACAGAAGATCACGGCAGTTTTGTCCGGAATGTATTCCATCAGGCGGCTGTCAAAGGCATATAAAAACCTGGAAAAGCTCGGGGAGTACAGATTCTATACCGGGCCCGGGCAGCTGCTTGAAGAATCTAAGACGGAATGTAAAGAAGAAATTGGCATATCTGTAACAGAAAGGGGAAAAGCACTGATTCAGGCAGCGGCCGCAGGTCAGGACTGCACGGAACTGGTGGATGCTATTGGAGAATGCTGGAGACGCTCGCTTGAACCATCCCCAGCCGAGATAAAATCCTGCCTTATGGGATGGCTCTATGAACTTGCATCCCAGCAGCAGGGACTTCCCGACCCTGCCGCTTTTGCAAAACGTATGGAGGGAATGTCCTATTTGGAGGACATCTTAGAGGAGTACAAGGCATTTCTGTCCAGGTCGATTGCGGCAAAACTGGAGAGAGAACGCAGCCATTACGGCCATACCGTGGGGGCCGCCGTTAAATTTTTGCAGGAGCATTACAGAGAAGCTGTTTCTGTGGAACAGGTGGCTAAATATGTGCAGAAGTCACCAAATTATTTCAGCGCATTGTTTAAAAAGGAGACGGGCGTGACATTTTCACAGTATATGAATCAGCTTCGGATTGCGGAGGCGAAACGGCTGCTGCGGGAGACAATACTCCCGCTGTCGGAGATTGCTGTCCTTGCCGGATATACGGATTATGCATACTTTGTCTCTGTATTTAAAAAACTGGAAGGGTGTTCTCCTTCCAGTCTTCGGAAAAAAATGTAGTCGCAAAACGTCCCGCTGCTCATGTCGTGCCAAACGGATCCATGCTGTTAGCGGAGTATACTGTTTGAGGCCTCATAGGGCAGGGCAAGCGTGACACAGGTTCCGACTTCCTTTTTGCTGGAGAAGGACAGGCCGAATTCTTCCCCGTAGTGAAGCTTGATGCGGTCATCGATGTTTCTCAGAGCAAATACAGAAGAGTCTTCTGCTTCACTGCGAAGCCTTTTTTGTATCTCATGTTCGTCGGTTCCGGCCCCGTTATCTTTTACTTCAATATACAGGCGGCAATCATCAGTGTAAGCGGTTATACGGATGCTGCCGCCTTCTTTTTTAGGCTCCAGCCCGTGCAGCAGTGAGTTTTCAACGAGCGGCTGAATCAGCAGCTTCAGTATGCGGTATTCCCGGAGAGGTTCAGGAATCGCTACGGTGAGACGTACTCTGCTGTCATAGCGTTTTTCCATGATGAACATATAGTTCTGCAGAAAATCCACCTCGCTCTGTATCGTTACCAGATCCGATCCCTTGCTGAGGACATGGCGGAAAATTGCAGAAAGGGCTTCGATCTGTTCGCTGGTATCATATGCTCCTTCAGTGATAGCGAGCCAGTGGATTGAATCCAGCGTATTGTAGAGGAAATGCGGATTAATCTGCATAACCAGGGCCGCCATCTCCGCCTCCTGCTGCTTGATTTTCCCAAGGTATACTTCATTGATAAGGTGCTTCAGCCTCTCAGACATATCTATAAAATCCTGACTCAGCTGCCCAATCTCATCCCTGGACTCGTAAGGGAGTATAAGGTCAAAATTACCATCTTTCATTTTTTCTATTTCCTGAATCAGCCCACCAATCGGTTCTACCACATATTTCTTCTGGAGTACGGAGAACATAAATCCGAAAAAAATGCAGATCGTAAGGGAAACACCCAGAATAGCAGCAAGAGCCATCTCGAGGCTTCCGTAAGCAGAGTAGGGGACCAAATTCAGGAAAACAAAGTCGGAAATATCACTTTTATAATAATAGCACAGCACTTTACCGTCGGAACCGTTTAAAATCAGATAGCTGCTTGAGCCTGTCATCGCGTCTTTATTGCTGAGATAGAGATCCGATTTCTTCCCGAGTTCTTGTTTATTGTCTGAGCACATAACGGTTCCGTCGCTTTTCAAGATCTTGGATGTGGAGGACAGCGGATTCAGATACGTTGTATACAGGGTGTGAAGCGCCGATTCCTGGATGCTGACAGACAGCATGCCCACGGTCTGATTGATGTCATGATAATAGTCATAAATATTGGAATAATAGGTAATTACAGGACCCGATTCCGTATCATAATTGGTGGACGGGACGGGCAGAATGTGTGCAGGCGCCCAGTAATGTCCATACGTGCTTTCATAAGCACTGTTGAGGAAAGCGTGATTTTCTTTTTCAATATAGACGCCCCGCTGAAAAATGATCTGCTTATTGGAGCTGATTGTAAAATTCTTATAGTAGGGATAACGATCCATCAGATCCTGAAAATAGTTGCTGATATCATAATAATTTTTATTGTTTGCGGTTCCGTCGACCAAGCGGAAAATGGGATTGGCGGTGACCGCGGAGAGGCCGATGTTCTCTGTATAGGTCAGAATGGACTCAATATCTTTCGCACTGTTTTTGAACGATTCCAGTTCCTGTGCATACTTTTCCTTGCGGTTCAGATTCCCCATATAAAAATACGTAACCATTCCGAATATAGTGATCGGAAGGATAATAAAAAGAAAGAGCGAAAAATACAAACGTTTTTTCAAGGACATATTTCTTATATAATTCATTTTCGGCAGCTCTCCTTTTATCGAACTAAATTATTCCCCAAAACGGGCGCTATCCTGTTGAAATCTGCTTTTGTATAATGGGGACGAACGTTTTTTGTCATTATAGAGAGTAGCCGGGACTTTGTCAATCATTTTAAGCAAATCGTAGAATAACAAAAAAAGTAGTAGAAATTTCAAATATTTTAAAGTGCAGAAAGTATTTATAATTGAATTATGAAAACAAAAGAGAAACAAAAGTAAAAAGGTGTAAAGGAGAGAGGATTTAAATGAAAAGAAAAAGTGTATGTATTACCTTAGTAGCCCTGGCGGCAATGCTTACGGCGGCAGGCTGCGGATCATCCGGTAAGGAGAGTGGGAAAGGGGAGGATAAGTCGTCTTCCGCATCGAAAGAAGCGGTGGTAATTATTGAAGGAGATTCTATTCCGAATGGGACATGGAACTTGGAATATTTGAAAGAAAAACTTCCGGATGTAAAATTTGTGAATAAAACCTTTGATAATAACACAATTGAAAAAACGATCAAAACTGCCTTTACGGCTGGGGAGTCTATCGATCTGTCCATGTACTGGCCAAATAAAATGCAGAATTTCCTGACCTCAGACATGGCGCTTGACCTCACGCCATATCTGGAGGAAGACCCTGAATGGAAAGACTCCTTCGTGGAGGGTGCGCTGGATGTGGGAACCTACGATGGAAAAGTGTATTCTATTCCGGATTCCACCGTTTATCCGCTGATCGAGGTGAATACGGCCATTTTGGAAGAAGCGGGAGTGGAAGTACAGGAATCATGGACCTGGGATGAATTCATGGATGCGTGTGCTAAGATCAAAGAAAACACCAAAGCATTTCCGATTGGAATCCGCGCAGAACTGGCAAACTGGACGGTCAGAAACGGGCTTCTTCAGGTTTGGGATTCCGAGGAAGAGCTGGAATCGTTTAATGCCGGAGAGATCTCATTTACAGATAAAAGAGTCGTTGATGTCTTTGAAAAAGTTGCGGAACTCTATGACAACTACTGCTATCCTGGCGAAGGCGCAATATCAGTGACCGGTGATGAGGTAAATGCGGCATTTGCAAACGGCGATGTGGCAATGGTTGCAGAGGTGAATTCCATGGCAAAGAAAAGCATTGAAAACTCCGGTCTGGATACCGTCAGAATCGTAAGCTGGCCCATGATGGGAAGCGGAGAACTGGATTATATACTGGGCGGCTGTACAGGATACTTTATCCCATCCAATGTGAAAGACAAAGATCTGTCTGTCGAAATGTTAAAGCTGCTGACAAGCCAGGAAGTATTTGAGCATGCAGCGGAAAACGGCACTGTGACACCAGTGGAAACAACGGGTGGCAGTGACGACCCAAATGCGAAAGATTACGCGAGGGATTCAGGAAGAGTATATCCAACGGAAATCATGGGACTTTCCTCAGAGCTGTTTGATTATATCACACAGAATGTTCCCGCTAATTATCTGTTCTATGGAGATCAGTCTCTGGAGGAAATGGACACGATGAGAAAGGCTGCTGAAAAATAAGTACAAAAGTTGTGAGGCTGTTGCATACAAGTGGCAGCCTCTTCATTATAGAAAGGACTCTGTAAAACGTGGATGCAATTAAGAATCATTCAAAACTAAACAAGAAAATAACTACAGTCGGAATTATATTTATGATTCCTGCCGTGCTGCTGATTATATATACCGTAATTATACCGATTATCTGGAATGTGGTATTGTCTTTCTGTGAATGGAACGGCAATTCCGGCATCAAATTTATCGGGCTTACAAACTATAAGGAAATTCTGCTCGATGCTTCCATGAAGAAAACCATATACAATTCACTGTTTATTGCCCTGGTGTCTACCGTGGAAGCAATGATACTAGGCACGCTGTGTGCCCTGTTCATTTACCGGATGGGCAGGCGGGAAGGAGCGCTTTACCGGTTTGTATTTTTTGCCCCAAGTATGCTGCCGATGACGGTGATCGGCCTTCTGTTCACCTTCATTCTGGCGCCGGATAAAGGGCTGTTGAATTCTTTTCTGCAGGTGATCGGGCTGGAAAGCCTGAAACATGCATGGCTGTCGGATCCATCCACGGTGCTGTGGGCCGTCGCATCGGTACAGGGCTGGCGGTTCAGCGGAATCATCATGATTCTGGTGTACGGAGGGCTGATCTCCATACCGGGGAGTCTGTTCGAATCGGCAAGGCTGGACGGGGCATCCTACTGGATGGAAGTGAAGATGATCATTATGCCTCTTGTAAAGCCGACCATTCAGCTGGCGCTTTCCATGATGCTGCTTTGGGCGTTTAAGACCTACGATATGGTATGGGCGCTGACCAAGGGCGGGCCGGGGGATCTGTCCAAGACAGCGCCGATCAAGATGATAGAGGTGGCCTTCAGCTACAACCGTTTTGGAAGCGGCGCTGCACTGGGGCTGATCCTTACGGTGGTTGTTATGATATGTATTATAGTTGCGAGACGGCTGATGAAAGGAGAAGTCTATGAATACTAAAAAAATATCGATTTCAAAATGGATGATCAGACTGCTCCTTCTATTGTCAATGATTGTGTGTATCATTCCCATTTACTTTTCTGGTATTACGTCTTTTAAAACAATGCAGGAATTCTATGCGGATGTGTGGAGTCTCCCAAAGGTGCTGCACCTGGAAAATTACGTGGAAGCCTTTGTGACCGGAAAGATCGGCAGTTACTTTATCAACAGTGTGATCATTACAGCGGTAACCGTCATACTGATCCAGATATTCAGTATCCTGTGCGCCTATGCACTGGCAAGACTGAAGGTGCCGCATGTGGAGCTGATCGTTCTCATTCTTCTGGGAATTCAGATTCTGCCCACAGAGACAATGGTAATTCCGCTCTATATGATGATGACGAAAATGAGTATCCTGAAAGTTACATATCTGTCGCAGATACTGGCCTATGCGGGGTGGTCGCTGCCCGGCACCATAATTATTATGAAAAACTTTTTTCAGTCTATCCCCGGCGAACTTCTGGAGGCTGCCAGAATCGACGGCAGCAGCGAGGTCAATACAATGGTCAAGGTGATACTGCCCCTGATGAAAAGTTCCGTAATGACCTGTATCGTCATGAATTTCAGCTTTGCATGGGGCGAGCTGATGTGGGCACAGATTTCCACACTTTTGACGGACAAAGGGATTCCGCTGACTGTGGGGCTTTTAAACTTCCAGGGTGAATTTGGAACCCAGTGGCCGCCGCTGTGTGCTGCTATTATCATGATTTTAATTCCGCTGTTTATTTTGTTTGGATTTGCGCAGAAATATTTTGTCGCAGGCCTGACAGCGGGGAGTGTGAAAGGATAAATGATATGGAGATGAATGGAAAAAACTGTCTGCGCCCGCTGTTCTGGCAGCACGGTGAGGCACATGAAATTCTGGAAAATGAGATAGAGCAGATGTACAAGAATGGGATCGGCGGGTTTATCGTGGAATCCAGGCCCCATCCCGATTTTATGGGAGAGGGCTGGTGGTCGGATCTGGATTTTTTAATAGCGGCAGCAAAGAAACGAGACATGGAGGTGTGGCTCTTCGATGACAGTGCCTATCCCAGCGGTTATGGAGCAGGAAAAATCAAAGAGCTGTATCCGCAGCATCTGAAGGTGTACCTGAGAGAATACCATATTGATGCAGTCGGGCCGCTGCGGGATGCTTGTTTTTATATCACCCCCTGGCTGAAGGAGGGAGAGGAACTTCTGGCCGTTACGGCAGTAAAGCGAAGCGATAAAGTGGACGGCATTGTGGATGAGTCCATATGTGACCTGACGGACCTGGTGGCAGACGGAAGGCTGTACTGGTCCGTGCCAGAGGGGGATTACCGCATCTTTTTGTTTGTAAAAACCCGGTATGGAGGGGAAGAGTGGACAAAAGATTATGTAAATCCCATAAGCAGGGAAGCGGCTGCAGCGTATATTTCGCTGGCTTATGAATCCCATTATGAAAGATACCGTGAGGAGTTTGGAAAAACAATAAAGGGCTTTTTCATAGATGAACCCAGATTCGGCAATGCAGAAGGTTATGAGAGAAAACTGGGATCGGGAGGCGGATACCGTGAGTGCATCAATGAGCAGGGAGTTGTCCTGCCGTATTCGGACGAAGTCTTCCCCATGCTTTCCCGGGAACTGGGGGAGGACTGCAGAAAAGACCTCCTGTATCTCTGGTACGGAGACAGTAAAAAGAGCAGAGATGTTCGTTACGGATATATGGATGTTATCACAAGGCTGTTCAGGGATGGTTTTATCGGGCAGATCGGAGACTGGTGCCGGGCACATAAAGTCAAGCTGACCGGCCATGTAGTGGAGGATAACGGCGCCCATGCCCGTACCGGCTATGGGAGCGGACACTTTTACAGAAGCCTGGAGGGCATGGATGAATCCGGCCTGGACGTGGTGTATCAGATCTGGCCGGAGCGTTTCGAAGGCAGGATGGAGAGCCCTTTTGGCTACCTCGATCTTACGTTCTACTATTGGGGGCTTGCAAAGATGGCGAGTTCCTTCGGACATCTGGATCCTAAAAAAGAAGGGAAGACCATGTGCGAAATATTCGGGGCATATGGCTGGCAGGAGGGGCTTAAGCTGATGAAATGGCTGACAGACCATGTCTGTGTCAGAGGAGTCAACCGGCTGGTTCCCCATGCATTTTCGCCCAAAGAGAATGATGAGGACTGCCCGCCGCATTTCTACGCGGGCGGGAAGAATCCGCAGTGGAAGTATTTTCACATCTGGTCGGAGTACGCGGGCCGTGTCTGCAGTCTGCTTTCTGACGGAGTTCATCAGTGCCCCGCGCTGGTAGTTTATCATGCGGAGGCACAGTGGGGCGGTGAAAGCCAGGCATTTGAAGAAATAGCCAAAGCACTGATGGAAGTACAGATTGACTGTGATATTGCGCCTATGGATTATCTTATGGACCGGGAAAAGACACAGATTGCCAACAGAAAGCTGTGGATTCATGATGAGCACTATGAAATGCTGCTCATGCCCTACGCACAGAATATCACACGAGAGTGGGCCTTAAGGCTCATGGAATTTGCAGATCAGGGCGTGCCGGTATATCTGACAGGCGGATATCCGGAACATATTTATTACAGTATTGATGAAGAGATTCTGCAGCGGCTGAAACGCCATCCGGGCATCTCTGTTACGGATTTGAGGGAGCCACGTCAGCTGCTGGAGGAGATCGGGGCAGCAGATGTCGCTGTAACTCCGGGAAGCCGTTATCTTCGTATCTACCATTACCACAGGCAGGAAACAGAGATGTATTTCCTGACAAATGAGAGTCTTTACGAATCCATTTCCACCGAGATCAAACTGCCGGTACAAAAAACTTATTATTTTTATGATGCCTTGGAAAACAGGACATACGATGCGGAAGGGCGGTTTGAAAAAGGGGAGACAATCATATGCTTAGAACTGCTGCCGTACCAGTCCCTGTTTTTAATCGGGGCGGCAAAGGAGCAGGAAACGCCGGTCATTACAGAAAAAAGAATATCTCAAAAGCACCTGGTGCCTCTAAAAGCGGACTTCCAAAAATGGAATGTACAGTTGACTGATGGGCTGCACAGGATGAAATTTGCCATGGAGACTCTTGCAAATATAACGGGACCTGATCTGTATCCGGAGTATGCGGGAGATATCGTATACACGACAAAGATGACTGCAGCAGATCTTCCGGAGAAAGGGCGGATATTCCTTGAACTGGGAGAGGCCTTTGAATGTGTGGAGGTTAAGCTGAATGGGGGCGTGATTGGCACAAAAATCTGTCCCCCTTACTGTTATGAATTGACCGGACTTATACAGAAAGAAAACGAGCTGGTTGTTACCGTAACCAATACCCTGTCCAAGTCGGTTCAAAACAATATGTTCGACCGCTATATGGCACAGGAGCCGTCCGGGCTGCTCGGGCCGGTCAGGTTACTGTATTCGGCTTAGCCGGATGACGGAAAATCAAGGAGGAGATGAGATGAACAGCAGAAAACGGGTTTTGAACTATTTTGCCAGAGAAAAACTGGATCGGGTTCCGATTGATTACTTTGCCAATCCGGGAATTGATGGGAAGCTAAAGCGGCACTTTGGGGTACACAGCGATGCGGCACTGCGAAAATGCCTGTATGCAGATTTCTATGGGATAGAGCCCCGCTATACCGGAAAACGGCTCCACGCAGAAAAACCGGGAGTGAGAGTGTCACCGGATTACGGGATTGTAACACGCTGGGTGGACAATGAGTACGGCGGTTATGAGGACTATTGTGAATTTCCATTAGAAGAGGCAGATGAGGAGACGGTCATGGCCTGGCCGATGCCCTCACCGGACGATTATGATTATGATGAAATACTGGAGCAGTGCAGGAGCCTTACAAAAGACTTTTCCTTGTTTGCAGGAAATGCCGGGTATGGGTGTTATATCAATTCGAATGGATTTTTGCGGGGCATGGAGCAGACTTTTATAGACATCATAACGCAGGATCCGGCGGGGGAACTGCTGGCAAAGCGTAGAATGGAACTGGAGCTTGCACGCATGGAACGTGTGCTCGATAAATGCGGGGATTATATAGACTTTATCTGGCTGGGGGAAGATTTGGGAACTCAGCAGGGCCCGCTGATCAGCATGGAAAGCTACCGCGCAGTGCTCAAACCCTGGCACCAGAAATATCTGGATCTGGCCGCTGCCTATCATAAGAAAACCATGCTTCATACATGCGGTTCCTCCAGCTGGGTATACCCGGAGATGATTGAAATGGGGCTCACTGCGGTTGATACGCTCCAGCCCGAGGCAAATAACATGTCTCCCAAGTACCTAAAAGAACAGTTTGGCGGAAAACTTTGTTTTCATGGATGTATCTCCACTGCAGGACCGGTGGTGGAGGGAACGGCGGAGGACGTAGAGAAGAATGTAAAGGAGACACTGGAGATTATGAAGCCAGGCTATGAATACGCGTTTTCCCCGACTCACATGCTCCAGGACAATACTCCATTGGAAAATGTTCTCGCCATGTATAAGGCGGCTGTCAGATACGGTACATATTAGAATTAAAATATATTTAACGAAATACTGTGTATCGTAGATACGCCTGTACCTTGAAAACACAGGCGCACGGATACACAGTTTTTGTTTCAAGAAAAGAGGTTATGTATGAAAAATTCCGAGAAGATGTTAAGAACACTGAACTTTGAAAAAGTGGACGGGGGAGGAACTGCGGCTGAAACATTTTTCCCATGGGCGTTAAGTGTGGACCGCTGGATTAGAGAAGGCCTTCCCCGGAAATTCAAATCCGAATCCCTTTATCCCGAACCGGAAAAACGCTATCAGAGATATCTGAACGATCTCATGACGGAACCTGTTTACCAATATGAGCAGTACATGGGCCTGGATGGAGTGAAACGTATGAGCTTCCGGA
Source organism: Eubacterium sp. SB2 (assembly GCF_001244405.1). NCBI lineage: Bacteria > Bacillati > Bacillota > Clostridia > Eubacteriales > Eubacteriaceae > Eubacterium > Eubacterium sp. SB2. The sequence goes on along the minus strand of NZ_LN865153.1, from coordinate 872,950 downwards.
TTCCTTTTAAATGTTTTGACAGAGAGATCATCGAGGATACACAGGAGTATCAGCTCAGGCAGGATGAAGACGGCTGGATCAGAAAATATTATAAGAAAAGAGCACTGGTAGAGGATATGAAACCGGTCATATGGGATCAGGCCAGCTGGTATCAATTGAAAATACGTGTTCTTCAGGAACTTGAGGACTGTTGTCAAGAGGAGAATATAAAGGCAGTGTATGAAAAGTATAAGCTGGATTCTGAAAGGGAAGACTATTCCGTACGCTTTCGCATATCCGGTTTTTTCTGGACTTTGAGGGAATTATTTGGAGACGAGGAGCATATGTATGCCTATTACGATGAGCCGGAGCTGCTGCACGAAATCAATGAATTTATTCTAAAAACATATCTGATCTGTCTGGACAAGATCATGGCATGGGTAAAACCGGAAGTCCTGTTGATAGAAGAAGACTTAAGCGGCAGTGGGGGTCCCATGATATCCGGTGGTCTGTTCGATGAATTCGTAGGGAAATACTACAAAAAGCTGATTCCCTTCTTAAAAAGCAAAGGTGCCGCGAATGTATTTATAGATACTGACGGGGACTTCTGTATGCTTATTCCGAATATGCTGCAGGCCGGAGTAGAGGGTTTCTTACCGGTAGACGTTAACGCAGGAATGGATATCGTAAAAATCAGAGAGGCATTTCCCCATGTTAAGCTGATTGGCGGCTTTAATAAGTTGAAAATCGCTGAAGGCCCGGAGGCAATCGATCAGGAATTCAGGCGTCTGCAGCCGGTGATCCGTCAGGGAGGCTACCTGCCGGGGGCAGACCATCAGGTGGCGCCGTCCACATCTTTGCAAAACTACCAATACTATATCAGACGCCTGAGGGCGGTTATGGAAGAAAGGAATGCTTAGAAGCTGCATACAAGATATTGACAGGGCAGGATTACAAATGTAATATTAAGAGGTAGGCGATGCGTATTCATTTAGCAGGAGAGGATCATAAAGGGTTCACAGAAAGGCAGGGAATTGATATTGGCAGAGAGAAAAGCATACAGGCGTAGGAAGAGAAGACAAAAACAGGGGAACAAGTGGATCATTCCGGCAGCAGCGGCGGCAATTGTTCTGGTGATACTGGCTGGTGTTTTGGCATGGTGGCTTCTGCGGGTTAAGACAACGCCCCAGGATGCAGCCGGGCAGTATTTTTCTCTGCTGAATGAGGGCAAGTATAAAGAGATGTATCAGCTGCTGAGTGAGGACACCAAAAAAAGCATTTCCCAGGAAGATTTTACGGAGCGGAACCAGAATATTTACGAGGGAATAGAGGCAAAAAACATAAAGGTGACAGTTCAGGGAGAGCCTGATTATAAAGAAGGTAAAAAGAAGGCAGTGCTTTCTTATTCAACTGCTATGGACACTCTGGCAGATGAACTTATATTTGATAATAAGATGCAGTTTGTAAAAGAGGGGAAGGATTACCGGATTGTCTGGGACTCTACTTTGATTTTCCCCTCTTTGCAGGATGGTTATAAAGTGCAGATCAACACCCAGACCGCAGCACGGGGATCCATACTGGACAGGAACGGCCAGATGCTTGCGGGCCAGGGGATTGTATCCGAAGTGGGTATAGTCCCGGGCAAACTGGGGGAAGACAAAGCAGGATCCGTGAAGAAAATTGCGGAAATCCTGGGGATGACGGAGGATAATATCAATGAAAAACTGAGCGCTTCCTATGTGCAGGACGATTCGTTTGTACCGGTGAAAGAACTTGCAAAAAATGACCCTGCCGAACAAGAGCTTCTGCAGATACCGGGAATCATGATTAATGATAAGGAGGAGCGTGTATATCCGCTTGGAGCCGCAGCAGGCCAGCTTACGGGATATGTGCAGACCGTGACCGCGGAAGAGCTTGAAGAATTGAGGGAAAAGGGGTATCATGAGAATAGTGTGATAGGAAAGTCTGGTCTGGAAAGGGCTCTGGAGGATGAACTCAAAGCCGTTGACGGATGCAGCATTGTGATCGTGAACGAGGAGGGGACGGAGATCGAAACGCTGGCCCTGAAACCGGCGGAGAATGGGAAGGATGTGCAGGTAACAGTGGATGCCGGGCTGCAGACAACGGCGTATGAACAGTTTGCATCGGATCCGGGCACGGCCGCAGCCATGAATCCCAAGACAGGAGAAATACTGGCATTGGTGAGTACTCCTGGGTATGATCCCAACGAATTTATCATGGGTATGTCCGAGAAACGCTGGGAGGAACTGAATAACGATGAAAATAAACCTTTAACCAATCGATTCAATACGTCATGGGTCCCGGGCTCTACTTTCAAAGCTATAACAGCCGCAATCGGTGTGGAATCCGGGAAGATCCAGCCGGATGCCAATATGGGGTATGTGGGATTAAGCTGGCAGAAGGATGGAAGCTGGGGCGATTATCACGTAACAACGCTGACGGATTATGGTTCTGAGGTGAATCTGGAAAATGCTCTGGTATACTCAGACAACATTTATTTTGCCAGAGCCGCGCTGGATATAGGTGCGGACACGATCAGTGAGTATTTTAAGAACATGGGATTTGATGAACAAATGCCGTTTGAGCTGACACTTTCCGAATCCACATATGACGACGATGACAATATCGATTCTGAGATCCAGCTTGCGGACACCGGCTACGGCCAGGGGCAGCTGCTGGTGAATCCTGTTCATATGTTGTCCATGTACAGCATGTTTATGAACAGCGGAAATATGCTTCAGCCCACAATTCTGTATAAAGAGCAGGCAGAGGGCAAAGTATGGAAGGAAAAGGTGGTTTCGCCGGAGACGGCTGAACTGGTGAAGAATGACTTGGTGCAGGTCATCGAAAATCCTTCCGGCACGGGAGCAAGCGCAAAAATAGACGGCGTATTGATGCTTGGTAAAACCGGTACGGCGGAAATCAAAGAGAGCCAGGACGATACGGACGGAGTAGAAAGAGGCTGGTTCGTCTGCGGAACGACGGAGGATATCGCAAAGCCGGTGCTTGCAGTCGGTATGGTAGAAGATGTAAAGAGCAAGGGCGGCAGCGGATATGTGACAGCTAAAGTCAAGGAATTTGTGGCGTCTTATGTGCAGTAATGCTGTAGGGGAAAGTGAACAATTTACAAGAAGAGTTTTTGTTTATTATTAAATGGCAAAATATGTAATAATATATAAAGATATTTGGATTAGGATATAAATATTGAGATGAGATGAGACATATGCTAGAATCATTGCAAGAACAACCGTAAACAGGGTGGTTGGCCTCCCGTTCTTATTACATAGAAGGGAGGTGGTGCAAATGGATAAAAAACCGTTTGATTTTAAGGATCTCATGCAATTTGGAATGCTCCTGATTGCACTGCTGACCTTTATTTATCTTATGAGCCATTAGCATAAGAAAATCCACCCTCTTACTTTGACAGGTACTGGGTGGAATTTCTCACATAATCTTTCAAAGGTCAACCTTTACGGTTGTTCTTGCTATATTGTTAATATAGCATAAAAATAATTATTATGCAATCAAGAGAGATTATTTTCAAACTTAATTTTTTTTACAGCTAAATTTTGATATGACAGGTGGGACCGTTTATTATGAAGGAATTACTGAAAAGGACGCTTCCCTTTTGGGATGATTTAACAAAAAGGGAACAGGATGCACTGGCGCAGCGGGTAGTAGAAAGTACATACGAGAAAGGCACAATCCTTCATTATGGAGGACGGGAATGTGCCGGTGTGCAGATTATCAAATCCGGTCAGGCCAGAGTCTATGTGACTTCCCCCGGCGGGGGCGAGATTACGCTGTTCAGGCTGGTGGATGAAGACGTCAGTATCCTGAGCGCGGCATGTATGATGAAGGGACTGGATATCGAACTGGATATGGAGCTGGAGCAGGATTCTGTCATTTGTACAATTCCCAAAGGTGCATACAGGGAAATCAGTGAGCAGAACGCGAAAGTTAAGGACTACACTCTGGAAATGATCTCTGAAAAATTTTCGGATATCATGTGGCTGTTTAACCAGTACGTATTTTCCAATGTAGCCTCCAGGCTGGCGGATACAATACTCGAACACCGCTCACTGGCAGGTTCTGATACCTTCAAAATCACCCACGATGCCCTGGCCCGCGATATCGGAACCGCCAGAGAGGTCGTGACCAGGCTGCTAAAACAATTTCAGACAGACGGTCTGGTAAAACTTACACGCGGTCACATTGAAGTATTGGATGCGGCAAAGTTGGGCAAAGTATAAATAAGAAGCCTGTTTTGTGATTATGTCACAGAAAGAATAATAGATTGTGTTATACTTACAATATAAACAAAGCAAACAATTCTTACTCAACTAAAATAGTGAGCATCTAAATTAAAGGAGGAAACAAATTATGGCAGTTATAAAACTTACAGCACAGAATTTCGAGCAGGAGGTAGTAAACTCAGAAAAGCCGGTACTGGTAGACTTTTATGCAGACTGGTGCGGCCCATGTAAAATGATGGCTCCTGTAGTAGAAGAAATTGCAGAAGAAAAAGAAGATGCAAAAGTGTGCAAGCTGAACATCGATGAAGAGATGGAAATTGCACAAAAATATGGAGTAATGAGCATACCCACACTCATGGTATTCAAAGACGGAAAAGTCGTAAAAAAAGATTTGGGGGCAAAACCCAAAAGCGCAGTCCTCTCCATGTTCGAGTAGAGGGATGTGTAGGAGGGGATGGCTGGTATGGGGACGCTGTGCGGAATCGTGACAGGGGTCTCTGGGATGCAGCATTATGGCATAACAGCCTCTAATCAAAATAAAAGCCAACATGATGAACACCGCCGACAAACACGGGAATGCCGGATGCATTCCCGCTTGAGTCGGCTTGACAGCAGGACTGGTAGTCCTGCTGTCAGTTCATATGTTGGCTTTTATTTTGATGAAGAGGCTGTAATGCCATAATGAAGCATCCCAAAGCCCCCTGTCACGATTCCCCACAGCTGGCGCATCCGGCAGACAGTAAGCCTTCTTCACGGGGGTGCCCTATAGGCGGGAGCTGCGGATGTGTGCGGGATACACGGTACGTTTAGAAAGCAGACGGGCTGCTTCCAGCCCCCTCACCTTTTCTCCCGGCGGCCTTTCTCTCCCCATTTTGGACAGGCGCCCCCTTATCCAACTCCAGATCCACCACCAAAGTTGCTACCTTATTTTGGAATGCCTCGTCGTGTTCTACGAAGATCATTGTTGGCTGATATTCCCGCAGAAGGTTTTCGATCTGCATACGGGAGAATACGTCGATGAAGTTCATGGGTTCGTCCCAGATGAACAGGTGGGCGGGCTCGCAGAGGCTTTTGGCGAGCAGGACTTTCTTTTTTTGGCCCTCGCTGTATTCTTCTATGTTTTTTTCGAATTGGATTCTGCTGAAATCCAGTTTTCGCAGGAGTGTTTTAAATATGGTTTCATCCAGGTTCCATTGCGCGGCAAAATCAGTGAGGCTTCCTTTTAGCCAGGAGGTGTCCTGGGAGATGTAGGATAGCTTCACCTGGCTTGCGAGATGCAGGCTGCCGGTATATGGGACAGGCTCCCCCAGGATTAATTTGATCAGGCTGGTCTTGCCGCATCCGTTTTTTCCTCTCAGGCAGATGCGGTCTCCCTGACGTACTGTGAAATTGATATTCTGGCAGACGGGTGTATCTTTGTATGCGATACAGATGTCTTCCATGGAGAGCAGTACGCTTGTGTGGAAGCGCAGCGGATTGAGTTTCAGGTCATCGGCTGTCTCGATGTTTTTCAGGAGATGCTCTTTTTCGGAGATCGCGTTTTGCTGACGTTTTTGTGTGGACTTGGACCGTTTCATCATCTTGGCGGCCTGGTGGCCTATATGGCCTCTGTCCGGGCGCAGGCCGGCAATGCGGGTTCCCGTTTTGGTACCTTCGATTTTGTCTGACCAGCGTTCGGTTCGCCGGGAAGCCTCCTCCAGGCGCCGAATATCCTGCTTTAGCTGGACATTGCGTTCCAGTTCCATTTTATCTTGAGCTTCTTTATTGGCAAACCAGGAAGAAAAGGTTCCTTTCTGTATCTCGATGTCCGCTTTATTGATGGAAAGGACATGGTCTATGCATTCGTCCAAAAAGGCACGGTCATGGGAGATCAGGATAAAGCCGTTTTTGCTGTTCAAGTACCGGGCGACTTTTTCCCGGGCTCTGATATCCAAATGGTTAGTGGGCTCATCGATCAGTAAAAATGCATTTTCCTTTAAGAACAGTGCCGCCAAAAGTACTTTTGTGCGCTCTCCGTTGCTGAGAGACGAAAAGGGGCGGTACAGGATTTCGGGATCAGCGTCCAGCAGGTTGAGTTCCTTGCATATCTGCCAGCTCTCTGCAAGGGGGTTGACCTCCTCTATGATTGAAAGCGTCATATCCTCCGGATGTTCTACCGGATAGGGAAAATATTCAAAATCTACACTGGCTGAAATCGTACCGCGGTAGTTGTATTTCCCAAGCAGAAGATTGAGAAATGTAGTCTTTCCGCGCCCGTTTCTGCCGATAAATCCCAGCTTCCAGTCTGTGTCTATCTGAAAAGAAACATTTTCGAAGATCGGATCAAAGCTTGAATCATATGAAAAAGTTAAATTGGTTATTTGAATTCTTGACATAAGGCATACCTCCGTATCTGTGTTCTGACATATAGGTTGTTCTCCCCCTCCTGCGGCGGCAGGACAGGGATACGTAAAAAGAAAGCCGCAGAAAAGTTAATTCCTGCGGCTTCTGATTCAATATGGCAGTTCAGATACTCTGTCAAAAACGCCAGTCCTCTAAACAGAGCGGCGCTGAGAGCATGCGAATCAATGACTGCTGTCTATCAAGTGAAGAGAAGCAAATGAAGGAACCTTTCTGCGATTGCACAACAAAAAAACGGACCAAGTCCCCGTGTCATTTCGTTTTGTTATGCGGTATAAATTAGCAGAAAAAATTCTTCATCTTAACATCTCCTATCTGTGATCTTGATCTGGGATTATCGTAGCAGATATCAATCGAAATGTCAACGATAGGATTTTTATTTGCAGGTTACTATTCACAGGGCTGTACACAGTAACTTTTGAAGTGCGAATAGAGATTTGGAAATATTATTTCTATGGTAATTGTTTTATAAAGGCTTTATAATAGACCTACGGAGATTGAATACTACCCGTGATTGTAAAATAACAATATATAAAGTCAAGCAGATAAGCCAATGGTACATATGGATGCTGAATAGGAGATAATAGAGATGGAAATGGAGAACAGTGGAAAACAGGGTCAGGAACGAGACGCCATTTTGCGGACGGTCCCCGCGGGTATGATACGGCTGGATGCACGGGATCTGCGTACGATTTTATGGTATAATGACATTTTCCTGGAAATGATCGAATATACCAGGGAACAGTTTGAAGAGGAGCTCCATAGCCGATGCAACTATCTGCATCCGGAGGATTTCAAGCGTGCAAGCGTATTGGCCGGCAATCTGACTGAGACCGGAGAGCATGTTGTATTCGAGGTAAGGGCATATACACGCTCCAAAGCAGAAAGAATCTGGACCGTATCGCTTTGCTATGTCAGTGGGGAAGACTGCGGGGACGGTATACCGTCTTACTATAGCATCGGCCTGGATATTACGGGTGAAAGAAAGAAGATAGAGACGCTGCAGCACATTGCGGAGAAAGATTCTTTGACCGGTATTTATAACCGTGCGGAGATAGAGAAGCAGATTAAGAAGTATATTGTGGAAAACAGTAATGCCATGGGCGCATTATTTATGATCGATACAGATAATTTTAAACAGATCAATGATACGAACGGACATATGGTCGGGGATATCGTTCTGGCTGAGATGGCAGCCGGGATGAAGGGACTGATGCGGGAAAGCGATATTGTGGGCAGAATCGGTGGAGATGAGTTTATCGTTTTTATGAAGAACATTGTAACACCTAAGGATGCGGAGAAAAAGGCGGAGGATCTTCTGCGCATGTTCCGGCACCTGTTTGAGAAGGAGAAAAGTCCGGTGTGTATCACATGCAGCATCGGGGCAGCGATATACCCCAGGGACGGGCGGACATTTAAGGAAATGTACAGAAAAGCCGACCTGGCCTTATACCAGGCAAAAAGCCGGGGGAAGAATAATTATGTCATTTATGACTGTAATACGGTCTGTGAGCTGGGAATGATGGAATACAGTTCACCTAGGACAGCGATTGAATCGGAAAACAGATATGCTAAAAGCGGGGATAATCTGGCCAGGTATGTATTCCGCATCCTATATCAGGCGGAGAATGTGGATCAGGCGGTGAATGCGGTCTTAGAACTTGTAGGGAAACAATTTGACGTAAGCCGGGCTTATGTATTTGAAAATACCAGCGATGGAAGGTATACCACGAATACTTATGAGTGGTGCAGCGAAGGCATCGAGCCGGAGATTGACAATCTGAAAGATCTTGATTTTAAAGAGTATGGAGATTATGAGAAGCTTTTTGGGGAAGATTCTATTTTCTACTGCCGTGATATTCATACCCTGAAACCCGAACAGGAAGAACTGCTGGCCAGGCAGAAAATACATTCCACTCTGCAGTGTGCCTGCTGGAATGAGAATGTTTTCAGCGGGTTTGTCGGATTTGATGAGTGTACAGGCCTGCGTTTGTGGACACAGGAAGAGGTGAGCACACTTTCGCTGATATCCCAGGTACTGTCCATTTTCCTGCAGAGTAAGAAGATAAAAAAAGTAAATCAGGAGATGCAGCAGTATCAGACGGTTTTGAACAGCCTGGACGAATGTATTTACGTGGTAGAAAAGGAAGAGGGATTATTACTGTATGGAAACAGAAAATTCAGAGAACTGTATCCGGAGTGTAAAATCGGACATTCCTGGAGTTCCGGCGGTCCTGATTTTTACAATCAGAATAAAATGTCAATAGTATGGGAACAGAAAGCTGCTTTTCTGTGTATTGAGTGATAGCAGTTCAGGCCTGCCTGAACTGTTACATTGAGTAACCGGGGAGCAAAAGTGCTGTGAAAAGTAAATATTAGGGGACGCACGGCGTCTGAATAAGGGGAGGCAGATGGATGGCAATGTGGAATCCGTGGCGGGGATGCCACAGGAAGAGCGAAGGATGTAAGTACTGTTATATCCACAAAGGAGACAGCAAAAAAGGGGCTGATACGGATCAGGTTGTGCGGACGGACAAGTTTTATGCTCCGGTCGAGAAGAAGAAGTCCGGTGATTATAAGATGAAATCCGGTCAAACGGTATATGTCTGTTTTTCGTCGGACTTTTTGCTGGAGGATGCGGATGAATGGCGGGCAGAATGCTGGGATATGATCCGGGAGCGCCAGGATCTGCATTTCTTGTTTCTGACAAAGAGAATTGAACGGTTTATGCAGTGTATTCCAAAGGACTGGGGAGACGGCTATGAGAATGTCACGGTGGGATGTACCATAGAGAATCAGGAGATGGCCGATGCCAGGCTGTCTATATTTTCCGGTCTTCCTATCAGGCATAAGAACATCATCTGCCAGCCTCTCATTGGCAGTATCCGGCTGGAGCAGTATCTGGAGGGCGTGGAACTGGTCGTGGCGGGCGGGGAATCCGACAAAAATGCGCGGCCGCTGGATTATGAATGGATACTTTCTCTGCGGGAACAGTGCATCAGGGCAGGAACACATTTCGAATTCAGACAGTGCGGAACACACTTTATCAAGGACGGGAAAATGTACACATTGGCGGTCCGTGATCTGGGGAGCCAGGCCAGGAAAGCCGGAATTAATGTATAGGGGTCAGGCCCCGCCGCAAAAGGGTCTGACCCCTTTGGAGTTTTTTAGATATTAGGAGGTATGGATGGCTTTACAATTTATTTTTGGGAATTCCGGTTCAGGAAAGTCTCATTACTTATATCAAAAGGTGATTGAAGATTCTATGAATCACCCGGATCTGAATTATCTGGTACTGGTGCCCGAGCAGTTTACGATGCAGACGCAGAAGGATCTGTGTACACTGCATCCCCGGCATGGAATCATGAATATTGATGTTCTGAGCTTCGGTCGGCTGGCGCACCGGATCTTTGAGGAGACCGGGCAGGATACGAAGCGGGTTCTGGATGATGAGGGGAAGAATCTGATTTTGCGTAAAATTGCGGGAGACTATGAAAACGAGCTGAAGGTGCTGCGGGGGAATCTGAAAAAGCAGGGCTATATCAGCGAGGTGAAGTCGGTGATCTCGGAGTTCACCCAGTATGGGATCGGGTTTGAAAAGCTGGATGACTTTATGGAAGGGCTGGAACCGGAGAGCTATCTTCATTATAAGCTGCAGGATATCCGCAAGGTATATGAGGGTTTTGAAAATTATCTGGCGGACAAGTATATCACAAAGGAAGAGCTGCTGGATGTGCTGAGCGGCGCGGTGCCCCATTCGGAACTGCTGAGACACAGTGTGGTGGTGCTGGATGGATTCACCGGTTTTACTCCGGTACAGAATAAGCTGCTGGGGGAACTGATGAGGGTATGCAGAAAAGTCGCCGTCACGGCGGTGATGGATTCACGGGAGGATCCCTATGTGTACAGCCATCCCTATCAGCTGTTCGCCCTGAGCCGTCAGATGGTGACTAGCCTTGTGCGTACCGCCCGGGAGAACAGGGTTGAGGTTGAAGATGCGGTCTGCCTGTATGAGCGGCCGTTTTACCGGTTTAAAGAGAACGAGGTGCTGGGATTTTTGGAAGCAGAGCTGTTTCGGTATTCCAAAAATCAGTATGATAAGGCACAGGAGGTCCTTTCCGTCCATATCACGCGTAATCCGAAACAGGAATCAGAATATGTGGCATCACAGATCCGGTATCTGGTGCGGGAAAAAGGCCTCAGATACCGGGACATTGCGGTGATTGCAAGCGATATGCACGCTTACGCGGCCAGTCTGGAGAAAGCCTGTGACACGTATGCTATTCCGATATTCATGGACCATAAAAAGAGTATCCTGCTGAATGCCTTTGTAGAATATGTGAGGAGCCTTCTGGCAATGGCGGAGCAGAGTTTTTCCTATGAGAGCGTCTTCCGGTATCTTAGGACGGGTCTTGCAGGATTTACCCGCCGGGAAATTGACCAGATGGAAAATTATGTGCTGGCCCTGGGGCTGAAAGGCTATAAAAAATGGCAGTCTGCCTGGGTGAGACGTACCGCTGGAATGGAGGAAAGCGCGCTTGCTGAGTTAAACGGCCTGAGGGTACGTTTTGTAGAACAGCTGGATTCTCTTGTATCTGTACTGAAGCGCCGGAATAAAACGGTAAGAGACGTGACGGAAGCGGTATATCATTTTCTTGTGGAGCAGCAGGCGCAGATCCGTCTCAAAGAGATGGAGATCCGTTTTCAGGAGCAGGGTGAACTGGCACTAGCGAAGGAATATGCCCAGGTCTACCGTATTACGATAGAATTGTTTGATAAATTCGTTGAGCTTCTGGGGGAGGAAAGAATATCACTGAAGGAATACTGCGAACTGCTGGATGCCGGACTGGAAGAAGCCAAGGTGGGGGTAATTCCGCCCAGCCTGGACCAGGTGGTCATCGGGGATGTGGAGAGAACCCGTCTGAAAGATATCAAGGCTCTTTTTTTTGTAGGGGCGAATGATACCCTGCTTCCCGGTAATCTTGGGCAGGGAGGTCTTTTATCCGAACGTGACCGGGAGCATTTTGCCAGCCGGAAACTCAGTCTCTCCCCGGGAGCAAAAGAAAAAACCTATATTCAGAAATTTTACTTGTACATGAACCTGACAAAGCCGACGGACTATCTGTCCATTTCATTCAGCAGGGTATCAGCCGAGGGAAAAACGCTCCGGCCGGCCTACCTTGTACAGGATATACGGCGTCTCTACCCGCAGCTTAAAATCGTGGATGAAGAAATGAAAGGCATTGCGGATATGGAGCTGACGGGCAGGACCGCTATGGACCATCTCATCCGGGGCCTGCGGAACCGGGCGGCAGGGGTGACTGATGAGTGGAAGGAACTTTATACCTGGTATGTGAAGCACGGAGCAAGGACCGGAAAAGTACTGGATGCCGCTTTCTTTGTAAAAAAACCAGAGCGCCTTTCCCCGTCGTCTGCGGGACTGATGTACGGGGATCCCTCCCGCTTCAGCGTAACCCGGCTGGAGCGCTTCGCCTCCTGTGCATATGCACATTTTCTGAACTATGGACTGCGCCTTTCGGACAGGGAAGCATATCAGTTTGAGGCTATGGATCTGGGAAATATCGCCCACCAGTCAATGGAACGTTTTTCCAAAAAAGCAGAGATGAACCAGGTCTTGTGGACGGAGATGCCGGGAGAAATGCGTGCAGAACTGATCGAGGAAAGCGTGGAGGAAAGTATTGTGGATTATGGCAACACGGTTCTTTACAGTACAGCGCGCAATGAATATATGATCACCCGCATTAAAAAGCTGATCCACCGGTCGGTGTGGGCTCTGACAGAGCAGCTGAAAAAGGGGGACTTTGTGCCGAGCGGTTATGAGATGAAGTTTGGCAGCGGGAAGATTGACCGGATCGACACCTGCGAGGACGAAGAAAAAGTTTATGTAAAGGTAACGGATTATAAAACCGGCTCCAAAAGCTTTGACATTACTGCATTTTATCATGGGCTGCAGATGCAGCTGCCCGTGTATTTGAATGCGGCCATGGATATAGAACAAAGAAAGTATCCGGGGCGGGAAATTCTGCCTGCCGGCATCTTTTATTACCGCATGAAGGATCCGATCGTGGAGAAGGAGAAAAATGAAGCGGTCCTGGAGGAAAAACTTCTGAAGGAACTGAAACTGGACGGCCTTGTCAATGCGGATGAGGCAGTGATCCAGCACCTGGAAAGGGGGCTGTCGGGAACATCAAATCTAATTCCGGTAGGAAAGAATAAAGACGGAAGCCTGAACCGGTATTCCAGAGTGCTTGCTCCGGAAGATTTTCATACGCTTCTGGTTTACACAAAAAGAAAAGAGCAGGAGCTCAAGAGAAGAATCCTGTCAGGGGAGACACAGGCCCTGCCCTATGAACTGGAGGGAGAGACGGGCTGTGATTACTGTGCGTACCGGGATATCTGCGGCTTTGATGTGCGCATTGAGGGATGTGAATATCGGAAAATGGAAAAGCTGGACAGGGAAGAAGCGGTAGAGAGAATGAGACAGGACGGAAAGGAGCAGCAGGAAAATGGACGTGAAATGGACCAGTGAACAGCAGAAAGTTATTGATTTGAGAGAGCGGAACATTCTGGTCTCGGCAGCAGCGGGCTCCGGGAAAACGGCGGTTCTTGTTGAGCGTATCATCCGGATGCTGACAGATCCGGAGAAACCTGCTGATGTGGACCGGCTTCTGATCGTGACATTCACAGAGGCGGCAGCTGCGGAGATGAAGGAACGTATCCGCGGAGCAATCGAGCAGGCGCTGGAGGAACGCCCGGAAGACGTACACCTGCAGCGGCAGGCAACCCTGATCCACAGCGCGCAGATTACAACCATTCACAGTTTCTGTCTGTCCGTTATACGGGAGCATTTTCATATCCTGGATATTGACCCGAGTTTCCGCATCGCGGAGGAGGGAGAACTAAAGCTCCTCAGACAGGATGTTCTCGATGAATTATTAGAAGCATGCTATATAAATGCGGAGACTTCGTTCCTGGAGTTTGTAGAGAAGTTCGGCATAGGCAGAAATGATAAAAAAATCGAAGAGATTATCTTAAAGCTGTATGATTATTCCAGAAGTTATCCACAGCCGGAACTATGGCTGGACGCATGTGTGAGGAGTTACCGGACCGGGCGGGATGACGGTACCGGTACGGAGCCGGCCTGCATGGAGCGTGTGAAAGTACTGGTCCGTCAGAAAACAGGGGATATGCTGCTGATCCTGGAGGAAGGCCTGCGCCTGTGCGGGCTGCCCGATGGTCCTTATATGTATGGGGAGATGCTGGAAGCTGACAGCGAAGGCCTGGAACATCTCTTGAAGCAGGAGTCCTTTGCGGGGATGTACGAAGCCGTCCAGGGAATTGCGTGGAAGCGTCTTTCAGCAAAGAAAGATGATTCTGTGGATGTGGATAAAAGGGATCAGGTGAAAGCTCTGCGTGAAAAAGTCAAGAAAATGATGAAGGATATTACCGCAATGTACTTCTATGAAGCGCCGGAAGAAATCCTGAAAGACATGGAGGAATCTGCGGATTCCATGCAGGTGCTGACAGATCTGGTGAAGCAGTTCTCCGAAGCATTTTCCCGGAAAAAGCAGAGCAAAAATATGATAGACTTCAGCGATATGGAACAATTTGCCCTGCGGATTCTGACCACGGAAGAAGAGGGCAGGCTTGTGCCTTCACTTGCGGCGGCGGAGTATCAGGAACAGTTTTTAGAAGTTATGATTGATGAGTACCAGGACAGCAACCTGATACAGGAGGCTATTTTGACCAGCGTGTCTACGGTAAGCAAGGGCAGAAATAACATTTTCATGGTGGGGGATGTCAAACAGAGCATCTACAGGTTCCGCCTTTCCAGGCCGGAACTGTTTATGGAGAAATATGAGACATACAGCCAGGAGGACAGCGACCGGCAGCGGATCGACCTGCATAAGAATTTCCGAAGCAGGGAGGAAGTGCTTGGGAGCGTCAACTTTATCTTTGAACAGATCATGCGCAGGGAGCTGGGCGGCATCTGTTATGACGGGCAGGCGGCTCTCTATCCGGGCGCTTCCTATGATCCGCAGCTGGACGGGCAGGGAAGGAGCCTCAATCGGGCGGAGCTGATCCTGGTAGATACGTCCGATGACGGCTTGGCCGGAGAAACCGGCAGAGAGAGGGAAGCCCGTGCTGTGGCCCGGCGTATCAAAGAACTTTTGCTAAGCGGCCGGGTTCTGGACAAGGCATCCGGAACTTACCGGGCGCCCCGGTATAAGGATATCGTGATCCTGACCAGAAGCATCAAGGGATGGGCCGATGTCTTCGCGGCAGTACTGGGGGAGGAAGGGATACCCGCCTATGCCGGAAGCCGCGAAGGATATTTTGAAACCTATGAGGTAAGCGTCCTGCTAGATTACCTGCGAATCCTGGATAATTTCATGCAGGAGCTGCCGCTGACGGCTGTACTGACCTCCCCGTTTGCAGGTCTGAACGCGCAGCAGCTGGCGGACATCCGCAATGCATATCCGGAACTTCCCTACTATGAGGCAGTCCTGGAATACGCCCATGCCAAAGAGCAAGGCGGAGATCTCAGAAAGCTTCTGCAGGCATTTCTGGAGAAACTGGAATATTTCCGGGAAATGGTTCCTTATACTGCCATACATGAGCTGCTCTGGAGGATTATCGAAGACACGGGCTACGGCCTTTATATCGCATCCATGCCGGGCGGGGCGCAGCGTGAAGCAAATGTGGAAATGCTGGTGGAAAAGGCGTCTGCATTTGAAGGCACGAGCTATAAAGGGCTCTTTAACTTTGTACGCTACATCGAACAGCTGAAAAAGTACGATGTTGACTATGGAGAAGCCAATATAGCCGATGAACAGTCTGATACGGTGCGGATTATGACGATCCACAAGAGTAAGGGCCTGGAATTCCCCATTGTATTTGTATGCGGTATGGGGAAGCAGTTCAATACCCAGGATGTAAAAGGAAGTATCGTGATACATCCGGAGTGGGGCGTTGGTATAGACGCGATTGATCTGGAAAAAAGAACCAGGATTTCTACTATATTAAAGAAGGTAATCCAGGAAGAGATAACCAGAGAAAATCTGGGCGAGGAACTGCGGGTACTCTATGTGGCTCTGACCAGAGCGAAGGAAAAGCTGATCATGACGGGCGGGCTGCCCCAAGCAGGAGAAGTGCTTGAGCAATATCGGGAAGAGCAGGCTCCAGGCGGTAAGATTCTGCCCCTGCCGTATTATGTGCTTTCCGGTGCGCGCACCTATCTGGACTGGATACTCCCGCTCATTCCACGGATTACGGAAGAGGTTCCGCTGGAAGTTACGGTTACAGACTGTCTGGACGCCGTAGCAGCAGATACGGTGGAACAGCAGGCAGAAAGCCTGGCGAGAGATATCCTGGAGCACTGGAACACAGAACATATCTATCACAAAGCACTTCGTGAGAGACTGCCCGAACAGCTGGAGTATACGTACCCCTATGGACAGGAGCAGAAACTAAAGCTTAAATTCACGGTATCCGAGCTGAAAAAGCGTGCCTATCTCTCGGAGGAATCGGGAGAAGAATTATACGAAGAACCGGAGATCGTACCGCTTCTTCCGGAATTTCTCAAGGAATCAGCCGAGCTTACGGGGGCATCCCGGGGAAGTGCATATCATAAACTACTTGAATTACTGGACTTTTCCCAGGATTACGATGCAGATACACTGGAAAAAGAAATTACCAACCTGCAGGGGGAGGGAAAACTGTCGGACGAGATGGCAGAATGCATCCGCATTCCGGACATACTGGCCTTTTTACACTGTGAGAGTGGACTGCGTATGCACAAAGCGGCCCGGAATCACCTGCTGAAAAAAGAACAGCCATTCGTACTGGGAGTGGACGCCCATGAAATCTACCCTGATGAAGCCACTGAAGAGACGATCCTGGTACAGGGTATCATCGATGTATACTTCGAGGAAGACGGAGAGCTGGTCGTCCTGGATTACAAAACAGACAAAGTAAAAACAGCCCGTGAGCTGCAGGAAAAATATCATGCCCAGCTGGACTACTATGCCCAGGCGCTGGAACAGCTTCTGGGAAAAAAAGTAAAGGAAAAAATCATCTATTCCTTCACACTGGAACAAGAGATACAAGTATAAAACAAAAAAGGAGTGTGCCATGAATCATCCTTATATTATAACAGCAATCATCATCATAAACGTCATCGCATTCCTAACCTACGGGTATGACAAAAGAAGGGCGCAAAAAAACAAATGGAGGATCCCGGAAAAAACCCTGATCCTCCTGGCGCTGCTGGGAGGATCCCCGGGAGCACTGCTAGGCATGCAGATCTTCCGTCACAAAACAAGAAAACCCCTATTCCGAATCGGAGTCCCCTGCATTATGATGATGCAGGCAGCAGGAATAGCAATATATTGGAGCAGTGCAGCATAAATAGCACCTAAAAACTCCCTCCTCCCAAAACTAAACGCATCCCCCATTCTCCATCCACCGCGCCCCCAATGCCTCCCACAAAATTTCTTCCCGATCGGATGAGCCAGCCGCGGGAACCGGACATAGGGGTGGTGGAAGCATGGGTATGGCTGTTAGAGGCAGTTAAGTAAAATAGAACGAAAACCGGGGTGATTCTTTTGATACCGAATCAAAAGAATCCCTGGACCCAGCGCGCGAAGCCCCCATAAGGGCTTCGGGTGATGTGTCCAGGTCGCCCCGGTTTTCGTTCTATTTTACTTAACTGCCTCTTACAGCCATACCCCGCCTCCACCACCCCTATGTCCGGTTCCCGCGGCGTCCCCATACCATCCAAAAAATTTCCCCAAAAGAATACAATAATGGTTGACAGGCGATATTATATATCGTATAATATAGAAAAGTAAATAATATTGATGGGATAGTAATATTAACAATTTCATAATATTAACATTATCATAATATTATAAAAAGGAGTGATAATATGGTATTTAACACCGGAGCAGCACTGCTGGATGCAATTGTGCTTGCAGTTGTGTCACGGGAGAAAGAAGGGACGTATGGTTATAAGATAACCCAGGATGTCCGCCGGGTTATTGAAGTATCGGAATCTACACTATACCCTGTGCTCAGACGGCTGCAGAAGGACGAATGTCTGGAAGTATATGACAGGCAGTTTGATGGGAGAAACAGGAGATACTACAAAGTAACAGAAAAAGGAATGGCTCAGCTGAATTTATACAGAGTAGAGTGGAAGAATTATTCCAGTAAGATTAACGAGATATTTGAGGGAGGTGTTACGGCATGAATCGAAACGAATTTATGGAAAAACTTGAAAGATTACTCACCGGCATTCCCGTAGATGAGCGGGAAGCAGCGCTGCAGTATTATACCGATTATTTTGAGGATGCCGGAGAGGAGCACGAAGCGGAAGTCATCAGCGAACTTGGCAGCCCGGAAAAGGTTGCTGCTACGATCAAAGCAGATTTAAAAGGCGGAAGCAGTGAAAACGGTGAATTTACAGAGAACGGTTACAGCGATTCCAGATTTGAGAAAAAAGAGAATCCTGCAACAAGAGAGTATACTTATAAAAAGGCTGAGGGCGGTTACAGCTATCGGAGTACATCCGGGAATGAGTCCTATGGAGGATCTTCCTATACAGACTATGATGATGGTAGTGAGAAACCCAGAACCAGCAAGACGCTTAAGATCATACTGGTGATTCTGATTTGTCTGGTAGTGATTCCGTTTGCATTCCCTGTACTGATCGGGATTGTGGCTTTGATTATCGGAATCGTGTGTGCCGCATTTGGATTGTTCGCAGGTCTTGTTGTCGGCTCCGTTGCCCTGATGCTTTCCGGTATTGTTGTTTTTGTATTCGGCCTGGCAAAGCTGCTGATTGCTCTTCCTACAGCACTTTTGACCTGCGGTTCCGGTTTGATTATATTTGTACTGGGACTCATTGCTACCGTGGCAACCGTAAGACTTTGTATGGTTATTTATCCGGCTATGTGCAGAATCATTGTAAATATCTGCCGCTGGCCATTTCACAGAAGGGTGGTGTCTTAAACAATGAGAAGAGGGTGGAAGATTTTTTGGATCGTATGTGCGTCAATTGCAGGCATCGGACTCGTACTTTGCGTGACGGGTGCCGGAATGGGGGCGACTCTTTCGGGCATCGGAGAGGTGTATGCTGCAGACCATTGGTTCTACTGGGATGACTGGCAGAGATGGAATGGTTATGATGATAACGACTTGGAAGATCTGGATGATTTAGAGACAGCTGGGGAACATTATACTCAGGGCAGTGAAGAGTACGTATCCAATTTTAAGGAAATACAGTCCATTGATATCGAGGCGACCTATGTAGAGATCGATATTAGAAGATACAGCGGGGATACCGTTACAGTAGATACAAGCCAGCTGAACAGCAAATTGAGAAATAATCTGATCATGGGGACAGAGGACCGCGAACTCTTTATTGAAACAAAGAATCATAGTATATGGAAACAGATTGGAAGACATAATTCCGGAGCCGTGGTCATTCAGATTCCGGAGGACAGCGCTCTTACAGAGGCATCCTTCGATATCGGGGCAGGACTGCTGAAAATTGAAAGCATTGAGGCAGGAGAACTGGATATCAATGTAGGCGCAGGCCAGGCCGTGATCAAAAGCTTTGAGGCAGGAGAGCTGGACGTGGAATGCGGTGCAGGCCAGACGACTCTGAAAGGAAAAGTAAATCAATCTGCGGACATTCACTGTGGAGTTGGCGAACTTAAAATGACACTGTATGGGAACCAGGACGATTACGACTATGATCTGAAATGCGGAATCGGCGAGCTAACAGTCGGAGACTACAGCTATGCAGGTCTTGGAAGTGAACGTAATTTAGATAATGGAACAGGCAGACCGATGAAGATCGACTGCGGTATCGGAAGAGTGGAAGTTAAATTCAATGAAGATTTTTAAAAAGTGATGCGGAGCAGCATTTAGACCAATAAGACAGTAAATCTATCTTAAAATAGGAGGAATCATTATGGAACAAAAAAAATTATACCGTTCAAGAAGCAACCGCATGATTTGCGGAGTGTGCGGAGGTGTCGGAGAATATTTCAACATAGACGCAACCCTGATACGTCTGCTTTTGGTACTCTTAGGCTGCACAGGCAGCGGTATTGTGGCTTACTTTATAGCTGCAATCATAATCCCTGACGAGAAGTAAAGAGCGGATATCAATCATAACAGTTCAGGTCTGCCTGGACTGTTACGATCAATCAATGAGCCATACAAAATAAGGCGGGATTTATAAAATCAGCCTTATTTTGTATGGCTTATTTTTTATATAACAGGAAAGTGTTTAGCACTTTCCTGTTATACAAAACCCTCCGGGGATGTACACGCCGCGATAAGGTATATAGCCGCAAAGCGGCATCGCGGCGGCGCAAAAGTGTGCCAGCCCCGCATGAGTGAGAGGATGGGGAGTTGAAGTGGGCTTGCCCACATTGTTCTGATATAAACTTTCTACATAAACAATCTGTGAATCCTTCATGTGAATCCTTTTCGGCTGCGTTTATACTAAAATTAATATTCTATCTTAAAAAGCAGAGGAGGAAAAGTTATGAACAAGACAACTATACCGCCGATTTCCTTTGGCGTGGATTATTACCCTGAGCATTGGCCGAAGGAGCGCTGGCTGGAGGACATCAGGCTGATGAAGGAGATGGGGATCCAGGCGGTGCGTATGGGCGAGTTTTCCTGGAGCCGTTTTGAGCCGGAACCCGGAGTCTACCAGTTCGGATGGCTGGATGAAATCATTGAAATGCTGAAACAGGCAGGCATCTATACCATACTGGGCACCCCCACTGCGGCGCCTCCGGCCTGGCTGATCGGGGAAGATCCGGAGATACTTCCCATGGACTCCCACGGGGAGCGTAAGGGATTCGGCGGCCGCCACCACGACTGTATGAGCAATCATCACTATCGGAGTGCAATCCGGTTACTAGTGGAGAGAATGGCCGGGCAGTACAAGGATGAGCCATGGGTAATCGGCTGGCAGATAGATAATGAGCTGGGAAACAGCCATGAAGATCTGTGCATGTGCCCAAGCTGCGAGAGAAGCTTCCAGCGCTGGCTGAAAGGAAAATATCAGACGGTTTCGAATCTGAATGCCGCATGGGGCACCGTGTTCTGGAGCCAGGAATATAACGACTTTTCTCAAATCCCTGCGCCAAGGACAGTGCCGACTATGCACAGCCCTTCTCTGGAACTGGACTGGAAACGGTTTACCTCTGACCTGGTCAATGATTTCCTGAAGATGCAGGCGGATATCATCCGGGAGATCTCTCCGGATAAGATGATTACCCACAATCTGATGGGATTTTATGATAAAACGGACTATTTTGAAATGGCAGAGAACCTGGACATTGCGGGCAATGACCAATACCCCACGGGATACTATTTTGAGCAGCCGGGACAGCCTGCATGGGAAGTGGCTGCCTGTTATGATTTTATCCGCAGCGTCAAAAAACAGCCTTTCTGGATGCTGGAGATGCAGGCAGGGGCTACAGGGGGCAAACTGATCGGCAGGACTCCAAAGCCTGGACAGCTGAATCTCTGGACCTCCCAGAGCGTGGCGCATGGAGCGGACGCAATTGTCTATTTCCGATGGAGGAACTGCCTTTATGGAACGGAACAGTACTGGCATGGAATCCTGCCGCACAGCGGTGTTCCAGGCAGAACTTACCGGGAACTGCAGGAAACGATCCGTACGCTGAAGCCGGTGATGGAGGAGATGAAGGGAAGCATGCCGGTGAGACAGGCGGCGATACTCTTCTCCTATGAGCAGGACTGGGCGCTTCAGGTGCAGCCCCATCACCCGGATTATTCTTACCTGTACCAGGTGCAGCAGTTTTACAGATGGTGTTACGAAGCGGGCATAGCGGTTGACTTCATACGGGAAGGCGAGCCAATGGAGAGGTATCCTTTGGTATTTGCACCGCTTCAGTATCTCTCGTCCCCGGAACAGGCGGAGAGGCTGGAACGCTATGTGGAATCGGGGGGAAACCTGGTAATGTCGGTGCGTTCGGGAGTGAAAGACCGCTGCAACGCATGCCTTCCCGATATGCTTCCCGGGCCGTTTCGGAAGCTGCTGGGAATTACGGTTCCCGAGTACGACTGCTTGTGGGCGGAAGAATCCGGCCTGGCAGCAGCGCCCCGGGCAGGGGGTAAACAAGAAAACCGGAAAGAACAAGACAAAGAAAGCGGGGAAGGTTCTGTTGGAAAAGGCGTCATCTGGTGTGACTGTATCTGCCCGGAGGAAGCGGAGCCGGTTCTTCTGTTTGAGACCGGGATGTACAAAGGGAAACCTGCAGTCACTGTGCATACATACGGCAATGGCAAAGCATGGTACATCGGATGCGTTCCGGATGAGGCGGCAGGAGAATGGATCATGAAGCAGATCGGCAGGGAATCCGGCTTAATACTCAGGAATACCTGGGGCGGGCCGGTTGAATATGCGGTGAGGCAGAACGACAGGGAGGCATTTTTGTTTGTGATGAACCATTCTGACGGGGAACAAACAGCTGACATACCTGAGGAATGGGGGGCGCAGGGCCAGTGCTGCCTGCAGCCCTACGAAGTAAAAATATGGAAAAGGGGCAGGAATCATGAGCAATAACAGATTAGAGCAGGTACTGCAGGGAAAAGAGGGGAACACAATCTATCCGTTTTTCTGGATGCACGGTGAGGATCATGAAGTTTTAAGGGAAGAACTTGATAAAATCTATGACTGCAATATACGCGGCATCTGTATCGAAGCCAGGCCCCATCCGGACTTTGGGGGGGCGTCCTGGTGGTCAGATATGGATTTTATTATGGAATATGCAAAAGAGCATGACATGAAGCTGTGGCTCCTGGATGACGACCATTTTCCAACAGGGCATGCAAACGGTGCATTCGAAGGCGGATCGAACGACTTGTCAAATCAGTTTCTTACCTGCTGGTCAACGGATGTTTTGGGGCCGGTCAGACAGGCTGCGCTTCCTGCGGGAGCGGTGCTAAAGGAAGGAGAAGAGCTGGTTGGGGCAGTGCTTGCACCCCGGACGGATCCGGGCAGCACGGAACTGGATTTGTCTAAAAGCATCGACGTGACGGGAAAGATCAAAGACGGTTGGCTGCGGATTGATGTGCCGGAAGGGCTTCACCGGGTGGTTTTGTTCTATACGACCCATGAAGGAGACGGAAAACTAAATTATTTTAATATCCTGGATTCGGAATCCGTAAAAGTGCTGATAGAGCAGGTATATGAGCCGCATTACAGGCATTATGGAAAGGAATTCGGCGGCACCTTCGAAGGGTTCTTTTCGGATGAGCCGGAATTCGGCAATCTTCCGGGGTATGATTTTCAGGCAAGGCTTGGAGAAAAGATGAAATTTATTCCGTGGAGCAGAGAACTTTCCGACAGGCTGCGGGAAAAATGGGAAGAGAATTTTGTGAATCATCTCCCGGCCCTCTGGTACCCGTGCGGCGACAGGACAAAAACCATACGGTATGAATATATGGATGCGGTGACAAAACAATTAAAAACCGCATTTTCAGACCAGATCCATGACTGGTGCAGTGAGAGGGGTGTTCTGCATGTCGGCCATATTATAGAGGATGACAATTCCCACGGGCGTCTGGGATGCAGCACCGGCCACTATTTCAGAACCATGTCCTCCTTTGACATGGGAGGGATCGATGTCGTGCTGCTGCAGGTAATGCCGGGGATGGATCAGGAAACCCATCAGTGGGTAGCTTCTGACCGGGATGGAGAGTTCTTTCATTACGGACTTGGAAAGCTGGGGAGTTCTGCGGCGCATATCAACCCGCTGCATCAGGGCAGGGCGATGTGTGAGATATTCGGCGCGTTTGGCTGGCAGGAGGGAGTATCCCTGATGAAATGGCTGGCGGACCATATGCTGGCCAGGGGGATTAATTACTTTGTGCCGCATGCATTTTCACCGGAAACATATCCGGATCCGGACTGCCCGCCTCATTTCTATGCAGGCGGCAGACATATGCAGTACCCGTATTTTCAGAAATTAATGGAATATGTGAACCGTATGGGACATTTGCTGAGCGGAGGGCGGTATCCAGCACGGGCTGCGGTATTGTATCATGCGGACGCGGAATGGTCCGGAGAGGATGCGCAGTTGTACCAGAAACCGCTGCGCAGCCTGATGGAGCACCAGATCGATGCAGATGTGATCCCATGCGATGCATTTTCCGGGACGGGCGGGTACGCAACACAGTATGGGAACACATTGAAAGTGGGTTCACAGGAGTATGAATGCCTGGTAATTCCAGCCATGAGATTTCTGCCCGAAGAGACTTTAAAAGGGTTGGAACAATGGATGCGGCTGGGAGGCCGGGTACTCTGCATCGACAGGGCGCCGGATGCGGATGACGCCTTTATCAGCATGGCGGAAACCGTTTCTCTAACAGAGCTTCCCGGGAGGGTGATGGAACTGATTCACCCGGGTCTGGTCATACAGGGAGGGAATAAAAAACTCCGAACCTATTCATACGAAAATGATTACGGGACAGCCCTTCTTTGTTTCAATGAAGCTGTGGCAGAGAAACAGGAATTCACAGTCCTCCAAAAGGGGGGAGAGCCGGCATATGCTGTGCGCTATGACGGACTTGAAAACAAATGCTATGCGTTGAAACGAAATGCGGAGGGAAATGCAGTTCTAAGCCTGGAGCCAGGTGAGGCGGCGGTCTGCCTTTTCCTGCGGGAAGAAATCCCGGCAGAGATACAGGAACAATGGGAAGAAAGCGAAAGAATAGAGGGCACATGGGAGATCTATGCGGCGGACAGCAGGGCAAAAGAGCCGGTACTGATCAAAAGTGGAGATTCCGGGGTGCTTGAGGATCTGAATCCATGGCTGGCGGCTGAAAAATTCAACGGCCAGATCATTTACCGGACCGTGATATCCGCGGAGCAAGCGGTACAGAGAAAAATAACCATACCGCAGCCGGTGGATGTATGTGAGATCCGGCTCAACAAAGAACCGGTGAAAAAGCTGATTGGCCCGCCTTACACGGCAGAACTGGAACTCGCAGAGGGAGAGAATGTGCTGGAACTCTATTTTCCGGTGACACCGGTATATGAGAGCGGGGATGCATGGTCCGCCCTGACAGTGCTGAAACCATTTGGACTGCAGGAAACACCGGTACTGTCTGTAAAGGCGGCAAAGGGGTCAGACCCCTCTGCAAAAGGGTCAGACCCCTTTGCATAAAAACCTGGGAAAGGAAGAGACTATGAAAACTAAAAATCAGACTTTATGGTATACAAAGCCGGCAAAAGATTTTACCCAGGCGCTGCCGCTCGGAAACGGACATCTGGGGGCCATGGTATACGGAGGATTTCCCCGGGAGCGCATCTCTCTGAACCTCGATACTTTGTGGTCCGGCGGCCCGGGACATTGGCGGGGGCAGCAGAAGATCCCGCAGGAGATGCTGGGAGAGTCCAGAAGACTTTTAAAGGACGGCGCGTACTGGGACGCGCAGAAGCTGATACAGGAACATATGCTGGGGTGTAATAATGAATCCTATCTGTCGGCAGGGTGGCTGGAGCTGCAGTTTGGGAGTGATGCAAAATACGACGCCTGTGACAGGCGTCTGCACCTGGATGAAGCCGTAACGCGAACGGTCTGGGAGTTCAAGGGGCAGAAGGTAAGAGAAGAGGTTTTTGTCTCGGCAGTGCAGAACGGGATGTATATCCGGATTCATACAGAAGGCTCGCCGCTCACAGTTACAGTCTCCCTGCATACCCCATTAAAAGTGCGAAAGAATGAGGCAAAGACGCAAGGGCTGCTATTATTGGCACAGGCGCCTTCCCATGTAGAGCCAAACTATGTGTCCAGCAGCGACCCGATTCAGTACGACGAAGAAAAGCCGGGCATGATATACGGCCTGTTTATTGGGGTGAATGAATGTGATGGCCTGATCAGGGAGAAGGAAGGGGAGATCTGCATTCAGGATTTTACCTGCCTGACCTTGTTCTTATCAGGTAAAACCGGATACGAAGGGTACGGAAGCCCCCTGTGCACACAAGACGAACTCCTGGTCCATTGCCTGGAGGAGCGTTGGGAACAGGCAAAGCTTGCATCTTATAAGGAGCATTTCCGCGAGCATACGCGGGAACATCAGCGGCTGTATCTTCGGACTGTCCTGGAATTAGAGGGCGGGGAAGAGGCGGAGCAGCGTCCGACGGATGAGCGCCTGAGGATGGTAAGAAATGGAGGCATCGATCCGGGCCTTTCCGTGCTATTATTCCATTACGGAAGATACCTGATGCTCTCGTCTTCAAGACCGCTGGACGCTCTGGTACAGCCGGCGAACCTCCAGGGAATCTGGTGTGAGGACGTGCGGTCCGTGTGGAGCAGCAACTGGACGGTGAATATCAATACCCAGATGAATTACTGGATCTGCGGGCCCGGAAATCTGCCGGAGTGTGAGATCCCCCTGGTTAAGATGATAAAAGAGCTTGCGGACGCAGGACAGGAAGCGGCGGCGAACTTGAACTGCCGCGGCTTTGCGGTCCACCACAACATCGATCTGTGGCGGCAGTGTATTCCGGCGCTGGGAGAAGTAAAGTGGGCGTACTGGCCCATGGGCGGGCTTTGGCTCACAACCCATCTTTACCGGCACTATCTCTATACCGGGGATCCGGAGTATCTGGCGGAGATCTATCCCGTATATCAGGCATGTGCGGCGTTTATCTTAGATTATGTATATCAGGAGGAGGGGGGATACCAGTCATG
This sequence comes from Eubacterium sp. SB2, assembly GCF_001244405.1. Taxonomy (NCBI): domain Bacteria; kingdom Bacillati; phylum Bacillota; class Clostridia; order Eubacteriales; family Eubacteriaceae; genus Eubacterium; species Eubacterium sp. SB2. The sequence goes on along the minus strand of NZ_LN865153.1, from coordinate 846,519 downwards.
TCCCTCCACCTCTCCGGAAAATACATTTTATGATGATCAGGGAAGGGAATGCGCCGCCTGTGTTTCCTCCACAATGGACATTGTTCTGATCCGGGAAGTTCTCTCCAATCTGCTGGAAATCGAGAAGATCCTGCGGGGAAAACAGCCGGACAGCAGACAGTGCCAGGAGGCCGGAAATGTACTGAATGCGCTTCCGGAATTTCATACCGGCAGCAAGGGACAGCTGCTGGAATGGAGGGAAGAATACAGGGAAGTGGATCCGGGCCACCGTCATTTTGCACATTTGATTGGTTTTCATCCCTTCAACCAGATCAATAGTGAAGATACTCCCGGGCTTGTGGAGGCTGTTAAGAAGAGCCTGGAGATCAGGCTGAAAGGGAGAAAGCAGTATATCGGCTGGAACTGCGCCTGGCTGATCAACTTTTCGGCAAGGCTGAAGGAGCCCGACAGTGCATGGGAATACGTGGAACAGATGCTGAAATACTCGGTTTATGATAATTTATTCGACCTGCATCCGCCTCTGGGGGAAAATGAAGGGGAACGCGAAATCTTCCAGATCGACGGAAACCTGGGAGCGGCAGCAGGGATGACCGAATTTCTTGTTCAGTGCCTTGGCGGAAAGATTTATCTGCTCCCCGCGTTGCCGAAAGCATGGAAAAGCGGCCGTGTAAAGGGAATTGGCGCACCGGGCAGCCTCAAGATATCCATGGAGTGGGAAGAGGAGGCTCTTACAGGCGGCGGTCTGTGTGCCGGAAAAGATGGGCGGGCCGTGATCGTATGTTCCGTTCCCTTTACAATTCGCGGAGAAAAAGACAGCACGTTGGTGTATGCTATGCCGGGCAGAGCGGGCTGGGAGGCAGAAATCGAACTGAAAGCCGGAGCGAAATACAGCATCGCCCGGAAGGATATTTAAAAAGTCCAAGTGGTTCCTGTGAAAAGTGCATGTGAAAAAGAATGCACCCCTAATATAATCAAATCAGCAGTAAAGGAAATACCATAGGTAAGAAAAAGGTTACAGGAGAAGAAAGGAGAAGGTTATGAAAAAGAGAAGAGTAATGCCAATGCTGATGGCAGGAATTTTTACAGTATCAGCAATCCTCGGAGGATGTTCCCAGGGCGGAGGCGATAAAGGCGCGGACGCACAGAAAGATTCCGGGAGCAGCAAACAGGAAACCGATGCCAATATTTACGAGTACACCAAAGACGATCTGGACGGAAGAACCATTTCACTGGTTACTTCACAGGATTGGTGGAAAGATGGAATGCAGGCGCTGGTGGACGAATACAAAGAGGAGTTTGGTGTCAAGATCCAGGTGGAGATCCTGCCAAGCGACACCGCATCCGAGGTCATTAAATCCAAGTTTACGACAAAGGAACTCCCTGACATCATCATGAACTCCGCATCACCGGCCGAGCTGACTTACATGAACGCCTCTCAGAATCTGGAGGATCTGACGGAGGAACCATGGGTGGAAAAACTGAACAGCATCGACGGATTTGTGGACACAGACGGAAGACTTTACGGCTGCCCGCTGGCAGCACAGGATTACTGGGGTTTCTGTGTAAACCGAGAAGTGTTCGAGAAATGCGGGCTGGATATCCCGGAATCCAAAGAAGATCTTGTAGATTCTTTTAAAGTGCTGCAGGAAAAAGGTTACACACCATTTTACTTTGGCGCAGGAGATTCCTGGATGTGCGGCAACATCACTAGCTCAGGTGTCTATGCGGACAACCAGAAGGATCCCGACCTGATCAAGAAGTTTAACACAAACGAGATGAACTACGGCGACAGCGAAAGCTTCAATGCAATGCTGCAGGATTTGTATGACTGGTCGAAAGACGGCTATTTTGGAAAGAATCCAATGGCACAGTCCTGGGACGGGCAGTTTGCAGCGGTTGCAGACAATGAATGCGGCGTACTGATCGGGCTGACATCCTGGTTCAATGAGATCGATGCAAAATATGGAGAAGGAACAGCGGATAAACTGACTATGATCCCCTATTACATTGGAGAGAACGATACGATCTACCAGTCCACCAGCACACAGTTCTATATTCCAAAGGACGGGAAAAATATAGACGTGAGCAAGCACTTTATCAACTGGTGTGCAAAAGATGAAAATCTGCAGGCATTCTATGATTCCATCGGAGCGGTATCTCCGTTCAAAGATATAGAGCCAAGCCAAATGACGGCGCCGACGAAAGAGCTCCTGGACAAATTAAGCGACGGAACTTATGGCGTGCATGTATCTCACAATTCCGTGATACAGGGGCAGGATTGGGACAGCTTCTGCCAGCTGCTACAGGAAGTGGTGATGAACCGGTATACGCCGAAACAGTTCTGCGATGAATATGACGGTATCCGTGAGGGAATCTGCCAGTCCCTTGGTCTGGAAGGATTCTAAGGAACAGCGGCATTGGGGTAACTGTTCAGGCTTTCTGAACGGTTACATTCGGGGCACAAAAACGGGATGGTTTTTGTGCCCCGTTACTTTAAGAAAGGAAGGCTTGTAAATGAATTATAAGAAAATGTATCCCAGGTATCTCTGGATGATCCCCCTGGTTATTTACACATTATTTTACATACTGCCGGGGATTCTGGGTATCTATTACTCTTTTGTGAACTACACGATCTATAACGATTCCAAGGAATTCGTCGGATTTGCCAACTATATCCAGATGTTTTCCCAGAACCGGTTCCGGGTGGGGCTTGGCAATACCCTCCTGTTTGCCGTACTGACAACGGTATGCAAGAACCTGATCGGCCTGGCAATGGCGGTTGCGCTGAATACCAGCATCCGTTCCAGAAATGTGCTCCGCACCATTTTTTATCTGCCGGTAATCTTAAGCACCCTGATCGTTGGGCAGATCTTCCAGGCAATGCTCCAGCCGGATACGGGGCTGATTAACCATATTCTTTCTGTTTTCAGCTCCTCGGCCTTAAGCTTTGACTGGCTCGGCAACCCGAATACTGCGATGTGGATGGTCATTCTGGTAGAGATATGGAAAGGGGCCGGCTACTGCATGGTAATCTATCTGGCAGGGCTTCAGGTGATCTCCAAAGAATACTACGAGGCAGCTTCGATCGACGGCGCAACGGCATGGACCAGTTTTAAAAATATCACGCTGCCGCTGATCGTGCCTTCTATCAGTATCAATGTGCTTCTGAGCGTAGTCAACGGCCTAAAGGTATTTGATATCATCATTGCCCTGACCGGAGGCGGGCCGGGTATGTCCACCCAGGTCCTAAGTACAACCATATACTCCTATCTGGGCAGCGGTGCACTCTCCACGGGCTGCGCGGCCAATGTGGTACTGACGGTATTTGTCATTGTAGTATTCTTTGCCCTGAATAAACTGTTTGCAAAATTGGAGGTGGATCACTAATGAGAGCACAGAAAATAAAGCGCACTGTTTTGGCGGTATTTATGTGGATACTAAGTCTGATCGTTCTGATCCCGCTGCTGCTGATTATCATCAATTCATTTAAAACCTCCGCGGAGGCAGATATCATGACGCTGAAGCTGCCGGAAGTGTGGCAGTTTGCAAACTTTGCCGTGGCCGTTACGGAGTCCAATATTTTCAGGACCTTCCTGAACAGTGTCCTGATCACAGGGGTATCGGTTTTGGCATCCTCCATATTGGGGACAATGGCCGGATATTCCCTAAGCAGGAACCGGGATAAGATTAACAGAGGCGTATACTCTTATTTTCTGCTTGGACTGGTGGTTCCGGTACAGGTCATAGCATTGATACAGGTCCTGCAGAAATTCAGGATGATGGACTCTTATGCGGGGATTATATTTGTCTATATCGCAATGTTTGTACCGCTGAGCGTATTCCTGGCGTACAGTTTTGTCAGTTCCGTGCCGAAAGAGCTTGATGAGGCGGCTGTAATGGACGGGGCGACTCCCCTGCAGCTTTTCTTCCACATCATACGCCCGATGCTGACGCCGGTAATTGTGACATCTTTTATTACGCAATTTGTATTTATCTGGAATGATTTCCAGTATCCGCTGTATCTGCTGTCCAGCAGTTCCAAGTGGACCATAGTCCTCGGCGTTTACAAGTTTATCGGTCAGTTTGGCAGTGACTGGAACATCGTATGTGCTTACATCCTGCTTTCTTCCCTGCCAGTAGTTATTGTATATCTGGCGGGACAAAAATACATCATATCAGGCATGGTTGCAGGCGCAGTGAAAGGTTGATAACGAATTTGCTCTGTGATATAGTGGGGAAAATGTTTCAGAAAATGTAACAGAAAGGGGATGGAACGTGATGATCAGGGTAAAACAGCTTAGTTATCAGAAAAAGGCAGTCCTGTTGTTCTCTCTTTTAATCAGTCTGCTTATCCTTGTATTCCTCGCTATATACACGAACTCCCAGAGCAAATCCATCAAGGAAAAGGAACAGGATACAATGGAACAGCTTTCCGTCAGGGCGGTCACCCAGTTTGGAGAGCTGTTGGAGAACATGCACAGAATCTCGCTTGGCGTGGCTTCCGATAAGCATGTGCTCCGGGTTCTGGAACAAGCAGAAAATTATAATGGGGAGGAAAATTATTTTCAGAAATATCCCCAGGAGCGTAAGACCATACAGATGGTTCTGATGAACCTGATCGGAGAGGATTTCCGGAACCGCAGCTTCCACGTGATTTCTGCGCGGGATGACTGGCTGAATCTGGATATTTATAACGAGGCCTACATGAATAAAGAAGGGATTGAAGCTCTTCCCTGGCGGGAAAAGATGAGGGACGAAGAGTACATCAAGTATATTACGCCCTTTACAGAAGATGGATATGGGCGCACGAAAGAGAAGGTCTTCTCTTATGTCCGACAGATCCAGGATGAATACCAGAAACTGGGATATATTGATATCCAGTATGAGAAAAAGCTTCTCGATGATATTTTCACTCTGCAGATGAATAATTATCCTGTTCAGGTGGCTGTTTATCATGGGGGAGAGCTGTTTTACGGGAAAGATCTGAAGAATAAAGAGCATCTGGAATCCATAAGGCAGGAGATGGAATTCACGGAAGAGGGGAACATTCAGGAAGTAAAAGCCGGCGGCCGGAAATATCTGGTGTATGGGGCGGACAATACTGCCTTTGAGATGCAGGTCTGCCTCTATGTAGATGTAAACAGCTATATGGGCGTCATCTATCAGAATCTGGCATGGATTATCGTGCTGGGAGTGATTCTGCTCTGCATTATGATCCTGCTGGTGACCCTCGTGACAGAGAATCTGTACCGGCCGATCCGGCAGCTCAGGGACAGCATTCAGCACATGAATTATGGGGAACTGGCGTTAAACCGGAACATAGAAGATACGGACGACGAGATCCAGATGCTGACCTCCGCCTTTTATGACATGCTCGATAAGATGAAAAAGTCCAGAAATGAACTGGTAGAGGCGAAGACAAGGGCCGTACGGGCCAGGTATGAAGTGCTTCAGGCACAGATCAATCCTCATTTTATGCACAATATACTGTCGGTAATCGGGCTGATGGGGTATCAGAAAGATGCGCCGGAAATTATGGACATCTGTTCAGACCTCACAAGAATGCTGCAGTACACGACGGATACCGGAAATTCGACGGTACCTCTGAAAGAAGAAATAGCACATGTTGAGACCTATCTGAAATTAATGGGATACCGCTATCTGGACCGCCTGCAGGCGGACATAAAAGTGGAACAGGAGATGGCGGAGATACGGGTCCCTAAATTCATACTGCAGCCAATCGCGGAGAACTGTTTTCAGCACAGCTTTGCCAACAGCAGGCAGAAAAAATACGAAATACAGGTTCTGGGCATGGGGACAAGTGAGGAATGGCGGATTCAGATTCTGGATAATGGGACTGGTTTTACGGGCGAGGCCCTGGCGAAACTCAAAGAACAGTTCGCAGAAATAGATGCAAATATCAGAGAAGGAAGTTCGATTCCCGAGATGGGGATCGGTGGAATGGCGCTGGCAAATACGTATGCGCGGCTGGCAATCTATTCAGAGGGCCGGATTGGGCTGGAGGCAGGAAACAGGCCCGAGGGCGGTTCCTGGGTAAGCCTGATGCAGCGGACGGACCGCGGGAGTATGGAAGCGTGACATTCCAAAAGGAGTACAGGGACGGGGCTGGAGTTACAATTCAGGCCTGTCGGAACTGTAACGGGGAAAAGGAGAAAACAATGTTGATGAAAATACTGGTTGCAGAGGATGAACCGGCAATCCGACAGGGGATTATTGCTCTGATCGGAAACCTGGGGCTGTCAGTTGAAATCACGGGCGCCGCAGAGGACGGTATGGAAGCGCTGGAACTGATGGCAGCCACGAGGCCGGATGTTTTGATTACGGATATCAGGATGCCGGGGATGAGTGGCCTTGAATTAATCGGAAAGGCAAAGGAGCTGTATCCGGGAACGGAATATGTGATTCTCAGCGGATATTCTGAGTTTGAATATGCGAAGCAGGCGATGAGATACGGTGTACAGGATTATATCCTCAAGCCGCCCAGGAAGGAGGAGGTCGGCAGCGCGCTGGAAAAGATCTATACCAGGGTGGTGAATTCAAAAAAAGCCGGAAAGAAGCAGAACGTATACGATTATCTGGTCAATGGGGTACAAAAAGATGCCGCGCAGCTGGAGACAGAGGGCTGCTGTTATTATTTGATCCTGTTCTGCATCGGTCCGTTTACCAACCGGACGGAAAATCTGATTCAGGTGGGAATCAGCGGCTTTTCTTCAAAAGAACTGCAGGAACAGCTCTGCCAGGGGCTTGGGGAGGGGGAGGAGTGTCTGGTGTTTGATATGAAACAGCAGAACGAAAAACTGATCCTTCTCTCCGTAAAGAAGCGGGAAATCAGCCCCATACAGCGTGTGGTACTGAAACTCTCATCCTATGAGAAGAAATTCTCCATGCCGGTCCATATGATTCTGTCAGATGAAATGGATCATACAGGGCTGCTTCCCGGGACTTATGCAAAACTGCACAGAAGCCTTGCGAGGCAGGTACTGATTGGGAAGAGCGATGTTGTATTTCTGGAGAAAGAATCGAATCAGGAGGGTGAACTGGCGCTGGATGAAAGTGAGAAATGCCAGATCGCTTCTTTGCTGGAGCAGGGAGACGGCGATGGGCTGTGCTCCCTTTTTGTGCTTTTGTGTACAAAGTGGAAGAAAAAGAGGATTCCGCAGATCAGCTGCGAATTCAGTGTGAAATATATTCTTATGGAAATATATCAAAGAAATCCGGTTTTGGAGGCGGAGGCTGCGGTAGAAGATTTATTTTACCAGGCCGAGGAAGTTATAGGAAAATCCAGGACTTTTGAGCAGTTCGAGGAGGGAATCCGGGAGCTGTTTCAGGATGTTTTTGGCAGGCTCAAAGAGGGAAAGGCAAATAAAAAAATCGAGGACGTGGTTGAGCTGCTGAAACAGCATATTTACCTGCACTATAACAGCAATCTGTCTCTGGAAGAGTTTGCCGGCCAGTTTGGCTATAATCCTACGTATCTGTCGAATCAGTTTACCAATCTGCAGCACATCTCACCAAGCAGGCTGCTTACCAATATCCGGCTGGAGAAAGGGAAGGAACTGCTGTTAAATACGGATTATCTTCTGAAAGATATTGCGGAAATGATTGGGTTTCATGATGTATCATATTTCAGCCGTTTTTTTAAGGATAATGTGGGACAGAGTCCCAAACAGTTCCGTGAAGCGGCGGGCAGAGAGAGGAAAGAATGAAGAATTATATCGAAGCAGAACCACAGTTAAAAGGAATAGAGGTAAAAGATAAATTCTGGTCTTTTTATCAGGAACTAATCCGGGATGTTGTTCTTCCCTACCAGGAACAGATTCTGAAGGACGAGATTCCCGGTGCGGAAAAAAGCGGGGCAATACGGAACCTTCGCATTGCAGCAGGACTGGAGGAGGGGGAGTTTTACGGACAGGTATTTCAGGACAGCGATGTATCGAAATGGCTGGAGGCGGTCAGCTACATCTCTAATATGGAAGAAACCGGAAAACTGGAAGAAAGTGCGCGGCAGGTGATTCATCTCCTGGAACTTGCACAGGAGGACGATGGTTATCTGAATACCTACTTTCAGCTTAAGGAGCCGGATCATAAATGGCAGAACCTTCTGGAGTGCCATGAATTATACTGTGCCGGACATTTGATCGAGGCCGCTGTGGCTGACTATGAGATGTCCGGCAGACGCACGTTTCTGAATCTGGCCATGCGCCTGGCGGACCTGATTGATTCCCGTTTCGGTCCCGGAAAAGTGCGCGGCATCCCGGGACACGAGGAGATCGAATTGGCGCTTCTGCGCTTATGGAGAGTGACAAAGGAGCAAAGGTACTTTGATCTGGCGGGATATTTTCTTGAGGAACGGGGTACGGATCCGAATTATTTTGCGGAAGAAAAGAGCAGGAAGGCCTGGATGGACCCCGCGGAGCGCAATTATACCCAAAACCACCGCCCCATACGGGAACAGGATACGGCCGAAGGGCATGCTGTCCGTGCCATGTATCTCTATACGGCGATGGCGGATATGGCGGCATGGACAGCGGATGAAGAACTGAAAGCAGCCTGCGTAAGACTGTGGAAAAATGTGACCGAAAAAAGGATGTATATAACCGGAGGCGTCGGTTCCGGCGCTAAGGGCGAGACCTTTACCGTGGATTATGACCTTCCCAATGACAGGGCATATGCGGAGACCTGCGCGGCGGTGGGGCTTGTGTTCTGGGCCAGGAAGATGCTGGTGCTGGAACTGAACGGAAAATATGCGGATGTGATGGAGCGCGCGCTGTATAATGGAGTATTGGGAGGAATGGGAAGGGACGGCAGACATTTCTTCTATGTGAATCCTCTGGAGGTCGTACCCGGAATATCCGGTGAGGTGCCCGGGTATGAGCATGTGCGGCCGGTAAGGCCAAAGTGGTATGCCTGCGCCTGCTGTCCGCCCAATATAGCCCGTCTGCTCGCATCGCTCGGAAAATATGCATGGGGAGAATCAAGGGGCTGTGTTTACTCACACCTCTATCTGGGAGGTGTTTTTCATTCCGTGCAGAATGGAATCAGCTGGAAGGCGGTCACGGATTATCCATGGGCGGGCAGAATCCAGTATGAAGTCTGTGAAAATGAAAAAAAAGAGCAGAGCTGCCTGGCCGTCAGAATACCGGGTTGGTGTTCCTCTTACAGCCTGCTCGTAAATGGAATAGAATGCACGAAGGAATATGGGGCAACAGACGGTTATGTCTCAATAAAGAGGGAATGGACTAAGGGAGATACTGTCTGCCTGCAGCTGTGCATGGAGGTGAAACGGATCTACGCGCATCTATGTGTAAGGGAAGACGCGGGATGTACGGCGCTGATGCGGGGGCCGCTGGTGTACTGCATGGAAGAGGCAGACAATGGTAAGGGGCAGAACGCACTTCTGCTTCCGGCAGGATCTGAGATAATAGAAAAACAGAAGTCCGATGCGGCTCTGGGGGATTATATAGGGCTGGAAGCTGCTGGTTTGAGGCTGGAAGGGGACAGCGAAGCGTTATATAGTGAAACGCCTCCGCGCGCGATTGAGACAAAGATTTGCGCCGTTCCATATTTCCTGTGGGGAAACCGGACGGAAGGTGAAATGCGGGTATGGATCCGCGAGACGTAATCTTTTTTCACATCCGTACTTTTTGTTTTTTGATGTGTCTGTCTGTTAAAATTTTCCTTACTTTGAATGTCGTACGTTTTTTAGGCAATACTCCTACCAAAAAGAAAGGTAGGTATCAATATGTCTGAAAAAAAATCAAAACCAATTGACTTGAAAAATCTGGAGCCTGAAGAGAAGGTGAAATATGAAATTGCAGAGGAACTGGGCCTTTTAGATAAAGTTATGGCAGAGGGATGGAAGTCTTTATCCTCAAAAGAAACAGGACGGATCGGAGGTCTGATTACGAAAAGAAAACGAAAGAGTTGAAAAATCTTTGGATTTTTGATACAATTGTACGACTGGGGAGAAGAAGCACAGGTGGTGTAGATGAAAGAGAAGATTAATATCTTTGATGTGGAGATTGACGGCTTCACAGCAAAAGCCGCTATGCAGGCGGCTGTGCAGTATATGCAGAGTGAATCCATCAATACGATTGAAATTGTCACGCTGGATATGCTCATGCAGGAAAAGGACAATCCTGCATGGAAGGAAGATACAAAAGCAATGGATATGGTGCTTCCGGGAGAGAAGGAGATACTGGAAGCGGCGGAAGTACAGGATAGATATTTACTGAAGGATGTAGCAAATAAAGTGTTTCTTAAAATGTTCCTGCGTTACCTCCAGAAAAATCGGAAAAAGATCTTTCTGATGGTGCAGTCCGAGCAAGAGATGACAAGCCTCAAGGAGGCTGTGGAAACATACAACAGAGGAATTACGGTGGCGGGCTATGGCGCCCTGGACGTGGAAGGAAAGTCCGAGGAGGATGTCATTAACAACATCAACGGTGCGGAGATTGATTGTATACTTTCTGTACTGCCCTCACCGCAGCAGGAGGATTTTATTGTCAGAAATGCCGCGCTGCTCAATGCCCGTGTATGGCTGGGATGCGGCAGGGCTCTGGAACAGAGCTTCAGCGAGAAAAGCGGAGAAGGAGTACGCCGTTTCTTTTTGAAAAAGGTATTCCGTTATCGGGTGGGAAAACAGAAGAAGGAGAACTGAGCATGCATAGATATCGGGAAAAACCCGTGTATATGAAGTATGCATACATCGCTGTGGGGACAGGCATCGTATCTTTTGCCATCAAATGTATTTATGAACCCAACAGCCTGGTAGTCGGCGGATTTTCAGGGCTGGCTATCATCATTAAGAACCTTACGGAAGGGATTCTTCCTGGCGGTATTCCTCTCTGGTTTACGAATGCCGCCCTCAATGTGCCTGTATTTCTTGCTGCACTGAAAGTAAAAGGCAGGTCATTTATCGGCAGGACCTTATTTGCAACCGCCATGGTTTCGGTCTGGCTGGGAGTTCTGCCCGAGTTTTCCTTTATTCAGGACAATCTCCTGCTGGCCGCCGTGTTCGGCGGGGCGCTGCAGGGGGTCGGTATGGGACTGGTATTTTCAGCCAAGGCAACGACCGGAGGAACAGATATGGTCGGAGCAATTATCCAGAATTACCTGCGGCAGTTTTCCGTGGCGAAGATAATGATGGTGATAGATGCTGTTGTTGTCATAGCCGGTGGATATGTGTTCGGTATTGAACGCGCGCTTTATGCAATTATTACCATCGTGGTGGTCAACCGGATTGCGGATGCGATGATAGAAGGTGTGAAATTCGCAAAGGCTGCTTATATTATCACAGACCGGTACGATGAGGTGGCAGAGACGGTCATGCACGGTGTGGACCGCGGACTTACCGGTATATACGCAAAAGGCATGTATACAGGGAAGGACCGATGCCTGCTCTACTGTGTGGTTACAAAGAAAGAACTGGTGCAGCTGAAGGAAATGGTGGGCAGAATCGATGAAAATGCGTTCATGATTGTGAGCGATGCCCGTGAGGTTATGGGCGAAGGATTTTTCCCCGTAGAATAAGATTTGTGAACAATGTATAATGACGAAAATATGAATTTTTTGTAAAATATATGAGGAAATGCATAAAAAAAGTGGATTTCCTCTTTATTTTTTTGACGTTATGCATTAATATATATCTTGTATATGTACGTTCTTCACATTTTTTGATGCAGGAATTTGTGAAAAATGCACATGAATAGAGTCATAAAGCGGAGGAGAGAAAGTATGATTTCAAATCAGATACTTCAAAACACAATTGAGGGCCTTAAAGCAATTTCCAGAATTGATTTCAGTGTTCTGGATACGGAAGGCAAAGCGCTTGCAGCCACATTTGAAGATGCAAAGGATTATGAAAGTGCAGTCCTGTCTTTTGTGGAATCTCCGGCTGACAGCCAGGTTATTCAGGGGGATCATTTCTTTAAGATTTTCGATGAACAGCAGCTGGAATATGTTTTGCTGGCCGGCGGTGAGAACGATGAAGTGTATATGGTCGGCAAGATCGCGGCATTTCAGGTTCAGAGCCTGCTGGTAGCATATAAAGAGAGATTTGATAAGGATAATTTTATCAAAAATCTTTTGCTGGATAATCTCCTGTTAGTGGATATTTACAACAGGGCCAAGAAATTACATATTGACACAGAGATAAAACGTGTTATCTTTATTATTGAAACATCTCACGAAAAAGACAGCGTAGCGCTGGACAATGTAAGGAACCTTCTCGGAGGAAAGTCAAAAGACTTTATTACAGCTGTGGACGAGAAGAATATCATTGTGGTCAAGGAACTTACTGATAAAGACGGCGGCAAAGAGCTGGAGAAGATGGCGAAGGATATGCTGGAGATTCTGCGCAATGAATGCGGGGAAGAACACATCCACATTGCATACGGAACCATCGTAAATGATATCAAGGAAGTTTCAAAGTCCTACAAGGAAGCAAAGCTCGCACTGGATGTGGGCAAGATCTTTTTTGACGAAAAGGACATTGTGGCATACAGCACGCTGGGTATCGGACGCCTGATCTATCAGCTGCCGATCCCGTTATGTAAGATGTTTATCAAGGAGATCTTCGAGGGGAAATCTCCGGACGATTTTGATGAGGAGACATTGACGACTATCAACAAGTTCTTTGAAAATAGTCTGAATGTATCAGAAACGTCCAGACAGCTGTACATTCACAGAAATACTCTGGTATACCGGCTGGATAAGCTACAGAAGAGCACAGGGCTTGACCTGCGCGTTTTTGAGGACGCGATTACATTCAAGATTGCTCTGATGGTGGTAAAATACATGAAGTATATGGAGTCATTGGAATACTAATGAGTATGAATAATTAGGAGGAGCATATGATTGAATTAAGAAATGTAACGAAGGAGTACTCTAAGGGCAATGCCGCCCTGAACGGAGTTTCCGTCAAGATTGAACAGGGGGAGTTCGTGTTCATCGTGGGAGACAGCGGTTCGGGAAAGTCTACTCTGATTCGTCTCATTATGAAGGAGTTAGATCCGACAGACGGGACGATCATAGTGAACGGGCAGAACCTGAACAGAATGAGGCATCGTCACATTGCGAAGTACAGAAGAGGCCTGGGGGTTGTTTTTCAGGATTTCCGGCTTTTGAAGGACAGAAATATCTATGAGAATATTGCTTTTGCACTGCGTGTGACCGAGACACCGACACGAGTTATCAAGAGGAAGGTGCCGGCGGCGCTGTCGCTGGTGGGACTGGCCCAGAAGTATAAGTCATTCCCAAAAGAGCTGTCAGGGGGAGAGCAGCAGCGTGTTGCGATTGCGAGGGCGATTGTAAATGAACCTGCTATTTTGTTGGCCGACGAGCCGACTGGTAACCTGGATCCAACAAACTCATGGGAGATCATGAGTCTGCTGAAAGAGGCGAATGAGAGAGGGACAACAGTATTGGTTGTTACTCACAACCAGGAGATCGTAAACGAGATGAACGAGCGCGTCATAACGATGAAACAGGGCGTTATCGTCAGTGATGAACAAAAAGGTGGGTATTTCGATGAGAATTAGTACATTAGGATACGTAGGAAAACAAGGGGTTAAGAATATCGGGAGAAACAAGATGTTTTCGCTCGCATCGGTTGCGACAATGTCAGCTTGTATTTTCCTGTTTGGGTTATTCTTTTCTATCCTGCTGAACTTTCAGTATATCATAAAGTCAGCCGAGGAAGGGGTGGCTATCACCGTATTTTTTGACGAGGATGCCACGCAGCAGCAGATCGATGATATCGGGGAAGCCTTAAGAAGCAGGGACGATGTATCAAAAGTTAACTTTGTGTCAGCGGATGACGCATGGGACAAGTTTAAGAGCGACTATTTTAAAGACAATGCAGATCTGGCGGACGGATTTAAAAATGACAACCCGCTGGCCGGATCCGATAACTATGAAGTCTATATGAAAACAGTGGAGAAAAATGATGCGAGCCTCTCTGTCAGGAGTAAGTCGCTGGCTTCCACCCAGCAGGATCTTGTCAAGTTTGCCAAGGGCCTGGACGGGGTACGGAAGGTGAACAAGTCCGATGTTGTGGCAAACACGCTTTCCAGCGTGAATGTACTGGTAGGGTATGTTTCCATCGCCATTATTATCATACTGTTTGGGGTATCTATCTTCCTGATCAGCAATACGGTAACCATGGGTATTACGGTGCGTAAGGAAGAGATTGCTATTATGAAATATATTGGGGCCAAGGACTTTGTCGTCCGGTCACCGTTTGTAATTGAAGGTCTTCTTATGGGACTTGTGGGCGCGATTATACCGCTGGCCCTGCTGTATGGACTTTATGGCAAGGCAGTCGAGTATGTATTGACCAAGTTCCAGATTTTGAATAATATCATTAATTTCCTGCCGGTTACAACGGTATACCGCCTGCTGCTCCCGATTGGGCTGCTGTTAGGAGTGGGAATTGGTTTTGTCGGAAGCTACTTCACTGTACGTAAGCATTTGAAAGTATAGGTGGGCCTATGAGAAGACGAAAGAGGAGTATAATAAGTGCAGTTTTGGTCATTGCTTTAAGCTTAGGGATGGTGCTTAATGTCAACGCGGCTACTGTGGATGAAGCACAGAAAAAGGCGGAGGAATTGGAGAACCAGAAAAAGGCCGCCGAAAAAGAAAAGGACTCTCTGGCATCTCAGCTTAACTCGATTATCGCTGATATGAACGACACAAAAGAAAAGCTGGAAAAGAAACAGGATGAGATCCAGAAGGCGGAAGACGAACTCGTTCAGGCAAAAGTGGATGAGAATGACCAATATGAAAGCATGAAGAAGCGGATTAAATTCATGTATGAAAATGGAAATTCGCAGCTTTTGGAGATATTGATTTCAAGCGACAGTATTGGGGATTTATTGAATAAAGCGGAGTATGTTTCGCAGATTTCTGCATATGATAGAGATATGCTTATTGAGTTCCAGGACGTAGTGAAAGATGTAGAAGAGAAAGAGGCTTCTCTCAAGGATGAGTATGAAGTGCTTTCCGGCTTGCAGGACGAACTGGTTGCCAAGCAGAGTGAAGTTCAGACACTGCTGGACAGCAAAAAGATACAGCTCGCCGATCTGGAGAAGCAGATCGGGGATAATGCAGCGACTCTGCAGAAGCTGATAGAGGAAGCGGAAGCAGAACGCATCAAACAGGAACAGCAGCTGGCGGCCCAGCAGGCAGCACAACAGCAGCAGTCATCCGGCGGCGGGGGCAGTTACACACCGCCAAGTACCACGCCTGTTGTCAGCGGAAGCGGCCAGTTTACTAATCCATGTCCGGGGGCGGTTATATCCAGTACATTTGGATACCGGGATTTTGACGGCGCCTTCCATAAGGGGCTGGATCTTGCGGCAGGAGAGGGAACACCTACATACGCAGCGGCCGACGGTACGGTTGTGATAGCGGGATGGAGCGACAGTGCCGGAAACTGGGTAGTCATCAACCACGGCAACGGACTGACGACAAAATATATGCACCACTCTGCACTCTGCGTGACAGCTGGCCAGACCGTAGTGAAGGGACAGCAGATCGGATATGTGGGCAATACCGGTAATTCATTCGGCGCCCACCTTCATTTCCAGGTTGAATCCGGCGGCGTGGCAGTGGATCCCCTGGGCTATCTGTAAACATACAGAATAATTTCAAAGGTTGGACATGAAATATGGATCATAAAAAGAGTTTTATTAAGGGGGCGCTTTCCGGCGCCCTCATTATGCTATTAATTGTGATTTTGGGTTCCGGAGTGTGGAAGGCTGCCACAGTCAGGATGGCAGGGGGTGAGGCAGAAGCGGCACAGATATCTGCGGAGAGCGAGACCGACAAGAAGCTGAATATGTTAAGCAATGTCATAGACCAATACTACCTTTATGGAGATGATATTGATGAAAAGGCCATGCAGGACGGCATATACAAAGGCTATGCCAGCGGTTTGGGGGATCCTTATACGGTCTACTACAATGAAGAACAGACACGAGATCTATTGGATTCAACAACCGGGGAATACAGTGGGATCGGCGCCATGATGCAGCAGAATTACCAGACCAGGCAGGTGACGATCGGCAACATCTATAAAAATTCTCCTGCGGAGGAGGCCGGACTTAAAACCGGAGATATTCTTTATCAGGTAGATGACCATGTGATTGACCAGGAAGATTTGAGCGAGATTGTGTCCTGGATCAAAGGAGAGGAAGGCACGGAGGTGGATCTGCACGTCTACAGAGGCGAGAACGCGGAGAAGGTTGTCTGTACCGCTACCCGCCGTAAGATCGAGACACAGACTGTCGAGTATGAGATGAAGGAAGACCAGATCGGCTATCTGCGGATCCTGGAGTTTGATGCGGTCACATTAAAACAGTTTGAGAATGCCCTTACCGACCTGGAAAATCAGGGCATGAAGGGCTTGGTTATTGACCTTCGCTCTAATCCGGGCGGCAATCTGGATACAGTGGTTGATATGCTAAGGATGATTCTCCCGGAAGGAACGATTGTATCTACCAAAGACAAAGACGGCAACGTTATAGAGGAAAAAAACGAAGAAGATCATGAATTCAAGAAGCCCCTGGCAGTTCTTGTAAATCAGGCCAGCGCCAGCGCTTCTGAGATATTTGCAGGAGCGGTGCAGGATTATGGCGTGGGTAAAATCGTCGGCATGACCACATACGGCAAGGGAGTTGTCCAGCAGCTGGTGAATCTGGGCGATGGAACATGCCTCAAGGTGACTATAGCCGAATATTTTACGGCGTCAGGGAGAAGTATAAATAAAAAGGGGATTACGCCGGATGTAGAGGTCGAGTATGAGGCGGATCCTGATAATGAGGATGCGGATAACCAGCTGGATAAGGCTGTTGAAGTGGTGAAGGGGGGATTTTAGCAGGGAAGGTGTGGGTTGGTATGGGGACGCTGAAAAGTGACCAGTCAGGAGATAGGTAAGTCTTTTGTTTCAGGAGATAGGTAAGTCGATTCAACAGGTGGTAAGTCGAATTGTTAATTAGTATCAGTTTAAAACATCCATTGCCGTTATACAAGCGGTTTTTGTATCAAGCATACCAAGTGGAAAGTCGTGAAGCCAAATGATATATGTTTTATCACCGTTTGGCTGCACTCCTACCTGTAAGCCTCGAAGTGATGAACTTACAGAATACAGTGTTTTGTTGATTTTTACTTCTCCATGTTTGTTAATCTTTCTTGGCAGGTAACCAATCGGATATTCCAGTTCTGCTAACGCTTCTTCGTATAGCAGAGTAGATTTTTTATAAAAATCGGATGGAGTACTCATTTGTAAGGCTTCATGTGGGCGGATGTTGTTGTATTCTTCCACCCACAAATCAATGGCGGCTTGATTGGCCTCTCTGCCACCAGGTATTTTTCCTTGAATCTCCCTGCTTATATCTGCATGCATGCGTTCGTGGGCACCATTTTGCGTTGGACAGCCTGGATCGGTACGATCCGGAAGAATGCCAAGAGACATCCACCATGCGCTTAAGGTTGTCAAACCAAGGAAGCCATTTGAGGAAGCAAAAGGAGTACCATTATCACTGCGAATGATTTTGGGAAGTCCGTAGTGATAGAATAATTCTTCAAATACAGCTTTGACAGCATCAGCAGTTGTTCTCTCCATCAGGCGGATGGTAAGAATGTATCGGCTGTGCAGATCACGTACGGTCAGTGGAACACAGCGTTCCCCCTGGGACATCCACCAGCCTTTAAAATCAACGGTCCAGACATCATTGGGTTGAAGAGCTTCCAACTTATTACGCAGCTTGGAAGCAGTTGGATCGGGATGCCGAAAGCGTCGTTTGGGAATCAACCCAGCTTTTCCCAAAATGCGATAAATACTACTCTCAGATGGTGTTGGCGACTCTGGATAAGCGCTCTTGTAAAGAACGGCCAGTTTCTTAGGCCCCCAGGCCGGATGAGCGGAACGCATTTTAATTAAACGAATGACGGTATCTTCATCCAGCTGATTCGGAGAATTAGAAGGGGCCTTGCTCTGATCCGCGAGGCCGGAGAAGCCAAATTCCAGAAAGCGGTTTTTCCACTTATGTCCAGTTTTTTCTGAGATTCCAAACTTTTGACAGAGAGCCTTAAAGCTATCAGTTCCACATAGATATTCTGTGATAAATTGTTTACGTTGTTCCATAACAGAGGTCTCCTTCCATGGCATACAGAAACACCTTCTTTCGTTGGTTATTTCTGTATAGTTTAACATTTGGACTTACCTATGTCCTGAAACTTTTTACTTACCTATGTCCTGAAACTGGACAAAAGCCGGGAAGCCAGCCCCGCGCCGGGAGCATCTATGCCATTTTAAAAATCCGCTCCGTTGACGTAAGAGGCCCTAAAGAAAAAAACATAGAAAATGTAGGTCCAGCGGCATGCAACCCGAAATTTGATAATTTCGGGTCTTAGGCCGCTTCAGAATTTGACGTGATACGCCAAATTCTGCCCTTCATTTTCTATGTTTTTTTCTTAAGGGCCTCTAACGTCAACTCTAGGGTTTTTAAAATGGCATAGATGCTCCCGGCGCGGGGCTGGCTTCCCGGTTTTTCAGCTGGTACATCCGACCGGAAGGGCGAGGCTTGCCTGCTGGGAGGGATCCTTATGCGGGGGCGGTGTATGAATTCGTTTGAGGGGACGTATAAGCGCCGGTAAGCGCTGGAGTGACGTACTATTAAAATTTTTCTGAAAATTCTTCGAAAAAAACTCCTTGCAATCGAAAAAGAGCTGTGCTATGATTGTTAACAAGTTTTATCAGAGTAAACTGTGAAACGGTGAAAGGCTGTGAACAAGACTCTGATTTTCAGAAACTGACAGGAAGTTGGCGTCACCGACTGAGAGCGCCGGACAGTGGAGGAGATCAAGGGAACACTTGGGAGCTGATCAGCTGAACTTATGAGTAGGCTGGTACGTATGGCATACGTTACATGCGCAAAAGTGGGGCAGGCAAAGTAACATGATGTCTGTTCAATGCGGGTGGTACCGCGGATTATATTACGAATCCGTCCCGGGATGCAGATGCATCCCGGGGCTTTTTGTTTATATGGGACTTCCTGTATATTTCAATTGTTTTAGTACCCGGGATGCGGTCATAAAGGAGCAGAAAGGAGAAGAAACATGGAATTTGTAACAGGAGTGAAACAGAAGGACACTTTGGAATTGAACGAACTGCTGAGAGAGGGAATGACTGGGAATTGTGTCAGATTGAATGGTGCAGTCCATGCGATCCGGAATATGGGGACGGTGGCATTTGTGATTTTGAGAAAGAGAGAAGGCCTGATCCAGTGCGTTTTTGAGGAGGGAGTTTCAAAATTTAACTTGAAGGATTTGAAAGAAGCTGATACAGTCGAAGTAACAGGAATACCTGCAGAGTCTGAAAAAGCACCTCATGGCATTGAGATCAGAATTAAAGAAATAAAAGTTCTGAGTGAACCGGCGGAACCGATGCCTCTTCCTGTTTCTAAGTGGAAGCTTCATACTTCCCTGGAAGCAAAACTGAACTATCGGCCGATTTCGCTGCGCAATGTCAGGGAGCGGGCGAAGTTCAGGATACAGGAAGGCATTGTTCGGGGATTCCGTGATTTTCTGTATGGAGAGGGGTTTACGGAAATCCATACGCCTAAGATCGGCGCTAAGAGTGCGGAGGGCGGGGCGAACCTGTTTCGTCTTGAGTATTTTCACAGGCCGGCTATCCTGCAGCAGAGCCCGCAGTTCTATAAGCAGATGATGGTAGGGGTGTTTGACAGGGTGTTTGAGACGGCGCCGGTCTTCCGGGCCGAGAAGCACAATACAAAACGCCATCTGAACGAGTATACGAGCCTGGATTTTGAGATGGGCTACATTGACGGGTTTGAAGATATTATGGCGATGGAAACAGGATTTCTCCAGTACACTTTTAAGCTACTTGAGAATGACTATGCAGGAGAATTAAACATTCTTGGAATTGAACTCCCGGGGGCGGAGAAGATACCGGCTGTCAGATTCGATGATATCAAAAGAAAAGTATCTGAAAAGTACGGGCGGGGCATAAAGAACCCCTATGATCTGGAGCCCGAGGAGGAGCAGCTGATCAGCCAATATGCAAAAGAGGAATGGGATGCAGATTTCGTTTTTGTCACCCACTATCCATCCAGAAAGCGGCCGTTTTACGCGATGGATGATCCGGCGGATCCAACCTTTACACTGAGCTTTGATCTGTTGTTTCGGGGAATGGAAATCACAACCGGGGGCCAGCGGATCCACGACTACCATGAACTGAAGAAAAAGATGGAAGCAAGGGATATGGCAGAGGAAGGAATGGAACAATATCTGAGTGCATTCAAACACGGTATGCCGCCCCACGGAGGCCTGGGAATCGGGCTGGAGCGGCTGACTATGAAGATACTGGGCGAGGATAATGTGTGTGAGGCAGCACTATTCCCACGGGACTTGAGCAGGCTGGAACCATAAACCGAAAAGGGGTCTGACCCCTTTGAGTACAGATGAGAAATGAGAGGGGCCTATGTCAAGGAAAAGATGTTATCTATGTGGAGGAAAACTAGCAGAAGGACGTTGTCAGGATTGTGGTCTGGACAATGCAAGAAGTGAGAGGAAAACCTACCGGCTGAACTACAGCCGGACGGAAAACAGAATAAAAAGCCGCGGAGAAGTAAATAATACATGGGATTTTGATAACCGGGATGAGGAAGTTATGAAACGGGCGGCAAAGAAATCGAAAGATAAACCGGAAAGAAAGGCATATCAGACAAATGAGTCCGGACCATCCGCTCAGAGGACCGCACATCCGGATGAGTACAAATACAGCTATACAAAGCCTGTAAAGGGGCCGAGAACGGGGAAATCAACCGCAATATCTAAAAAACAGGGTAAATCATTTTTTGTGATCATCATAATTGTTTTTCTTTTTATTGCGTTTATCGGTGATTTTTCTAAAGATAAATTCAACGACGTTGAAACGGGAAGTGTCCAGGTAACTGAGGAACCCGGGCCGTCAGATCCCTATGAATTTGTAAGCCGTGAATTGCCTGACACCGGTGAACATTTTGAAAACGTTCTGGAATCAGGGATGTATAGAGGCGGAGTCCATATACCTGAGGGCAGATATGATATATATCTGGAAGAAGGACAGGGGGAAGCATGCGTCGATGACTATGAAAATTCTATTTATATATGGCAGTTTTTCGGGGAGGAAGAGTCAAACGGAGAATTAAAAGAATGGAATGACGTCAGAATTTATGAGGGCGCCGTCCTGGAAGTATCGGGGGATGTCAGGCTTTTCATCGTCACAGAAAACGGGCAGACAGCTGATATGAAAGGAATTAGCAATCCACTGAAGGAAGAAGTTGCACTCACTCAGGGAAGAGAACTGACCGCTGGGAAAGATTTCCCGGCAGGTGTATACGATTTCCAGGCTGTTTCAGACTGGACGATGATCAGTTATAGGATTCCGCTGAATACGAACTATGAGGATCCGGAGTTAAACTATTTGAACAAAAGCAAATGGCTGAATAGCGATGCCATAGATACTGTCTTCCGAAACGTGGTTCTGCCCGAAGGCTCAACCGTATGTGCGGATGAGGCGGATGCCAGAATGGTTCCAAGCAAGCTGATTGAATCAGAGGACTATGATTCATATTACGATGCGTATAGATATTAAAGGGGTCAGACCCCTTTGCGGAAAAGGAGGATATGATGTCTAATAAAATTTCTAAAGAAACGATTGAGTATGTCAGTATTCTTGCCAAGCTTGAACTGTCTGAGGAGGAGAAGGAAACGGCCCGGACGGATATGG
Source organism: Eubacterium sp. SB2 (assembly GCF_001244405.1). Lineage (NCBI taxonomy): Bacteria > Bacillati > Bacillota > Clostridia > Eubacteriales > Eubacteriaceae > Eubacterium > Eubacterium sp. SB2. The sequence goes on along the minus strand of NZ_LN865153.1, from coordinate 824,702 downwards.
AGAAGATGCTGGATTATATAGATACATTGAACGACCTGGATACGAGCGGTATTGAACCGATGTCCCATGTGTTCCCTTTGAATAATGTGTTTCGTGAGGATGTTGTAACCAACGAAGACCATAAAGAAGAGATCCTGGCAAATGCTCCCCAGAGGAAAAATGACAGCTTTGAGGTGCCTAAGACTATCGGATAGGAGGACACAGTGAATGGATATATTAAGCCTTACAGCTCTTGAGCTGGGGAAAATGATAAAAGATAGGAAAGTGACCGCTGGCGAGGCGGTGAGAGCCGCAATTGAGCGTGCAAAATTGATGGAACCGGAGATCCACAGCTATGTGACACTGGATGAAGAGGGGGCAATGAGGCAGGCGGCTGAGGTGCAGAAGCAGATTGAGAATGGTACGCTAACGGGCCCGCTGGCAGGTGTGCCGGTGGCGGTGAAAGACAATCTGTGCATAGAAGGCCAGCTTACAACCTGCAGTTCCAAAATATTGTCCGATTTTAAACCGGTATACACGGCGGAAGCGGTGTCGAATCTGATGAAGGCTGGTGCGGTGGTAATCGGAAAAACGAATATGGATGAGTTTGCAATGGGCAGCACCACAGAGACTTCTTATTATGGTCCAACTAAAAATCCACATAATCCGGCACATGTACCGGGCGGATCCTCGGGTGGATCCTGTGCTGCGGTAGCGGCACAAGAGTGTTGGTTTTCAATGGGATCAGATACCGGCGGTTCTATCCGCCAGCCCAGCTCTTTTTGTGGGGTGGTGGGATTAAAGCCTACCTATGGCACTGTTTCACGCTATGGACTGATTGCGTATGGTTCTTCCCTCGACCAGATCGGACCGGTGGCAAAGGATGCCTCCGACTGTGCGGCCGCACTGGAGGCAATCGCATCATACGATCCAAAAGACAGTACGTCAGTAAAACGGCAGGACTATGACTTTACAAGTGCTCTTGTGAATGATGTGAAAGGATTAAAAATCGGTATTCCGGCAGATTATTTAAGAGAGGGGCTGGACAAGGAAGTAGAGTCTGCAGTCTTGGAAGCAGCAGGTGTGCTGAAAGAAAGAGGCGCCCTGGTAGAAACCTTTGATCTGAGTCTTGTACAGTATACAATTCCCGCTTATTACGTGATAGCTTCTGCAGAAGCCAGCTCCAACCTGGAACGCTTCGACGGCGTAAAATACGGTTACCGCACGCCGGATTATGACGGGCTTCACAACATGTATAAAAAGACGAGGTCCGAAGGTTTTGGCGCAGAAGTAAAACGCAGAATCATGCTGGGGTCTTTCGTTTTGAGTTCGGGTTATTACGATGCCTATTATCTGAAGGCACTGCGCACAAAAGCATTAATAAAACAAGCCTTCGACCGTGCCTTTGAAACATACGATGTAATACTCGGGCCTGCCGCGCCCACGACGGCGCCGGAACTTGGCAAATCCCTGAGTGATCCGATGAAAATGTATCTGGGAGATATTTATACGGTTGCAGTCAATTTGGCCGGCCTGCCGGGGATGTCCGTACCGGTGGGCAAAGACAGCAGAGGCCTTCCAATCGGAATGCAGCTCATCGGCAGCTGTTTTCAGGAGAAAACACTGCTGCGCACCGCATACACATATGAATGTGCAACAGGCAAACGGCACGAAGCGCCGGCTGTGACCGGAAAGGAGGCGTAAAGGATGGCAAAGCAGTATGAGACCGTGATCGGACTTGAAGTCCATGTAGAGCTGGCGACAAAGACAAAAATCTTTTGCGGCTGCAGCACAGAATTCGGCGGGGCCCCCAATACGCACATCTGTCCCGTCTGTACCGGCATGCCGGGCTCCCTCCCCGTGCTGAATAAGCAGGTCGTGGAGTATGCCATGGCAATCGGACTGGCTTTAAACTGCGAAATAACGAGACTGTTTAAGTTTGACCGTAAAAACTATTTCTATCCCGATAATCCGCAGAACTACCAGATCTCTCAGCTTTATCTTCCAATCGCAAGAAATGGCTGCATCGTGATCGAAAGCGGCAGCGGAAAAAAGAAGGTCCGTATTCACGAGATGCATATGGAGGAGGATGCCGGTAAACTGATTCACGATGAATGGGACGACACCTCACTGGTAGACTATAACAGAAGCGGCGTTCCTCTGGTGGAAATTGTATCTGAGCCGGATATGCGTTCAGCAGACGAGGTGATCAGTTACCTGGAAAAGCTGCGTATGATCATTCAGTACCTGGGTGCTTCCGACTGTAAGCTGCAGGAAGGCTCCATGAGGGCAGATGTGAACCTGTCTGTGAGGGAAACGGGGGCGGATAAGCTGGGAACCAGAACCGAGATGAAAAACCTGAACTCCTTCAAGGCCATTGCAAGAGCAATAGAGGGAGAACGTACACGCCAGATCGAGCTTCTGGAGGCCGGAAAACAGGTGGTTCAGGAGACCCGGCGCTGGGATGATAACAAAGAACATTCTTATGCAATGCGCTCCAAAGAAGATGCACAGGATTACAGGTACTTTCCGGAGCCGGATCTGGTACCGATCGTCATCAGCGATGAGTGGATTGCCGGGATTAAAGCGAAGCAGCCAGAGCTTCGCACAGAAAAGCTGGAACGCTATCAAAAAGAATTCGATATTCCGCAGTATGATGCGGAAATTATCACAGAGTCCAAGAAAATGGCGGATATCTTTGAAGCAGCAGCTGCAGTCTGTGGAAAGCCTAAAAAAGTTTCCAACTGGCTGATGGTGGAGACGCTCCGCCTGCTCAAAGAAAATAATATGGAGCCGGAGGATATCAGATTCTCCCCCGAAAACCTTGCAAAGCTGGTAAATCTGACAGAAGCCGGGACAATCAACAGTTCTGTGGCGAAAGAAGTTTTTGGGAAAATATTTGAGGAAAACATCGATCCTGAGGTCTATGTGGAGGAAAATGGTTTAAAAACAGTTAATGATGAGGGCGCATTAAAAGCAGTGATAGATAAAGTAATAGAAGCAAATCCGAAATCTGCGGAAGATTATAAGAACGGGAAAGAAAAAGCAATTGGGTTTCTGGTCGGGCAGACAATGAAAGCTATGAAGGGGAAGGCTGATCCGGGTTTGATTCATGAGTTGTTGAGGGGGAGTTTAGATTAGATGGGGGGCGCCTGCCCGGGATATCGTGTACGGCAGCGGCGGGAATGTCTGCAGGTGCCGTACACGATATCCCGGGCAGGTTGCGTTCATCCGATCGGAAGTATAAGATCGGTGGGGCAACTGACGGGGGAGACGGATGGGAGATGGCTTTGCGGTTTTTTAGGATAGATATGCCAAATGAATGGGTAGTGCTGGAAAATTTAAAATACATATTGACATTAATCGATGTGTTATGTATAGTATAAATTGAGCAATAAAAAGGGGTGTTGATGAGTGAACGAGAATGAAAAAAACGCAAGGATATTCAAAGCTTTTTGCGATGCAAATAGACTGACAATTTTAGGTTTGCTGCAAAGTGGTGAAAAGTGTGCGTGTAAGTTGCTGGAAGAACTTAATATTGGCCAGCCGACTTTATCACATCATATGAAAATATTATGCGATGCGGAAATTGTTGTTGGACGTAAAGAAGGGAAATGGACGTACTATTCTTTCAATCCAGAGGGCGTCATCCGGGCACGGGAACTTCTGAATCAGATTACAACAGTAACGGGCAATACAAAAAAATCTAGCTGCACAGACTAATGAGCCGCCAGAACAGATGGCGGCTTATATATCAAATAACACATCGATAAATTGCAATATATAAATGGAAAGGGGAGAGTTTATTGGAAGTTACTCGAATGATTTGGGACTTTTTTCAAAATCAGATTTTGGGCATGAGGTGGCTTAATGAATTAATAGGCGGCGGCTTATCTGCCGTAGGGCTTAACATTGAAAGCAGAATAGGTGCCAGTATTCAGTTTTTCCTTTACGATACAATTAAAATCACAGTTCTGCTTTGTGTTTTAATCTATCTGATTTCCTATATTCAAAGCTATTTTCCACCCGAAAGAAGCAAGAGGATTTTAGGGCGTTTTCATGGTGTGGGCGCAAATATCGCTGCGGCACTGCTTGGAACAGTCACCCCATTTTGTTCATGTTCCTCTATCCCTCTGTTTATCGGCTTTACTAGTGCAGGGCTGCCTTTGGGTGTAACATTTTCATTTCTTATATCGTCTCCAATGGTTGATCTCGGCTCTCTTGTTCTGCTAATGAGTATATTTGGTTTGAAAATTGCGATTGTCTATGTTCTTGTTGGTTTGGTTATCGCGGTTGTGGGCGGCACAATTATTGAAAAACTACATATGGAAAAATACGTCGAACAGTATATCAAAACAGCAGGAAGTGTAGATATTGAAGCCCCGGATTTGACAAAACGTGATAGGTTCAAATATGCGTGGGAACAAGTAGCAGCTACTTTCAAAAAAGTATTTCCTTATATTCTGATAGGTGTCGGGATAGGTGCTTTCATTCATAATTGGATACCACAAACATGGATTGAAACTGCGCTCGGAAGCAATAACCCGTTCTCTGTAATCTTAGCTACTCTTGTAGGTGTGCCCATGTACGCGGATATTTTCGGAACAATTCCTGTTGCCGAAGCACTATTTGCCAAAGGGGCCCAACTTGGTGCAATTTTATCTTTTATGATGGCGGTTACTACTTTATCCCTTCCCTCAATGATTATGCTCCGAAAAGCAGTAAAGCCCAGATTGCTTGCCTTGTTTATAGGTATTTGTACAGGCGGCATTATCATTGTTGGTTATCTGTTTAATATATTCCATTCTTTTCTCATATAGGGTGTTTTAGAAAATATGTTGTTAGCAAATAAAAAAATTACATTAAAAGGAGATTATCATAATGGCATTATTTGGAAGAAAAAATAAAAGAGAAGGAACTGCCGCCTGCTGTGGAGGTAACTGCAATGAAGAAAGTATGGCCAAAGCCGAACAAGCAAAAAAAGAGGGGGCAAGCGTTAAAATATTGGGAAGCGGCTGCGCAAAATGCAATCAGCTTGAAGCCGCTACAAAAGCGGCATTAGAACAGCTCTATATGGATACAGCTATCGACCATGTAACCGATTTTACACAGACTGCAGCTTATGGCGTAATGACTACACCTGCCCTCGTTATTGACGGAAAAGTGGTATCTTATGGAAAAGTACTAAAAGTTGACGAAATAATAAAAATTCTGAAAATGAGTAGAGGATAATTCTTCAAAAAGGAGGTAATATAAAGTGAAGTGTCCAAACGTCAAAAAATGTGCCTGCCCAAAAAAGACCTGCCCGAATAATGGAAAATGTTGTGCCTGCGTAATTAAGCATAAAGAAACAGATAGCTTACCTTACTGTCTCTTCCCTGATAATGAAGGCGATAAAAGTCTTAGTAATTTTTATAAAATGCTTAAGACAAGATTTGAAAATGAATAGCAGTACCACATGGTGAGGCAGCGGATGAATTAGCAAGGAGTTGGGAATTTAGCAATATCCGCAGTAAATGGTAAAGCAAAAGCCAGACTCCCCGCCATCCACTCAGAGAGTATACTCCATAATATAGTCATCCATCACAAATCCATTGCCGATATCTGCTACCTGCGTATCAATGGTTTTAAACCCGAAATGGCTGTATACGGCCAGAGAGCCATCGTTGTGTTTATTACAGGTCAGCCAGATTGAGGAGAGGCCCCTCTGGCGGCAAAGGTTCTTCAGAAATTCGAATGCCTTTGTGGCCAGATGGCGTCCGCGGCAGTCTTTTCTAATATAGATTTTACTCAGAAATAACCGGCCATTCTCGGGGTGAATGCCGCAATATCCGCAGAATTCCCCCTTGTCAAAAAGCTGATAGTATTCGTAGCCATCTTTCAGCTGTGTCTTCAGTGCGGGAACAGACTGGAACTTGTCTATCATATATTCTACCTGGCTGGTTCCGATGATAGGGGTAAAATGTTCGTGCCAGATCATTTCTGCCAGTTCAGCAACTTCCTGAATCTGCCGGTCATTGTCTACTTTTAATGTTTCAAATGTTTCGGTCATAATCGTACTCCTTTTTTATGTAATTCCTGGGTGTCTACAAAATCAAGTATACCACTTTTCGTAAAATAGGAAAATAGTTTAGCACATACATCTTATTACTGCACTCTTTTCAAAAATTTCCGGGTGAAAAAAGCAATCCATAAGAAGCAGGATATTACGCCAAATGCAAAGGTAAATACATTTACTCCGTCCATCAATATTTTTCCAATCCAGAACGAAGGCAGAAAAGCCATGAAGTAAGAATAGGGAGCAGGAATAAACCATATTAAGATAAGCCCTAGGAAGCTGATCCCCATTAGTTTTGAAAGCGCAAGTCCCTCAACACGGTTTCCGGCAACCGATACAATCATCATTGCTAAAAATATACTTGTAAAACTGCTGATCAGAGAGCTTGAGAGAATGACTCCAAAAGATAGGGAGGAAAGATTGAAAGCTGCAGCGACGAATATCGTGATTATGAATGCCCCTGTCATTGGTAAACCAATACGCGCCGCTAAATAAGAATATCCTTCTGCCGGGGTAATCTGATAAAATGCATTTAATCCTTCATCTCTCTCTTCTAGCAATAAAAATGCGGATATCATTGCCGTAAACAAGGGGGCCAGACAAATCAGCATACCGTCGGCAAGGCCATACCAGGCTGTTAAGGGGAACGAGAATTCAGATGTCAGAACTGTGTTGAAAAAAGGAATAGCAAGCTTAAAAAATATGCCTGCTAAAAATGGCGCTGGTATCAGGACAATTAGCATTCCGTCTTTTGATATTTGTTTCAGGCCAATTTGGAAGAGCTTCACGGTATGTTTCATAAATTCTTGCCTCCTTCTGATTGTAATGCATTACGAATCCGTTTATATGCTAGTACTAAAAGCACTACAAGCCATAGAACCAGAACAATTCCCGGCAGTACATTTATATGTCCTGCTGCATCAATTGAACTGACGATCATATGCCACAGCGCTGTCCCCGGAAATATCTTTAAAAGTGGATGAGTCATTCCGAATGCAGTCAGAACAGGAGGAATTGATAATAATACTGTGGGGAGGGCGGCAATGATCATATAATGGTTTACGGAACGTGCATAGGAAGCCGCAATCAGCCCAATGAGATTAAACGCTACGGCTCCAATGAATACACTGAAAGACAAGGATACGAAGCGGACGATACTTCTCATACTGATCAACACAATAAGATCAGCCGATATCGTTGACAGAATTGCCAGTGATATAGATTTTGACAATATATACTCGCAGGGACGAAGAGGGGAAACACTCCAAAAACGATGTAAGCCCTCTCCCTTTTCCAGCAGCCAGATGCCGCCTGTGAAGAATACACCAAGCATGGCAGGATCCGTCAATATGATAAGGGAAGCTGCCATTATCTTGTATTGGGAGGGGATTAAAAGCAGCACTGCAATATAAACCCCACTGAAGAATGCGTACAGAAAATAAAAACCATATTTTATTTGAAACCGGATATCATTCTTTAAGGCGTGAAAAAATCTCATTGTAAGCCCCTCCCTGTCAATGAAATAAAGATATCCTCAAGCGTCGGTTCTTTTGAATGAATACTGGTCAGTGTCCCATTTTTCATTGCGGTTTGAAAGTCCCGGGCATCGGCCAGACTGGAAAGAGTACAAACACTTTGTCTTTCTTTTCCATGATCGGAAAAACAATATTCAACCTCTGTATCAAATCTGCTTTTACGCAAAGCATGCGGCGAATCTATCGTTTTCACCGTACCGTCAACAATAAAAGCAACACGGTCGCAGAGTTCCTCCGCATCATGCATGTTATGGGTCGTTAATATGATGGTCTTTCCCTTCTTTTTCTGTTCCAATATCATATCCTTCAGCACCCTTGCATTTGCAGGATCAAGGCCGCTGGTGGGCTCGTCCAGAAAGAGCAGTTTGGGATCATGCAGCAATGAACGTATAAAACCAAGCCGCATTTTCATACCTTTTGAATAGCTGGAGACTTTTTTGCCGGCATCAGGGCGAAGGCCAACCTTTTCTAAAAGTTCCAATGGATCGGTTGTTCTGACGGAATAAATCGAAGCAAAATACTTTAAATTTTCGAGCGCGGTAAATTTTTCATAAAAGTTGGGAAACTCAAAATCCACACCGATATTTTCATAATAATCGCTGGTTCTGTGCCTGATCTCGTCACCAAAAACACGGACACTCCCGCGATAATCGCGGAGAGTTCCTGTTAATATTTTCTGTACGGTACTTTTTCCAGCCCCGGACGGACCGAGAAAGCCAAATATTTCGCCCTGCTTTACATCAAAACTAATCCCTCGTATAGTATCATCCTTTGAGGCCGGATATTTTAGATAAACATTCTGGACATCAATTACTTTCATCGCTTACAATCTCCTTTAAGACACCATCCAGGATGATTCCCATAATAGTCTGCTGATCATCTGTCTGCTCCTGCTGCAGGCTGAGAAAACTAATCGCCAGTGTCTGCAGTGTTTTTGTTGCAATTTCAATGCCGCATGTAAAATGCACCCCATATTCCTGCAGCTTAATAAGTTCATGACTGTCGTCCCGGGTATGTGCTTCAATCACTTCCGGAGGAAGTTTGCGGAACAGATATTCGGCGATTTCACTGTTCGTCTGGCTCAGCATAGGATAGCGCTCCAGTTCCCCAAACATCCAGAGAAAGCACTGTTTACAAAGATCCCTTGGCGGCAAGGAACGGTGATTATTCAAAAATGCATCCATGTCACCCCACATTTTTAACTGCAGATTTGCAGAAATATCCATGTAGAGGTGTTCTTTATTCGAGTAAAAAGAATAAAAGGAACCTTTCGCAATACCGGCGGCCTGTACAATCTCATCAATGGATACTTTTTTGATACCATATGAAGTAAATAAACGTTCACCTTCCTGCAGTAATTTTTGCTTAATCATTTTTCTTTCAGTATCGTTGAACTTTGGCATAATTAATCCTCCGATCAATATGACTAATTAAAATTATTTGGTCATATTGATCATAACGCCAGCATTACACTTTGTCAAGAGAAAATCGGGATTTAGTCGGCAAGCTTTAGACTTGTCGACGGACGGGGACGCTTCATGACAGGGAGGCCGGGAAGGCGCTGGGGCTGTATATGCCGTTGCGATATGCACCCGTGCTGCTAAGTGATTCTAGAACACCCGATGCCGGATAGGCGGGTACGCTGAACACATTACGGGAAATCTGATGATTTCCCGCGCTGGGTTCAGCAAAAACTTGGGAAACAGCCCTGAAAATGGAGCACCACTGACACATCACGAGAAATCCGATGATTTCTCGTGATGTGTCAGTGGTGCTCCATTTTCAGGGCTGTTTCCCGCCTAGAATTTCTTAGGTCCGCGGCCGCGTTTTTGAAAGGACATGGATGTTCTCCGGGAGGCTTTCAGCTATCCCTTTATGGAGCGTCCCCATCCGCGCCGAGACTAAAGCTCGTCACTAAATCCCGATTTATAAAGTTTTTATTTTTTTTATTATTTTATTAGCACTCATCTATAAAGAGTGCTAACTTTTTATTGACTTTTGAAATCCAGTGTATTAGAATATCTTCTAGGTGGTAATAAAGGCTTACGAAACAGCTATTATAATGAAAAGGAGTGTTATATATGGGAACAAAAAAAGGTAACTTATCCATTGACAGCGAGAATATATTTCCGATTATTAAGAAATGGGTATATTCTGACCACGATATTTTTATGCGCGAGCTTGTATCTAATGGCTGTGACGCCATCACAAAGCTGAAAAAGCTGGACATGATGGGGGAATATGAACTGCCGGATGATTACAAGGCAAAGATTCAGGTTATTGTTAACCCGGAGGAGAAGACATTAAAGTTTATTGATAATGGCTTGGGTATGACAGCGGGTGAAGTAGAGGAGTATATTACACAGATCGCATTCTCCGGTGCTACCCAGTTCCTGGAGAAGTATAAAGATAAAACGACTGAGGATGAGATGATTGGACATTTCGGTCTGGGATTCTACTCTTCTTTTATGGTGGCGGATGAGGTTCATATTGACTCGCTGTCCTACCAGGAAGGTGCGGTTCCGGTACACTGGGTAAGCGAGGGCGGCACAGAATATGAGATGCAGGACGGTAATAAAACCGATGTAGGTACCGAGATAACCCTGTTTTTGAATGAGGAGAGCCTACAGTTTGCGAATGAGTACAAGGCAAGGGAAGTTCTGGAAAAATACTGCTCCTTTATGCCGGTAGAGATCTTCCTTTCCAAGGAAAATGAAGCGCCGTCTTATGAGACAATTGATGAGGAAGAACTGCTTGATACGGACGAAGTCGTAGAGCATATCACGGAAGAGCCAAAAGAGGGCGAAGAAGGCGAACCGAAGAAAAAAGTCAAGATTGTAAAACGCCCGGTATCCATCAGCGATATTCATCCTCTTTGGGCAAAGAACCCGAGTGAATGTACAAAAGAGGAGTATATTGACTTCTACCGCAAGGTATTTATGGATTATAAGGAACCATTGTTCTGGATTCACTTGAACATGGACTATCCGTTTAATCTCAAGGGAATTCTTTATTTCCCGAAAATCAATACAGAATACGATTCCATCGAGGGAACCATTAAACTGTACAACAACCAGGTATTTATTGCGGACAACATCAAAGAAGTCATTCCGGAATTCCTGATGATATTAAAAGGTGTCATTGACTGTCCTGACCTGCCGCTGAATGTTTCCAGAAGTGCCCTGCAGAACGATGGATTTGTGAATAAAGTGGCGGATTATATTTCCAAGAAAGTTGCAGATAAACTCAACGGAATGTTTAAGACCGACAAGGAAAACTATGAAAAATACTGGGATGACATCAGTCCATTTATCAAGTTTGGCTGCCTGAAGGATGAAAAGTTCGGTGAGAAAATCAAAGATTCTATTTTATTTAAAAACCTGGATCATAAATATTTAACACTGGAAGAGTTAATCGAGGCTAACGGCGGTTCCGTCGTAACTCCGAATGATCGGGAGGAAAAGGCAGAAGATAGTGCTGACGAAAATGAAGCAGAGAACAAGGCCGAGAATGAAGTAGAGGAGATCAAGACCGACATTTACTATGTAACAAATGAACAGCAGCAGAGCCAGTATATCAATATGTTCAAAGAACACGACCAGGATGCGATTCTGCTGACACACAACATTGATTCCGCATTTATCACTTATCTGGAGCAGCGCAACCCGAAGGTGAGATTCCTGAGAATTGATGCGGATGTGCATGATTCCCTGAAAGATGAGGTTTCAGAGGAAGAAAAGGAAGAGTTTAAGAAAACCACAGACAGCCTGATTGAAATCTTCCGAAAAGAGCTGAACAATGATAAGCTGGATGTGAAAGTCGAAAAACTCAAAGACGATAATGTAGCTTCCATGGCAGTGCTTTCTGAGCAGTCCAGACGTATGGAAGAGATGATGAAGATGTACAGCATGGGTGGTATGGATGCCGGTATGTTCGGAAGCCAGGCAACCTTGATCTTAAATGCAAACCATCCGCTTGTCAAGTTTGTTTTAGAGCATAAACGCAGTAAGAGCGTACCTATCATCTGCAGACAGCTTTATGATCTGGCTATGCTGGCTCATAAACCGTTGAGCCCGGCAGAGATGACGGCATTCGTACAACGCAGTAATGAGATTATGATGCTGCTTACTAAGTAAGGGGGCTGGATTGGAGAAGGGGCGCCATTCCCGTCCGGCATAAGGGATTTTGCGGGACTGGATTTGGAGATTGATTTACTAAATGAAAAAAGAGCCGTGACTGGGGCAACCTGGACACGCAGTGTGAAATTCTGATGAATTTCACACTACGGGTCCAGGCAAAACTGTGATTCGGAATCACAGTTTTGTCCCCAGTCACAGCTCTTTTTTCATTAAGTAAATCTAATCTCTAAATCCAATTGTCCCGCAAAATCCCTTATGCCGGACGGGAATGGCTGGGTTCATCAAATTGGCAGAGGATTACTTAGGGGGGAGGCAGTTCGGGGACGAGAGGGGGACGGGGATGGGCTGTTGACCAGTTGACCAGTCAGGAGATAGGTAAGTCTTTTGTTTCAGGAGATAGGTAAGGGCCGAATGGAGAGGTGGTTTGCATTCTTATTGCTGGAGGCTGTGGATGTGTACCTCCTTGCGTCGTAGGGGGAAGGCTGAAGTAGTGGAAGCTTAGGCTTTGCCTAAGCTTCCAGGTCGTAGGGGATTTGTTTTTGGGTGAAGAATTTTTGGACCATGGTGTCCCAGGATTTTTCGAGGGATTTGTCCATGGTGAAGGTTTTTAGGGAGGTGCCTGTTATGCATTGGAGGGTTGTGCCGTCATAGCGGATGTTGAGGTATAGGCCCTGGATTTGGTCGGGGGTGAAGTCCAGGCGGTTCTGGGCTATGAGGCGGGCGGTGTTCTGGGGGGACAGGCGGAAGATGAATTTGAAACTGAGTGGGGTTTTTCTGCCTTTGATCAGGGTGAAGCAGTACTCTCTCAGGGTTTTCCAGAGGGAGTATTCCGGAATGTTTTCTTCTTCGGGGTAAAAGGGCTTTTGGACGAAACCGTCTATTGTGAATGTGTTGAAGGTGACGATTTCTCCTTCTATGAATTGGAAGCTGTCGAATGTTTCGGATAACAGAAGGTGTGACATAAAGTCTTTAATACTGGTTAGGCGCAGTGCGATCATATTGTTTTCCTCCGCGATGATTATCAAATAAAGCCTGTTTGTTATTGTAACATAAAATCCGGGCGGCGGGTAGGAGAAAAATGGCTCTGTCAAAACAGTAATGAAAAATGAGGCGAATCAGGTGGAAAGATTGACTTTTAAGGGTAAAAAAAGTATTATAAAAAGTACGGAAACAGGATAAAGCGAAAGGTCTTAGTAACATATGATGAAAATGAAAAGACGAAAGTCGATTATATACTGCTGTGCGGCGGTCGGTTTGGTGATTGTCATTATACTTGCAGCGGAGGGAATCAACAGCCTGACCAGGAATAAGGTGGATACTTCCGAGGGCCTGGAGATTATAAAACAGGCGTCCTCAGCGGATGTGAAGAATATTGAGAATAAGATGGAAAAGCTGGAGGAGAAGGACAGAGAGAATCAGGAAGTTCAGGAGGAAATTAAGAACAGAAATTATAAGGCTGTTTTTGCGAACGCTGTAATTATGGGGGATTCCATCTCTGAGGCATTTATGGAATATGATCTTCTAAATGCTTCCAGTGTTGTGGCAAAGATTGGCGTGGAACTGGATCAGCTGGATGAGCAGATCGAAAGTGTGGCGCAGATTAATCCCCAGGTTATTTTCCTTGCCTATGGGATGAATGATATTATTGCAACCAGAGGGGATACGGATGAGTTTGTGAAGCAGTACGATGAGCTGTTTAAGAAACTTCAGGAGAAACTACCAGATGCCAAGATTTTTGTGAACTCGATCTTTCCTGTGCAGGAACAGGAGATTGAACGCGAACCGGCTTATAAGAACCTGGATCAGTATAATGAAGCTCTGCATTCCCTGTGCGACAAGAGGCAGATCGCCTTCATCGATAATACGGAACTTGTGTCAGACAGTTATTATGAGGAGGATGGTGTACATTTTAAAGCGTCTTTCTATCCCTTCTGGCTGAACAGGATGGCGGAGGTGGCCTCACTATGATGAACAGAGAATTAGACCATGTGGAGAGCAGAAATGGGGCGGGAAGCACAAAACGTCCTGGTGTTGCGGAGATCGCCAAGTATGTGGTAATGGCTGTGATTCTTGTCTATATTGTTCTGCTGATGATCTATACGAGCGGCAGCACCAAGTCTTTTGAAACCATACAGAAGGCGGTGGAGTCTGTCCTGGATACCGGGAATCTGAAAAAAGCGGAAGGACAGGGCCTGAAGCGTTACTATGGCCTTAACAGTGCGGATTATGACGGAGTGATGCTGTATACTTCCGAGAGCAGTATGTCTGCGGAAGAAGTGCTTTTGATAAAGGTGAAGAACGAAGGACAGATGAAACGGGTAAAGGAAGCTGTCGAAAAGAGAATCGCAAATAGAAAAAATGATTTCGAGGGCTATGCACCAAAGGAAGTCCAGCTGCTGGAACAGTCGGAATTGTCTGTAAGGGGAAAGTTCCTTTTTCTGGCCATAGCACCCAAAGCGGCGGAGTATAAAGAAGCATTTGCAAAAAGTCTGTAAAATACGGGGAGAGGAAGCTGGAAAATGTTATTTAGCAGTATCACGTTTTTGTTTATATTTCTGCCGGTGACACTGGCGTTATATTTTATAGTGCCGCACAAGTTCCGGAATATAATCATGCTGATTGCCAGCCTGATTTTTTATGCGTGGGGGGAGCCGGTTTATATTATATTGATGCTTCTTTCCATCCTGTTGAATTATATCTGCGGACTTGACATATACCACAAGGAAGGCGATCCGCAGAAGGCCCGCAGGAGTCTCATTTTTGCTGTTGTATGCAATTTGCTTCTGCTGGGATTTTTTAAATATTATGGATTTGTGCTGGACAGCCTGAATGCCGTGCTGCCGGTGGATATACCCTACCGCGAACTTCCGCTGCCGATTGGGATCTCATTTTATACATTCCAGGCGTTGTCTTACATTATAGACGTCTACAGAAAAGAGGTCAGGCCGCAGAAGAATATTCTGTATTTTGCAATGTACATCAGTATGTTCCCACAGCTGATCGCAGGGCCGATCGTACGTTATATTGACATCGAGGAACAGTTGAAAAACCGCACGGTAACTATGCGGAAGTTTGGGCAGGGGGCCGAATATTTTATCATCGGCCTTGCAAAGAAAGTCATACTGGCAAACTCCGTGGGACAGGTTTTTGACCAGATATCGGGCCTGCAGATGGGGAGCTTTTCGGTGTTGACGGCCTGGGTCGGCTGTGTGTCTTTTGCCTTTCAGATATATTTCGATTTCAGCGGATACTCTGATATGGCGGTGGGACTGGGAAAAATGTTTGGATTTGAATTCCGCAGGAACTTTGACTATCCCTATACTTCGTCCAGTATCACGGAATTCTGGAGGCGGTGGCATATTTCTCTGAGCACCTGGTTCCGGGAGTATGTTTATATTCCTCTGGGCGGGAACCGCTGTACGCAGTCCAGGCAGATTATGAATCTCCTGGTGGTATGGATGCTGACCGGTCTCTGGCACGGATCCGCATGGAATTTTTTGTTTTGGGGGCTGTACTATGGGCTCCTGCTTGTACTGGAAAAGTTTGTCTGGGGAAAGGCGCTGGAGCGGCTGCCCGATGTTGTGAGACACATTTATTCTATTGTGCTTGTCTTGATTGGGTGGGTCTTTTTCTTCAGTCCGAGCCTCGGCTATGCAGTGCGGTACCTGAGCGCGATGTTCGGAGCGGGGGCAAGCGCGTTTATAGATAAGCAGGCTCTTTACTTTATACTGACCCATTGGCTCCTGTATGCTGTTGCAGTCCTGGGATCCTCCGCAGCTGGATATTCACTCATTCGGAGGTTTGTCGGGGTTTTTGATAATAACAGGGCAAAGAAAACGGCGGCAGGGATCGTGTACATCGGAATGTTTTTGATCTCCATAGCATATCTGGTGACGGAGTCATTTAATCCATTTTTATATTTTAGATTCTAGGTGGGAATATGAAGAATAACAGAAGGAAAAAGAAGCGGTGGGTTGATGGCTTTATTGGAAAAGCATTTATCATCTGCCTGCTGATACTAATATTAGGTAATCTGCTCGTTCCGGATAAGAAAAAGTCTGACGAGGAGAACCGCATGCTGTCGGAAAAACCAAAACTGACAATAGGCGCACTGACGTCCGGCAGCTATATGGAACAGTATGAAAGCTACCAGTCCGACCAGTTTATCGGAAGGAATATGTGGCGGAAGCTGAAGGTTACGCTGAACCGGTTTGGCGGAAGCAAAGAAGAAAATGGTGTATTTATTGGGAAGAAGAATCAGCTTCTGGAAGATATTGCGGCGCCGGATAAAGATTTGTTACACAGCAATGTGGCGGCCATCAAGGCATTTTCAGAGCGCTACAGCGATATTCCGGTTACGATGCTGCTGGTACCAGATGCTGCAAACATACTCAGCAGCAGCCTGCCTTCCCTTGCCACGGTTGCGGATCAGAGTACCAGCATCGGCCTTGTAAAAAAGGAGCTGGGAGACTCTGTACAGTGGGTGGATGCGGTTAAGGTTCTGAATAAGCATAAGGATGAAAAGATATACTATAAGACAGACCATCACTGGACAACACTGGGGGCATTTTACGCCTTCCAGGAGGCGGCGGGGAAGCTTGGCATCTCGGCGGATGTCTCAAGTGTGTATGCGTCCTATCCGGTGACCACAGACTTTAACGGGATTCTGGCGGCAAAAAGCGGCTGCCGTATGAATGTCAGGGAAGAGATCGACATCTATGTGCCGAAAGACACAGATAATGACGTGACAGTGAATTATGTAGACGAACAAAAGAAGACCACCTCCCTGTACGAGGCGGATCAGCTGGATACAAGAGATAAGTACGCCGTTTTTCTGGGCGGCAATACCTCGGTGATCGATATTAAAACCATGGCGGAGAACCGGGACAGGCTGCTGGTGGTTAAGGATTCTTACGCCAATTGTTTTGTACCGTTTCTGACGCCTTATTTCCGGGAGATTGTCATGATTGACCCAAGGTATTATACCGGAAATATCCAGGATGCTATGGAAACATATCAGATTACTGATGTGCTGTTCCTTTACAGCGGCAACACATTTTTCCAGGATAATAACATAAGCGGAGCGTTGGGCAGTGAGCAATAAGATTAAACAGGAATTTATGAGCAAGAAGGAACCGGTCAGGCTGAATAAATATTTGAGTGAGGCCGGGGTCTGTTCCAGGAGGAAAGCCGACCGCCTGATTGAGAGCGGCAGGGTAATGGTCGACGGGAAAACAGCCGGCATGGGCATGAAGGTATTGCCCGGCCAGGAGGTGCGCGTCGGCCGTAAGGTGGTTTCCCGCAGCGGGGAGATGGTTGTGCTGGCAGTGAATAAGCCTGCAGGAATCGTCTGCACGGAGGAGCACAGAGAGCAAAACAGTATTATAAGGTTTTTAAATTATCCCGCTAGGGTTACTTATGTCGGGCGTCTGGATAAGGATTCCAGGGGCCTGCTTCTTATGACCAACAACGGGGACATCATCAATAAGATGATGCGTGCGGGAAACCGCCATGAAAAGGAATATAAGGTGAGAGTGGATAAGGCAATCACGCCGGACTTCCTGGAAAAGATGTCCGCAGGCGTGCCGATTTTGGATACGGTTACAAGGCCCTGCAGGGTGCAGAAGATCGGAAAGTATACATTTACCATTATTCTGACCCAGGGGCTGAACAGACAGATCCGAAGGATGTGCGGGGCACTGGGATATGAAGTGAAAGATCTGGTGAGAACCAGAATTATGAACATAGAATTGGGAAAGCTAAGAGAAGGAGAATACCGAAAACTGACGGATCAGGAACTGGACTGTCTCTATGAACAAATCAGGGATTCCTCCAATGAAACTGTGATCAGCTAGAAAACGCCGCCCGGGATAGGGGGGAGTATATTATAATGTAAAAACAGGCAGGAGAGTATTTATGGCAGACAAGAAGAAAAGAATGCAGGAGCTGGTAGAGCTCCTGAACTGTGCGCGCCGTGCATATGAGCAGGAAGACACGGAGATTATGAGCAATTACGAATACGATAAATTGTATGATGAACTTCTGGGACTGGAACAGGAATTGGGAACAACTCTTGCATCCAGTCCTACCATTAATGTAGGGTATGAAGTGCTCAGCGAGCTTCCGAAGGAGAGGCATGAGCGGCCCATGCTTTCGCTGGATAAGACGAAAGATGTGGAGCAGCTGAAGGCATTTCTCGGAGAGAAGGAGGCGGTGATCTCCTGGAAACTGGACGGCCTGACAATCGTACTGACCTATCGGGATAAAACGCTGGTCAAGGCAGTCACAAGAGGCAATGGGGAAGTCGGGGAAGTGATAACTAATAATGCGAAAGTATTCAAAAATCTTCCCATAAACATTCCCTACTCTGGGGAGCTGATCCTGAGAGGAGAGGCCGTGATCGGGTATCAGGATTTTGAAAAGATCAATGCAGAGATTGAGGACGTGGATGCAAAGTACAAGAATCCCCGGAATCTCTGCAGCGGCTCTGTACGCCAGCTGAATAACGAGATTACAGCAAAACGCAATGTCCGGTTTTTTGCATTCAGTCTTGTGAGCGCGGAAGGAGTGGATTTTCATAACTCCCGGGCTGAACAGTTTGACTGGCTGGAGACACAGGGGTTTGAAGTGGTGGAACACCATTTGGTTACAGCGGAGACGATTGAGGAGCAGGTAGAGTGGTTTGCACGGCAGATTGCGGAAAATGATTTTCCGTCGGACGGGCTCGTGCTTGTCTACGATGATATTGCCTATGGGCAGTCACTGGGTGCAACCGCAAAGTTCCCAAGAGATTCCTATGCTTTTAAATGGGCGGATGAGATCCGTGAGACGAAGCTGCTGGAGATTGAATGGAGCCCTTCCAGAACCGGATTGATCAATCCGGTTGCCATATTTGAGCCCGTAGAACTGGAGGGGACTACGGTCAGCCGCGCCAGCGTGCATAATCTTAGTATCATGGAAGACCTGGAACTCGGCGCCGGTGACAGGATCCAGGTGTATAAAGCCAACATGATTATCCCGCAAATAGCGGAAAACCTGACCCGAAGCGGTGTGAAGGGCATTCCGGATGCCTGTCCCGTATGCGGGCATGATACCAGGATATCTATGGAAAATGACACCAAAACGCTGTACTGCACAAATCCGCTCTGCCAGGCAAAGCAGATCAAATCCTTTGCTCTTTTTGTCAGCAGGGATGCCATGAATATGGAAGGGCTCTCAGAAGCGACGCTGGAAAAGTTTATAGCAAGGGGGTTCATAAAGGATTATACAGACATTTTCCATCTGGACAGATACGAAGAAGATATCAAAACAATGGATGGATTTGGTGAAAAATCCTATGTCAATCTGATCAACAGTGTGGAAAACTCCAGGAATACAACGCTGCCCAGGCTGGTATACAGCCTGGGAATTGCCAATATCGGAGTGGCGAATGCAAAAATGATCTGCAAGGCGCTGGACTATGATCCCGGAAGGCTGACAGAGGCTACGGTCGAGGAATTAAGCGGGATTTCAGGAGTGGGTGGTGTCATAGCAAAGGCTTTTGTGGACTATTTTGCAGATCCTGTACACAGAGAACTCTTTGAAAGGCTTCTCAAAGAAGTAAAGATTCCAAAGGAAGAGGTACAGGCGGGAGCACAGGTTTTTGAGAATCTGAATTTTGTAATAACAGGCAGCGTGGAACATTTTGCCAACCGGAATGAGGTGAAAGAGGTGATTGAGTCCCGGGGCGGGAAAGTAACCGGATCCGTTACCTCAAAAACAAACTATTTGATTAACAACGACGTGCAATCTGCCTCCTCCAAAAACAAAAAAGCAAGGGAGCTGGGAATTCCGATCATATCAGAGGAAGAATTCTTAAAAATGCTTGAATAATAAGGGATGGTTTAGAAAAAGTTCATTTGTAAATCACATAGAACTGCGTTATAATCATTTAGAAGGAATGTGAGAAGGTACAGAGCCCCCAGAGACCCTGTACGAGGGAGAAATGCGTAAGTGAAAGAAGGGAGAGCTATGTCAGATAAAGATTTTGTCATTATAGATGAAGAGGACCACAAGGAGGATGGAAAAGACAGCACCATTGTGGAGGAGCAGAAGGAGACATCCGTGACTGCCCAGGGAGAGGACAGCGGGGATGATGAGTATGAAAAGTACTGCCTGATGTGCCACCGTCCGGAGAGCGTTGCCGGGAAGATGATCGAACTTCCCAACCACATCACGGTATGCCAGGACTGTATGCAGAAGAGCTTTGACGCAATGACCAATGGCGCCATTGATTACAGTAAGTTTATGAATGTGCCGGGCGTACAGTTTATGAAGATGTCAGACCTGGAGGACAAGATTCCGAAGAACCAGAAGGTCAAAAAGAAAAAGGATAAACCAAAAGAAACGCCAAAGATCAATATCAAAGATATTCCGGCTCCGCACAAGATCAAAGCGCAGCTGGACGAGTATGTGGTAGGCCAGGAATATGCGAAGAAAGCAATGTCTGTGGCTGTTTATAACCATTATAAAAGAGTTGCAACGGACAGCATGGACGACATCGAGATCGAGAAGTCCAATATGCTGATGATCGGGCCTACCGGAAGTGGTAAGACCTATCTTGTGAAGACGCTTGCCAAGCTTCTGAATGTGCCGCTGGCGATTACGGATGCCACCTCTTTGACGGAGGCAGGCTACATAGGCGACGATATTGAAAGCGTCGTATCCAAACTGCTGGCGGCCGCAGACAATGAAGTGGAGCGGGCGGAACAGGGGATCATTTTCATCGATGAGATCGATAAGATCGCAAAAAAGAGAAACTCCAGCCAGAGAGATGTGAGCGGTGAGTCTGTACAACAGGGACTGCTCAAGCTTCTTGAAGGCAGTGAGGTCGAAGTGCCGGTGGGGGCAAACAGCAAGAATGCCATGGTGCCGCTTACCACCGTAAATACAAAGAATATCTTATTTATCTGCGGAGGGGCGTTCCCGGATCTGGAAGATATTATTAAGGAGCGATTGTCCCACAAGACATCCATGGGATTCAACGCTGAACTGAAAGACAAATATGAGCATGACGAGGATATCCTGTCCAAGGTTACGATGGAGGATCTGCGGACATTTGGAATGATCCCCGAGTTTATAGGGCGTCTGCCTATCATCTTTACACTGAAGGGCCTGGATCGGGGGATGCTTGTTAAGATACTGAAGGAACCAAAAAATGCGATCCTCAAGCAGTACAAAAAGCTGCTGGCACTGGATGAGGTTAACCTGGAATTCGACGAAGGGGCACTGGAAGCGATTGCCGAAAAAGCGATGAAAAAGAAGACTGGTGCAAGGGCCCTTCGTGCAATTATAGAAGAGTTTATGCTGGATATTATGTATGAGATACCGAAGGATGATAATATCGGGCAGGTAACTATAACGAGAGAATACATAGAAGGAACGGGAGGGCCGATTATACAGCTCAGGGGACAGGAAACACTGCTGCTGAGTTAGGGAGACATTTGTCTGTCCCGGAAGGAGCACACAACGCCGGCAGGGATGCCTGCCGGTGGTGATAGATACTGGCCGTTCGGCCTGTTCTCCGTAAAGATTCAATAGAAAAATTTGATGGAACCGACGACATACAGCCTCAAATCTGATGATTTGAGGCTTTTGTTGTCCTGGACTTTGCCTGAGGAAGCAAAGCCTGTCCATCAGATTTTTCTATGTTTTTTCTGCGGTAATACGAGATGTTTCATATATCCAAAACCATCGGCAGTTGGATTTAAATGTAAAGTAAAGAATGCACAAAATGACTGTGAAATTTGATCAATTTTAATGGAAATGCTTGAAAATCTTATGAGAAGGGTGTATTCTTTTATCTGTTCGGGATAATTTAATGTGAGAAATGTGAGGAGAAAGATATGAGCGGCTACAGGTTTTTACTAGATTTGGCTATTATTCTGTTATTCACGAAGGTTCTCGGGCTTTTGACCAAGAAAGTCCAGATGCCTCAGGTGGTGGGGGCGCTTCTGGCCGGGCTTTTGCTTGGGCCGGCAGGTATCGGGATTCTTGAGGAGACTTCTTTTATTCAGTCTTTGGCTGAGATTGGGGTCATTGTACTGATGTTCTGCGCCGGAATGGAGACTGACATTAAGGAATTGAGGGCGAGCGGGAAAGCGTCTCTGGTGATTGCATTGTGCGGGGTTATTGTTCCGCTTCTGGGGGGATTCGGCGCGGCTTATATTTTTAACAGGCCGGGGATGATTGCTTCGGATGTTGACACGAGTCTTCTTTTGCAGAACATTTTTATTGGGGTAATATTGACCGCTACTTCAGTAAGTATTACTGTCGAGACGCTGAAGGAGTTGGGAAAACTGAAAACCCGCTCTGGAAACGCAATTTTAGGGGCGGCTATTATAGATGATATTCTTGGCATTATTGCGCTGACTATTGTGACAAGCCTGGCAGACTCTTCCGTAAAGATCGGTACGGTTATGCTGAAAATTCTTGGTTTCTTCGCCTTTGCTGGTGTGGTTGGCTTCCTCTTTTACCGCCTGTATAAAAACTGGGTGGACAAGGCCAGGAAGGAATTGCACCGACATACGATCATAGCATTTGTGTTCTGCCTGCTGATGTCTTATATCGCGGAAGTGGTATTTGGAGTTGCAGATATTACGGGTGCGTTTATCGCGGGTCTGATTATTTCGAATGTGAGGCGTTCTACATATCTGGAAAGTAAGTTTGATACAATTTCCTACCTGCTGCTGTCGCCGGTATTTTTTGCCAGCATTGGACTTAAAGTTGTACTGCCGGATATGTCGGCTGCGATTGTAGGATTTGCAGTTGTTTTGACAATTGTGGCAATTCTCACGAAAGTAGTGGGGTGCGGTTTGGGCGCAAAGCTGTGCGGATATCAGAATTACCAGGCCAGGCGGATTGGTGTGGGTATGGTATCCAGGGGTGAGGTTGCACTGATAGTGGCGAGTAAGGGCGCTGGCCTGGGGCTGCTTGGTTCGGCATTTCTCGGACCGGTGATCATCGTTGTGGTGGTTACGACGATCATTACTCCCGTACTGCTGAAGATTGTATTCAGGCCGGGTGCGGCAGCGGCTCAGGAGCCTTCGGTTCCTGAAAATGAGATGGTTACAAGCTATTATGAAAATGTTGATGAGATACGTGGAGAAGGACGCTGATTAAGCGTCCTTTCTGTTTTTAAGGAGACTGTAAATCGGCAGATAGACTGCCGGTTTTAAGGCAGATTTCTGAATCTGCGTATCGCTTCAAATGTATTAAACAGGTTCAGCTGCCCGTATCCCCATTCCCTGTTTGGAAACGTCATATTTGGCGGGCGCACGGCTCCGAGAAGCAGAATGCTCTTAATCTGGTAAGAATCAATCCGCGGGCTGCCCAGCTGGTAAATAACCCATTCCACAAGCAGTGCGATGGCGCCTGCAGAAATGGCTATAGATATGCTTGAACCAGAGCGGACGGCATAGCGGCCTCCGGGAAGCGCCCCTTTTATGTTGATGCCCGGAGCTGTGAGATCCGGGTTGATCTGTTCGTATCTTGTGTATCCTCTGCCGGAACTCAGTGCGATACTGTTGTTGGATCCATCATAATAGGAGACAACAATTGTGCTGATCGTGTTGCCGGGATTCGTCAGCGTATAGTACGGATCTGCGTTTAAGAAATAGACCTCGCCTCCTATAAATTCTTTCACAGGCAGCCAGATATGGAACCGTCCGTCTATGGTCTGCACAGGGGTAACGTTTACCTTCCATATGCCGGGAACAGGCGACTTGAAGCTGAAAAAAGCCAGTTCAGACGTGCTTCTTTCTACGATGAGACGGTAACTGACAGTGACCTGCGTCCTTTCAAATATGAAATTATACTCGGAGCTGGCGTTGGTTTCCATGATGACCGGCGTGGTTGTTTCTCCAGAGGGGGAGGTCAGGGTGATGGACAGTACATTGGGAGTATCTGCCCATAATTCCATTACAAAGCCGGGGACATTTTCTCCAACCCGTATCTCCACCGAATTAGCAGAC
The DNA here is from genome assembly GCF_001244405.1 of Eubacterium sp. SB2. Classification (NCBI taxonomy): domain Bacteria; kingdom Bacillati; phylum Bacillota; class Clostridia; order Eubacteriales; family Eubacteriaceae; genus Eubacterium; species Eubacterium sp. SB2. The sequence continues at coordinate 800,980 of NZ_LN865153.1, read as the reverse complement.
CCCCCATTGTGTATTTCGTAAGAATAATGGTGCCTCTGGTCGGCCTCATTTCCCCCGCCGACGACGGGAATGCGGCTGTTAAGAATACTGTATCCCTCCAGAACCTGAGAAAGCGGTGTCAGGTTGATATGCCCGCCCAGGCTGGTGCCCAGTGCAATGCACAGCACAAGCGGCATGTTTTGGGCTGAAGCCAGTTCGCTTAAGTAACGCAGGCCAAGCAGGATATCGGTATCCTGGTAACAAGGAACGGTAGAAGGAATAAAATAATAATCCCGTAAGTATTGTTTGGCCTGCTTCAATTTGACAACGCCGATTGTGCATTCCGGTGCGGCTCCAATAAATTGCTCCTCAGGGTTTCCACTGCCTGCTGAAATACTGGCGATGAAGGTGCCGTGTCCTGTCTCATCCACCGACGGCACTACTGACTGGGGATCGTCGGACTGTAGCGCCTCATTGATCATTTCTCTTGTGTATTCGGTTCCGTAGGAAAAGTTCTCCGGCGGCGCGCCGGACTGCACTGTCTGGTCCCAGATCCCGGCAACCCTGGTTGAGCCGTCCAGGCCGCGGAAAATGGAATTTGCGTAATCAATTCCCGTATCTATGAATCCGATCATGACATTGTTCCCTTTCAGCTGCAGGGTGGGATAATTCTGAATTGCCAGAATACCGGACTGATTCAGCGCCTCCATACTCAAAAGGGAATAGCATTTGGGGATGGATAGATATGTATATCTTCCCAGGTTGACCGGATCAGCCTGTATAGTGGAGGCATAAATACACCGGTACCCAAAATCGGCTTCCTGCTCGCATAACTGGTCCCGCGGGACGTTTGCCAGAGGCTGAGGAATTGCATCGAATATGACAAAATCACGGTAATCTTCAGACAAAATGCGTTCTCTGCATATATTAGGATCCATTTCAAATATCCATTCTGTTTTTTAATATGTATATGAACATCCGATAGCAGAATATGCGGGGATCTTATAGGGATGCTATAATCAGGATCAGTGCTTAAAATAATATTAAATAAAAGGAAATCGGTTGAAGTTGGCATATTATGGGGTATAATGTATATAAATATGAATCCGTATGTGACAGGATTTAAATACGAAGGGAGATATACAGATATGAAATCATTTTTTGAGGACTTGGGCAGAAAAATCGGTGAAACAGCGGAAACAGTGACAAATAAAGCGGGGGAGGCAGTAGAGGTCCAGTGGCTGCGCAATCAGATCAGGGCGCTGGAACGTGGCAATGAGAGAGATTATGCTGAACTTGGGAAGATGGTTTATAACCATTATAAAGACGGCGAGGTAGTGGATTCAGAGGCCATCGGTATCTGTGATGCGATTCAGAACAGAGAGGAAAGCATCGGTAAGTATGAGCAGCAGATTTCGGATGTGAAAGGTGATGTTACCTGCGGAGGATGCGGTAAGTCAGTGGCAAAGGATATGGCGTTCTGTCCGCACTGCGGATCAAAAGTTCCGGAGCAGGCTCCGGCTAAGGAGGGGGACTATGCAGACGCTGTGAAGGAAAAAGTCGTGGATATGGCCGGGAAAGTGAAAGAAAAAGCAGAAGCCGCCGCTGAAACCGTGAAGGAAAAGGCAGAGAGCACTGTGGAGTCCATAAAAGAAAAAGCAGGTACTACAGCTGAAAATGTGAGAGATAAGACGGAAAAAGCGGCAGATACTGCGAAAGAAAAGACAGAGGATGCAGCAGATACGATAAAAGAAAAGACAGTAAATGCAGCAGACACGATAAAAGAAAAGACGGAGAATGCGGCGGATACCGTAAAAGAAAGAACCGCGCAGGCTGCTGATGCAGTGAAGGAGAAGACCGCTGAGGCTGCCGGTACTTTAAAGGAAAAGGCAGAGGATGCGGCCGAGGCCGTCAAGGAAAAGGCAAAGGAAGCGGAAGAAAAAATAAAATCCATGACTGAAGAGTAGGGGGGAGCCCCATGATTATTTTGGTTTTAATGAGTCTGACGCTGAGCCTTGCGCTGATTGATATTGCGATAAAGTCTTATGTGGAAGGATATATGAATAAGGGCGAAGAGCGCACCGCATGTAAGGGCAGGGTTCTGATCCGGAAGGTATATAATAAAGGGATGTGCCTGAACCTGTTCGAAGACCATCAGGACTTTGTGAAGGTATCCTTTGCCATCGTGACGATGCTGCTTACGATCTATCAGTGCATTACACTGGTCAGAAAGAGACATTACCTGAAAAAAGCGGGTCTGTCCCTGATGACAGCCGGAGCGTGGAGCAATACCTTTGACAGATGGATACGCGGCTATGTGATTGATTACGTTGGCTTTAAAACAAAATGGGAAAAAATCACCAGGATTACGTATAATCTCGGTGACTTTTTCCTGGCTACGGGGGCCGTGCTTATGATGCTGTCTTCGGTGTTTCATTTTAAGAAAAGAAGGAACTGATCTGTCCGGCAATGATTTCCATAAGGCGGGTACGGGATTCCACGCTCTCCCAGCCAATGTGGGGCGTGATGAGCAGCCGCCGGCTGTCCTGGATGGAACGCAGAGGACTGTCTTCGGACATGGGCTCTCTGGCCAGGACATCCAGGCCGGCGGCAGCGATCTGGTTCTGGTTTAGTGCGGCGGCAAGCGCATATTCCTCCACAATCTGGCCACGGCCGAGGTTCAGGAAAATCGCATGGGACCGCATTTTACGGAAAGCGGCCTCGTCCATCAGCCTTTCGGTATACTGGTTCAGAGGGGCATGTACGGAGACGATATCCGAGGACGCGAGGAGTGTCTCAAAGTCCACCTGCGAATAACCGGGCTGCGGCTGCGCGCCGGACGGGGAACAATAGATGACATGGGCGCCGAAAGCCTCCGCAATGGATGCCACCCTGCGGCCGATATTGCCCAGCCCGATGATACCCCAGGTCATTCCCTGAAGTTCATGGAAAGCCTCTGCAAAATGAGAGAATGAGGTGTCATTCACATAGCGGCCGCTTTTTACATAATTGTCATAGTAACTCAGTTTTTCCAGCAGATAGAAGAGCATGGCAAAGGTATGCTGGGCGACGGATTCCGTAGAATAGTCTGCAACGTTGCGCCAGGCAATGCCTCTCTTTTCGAGATATTTTTTATCCAGAACGTCCGTCCCCGTGGCCGTCACACAGATAAGCTTCAGATGTTCTGCGGAGTGGATAGTCTGTTTGTTGATGGTTATTTTGTTTATAATGAGGACGTCTGCACCCTTCACACGTTCCGGTACTTCGTTACTATTCACAGTCGATTAGGGCATGACAAATAGAGCGGGTGTCATTTCCGCTTGATTTTTCATATTTGAATCGACTTTCAAAGAGGAGGTGATGAGGAAAAAACTTCTTCAACTGTATAGGGATTTCCGGTACACAAACGTTTTAGAGCGTCGATCTCATTGATGTGATTTCGGCGGCAGGTTTCTATGTATGTTCTGATGAGTGCATGATTGTCCGCTGCGGCTTCAGATTCAAATTGGCCAGATATTTTCATATGGGATTTCACACCACGAAGTCCACGTTCGCTGAGGTTGTTTGTGGTAGGCAAGCTGAAGTCCTCTACCCATAGAAAGTATGGTCTGCGATAAGTGGCAATTCTGTTCAAAAGGGTTCTTTCCCATGCCGCACCATAATTGTTGGGATCAGCCTCATTTTCAGACCAGCCGTTTGCAAGATATTCATCCACTTTCTTGTAAAATTGTGAGATGTAGGACTCATCAAAAGAAGACTCGTTCCGGGCAATCGCGTCATTGCGTTCCTTGATGGTTGAGCTGATAAGCTCCTTTAAATCGTCAGACCATTTATGACAGGTATTATCAGAGTTTTTTTGGCAGTCTCTTTGAAGATGCTGGTTACATTCGATGTTTTCGAAGCTGTATTTCTTGTTGTAGTTTACGGTATTGTGGTCGTGCATTGTTTTTGTGGCAGAAGTCAGGAGATTTAAAACGTTGTCATCATCAAGGCTCTCCATATCCTTATGGGCATGAGCGGTGTAATAAGCAATGGTTTCATCGCCATAAAAACGAAAGCAGGCTCTTTCTGTGAGGATCATGATTACCGTATCATCCCAGTAGATTATCTTGCGCGTGATGAGCAAAAGCTTAAGATCCTCTCGAAATTGAAGCAGTCCCTTTGCGGCACGCACCTGCAGCTTCGCAACATATCCCTCACATGGGGTTAATTCTCCGCCTGTGATACCATCGAGAAACATAGAGACCTTATTCATGGACGCATTGACAGTATTAGTGAGGGATAAAGCGAGTGCCTGTAATTCACTGCCATACTGAGCCTTTTCCTTGAGCGTCGGTGGTATTTGAGAGCGAAATACGGTTCCGCAATTATTACATTCGTAGTAAAAGAATTCATGCCTTATCTTTACTACTTTGATGCGTATATCGTATTCGTATTTGACCTCGGATTCGCCGGTAGGCGTGCAGTCAGAGAGACCACACTTTGGGCAACACTCATCATCCTGCAATGGATGTTCGATCGTTTCGGTCACCTCGGATTCATCCGGCTCTTTCAGAGATGATTTTTCGTGTCCAACCTGTCCGCCTTTAGGCTTGCCCGAACTACGTCGGGAGTTTGGTATGAGTTTGTTTTTATTTATCGGTGTTTGTGATGTCGGAGTACCGGTATTGCTGCCATCATGATTAAGAAGAGCCTCCGCATGGGCAAGCCTGTTTTGAAGTTCCTTGATAACAGCGTCCTTCTCGGACAAGGATTCTTGATATCATTTTTTATCGGAATCCTTTGATTTTTGGAGACTCTTAACAGACCTGCGGAGACTGGCAATCTCCTCCTGGTAGCCGAGAATACGATCTTTTAGTTTTGCTATTTCTGCGGTTGCCTTTGCAAAGTCGCAACGCAGATCACCGGTAAACTTTATCATAGATTGTCAGGCACCTTTGTAAGAATAGCAGATATAGAACTGCATATTTTCTCGAAGGATCGAATAGTGGCTCTCAAAGCTTTTATCTCGGATTGGAGAGCAGATATCTCGTCATTTTTATCTGCCAAACTCTTTTCAAGAGATTTGATCCTTGAAGATGAACTGTCAGTAGCAGTATTAGTGGTTTTATTATCTGAAGATGAAGTTCTTCCGCGACGCCCGGAAGAGGGAATTAATCCCCCGGTTTCTGGATCAAGTGTACCAAGATATTTTCTCTTAGGTCTTGATTGCTTTGTGACGGGATCATAGTGAGGGGTAGACTCATAAACTCGGGTCTTGCCGGTTTTCTTATCATAATGACGAACGATAGTAGACATGGTGAATCTCCTTTCAACGAATAATGGCTATATATATTATATTATAACCACTACTAATTGTCAATGGATAGTGGCTATAAATATATACAAATATGACCACTATGTTTGTGCATTATGGCAAAGAAAAAGAAGCTCTGTTACGAGCTTCCTAAAGAATGAACGCTAAATCGACTGTGAATAGTAACGGTACTTCTGCGGAGGTGGAAAAGGGGTACTTGACAACTTCACCTAACTGGTCAAAACGTGAGAGGTCAATATCCTCCCCGATTGTTTTTGCGTCCAGAAATACAATTTTCATAGTGAGCTCCTTTCTTTTTGCGGATGGTCTGTATTTAAACTCTAAAACTCATTTTGGTACAGGAAAGAAACAGGTTCGTACGGCGAATGTACCGCAGAGCATGAATCGTAACACTATTATTTAACAGTTTTTGGGATAAGTCAATATCCGGGGTGCAGCAAAGAAAAAAATGTGTTATGATAGTTACTATGCACGGCCCATAAGCCGTGAATAGTAACCTATGATAAATAGGATAACTGGGAAAGCGGGTAAGACGAATGATACAGGATATTGCACCACATCAATACGACAACGGGTACAACCCGGTCCCCCCGGACAGGGACAGTATTGCCTTATATTATGAGGAACATACCGCATTGATAAAGAATACGGCGGAGGGAATTGAATTCCCGAGATTTGCGGATCTGGAGCGGCTTAATGAGGAGATATACGAAGAGTATACATATTTATTTTCCATAGATGAAGAACGCTACTATCTGGTAGAGGAGATCAACAGAGAACGGCTTTCTGCGTTTGCGATGGAGAATACGGAGATTTTCCGCAGGGCAGATCCTCAATACCGCGCATTTGCGGGGATAACCGGATATCAGCTGTATAGCTGGTACAAGAATCACAGGTATTGCGGGCACTGTGGTTCGGCGATGAAAAAAGATAAGAAAGAGCGGATGCTCTATTGTGAAGAGTGCCATAATATGGAGTATCCCAAGATATGCCCGGCAACGATTATCGGTGTAACCGACGGCAACCGGCTGCTGATGTCCAAATATGCCGGTAGGGCATATAAAAAATACGCACTTCTTGCAGGCTTTGTGGAAATCGGGGAGACCGTGGAGGAAACCGTGAAAAGAGAAGTCATGGAAGAAGTGGGGCTGAAGGTAAAGAATGTCAGGTACTATAAGAGCCAGCCATGGTCGTTCAGCGACACTGTGCTGATGGGCTTTTACTGTGATCTGGAGGGAGACGATGCCATTACGCTGGATGAGGAAGAACTGGCCCTGGCAGAATGGTTTGAGCGGGAGGAGATTCCTGCCGGCCCCCAGAGGGACAGTCTGACAAATGAAATGATCATGAAGTTTAAAAATGGAGAGATTTAGGAGGAGAACAAGATGAGAGCAGAATTTGATGACAGCTTAGTAACAGGAAATGAGATGATTGATTCACAGCACAAAGAACTGATTGATAAGATCAATAAACTTCTGGAAAGCTGTGAGAGCGGAAAGGATAAGCTGGTGGCGATTAAGACGCTGGATTACCTTGCAGACTACACCGATTTCCACTTTTCAACGGAGGAGAAACTCCAGGAAGAGATTGAGTATCCGGGGATTAACGAACATAAGAAGGAGCATGAGAAGCTCAGAACAGTTGTAAAAGAACTTTATGAGATGCTGGAGGAAGAAGAAGGGCCGTCCAATGCTTTTGTGGAGCAGGTGAATAAGAATGTAATTGAGTGGCTCTACAGACATATCAAAGGGTTCGATAGGTCGGTTGCAGAGTATAAATTCATGACGGGAAACAGTGAGCGTCTTTAGGGGAAAAGCTGTTTAAAAAAAGTCTTGCAGGAATGCAGGACTCTTTTTGCGTCTGTGGGGAATGGATTTTGAAAGATAATTCTATGTATGACAGCAGCTATTTAGGTGTTTTATAACACCATATATTTTACTGCCGCATATATTAGGGTAACCCCTAAAATAAAAAGGTATGACAAAGTATGGAAAATTATGCAGTATTATCAATTGAGACACATTTATTTTTTTCTAGAATTATGAAGGAGCACAGCCTTTTTCTGGAGGCGGGCTTCCCGTGCGTGGATAAAACATGGATTCAGAGAGCAGACTGGTTCAGGCAGCAGTTTGAGAACCTGTTAAGAGATACAGTGCGTATTAGCAGCAATCGGGTCAATCGAATGATTTTGAAGTCCGGGGAGCTGGTGACAGAATTTACAGTACCGGCCGAGAGGCGGACGGAACACCTTAGCGGGATATCTATTGACACCAGGATTTCCATGCAGGAATTTAATATCCGCCCGGGTTTTAATCTGCATTAGGGCAGGGATGCCACCAAGGCGGTCCATGCTATCAATAACAGAGCGCTGCAGCTTTTAGACGGACTGATTGCATTTAAAGAAAATATATTGGACGAAGTCAGCAGGGGGGCACTGTACAATGCAAATTACCCCCTGCTGATCGAGCATATCCTCAGGGAAGCAAAACTATACCGGGCTACAGTGGTGGAATTATTGAATGACAGTCAGCTCTCCTATAAAAATCTGAAGAAGACAGAAGAATTCTGGAACAGGATTATGATGGAGCACGCTTTATTTATCCGGGGGCTGCTGGATCCTTCGGAAGCGGAACTAATTGTAACAGCAGATAAGTTTGCGCTGGAATACAAAGAGCTTTTGGAAAGGGCTAGACAGCAGGATTGCCGGGCGGCGAATAGCCTGGCCAAAGCATCATTAAACGAGACACTGAAATACCGTGAGTTTAAAGCAGCTGGGACCGAGGGGATTCTGGATTGCAAAATCGCATCCATAATTCTTCCTCTTCTAGCAGATCATGTACTGCGTGAAGCAAATCATTATATCCGGCTTTTGGAATCTGGCTGTGAGCATTAGGAGGGGATGTTATGGAATTATGTTGTTATCCGGATAAACAGAAACACCGGTTTTATGAAATAGAAGCAATCCAACTTCCTATAGTTTACAACAAATACGGCGATCATGATCCTGATGGTCTGCTATATGTATTAAAAAAAGACGCAGAGAGAATCAGGGAGGGGGCGCTGCGCAATTTCTCATTAGTTCCGCCTCAGCCCTTTGAAGAAGTGAAACCCTTAGTTATACGGGCAAATGTCGGCGATGTGGTTACAATTATTTTTACTCACTCGATTAACCGATCTTTGTCTATCCATGTGCAGGGGCTTGCCTATGATATACAGACATCTGACGGGGCCAGTGTGGGATTTAACAGGGACTCTACTACGGTGAGACGGATTGAATATACATGGTACGCGACAAGGGAGGGAGTTTTTTCTTTTCAGGATATGGGGGATACCAGAAGCGGAGAAAAAGGGACCAATATACATGGGTTATTTGGGGCCATTATAGTAGAGGCACCGGAATCCGTATGGCTGGATCCTGAGACAGGGGACGAATTGCAAAGCGGGCTGTTCGCCGATATTTACCATCCCGTACACCCTTCATTCCGGGAATATGCGATCTTTTTCCACGATGAGCTGGAGATTAAAAACAAAGACGGAAATCCGCCTGTTGATCCGCACACCGGCCTGCCGTCAAGTACAACGGCAATCAGCTACCGGTCCGAACCTATGAGAAACCGTCTTCCTCTTACAGGTGGGCACGGAGATACGGGAGAGGACATCTCGATGAGTTCTTGGGTGTATGGAGATCCTGCACCGCCCATATTAAGGGCTTATGTAGGTGATCCGTCTAAAATACGTTTAATTCACGGCGGTGTAAAGGAGACACATGTATTCCATCTGCACAACCATCAGTGGAAGCTGGAGGGGGATAATCCGAGCTCTACGATTTTGGATTCTGTATCATTAAGCCCTCAGGAATGCTATACGCTTGACATTCTCCATGGAGCAGGGAGCCTGAATGGAACTATAGGAGATGTCATCTTTCATTGCCACCTCTACCCGCATTTTCACGAAGGAATGTGGACACTATGGCGGATACACGACAGGCTGGAGGACGGAACTGGCAGGCTGCCGGACAAAACGGTGATCCCGCCGCTTCTGCCCTTAAAAGACCGTATAGCTCCGCCTAAAAAGGATGCCTTGCACCCGGGATACCCGAATTTTATCAACGGCACATTTGGAGCGCGTCCACTTCAGCCGCCCCTGGGTGTTCTGGACGTGGAAGGAAATTATAAAGTAGAACCCACAGAATTAGAGAAAGCAAATTTTGCAGAGGGCTTTGCACCGGGCGCACTTTTTACAGATACTTGTCCCTGCCATACGGACTGCAGTATCTGTAAATGTGTGCAGGATGAAGAAAATGTAAAGGTATTCGAGATTGCCCTGATACAGGCAGATGTCATATATAATCATTTTGGCTGGCATGACCCTCAGGGGAGATTTTTTGTATTAAAAGAAGAGTTGTTAAAGCACGGAGGACTGGATGCATATATCGAAAAGATTGCGTGCGGGGAGATATGTCCGGAGCCTCTTGTTATCAGAGCGAATGCAGGCGATTGTGTGGAAGTACGAATGACCAATCTGCTCCCGGAATTTCTGGAAGAGAGCCCGTTTCAAATGTTCACCATAACGGACATTGTGGGATTCCATATCCATCTGGTTAAATTTGACACCATAGTTTCAGATGGTGCGGCAAATGGCTGGAATAATATCGCAGGGGCAAGAAAATATGAGACGCTGATAGAAAGGTTTTTCCTGAACGCAGAGCTTAGGGCGGTATTTTTCCATGACCATTTATTTGCTAATTCCCATCAGCAGCACGGAGTATTTGGTTCGCTTTTTGTGGAAGAGGCAGGCGCTACATTCCATGATATACACACAGGAGAAGAGTTGAGATTCGGTACAAAAGCAGTTATAAAAAGAAGAGACGGAACATCCTTCCGGGAATTCGGGTTGTTTGTCCATGATTTTGCACTTCTGTTTGATAAGGCTGGGAATCCTCTGAACCCGCCGGCAGTTCCCGGTTCCCATGATGATCCGGGCGTTATGGGCATTAATTACCGCTCAGAGCCTATGCGGGAACGACTGAAGGGCCACAGCGACCCGGCATATATTTTCAGTTCGCTATACCATGGAGATCCATCCACGCCCATTCTGGAAACCTATCCTGGGGATGAGATCATGATCCGCCTTTTGGACGGGGCACATGAAGAACAGCATGCTTTTAACCTTACCGGCATGAACTGGAAAAGGGAGGTGGCTGATCCTGCTTCCCCGGATGCGGCAGCACAGGCTATTGGAATTTCAGAAGCATTTAATATCCATATTACGGATCAATATGCGCCCGGAGATTATCTTTACTATTTTGGGGGTATTGATGACGTGTGGTTAGGCTTGTGGGGAATCATCCGAGCCTATGGAGAACGAAAAGAATGTTTGAAGCCGTTGTGTAAAGGTCCAGACCGCATCCTTCCGCTGCCACCGTGCCCGGGAGTGAACGCGGTTGTACGCAAATATGAAATAGCGGCAATTCAAAGAAGAATTTCTTATAACAGGTATGGCGACCATGACCCGGACGGTCTGATGTTTGTACCGCTGGGAGAGGTGGCGGACGCAATGCAGTGGGATTATCAGCCAAAGCCTTTGATACTACGCGCAAATGCAGGTGACTGGATAGAGGTCACGCTGCATAATCTTTTTGACAATCATAGGCCGATCCAGTATTTTGACTATCCGGTAGTACCCGTTGATTTTCCGCATAAGCCCTCCATGCGTGTATCCTTAAATCCGCAGTTCCTAAAATATGATCCGATCTGTGATTCGGGCGTTAACGTGGGCTATAACAACCGGGAGCAGACCGTAGGGCCGGGCGAGAGCAAAAAATATTTATGGTTTGCAAATAAGGAATACGGCTCCTGTATCATCCAATCATTTGGAGATTTGAGAAACCACAGATACCATGGGCTGTTTGGCGCTGTTATCATCGAGCCTCCGGGTGCAAAATGGTATAGGAAGGATTCTGTGATTCAGGCACTGCATGAAGAAGAGGCAGTTATAACCGCACCTGGAACGGATCCATTCAGGGAATGTGTGGTTATGATTCAGAGCGGAATCCGTATGCTGGATAAAACGGGGACTCTGGTACAGACCACAGTAGGAGACAATGGTGAACCTCCGGATGCGGAGGACACGGGAGAGAAGGGCTTTAATTACCGTTCCGAGAGGTTCGCAAACCGGCTGAAAAAAGACTGGAGAATTTCAAAGATATTCAGTAGTGTGATACATGGTGACCCGGCAACCCCTGTTTTTACCGCCTATCCCGGAGAACGGGTTATCTTCAGAACCATGATGCCGGCAGATAAGCCGCGAAATACAAGCTTTGTTATTCACGGTTGTAAATGGAAAGAGCAGCCGGCTGACCCCTATTCCAGGATTATCCCTGTGCAGGGGGCAGTCAGCATTGGGAATACTTTTAATATGGAGCTGATAGATCCTCCGTGCTGTCCGGGCGATTACCTTTATCGTTCGGGAAGCCTAAAATGGGATGTTGAATCCGGCATGTGGGGGATCTTAAGAGTACTGAAGCAGGGCTTTGGATGTAAATGCAGAAGCGTATGCAGGAAAATTGTGGATTGTGTGCGGCGATAGATAACATGTATGATAAGATAGCCGTGGTGTTGACAAATTGCTGAAGATGGATTAGACTAAAAAACAGAGAAGAGCACATGCGAATTATATTTTATAATTTGTAGGTGTTCTTTTTTGTGCTTATTTGGGAATGCTATAGAGAATGAGGTGAAGCTTATGAAAAAAATGAATTTTAAAAAGCTGGCTTACGATATTATGATTGATGTTGTAGGCGGCATACTGATTGGGCTCGGAATTTATAACTTTGCAGCGAATGCCGCTTTCCCGCTGGCGGGTATTTCGGGTATTGCTCTGATTTTTTATCATTTATTCGGAATGCCGATCGGGTGGGTGACTATGCTGCTGAATGTGCCGATTGCCATTGGGTGCTACAGAACCCTGGGGAAGGAATTCTTTGTGCGCTCCGTGAGGACGGTTATTATTACTTCCCTGATTATTGACTATGTAGCTCCGCTTTTCCCGGTATATTCAGGGGACCGGATGCTGGCGGCAATCTGTACGGGGATCTTTTCCGGGCTTGGTTATGCAATGATATTTATGAACAACTCTTCGACAGGGGGGATGGATTTTATCACGGTTTCGATCAAAGTAAAACGGCCGCATCTGACTCTGGGGAGAATTGTATTTATTACAGATGCGATCATTGTGGCAGTCGGCGGGTATATTTTTAAGGATGTAGACGGGACGATTTATGGATTTATTATCACTTATCTGCTGACATTTGTTATTGATAAGTTTATGTACGGCATTGATGCCGGCAAGATGACCCTGATTGTGACGGAGAAGGGGCAGGAAGTTGCGGATAAGATTGACCACTACTCGGGAAGGGGTTCTACACTGCTGAAGGGCAGGGGGAGCTATTCGGGGATTGAAAAAGAAGTTGTGATGTGTGCCTGCAATAATAAGCAGATGTACACGATCCGGAAAATGATCAGAGAGGTGGATCCCACTGCATTTACGGTTATAATGGAGTCGAATGAAGTTGTCGGGGAAGGGTTTAAGGAAGAGTAAGCAGTTTACTCTTCCTTAAACCCTTTTTACAGTCACTGTTTATGAAAAGGGCATTAAGGTAAATGAAATCAGATTGCCGCATATATCTTAACGAGTTCAAGAACGACATCTGCCGCCAGATCCATCCCCTCTGCAGTAATATGCTCATACGGGCCGTGGTATCCATGTCCGCCTGTACCCAGGTTCGGGCAGGGCAGCCCCTTAAAGCTAAGCTGGGCGCCGTCCGTACCGCCCCGGATCGGAAGAATTAAGGGTGTGACACCGGCGTTTTCGCAGGCTTTTACGGCATTGTCGATGAGGTGCCTGCAGCCGTCTATAATCTCGGACATATTGCGGTATTGCTGGGTGATTGTCAGTTTGACCGTATTGGGGCCCCACTTCTCGTTCATCAGTTTTTCGATATGACGCAGTGTCTGCTGACGCACCTCAAAGGAGGCTGCATCGTGGTCGCGAACAATATATTGAAGTTTGGCATGCCCTACCTCGCCTGATATGCTTACCAGATGAAAGAAGCCTTCGTAATCTTCCGTATCCCGGGGCGTATCCCCGGATGGAAGCATAGAGTTGATCTCCATGGCAACCAGGCTGGCATTGACCATGGTATCCTTGCTGGAACCCGGGTGGACATTCACTCCTTCTATCATAAAATCGGCTTTACATGCGTTGAAATTTTCGAACTGAATCTCGCCTTCTGTATCTCCGTCCAGTGTATAGGCATAATCCGCACCGAATTCCTCTACATTAAAGTGGGAGGCGCCGGCTCCGATCTCTTCATCGGGTGTAAAGGCAATGGAGAGAGGACCGTGGGGAATCCTCTCTGTATTCAAAAGTTCGGCTACCGTCATAATTTCTGCGATTCCGGCTTTATCGTCCGCACCAAGTATGGTTGTCCCGTCACTGGTTATCAGAGTACGGCCCTTAAGGTCCGGCAGATGGCGGAACGTTTCCGTACGAATCGTTCTGCCGCTTGTCCCCAGAACAAAATCTTTTCCATCGTAATTCTCAGTAACGACGGGAATGATATCGTGGTCGCAGAAGTCGGAAACGGTATCCATATGCGCGATAAACCCGATCTTTGTTTTATCTTCATAGCCCGGTGAGGCGGGGAGATGCGCATAGACATAACCATGTTCATCCACCTTTGCATCAGACACCCCCAGGTCTTTCAGCTCCTGCACCAGCAGGCGCGCCAGAGTGAACTGGCATTCACTTGAAGGCACGGTTTCGCTGTTTTCATCGCTCGGTGTGCGGATCACAACATATTTCAAAAGTCTTTCATAAGCTCTCATATTAACAAATCTCCTTTTCTGTTTTATGGGGGTTATTATAACACTTTTCTTAGGGAATATAAAAGCATTCTATAAAGAATTGACGGCGGTATTCAAAGAAGGTAGAATGAAATTAGATCTTGTCGGACAGGAGCGTGGAGTGAAAGCTGTTCCGATATATTACAAATTTGGACCCCTGAGATTTTGTTAAATCGTTCTGGTGCAAGGCACGGGATGATTGGCGGGAGGTGGCTGCATGGAAAGAATGGCCCGCATGATTACAGGGCATAGGAAGCTGGTGGTAGGAATATTTCTTGTACTGGCTTGTTTGTGTGCTGTTCTTATGACGCAGGTGAAGGTGAACTACGCATTGATCGACTATCTGCCGGAGGATGCGCAGTCAACGACGGCGCTTACTCTTATGCAGGATGAGTTTCACGAGGCAGTGCCCAATGAGAGGGTTATGGTGGAAAATGTCACTGCAGTGCAGGCGCTGGAGTACAAGGCGGCGCTTGAAGCGATTGACGGGGTAGATTCTGTCATGTGGCTGGATGATGTGGTGAACTTGAAAGAACCGCTGGAGATGGCGGATCCGGAAACGGTGGAGGCCTACTATAAAGAGGGGAATGCGCTTTTTAACGTGACCATTCATAAGGGAAAAGAGATGGATGCCACTCTTGCCGTCCGCGAACTGATCGGGGAAGAAAATGCGTTGGACGGAGATGCGGCGTCGAATGCATTTTCTCAGGAGATTTCGGTGAAGGAATCCATGAATGCCATGCTGATTCTGATTCCCATTATTATTGTGATTCTTCTGCTTACTTCTTCCTCCTGGATTGAACCGGTATTGTTTCTTGCGGCCATCGGGATTTCGGTGCTGGTCAATATGGGCAGCAATGTATTTCTGGGGGAGGTATCCTATATTACACAAGCAATCAGCCCGATCCTGCAGATGGCTGTCTCTCTGGATTATGCGATCTTTCTGCTGCATAATTTTGAGGAACAGAGAAGGCATACAGAGGATGCGGAACTTGCGATGGTGAGAGCCGTGAAACTGGCCTTTCCTTCCGTTGCAGCCAGTGCGGCCACGACGCTGTTTGGGTTTATGGCCTTGATGTTTATGCGGTTTCGGATTGGATCAGACCTGGGGCTGAACCTGGTTAAGGGGATTGTGCTCAGCTATCTGTCGGTCATGGTATTTCTGCCCGCGCTGACGCTGTTATGCTGCAGGCTGATCGACAGGACGAAGCACAGGAAACTGCTTCCGGAACTGAAAGGAGCAGGAACGCTGCTGCTGAAGATCCGCGTTCCGGCACTGATCCTGGTATTGCTGCTCGTCATTCCCTGCTATAAGGCGCAGTCTAAGTCCAGCTTTATCTATGGAATGGGCGAGGCGAATGCAGCCATGAAGCTGGGGCAGGACAGCCGAAAGATCAATGAAGTGTTCGGAAGGACTGCTTCGATTGTTCTTTTGGTGCCTAAAGGGGATCCGGCCAGGGAGCTTCTGCTGTGTAATAAGATTGAGGAACTGGAACATGTAAACAGTGTGGTTTCCTATGTTTCCAGCGTGGGAAATACAATTCCGTCCGGGTATCTGGATCGTGAAATTACAGAGAATTTTTATTCTGAGCATTTCGCCCGGATCATTGTAAATGCGGATACAAGTGAGGAAGGGGAAGAGGCATTTTCACTGGTGGAAAAAGTGCGGGATACCACGGCGGCATACTATGATGAGGCGTATTCCTGCGGACAGAGCGCAAACCTTTTTGATATGAAACAAATCGTGTCCAGCGATACAAAGCTGGTTAACGGGCTGGCGGTAGCTGCAATAGCACTGACACTGTTCCTGACATTCAAGTCCCTGCTCCTTCCCCTGCTCCTTCTTTTTATCATAGAAGCGGCGATATGGATCAACCTGTCCGTCCCATATTTTGCGGGAAATTCGCTGGTGTATATCGGATTTCTCGTCATCAATACGGTGCAGCTGGGAGCAACGATAGATTATGCTATTTTTATTACCAATAATTATCTGGGCAGACGGAAGACGATGGGGAAAATGGAAGCCGTCAAAGAGGTGCTGAACCGGAACCTGATCGCGATTATGACCTCGGCGCTGATTCTTGCATCGGCCGGCTTCTGTCTGAAGCTGACGTCCTCCAATCCGATTGTTGCGGAGTTAGGGCTGCTGCTCGGGAGAGGCACGTTTCTTTCACTGGCGATGGTTGCGGCGATACTGCCGATGCTTCTGCTCTTATTTGACAGGGCAATCGAAGCGACAACATATCATGCCGCATTTTACAGGGAGGTGAAGCGATGAAAAGATGGAAAGAACAGATACACAATTTTGCAGTTTACTGCGGAACCAACGCCACGGCCTGTATGCCGGGAGCTTCTGTGAATATACGGAAATCTCTGTCATACGGCAGGAGATATGTAGCTGCATTTGCTGTGCTGACACTTGTGCTGTGTACAGGGGCAAAGGAGGTGAAGGCCGCCCAAGAACAGAATATGACAAAAGAGGAAGTTGTATATGCATCTTTGGCGGCAGACGGAAAAGTAGGTGACATTTATGTTGTGAATGCTTTTGATCTTCAGGAGGCAGGGCCGGTGGCTGATTATGGCGAGTACTCTCTGGTAGAAAATCTGACGGATACAAGGGAACTGGAATATAAAGGCAGCAGGGTAAGTACGGAAGCTGACAGCGGCAGATTCTATTATCAGGGCAATCTGGTCAGCAAAGAACTGCCCTGGAATGTCCGGGTTACGTACAGGCTGGATGGAAAAGAGACTCCGCCTTCTGAGATGGGGGGCGCGGATGGAAGGGTGGGCATAACCATCCTAACCTCTGAAAATCCAAAGACAGAGGCATTGTTTTATGAAAAATATATGTTACAGGTTACCGTAACACTTGATACTTCCGTCTGCGATCTTATTACTGCAGAGAATGCAACGATCGCAAATGCGGGAACGGACAAGCAGGTGACATTTACCGTGATGCCGGAGACTGCCGGAAAGATGGAAGTGTATGCCGACGCCACTGATTTTTATATGAAAGGAATCTCCATAGCGGCGGTGCCGTTTTCAGCCGGAGCGGACATGCTGGATCTGAAAGAGATTGATAAACTGACGGACGGGCTGGGAGAATTGGCGGAAGGAGTTAAGGAACTGGATGGCGGGGCAGATCAGCTGAAGAGCGGAGTGGATGCCTTTCAATCAGGAACAGCAGGGCTGAAGGCCGGCGCGGCACAGTTTGGCGATGGAATCCGGCAGTTAAAGGACGGAGCCGACGGACTAAGCAGCGGAGCAGGACTTCTTCAGTCTGGTTCAGGGGAATTCAGAAGCGGCCTGGAACAGGCGGCTGCAGGTTCAGATGAGCTGCTCGGCGGATCTGCGCAGGTGGATCAGGCGCTTCAGCTGCTGAAAAGTGGAACAGCAGAACTTAACAGCCTGGATCTGGCACAACTCCAGGCAATGCCGGACGGGCTGACGGCGCTTGCCGACGGTCTTGAGGCCATACAGGCGGGATATGCCGGGATGTTTGCAGCAATGGATCAGGTGGCGAATGCTTATCCTGTTACGGAGATACAGGATGCAGAACTTTATGCGGCACTGGGGGAACTGCAGCAATCGGAGGCCATTTCCCCGGAGACGCAGGCTGTCATCGGAAAGCTTGCGGGAAACTATGCGGCAGCTGCCGCATTATCGCAGACATATGCCGGAGTCAGGCAGAACTTTGAGCCTTTGCAGGAGAGCACGGCCCAGGTAATACAGAGTATGCGGGATATGGCGGCAGGACTTGGACAGCTTAAGGATGCGGATCCCGACAGCCTGAAAGACCTGGCAGGAGGAATAGCCGGGCTGTCAGACCAGTATACCCAATTCCACCAGGGGCTTGAAGCCTATATGGGCGGCATAAAGGAGCTCGCCGGGGGCTATGGGCAGATCGACGAAGGGATCCGGGGCGTAGCAGAAGGGAGTGCAGGCCTGGCAGGAGGCATGAAGCAAACGGAAGAGGGCGCGTCGGAACTTCTGGGCGGCGTAGATGCGCTGGACAGCGGCGCGGCGGTACTGGCGGACGGGATGTCTCAGCTGACCGGAGGATTAAAGGCTCTCAGGGACCAGACATCGGGAATGCCGGATGAGGTGAAAAAAAGTATAGATGAGATGCTGGAGACCTACAGGAATTCCGATTTCACACCGGTTTCTTTTACCTCGCCTGAGAATAAAAATGTAAAATCCGTGCAGTTTGTATTTGCAGCAGAGGGCATAGAAAAGCCAAAAGCGGCGGCGACACAGAAGGAAGAGGCAGAGAAAGAAGGATTCTGGGAAAAATTATTGGGACTATTTAAGTCGAAATAGTTTATGCAGGCACAGATGGTAAGTTCGGAGAGTGTAGGGCCATGCAGGACCATCCGTGAAAACAAGTAGCGGACGGTAAAGAGAAAGGGGATTTGCGGATGAAAAGATATAATTGGGCGGTATTGGGATGCGGCGATATCGCAGGCCAGATGGCAGAGGCTATGAAAAGCCTGGGTAGGACATTTTACGGGGCCGCAAACCGTACACAGGAAAAAGCAGTGGAATTTGCAGAGAAATATGGAGTTCAGAAAGTATATGGCCGGATCGATGAGATATTTGAGGATGATCAGGTAGATATTATCTATATTGCCACCCCTCATAACACACACAGCCAGTATATGCAAAAGGCGCTCCGTGCAGGAAAACACGTACTCTGTGAGAAATCAATTACCCTGAACTCAAAGGAGCTGGAAGAGGCGGTGAAACTGGCTGAGGATCATCATGTTGTCCTGGCGGAAGCGATGACAATATACCACATGCCGGTGTACAAGCGGCTCAATGAGATCATTGCATCCGGCCGGTTGGGAAGCTTGAGGCTGATTCAAATGAATTTTGGCTGTTATAAGGAATACGATATGAATAACCGTTTCTTTAACCCTGGCCTTGCAGGCGGAGCAATGCTGGATATTGGTGTCTATGCACTATCTTTTGTCAGGTGGTTTATGTCATCCAGACCGGAGGAGATTGTATCACAGGTGAAATTTGCACCAACCGGCGTGGACGAACAGGCCAGCATACTGCTGAAAAACAAGGAAGAGGAGATGGCTGCCGTTATTTTATCTATGCATGCCAGACAGCCCAAGCGGGGAATGGCGGCATTCGACAAAGGATATATTGAAATATATGAGTATCCCCGCGGTGTGGAAGCGGTCATTAATTATACAGAAGACGGGGCGACGGAAGTTGTCAGGGACGGTGAGAAGGAAAATGCTCTTGTCTATGAGGTGGAGGATATGGAGGCGGCTGTTTCCGGTGAAATAAATGTCATGCATTTAGATTATACAAAGGATGTTATGGAAATGATGACTGCCGTGCGGAATGAATGGGGAATGAAGTATCCGCAAACATTACTATAAGAAGTTAATTGAAAACATAGTCGTTTCGCGATATAATATGACTATAAAATTAACGGGAGGTATGCTTATGTTTTCAATACAGGAATCTATTCGTCCATCTGCAGATTTAAGAAATCATTACAGCGAAATATCCAAACAATGCAGGGAAAATAATGAGGCAGTTATTATTACAGTGAACGGCCGGGGAGATACTGTTTCTCTTTCCTATGAGGAATACAAAAGGATGAAATCCAGGATAGAACTTCTGGAAATTTTGTCGGAAGCGGAAGATGACGTGAAAAATGGAATGATTGAACCAATTGAAAATACTTTCCAGGATCTGAGACAGTTATTGAAGGAGAAATGATATGAAGTATACAGTTGTCCGCACAGATGTGGCAGATGAACAGATCCGTAAGATCATCCTTCATATCAATGATAATTTTGGACCGGAGGTTGCATTACAGAAACTGGATGAGCTGGAAGAAAGTATTCTGGGTTTGGGGGATACTCCGGATATTGGAATGATTCCCAGATATCATATTCTGAGACGACAAGGATATAGGGTATTGATTTTAGAGAAAAATCTTGTATTTTATAAAGTGGATAATGAGAGAAAAAGAGTGATTGTCTATGCGGTAGTGGATCAAAGACAGGATTATTTGAATATTATCAGAGGATTATAAAGGAATATAGCACGGTCTTGTGTTGTAAATAGAACTATTTTTAGCACTCGACTCTTGACAGTGCTAATAATTGGTGGTATTGTTATATTTGTAGTAGAACAACAAGCTCTAAACCGACAAAGGAGGTCTTTCTATGAATATAAATAAATTTACCCAGAATTCTCTTCAGGCAGTCCAGAACTGCGAAAAAATTGCCTACGATTACGGCAATCAGGAGATCGCGCAGGAGCACCTGCTTTATGCGCTGGTAACGCAGAATGACAGTTTGATATTAAAATTACTTGAAAAAATGAATATACAGGGCGCCCTCTTTATAAATCGTGTGGAGGAAGCCCTGGCTAAACGTCCGAAGGTACAGGGCGGCCAGGTTTTTGTAGGGCAGGATCTGAATAACGTCCTGATCCATGCGGAGGATGAGGCGAAGCAGATGGGCGACGAGTACGTGTCCGTGGAGCATCTCTTCCTGGCTCTGTTAAAGTATGCCAGCCGGGAACTGAAAACACTGTACAAGGAGTTCGGCATCAGCCGGAACAACTTTTTACAGGCGCTGTCCACCGTGCGGGGGAACCAGAAGGTGACCAGCGACAATCCGGAGGCGACCTACGATACGTTGAATAAGTACGGCCAGGATCTGGTAGAGCGTGCCAGGGACCAGAAGCTGGATCCGGTCATCGGCCGTGACGAGGAGATCCGTAACGTAGTCCGGATTCTTTCCCGCAAGACAAAGAATAATCCGGTTCTCATCGGCGAGCCTGGTGTCGGTAAGACGGCCGTAGTAGAAGGGCTGGCGCAGCGTATCGTCAGGGGGGACGTACCGGAAGGGCTGAAGAATAAGACCATCTTCTCTCTAGATATGGGCGCCCTGGTTGCGGGGGCAAAATACAGAGGAGAATTTGAAGAGCGTCTGAAAGCGGTTCTGGAGGAAGTGAAGAACAGCGACGGACAGATCATTCTCTTTATCGATGAGCTGCACACAATTGTAGGTGCAGGCAAAACCGACGGCGCTATGGATGCAGGCAACATGCTGAAGCCAATGCTGGCACGGGGGGAACTGCACTGTATCGGCGCCACCACTCTGGATGAATACCGCCAGTACATCGAAAAAGATGCCGCGCTGGAACGCCGTTTCCAGCCGGTTATGGTAGAAGAGCCGACGGTGGAGGATGCAATCTCCATTCTGAGGGGCTTAAAGGAACGGTATGAAGTCTTCCACGGCGTAAAGATTACAGACAGCGCCCTGGTAGCGGCTGCGATGCTGTCCAACCGCTATATCTCCGACAGGTTCCTGCCCGACAAGGCGATTGACCTGGTGGATGAAGCGTGCGCGCTGATTAAGACGGAGCTGGACTCCATGCCCACAGAGCTGGACGAACTGCGCCGCCGTATTATGCAGCTGGAGATCGAGGAAGAGGCGTTGAAGAAAGAGGAAGACCGCCTGAGCAAAGAGCGTCTGGAACACCTGCAGGAAGAGCTGGCCGGTTTGAACGAAGAGTATGCGGGCAAGAAAGCACAGTGGGATAATGAGAAGGCTTCCGTAGAAAGAGTCCAGAAGATCCGCGAAGAGATCGAGCAGGTGAACAAGGATATCCAGAAGGCGCAGCGGGAGTATGACCTGAACCGGGCAGCGGAACTGCAGTACGGGCGGCTGCCGCAGCTGCAGAAACAGCTGGAAGAGGAGGAAGATAAGGTCAGGGAGAAAGAGCTGTCGTTGGTACACGAGGCCGTCACTGACGAGGAGATCGCCAAGATCATTTCCAGATGGACGGGAATCCCGGTGGCCAAGCTGAATGAGAGCGAGAGAAGCAAGACGCTCCATCTGGGCGATGAGCTGCACAGGCGCGTCATCGGACAGGATGAGGGCGTAGAACTGGTGACAGAGGCAATTATCCGCTCCAAAGCGGGGATTAAGGATCCGTCAAAACCGATCGGCTCATTCCTGTTCCTCGGGCCTACCGGAGTCGGCAAAACGGAGCTTGCCAAAGCGCTGGCAGAGAGCCTGTTTGATGATGAGAATAACATGGTGCGTATCGATATGAGCGAGTATATGGAGAAGTTTTCTGTATCCAGGCTGATCGGGGCTCCTCCGGGATATGTGGGATACGACGAGGGCGGCCAGCTGACGGAAGCTGTCAGAAGGAAACCATATTCCGTTGTCTTATTTGATGAGATTGAGAAAGCCCACCCGGATGTGTTCAATGTGCTTCTTCAGGTGCTGGATGATGGGCGTATCACGGATTCCCAGGGGCGGACCGTGGACTTTAAGAATACGATTCTGATCATGACCTCCAACCTGGGAGCCAATTATCTGCTGGAGGGAATCGGGGAAGACGGAACCATAGACGCGGCGAGCCAGGAGATGGTAATGAACGAACTGCGCGCACGGTTCAGACCGGAATTTCTGAACCGTCTGGATGAAATCATTATGTTCAAGCCATTGACGAAAAACAATATTTATGCCATCATTGACTTATTAACAGCAGATGTCAACAAGAGGCTTGCCGATAAAGAACTTTCGATTGAAGTGACAGATGAGGCCAGAAATTACATCGTTGAGGGCGGATATGACCCGATGTACGGTGCAAGGCCGCTGAAGCGATATCTGCAGAAGAATGTAGAGACACTGGCGGCAAAATTGATACTGGCGGGAAATGTAGGAAGAGGAGACGCCATCTTAATCGATGTTGCCGGCGGAAAATTAGAAGCACGTGTGAAAGGACAGCTGGTTTCATGACACCCATCATTTTCCATATCGATGTCAATTCCGCATATCTGAGCTGGACGGCGGTAGAACAACTGAAACATGGTGCAAAGCAGGACATGCGGCTTGTGCCGGCCATCATAGGCGGTGACCAGAAGGCGCGCCGGGGCGTGGTGCTGGCCAAGTCCATTCCTGCAAAAAAATACGGCATTCGTACGGGGGAACCTGTTGCGAATGCCTTTCGTAAGTGTCCGAATCTGGTGATGGCGCCGCCTGACCATAAGATGTACAGAGAAAAAAGTGCGCGGCTGATGGAGTACCTGAAGGCATTTACAACAGAGATCGAGCAGGTCAGTGTGGATGAGTGCTATGTGGATTTTACGGGGATTGCATGGAAATATCCGTCTCCCATAGATGCAGCGCTGGTGATCAAGGACGGAATAAAAGAAAAGTTTGGGTTTACCGTCAATGTTGGGATTTCCTCCAACAAACTGCTTGCGAAGATGGCATCTGATTTTGAGAAGCCGGACAAGGTGCATACCCTGTTTCCCGAAGAGATCCGGATAAAAATGTGGCCCCTTCCCATCGGGGAGCTTTATATGGCGGGGCGCTCCAGCGTTGAAACATTGAAAAAGCTGGAAATATACACCATTGGGGACCTGGCGCAGGCGGACCCGGAATTGATCAGCCTCCATATGAAAAGCCATGGGCGGATGCTGTGGGAGTTTGCCAATGGAATCGATGATTCCCGTGTTCAGTCGGAACAGGCGGAGGCAAAAGGGATCGGTAATTCCACAACGCTGCCGGAGAATGCCGAGACAGCGGAGGAAGCGAAGGCAGTTCTGCACGAACTGGCGGAAAGTGTGGGGAGGCGCCTTAGAAAAGCCGGCCAGAAGGCCAATATGGTCAGTATGGAGATCAAATACCATGACTTTCAGCGTATTTCCCATCAGAAGCAGCTGGACAAGCCTTCCAATGAAGACGCGGTATTGTATGAGGCTGCCTGCAGGCTGTTTGACGAGACATGGGACGGAGAACCGATCCGTCTTCTCGGAATTCGAACGGCAAAGCTTGTTGTTGCGTCCGAACCGGTGCAGCTTTCCATCTTTGACATTGAGATGCCAAAGCCTCCGGATGAAAAGCACCGAAAGCTGAATCAGGCCATGGAGGAGATACGGGCGAAATACGGTAAAGATGCAGTGGTGAAGGCGAGCCTGATGAAAAAGGGCGCCGCACAGAAAAAGGGAACACAAAAAGACAGAAACAGCGCCGGAGGCGGGGAGAACGGCGGCAGGAAGAAGGATACAGGAAGTAAAATATGAAGAAAAAGAACTACAACATGGAACTGATCAGAACCGTCTCATTTGTGATGGTTATTATCATACACGTTACCAATTATTTTTGCAGGGCATACACGGAAATAGGCAGGGGAGAATATCTGTTTTCCCTGCTCTTGGATACTGCATCCAGGGTCAGTGTGCCCTGCTTTTTCATGCTCAGCGGAGCCTTGCTGCTGGGACGGTCGGAAAGTCTGCGCAAAAACGGGGAACGCCTGCTGCGTTTTTTTATCGTACTGGTATTTTGGAGCATTGTTTATTATTTCTTTAATATATATTATATGGGGACGCCTTATGATCTGCGGGATCTGCTTTATATTCCCACGGAGCCGCATCTGTGGTATCTGTATGCGATGATTCCCATATACCTGGTGCTGCCCTTTTTCCAGATCATGTGCAGGGGGATGAATACCAGGATGGATATGGCATTTTTACTGATGGGCAGCCTGGCGGCAGTATTTATGTACTTTTCTTCACTTCTGCATGAGGAGCCGTATTATGATCTGCCGATCATCGGGGACAGGGTGTATGCGTTTTATTTCTTCCTTGGATATTTTATCCACAAATACCGGGAAAAACTAAAGGGCAGGGGACCGCTGCTCCTCGGGGTATTTCTGGGAAGTACGGCATTGAATCTGGCGCTGACCGTCTGGAAGTCGTCCGCTCAAGGGGAGCACTATGAGCGGTTTCTGGAATATGGATGTCCGCTGGTGATCACGGCAGGAGTAGCTTTCTTTGCGTTTATGATCCTGCTTGGCGGCGGAAATATCAGGCTGAAGGAGAGGACAAAAAGAGCGGTTGATGCCTGGTGCGCCAGCTCTTTTGGAATCTATCTGATCCATATACTATTTCTGGATACTTATAAAAAATATGTGGATCCGGAGCAGATCAGTGCGTGGATTGCCGTGCCCGGACTGACGGCAGGCATATTGATCCTTTCCTTTGTCTGTAGTCACTTCATACGAAAATTGCCGTTTGGCCAGTATATTTCATAAAGAATTCACAGGAGAATTTTGCAACCGGAGGCTGTTTGTGTTATTCTATGGTAGGTAAGTTTTTTTAAGGACATCGTAAAGTCCCGTCCGGGAGGCGGGCGTCAATTGGACAGACGATGTACCAGTCAGGAGGAGTATAAATGAAACTGAATCAGTTATTAGAACGTTTAGAATACGAAGTCGTACAGGGAAGCGATGAGGTGGAGATAACCACATTCATCAATGATTCCAGAAAAGTAGAAGAGGGGTCCGCATTTGTCTGCATCAGCGGAGCTGTTGTAGACGGACATGATTTTATCGGGGAAGTGGCCGGCAAAGGGGCGGCAGCCGTGATTGTGGAACGTAAGGCGGATGCGCCGGAGGGAATGACCGTGATCCGGGTGAAGGATACCCGCTATGCGCTGGCGCTGATGTCGGCCGCTTATTTTGGTTATCCGGCGGATAAGATGAAGATTATCGGAATTACCGGGACAAAGGGAAAGACCACAACCACTTATTTGATCAAGTCCATTTTGGAAAGGGTTGGCCATAAAGTGGGGCTGATCGGAACCATAGAGGCGATTATAGGGGAGGAGAAGATCCCGGCCGCGAACACGACTCCGGAATCCTATACGATCCATCAGTACTTTGCAAAAATGGTGGAAGCAGGCTGCGACTGCGTTGTGATGGAGGTGTCTTCCCAGGGCCTGATGCTGCACAGGACCGCGGGGATCGACTTTGAAATCGGCATTTTCACCAATCTGGGCAGAGACCATATCGGGCCCAATGAGCATAAGGACTTTGAGGATTATAAGAGATGCAAAGGGCTTTTGTTCCAGCAGTGCAGGCTGGGGATAGCCAACGTGGACGACGAGTATTTTGCAGATGTCTTTTCTAAGGCAACGTGCAGAGTAGAGACCTTTGGATTTTCCGAAAAAGCGGATCTGCGCGCAGAAGACACGCATCTTGTGTCCAGGCCGGGGTACCTGGGAGTCGCCTACCATGCGGCAGGACTTATGGATTTTGATGTGGAGATCGACATTCCGGGCAAGTTCAGTGTTTACAATTCACTGACTGCCATTGCGGTGTGCAGGCATTTCCAGGTGCCCGGGGAGCAGATTCAAAAGGCGCTGAAGGAAGCCAATGTAAAGGGGCGCATTGAGATGATCCCGGTGTCGGATGAGTTTACGCTGATGATCGACTATGCCCACAACGCCATGAGCCTGGAAAGCCTTCTCACAACGCTGAAGGAATATGAGCCGGCGCGGCTTGTCTGCCTGTTCGGCTGCGGAGGCAACCGTTCCAGGGACCGCCGTTATGAGATGGGGGAAGTGTCCGGAAGGCTGGCGGATCTCTCCATTATCACTTCCGACAATCCGAGATTTGAGGAACCCCAGGCGATTATAGATGATATTAAAACGGGGATACAAAGGACTGACGGGAAATATGTGGAGATCTGTGACAGAAAAGAGGCAATCAAATATGCGATTGAGCATGGACAGCGTGGCGATGTGATTGTGCTGGCGGGCAAGGGCCATGAGGATTATCAGGAAATCAAAGGTGTAAAGTATCCCATGGATGAGCGCGTGCTGATCCGGGAAATTCTGGAAGAATTAAAGTAGGTGAATACATTTCATGTATGCGAATATTATCGTAGACATTACACATGAAAAACTGGATAAGATATTCCAATACAGAGTCCCCTCCCGTCTGGAAGGGGAACTTTCTGTTGGAATGGAAGTACGGGTGCCGTTTGGCCGGGGGAACCGGGAGACGAAGGGGTACGTCATCGGCCTGACAACGCGCTGCGATTACGAGGAATCTAAAGTAAAAGAGCTTCTGAATATCTCTAGGAGCGGCGTAGCAATAGAAGGAAAGCTTGTGGCACTGGCTGCCTGGATGAAGGAACAGTACGGAGGAACCATGATCCAGTCTTTAAAGACCGTGCTGCCCATCAAGCAGAAGGAAAATGCCAGGGTGAAGAAGCGGGTCCGCCTTCTTTTGAATGAAGAGGACGGCAGGAAGAAGCTGGAGTACTATCTCGAAAAGAATCAGCGGGCAAGGGCAAGGCTGATGGCCGCCCTTCTGGATGACCAGGTGCTGGATTATGAACTGGTGTCCCGGAAACTGAATATCACTCTTGCTGTTGTACGGGCATTGGAGGAGCAGGGAGTTCTTACGCTGGAGACAGAGCAGGTATACCGCAATCCGGTGAAAGGGAAAAGAGAAGAGTGCAGTATCACTTTTACCGAAGAACAGCGGCATGCGGTGGATGTATTCTGGAAAGACTTTGAACAGGAGAAATACGGCACATACCTGTTATATGGGGTGACGGGCAGCGGAAAGACGGAAGTGTATATCGAAATGATACGCAGGGCGGCGGCCCGCGGGAAACAGGCCATCGTGCTGATCCCGGAGATTGCGCTGACCTATCAGACGGTGATGCGGTTTTACCGGAATTTTGGAGACCGGGTGTCGATTATGAATTCCAGGCTCTCGGCGGGAGAGCGCTATGACCAGATGATGCGGGCAAAAGAAGGCGGCATTGATGTGATGATCGGTCCCCGCTCCGCACTGTTTACCCCGTTTCCAAATCTGGGGCTGATCGTGATAGACGAAGAACATGAAACTACGTATAAAAGCGAGCAGGTGCCCCGGTATCATGCGAGGGAGACTGCGATAGAGAGGGCGGCGATGGAGGGAGCCAGTGTGGTCCTGGGATCGGCAACCCCGTCCCTGGAGGCGATGTACCGTGCAAAACGCGGGGAGTACTGCCTGCTGGAGATGCCGAACCGGTCCGGGATGCAGGACATGGCGGAGGTCTCCACCGTGGATCTGCGGGAAGAGATCAAAGAGGGCAACCGTTCGATTCTGAGCAGAAAGCTGCAGGATATGATCGCGGACCGTCTGGAGAAGCGGGAGCAGATCATGCTGTTTCTGAACCGCCGGGGATACGCAGGATTTGTCTCGTGCAGGGAATGCGGACATGTAATCAAATGCCCGCACTGCGATGTGTCTCTTTCGTCCCACCGCAACGGGAAGCTGGTTTGCCACTATTGCGGGTACGAGGAACGAAAAGCGTCTGTCTGCCCTGAATGCGGCTCCCGCCATATCGGGGAATTCCGGGCGGGGACACAACAGATCGAGGAACTGGTAAAAAACCAGTTTCCGGAGGCGAGAGTGCTCCGGATGGATATGGATACCACGCGGCAGAAGGACGGGCATGAAAAGATCCTGGCGGCATTTGCCAATGAAGAGGCCGATATTCTGGTGGGAACCCAGATGATCGTAAAGGGGCATGATTTTCCGAATGTGACGCTGGTGGGTGTGCTGGCTGCGGATATGTCCCTGTATGCGGATGATTACCGGGCGGGGGAGAGGACCTTCCAGCTTCTGACCCAGGCCGTGGGAAGGGCTGGCCGCGGAAAGAAGAAAGGCGAGGCCGTGATTCAGACCTACAGCCCGGAACACTATGGAATTGTGACAGCGGCGGCACAGGATTACGAGGCGTTTTATGCGGAGGAGATCCGCTACCGGGAGCTGATGGGATATCCGCCGGCGGAGAGCCTGCTGGCAGTGCTGGTGAGCTGTGGGGACGAACCGCTTCTGGAAAAGGGATGCGGATATCTCAAGGAGTATGCGCTGCGCATCAATAAAGGCAGGAGCATGGAGATCATCGGTCCGGCGAGCCCGGGGATTGGAAAAATCAACGATGTGTATCGTAAAGTTCTCTATCTCAAATCAGAAAGATATGATACACTGGTAAAGATGAAAAACTATCTGGAACAATACATTGAGGTGAATCCGGGATTTCAGAAAATGAGGATCCAGTTCGATTTTAATCCGATGAATGTATTTTGAGTTTTAGAGGTTCAGAGAATAGAGAAAAGAAAAAAGAAGAAGAATAGAAACAGGGAGGATATTATGGCAATCAGAGATGTAAGAGTGATTGGGGACGAAATTTTAACAAAGAAATGCAAAGAAGTAACAAAAATGACTCTGCGTACAAAAATGCTTATCGGGGATATGTTTGATACGATGTATGAAAAGAATGGAGTGGGACTTGCTGCCTCCCAGGTCGGAGTGCTTAAGAATATTGTAACCATCGATGTAGGGGAAGGACCGATCGTGCTGATCAATCCGGAGATACTGGAGACTTCCGGCGAGCAGACCGGTGAAGAGGGCTGTCTGAGTGTTCCCGGAAAATGGGGGATTGTGACCAGGCCGGACTATGTGAAAGTACGGGCTTTGAATGAAGATATGGAAGAGTTTGAGATGGAGGGCGAGGGCCTTCTGGCGAGGGCTTTCTGCCATGAAATCGCGCATTTGTCAGGGGAACTGTATGTAGATAAAGTAGAAGACGGGCTTCATGATGTGACATATGAGGAGGAAGAAGAGTAAGATGAGAGTGATATTTATGGGGACTCCTGATTTTGCTGTCGGTACTCTGGAGTCGCTTGTCCAGGCAGGACATGATGTCTGCCTGGCCGTGACCCAGCCTGACAAGCCGAGAGGCAGAGGCAAAGAAATGCAGTTTACGCCGGTAAAAGAAGCTGCAGAAAAGTACGGGATACCGGTGTATCAGCCGGTAAAGGTCCGGCGGCCGGAATGTGTGGCAGAACTGCGGGGATACAAGGCGGATGTCATTGTGGTCGTGGCTTTCGGACAGATCCTTCCGAAGGAGATATTGGACATGACGCCCTACGGCTGTATTAATGTCCACGCGTCTTTGCTTCCGAAGTACAGAGGTGCGGCGCCGATCCAGTGGTCCATTCTCTGCGGGGAAGAGGTGACGGGCGTCACGACGATGCAGATGGATGAGGGGTTGGATACGGGGGACATGATCCTGAAAACAGAGGTGCCGATTACGGAGGAAGAAACAGGGGAAAGCCTGCACGACAAACTGGCTGCGGCCGGTGCAGCGCTCTGCGTGGAGACACTGGAGGCGCTGGAGGACGGTACCGCAGTTTTCGAGCATCAGGGTGAGAGTCCGACTCCTTATGCAAAGATGCTGGATAAGAAGATGGGAAATATTGACTGGGGCCAGCCGGCCGTCCGGATCGAGAGACTGGTACGGGGGCTGAATTCCTGGCCAAGCGCCTATACGCACTGGGGAGAAAAAGTGCTGAAGATCTGGAAGGCGAAAGCGGAACCGCAGAAAGCGAAGGGCGCCGCTGCTTCACCCGGAACAGTTCTGGAAGTGGGAAAAGACTCTTTCACAGTGCTGACGGGCGAGGGAATTCTGCGGATCAGCGAGCTGCAGATTCCCGGTAAAAAACGAATGGAGGCAAGTGCATTTCTGAGGGGATATACACTGGAAACCGGCACCGTATTTAACTGCGGTTCAGAGTGACCGAACCCATTCTGGCGGGTGCCGCATTCGAATTGGAGGGAGTAACATGTATTTTTTTGGCTATGATCCAACTTATATATTAGTGATTATCGGGGCTGTTATTTGTATTCTGGCATCCAGCCGGGTGAACCGGGTATTCAATAAATATGCTCAAGTGCGCAGCCATTCGGGGATGACGGGAAGAGAAGCGGCGGAGAAGATCTTAAGGGCAAATGGAATATACGATGTGACCGTGCAGCATATATCGGGGAATCTGACAGACCATTATGACCCGCGCAATAAGGTACTGAGACTGTCGGATGCGACGTATCAGTCGGCTTCGGTGGCCGCCATAGGCGTAGCTGCACATGAGTGCGGCCATGCAATACAGCACAATGTAGGATATACGCCGCTGAAGATCAGAGGGGCGCTGGTGCCGGTAGCTAATTTCGGTTCCATGGCTGCGTGGCCGCTGATTATCATTGGGCTTTTTATCAATGGACGGACCTCTCTGCTGTTGATCAATCTGGGGATTCTGCTGTTCTCTGCGGCAGTACTGTTCCAGCTTGTGACGCTGCCCGTAGAGTTTAATGCATCCAGAAGAGCAGTGAAGGTTCTGGAGAATACCGGAATGCTTTATCCGGAAGAAGTAAGCGCAACAAAAGAAGTACTGGGGGCAGCGGCCCTGACGTATGTAGCCAGCGCCGCATCCATGATCCTGCAGCTTCTCAGGCTGCTTTTGATCAGCGGGCGCAGGCGCGACTAACAGGTTACTGTTTACAGGTCTGCCTTTGAACAATAACCACTGACAGGAGGAAATGAGATGGCAAAGCCGTTGAGTGACAGAGAGATTGTGCTGGGGCTTTTGATGGATATTACGGAGCATGATGTGTACAGCCATATTGCGCTGGGGAATGTGCTGAGTAAATATCAGTATCTGGATAAGAAGGAACGTGCATTCATTACGAGGGTGACGGAGGGGACTCTGGAGCACCTGATCGAACTGGACTATATCCTCAGCCAGTTCTCAAAAGTAAAGGTGAAAAAGATGAAGCCGGTCATCCGCAATATACTGCGGAGCGCGGTATACCAGCTGAAATATATGGACAGTGTTCCGGATTCTGCCGTGTGCAATGAAGCGGTTAAGCTGGCGGTGAAAAAGGGCTTTGGTCCGCTTAAGGGCTTTGTGAACGGCGTGCTTCGCAGTGCTGCACGCGGGATCAACGCGGTCGAATATCCGAGCGGCCCCGTGGAAGCCCTGTCTGTACGGTATTCTATGCCGGAGTGGATTCTGAAGATGTGGCTGGAGGAATACGGCAGGGAGACTGTGGAGATGATGCTTGCAGATTTTCAGAAGGAGAAGCCGTTGACAATCCGCTGTAATATCAGCCGGTGTCAGCCGGCGGAACTGGAGGCCAGGCTGGAAAAAGAAGGGGTGCGGGCAGCGGGACATCCGTACCTGCCATACGCCTGCCGCATTACCGGATATGACTATCTGGGCGATCTGGAAAGTTTCCGGGAGGGACTGTTCGCGGTACAGGATGTCAGCTCCATGCTGGTCGGTGAGATTGCAGATCCAAAGCCGGGCGATTATATTATCGATGTTTGTGCCGCTCCGGGCGGCAAGTCCATTCATCTTGCGGACCGTCTGGCAGGAACCGGACATGTGGAGGCAAGGGATCTGACGGAATATAAGACAGCACTGATCCGGGAGAACATAGACAGGATGGGGATGAAGAATATTACCGCGGTGCAGATGGACGCTTCTGTGCAGGACGCCTCATCTGTGTCTAAGGCTGATATTGTGATCGCGGATCTGCCCTGTTCCGGCCTTGGCGTGCTGGGGAAAAAGACGGATTTAAAATACAGGGTTACTGAAAAACAGCTGGAGGATCTTGTGCGGCTCCAGCGCAGTATACTGGATGTGGTGTGCGGCTATGTAAAGCCGGGAGGGGTGCTCATTTACAGCACATGTACGATTAACCGGGCGGAAAACCAGGAAAATGTGGAGTGGTTTTTAGCGGAACATCCGGATTTTGCCCCTGAGCAGCTGAAGGAGAGCCTCTGCGCACAACTTCAGGGCGCTGTAGGAGAGGATAGCTGTCTGCAGCTCCTGCCGGGCGTGCACGACAGCGATGGATTTTTTATTGCCAGATTGAGAAAGAAAGGTTCAGCGTAAATAATGAAGAAGGATATCCGTGCATATACATATGAAGAATTACAGGAGGAAATGGCGGCTCTTGGGGAAAAGAAGTTTCGGGCAAAGCAGTTGTATGAATGGCTCCATGTCAAGCTGGCCGGCAGCTTTGACGAGATGACGAATCTCTCGAGAGAACTCCGGGAAAGACTGAATGAGGCATATACGATACTTCCTGTTGAGATGCTCGAACGCCAGGAATCGAATCTGGATGGGACGAACAAATTTCTCTTTATGCTTCACGACCAGAATGTGGTGGAAAGCGTACTCATGAGATACAAGCACGGGAATTCTGTCTGTATCTCTTCCCAGGTGGGATGCCGCATGGGCTGCAGGTTCTGTGCCTCCACGATCGGTGGTTTGGTAAGGAATCTTTCAGCTTCGGAGATGCTGGGGCAGGTCTATGCGATACAGAGAATTACAGGGGAGCGGGTGTCCAATGTGGTCATCATGGGCACCGGGGAACCGCTGGACAATTATGAAAATTTTCTTCGGTTTATCAGGCTTCTGACGGATGAACACGGACTTCATATCAGCCAGAGGAATGTGACGGTTTCCACATGCGGGATTGTACCCAAGATGCGGGAGCTTGCAGAGGAAGATCTGCAGATCACGCTGGCTCTTTCCCTGCATGGAACGACACAGGAGAAGAGAAAAGAACTTATGCCGGTTGCAAACAAATACGGACTTCAGGACGTGCTGCATGCATGCGATGAATATTTTGAAAAAACAGGCAGAAGGATTACCTTCGAATACAGCCTGGTGCACGGCGTGAACGATACGGATGAAGATGCCGCAGAACTGGTCCGGATCTTAAAGCCGAGAAACTGCCATCTGAATCTGATCCCGGTGAACCCGGTCAGGGAACGCTCATTTGTGAGGCCAAGCAGGAAAAATGCCCTGAATTTCAAAAATAAACTTGAAAAAAGTGGAATAAATGTTACTATAAGAAGGGAAATGGGTGCAGATATCGATGGCGCCTGCGGGCAGCTCAGACGACGTTATGTGCAGACAAACAAAGAATAAAGGAGATATGCTATGAAGACATTTTCCATTACCGACGTTGGTATGGTACGACAAGTGAATCAAGATTATGTCTATACGACAGATAATCCGTTAGGACCTCTCCCCAACCTGTTTGTAGTTGCCGACGGCATGGGCGGACACCAGGCCGGCGATTATGCTTCAAAATATACGGTGGAAGTTCTGCAGAGAGAACTGAAGCAGAGCGACCAGGAAGACATTGAAAAGGCGCTTGTCTCCGCAATTAAGACCGCGAACCGGGAGATTATAAAAAAGGCCTCCCAGGACTCCCATCTGAAGGGGATGGGAACCACGGTGGTCGTTGCGACGATCGTGAATCAGATGATGTATTTTGCGAATGTGGGGGACAGCAGGCTGTATCTGATCAATCAGGGCATTATTCAGCTGACCAAGGATCATTCACTGGTTGAGGAGATGGTGCGTCTCGGCGGTATCAAGCCGGAGGAGGCAAAGCACCATCCGGATAAGAATATCATTACAAGGGCCATTGGCGCCAAGGACAGCGTGGAGGTAGACTTTTATGAGCACCGTCTGAAAAAGGGAGACATCATTTTGATGTGTACAGACGGACTCAGCAATATGGTGGAAGATGAAGAATTATTCCACATCGTACAGGGGGGCAGGGACATTGTAGAATCGGCAGAGTCTCTGGTAGAAACAGCAAAAGAAAACGGCGGTACGGACAATATAGGGATTGTTCTGGTAGATCCGTTTGCGGATGAGGTGAGTATATGTTAAAAGAAGGAGTATTTTTAGGGAAACGTTATGAAATATTGAGCCGTATTGGCTCAGGTGGAATGGCGGATGTTTATAAGGGGAAAGACCATAAGCTGAATCGCTATGTGGCAATTAAGGTATTAAAGAGTGATTTTCGCACAGATGAGATTTTTATCCAGAAGTTTTTAAGCGAGGCGCAGGCTGCAGCAGGCCTGATGCATCCCAATGTGGTAAATGTCTACGATGTGGGGCAGGACCGCGGCCTGTACTACATGGTCATGGAACTGGTCGAGGGAATCACGTTAAAGGAATATATCGAAAAAAAGGGAAGACTCACCGCGAAAGAGACGATCAGCATTTCTATACAGATGGTGACAGGTATTCAGGCTGCCCATAATCAGCATATTGTCCACCGGGATATCAAACCTCAGAACATCATTATTTCCAAAGAAGGAAAAGTAAAAGTAACGGATTTTGGGATTGCGCGGGCAACCACGGCCACCAATACCATCAGCACCAATGTTATGGGCTCCGTACATTACACCTCGCCTGAACAGGCAAGAGGCGGCATTGTAGATGAAAAAAGTGATATTTATTCGGCCGGCATCACCATGTATGAGATGATCACCGGCCATGTGCCGTTTGACGGGGATTCTACCGTATCCGTTGCAATCAAGCATCTGCAGGAGGAGATCGTATCGCCTGCGGAGGAAGTGCCGGATATTCCGTACAGTCTGGAATGTATTATCATGAAGTGTACGCAGAAGAATCCGGAACGGAGATATCTGAACTGCCAGTCGCTGATACTGGATCTGAAGCGGTCTCTTGTCAGCCCGGAAGGGAATTTCGTCAATATGTCTCCTTACGCATCCGGATCAGACACTACGGTTGTGATGTCCACGGAGGAGATGGAACGGATACAGGACCGTGACTACGGCGATGACGATGATTATGATGACGACTATGACGATGACGGTTATGACGATTACGACGACGATGATTACGACTACGATAGTGATGAGTATGACAGTGATGATGAGGAAGACTACAGGAGGGACAGCAGGAAGAAGAATGATGTAGATCCGAATACGCGGAAGATCATGAAGATATTGATGATCGTGGCGGCGGTCATTATCGCGTTTATCCTGCTTTTTATGATCGGAAAGGCGGCCGGGCTCTTCAAGGGCGGTTCTGGTTTCAAGACGACGCAGACGGAGAGCAAGGTGACGGTGCCCGATCTGGTTGGCATGACGGAAGAGGAGGCGAAGGAAGCCCTCTCCAAGAAAAATCTGGGCTATCACGTATCCGGGCGTGAGACATCCGATAAGTATGATAGTGGTGTGATTATCCGGCAGGAGACAGATGCCAAGACGAAAGTAGATAAGAATACACAGATTAATGTGGTGGTCAGCAGCGGCAAAGAAGAAAAGACCGTGATGGTTCCGAATGTTGTAGGAATGAGTGAGGACGAGGCACAGAAGATGCTGGACGACGCCAAACTGGTGGTGGATTCCA
The DNA here is from genome assembly GCF_001244405.1 of Eubacterium sp. SB2. Classification (NCBI taxonomy): domain Bacteria; kingdom Bacillati; phylum Bacillota; class Clostridia; order Eubacteriales; family Eubacteriaceae; genus Eubacterium; species Eubacterium sp. SB2. Next base: position 764,903 of record NZ_LN865153.1, on the reverse strand, counting down.
CAGCGGTTTATGATGGCAGTGTAGAGGAAGGGAAGGTTATATCTACGGATCCGGCACCCGGTGTTGAGGTAAAAGAAGGCACCAAGGTAACAATGACTGTCAGCATGGGCGCTGAGAAGGCGACGGTCCCGAATCTGGTTGACCTGAGCCAGGAAGATGCAGAGGCGGCACTGGCTGCTGCGGGGCTTGTGGGAAGTGCTTCTGAGGAGTATAGTGATAAGTATGACGCCGGGATTGTCATGTCGCAGAAGACGAAGGCTGATAAGAAAGTGGATGCGGGGACAACGGTTGAGTATGTTGTCAGTAAAGGGCCGAAGGTGGAGATGGTGACGGTGCCCAATTTAAGTAAAATGAATAAAGATCAAGCTATGCAGGCTTTACATGATGCTGGTCTTGAAGGCAATGCTACTGAAGATTATAGCTTTGTAACCGCAGGTTTAGTTGCATCTCAATCTGTATCTCCGGGTAGTTTGCTTGAAAAAGGAGAGACGGTCGATTTTGTAATCAGCCTGGGGCAAAGTCAGCCGGATGATCCTGAGAGTCCAAGTAACGGTAACGGAAACGGAAATGGAACAGGGGACGGAACAAGCGGCAGTGATCAAGAAGGTTATTAGTTTATGCAGGGAAAGATAATAAAGGGAATTGCCGGATTCTACTACGTACACGTAGTAGAATCCGGTATTTATGAGTGTAAAGCAAAAGGTGTATTCAGAAAAGAAAAGGTAAAGCCCCTGGTAGGGGATGACGTTGAGATCGAGATTTTGGACGAGGCGGAGAAGACCGGCAATATTGTCCAGATTCTGCCCAGAATGAATGAATTGATCCGTCCCGCAGTGGCGAATATTGACCAGGCGCTGGTCGTGTTTGCGGTGACAGAGCCAAAGCCTCATTTCAACCTGCTGGACAGGTTCCTTGTCATGATGGAAAGCAAGGAGATTCCGGTAGTGCTTTGTTTTAATAAGAAGGACATAGCCTCACAGCCGGAACTCAAAGAACTGCAGGAGATCTACAGCGCCTGCGGATACCGGGTTATATTTACCAGTGCTTTAAACGAGGAGAATGTCGGGACTGTAAAGGAAGTGCTTCAGGGTAAGACGACCGTGATTGCGGGACCATCCGGGGTGGGAAAGTCCTCTCTGATCAATCTGCTCCAAACGGAGATCCGGATGGAGACGGGAAGTATCAGCAAAAAGATTGCAAGAGGAAAGCACACGACCAGACATTCCGAGTTAATTACGATAGACGGGAATTCCTATATTATGGATACGCCTGGTTTCAGTTCTCTGTATGTCAATGATTTTGAAAAAGGGGAGCTTAAGCACTATATCAGAGAATTTGCCCCCTATGAAGGAAAGTGCCGGTTTAACGGATGCGACCACGTGCACGAGCCGGGGTGTGCCGTAAAAGCGGCCGTGGAACATGGAGAGATTCATACCGTCCGGTATGAGGATTATCTGGAAATGTATCAGGAATTACAGGAGAAGAAGAGGTATTAGCTTATGAAAAATATTTTGGCGCCATCTATTTTGTCAGCAGATTTTAAGGTTTTAGGAGAACAGATACGGATTACGTCGGACAATGGTGCAAAGTACCTGCATTTCGATGTTATGGACGGCATGTTCGTTCCCAGTATTTCTTTTGGAATGCCCGTCCTGAAGTCGATCCAGGGCGTAAGCCCCCAGGTGATGGATGTGCATTTGATGGTAACAGATCCGGGGCGTTATGTGGAGGCTTTTCAGGAGGCAGGAGCAGATATTCTGACAGTTCATCTGGAAGCATGCGAGGATGTGCAGGCCGTGCTGGACAAGATCCACGCCTGCGGTATGAAGGCCGGGGTGACGATTAAGCCGGCTACACCGGTGGAGGCACTGGTGCCGTTTCTGGATCAGGCGGACATGTTTTTGATTATGAGTGTGGAGCCTGGTTTTGGCGGACAGGCATTTATTCCGGAATCACTGGACAAGATCAGAAGCCTGCGTTCTGTGCTGAACGAACGTGGACTGAATACAGACATCGAAGTAGACGGCGGGATATATCAAAGCAATGTGAAAGAGGTCCTGGATGCAGGCGCGAATGTAATCGTGGCGGGTTCCGCAGTATTTAAGGGAACAATTGCGGATAATGTGACAGGACTGATGGAGATTTTAAAAGAAAATGAGTAAACGAACAGTAATTGTCAGCGGCGGACTATTGGAGGAAGAATTCGCCGTTGATATTTTAAAGGATGAAGAGACTGAATTTATTATTGGTGTGGACAGAGGACTCCTCTTCCTTTACGAGCATAACATCCTCCCCGATTATATTGTAGGAGATTTCGACAGTGCGCCTGAAGAGGTCATTGCGTACTATAAAGAAGAGACAAAGGTTCCGATCCGGGAATTTAATCCTGTGAAGGATGCATCGGATACAGAGATCGCTCTGCGTCTGTGTCTGGATCTGCACAGGCAGAATATCCTGATATTGGGGGCAACCGGCACCAGGCTGGACCATGTGTGGGCGAATGTGCAGACGCTGAAGGTGGCCCTGGACGCGGGGGCAGACGCCAGGATCGTGGACAGGCATAACCAGATAAGGCTTCTGAAAGAGGAGCTGGTTCTGAAAAAGGAAGAGGCATATGGTCCATATTTTTCCGTATTTCCTTTGGGCGGTGAAGTGGAGGACTTTAATATAACCGGAGCAAAGTATCCTCTGAGCCATCATATGCTGACGCCTTTTGACAGTTTGTGTGTCAGCAATGAAATAGAGGGGGATGAGGTGAGAATCTCGTTTCCTTACGGGACGGTTGTCTTGATGGAGACACGGGACTGACGCTGTATTGGGGAGAAGAACAGGTATATGCAGAGGGTCTGTCGTTACTCATAAAGAAGTCTGTGGCAGGCCGCAGAATAAAGATTAAGATACAGAGAGGATTTAACTTATGAAATTAGGAATTGTTGGATTACCGAATGTTGGGAAAAGCACATTGTTTAACTCATTGACAAAGGCGGGGGCGGAGTCAGCGAATTACCCGTTCTGCACGATTGATCCGAATGTTGGCGTTGTAACAGTGCCGGACAAGCGTCTTGACGTGCTGGGAGAGATGTATCACACAAAAAAGATCGTTCCCGCGGCCATCGAATTTGTAGATATAGCGGGCCTTGTAAAGGGAGCATCCAAGGGGGAAGGCCTGGGAAATCAGTTTTTAGCAAACATTCGTGAGGTTGACGCGATTGTGCATGTGGTGAGATGTTTTGAGGACGGCAATATCGTACATGTGGATGGCAGTATTGATCCACTGCGGGATATAGAGACGATCAATCTGGAACTGATCTTCTCCGATCTCGAGATCCTGGAGAGAAGAATTGCAAAAACCACAAAGGTTGCAAGAAATGATAAAGCAGCGGCAAAAGAACTCGGTCTTCTGGAGCGGATTAAAGAGCACCTGGAAGAGAATAAAATGGCAAAAAGCTTCGGCACAGACGATGAAGACGAGCAGGGCTGGCTGGAGAGCTATAACCTACTGACCCGCAAGCCGGTTATCTTTGCGGCAAATGTAACCGAGGACGACCTGGAAGATGACGGCGCCTCCAACGCTGGCGTGCAGGCAGTGCGTGAGTACGCAGAACGCGAAGAGTGCGAGGTATTCGTGGTCTGTGCCCAGATCGAGCAGGAAATAGCGGAGCTGGATGACGAAGAGAAAAAAATGTTTTTGGAAGATTTAGGATTAGAAGAGTCAGGACTGGAAAAACTGATAAAAGCCAGTTACCATCTTCTGGGCCTGATCAGCTATCTGACGGCCGGTGAGCCGGAGGTTCGCGCATGGACAATCAAGCGAGGCACAAAAGCGCCGCAGGCTGCCGGAAAGATCCACACCGATTTTGAGCGAGGATTTATCCGTGCGGAAATCGTAAGCTATGACGACCTGATGGCTTGCGGGACACATGCTGCGGCCAAAGAGAAAGGGCTTGTCAGACTGGAAGGAAAAGAATACGTAGTACAGGACGGAGACATTATTTTGTTTCGGTTTAATGTATAGGGGTCAGACCCCTCTGAACAATCCTACAGGAAGGGAGCATAGGACATGCATTATAATATAAATTTCCCGCATTTGGGAATTCATCTGGAACACGTAGGGAAATCGATTACTGTTTTCGGATTTGAGATTGCTTTTTACGGGATCATCATTGGATGTGCAATTTTGATTGGTTTTTTGATTGCAACATCTGAGGCGAAGCGGACGAGGCAGAATCCGGAGGATTATCTGGATATGGGGATCATCGGCGTTGTCTGCGGCATTGCAGGTGCAAGGCTGTACTATGTTATATTCTCCTGGGATATGTATAAGGATAATCTTCTCGATATCCTGAACCTCCGTGAAGGAGGACTGGGGATCTATGGCGGCGTGATCGCGGCGGTGATTACGGTAATCATCTGTGCGAGGGTCAAACACCTGAACGCGCCCCAGATATTTGATACGGTGGCATTAGCGATTCTGAACGGACAGATGCTGGGACGCTGGGGGAATTTTTTCAACCGGGAGGCGTTTGGAGAATATACAGACAGCCTCTTTGCTATGCAGCTGCCTTTGGACGCGGTGCGGAACAGCGATGTGACGGAGAAGATGAGGGCCAATATGCAGGTGGTGGATGGCGTCAGCTATATCCAGGTTCATCCCACATTTCTGTACGAGTCGGTCTGGTGCCTGATTTTGTTTATTCTTTTGTTTCTTTACAGAAAGCATAAGAAGTACGAAGGGGAACTGTTCCTGCTGTATTTATTTGGATATGGGCTGGGAAGAGTGTGGATCGAAGGTCTGAGGACAGACCAGCTGTTAATTCCTGGGATTGGGTTCCCGGTTTCACAGCTGCTGGCCGGGCTGATTGTTGTTGTAACCGGCGGCCTTCTGATTTATCTATGGCGGAATCATAAGCGGATGCCTTTTCTGAGGAGCGGGAGAAAATATGAACCGCTGCCGGATAAGCCTGTGGGGAAGAAACGGCCGAGGGCGAAAGACAGGCTGTTTAAATAGGGGGGCGCTCCATGAAGGGATAGACGAAAGCCTCCCGGAGAACATTCATGTCCTTTCAAAAACGCGGCCGCGGGCCTAAGAAATTCTAGGCGGGAAACAGCCCTGAAAATGGAGCTGGAGCATCCAATCGGTAGGTAAAGATTCCTAATCATGAATTGATGGAAAAATTCCAGAGAGTGCTGTCGCGTGACAGTATGGGGGAAGTGAAGCAGATTGTAGATGGATCGAAAGAGATGTTGGATGCAACGCTTTCATGTAACGGAATGAAAGTAGCTGCAATGCTGGAAAAGATCCATGACCGAGAAATCCCGTTTCTAGAATATAATGATGAGAATGCAATTTGTCAGATAAAACAAAAGAACTACATGCAGAAAGTAAAAGAAAGCGGTGAGATTTTGCAGGTTGGGATCAGCTATGGTAAAGATGTGAAATGTAAGCACAGACAGTGGGTAAAAACATGTAAAAGTCCCGAATGACGGTTGTTGTTTGGGGCTTTTTTGCTGCTATAAATAAAAAACGTATTTCTAAGGATTCATCAGTATAAATATAAAGTCGATATTAGTGTTTTGAAGGAAGGAGGTACGGCATCCCACCGGATTTCCATATATTTCTCTCCGTAAAAAATTATTACGGGACGAAAGTGTTATGCTATAATTATAAAAAACCCCGGAGGCGGTCATGAAAAAGAAAAGTATCTGGATAAGCGCAGTTATTATCATTTGTCTTTTATTCTTGCTGGTTGTGAATTGCTTTGACTATGGCGCAGAGAAAAGGAAAAAGAGCGTTCAGGTAGCAATATCGTTCAGCGATACAAAAAACGCAAGGACAACTGCCATATGGCAGGATGTTTTGGAGAATCTGGAAAGGCAGGGCTTTACAGTTGAGTGGAGAGATGCAAATGCCGATATAGAGAAGCAGAAACATGATATACAGGAATTGTTAGAATATGAACCGGAATACCTGGCAGTTATGCCTGTGAAAACGATAGGGCTCGAAGAAAGTCTGCGCCAGGCAGATCAGGGAAAAGCAAAGATTATCATGCTGGACAGGCTGGCCGACAACTTAGAAGACATCTCTGTCCTGGCAGAGATCAGAACCGATGCAATGTGGGAAGGGGAAGCCTGTGCGGATCTTCTGGCGCGGTTTTTTGACGGCAGAGAAGGAAAGATTCTGGAAGTACGCGGAGAAAATGGTTCATCCATTAACAGGATGCATAATATCGGATTCAGAAACCAGTTAAGCGAGTACGGCAATCTGGAAATCACGGCAAGCACGGAGGGTAATGGGGATCGGGGAACTGCCAGGAATAATGTCATGAATTATCTTTTAAACCATCCGGGTTCAATCGACGCTATCTTTGCCAACACGGATGAAGAAGGCATTGGAGCGGTTCATGCCCTGGAAGAACTGGGGCTTCGGGAACAGATTACCATAGTCTCCGTGAATGGGATCAAAGATGTAAAAACAGCGATACAGGCAGGCGGATATTATGGCTGTGTCGAGGCATCTCCATATCTGGGGAGAGAACTGGCGGAACTGATCGATCAAGACATGCAGGGGATACAGACCCAGAGCAGCATGGTGGCAAGGGGAAATGTATTTACTGTAAGTAATCTGGATGAAATGCAGGGGTATTAGAAGATGAAGAGAAAATCAATCCGGGACAAGCTGCTGAAGAACTTTGCGCTTTTTTCCCTGATACCGGTCGTTCTTTTTTGCATTGTAATGCTGCTTTACATATCTGCAAATGTGCAGGAAAAAAGAAAGAATGAGATAACCACGAATCTCGGGAATCAGGCGGCCCAGCTGGATAAGCTTCTCCAGCAGGCCTATCAGATCGGTCAGACGATAGCGGGAGATGAAGTGGTTAACCGGGAATTATCGCGGAATTTTTCAGACGCGCAGGAACTTCATGAGAGTGAAATAAAGCTGAACAGTTTATTGTTGGGGACATCCGGGTATTTTGATGAGGCCATCAAGATCTACATTGTCGGAGAAAATGGCGGCGTATATAAGGACAGCCCATACTCACTCCAGGAAAAAGATTATAAATCCCAGGACTGGTATAAGCTGATAAAAGAGATAAAGGAACCAAACTGGTTTGAACTGCACAGTGTATCCTTTTTTGTCAGTACGGCCGAAACGGAATTTGTCTCTCTGGCAATTCCGGTAACGGCAGAGAAAACAGGCCGTATGCTGGGCAGTGTGATGGTAGAAGTGGCGGTATCGGATATTCTGCGCAACAGCAAGTATCAGGAGGAACGTGGAGAATTATACTTGTTTTACCCGGACACACAGATCAGAATCAGGGATGGACAGGTGAAGCTCTATGACGATGACAGAGTTACGCTAATTTGTGAAAATGGTATAGCGGGCCATGAGGAAGTGGTGGAAGAAATGCCGGAAGTTCTGGAGGCGTCCAGGTTTCTGACATACTGGAAAAAAGATTTTCCGGAAAAAGATTTTGGAACCATCTCGAAGTTTATTACGGCCTACCAGCAGCTCCATACAAATGACTGGATTATCGCCTATTACATGCCTCAGGCTGCATACTACAGTCTTTTGATCAACGTGCTGGCGGTGTCGGTTATCGTAACCATCCTCCTGATTGTGATAGGCGGGTACATATCTTACCGAGTGGCCGGCAGCATCACCAGGCCGATTCTGTCCCTGAAGAAGTCCGTGGAAAAGGTGCAGGAGGGGAATTTTGAAATAGCGGTTACATGTGAATCAGAGGACGAGATTGGGGAGCTGGGGAGCCAGTTTAATGTCATGGTTGTGGAAATACGGAACCTGATGGAGCGCATTCAGAAGGAACACGAGCGGCAGCGCCACTATGAACTGCTTCTGCTTCAGGCACAGATCAATCCCCATTTCTTATATAACACGCTGGATTCCCTTATGTGGCTGATTCGCATGAACGAACAGAGGGACGCAGAGAACATGCTGGAGGCCCTGACCCGTTTCTTTAAAACGGGTTTAAACAATGGCAGGGAAGAAGTGTCCCTTAAATATGAAATCTCGAATGTTGAAAGCTACCTGACGATTCAGCTTATGAGATATAAGAAGAAGCTTTCATTTTCCATATATCTGGAGGAAGACATCAGGGATTTTATACTCCCGAAGCTAATCCTCCAGCCCCTGGTAGAAAATTCGATTTACCACGGAATCAAGGGGAAAGAGGACGGAGGGAAGATTCAGATTGACTGCAGGAGAAAAAATGGGAGAATCGTTCTTATGGTGGAAGACAATGGGCTTGGAATGCCAAAGGAACGCTGCCGGAAAATCCAGAGACAACTTTCGGAAGGGTTTGTGGAGGAATCTGAGAGCTACGGGCTTACCAATGTGAACGAGCGGCTGAAGCTTTTCTTCGGAGCTGCGTGCAGGATGAAGGTTGAGAGCAAAGAAGGGGCAGGGATGAAAGTTCTGATCGAGATAAGAGAGGAGCGTATGCATGTATAGATTGGTGATCGCAGACGATGATGAAATACAGTTGAAGGGAATGTGCTGTGCGTTTCCATGGGAGGAGCTGGGGATTGAAGTGGCAGCCGGAGTCGAGGATGGGGATCAGGCGCTGGAAGCTGCGATTGAAAAGCAGGCGGATATCCTTCTGACAGATATTAAGATGTCAAATATGGATGGGCTGCACCTGACGGAACAGATCAAAAAGCAGTGTCCGGAGATTCAGGTGGTCATTATGAGCGCTTATGATGATTTTCAATTTGCACAGAAGGCGCTGCGGCTGGGCGTGGACGATTATCTACTGAAGCCGATTGACCTGAGCCAGCTCCGGGAGACGATGAGGCAGATTGTATATCAGAAAAATGAAAAGAAACGGGCGGAGACTCTGAGAAAACATAGCAGCGGACTGGAAGAAATCGTGCTTGAGGACGAAAAGATCCTGGAGGAAACCTTTTTTCAGAACGTTCTGAACCAGAAATACACAAGAGAAGTGTGCCGTAAACTGGAGAAGCCTTTTCAGAAACAGGAGAGTCAAAAGTGGCTTGTTATGGAGGCCATGTTTGACGATGATGAGAAGGAGACGGAAATAAACCAGATCGTGAAGAGCGTCTGCCAGATGCGCGGATACCAGTATATCTGTAGTTTTGGACACAGTCTGATCTGCTGCTGGGGCAGCGGGGAAAGGATAGAAGCGGATGCCGGCAGCTTCAAAGAAGAATGCAGAAAGAGGATACGGGAGAGAAATATACCAGCCGCAATATCATTTATCATGGGGCCGGCGGTATCGGAGTTATACTACCTGGGTCTGTCGTACGAAAAAGTCCGCCAGATATGCAGCTACCAGTTCAGCGAGGAAAAGGGCAAGGATTTGACGGAGAAAGATCTGGATAAATATTTTGACCAGCATCATACCGTAAATAAAAGTCTTGTGGAATATCTGGCAAAATTAGTTCTGATGGGAAATACGGAGATGATCCATGAGTATGTGGAAAGGCTGAAAAATAACCTGAGGTATACAGGAAGTGATTCTTTGCTGATGCTGTCTTTTTCTCTGAGTTCCATATTAGGGGAGCTGGGGAAAACCCAGCAGCTTGCAGAAACAGGTGAAGCCGATCTGGATGAAGTATACCGTCATGTGATCAAACAAAAAACGCTGGACGATGCAATGGAACTTCTGGAAACGGAACTGATAAAGATGGCTGAGCGTTTCAAGGCCGGAGATGCCATATCCAACGATCAAATGATCAAGAAGGCGTGTGAGTATATAGAAGAGCATTTTGCCGAGCCGGGCCTCCGGATTGGAGAGGTTGCCGGGCATACGGGCTTAAGCCCCAATTATTTCAGTTCGGTCTTTACGGAAGTGACAGGGGAAAGTTTTACAGATTATCTGATCGGCAGAAGAATGAAAGAGGCCCAGCTGCTACTGACGAACTCCGATTATAAGATTCAGGAGATTGGCTATATGTCTGGATATGATAACCCCGCTTATTTTAGTGCGGCTTTTAAGAAATATACGGGAGTCAGTGTTTCACAATATAAAAAAATGATTAAAGGAATCGGGGGCGGAGAGAGCGTATAGCATCCGCCTTCTTTTTTTAGGGAACCCTGGCTGAATGTTTATCTTAACCCGAAATCCGTTCAATATGAAAGAGAGTATGATATCTAAAGTTTATCGTATGATATTGGATTATCAGATTGGACAATGAAAATTATAATAGAACTATCTTAAATAGAACTGTTTCATATAGGAAGGAGAAAATTTATGAAAAAGAAAGTTTTAAGTATTCTGGTAGCGGCGGTGATGGTGATGTCCCTTGGGGCATGCAGCCTGGTGAAGACTTCGGATGATTCAGCAGGAGGTTCTTCCGACACGAAAGAGAAAAAGGACGGAACCCTGAAGGTAGGGTATACCGTACAAAGCATGGAAAATGCGTATTTTGTTTCCATTGTGGAGGGGATGAAGGCTGCGGCCAAGGAAAAAGGAATCGATCTGGTAGTTGCAGATGCTGCGGCAGATGCATCAAAGCATATCAGCCAGATTGAAGATTTTGTATCTCAGGGTGTGGATGCCATCATCATCAGTCCGGTGGATCAGGAAGCGCCGGCAGATGCGGTAAAGAAGGCTCAGGATGCGGGGATACCGGTTATCAGCCTTGACCAGGAAGTAAAGGGTTCGGATGCATTTTTCGGCATCGATGAAGAAGAATACGGACGGCTTGGCGGAGAGCTTGCAGGGCAATGGCTGAACGAGAAAGAAGGCGACGGCACAATCGACGATATTGCAAACGATAAGGGCGAGATTGAGGTCGTGGTTGTCCGCTATGACCAGATACCGTCAGTTATCAAACGTGCAGACGGCTTAAAACAAGGGCTGGAAGACACTTATACCGGCGACAAGAAGATCAACTATGTCTACGAGCAGAACGCCGCGGATGCCGATACAGGTTACAACCTGTCCGAAACAGCCTTAACGTCCAATCCGGGTGTCTCAATGTTCATCTGCATCAACGATTCCTCCGCGCTGGGCGTATACGAATCCTGTCTCACACATAAAGAGCACACACCGGACAATACCTGTATCATCGGTCTGGATGCACTGCCGGAAGCGCTCAAGCTGATCTCCCAAGATACAATGTATCAGGGAACCGTAGACATCAAGCCCGCCGAAAAAGGTGCGGAAGTATTGGATTTAGTACAGGATGTATTGGAAAACGGACCGAAATCAGAACAGATCGTCTATGAAATGAGCCAGGTAACAAAAGAGAACATTGGGGATTATGATATTGAATAGGCGCTGAAAATCAACGGTATATTTTAAGAAAATTCTGAAAATGGAGGGCAAAGGGGTCTGACCCCTATGAATGATGGAGCAGAAAATACTTGAATTAAGACATATTACGAAGCTTTATCCCGGTGTTGTGGCCCTTGATGACGTCTCCCTGGGGTTCTCCCGGGGAGAGGTGCATGCGATTGTCGGTGAAAATGGAGCAGGCAAATCTACCTTTATTAAAGTGATTACCGGAGCTATTGCACCAACGCAGGGGACGCTCATATTTGAAGGAAAACAAATCGAGGACAATACGCCACAGAAATCGATGGCGCTGGGGATCACGGCGATCTATCAGGAGCTTAATCTTCTGAAACACTTGTCTGTGGCAGAAAATATTTATTATAACCGGTACCGGAAAAAAAGAGGGCTTATTGATTTTCGTGGGATGGAAGAGGATGCGGCAAAGGTTTTAGACAGACTTGGCGTGAAGATAGATCCTAAGATGCTGGTCAAAGACCTGTCGGTCGGTTATCAGCAGCTTGTGGAAATCGCAAAGTCACTTTCACAGGATGTGAAGGTTATGATTATGGATGAGCCGTCCGCTGCTTTGACTAACAGTGAACTGGAGTATTTGTTTGAGATTGTAAAAACCCTGAAGCAGGAAGGCATGGCAATCCTGTACATTTCACACCGTATGGAAGAAATATTTCAATTGTGTGATAAAGTTTCTGTTTTCCGTGACGGGCATTACATAAAGACAATGGATGTAAAGGAAACCACACAGGAAGAACTGATCCGGCTGATGGTAAACCGGGAATTAAATGATACGTTTCCGGAATTTATTCCGGATAGAGGCGAAAAAGTTCTGGAGGTCCAAAACGTATGTACCGAGCTCTTAAAAGAGGTATCTTTTGAGGCCTACCGCGGTGAAAGACTTGGGTTTGCAGGGCTGGTCGGCGCAGGTCGTACAGAGACGGCAAGGGCGGTATACGGGGCGGATAAGATGCAGAAGGGAGAGATCCGGATCAAGGGACGTTCCGTAAATATCCAGTCTCCGGAGGATGCCATAAAACATGGGATTGCACTGATTCCCGAGGACAGGAAGCAGCAGGGGCTGTTTTTGAACATGTCTGTAAAAGATAATATCAGTTTTGTATACGCACCCCGGATTACAAATGTTCTTGGGTTGATTAACGGAAATAAAGAAGAGGAAGCCTGCCGGCAGCAGATTGAGAAGCTGACCGTAAAAACTCCGACTATGCGGCAGCTTGTCAAGAACTTAAGTGGCGGAAACCAACAGAAAGTTATTCTGGGGAAATGGCTCCTCATGAACTGTGATATCATCATCTTTGATGAGCCCACACGGGGAATTGATGTGGGAGCAAAACAGGAAATATACGAACTGATCAATGAACTGGCGAGACAGGGGAAGGCCGTGATCCTAATCTCCTCAGAGCTCCCGGAGCTGATGGGGATGTCTGACCGTGTTATCGTCATGGCAGAAGGGCGGATATCCGGCGAACTTAAAAAAGAGCAGATTCATCAGGAAAAAATATTAGAATTGGCGTCTAAGGCACAGGAGGTTATGTCATGAAGGAAAAGATGAATGCAAACAAAAAGAAAATAGAGTGGAATAATATGGGAATTATTATTGCATTAGCGGTGATGGTCATATTCTTTTCCTTCTCCACGACTTCATTTCTGACGCCGAATAACCTGGCAAATATTGCCCGTCAGATTTCCATAGTAGGAATCTGCGCTGTTGGTATGACATGCGTGATTCTGACCGGAGGCATCGACCTTTCGATCGGATCATTGATCGGAGTTGTCGTCGTGACATGCGCCACCTTAATGAGTAAGGGCGTCAATCCCGTTCTCGTCGTATTCATAGGGTTTGCCATTGGCATTGTGATAGGAATCATTAATGCAACCTGCATTACCTGTCTGAAAATACCGCCAATTATTACAACTCTCGGCATGATGATAAGCCTGAGGGGAGCCACCTATCTGATATCGGGCGGAATGCCTATCTATGGAATTCCCGAAGGATTCAAGATACTGGGGCAGGGGAGTATCGGGCTGGTTCCGATCTCCATGATTATCATGGTGCTGGCATTTATCTTCGGATATATCATGCTGGGAAAAACAGTTTTTGGCAGGAGGATTTACGGCATAGGAGGCAACGAGGAGACGACCAGGCTGTCGGGAGTGAATGTGAAAAAGGAAATCTATAAAATCTATACCATGGTAGGATTCCTGGGCGCCCTGGCCTCACTCATACTGATGTCAAGGGTAAACAGCGGGCAGCCGAGTGCAGGAGACGGTTACGAAATGGACATTATAACGGCCGTAGTCCTGGGCGGGGTAAGTGTCAGCGGCGGAGAAGGTAAACTGTCAAAGGTAATCGTGGGGGTTGTATTCATGGGAGTCCTTGCAAACGGTATGATGATGCTCAATATCAACGAATACTGGCAGCGGGTTGTGAAAGGAATCGTGCTGATTGTGGCGGTTGCCGTGGATATCCGGTCAAGGGAAAAGAAGGCAAAGCTAAAAACAGCGTAATGCAGAGGGAGACTTTTATGGAAAATACAAACTTAAATACCCAGGCGGCGTCCTGTAAGGCTTGCTCTGCGGACGGATCCGCAGAAAACTGCGGAACAATGTATACCCAAAGGGCACCCCGTAATACATGCCCTGCGGGCGGGTCCGCAGAAAACTGCGGAACAATGTATGACCTGGGCCTGGAGACAAAACCAGATTTTTTAGAATGTATGAAACGGATATACGCGTGGTATGACGGAGAAATACTGGACCGTGTACCCATACGGTTTTCGGCCCACAATGAAGAGTATGACACTGCAGATTCAGCGGACAGCTGGAGCAGTCTGAAAGCCCGGTGGTTCGATACAGAATATCAGGTGTCCGCCTTTGAAAAAAAATTACATGCAAACCAGTGGCTGGGGGAAACATTCCCCATCTACTTTCCAAATCTTGGCCCGAACTTTTTTGCTGCGGTGCTTGCAGACTGTGAACTGGAGTTCGGGGAAGTAACTTCCTGGTGCGAACCGCAGATATTCGGCGAGGATGATCTGGAAAAAATCTGTTTTCATCCAGAAAGCAGCTATTACCAGAAAATGCTGGAGATGATGGACTATGCTCTCGAGCGGTGTGAAGGGCGTTTTATGGTCGGCTATACGGATATGCATCCGAGTTTGGACTGCGCCGCAGCCTTGCGCGGTACACAGGAGCTGTGTATGGATATGTACGACGACATAGAATTTGTAAAAAAACTGGTACAAAAATGTTTTGCCCCCTTTTTCCCGATGATGGAAGTCTTCCATGACAAGCTAAGACAAAAGAGGCAGCTTTCTGTCTCGTGGATGGATATCCCCTCCTATGGGACGATGCATATACCAAGCTGCGATATGGGGGCGATGATCTCCCAGGAATTCTTCAATGAGATCTCTCTGCCATATATAAAGAAAGAAAGCGAACACTTCGATCATAACATCTTCCACCTGGACGGAAAAGGAGTCGCAAACCATATTGACGAGATACTAAAAATCGATCAGATACAGGCTATCCAGTGGGTGCAGGGCGTAGGAGCGGATAAACCAATCATGCAGTGGGTCCCGTTCATCAAAAAGATACAGGCAGCGGGTAAAAGCATCGTTGTAGATCTCGAGCCGCAGGAACTGGAAACTTTTATAGATGCAGTATCCCCGAAGGGAATCTATCTGTGCATGAACGAAAAAAACCCAGAGACACAAAAACAAATCATAGCGCGGTTGTTAAGGTGGGGGTAGTGGTGAGGGGTGTTGACTTGGGGGACGCCTGCGGAAAGGAGGAGACGGGGCACGGCACAGGAGGCATATGTGGGTTTACTGGACGGTCCATTTGCTAACTTCCACTAAAGGGGAAACAGCCGGATTTTATGGAACCGAAGGGATTCACCCCGTTTTCTGATGAAAACGCGGCTCAGCCCTTCTTGAAATTTGTTTTGGAAAACAAATTTCATCCATAAAATCCGGCTGTTTCCCCTTAAGTGGCAGTAACGCGCATTCTATGCCCTGTAAACCCACATATGCCTCCTGTGCCGTGCCCCGTCTCCTCCTTTCCCCAGGCTGGTTCTTCCAGACGGCAGGAAAGAACAGATCCCCTCGTGGGGACTACAGAGTGTGGCGGCGTAGGAATTCGTTTGAGGGAACGTACAACTATTCGGAGTGACGGAGAGATTTCGGGAATATAGACTTTAACGGAAGAAAAGAAAAAACATATCAATAGTTAAATTATAACGCAAAATGCCAGCATAAATCCGCAGCTCCCGTACAAGTCCCTCTGGGATTTGCTCTTAACTGCCGATTGGATGCAATAGCGAATGACAAGGCGGGGACGGTGCGCGGCGGGGGGATGTCTGCTGGTGAAAAGTCCATAAAGCAAGCGTTAGAAGCTGTTGAAGAAAGCGGAAGTAAAATGGAGGGCAAAATTTGCCTCACCAGGCAAATTTTGATGCCGCCTGCGGCGCGAATGCATCGGCATTCGGGCCAAATGCGGCATGTACCTCCATTTTACTTCCGCTTTCTTCTACAGCTTCTTCGCGAAGTGTCAGGACATTTCACCAGCAGACATCCCCCCGCCGCGCACCGTCCCCGCCTTGTCATTCGCGTCCCCATTCGAATTCAAGAAAAACTCCCACCCCGTTGTACGCAAAAATAAACAAAAAATGGGGTACCCTGACTAGACTTTTGCCGATTTAGGCGATATAATGGAAGCACATGTGAAAAAATAAACTTTTACAATGTAATTTTAAGGAGGAACAAGAAATGGCAAGAAAAATGAAGACCATGGATGGTAACCAGGCAGCAGCTCACGTGTCATATGCATATACGGAAGTTGCAGCAATATACCCAATCACACCATCATCTGTTATGCCAGAACATATCGATGAATGGGCTACCGAGGGCAGAGAGAACATTTTTGGACAAACTGTTCAGGTAACAGAGATGCAGTCTGAAGCGGGTGCGGCTGGAGCTGTACATGGATCATTAGCAGCGGGAGCTTTGACAACCACATTTACAGCATCTCAGGGATTGCTTTTGATGATCCCTAACTTATATAAAGTAGCCGGAGAACAATTACCAGGAGTATTCAACGTATCAGCACGTGCAATCGCAAGCCATGCACTGTCAATTTTCGGTGACCACTCTGACGTTTATGCCTGTCGCCAGACAGGAGCAGCTATGCTCTGTGAAGGCAGTGTACAGGAGGTTATGGACCTGACAGCAGTTGCACACTGTGCAGCACTTGAAGGAAAAATTCCGTTTATCAACTTCTTCGACGGATTCAGAACATCCCACGAGATCCAGAAGATCGAGGCATGGGATTATGAAGACCTGAAAGATATGGTAAACATGGACGCCATCGACGCATTCCGTGCACACGCACTGAATCCGAACCACCCATGCCATAGAGGTTCCGCTCAGAATCCTGATATCTTCTTCCAGGCAAGAGAAGCATGCAATCCTTATTATGATGCTCTTCCGGGAATCGTTCAGAATTACATGGACAAGGTGAATGCCAAGATCGGCACAGATTATAAATTGTTTAACTACTATGGAGCAGAAGACGCAGAGCGCGTGATCGTAGCTATGGGTTCTGCATGTGACACAATTGAGGAGACGATTGATTACCTGCTTGCTGCAGGCGAGAAAGTCGGCGTTGTTAAAGTCCGCCTTTACAGACCATTCTGCGCAGAGGCTCTGATCAATGCGATTCCTGAGACTGTTAAGACAATTTCTGTACTTGACAGAACAAAAGAGCCGGGAGCTCTTGGAGAGCCATTATATCTGGACGTTGTTGCTGCACTTAAAGGCTCCAAGTTTGATGCAGTTCCGGTATTCTCAGGACGTTACGGATTAGGATCCAAAGACACAACACCAGCTCAGATCGTAGCTGTATTCAATAACACAGAGAAACAGAAATTCACAATCGGTATCGAAGATGATGTGACAAATCTGTCTCTGGATGCAGGCGCTCCGCTTGTAACGACTCCGGAAGGAACAATCAACTGTAAGTTCTGGGGACTTGGAGCAGACGGTACTGTCGGCGCTAACAAGAACTCCATCAAGATCATTGGTGACAACACAGACATGTACGCACAGGCTTACTTTGACTATGACTCTAAGAAGTCCGGCGGTGTTACGATGTCCCACTTACGTTTTGGTAAGAAACCGATCAAGTCAACATACCTGATCAGACAGGCTAACTTTGTAGCATGCCACAACCCATCTTATATTGACAAATATAACATGGTTCAGGAGCTGGTTGACGGAGGAACATTCCTTCTGAACTGCCCATGGGATGCTGAAGGACTTGACAAACACTTACCGGGACAGGTAAAAGCGTTTATCGCAAACCACGGCATCAAGTTCTACACAATCGATGGTATCAAGATTGGTAAAGAGATCGGACTTGGCGGACGTATCAATACAGTTCTTCAGTCAGCATTCTTCAAACTCGCAGCGATCATTCCGGAAGAGGAAGCAATCGACCTGATGAAGAAAGCAGCTAAGGCTACTTACGGAAGAAAAGGCGACAAGATCGTACAGATGAACTACGATGCAATCGATGCAGGCGCTAAGCAGGTTGTAGAGATCACAGTTCCGGAGAGCTGGAAAGATGCAGCTGACGAAGGCCTGACAACTCCTCATGTAAATGAGAAAGGCAAGAGAGAAATCGTTGATTTCGTTAAGAATATCCAGGCAAAAGTAAATGCACAGGAAGGAAACTCACTTCCGGTATCCGCATTCAAGGATTATGTAGATGGTTCTACACCGTCAGGTACTTCCGCATACGAGAAACGCGGTATCGCAGTTGATATTCCGATGTGGAAACCAGAGAACTGTATCCAGTGTAACCGCTGTGCATATGTCTGCCCGCACGCAGTTATCCGTCCGGTTGCCCTGACAGAAGAAGAGGCAGCGAAAGTTCCGGAAGGATTCCAGACAATCGATATGGTTGGTATGCCAAACATGAAGTTTGCTATCACGGTATCTGCATATGACTGTACAGGATGTGGATCATGTGCGAATGTCTGCCCGGGCAAGAAGGGTGAAAAAGCTCTTGTTATGGAGAACATGGAAGCAAATGCAGGCGTACAGGAATACTTCGACTTTGGCAGAGAGATCCCTGTAAAACCGGAAGTTGTAACTAAGTTCAAAGAGACAACCGTTAAGGGAAGCCAGTTCAAACAGCCGCTGCTCGAATTCTCAGGTGCATGTGCAGGATGTGGTGAGACACCTTACGCGAAGTTAATCACACAGTTATTCGGTGAGAGAATGTATATTGCAAATGCAACAGGATGTTCCTCTATCTGGGGCAATTCTTCACCGTCCACACCATACACAGTAACACCAGAGGGCAAAGGACCGGCATGGTGCAACTCTCTGTTCGAAGATAACGCAGAGTTTGGATATGGTATGCTGCTGGCTCAGAATACAATCAGAGAGAGAATGAAAGGCCACGTTGAGAAACTTGCTGAGAATGCAGGAAACGAAGACGTTAAGGCTGCAGCTCAGGATTACCTGGACACATTTGCAAGCGGCGCTACAAACGGAACGGCTACAGACAAGCTGGTTGCAGCTCTGGAAGCATGTGGCTGTGACTCCGAAGATAAAGCAGAACTGCTGAAGCACAAAGATTTCCTTGCTAAGAAATCCCAGTGGATCTTCGGTGGTGACGGATGGGCTTACGACATCGGATTCGGCGGTGTTGACCACGTACTGGCAAGCGGACAGGACATCAACATCATGGTATTTGATACAGAAGTTTACTCCAACACAGGCGGACAGTCATCCAAGGCTACCAAGACAGGTGCAACTGCACAGTTCGCAGCAGGCGGAAAAGAAACAAAGAAAAAAGACCTTGCCGGAATCGCTATGAGCTATGGCTATGTATATGTAGCACAGATCGCTATGGGTGCTGATTACAACCAGACAGTAAAAGCAATTGCAGAGGCGGAGGCATATCCGGGACCATCACTCATCATCGCTTACGCTCCATGTATCAACCATGGTATCAAGAAAGGTATGAGCAAAGCTCAGACCGAGGAGCAGCTGGCAGTAGAATGTGGTTACTGGAACAACTTCAGATTCAATCCGGCAGCTGAGGGTGCGAAATTCACACTGGACAGCAAAGAGCCAAAACAGGATGAATACCAGGCATTCCTTGACGGAGAAGTTCGTTACAATGCCCTGAAGAGAGCAAATCCGGAAAAAGCTGAAAAACTCTTTGCTCAGAATGAGAAAGAAGCTATGGAAAGATATGCTTACCTGAAGAAACTGGTTACTCTTTACGGAGAGGAATAAAAAGGCCGGTCTTCCTGCGGGAAGCGGCAGGTAATAAAAGGGGCGGTACACTTATCACGGTGTACCGCCTTTTAGATATAGCCGGATATATGGCCGGCCGGACAATGTCCCCTGAGGCGAGCTTGATTGTGAGGAGTCTGTATGAATGAAAATATATTTGTGGCACTGCTGATCGTCGGTATTCTTGTCATATTCTTTCTGATTTCTTTCTTCGACCAGAAAAGAAGGCTGCGGAAAATGAAGCGGAGAATGCTTTACTATTACGGACGCGACAGAGAAATTGTATATTCCGACGAAATTCTTTCTGTAATCGGAGCCTATACGAAGGCAAAGGATACCATGGTGGACGACATCACGTGGAATGACCTGGATCTGGATTCCGTATTTATGAAGATAAACCATACCTGGTCTTTTGCAGGGGAGGACTACCTGTATTATCTGATGCATATCCCGGCGGAGGGGCCGGTAACCTGTGTAGAACAGGAGGAAATGATCAGGTACTATCAAACCCATGAAAAAGAGCGACTGCAGATGCAGATGGAATTTGCAGCAATCGGTAAGAATCATTCGTCTTCCGCCTACCATTATATTATGAACAGCATCCATCTAAGTAAAAATGTTCCGATCCAGCACTATGGGGCGCTGCTGCTTCTGATCGTGTCAGTCATATGTGTAATCGCTGCCCCGGCTGCGGGTATTGGGCTTTTGATTCTCTGCATGGCCGTGAATATCGCGCTGTATATGTCCCAGAGGAGAAAACTGGAGGCATCCATACAGGCGCTTCACCTCTTTTTAAAGCTGGAGGCAGGTGCGGGGAGAATCCTGAAAAGAAAGCTTGTCTGCAGTGAGGAATACCGGAAGCGGCTGGAACAGGATTATAAAAAACTGAAAAAACAGATTGGCAATGTGGCATTAATTAAATCGGCAAACGCGGACAGCCAGTCATTGACGGAAATCGCGCTGGATTACATCCGGATGATTTCCCATGTAGACTGTATTCAGTTCTATAAGTGTATGAAAAGGCTGGAAAAATCCATAGATGTGGTGGAAGATATCATCAGTACTATGGGTTTTCTGGAGAGCCTGATTTCCATAGGTTCTCTGCGGGAGTCGCTGCCGTATTACTGCATTCCTGAATTTACGGAAGAACCTGTGCTTGAAATTGTGGATGCCTATCATCCGGAATTATCCGAACCGGTGCCGAACTCCGTGAAAGCTGAGCGCGGAATACTGATTACCGGATCCAATGCATCGGGAAAGTCCACATTTTTGAAAACCATTGCTTTAAATGTCATACTGGCGCAGTCCATCCATACCTGTTCCGCCAGACAATATAAGGGGGCATGGTTCCGTGTATTTTCCTCCATGGCCCTGCGGGACAATCTGTATAATGGGGAGAGCTATTATATAGCGGAGATCCGCGCTCTGAAAAGGATCTTTGACTGGGAAGGGAATGAGACGGTTCTCTGTTTTGTAGACGAAGTACTCAGGGGAACCAATACAGTGGAAAGAATTGCGGCTTCCGCACAGGTACTGAAGAAGTTCAGTGAGCGGGGAATTCTCTGTTTTGCCGCGACTCATGACATTGAGCTGACTTACCTTTTGGAAGAACAGTACGGGAATTATCATTTCCAGGAACAGGTTCTTGAGGAGGAGGTAGTCTTTGACTATCTCCTCTATGAAGGAAGGTCCAATTCCAGAAATGCAATCCGGCTCCTGGAAATTCTCGGATATGATCCGGACATCACAGCCGGTGCAGAGAAGATGGTGGAAGGATTCCTGGAGACCGGAAAGTGGACGCCGACAGCCGGTTAATCAAACCAGTTTTTGATCTTAAACAGCCAGATCTCGACCAGTACAATCAGAAGGCTGATGACACAGACCAGAATATAGCCATAAGGAGAATCCAGCTCCGGCATATTGACAAAATTCATACCGTACCATCCCGCAATCAGAGTCAGCGGCATAAATATAGTTGTGACAATCGTCAAAAACTTCATAATCTGGTTCTGGTGCATATCCACCTGAGTCTGATGCATCTCCCGCAGCTGCATGGAATACTCCTTGAGCATCTGGACATTAGAATACAGCCGCCCTGCACGGTCAGCAAAAAGACCAAACAGGAGGCTGTTTTTTTCGTCCTCGGCACAGAAACCATCCGATGCGAAAGCCTCTCCCATATCCTGGAGCTGTTCATAGTAACTCCCTAAGACTGCAAGTTTTCTGCGCATTTGAAAGATCTGACGGTTAAAAGAGGCATCATTTTTATCCAGCAGCTGTTCCTCAAGCGATGTCAGAATTTCCTCAAAATGCTGGAGGAAGAAGACATCGTCCTTAATCAGATATTCCAAAAAAGCCGCAAAAAAGCGAAGAACAGAGGTGGGGTGTGATAAAGGGATTTCCTTCATCTGTTCCAAAACAGAGGTGGTGAATCCCTGGTCATCGATAAAGGCCAGCTCTGTTCTTTCTATAAAAAAGGCAAAAGCGGACCGTTCTCCTGTCAGGGCTTCCCTGGACGGACATGAAAAAGCGCCGGATATGAAGTCCCCCATCATATCTGCCTTACAGTATCGGATGTTAGAAAACCCCTGCTTTATCATTCTGTAATGACCGGCTCCGTGAAAAAGTTCTTCATATTCACTTGAGGTAAGAACAGTAACCAGGCCGGCCCCTTCCGTCAGGACATCTCCCTCCTGAACCGGAGTTAATTTGTTGTATAAAGTATATCTTACCATAGCTGGAATCATCCTTTCTATACAGAGTGCGGATCCGCTTGCATAAAAACAAAGACATCCGAGTGGGTGTATAGTTACTGCTGAATCCATTTGGGCAGAGACAGCAGCTCCCCATCGAAAAGTCTGTTTTGGCCTGCTCGACATGTTTATCTAATTCTGGTAAAATGAAAAAAGGTAAACAGTAATTAGTTCTCCTCTTCCCGATCTGTGAATTCAACAACGTCGCAGATATCACAATTCAATATTTTACAGATATCCTGCAGCGTGTTCAAAGTGATGCTCTTATTTTTTCTGAGGGAGTCCAGCGTCCCGTTTGAAAAATGGTATTCATTGATTAGTTTATATTGTGTAAGTCCCTTCTTTTTCAAGGTCTCCCACAATGGAGCGTAACTTATGATAATACTCACTCCCTTCATTCCGTTAAACTAATTATAGGAAAGATCGTAAACTTTCACATTGCCGGTAATCCGGCTATATGGAATCGGACCTTTGCTTATGAGGTTTAAAACGTGTCTGAAGGGTGCAGAAGTATCCCCCACTGACATGAGGTATATCTACGCAACTATATAAGCTGTAACGATACTCTGTGTAAAATCCGAGCGCAGATTGTAATAATATTTTTTGTATTCGGTATAAAATACTATAAGCCCGGCGTGATACCAACTCAAGTACATTATAGAAGATGCAAAATAAGCGTAATGTAGTCGTACTCTGTGAAATCATTGATCATGGCATGAAACAATCCGCGGCCCCCAACCAGCCACCCCCGCCCCCTCTACACATAATCGAAATCATCGGGCCCCTTAAACCAGCTTCTGCGTCCCAGATGCAGTATGAAGCACAGTACTGCCATGGAAAGATACCCAATCATAAAAGGGGATAACGGATAGAACCCCAGAGCCGCGCTGTGTATAAATCCAAAGAAGGAGAGCGCTGCACCGGCGAGGGCTGTTACCGCCGCCAGATTTAATTTTTTATCTATAATAAATGCGGTCATGGTTCCCAGCAGGATTCCGATAATGATGGCTCCGGGTTTGACCGCTGGGACTCCGTTCCACATGACGCCTGCGTCCAGCAGGGACTGGGTGACTTCCGGGGTATATCCGGAGTATCCGGCCGGGAGTGTTTCCGTCCAGACATTGGCAAGGCCAGCGGCTCCCGTGATCTGCGTGAACAGGTAGTCTGCAACAGGCGGGATCATGGCGATTCCGACTGCGGCATAGTGCTTTTTGCTGCAGTCTTTAAAGGCCTGGCACACCATGACGATGGCGCACCACAGATAGGTGACGGCACAGACGGCCGGCGGGACCAGCCTGCTCAGGAAGGTGAAGAGCCCCAGCAGTCCCGCAAGGCCCAGCACCAGACCGGAGATAAAGGAATAGCCGATGCCGGCCTTTGCTTTTTTCAGGCCGGCATGTCCAAGCCATACGGTATTCGGCACAACGCCTCCAAATACGGCAGAGATCATGGTGCAGATACCGTCTGCAAACTGCGCTTCCCGTACTTTATAGTTGTCCCCGGCTGCGTTTGCAGCCTCTACATTGTCCATTGTTTCGATGAAGTTATAGATCTCAATCGGGATGATAATCGTGAGATAAGGAGCGACTATGGCAAAGCCGCTTAACAGATGCTGGATGCTGTTTACCGGGTTCGGAAAATAAAAGCCGACCCCGCTGAAATCAATGCTGGTCCGCCCCAGACAGAAGGCATAGACGATGCCCCCCACGATTGCGACCACAAGAGGAGGGATCTTTCCGGGAAACAGATAGCCGCCGAATACGCCGATCAGGGCAAGAATCAGGATCGGCATGCCGATGACCGGATCGCTGAATACGTCAAAGACTCCCTGCGTTGCCATCCAGATGAATCCGATACCGGCGACGGTCCCGAGCAGTGCAGCCCTCGGGATTTTTCTCTTCATCCAGGGGCCGATGAAACCGCCGAAGAATTCGACTGCACCTCCCAGAAAGCAGGCGGCAATGGCTGCGGACCATGCCAGTTCCGGATCCTCCAGCGCGTAGTGAAGCGGCATGATTACACCGTAGAGTATTACAAACATAGCAGGGGTGGAGACTCCGGAAGGCAGCGCGGTCACATCCGCACGCCCTTCCCTTTTAGACAGGCTGTATGCCATAAAGGCGTAGTAAAAGCCACTGAGCATCAGGCCGATTGACATTCCGGGGATGACTCTGCCGTATACGATCTCGTCCGGCCAGCCAAGGACACCGGATAAAGTGGCGATTACGATCAGATAGTTTACAATATTATTGGTGATGGAGTAAGCCATCCCCCCGATATCTCCTCTTTGGAATAAAGGAACAATCTCCTTCTTCTCTCTCAATACCCTGTCACCTCCATCTATTCTGCTTCCACAGGAATAAAGTCAAACTTTGTTACGTCGAATAAGCCCATATCGGTCAGCTTTATTTCCGGGATGACTGCCAGTGACATGAAGCACAATGTCATAACAGGTTCTACATCTCTGCTGATGCCCAGCTCTTCATGGGCGGCCTGGTGAATGCGTGTCAGTTTATCATCTACCCATTCCCCGCTCTGGTCGCTCATCAGGCCGCCGATGGGCATGGGCATAGATTCCGTGACATGCCCGTCCTTTACAAGAACGATTCCGCCGTTTTGGCGGATTAACTCCTGTACGGCAAATGCCATATCCTCGTCGGTTACGCCTACGGTAATGATATTGTGTGAATCATGGGCCACAGATAAAGCTGCTGCGCCTTCCCTTATTCCGTAGCCCCGCAGAAATGCGGCCGCAACATTTCCTGTCTCCTGGTGGCGCTCAATGACGGCTATTTTTACAAGATCCACATCCGGATCTCTGACAAAGTCGCCGGCCTTATCCAGTTTCACGTCCGCAGTGCCTTTTCCGGTCACTACACCGCCCGGCAGAATGTCTATTACATGAACATGCCCCGATTTCAGATGCATTTTCAGTTTGTTTTTTGAAAAATCTTTCACATGAAAGCTGCCTTTAACCGATGAGATATCCCGCTTTTCAACCGGAAGCAGATAGTTCCCTTCGGCAGCGGCAAGGGTACCCCCAATCCAGACTTTCGAGACGGAGAAGTCTCTTAGGTTATCGAGCAGAACGATGTCCGCGCGAAGGCCCGGTGCGATGGCTCCGCGGTCGTAAAGACGGAAACATTCGGCTGCATTCAGGCTTGCCATCCGGATCGCGGTAATTGCATCGATCCCCTCCTCCACGCAGATGGAAAGATGATGATCCAGATGCCCCTGCTCCAGAATGGTTTTGGGCTGGAGGTCATCGGAACAGAGCAGACAGCGCCGGTTGTTCATAGGGGTCAGACCCTGAAGCAGAGTCCTTAAGTTGTGGCATGCGGAACCCTGCCTCAGGAGTACGTACATACCCCGGGAAATGCGGTCCAGCATCTCCTCCACAGTGGAACATTCGTGGTCTGTGTGGATCAGAGCGGCGGCATAGGCATTCAGATCCCGGCCCGAGACTCCGGGGCTGTGGCCGTCTATCAGCTTTCCAATTTCCTTTGCGGTCATAAGCTTATCGAGATCGCTTTCACACCCATGAATCAGGCCGGGGAAGTTCATGTACTCCCCGAGGCCCAGGATTCTTTCGTCCTGAATCGGGCCTTTCATAGCCTCTGCATCTATATTGGCGCCTGCGTGTTCAAAGGGAGTGGCCGGGACGCAGGAGGGAAGCATATACTTGATATCCAGGGCAGTGCCTTCTGCGGCCTGCAGCATATAATCCAGGCCTCGGATTCCGCATACATTCACGATCTCGTGAGGGTCGGCGATTATGGTAGTGGCACCGTGGGGAACCAGGAGGCGGCCAATCTCTTCCGGGCTTACATAGGCGGATTCGATGTGAATATGGCTGTCTATGAAGCCGGGGACTGCATATTTTCCTTTTGCGTCAATTTCTTCCCGTCCCTCATAGCTCCCGATTCCGGCAATCCTTCCCCGGATCATTGCAATATCGCCCTCAATGATACTGCCGTTTAAGACGTCAACAACCCGGCAGTTCTTGATGACGATATCCGCGGTATTTCTGCCGGCCGCTGTGTCGATCAGTTCCTTCAGAGCCTCTTTGCTCATTTCATTCATGCATATTCCTCCTTGCTGGAAATCATTATGGACAATTGTTCTGTTGTAACCGCTCAGGCAAGCCTGAACTGTTACCTTCTGTTCTATTGTTCTCTCAGATTTAAAATCGGATTAAAAATAGTCAGATTTTTATAATCAACAGGCCCAACATCAGTGATTGCGTAATCCGGAATCGCGGTGATCGGGAGGAAGAACATATACATCAGTGGTTCGGAAAGTGTAGAGCCGAGCTCCTGCGCCGCCTTGTTCAGACGCTTTTCCTGCGCTGCGATGGTTTCCGGGTCTTCATCGCTTGCAATTCCGCCTACCGGCAGCGGCAGGAATTCCAGAATCTTACCGTCCGCGGCAACGACCTGTCCGCCGCCCTGCTCGATCAGATAGTTCACGGCGAGCGACATATCCTCTGCACTGACTCCCATCACGATCAGGTTATTGTCATCCGGTGCGGCGGAGGAAGCCATGGCTCCCTTTTTCAGGTTCCAGCCGGAACAAAAAGCGAGGGAACGGTTGCCGTTTCGTCCAAACCTTTCCAGGACGGAGACGAGAGCCACATCCTGTTCGGGATCGGGAAGCACAATCCCGTTCTCCACCTTTAAGACAACGTCTCTTCTCTTGCGTACAAATGGCCCCTGGACATCCATTGACAGTACATCGGCTGTACCATTTTGGATGGAGGTTTTGTATGCAAAGTCTGCTTTCGTTGTTTTCTTACATTTCAAGACACTTTTGAGGACAGAACTTCTTTCCGGCGCTTTCAGTTCAAAGGCAAGCCTGCCGTCTTTCGCGGCGGGACGGCCATTGGCAATGACTGCCTCCACATGGAATTCCTCCGGCGAATCTACGAGCAGAATATCCGCAATTCTTCCGGGAGAGATGGAGCCGACCAGATGGTCGATGCGGTAAGCTTCCGCGCTGTTTATGGTACCCATCTGAATTGCTGTCATCGGATCCACGCCTGCGGCTATTGCCAGCCGGACAACATGGTTCAGGTGTCCCTTCTCCAGCACATCCGTAGCGGTTACGTCGTCCGTACAGAAGCTGACACGGCGAGCCATCAGAGGGTTGACTTCCGTGACCGCGCGGATATTTTCCGCCAGAAAATGTGTAACAGAGGATTCACGGATCAGCATATGCATACCTTTCCGAATCTTCTCCACAACTTCTTCGTGGTCATAGCTTTCATGGTCCAGACGGACGCCGCCGCAGAGATAACCGTTTAAGTCCTTCCCCCTGGCCATCGGCGCGCATCCGAAAACAGGGAGGCGGTTTTTAAATGCCTGTTCAATTGCGCCCAGCGTATCCTCGTCTTCTTCCTGAAGAAATTCCCGCACGGTTTCCCATACCCCGAAGCATTCCGGCCACTGCTGCACTTGTGCATGAACTTCCTTTTTAATGTTGAAGGCTACCGTAGATTCCGGAATTGTATATGGGGTTTTGAACGGTGCACCCCAGAATACTTTGAGCGGACTTTTCTTTACTTCCGCCAGCACTTCCTTCAGTCCGTCCAGCCCGGATACGGAAATGTACTCGTCCAGTCCGGATATGATGCTAGTTGTGCCGCAGGGGACCACGGCTTTTGCAAAGCTGGTGATGCTGAGTTTGCTGCATTCGCTGTGGATATGTCCGTCAATCAGCCCGGGAACCAGGTACTTTCCGGTCGCATCAATGACTTTTGTCTCAGATCCCATATAATGTTCAATATTCCCGACGGCCGTAATCATATCCTTGTAAATAGCAACATCTGCAGGATAGATTTCGCTTGTCATGACGTTAACCAGGAGGCCTCCTCTAATGGCAATATCTGCAGGAATAATTCCTCTACCTGCACGAATCATTTCTTTTAAATTTTCGATGGTTCTTTCCATATATAATCCTCCCGTTTATGGATACTTTTAAATGGGTGAGTAAAGCGTACACTCATGTATGTTAGAAGAAGCAGGATATAAAAAATAAAAAAAGCAGATAGATGTAAATATGATAGCCTGGCTTCAGCGTGCTGCTTCTGGCGGTTTTGTCTATCCCACATATCCTGTAACCGATAGGAAGTAGTTTTGCCGACGGTGTTAATATTTATTCAGGAGCGGGGCGCAAAAAAATGCTTGCCAAACTATTTTTTTGAATGGATTACCAAGGAACGGACAGTAGTTGAAACTGAGCACGCCCGTAGGATATGAACAGGAACACCTTTCTTTCGTAACAATTAATACCCCAGCCAACATCTAAATCGGGAGTTAGTGACGCGCTTTAGTCGCGGCACGGATGGGGACGCTCCATAAAGGGATAGCCGAAAGCCTCCCGGAGAACATCCATGTCCTTTCAAAAACGCGGCCGCGGACCTAAGAAATTCTAGGCGGGAAACAGCCCTGAAAATGGAGCACCACTGACACATCACGAGAAATCCGATGATTTCTCGCGCTGGGTCAGCTGATTTTTGGATTCGGAATCCAAAAATCTCTCCATTTTCAGGGCTGTTTCCCACCAAGAATTTCTAAGGCCCGCTTAGAGCGTTTTTGAAAGGACATGGATGTTCTCCGGGAGGCTTTCGGCTATCCCTTCATGGAGCTGGCGTATCCAACCGGTAGGAAAAGGACACGTTCCTAAGGTGGCCTCAAACGGGGGCAGCGTATGATAGCGAATTGGCGTGGATTTGTTAGCTCCAGTAATTTTTAATAATTAAGTTAGCAGTAAAGTAATTAATAAGGTATAAAAGCGTTTAAAAACCTATTTTTGAAAAAATACTGGGGCAAACAAATCCACGCTAATTCAACATCATACGCTGCCCCCGTTTGAGGCCTCCCCTTACGGTTCGCTTGGCGTCCCCCCCATCCGCGCCGAGAGTAAAGCTCGTCGCTAACTTTCTTTCTGGATTAGTGACAAAAACGTAGACGTTTGCTTGTGTGCAGGCACAACGCATGATAAAATATAACAAGTAAAAGAATATGAAAAGTTGGACTTATATCCCCGCAAACTGGGACAACATCTTGCAACAAGCAATTTTCAGACGCGCTCCAGTGGGATGTGGATTTCCGGCGGAGAGGGAAGGAATGAATAAAATGCGGGAATTTTATGAGATCGTCGAGGAAAATCCGGTGATCGCGGCAGTGAAGGATGAAGAGGGTGTGGAAACATGCTGCGCCATGGAAGAAATGAAGGTGATTTTTGTACTTTACGGGGATATCTGTTCTATACCCGGTATTGTGAAGCGGATCAAAGAGGCCGGGAAGACGGCTCTGGTACATATCGACCTGATTACCGGGCTGAGTGCCAAAGAGGCGGCAGTTGATTATATCAAGAACAGTACCGCCGCCGACGGGATTTTGTCCACAAAATCGCTGATGATCCAGCGGGCTAAGGAATTGTCAATGTATGCAGTGCTGCGTTATTTCGTCATAGATTCCATGGCCATTAAGAGCATAGAGAATCTGGACGGACAGCGGGGCAAAAAACCGGATTTTATCGAGGTCATGCCGGGAGTGATGCCCAAAGTGATCCGGAAGATCTGCAGAAGCAGCCGGATTCCGGTCATTGCAGGCGGATTGATCGCGGATAAAGAGGATGTGATGGGAGCCCTGGAGGCGGGGGCTGTGGCGGTATCGTCAACCAACCCCGGCGTATGGGAATTATAAGGCGTACAAGAATTATGGCGTGTATGGGAATAGAAGCAAATGCAGAAATCATAAAAGGAGGGTTTTACTATGGCAAGGTATGTGATGGCGCTGGACTCGGGGACGACCAGCAACCGGTGTATTCTTTTTAATGAAAAGGGGGATATGTGCAGTGTGGCACAGAAAGAGTTCACACAATATTTTCCGAAGCCGGGCTGGGTAGAGCACAATGCGGAAGAGATCTGGTCCAGCCAGCTTGAGGTGGCGCAGCAGGCAATGGCAAATATCAATGCGACGGCTGCGGATATAGCAGCCATTGGCATTACTAACCAGAGGGAGACGACGATCGTCTGGGATAAGGAATCCGGCGAGCCGGTCTATCAGGCGATTGTATGGCAGTGCAGGCGGACATCTGAGTATTGTGACAGCCTGAAAGAAAAAGGGCTGACAGACAAATTCAGGAAAAAAACAGGCTTGGTGATCGACGCCTATTTCTCCGGGACTAAGGTAAAGTGGATTCTGGACAATGTGGAAGGGGCCAGGGAACGTGCCGGGCGAGGGGAGCTTTTATTCGGGACGGTAGAGACATGGCTGATCTGGAAGCTGACAAAAGGGGCGGTTCATGTAACGGACTATTCCAATGCCTCCAGAACCATGCTGTTTAATATCAATACACTTCAGTGGGACGCAGAGATACTGGCGGAGCTTGGAATACCGGCCTCCATGCTTCCGGAGGCGAAGCCGTCCAGCTGCATATACGGTGAGGCGGACGCCGGGTTTTTCGGGGCGCCCATCCCAATTGCGGGGGCAGCAGGAGATCAGCAGGCGGCGCTTTTCGGCCAGACCTGCTTTCAGAAAGGCGAGGCCAAGAATACATATGGAACAGGCTGTTTTTTATTGATGAATACCGGGGAGAAGCCGGTATATTCCGAAAATGGTCTTGTGACGACGATTGCCTGGGGCATGGACGGGAAAGTCAATTATGCACTGGAAGGTTCCATCTTTGTAGCAGGTGCGGCGATCCAGTGGCTGCGGGACGAGATGCAGTTGATTGATTCGTCACAAGTGTCCGAATATATGGCCCAGAAGGTGGAGGACACAAACGGATGTTATGTAGTTCCCGCATTTACCGGTCTTGGAGCGCCGCGCTGGGATCAGTACGCCAGGGGAACCATTGTGGGCCTGACCCGCGGTGTAAACAAGTATCATATCATACGCGCCACCCTGGAGTCTCTGGCATATCAGGTAAATGACGTGCTGCGCGCCATGGAGGCGGATTCCGGGATAAAGCTTTCTGCACTCAAGGTAGACGGCGGCGCCAGCGCAAACAATTTCCTCATGCAGACGCAGGCAAATTTGAGCAATGCCCCTGTAAAACGTCCGCAGTGCGTGGAAACAACCGCCATGGGCGCAGCTTACCTGGCCGGGGTTGCTGTAGGATACTGGAAAAGTAAGGAAGAGGTATTAACAAACTGGGCGATCGACCGGGTATTTGAGCCGGATATCGAGGCCGATACACGGGAAAAGATGCTCCGGGGCTGGAACAAAGCGGTGAGGTACTCATACGGCTGGGCAAAAGAAGAATAAAGACAGCACAGTGAATCAGCAGCATCAGATCATTTTCAAAAATAAGGATATGTGAATACATTAAATAGAAATGTGAGGCAGGACATGAGCAGGGTTAAAAATGAACCAAAGATTAAAAATGCATTAATAACGGCCATCCGGGAACAACTGGAGCACAGAGCAACCTGGCTTTATCTGCTGTGTGATGAGGCAGAAAAAAGAGGCCTGGACAAAAAAGATTTCGGCAGCGCCGCAATCAAACGCTGCGGGCTTACCCAGGGAGCGGCACTGGTGAAAAAGGGCGGCACAAAAGATTTCACAGGACTCAGGAAAACCTTATTCACAAAACCAGCCCAGTGGGTATTTGAAATGAAAATCCGAAAAAACACGCCAGAAGTATTGGCAATAGATTTCCATTACTGCCCGCTGGTAAAAGCGTGGCAGAAGGCGGGATGTTCCGATGAGGAAATCTCTGATCTGTGCGATATAGCCATGTGCGGAGACAGGGGAATCGGAGAAGCATATGGCGGAAAACTGAAGCTATTAAAGAGCATTGCCAAGGGAGATGAGGTATGCAGATTATATTACCATAAACCAGATATTAGCTGACGAGCTTAAGTCTCGGCAGCGGATGGGGCCTCCGAAACGGTGGCAGCGTATTAATTAGAACGGTGGAACACGCTCTAGGCCAACTCAGTACAACCAAACGAATTAATCCGCTGCCACCGTTTCGGAACCCCACCCAGAGGGGAAGCTTTCCCTCCTTAAATTCCGGTTGTAATTTGGGGGAGGGGGGCGTATAATATATATAGAAATAAATAATTTGTGCCGATGAGAACAGAGCCTGGCAGATGACATATCAGCAGATATGTTTGTTTGCGGGCTCTGTTTTTTGTCTTTAAAGACAAAATATTTTTCGGAATCCAGGAGGGATGAAATATGTATGATGTAATTATAATTGGAGCCGGTGTTTCCGGTGCGGCGGCAGCAAGGGAGCTGTCCAGATATAAGGTGAAGGTATGCGTTCTGGAAAAATCAGAGGATGTATGCTGCGGGACATCCAAAGCTAACAGCGGGATCGTCCATGCCGGATATGACGCACGGCCAGGTTCTCTAATGGCCAAGCTGAATGTGGAGGGAAACCGCATGATGGGGATGCTGTCAGAAGAGCTGGATTTTCCGTTTCAGAGAAAGGGGTCGCTGGTTATATGCAGGAATCAGGAGGAGCTTCCGGTTCTATTGAGGCTGCAGGCTCAGGGAAAAGAGAACGGTGTGGAAGGCCTGGAGATTCTGAACAGGGAACAAGCGCTTGCACTGGAACCCAATATTACGGAACAGGTGGAGGCCGCCTTGTATGCACCCACGGCCGGAATCGTTTGTCCTTTTGGACTGAATATCGCAATGGCTGAAAATGCCTGTGCCAACGGCGTGGAATTTCGGTTTGATACGGAAGTGGATGCGATTGAGAAGGTGGAGGGCGGCTACCTTCTCAAGACAGATTCCGGTGATTACAAAGCCCGGTATGTGGTAAATGCTGCGGGTGTGTATGCGGACCGTTTCCATAATATGGTGAGCAGCAGAAAGCTCCATATCACTCCAAGGAAGGGAGAATATTTCCTGCTGGATAAAGGGGCAGGAAATCACGTTTCCAGAACTATATTCGCCCTTCCGGGGAAATTAGGAAAGGGAGTTCTGGTCACTCCGACTGTGCATGGAAATCTGCTGGTTGGACCTACGGCGGCAGATATCGAGAATAAAGAAGGCACAAATACTACAGCGGCAGGGCTTGCTGCGATTTCAGAGAAGGCCGGACAGAATGTAAGGGATCTGCCTCTCAAAAAGGTGATCACCAGTTTTGCCGGTCTGCGTGCCCATGAGGACGGAAATGACTTTATCATAGAGGAGGCTTCAGATGCCCCGGGATTTATCGACTGTGCGGGAATAGAATCTCCCGGCCTTACCAGCGCACCGGCTGTGGGGCTTATGGTGGCGGAGATTCTGCGGGATAAGATGAAGCTGCAGAAAAATCCTGATTTTCAGGGGAGGAGAAAAGGGATACTGAATCCTGCGCTGCTCTCCATAGAAGATAGAAATAAACTGATTCTGGAACAGCCGGCCTATGGACACATTATCTGCCGGTGCGAAATGATTTCCGAAGGGGAGATATTGGATGCCATACACCGGCCGCTGGGGGCGCGTTCACTGGACGGCGTGAAGCGCAGGACGAGAGCAGGTATGGGACGGTGCCAGGCCGGATTCTGTTCGCCGAGGACGATGGAGATTCTGGCAAGGGAACTGGGCGTGTCCATGGAAGCGATTACAAAGGCCGGCGGAAACTCCGGACTGATCGTAGGGACGAATAAAGATGTGCTGTAGATGGATTGCATCAGATGTAACAGTTCAGGCAGGCATGAACTGTTATCATCAGATCAGCAGCATGGAGAAGATGAACTGGAAGTCTGCGGACAGTAGGAGGATATAAAAATGGAGAAATATAAGATCGTGATCATCGGAGGAGGGCCTGCGGGACTGGCAGCCGCAGTTTCAGCCAGAAATGCAGGAATAGAGAGCATTCTGATCCTGGAGCGGGATAAGGAGCTGGGGGGGATTTTGAACCAGTGCATCCATAATGGGTTTGGTCTGCATACCTTTCAAGAGGAGCTGACCGGTCCGGAATATGCGGCGCGTTTTGAGGCGCGCGTTTTGGAACTGGGGATTGAATACAGACTGGAAACCATGGTCATGGACATCAGCCGGGAGAAGCTGATTACTGCCATGAACCGGGAAAGAGGCATGTTTCAGATTCAGGCGGAGGCCATTGTCCTTGCCATGGGATGCAGAGAGCGTTCCAGGGGTGCGCTGAACATACCGGGCTACCGCCCGGCGGGGATCTATTCGGCCGGCACGGCGCAGCGGCTTGTAAATATGGAGGGCTTTCTGCCCGGCAGAAAGGTTGTGATACTGGGATCCGGGGACATTGGTCTGATTATGGCGAGAAGAATGACGCTGGAAGGCGCAGAGGTAAAAGTGGTGGCGGAGCTGATGCCTTACTCCGGCGGGCTGAAGCGGAATATCGTACAGTGTCTGGACGACTACGGCATACCACTGAAGCTGAGCCACACCGTAACAGATATTAAGGGAAAAGAGCGCGTGGAAGGGATAACGCTTGCGGCGGTTGATGAAAAAGGAAGACCCATTTCCGGGACAGAGGAGGACTATGAATGTGATACGCTTCTCTTGTCTGTCGGCCTGATTCCGGAAAATGAATTATCCGGGCAGATGGGAGCAGAGTTAAACCCCGTCACCTCCGGGCCGGTGGTGAATGAAAGCCTGGAGACCAGCGTGGCCGGAGTCTTTGCCTGTGGGAATGTTCTGCATGTCCACGATCTGGTAGATTTCGTTTCGGAGGAAGCGGAAATGGCAGGGCAGAATGCCGCACTTTATGTTAAGAAGCATGTGGATAAGTCCACAGAAAACGGCGGAGGATATGGAAAAGTGATTCCAATACAGCCGTCAGGCGGGGTGCGCTATACAGTCCCTTCATTTATAAGACCGGATCATATGGAGGATAAGCTGACGGTAAGATTCCGGGTCGGCAGTGTGTACCGGAAGTGTTATGTCAGCGTATATCTCGGGGAAGAAAGAATCATTCACAAAAAACGTCCTGTAATGGCTCCGGGAGAGATGGAAGAGATCAGGCTGGAGAAGTCCCTTTTGCTGGGCTGCAATGAAGATGAAACAATCAGAATTCGGATAGAGGAGGCATAGAAATGGAGAAAAAAGAACTGATCTGTATCGGCTGTCCCATGGGATGTGCCTTAACGGTGGAGACAGAGGATCATGAGGTGCTGTCTGTGGCCGGAAATACCTGCCCCCGCGGGGAAAGCTATGCCAGAAAGGAAGTGACGAACCCGACCAGAATTGTGACCACAACAGTCAGGATGAGTGACAGCCGGGAGAAGACGGTCTCTGTAAAGACGGAGACGGATATTCCGAAAGGAAAGATATTTGAGTGTGTAAGGCAGCTGAAGGATGTGGAAATGAAACCTCCTGTGCATATAGGGGATATCGTTCTGGGGAATGCGGCGGGAACCGGAGTAAACGTGGTGGCTACCAGGGAAGTGCTTTGCTAAAGACCGTGACTAGTACAGCATTGCACTAATCATTCAGCAATAAGCGCCTGATATCTACGCCATAGCTGTACCTGCTTTCGCTAGACGTAGGAACCACTACGCCGTCGCGAAAGCAGGCACAACTCTGACGCAGATATCAGGCGCTTATTACTGAAAGATTAATGCACTGCTGTACTAGTTAAACAAATATGAACTTGTCACTGCGGTATATGGTCCTGGCAACCTCTACAACGGTTCCGGAGGGAAGCGTGACGCAGCGGCAGGTGAGAACAAGACAGGGAGCGTACCCTTTTATCTGCAGAAGGGAGCGCTCCTTTTTGCTGAGAGAAGAGACCGTAAGCTGCCGGTTCTCCGTATGCAGATTGGAATAGCCGCAATTATGGATATAGTCATAGACCGAAGTAATCGAGGCACCGTCCTCCTGAATGCAGGGGAACAGATCCTCCGCCATATAGCTGATATGTATGGCAGCAGGCTCACCATCCAGTATGCGCAGGCGGGTGATCTTATAAATAGGCTCCTCGAATTCCACACCCAGCATGCTGTGAATCAGAGAATCTCCTCGCAGTTTCTGGCATCCCATATTCCGGGTCTCAAAGGAAAGATTGAGATCCGCCATCTTGCTGGAAAAACTCCGGTCCTCCATAGAAAGCAGAATCTTATCCCGCCTGCCGGAAAAGAAACTGCCATAGCCCTGCATGGCATAGATATAACCCAGTTCCTTCAGCCGTTCATAAGCCTTCCGGATCTCGGAGCGGGGGACGCCAAATCGGACGGCCATCTTATTTTCACTTGGCATCTTATCGCCCTTCTTGTATATATTTTTCTGAAATTCCTGTATAAGAACATCAACAATGGACTCCCATGTCCAATTTTTCTTCATATAAGTACACCTCCGTGTATATTCAGACAATGAAGCTCAAGGGGGTCAGACCCCTTTGACCTCCCCTTCAAATTCTGCCTGTTTTCCCCACGATTATAACAACAGAATCTCTCAAGCACAACAATATTCAGACAACTTTACGAAGAGTTTACGCAACGCAGTTGGCAACTTTACATTCCTCACATAAGATGCTCAGAGAAGTAAAATATTTGAATTTAAACAAAGG
Organism: Eubacterium sp. SB2; assembly: GCF_001244405.1. NCBI lineage: Bacteria > Bacillati > Bacillota > Clostridia > Eubacteriales > Eubacteriaceae > Eubacterium > Eubacterium sp. SB2. The sequence continues at coordinate 728,048 of NZ_LN865153.1, read as the reverse complement.
CAGATCAGGAGGAATAGTTATGACGAAGCGGGAGATATCCGTAATTCTGGCAGGAGCTTCCCAGAAGGAAGTAATAGAAATTGCTGGTCCTATGAAAGAAAACTGTGAGATTCAAATTATGAAGCCGCCGCAGAAAACACTCGTTATGGTAAAAGCCAGGGAAACTGTTAAAAGATCCCTGTTCTATCTCGGCGAAGTGCTTGCAACAGAATGTATGGTGCTGGTGGATGGCGTGAAAGGCGCGGCAGTACTTGCGGGAGATGATTTTGATAAAGTGACGGCGGCAGCTGTTATTGACGGGTTTCTGAATCTGCCGGATAAAAAGGCAGAGAAGCAGCAGGTACTCGGGCAGATTCAAGAGCTTGGCAGGCAGCAGGCAGCGGCGCGTGCAGAGTTAAATCGCGCGCTTAGAAAATCGAAGGTTAATTTTAATGTAATGGGAGAATAGAAAATGGTGAAGGAATTAAAACTTGCATATGAGTTTGATTTTGTGTTTGACGGACAGAAGGTATTCAGAAAACTGCTCCATGCCCTGGCTAATCCGGGAACAATCGGCAGTATCGGTCATCAGGCCGGTAAATTTGCAGGCAGCCACCAGGCTTTGATGGCACTGGGATGCACATTGCTGGATAATGAAGAAACAATGTATGTAGAAAAGAATCCGGTACTTTCTGCGGATTTACACAGTCTGACACTGTGCCATGAGGCGGATCTGGACAAGGCAGATTATATCTTCCTTTCCTCCGAGATGAATTATGGCTCCATGGAACAGATTTTGAAAAATATTAAGCATGGGACGTATGCCGATCCTCAGCAGTCGGCCACGGTTTTTCTGCAGTGCACGGAGCTGGCAGGCAGAGAATCCATGACACTGGAGGGACCCGGCATCAAAGACAGGCTTACTGTCGAGGTCTATCCTTATATAAAAAAGGTCACCGCTCTGCGTCAAAGTCTGCAGATTGAGTATCCGCTAGGGGTGGATTTGGTATTTGCGGATGTTACCGGGAACATTATGGGACTCCCGAGGTTGTGCAGGATGATATAAAAGCAGAGTATTCAAGAAAACAATAGGAGGCAGACATATGGCTTATGTAGCAGTTACCGGCGGCAAAGAGGCAATTGAACAGTCCTTGAAACTGCTGGAAATATTCAGAGAGAGCAAAGAAGATATCAGTGTGACATGCATGAAAGAAAATATGGCGCTGTTAGTAGATAAGATCATGAGCGAAGCAGGGTTTTACTCAGAAGAGTATGCTGCGCTGGCGCTGAAGCAGTGCGAGGGCAGTGTGGAGGAAGCGGTATTTTTACTGCGGGCCTACCGTTCCACCCTGCCTAGAAACTATTATTCACTGCCGATTGATACGGGGAAAATGCGGATTCTGCGGAGGATTTCCGCTGCCTTTAAAGATATCCCGGGAGGGCAGATATTGGGACCTACATACGATTATTCACATCGTCTTCTGGACTTTTCGCTGATGGAAGATATCATGGAAGACAATATAAAAGGCAGTAGAGAAGACAATACGAAAGGCGGAACAGAAGACCGTGTAAATCACGATAAACCACGGGAAGTGCAGGAACAAATAGAAAGAACTGTGGCAGAAGACGGCGCCGACATTCGCTGCAGCCGCGTGACAGATCTTTTAAAAGCCGAGAATCTACTGGAGGATACAGCGGAAGATAATACCCCTCCCTTTGATGTGACCAGCAGTCTGCTCACATTTCCCGCTCCGCGCAGTGCAAGGCTGCAGACGTTTGCAAGAAGTGATGCCGGATTCCTGGGGGGAGTTGCTTACAGCTCCATGCGCGGGTACGGGGCTGTACATCCGACCGTATCCGAGCTGCGGAGCGGATATGTGGAAGTATGCATTCCCTATGCACTGAATGAGGAAGAAGAGATCTGTATCGGAGAAATCCTTGTGACCGAAGTGGAAGCACTGGTGCCTTCCCACACAGAAACAGATGAGGAATTCGATAAGATGACGCTTTCCGGAGGATACGGCCTGATATTCGGCAGAAATGAGAACAAGGCCATTGCCATGTCTATTGCCGATGCGGGACTGGAAACCGAGGGGAGCACCCCGTCCCAGGATGAGGAATTTGTTCTTACCCACGGCGACTGTCTGGAAATGAGCGGCTTTATATCCCATCTAAAGCTGCCGCACTATGTCACCTTCCAATCGAAACTGGACAGAGTCAGAGAGACAGACACCAATGGCAAAGAGGGCAGACCCCTCTGCAGAGAAACGGAGGATGAATAAATGATTGATGCAAAGCACTATAATTTTGCCTTTCTGGATGAGGGCTCCAAGCGTGAAATCAGAAGAAGCATATTAAAGGCAGTGGCCATCCCCGGCTACCAGGTCCCTTTTGGTTCCAGAGAGCTGCCCATCGGCAGGGGCTGGGGAACAGGCGGCATTCAGATCACCCTGTCCATTATCGGAAAAGAGGATGTACTGAAAGTCATTGATCAGGGCAGCGATGACAGTGTCAATGCCGTAAATATAAAAAAACTGGTGGAAGAATGCACCGGGGTGGAACTCACCACAGATTCGGAAGAAGCAAGTATCATTCAGAGCCGTCACAGAATACCGGAGATTCCCATGAGAAATGACCAGATACTGGTCCTTCAGGTGCCGACGCCGGAACCTCTGCGTATTGTAGAGCCGAGGGAATCTGTGACAAAACAGATGCATGCAGAAGCAGAGTACAGCGGCATGTGGCTTTCTCTCTTTGAGGATCTGACCCAGTTCGGGGATATCAGCATCAGCTCAGAATACCCGGTCATGGTGGAGGAACGCTATGTCATGAACCCCAGCCCCATTCCGAGGTATGACAACCAGAAGCTGAATGACAGCGATACCCTGTATCTGTTTGGGGCAGGACGGGAAAAGAAGATCTATGCGATCCCGCCGCATACGGATGTGGAATCCATGTGTTTTGAGGATGTTCCGTTTAAAACAGAAGACTTTGAAGGAAAAAGATGCAGGCTGTGCGGTGCACAGGGGGTATATCTGGATGAAATCATAGATGAGAGCACAGGAGAAAAGGTATACGAATGCAGTGATACCGGATTCTGCCGTGGCAGAAGGGAGCGTGGAGCGTAATGGAAAAGCCCGTACTGGATATTCAGCACCTGACCGTGCGTTATGGAAAAACCTGTGATCACTGCAGGAATGGCGGAGCACTGGTCAAAAACACCTGCCCCCATTGTAAAACCGTCTGGGCATGCAGCGATATTAATGTAACTCTGTACGAGGGCGAGATACTGGGAATCGTGGGAGAGTCAGGTTCCGGAAAATCAACACTGATGAAGAGTCTGTACTTTGATTTTGATATAACGGAGGGACAAGGGTATCTCCGGGATTTTGAGAATGGGGAGGCAGATATCTTCGGACAGAGCCTGCAAAAGAAAAAATATATAAAAAACCATATCATGGGAATGGTTTACCAGAATCCCCTGCTGGGCCTTCGGATGGACTACTCAGGCGCCGGCAATATCGCCGAGAAGCTGATAGCCGCAGGCCAGCGGAATTTTGCAGGGATGAACGAGCGCGTAGAGGAACTGCTGGATGCAGTGGAAATCCTGCAGTCCAGAAAGAAAGAACCGCCGAAAAACTTCAGCGGGGGCATGCAGCAGCGCGTACAGATCTCCAAGGCACTGGCAAATAATCCGGCGATTCTCCTGCTGGATGAAGTCACCACGGGGCTGGACCTGTCCGTGCAGGCAAAAGTGCTGGAACTGATCCGCAGAATCCGGCAGGAATTCCACATTTCCATCATGCTGGTTTCCCATGATCTGGCGGTGATACGCATGCTGGCAGACAGAACAATCGTCATGCTGGACGGAAAGATCATCGAGCAGGGGCTGACCGATCAGATTCTGGATGACCCGCAGCAGCCATATACCCAGCAGCTGGTCCATTCCCTTTTGTAAGAGGCAGAATGGGGGTTATACAAAAACTGGAATGGGAATTATGCAACAGCCGGAATGGGAATGATGCAATAGCTGAAATGGGAATGATGCAACAGCTGAAATGAAATTTGTGTAACAAAGGATATAAAAATGATGCAACAGCTGAATTGGAAAATGTGAGGAAGATTACATGCAGAAAATAATAACAAACGGAATTATTGTCCTGGAGGAGCAGATGCTGCAGGCCCATGATGTGGTGATAGAAAACGGCAGGATCACCGGCATCCGGAGGACTGGGGATGCGGATAAAACCGGTTCCCGCGAAATCTATGATGCCGGTGGAGCCTATATTATGCCTGGGATCATAGATATTCACTCCGACATGATTGAGACATATATACAGCCGCGCAGTACTGCAGTTATGGATTTTGAAATGGCTTTGGGGGAAGCGGAGCGGGTGCTGGCCGCCTGCGGTATTACCACAATGTTCCACTCGATATCCATGTTCCGGGACGGCTCCTGGGATGTAAAAGAAATCAGGCAGTCCTCCCAGGTCAAGAAACTGGCCGGTTTGATTGGAGAATACCGGTACAAGAAGAGACTGATCCGCCACAGATATCATCTGCGCTATGAAATTGATAATCTGGACTGCTATGAAGAGGTAGCGGACATGCTTGAAAGCGGCCTGGTGGATCTGCTGTCCTTTATGGATCATTCGCCGGGACAGGGGCAGTATAAAAATCTGGATATTTACCGGAAACATCAGCCAGACGAGGGCAGAGGCCTTTCGGAGAAGGAATTTGAGGAACTGGTAGAGCGGGAAATGCGGAAAAAAACAGTATCATTTCCTCAATTGAGAAAATTGGCAGAGACAGCAGCAAAATGTGGGATCTCCGTGGCGAGCCATGATGATGATACTGTAGAAAAGCTGGATATGAACCGGGAACTGGGCGTGTCCATCAGTGAATTCCCGATTACGCTGGAAGTGGCAGAGGCCGCGGTGAAAAAAGGCTTTCAGACCGTCTTAGGGGCGCCGAATATACTGCTGGGCGGATCGCATTCCGGTAATCTGTCCGCGCTGGAGGCGGTTCGTGCAGGTGCAGCCAATGTTCTTGTATCTGATTATTATCCCCAGGCCCTGCTGCAGGCGGTATTCTGCCTGAACCGGGAACACGGCATCCCTCTTTGTAAGGCAGTACAGTATGTGACGGCCAATCCCGCCAGAGCTGTGGGGCTTGATCAGGAATTGGGGTCTGTGGAAATTGGAAAGAGAGCGGATCTGCTTCTCGTAGATGCAGCAGAGGGAAAACCTGCAGTGAAGCAGGTATTTGTGAATGGAGAATGTATTATGGAATGCCGTTACCGTGTGGCGGATTAGGAGGAATTATGGAGCATATACTGGAAATAAAGGGCCTGTCAAAACAATTCTATCTGCATGAGCAGGGCAGGGAGATCAAGAGCTGCAGGGATATCAGCTTTACGCTGGACAAAGGCGGTTTTATTGGAATCGTGGGGACATCGGGGGCAGGAAAATCTACGGTCCTGCGCTGCATTTACCGCACCTATTCCGTCTCCACCGGAAGCGTGATGTACGATTCACTTTCATACGGAAGACTGGATCTGGCAAGCGCGGAAGAAAGAAAAATCATTCATCTGCGGAAAGTAGAGATCGGATATGTATCGCAGTTTCTGACGATACTTCCCCGTACCACAGCCAGGGAGCATGTGATCAACGGCGCCCTGGACGCTGGATTTTCCTATGAAGAGTCCAGAGAAAAAGCGGAAGAAATGCTGCGTTACTTTAAGTTGAGCGAGACGCTCTGGGATATTTATCCCAATACTTTTTCGGGCGGGGAAAAGCTGAGGCTGAACCTGGCTCATGCCATGGTAAAGGCGCCAAGGCTATTATTACTGGATGAACCGACGGCATCACTGGACAACGGCACAAAGCTTCTGGTAAAAGAATTACTGATGAAGCTGAAAGCAGAAGGAACATCTATGATAGGAATTTTCCACGATCTTGAGTTCATGGAAGGGCTTTGTGACCGCGTGTACAATATTTCAAAGGGCAGCTTTCAGACAGAGGAGGCGGTGTGATGTACCGGGCGGATTTACATATACATACGGCGGTATCTGACTGCAGCCTGCAGACAGAGGCCATCCTTGCCGGGGCCAAAGCGGAGGGGATTACGCACCTGTCTTTTACGGATCACGATACAACGATTGATGCCGAAAAGCACAAGGCGTTGGCGGAGGAACAGGGGATTCAGGCTATTCCGGGAATTGAAATGTCTGCATTTGATTTCAAAAGAAATAAAAAAGTTCACATACTTGGATATAAATATCAGACTAACCGACAGATAGAGGCCATTGGAAGAGAAACACTGAAAAAAAGAAATGAAAACTGCCTGAAGCAGATCGGGATTCTTAAGAACCTCGGGTACCGAATATCCGAGGAGGAGATTAGAAGGACGGTAGGGTCCTGCATTTATAAGCAGCATATTCTGGATTATCTGGTAAAGACCGGGCAGAGTGAAACGCTGTTCGGGAGAGTTTACCAAAATATATTTAAAAATCAGGGCCCCTGTGACTTTGATATTGAGTACCCTGCTGCAGAGGATGTGGTGCAGGCAATCAAGGCCGATAAAGGATATGCGGTACTGGCGCATCCGGGGCAGCAGGGAAACTACGGGGTGATACACCGGTTGGCGGAGGCAGGGCTGGACGGAATCGAGTGGAACCACCCCTCCCACGGGAAGTCCGACCGAAGAAGGGTTGAGGAGTACTGCCGCAGCTACCGGCTGTTCATGACAGGGGGAAGTGATTTCCATGGCAGGTATGAAAATGGGAAGACAATGCTGGGAGCCTGTCCAGCTCATGAAAGCAGCGAGATCCTGTTTCTTCCCTGAATATGGTTACCGGAGATTAGTTGGCAAGCTTCAGTTTTGTCGACGGATGGGGGCGCGAAAGGAAGGGATAGCCGAAAGCCTCCCGGTGAACATCCATGTCCTTTCAAAAATGCGGCCACGAACCTAAGAAATTCTAGGCGGGAAACAGCCGCGAAAATGGAGCACAGCTGACACATCACGAGAAATCGGATGATTTCTCGCGCTGGGTCAGCTGAATTTTTGATTCGGTATCAAAAATTCTCTCCATTTTCAGGGCTGTTTCCCACCAAGAATTTCTAAGGCCCGCTTTGAGCATTTTTGAAAGGACATGGATGTTCTCCGGGAGGTTTTCGGCTATCCCGTCCTTTCGCTGGGTTCATCCAATCGGCAGTAAAGCTCGTCTACTGGGGAGGGTCCGTAACGGGGGCAGTGTATTGATTCGACCGGTGGAACATGAAGTCCCCATTCATTTATCAACGATACGGTTGTAACTTTATAGAAATATAAATTGTTGTGCTGAAAGCGCATGAAAATTATTTTTGGAATGGGTCCTGCATTTAGTATTCAACATTTTCGAACATCCTGTACAGTGAAAGTATATCCAAAGGCACCCTGTAATTCATACCTGGGGAAGAGTCAGCAGCAGAATAAAGCTCAATTTACTCTTTCTATGTACCGGGGCTATGCTGTGCCATCAAACGACTCAATACGCTGCCCCCGTTACGGACCTCCCTAGTTGACAAGTTTATCTGCCGATTGGATGAACCCAGCGAAATAAAGGGAAGGCTGGCGGCGTTCCCTTTATTTCGCGTCCCCATCCGTCGACAAGTCTAAAGCTTGCCGACTATACTCCAGGTAACTGAAAATGTAAAATAATTTAACATTTCCAGGAAAATATTTTACAGAATTCCAACCAACAGATGATAAGAATTCAATAATCAGCCGATATAATTGCCTTGTGAAATGAAGATAAATAATAAATCTGGAGGTAATTATGAAGAAGATTATAGTAATGGGAATGATAGCGCTGATGACCCTGGGCACACTGACAGGATGCGTGACTAAGGCAAATGCAGAGGAAGGCAGCAGCACATCGGCAAGTGCAGGAGACGAGAATGTAATCAATGTATATACCGCTCTCGAGGACGAGCAGGTGACGGATTATCTGGAAGAATTTAAGGAACAGAACCCGGATGTCACAGTAAATGTCACAAGAGAATCCACGGGTATCATCACATCTAAACTGCTTGCGGAAAAGGATAATCCGGTTGCGGATGTAGTATGGGGCCTGTCGGCTACCAGTCTGCTTGTACTGGCACAGGATGATATGCTGGAACCATACGAACCGGAAGGGGCGGACAGAATCCTCCCGGAATTCAAAGATAGCGCGGATGTACCTTCCTGGGTGGGAATCGATGCATGGGAAACTGCGTTTATTGTAAATAAGGAAGTCCTGAAGTCAAAGGGAATTGATACCGTACCAAAATCTTATGAAGATCTGCTGGATCCGAAGTATAAGGGACTAATCGCAATGTCCAATCCCGCGTCTTCCGGCACCGGACTCTTAACTGTTAATGGAATTCTCAGCCTCTACGGAGATGAGGAAGGCTGGAACTATCTGGATAAGCTTCATGAAAATGTAGCGGTTTATATGCATTCTGGTTCTCAGCCTGCTAAGGCGACAGCAGCAGGGGAATATGGAATCGGCATCTCTTTCGGCTACCGCTGCATTCAGTCAGCAGAAGAAGTGGGAAGCGAGATCTGTGAGGCAGTGTTCCCGTCAGAGGGTTCCGGATGGGATATGGAAGCAAATGCTCTGATTAAAAAGGACAATGAAAAAGAGATATCCAAAAAGTTCCTGGACTGGGCGATATCTGATAATGTTATGAAAAAATATGCAACCAATTATCCGATCGTTGCAACGGGCGCCAGCGATAATATTCCGGAAGGATATTCACAGAATCCGCTGGATCAGCTGATCCCGGATATGGACTTTAACAAAGCGGCAAAGAACAGAGAATCCATTTTGGAAAGCTGGACTGACCGTTACGATTCCAAGAGTGCTCCGGAAGAATAGAGGTAGATCCTATGAGCGTAAGTTTAAAAATCAGTGATGTTTCAAAGGTTTTTGAAAAGAATGTGGCATTGAATCATGTGAATTTACAGATCCAAGCAGGCGAATTCGTCTGCCTGCTTGGCCCTTCCGGGTGCGGCAAATCCACATTGCTGCGCTTAATAGCCGGCCTGGACCGGCCAAGTGACGGGAGGATATACATCAATGACAGAGATGTGACCAATCTTCCGCCGTCCAGAAGAAACTTTGGGATCATGTTCCAGTCTTATGCGCTCTTTCCGAACCTTTCGGCATACGAAAATGTGGCATACGGGCTGCGCAACAAAAAGATAAAAAATAAAGACATCGAAGAGCGGGTTGGGCGCCTTTTTGAGATGATTAAACTGACCAATGCAAAGGACCGCCTGCCGTCACAGATGTCGGGGGGAGAACAGCAGCGTGTTGCACTGGCAAGGGCACTGGCGACAGAGCCCGATTTTTTGCTGCTGGATGAACCGTTGTCCGCGCTGGATGCAAAGGTCAGGATATCTCTGAGGAAAGAGATCTGCAGTATTCAAAAAGAACTGGGTCTAACAACGATCATGGTAACCCATGACCAGGATGAGGCCCTGACCATGGCAGACAGAATCATTGTAATGAATAAGGCTGTTGTGATGCAGGAGGGAACCCCGGAAGAAATCTATGAGCACCCGGAAAATCCTTTTGTAGCGGATTTCATCGGCTCCATCAATTTTATTGACCGTGAAAAGAGCCAGGTATACAATCTGGGCAATTATGAGCGCGTTGCCATACGCCCTGAAAAGATAGAAATAGAAAGAACGGCAGGCAGGGAAAGCCTGCGCGGAAAGATCGCAGACATTGAATTCAGAGGATTTTATAACCGTGTTTCCGTACAGGTAAGCCATGTGGTCTACGGCGATATGGTGCTGTATGTGGATGTGCCTTTTCAGGCGGCAAAAGAAAAGAAATTCAGAGTGGGCGAGATCGTGTTTGTTAATATGCCGCGCGAAGAACTGCTGGGATTTGAATCCGCATAATAAAGCGGGCGGGGCAGAAAATCAGCAGATATATCCCGGGCCCCGCAACGGTTCAGACAAGTATGAACTATTACCCGGGCCCCGTCAATTCCAGAACATCATTTGAAGGAGAAAATAACATAACATGAACCGTATAAAAAAATTAGTAAGGAGTGGAGAGAAGGAAGACATTGTCAGAGGAGCCGCGATTTACCTGGTTATGATTTTTCTGGTACTCTTCCTGGTTCTCCCCCTGTGCACCCTGTTCCTGAAGGCATTTCAGGATAAGAGCGGTGCATTTGCAGGCTTGTCCCAGTTTGCAAAATATTTTCAGAGCAAATCCATGGTTTATTCCATATCACATACTTTTTTTATTGCAGCCGTATCAACACTCATATCAGTGACACTGGCATTTTTCTTCGCCTATTCCCTGTCGAGAAAAAATGTACCGTGGAAAGGCTTTTTCAGATACATCGGAATGATCCCGATCTTTGCCCCCACCATGCTTCTTGGTATCGCATTGATCTACCTGTTTGGAAATAAAGGCATCTTCACCGCACTTGGCTGGCAGGTGCCTTTATACGGCAAGGTGGGGATTATCATCGCCGAAAGCATCTACTGCTTTCCAGTGGCGACAACGATCCTGATGGTGGCATTTTCTGCTGCAGACAACCGTCTGTATGAGGCGGCGGAAACAATGGGCACTTCGGCGATCCGGAAAATGTTTACGATCACCATACCGAACGTCAAGTACGGGCTGATCAGCGCCATATTTGTAGCGTTTACATACAGTTTTACCGATTTTGGAGCCCCCTCGGTTGTGGGCGGCAACTACAACGTACTGGCCACAGACGTCTATAAACAGGTGGTCGGGCAGCAGAACTTTAACATGGGTGCGGTAGTGGGAATCATCCTGCTGTTTCCGGCCGTACTGTCCTTCGCAGTGGACCGGATTACAAATAAAAAGCAGAATGCGGCGATCAGCGCAAAATCGATACCATACCAGATTAAACCCCACAGGCCAAGCGACATGGCGGCAACGATATTCTGTCTCGTGATCACACTGGCTATGCTGTTGTTTTTCGCAGTCGCTCTGTTTGCCTCCCTGATCAAATTCTGGCCCTATAATCTGACATTTACACTTTCCAACTATGATCTGGGGCAAATCTCATCAGGCAGCGGAACCACTGCATTCAAAAATTCCATAATCATAGCGCTCATATCGGCTTTTCTGGGAACTTTCATCACATTCCTGGGAGCATACCTGATTGAGAAAAACCAGAAATTCAAGGTCAGCAGAAGAATTACTTACCTGCTCTCCATCACCCCCCTGGCGATACCGGGAACCGTAGTAGGCCTGAGTTTCATTATGTTCTTCAACGCACCAAACTTCAAGATCCCATTCGCAGACGGCTACGTATTACAAAACCCTTTCCACTTTATATACGGAACCATCTGGATCATCGTACTGGCGAACATGATACACTTCTACTCCGTACCTTTTAGCACCGCCACAACCGCTCTGAAAAGGCTTGACAAAGAATTCGAAACTGTATCCGAATCCCTCGCAGTCCCATTCTACAAGACCCTGCGCCGCGTCACCCTCCCCCTGTGCACGCCCGCAATCTGCGAAATGTGGGTATACTTTTTCGTAAATTCCCTGGTTACCGTATCCGCGGTCGTATTCCTGTTTACCCCCACCGCCCCCATAGCCTCCGTAGCCATAGTAAGCCTCGAAGGCGCCGGTCAGACCGCTCCTGCCGTAGCTATGTGCATGCTCCTCCTCTTCATAAACCTGATAGTAAGGGGCCTTTACGAAGCCAGCAGGCATAAAGGGCAAAAGGCAGGTTTATCATCCTGATGTTTCCGCAAAGCCCAGTCAGAATGTAACAGTTCAGGCAGGCCCGAACTGTTACGTCAGAATACCTGTCCCGCAGCATGTGTATCTGCAACGGGGCGGGTATTCGCGTTATTACGAAAAATATAAGAACTATTTGTAATTTTTTATCAGATCCCCGTTCTTTTATTGACAATTTTCTTATTTCAGGGTATGTTTGTCTGGAAAAACTGAATCATACTATTCATCAAATGCTCGTAAGAGGTAAAAGGGAATCAGGTGAAAAGCCTGAACGGTCCGGCCACTGTATCCAGGGAGTGAAAGCTGTAAGATGTCATTGCAGAATCTTTATTTTGTGAGAAGGCACAGCATGAGCGATAATCTGGAAGTCAGGAAACCTGTTTGACGAATAAGAGAGGAAACTTCCGGTTAAAAGCGTCCTGTCTGAATATTTAAAGTTGTTATGTACATTTTTGAAAACAACTTTATTTGTGTATACCTAATGGATACACATGTATTAGACATTTGCTAATTTCGGGCAGATGTCTTTTTTGTGATATAGGAAATTCCAGAGGAATTTCCTATATCACAAAGATGCACACGCCGCGATAAGGTATATAGCCGCAAAGCGGCATCGCGGCGGCGCGCAAAGTGGTCTAGCCCGTTCTATTCTTATGCAGTTATAAGCAAAATGGAGAAAATGAAGATGGATATCTATGAGGATAGTTTTAAACTATTATTGAAAAGAGGAGAAAAAGTATGAAATTGAGAAACAAACTGATTAGCATAATGCTGGTGCTTGCATTAGGAATGAGTATTACAGCATGTGGAAAAGATGCTTCCGATGCGGATGCAGCAGCCGCGGAAAAGGCAAAGCCGGCACAGGAAGAAGAATCTAAATCTGAGGGGGAATTTCCTTTCACATTAAAAACGCAGGATGATATTGAAGTTACATTTACACACGTGCCTGAAAGAGTAATTGCAGCAAATGCATGCACGGGTGACGAATTAATGGCAATGGGACTGGGAGACAAAATTATAGGCAGGGCATATACAAATTCTAAAATCAACCCGAAGTGGAATGATGAGTATTTGAAGATTCCGGAACTTGCAGAGTCAGCCCCCTCATTGGAGGCAATTCTGGCTGAGGAGCCGGATTTTATTTATGGGCGGTCCAGTGCATTTTCTGAAAAAAATAATACAGAACACGAGACATTAAACGGCTATGGTATCATGTCACTAGCGTCTATTGAAGGGTATACCATCGGTGCAGATGTTGATGTTGTATATGAAGATTTTTATAACCTTGGACGCATCTTTGATCTGGAAGATAAAGCAGAAGAAATCGTAGATGCAATGAAAGCTCAGATCGAGTCGGCAGAAAATGCGGTGAAGGGTCAGGAAACCGTAAAAGTATTTGTTTATGATATGGCGCAAGATGGCGGAGCATATACCTGCGGAAATAATTTTACTGCAAAACTGATTGAACACGCAGGAGGGAAAAATATCTTTTCCGATATGGATAAGACCTGGGCAAATGTAAGCTGGGAAGAAGTAGTGGAGCGTGCCCCGGAAGTTATTGTAATAGACGATTACGGCGATACTTCCTTAGAACAGAAAATATCCGAATTAAAAGAGAATCCGACATTGGCAGCCGTACCGGCAATTGCAAATGACAGAATTATTTCTGTAAATCTTTGCGAGGTATTCGCAAGCTCTATGACGGGGGATACAATTGAAAAATTTGCAAAGGCATTCCATCCGGACTGTTTTGAATGAAAGTGATGCACAGGTATGAAGAATATTTGTATGACTATAAAGAAACATAGCGTTTTAAGCTCGATTATTCTTTGTATACTGCTTATCATTTCTATTATTTTGGCCGTCGGAATCGGGCCGGTTACCATAGACTTTTTTTCCGTCTGGAAAATTGTACTGTATAACATATCCCAGTACATTGGCCTGGAGCATCTGATTTCTATAGAAGAAATGAAAAGCAGTACACAGAATATCGTCTGGTTTTTAAGGGTGCCCAGGGTTCTGCTGGGCGGCCTTGTAGGAGCGGGTCTAACACTTTCCGGGATCTGTATGCAGGCATTTACCAAGAATCCGCTTGCAGAACCGTATGTGCTGGGAATCTCATCCGGCGCATCTCTGGGAGCCGTACTGGCAATGCTTGCCGGGGTCTGGCTTCCATGGGGCGGGAGGTTAACTGTCTCCACAGGAGCTTTTGCCGGAGCGCTTGTATCAATGCTTTTTGTGTACACTCTGGCAAGAACAGGAAATACAGTGACTCCAATCCGTTTAATACTAGTGGGAGTCGCTGTTTCATCTTTATTCAGCGCTTTGACGAATTACATCGTATATACAGCTCCGAATGATGCGGCAGTAAGAGAGGCAACCTTCTGGATGCTGGGTGGACTGGGAAGCGCAGCATGGAGCGATATCCCTTTATTGGGGATACTCATAATCCCGGCATTTTTGTGCCTGATGTACCTGTCCAGGGCCTTAAACGCACTGCTGATGGGAGAACATTCAGCCATTACACTTGGAGTAAACGTAAATATTGTGAGGCGGATTCTCATCATTGTGTCTGCCTTATTGACAGCCTCTGCAGTTGCAGTAAGCGGATGTATTGGTTTTATCGGGCTGGTAGTTCCCCATATGGTCCGCTCCATCGTAGGAGCAGATCACAAAAAACTAATCCCGCTTTCAGTTCTTACAGGCGCCCTATTCATGATCTGGGTAGATGTGGGAGCCAGAATGCTTCATCCGCCGACGGAAATCCCCATAGGAATCCTGACAGCATTTATCGGGGCGCCATTATTCCTATGGATGATAAAGGTGCGTCAATACGAATTTAAATAGGGGGATCAGTATGAAATGATAGAAATCAAAGAACTTTCTTATCAAGTCCGGGACAGACAAATACTATCCCAGATTGAGATGCACATAAAAAAGCAAGAATTTGTAGGCATAATCGGCCCGAACGGCAGCGGAAAGTCTACACTTCTAAAAAACATATACAAAGTCCTCAAACCACAGGAAGGCAGCATCTTCCTCATGGGGGAAGATCTAACAGCCATAAGCAACCGTGAAATGGCAGAAAAATTATCGGTCCTCATCCAGGAGCAGGAATCAAGCTTTGACTTTACCGTAGAAGAAGTCGTAATGATGGGCCGCCACGCCAGAAAAAAGATGCTGGAATCAGAAGACAAAACCGACAAAAAAACAGTACAAGAAATCTTAAAAAAGATCGGACTCCATTCCATAAGCAATCAGAGTTTTCTCACCCTCTCAGGAGGCGAAAAACAAAGAGTCCTGATAGCCCGCGCATTCGTCCAGGACACACCCTGCCTGATCCTGGACGAGCCCACAAACCACCTGGACATCAAATACCAGCTAGAACTAATGAATCTGGTAAAAGCCCAAAACAAAACCATAATAGCCGCAATCCACGACCTAAACATAGCCGCACTCTACTGCACCTACATATACGTCCTAAAAAACGGCCAAATAGCAGCCCAAGGCCCGCCCCAGGAAGTCCTGACAGAAAAAACAATCCACGAAGTATACGGAGTACACGCAACCCTATACACAGACCAAACCAACCAAAAACACATCCTATTCCACCCCCAGTAGATGTTAAACACCTGTCCGCCAATTCACTCCAATCCGCCACCCCCACAGCGGTTCCCCCTCCCCGGGAGTCAAGCTTTCCGCCCGGATGAGCCCAGCGAAGCGTGCGTCAGAATGTCCGGCCGGGTGCAGATAAACATGCTGTGTGAAAAATGCTCCCAGCGAGCTTAGCGGCAGTTAGGAGGAAACGGACAGAAACGTATGGCTGAAAACTGATCTCCGAATCAGTTTTCAAGAAAGCCTGAGCCGTTCAGGCATCAGCCTGGACGGTGAATGCTTTCGGTGCCATACGTTTCTGTCCGTTTCCTCCTTACTGCCGCTTAGCGCAGCGCCCGCATTTCTCACACAGCATGTTTATCTGCACCCGGCCGGACATTCTGACGCACACTTCGCGAACCACCCAGCCAAAAAACTTCCCTCCCCCCAAACCGCCCCCTTTTATTGTAACGATTTAGATGCTATAATGTTCACATCGAATAAAAAGAGAGGTGTACTATGAGTATTTATGATTTGGATGCATACGAACTGATATTAAAAGAAGACTTATCAGATTTAAAATCGAAGGGCAGCCTTTTGCGACATAAAAAGACCGGGGCGAGAGTTCTGTTAATGGAAAACGATGACGAGAACAAGGTATTTTCCATTGGATTCCGCACCCCGCCTTCCGACAGCACGGGTGTTCCGCACATCATGGAACATTCTGTACTGTGCGGTTCCAGGGACTTCCCGGTTAAGGACCCTTTCGTAGAACTGGTGAAAGGTTCCCTGAACACTTTTTTGAATGCCATGACCTATCCGGACAAGACGGTTTATCCGGTTGCGAGCTGCAATGACAAGGATTTCCAGAATCTGATGCATGTATATATGGATGCGGTATTCTATCCAAATATCTACGAGCACGAAGAAATCTTCCGCCAGGAGGGCTGGAGTTATAAACTGGACAGCCCGGATGCGGACCTGGAATACAATGGTGTTGTTTACAACGAGATGAAGGGGGCGTTTTCCTCTCCTGAGGGAGTGCTGGACCGGGTAGTCTTGAATTCCCTTTTCCCGGATACGTCCTATGCAAATGAGTCGGGCGGAGATCCGGAGTTTATCCCCGAATTGACATATGAGCAATTTCTGAATTTCCATAGAAAGTATTATCATCCTTCTAATAGCTATATCTATCTGTATGGTGATATGGATATGGAAGAGAAGCTTCAGTGGCTGGACCGGGAATACCTGAGCCGGTTCGATCAGATTTCGTTGGATTCCGAGATTAAATACCAGGAGCCTTTCGAAAAAGTGAAGGAACTTGAGATCGAGTATTCTATTTCAAGCGAGGAGGGTGAGGAGGATAATACGTATCTGTCCTACAACAAAGTCATTGGTACGAGCCTGGATGAAAAGCTGTATTTGGCATTCCAGATTCTCGACTATGCGCTGCTTTCCGCACCGGGAGCCCCGCTGAAGAAAGCGCTGGTGGATGCCGGAATTGGCAAGGATATTATGGGGTCCTATGACAATGGGATCTACCAGCCTATATTCTCGGTGATTGCAAAGAATGCCAATGTGGAGCAAAAAGAAGCGTTCCTTTCAATTATTGAAGGTACACTGAAAGACATTGTAGAGAAGGGAATCGATAAAAAGGCACTGGAAGCCGGAATCAATTACCACGAATTCCGCTTCCGCGAAGCTGATTTTGGAAACTATCCAAAGGGGCTCATGTACGGCCTTCAGATGTTTGACAGCTGGCTTTACGACGAAGAAAAACCATTCATCCATATGCAGGCAATTCCGACTTTTGACTTTTTGAAAGAGCAGATGGACACCGGGTATTTTGAGTCACTGATTCAGACCTATCTTCTGGACAATACACACGCCTCTGTCGTAGTGGTGAAGCCGGAGAAGGGCAGGACAGCACGGCAGGACAAAGAGCTGGCTGATAAACTGCAGGCTTATAAGAGAAATTTAAGTCGGGAAGAAATAAATAAATTAGTAGAAGACACTAAATCCTTGCTCGCATACCAGGAGGAAGAATCTCCGAAAGAGGATCAGGAGAAGATACCGGTATTGAGCCCGGAGGATATTTCCAGGGAAATTGCGCCGATCTGCAATGAAGAAAAAGAGCTGGACGGCATTAAAATGATCCATCACAATGTGGAGACAAATGGCATCGGGTATATCACACTGATGTTTGATTTATCCGGCGTGCCGGAGGAAAAACTGGTATATGCCGGACTGCTGCAGGCGGTGCTCGGAATGATCGATACCAATCATTACGGTTATGGAGAATTATTTAATGAGATCAATGTCCACACCGGGGGAATCGGAACTTCCCTGGAACTGTATGCAGATGTAACGAAAGTAAAGGAAAAGGAATTCCGCGCCACTTTGGAGATGAAAGGAAAGGCCCTTTATCCGAAGATGGACATCCTGCTTGCCATGATGCGCGAGATTCTGATGGAATCCAAACTGGATGATGAAAAGCGTCTGAAAGAGATCCTGGCTATGCTGAAATCCAGGATGCAGATGAGCTTCCAGTCCTCCGGCCATACAACGTCGGCTCTGCGTGCGCTGTCCTATGACTCACCGCTTGCTAAGTTCAAGGATGATACGGAGGGCATTGGATTTTATCAGGCCGTAAAGGAAATCGAAGAAAACTTTGAAGAAAAGAAAGTAGAACTGATCTGGAACCTCAAAGCGATTGCCATGGATATCTTCCGCGCAGATAATATGATGATAAGCTATACTTCCGCAGAGGAAGGACTGGAATCTATCAAACCGGGGGTCGGAAAAATAAAATCAGGTCTTCACGAGGAGCCAAAGTCTGAGGAAACACCTTGTATCATTCACTGCAAAAAGAGAAATGAAGGCTTTAAGACATCATCCAAAGTGCAGTATGTTGCAAGGGTGGGCAACTTTATTGACCACGGAGCGGATTACAACGGAGCACTCCAGATCCTGAAAGTCATTTTAAGCTATGACTACCTGTGGCAGAATGTACGCGTTAAAGGCGGGGCATACGGCTGCATGAGCAGTTTCAACCGGATTGGGGAGGGATACTTTATCTCCTACCGCGATCCGAATCTGAGGAAAACCATGGAGACTTACGAAGGGGTTGTGGATTATCTCAGAAAGTTTACTGTAGATGAAAGAGACATGAATAAGTATATCATCGGCACCATCAGCAATATTGACCGTCCGATGACTCCGGCCACAAAAGGAGACCGTTCGATGAATCTCTATATGAATCATGTGTCGGCGGACATGATCCGGAAAGAGCGCATGGAAATACTTGGGGCGCAACAGGAGGATATCCGTGCACTCGCAGGCGTTGTGGAGGCGGTACTTGCTGCAGACCAGCTGTGCGTAATCGGAAGCGAAGAAAAAATAGAAGAACAGAAAGATATGTTTGGCGAGGTAAAGACATTGTTTTAGCGTGTATTTGGCAGATCATGCCTCCGGCACAGGCCGTTTTGCGCTGCAGATTGTTACTATTCACGGCTAAGTGCCGTGTATAGTAACTGCAGATCCGCCGTGGTGCAGTTTATGCACGGGGCGGTCCGCACAGCAGCGGATGCCCGCCGGGGGCGGTGAATGCCCATGTACACTCTGACTCAGGCCAAAATGAAAGGTGAAAGAATGAAAGAAAATTATAAGTCAGGATTTGTTACTTTGATCGGACGTCCAAATGTGGGAAAGTCTACTTTAATGAACTATCTGATCGGCCAGAAGATTGCGATTACATCCAATAAACCGCAGACTACCCGAAACCGGATTCAGACGGTTCTGACGTCGGAGGAAGGCCAGATTGTATTCGTAGATACTCCGGGGATCCACAAGGCCAAAAATAAGCTGGGCGAATACATGGTAAATGTTGCAGAAAGGACGCTGAACGAGGTGGATGTAGTCTTGTGGCTCGTGGAGCCGTCCACCTTTATAGGCGCCGGAGAGCAGCATATCATCGAACAACTGAAGCATGTTAAGACACCGGTTATCCTTGTGATCAATAAGACAGATATGGTAAAAAAAGAAGAAGTCCTGACTTTTATAGATGCATATAGTAAGGCGTATGATTTTGCCGCGATCGTGCCGGTATCTGCAAGAAATGGTGATAATACAGATGAGCTGGTCAAGGTAATTATGCAGCATCTCCCTTACGGGCCGCAATTTTATGATGAAGACACGATTACGGATCAGCCCGAGCGCCAAATCGTAGCAGAACTCATCCGTGAGAAGGCCCTGCACTGCCTGCAGGAAGAAATTCCCCACGGAATCGCCGTGGCGATTGACAGTATGAAGATGGAAAAACGGGTCATGCATATCGACGCCACGATCATCTGTGAGAGAGATTCACACAAAGGAATTATCATAGGAAAGCAGGGAAGTATGCTGAAAAAAATCGGCAGCACCGCGAGGTATGAGATCGAGCGTCTGCTCGACTGCAGGGTAAATCTAAAACTCTGGGTAAAAGTGCAGAAAAACTGGCGTGACAGTGATTTTATGATGAAAAACTTTGGCTACCAGGACGAGCAAAGATAGAGCAAAGCCAGAAAAAATAAGGGTGTCAAGGCATTTTGTCCAAAATGTGCTGGCAGATTTTACGAGGTATAGTGCTGTTTGAATCGGAGAACCTAATAGTATAACCCAAGGGTATTATATAACAAGTACCCGGCAGGCGGGGCTGCGGCAAAGCCGCAGTATTATGTATACCCAAGGGCATCCCGTAACTCATGCCCTTCGGGCGGATCTGCGGCAAAGCCGCAGAATTATGTACCACATAAGAAGAGGTGATCTGATGGAAGAAGAATACTGGAATAAGTTTTTTGCAACCGGAAGTGTGAAGGATTATCTGTCCTATAAGATGCAGGAATCTGCAGACAAGAAAGGGCAGATGAAGGAAAAAAGTGTGGGAGTAAGCAATTGTGAATCAGATTGTACTGACAGGTATGGTTCTGTCTACAGCGCCAATTGGGGAATATGACAGAAGAGTAGTAATTTTAACAAAAGAACAGGGAAAGTTAGCTGCGTTTGCCAAGGGCTCAAGGCGTCCAAACAGCCCTCTGGTAGGCGCAGTTAATCCGTTTACATTTGGGGAGTTCACCATGTATGAGGGTCGCTCTTCCCATACGATACAGTCTGTCAATGTTCTGAACTATTTTGCAGAACTCCGGGAAGATATCATGGGCGCATATTACGGTTTTTATTTTCTCGAGTTTGCAAATTATTATACAAAAGAATCAAATGATGAGAGAGAAATGCTGAAACTTTTATATCAGACCATGAGAGCGCTGACCAATCCGCATATTCCCAACAGGCTCATCCGATACATATTTGAACTAAAGGCCTACTGCATCAACGGAGAGGGTCCGGAAGTTTTCCAGTGCGTGTCGTGCGGAGATAAGGAACGCCCAGCTGTATTCAGCGTCCGAAAAGGAGGCCTAGTATGCACAGAATGTGACAGAGATCTCATAGACGGCATCCATCTGGATAATTCGACATTATATAGCATGCAATATATAGAAAGCAGTAAAATAGAGAAGTTGTATACATTTAATGTGACAGATAAAGTGCTGGATCAACTGTCCCGGGTACTGGACCGATACAGGGAAGTCTACGTAGATAAACGGTTTAAATCACTGGAGATACTTGAGACTCTCCTATAAAACGGGAGTTAGCGACGAGCTTAAGCCTCGGCGCGGATGGGGGGGACGCCAAGCGGACTGTAAGCGGCAAGCCCTCCGGCCTGTAGGGTCGGTTTCAAATCCTGACCGCTTAACGAAGAAGCTCTAAGAGAGCCGGAGGCACCCGGAAGGGCACATCCGGCATGCGCTGAAAAAATTGATATTTTTTCAGCACAGGCCGGATTGAAAATTGATTTTGGAGAATCAATTTTCAGCCCTTCCGGGTGTCTCCGGCTCTCTAAGAGCTTCTAGTCGTCCGCTATAAGGCGTTTGAAACCGACCCTACAGGCCGGAGGGCTTGCCGCTTACAGTCCGCTTGGCTGGTTCATCCGATCGGCAGGAAAGAAGTCGTTGCCAGGGTGGCGACCTAGACGGGGGAGGCGGATGGAATGGGCTATGCGTATCAGGCATCCTGCTTAAATGAATTTTAGAGCTTTTATGCATGGAATCTTTTGAACTGTTTTTGGTTAGATAGCATTAACTAATGCCGACATAACAGAACCACCAATTCTATCCCATCCGCTGCAACCGCACGGGACCCCTCCGGGGAATGAGCTTTTACCTGCCGTCTGGATGCAACAGCGAATGACGAGGTGAGTCCGGGCGCTGGCGGGGCAATGTCTGCTGGTGAAAAGTCCATAAAGCGAGCGATTAGAAGCTGTTGAAGAAAACGGAACGGGAAGGGAGGGCAGAATTTGCCTTACCAGGCAAATTCTGAAGCCGCCTGCGGCGCGAATGCATCGGCATTCGGGCCAAATGCGGTGGTACCTCCCTTCCCGTTCCGTTTTCTTCTACAGCTTCTTCGCGCAGTGTCAGGACATTTCACCAGCAGACATTGCCCCGCCAGCGCCCGGACTCACCTCGTCATTCGCGTCCTGCTTCCGTCAACGAGTCTAAAGCTCGTTAACTATATCCCGATTTTTGGGCAAACGGCTTGAAAATCTCCCCCATAGCCGTTATAATAGTTACCAATTGAGATGAAATAGAATGTGAGGAGCAGTATTATGGTAGAAAAAACGATGGATAAAATTGTGGCTCTTGCCAAAACAAGAGGATTTGTTTACCCGGGGTCCGAGATATACGGTGGACTTGCTAATACATGGGATTACGGAAACCTCGGTGTAGAGCTAAAGAATAACGTGAAAAGAGCCTGGTGGCAGAAGTTCATTCAGGAGTCCCCTTATAATGTGGGCGTGGACTGTGCGATTCTTATGAACCCACAGACATGGATTGCATCCGGACATCTGGGCGGATTTTCAGATCCTTTGATGGACTGCCGGGAATGCCATGAGCGTTTCAGGGCAGATAAGATTATTGAGGACTACTGTGCGGAACATGATATCGCAATCGAAGGCGCGGTTGACGCATGGTCACAGGAACAGATGTCCGCGTTTATAGAAGAGCACCAGATTCCGTGCCCTTCCTGCGGAAAGCATAATTTTACGGATATCCGTCAGTTTAACCTGATGTTTAAGACCTTCCAGGGAGTTACGGAAGATGCGAAAAACACAGTTTACCTCAGACCAGAGACTGCCCAGGGTATTTTTGTGAATTTTAAAAATGTCCAGAGAACATCCAGAAAGAAGATCCCGTTTGGTATCGGACAGATCGGAAAATCTTTCAGAAATGAGATCACACCCGGTAACTTTACCTTCCGTACAAGAGAATTCGAGCAGATGGAGCTGGAATTCTTCTGTGAGCCAGGCACCGATCTGGACTGGTTTGCATACTGGAAGCAGTTCTGCCTTGACTGGCTGAGTTCACTGGGGCTCAAAGAGGATGAGGTCAGATACCGTGATCACGACAAAGAAGAACTTTCCTTCTACAGCAAGGCAACTACAGACGTGGAATTCCTTTTCCCGTTTGGTTGGGGCGAGCTGTGGGGAATCGCGGACAGAACCGACTATGACCTGACACAGCATCAGGAAGTATCGAAGCAGGATATGTCCTATTTTGATGATGAGAAGAAAGAAAAATACATCCCGTATGTAATCGAACCGTCACTGGGAGCGGACCGTATGGTACTGGCATTCCTCTGCAGCGCATATGACGAGGAAGAGCTGGAGGGCGGAGACATGCGTACTGTTCTGCATTTTCATCCTGCGCTTGCGCCGGTGAAGATTGGTGTTCTGCCGTTGTCCAAGAAGCTGAACGAGGGTGCGGAAAAGGTATTTGCAGAATTGTCCAAACTTTATAACTGTGAATTCGACGACCGTGGAAATATTGGAAAACGTTACCGCCGTCAGGATGAGATCGGAACACCGTTCTGTGTGACCTACGACTTTGATTCAGAGGAAGACGGTGCTGTGACGGTACGAGACAGAGACACCATGGAACAGGAAAGAATCAAAATCGAAGATCTGAAAGCATACTTCGAGGAAAAGTTAAGATTTTAACAATTTTAGGGCGTACTCTTTAGAAAAAGAGCTGCGTCCTAATCTGCTATCAGCAGCATCTGGTACAAAACGTGTGGGGCATTTTCTCCGGACGGTAAATATAAAATTAAAAGAAAGGATAACGCAGGCACGCATTTTGCATACAGTGTCTGCGCCCTTCGGATACTGGAGCATCCGTAGACTGCAAGTATCTGCAGGGGGCGGTAAAGGATATGGAAAAAAATTTGTGGGAAGTTTATACAGAAGATCAGTTAAAAGAACTGGAATCGCTGACAGGTGACTACAAAAAGTTTCTGGATACAGGGAAAACAGAACGCGAGTGTGTTACAGAAGTCATCAGACAGGCTGAGGCTGCCGGTTACATAGAACTCTCCAAGGCAAATGAAGTGAAACCCGGAGATAAGGTGTATGCTGCATGGATGGGCAAATCAATTGCGCTTTTTAACATCGGGGAGGAACTGGTTGAGAATGGTATGAACATTCTCGGTGCACACATCGATTCCCCGCGCATGGATCTGAAACAGAATCCATTGTATGAGGAAAGTGGATTCGCGTATTTTGATACACATTATTATGGCGGCATTAAAAAATATCAGTGGGTGACGATTCCGCTGGCAATCCATGGAGTAGTAGTACGCAAAGACGGAACTACGGTAGAGGTTTCAATTGGAGAAAAAGACGAAGATCCGGTTTTTGTAGTAACGGATCTGCTGATACATCTTTCAGGCAAGCAGCTGGAAAAGAAAGCAAACACCGTGGTGGAGGGGGAAAACCTGGATATCCTGATTGGAAGCAGGCCGCTGGCAGGCGAGGAAAAGGACGCGGCTGCCGCACAGATTCTGAAGCTTCTGAAAGAGACTTATGATATTGAGAAAGAAGACCTGATGTCTGCCGAGCTGGAAGTTGTACCGGCAGGAAAGGCCAGGGACTGCGGACTGGACAGAAGTATGATCATGGCTTATGGTCAGGATGACCGCGTATGTGCTTATACCTCACTCGCTGCTATGCTGGATGTTCAGGATGTGAAACGCACTTCCTGCTGTATCCTGGTAGATAAAGAGGAAATCGGAAGCGTCGGTGCTACCGGAATGCATTCCCGTTTCTTTGAAAATGCAGTTGCAGATCTGCTGGATAAGATGGGCGTTTTCTCTGAACTGAAGCTCCGCCATGCACTTGCGAATTCAACAATGATTTCCTCCGATGTAGGGGCCGCGTATGATCCAATGTATGCAGATGTGTATGATAAGAAATCTTCTTCTTTCTTTGGAAACGGACTTGTGATCAAGAAGCACACGGGCTCCAGGGGAAAGAGCGGTTCCAACGATGCGAATGCGGAGTATATCGCAAAGCTGCGCAGAGTATTTGATAAAAATCAGGTTGCCTTCCAGATGACAGAGATGGGCAAGATCGATGTCGGAGGAGGCGGCACTATAGCATACATACTGGCTCAGTTTGGAATGGAAGTGATAGACGGCGGAGTCGCAGTGCTCTGCATGCATGCACCATGGGAGGTGTCAAGCAAGGCGGATGTCTATGAGGCTTACAGGGCATACTGCGCATTTTTAAAAGATATGATTTAATCCTGGCTGCGCAAATAGCAGTGCCTATCGTTTTTGACAAAATCAATGCCGCAATACAGGCAGTAAGACTGCCCGGCAGGTAAGTAACAGGAAGACGGGATGAAGGAACAGCCGCCGCCGCGGCAGGACTGAAATCCCGTCTTTTCCTATGCAGAAAGAATAGATTCTGGCAGAATCATCCATACTATCTTTTAGTAAAAGCAATGATGCAGAATATAAAAGTAGAAAGAGGAAGTAGTTATGGAGAGAAAAAATGCCTGGAACTATTACGGTGCGGAGGAGAGAAAACGTGTGGAGGATATCTGCCATGCATACTGTCATTTTTTGGACTGCAGTAAAACGGAACGGGAGTGTGCAGCGTCGGCGATCAAACTCGCCAGGGCCCAGGGGTACCGGGATCTGGATCAGATCCGGGAGGCAAAGGAGCCGCTGAAGCCCGGGGATAAAGTATATGCCTGCCAGATGGATAAAACCGTGGTGCTCTTTCAGATCGGCACAGAGCCTTTTGAAAAGGGTATGAACATACTGGGTGCACATATCGATTCCCCGCGGATCGACGTGAAGCAGGTTCCGCTTTATGAGGAAAAGGGGAATGTGTATCTGGACACGCATTATTACGGAGGCATCAAAAAGTATCAGTGGCTGGCGCTGCCTCTGGCACTTCATGGCGTAGTTGTCAGAAAGGACGGCACCAAAACGGAGATCAAAATCGGAGAAAAGGAGAAGGATCCGGTATTTGTCATTACAGACCTCCTGCCCCATCTTGGGAGAGAGCAGAATGAAAAGAAAGTAAAGGAACTGATTGACGCCGAAAAACTGGATCTTCTTATTGGCAATCTGCCATGTGCAAAGACGGAGCTCAAAAAGAGTAATACGAAGAAACATCTGGAATTTATAAACAGCGATGATGATAAAAAAGAAACGGAAATGGTAAAACAGACAATTTTAAAGTTGCTTCAGGAGCAGTATCAGATCAAAGAAGAAGACTTTATTTCTGCAGAACTGGAGATCGTGCCTGCCGGCAGGGCCAGAGACTGCGGCCTGGACCGGAGTATGATATTGGCATATGGGCAAGATGACAGAAGCTGTGCCTTTACCTCTTTGCTTGCACTTCTGGAACTGAAGATGTCCAGGCGGACCTCGTGTTGTCTTCTGGTAGACAAAGAGGAGATCGGCAGCACAGGCGCCACAGGTATGCGCTCTCATTTTTTTGAAAATACAGTGGCAGAGATTATGGATCTGTGCGGTGACTTTTCCGAATTGAAGCTGCGCCGGGCTCTGAGCCATTCCCAGATGCTTTCCTCGGATGTCAGCGCAGCCTATGACCCTATGTTTGAAGAGTATTATGAGAAAAAGAATTCCGCATATCTCGGAAACGGCCTGGTCTTTAACAAATATTCCGGCAGCGGAGGTAAATCCGGCGGAAACGACGCAAATCCTGAATATATGGCCCAGCTGCGGCAGATTATGGACAAATATAAGGTCGTTATCCAAACGGCGGAACTGGGAGCGGTAGACAAAGGGGGAGGCGGTACCATAGCCTATCTGATGGCCGACTATGGGATGAATGTGATTGACTGCGGGATACCTGTACTGAACATGCATGCGCCCTGGGAAGTCTCCAGTAAAGCCGATATTTATGAAGCGCTGAAAGGATATCTTGCATTTTTAAAAGACGCATAATAATAGGTACAAAAAGAAATCGTGAAAACCGGGGAAACTCCTGTGTACAGTGAGATTTGCCCGGTTTTAACCTGATACCAAAAAGAAAATTGTGAATAATTCCGAAGAAAAGTTGAAAAGAAATCGAAAAAAGGAATATTACACAAAAAAAACTTGCAAATCTTGTGCAAATTTACGGACAAAATGCTTGACGAGCATAACCAAAACCATTAGAATATTATATGCGACTTAGTGCAGTTTTATTTGAAAAAATTATTTAGGAGGTCATTAAAAAATGGCAAAATGGGTTTATATGTTTACGGAAGGTAATGCAACCATGAGAAACCTGCTTGGTGGTAAAGGTGCTAACCTTGCTGAGATGACAAACCTGGGTCTTCCTGTACCACAGGGATTTACAATCACGACAGAAGCTTGTACCCAGTATTATGAAGATGGCAGAAAGATCAATGACGAGATTATGGATCAGATTATGGATGCCATCACAAAGATGGAAGAAGTAACCGGAAAGAAATTTGGTGATAAAGAGAACCCGCTTCTTGTTTCCGTTCGTTCAGGAGCAAGAGCTTCTATGCCAGGTATGATGGACACTATCCTGAACCTTGGTTTAAATGAAGAAGTAGTTGACGTACTGGCTGCTAAGTCCGGCAATCCGCGCTGGGCATGGGACTGCTACAGAAGATTCATCCAGATGTACTCTGACGTAGTTATGGAAGTTGGTAAGAAATACTTTGAAGAGCTCATCGATAAGATGAAAGAAGAAAAAGGCGTAACACAGGACGTTGACCTGACGGCAGAAGATCTGAAGGTTCTGGCCGGACAGTTCAAAGATGAATATAAAGCTATGATCGGCGAAGAGTTCCCAACTGATCCGAAGGAACAGCTGATGGGCGCTATCAAAGCCGTATTCCGTTCATGGGACAACCCGAGAGCTAACGTATACCGTCGTGACAATGATATCCCGTATTCATGGGGAACCGCTGTTAACGTACAGATGATGGCATTCGGTAACATGGGCGACACATCAGGTACAGGTGTTGCATTTACACGTGATCCTGCTACAGGCGAGAAGAAGCTCATGGGAGAATTCCTGATGAACGCACAGGGCGAGGACGTTGTTGCCGGTGTTCGTACACCTCAGAAGATTTCTCAGCTGCATGAAGTTATGCCTGAAGTTTATGATCAGTTTGTAGCAATCTGTGATAAACTGGAAGACCACTACAGAGATATGCAGGACATGGAGTTCACGATCGAAGACAGAAAACTCTACATGCTGCAGACACGTAATGGTAAGAGAACAGCTCAGGCTGCTCTGCAGATTGCATGCGATTTAGTAGACGAAGGAATGATCACAGAAGAAAAAGCTGTTGTAATGATCGATCCTAGAAACTTAGATACACTGCTTCACCCACAGTTTGATGCTGCTGCGCTGAAAGCTGCCGTACCGGTTGGCAAAGCACTCGGAGCTTCACCAGGAGCTGCTTGCGGTAAAGTTGTATTTACAGCTGACGATGCAAAAGAGTGGGCTGCAAGAGGCGAAAAGGTCGTACTTGTACGTCTTGAAACTTCACCGGAAGATATCGAAGGTATGAAAGCTGCTCAGGGTATCCTGACAGTACGCGGCGGTATGACATCTCACGCTGCCGTTGTTGCACGTGGAATGGGTACATGCTGTGTATCAGGATGCGGCGACATCGTTATGGACGAAGCAAACAAGAAGTTTACACTTGGCGGAAAAGAATACCACGAAGGAGATGCAATCTCACTGGATGGTTCTACAGGTAACATCTATGACGGATTAATCCCGACTGTAGACGCTACAATCGCTGGTGAGTTCGGAAGAATCATGGGATGGGCTGACAAGTACAGAACCATGAAAGTTCGTACAAACGCAGATACACCGGAAGATGCTAAGAAAGCTCGCGAACTCGGGGCAGAAGGTATCGGACTCTGCCGTACAGAGCATATGTTCTTCGAGGGCGACAGAATCGACGCATTCCGTGAAATGATCTGCTCAGATACATTAGAAGAAAGAGAAGCAGCACTCGAAAAGATCCTTCCTGTACAGCAGGGTGACTTTGAAGGTCTGTTTGAAGCACTGGAAGGAAACCCGGTTACCATCCGTTTCTTAGACCCACCGCTTCATGAATTCGTTCCTACAGAAGAAGAGGATATCAAGAAACTTGCAGATGCTCAGGGCAAGACTGTAGAGCAGATCAAGACAATCATTGATTCCCTTCATGAATTCAACCCAATGATGGGACACCGTGGATGCCGTCTTGCAGTAACTTACCCAGAGATTGCTAAGATGCAGACAAAGGCGATCATCCGTGCAGCTATCAACGTACAGAAAGCACACGCTGACTGGAGCGTTTGCCCGGAAATCATGATTCCGCTGGTTGGAGATATCAAAGAATTTAAGTTTGTAAAGAATATCGTTGTTGAGACAGCTGACGCTGAGATCGCAGCAGCTGGAATCGAGCTTAAGTATGAAGTTGGTACTATGATCGAGATTCCAAGAGCCTGCCTGACAGCTGATGATATTGCGAAAGAAGCTGACTTCTTCTGCTTCGGAACCAATGACTTAACACAGATGACATACGGATTCTCACGTGATGATGCTGGTAAGTTCTTAGATGCTTACTATGACACCAAGATCTTCGAGAATGACCCATTTGCAAAACTTGACCAGACAGGTGTTGGTAAGTTAATGGAAATGTCACTGAAGTTAGGAAAACCGGTTAATCCAAGTCTGCACGTAGGTATCTGCGGCGAGCACGGCGGAGACCCAAGTTCAGTTGAATTCTGCAACACAATTGGTCTGGATTATGTATCCTGCTCACCATTCCGTGTTCCGATTGCAAGACTGGCTGCTGCTCAGGCTGCAATTGCTAAGAAGAATGCATAGTCAAGTTTCGTTGATAATTTAAATAGAGATTTTTATCAATTAGTCTATTCGTTGAAGAAAAATAAAAAGCCCCTATATTGACCGATTGCAGGTTAATATAGGGCTTTTTTTATTTTACCATCAACTTTATGAGCAGAATAGGTGAGTTTCATAAATTCATTTGTGGATAACTTTGCCTATGGAAATCGATCACTGTGAATTTCCAGGCGAGGGACACATTTGTTTTTGCAGCAACATGATGACACAATCTGTGCCTATTGATGCACATATTGAGTTTAAAGTGAGTGATGACCGGTTCTACGATGGTCTGGTTCTTAGAAAATAATTCATTTATTGGGACAGCTGGGATATCCTATCCCAAAATGTTATAGCTGACTTTGGAAACGTACTTTTGTTGTATACGGTATAGAGGCTTAGTGATTTGAGAAGACGACTTCTTTTTTCAGGAGTTTATAGGAAACGATGCGTTTAAGGCGGAGTTTTCAAGAAATGTATCCAGTGAGAATTGGGGTGGAGCTTAGAAGAACATCTGATACCCTATCTTCTAAGAGGCAACGTCAGGGAGATTTTGAAGTAAACCTGTCATCATTTCGTGAGCGGATAGAGAAGTTTGGTATTGCTCTCTGTAATATAAAGTTCAATACCACAAGTTTCAAAGGGCAGGCTATTGATGTTGGTAGGGTTAATTAAGTGCTAGATCGGCTCCGTAGGGCTGCCTATCTTCTAGAACATGACATTAATATAGGGCATGAAAATAGTCTTGAAGCGGGAAAAGCGGGGCCACATGAGAAATTTGAAAGAGCTGCAGAAATCGCGTAGTTTCTGATAGAGGGCAAGGGAAATGAGGCACAGGGAGTTAAGGGGATGGAAAAGACTTTCTGAAGGATGAGTATAGAATGGAATTCCTTAAGAAGATAGTGTGGTTTCCCGCTAAAAGTCAGATAAAACGTGGTAGAAACCCGCAGGTGATTTCGGAAATGTCAACCGTATCACCTGGAAAAAAGAAGAAGGATATTCCTGGAATATAACAGGACAGTTAAAAAAGGGTATTAGGTTAATCTGATATCTAGCGGCTGCAAATCATCTTCTTTGTGAGTTGTGGATTTGTTGGTGAGGTTATTACGTTTTTATATTTGTAGAGAGAAAATTATATAAAAGAAGCAAAAAAACAGTATAATTAATGAGGTCGCGATTTAACAATTGTCTGCGAGTAAAATGGTAATCATTAATCTTATGTAGTAAAAGTATAAAGTGCGAATGTGAAGTGAACATAAATTTCCTGGGAGATTCGCACCAATTAAAAGAGTAAGATATAGTATAGAGATAAAAAAAATTAGAAATTTATGCGGAATGAATTGTAATATGTACGAGAATAGTATAAAATTTTAGAAGAATAGCATAATTATTTTACATCTAAATTGTGCAATTTTGCCGTCACTCCCTGCGTGGGAGTGTGGATTGAAATTGTATATCCTTTATGCTGCCAAATTCCGTTATAACGTCACTCCCTGCGTGGGAGTGTGGATTGAAATTAGGTCATAATATACATAACTCCTAGTCTCACTAGTCACTCCCTGCGTGGGAGTGTGGATTGAAATTTTTAAAGGATCAGCGTTACTTAAGGCAATAGCGTCACTCCCTGCGTGGGAGTGTGGATTGAAATAAAAAATAAAGGGCGTATGTCACGGAAAAACATAGTCACTCCCTGCGTGGGAGTGTGGATTGAAATATTCTTACTTTAATTATAACACAAAACGAATAAGTCACTCCCTGCGTGGGAGTGTGGATTGAAATATTAGCATCCGGCTATGAAGTATCACCAGTAATGTCACTCCCTGCGTGGGAGTGTGGATTGAAATAAGGGAGTATTCATCCGAATGGAAAGTGGGTATGTCACTCCCTGCGTGGGAGTGTGGATTGAAATAACACCTTTGACATAATAACTCCTCCGTAAATTGTCACTCCCTGCGTGGGAGTGTGGATTGAAATCTCCGCACTTAAAAAATCATGGAGGGATGCAAAGTCACTCCCTGCGTGGGAGTGTGGATTGAAATACAATCATGTAAAAATCTAAGGCTGTCTGGGTGCGTCACTCCCTGCGTGGGAGTGTGGATTGAAATATACCCTCTGTTATTGCACCACTTAATCAGAGCCGTCACTCCCTGCGTGGGAGTGTGGATTGAAATTTTGATAGATATGATTTACTTATACAGGAAATGGGTCACTCCCTGCGTGGGAGTGTGGATTGAAATAGAGGCACAAAAAATGGGATAACGGCCCGTGTGGTCACTCCCTGCGTGGGAGTGTGGATTGAAATCCATGTTCAGCAGCATCGGCAGCATGACAGCCAGGTCACTCCCTGCGTGGGAGTGTGGATTGAAATTCTTTTTATTATAAATGGGGTATGATATAATATCGTCACTCCCTGCGTGGGAGTGTGGATTGAAATGCATATATCCCTGTGCCATTATGGACGTAGGGGGCGTCACTCCCTGCGTGGGAGTGTGGATTGAAATCGACCTTATCGAAAGTTTGTCCAGCGCTCGTAAAGTCACTCCCTGCGTGGGAGTGTGGATTGAAATAACAAGTTACACGGATACTGGCCATGTTGAAATCTGTCACTCCCTGCGTGGGAGTGTGGATTGAAATTGTATATAGAAAAAGCACCCTGTCTCCAAGGTGCTGTCACTCCCTGCGTGGGAGTGTGGATTGAAATACCTGTGGCGCCAGAGATCGCTTTAACCTGGCTCAGTCACTCCCTGCGTGGGAGTGTGGATTGAAATAACCCACATCAATTTCTTACGTTTCTTTTTAGGTGTCACTCCCTGCGTGGGAGTGTGGATTGAAATGCGCTTACAAAACCATAACCAGCTATCCTTAAGTAAGCGTCAAATATATGGTGTATTTCTTTTCCACTAAAAATTAGTGCTAGAGCTTTTAGACTTTTTGAAGTCTATTCTTAAAAATCTAAAATACGGAAGTCTGATATGGAAGAACGTAAGCGCTTGTGTCCAATATGCATGTCCTTGCCAGTGCGGGAAGAATGGAAGATTGTGTCGTTAAAGAGATGATGGACTTGTAATTGTAAAATTTATGTGTTGTAATTGACTTTGTAGTATGAAATAGATATAATATGATTAGAATATTACTACCATTACAAAATCAAGGAGGTGCCGTTATGAATATCCGTCCATCTGCAGCAATACGTCAGAATTACAATGAGATTGCGGAGATGTGTAGAAAAACCGCAGAACCGGTTTTCCTTACTAAAAATGGCGAGGGTGATTTGGTTGTTATGGATATTGAAACCTATAATAGACGGGAAAAAATGCTGAAGCTTCGTGAGGAATTGCTTGCCGTCGAGGAGGACAGGATGCATGGTAGCAAAGGATACTCTGTCAGTGAAGTTACTACGATGATGCGTAGTGCAGTCAAGGAGGCATCAGGTCGTGGAACAGCAGAATAAATACCGTGTCATTATATCGGAAAGGGCAGCGCAGATGCTTATTTCTCATGCTGCATTTTTGACACAGGTTAGCCCTGAAGCGGCAGAACGGTTGACAGTTGAATTTGAAAAGACCGCAAATTCGTTGGAGATGATGCCGCAGAGATGTCCGTGGCTTACAGGTGAATATATTCCCAGAAATGCTTACCGTTTTATTCTGTTTGAAAAACGCTATGTGATAATCTTTCAGATAGTGGATGATATAGTCTATGCCGATTATGTGGTAGATTGCAGACAGGATTACAGTTGGCTTATCAGATAAGAATGGAATAAACAGAACAGGATATTGTCACTCTATGGCAGGTGACGTTTTTTCGTCAAACAGAAGTTCCCTATATTGACTGATTACAGCTTGATATAGGGACCTTTTTAAATTTTCATATGGTTTATGAATTAAAAGGTTGTTTTGATGAATAGAAACAGATGGACAGAGCTGTGTGCAAATTATAGGTATTTATAGGTGTATTTTTCGGCGTAACGGCTACGGGGCTGAAGGCTCTGTCATAAAGTTTGTTTATATTTTTCGGCTCCATCAACATTATCTTATTTTGTCAAGGCACTGAGGTTTACCTACTTGGGATGTGAGTAAATGGTAAAATTATTATACGAATTATAAAGTGCGAATGCTAAGTGGACATGAATCTACTGGGAGATTCGCACCAAATAAAAGTATAAATTGTAATATAAAATACAAAAAAATGGGGATTTGTGCGAAAAGAATTGTAATATTTAAGAGAATGGTATAAAATTTTAGGGGAAAAGCATAATTCTCTTATGCATAAATTGTGTGATTTTGCTGTCACTCCCTGCGTGGGAGTGTGGATTGAAATAGTAAGGAACTGACTCTTACAGCCGGGACTAATAGTCACTCCCTGCGTGGGAGTGTGGATTGAAATACACCAGTGCTTGGTACATCCGGTACCCCATTGAGTCACTCCCTGCGTGGGAGTGTGGATTGAAATATACTCTAGAAATATGATAAGTTTCTAACAAAGTCACTCCCTGCGTGGGAGTGTGGATTGAAATCGTCTACAACCATATGATTATGGAAAAGGAAGACGGTCACTCCCTGCGTAGGAGTGTGGATTGAAATAGAGTCAGGGAGATCCGTGTAAGGGATGTAATGCGTCACTCCCTGCGTGGGAGTGTGGATTGAAATCCTTGCAAATGTCCGTATTTGATTGAAGGTTTCCGTCACTCCCTGCGTGGGAGTGTGGATTGAAATGGTGGTAAGGATGAGCGGTCGCAAGATCTTATACAGTCACTCCCTGCGTGGGAGTGTGGATTGAAATCACCTATACCACCTCCTTCACTTTTTCTTCCTTACGTCACTCCCTGCGTGGGAGTGTGGATTGAAATATGACAAGTGGCATGAACAATTTAGAGAAGCGAAGTCACTCCCTGCGTGGGAGTGTGGATTGAAATCAGTCCCAAATGTGTCATCGTATTTTCCTAATTCGTCACTCCCTGCGTGGGAGTGTGGATTGAAATTTTTTCAATGTATTTTTCCCGTTCTTCTATAGCGTCACTCCCTGCATCGGAGTGTGGATTGAAATTGACCTTTATACTGCAAAGCACAATACCGGACCACGCCACTCCCTGCTCAGCAATAAGGTACAAGATGCCGATATGAAGGCACAAGTTGAGCCATGATAAGAAAAGGAGATCTTCTTTAAAGTACTAGCTTTGGATTTATTATGTTCACTATGTTAGAAAAAAGGAGGAACTCAATGAGATATTTAGCGCATATTGCAGAAGATTCAGGAGAACAAACGTTAAAGGAGCATTTGACAAATGTAGCCGATTTATCAGCAGAATTTGCAAAGGCCTTTGGCTGCTATGATTGGGGCTATTGTTGTGGCATGCTGCATGATATTGGAAAATATTCCAAGGAATTTCAGCAACGTTTGGCAGGAAGCGATATACGTGTTGACCATTCTACCGCTGGGGCAAAATTATGCTATGAAATAGGCGGCATGTATGGCTTTCTTAGTTACTGTATAGCGGGGCATC
This sequence comes from Eubacterium sp. SB2, assembly GCF_001244405.1. NCBI lineage: Bacteria > Bacillati > Bacillota > Clostridia > Eubacteriales > Eubacteriaceae > Eubacterium > Eubacterium sp. SB2. Next base: position 692,927 of record NZ_LN865153.1, on the reverse strand, counting down.
ATGCAGGCTTGCCAGATACGGGAGAGGACTCGAATACAAGTACGGCGTCTACCTTAAAGGGAAGGCTGAAGAAAAACGTGAAAGACTATCAGGCATATAAAAAAGAAATTAGTGTCCCGTCTTTGTCAAATCCTCCGTTTAATCCAAATGACGCCCCAAATATAGATTTTACGCTAAGTACTTTTATCAGAATGCTCTATTCTTGTCTGGTGGATGCTGATTTTTTAGATACTGAAAATTTTATGAAACTAGGGGAAACAGCCAGAAATTCAGGTGATTCCGTTGAAATATTGCTTGGCAGACTAAAAAAACATATTTTAGGCTGGCTGGCTAATACGGATATTGATACGGTAAACGGCAGAAGGACGGAAATACTTAAAAACTGTCTGGATATGGGAAATTCAGACAGAGGACTTTTTAGCCTTACAGTACCAACTGGAGGCGGAAAAACAGTGGCCTCACTGGCCTTTGCCCTCCAACATGCCGTTAAGAATAATATGGAGCGAATTATTTATGTGATTCCTTATACAAGCATTATTGAACAGAATGCCAAAGTTTTCAGTGAGATTCTGGGCAAGAATAATGTCCTGGAAAATCATTGCAATGTAGATTATGAAAGTGATGAAGAATTAAAGCCAATGCAATTGGCAGCAGAAAACTGGGATAAGCCGGTGATTGTTACGACAAATGTCCAGTTTTTTGAGTCGCTATTTGCAAATAAATCATCTAAATGCAGGAAGCTCCATAATATTGCGAACAGTGTGATTATTTTTGATGAGGCGCAGATGCTGCCAAATGATTATTTAAAACCATGTATAGCCATGATGGAAGAACTTTTAAAACGTTATCGGTCAAGCATTGTTCTGTGTACAGCAACACAGCCGGCATTATCACAATTTTTTCAGGAAGATATAACACCAAAAGAATTGTGTCCCAGATGCAAGGAACAGTTCCAGTTTTTTAAACGTGTATCCTTTGAAAATTTGAAAACGATATCGGAGGACGATTTAGTTGCCAGACTGGAAACAGAAAGCCAGGCACTATGTATAGTGAATACGAAAAAGAGGGCACAAATCATCTATAAAAGACTGGGAAAAGAAGGAGTATATCATCTCTCCACGTGCATGTACCCCTGCCACAGAAAACGCGTGTTGGCTGAGATCAGGAAGCGCTTGCAGGATGGAGAAAGATGTATCGTGATATCAACCAGCCTTGTAGAAGCCGGAGTGGATTTAGATTTTCAATCAGTTTACAGACAGTTAGCCGGAGTGGATTCCATCATTCAGGCAGCGGGAAGATGCAATAGAGAGGGGAAAAGAGGCGTCGGGGAGAGCAAGACTTATATATTCCAATTTGTTGAAAAAGAATATGTTCCGGGACAGAAACAACAGATTGCGGTTACGAAAGATTTACTGGAGGATGAAGTTGATATATCTTCGTTGGACTCCGTGTCTAAATATTTTAGAATGCTGTATCATTTCCGGGGAGAAAGTCTGGACAAAAAAGATATTTTAGGAGAATTTAGAAAAGGAAGATTCCCCTTCGCTAAAGTAAGCCGAGAGTTTAAAATCATAGAAGAGAATACAAAGACTATTTTTATAAATGGAGAACAAGCGGCGGATGAGATACTGACAAGATTAAAATATGAAGGTTTTACAAAAAGACTAATGAGACAGGCAGGGCAGTTTTGCATCAATGTATATGACAACGAATTTCAGAAACTCTTTGCAGCGGGCATGCTTCAGGAAATTACGGAAGACATGAAAGAAGATTTTTTCTTGCTGCGTACGGAAGAGCAGTATACAGAAGAAATGGGGCTGGTTTTGGATGTTGAGTTTGGACGGGCAGTTATTTTATAAAAAGTAAGGGGTACTATTAGGATGTTATTATCGCTTGCAGAAACGGAGAGTCTTACAGTTATGATATTGTAGAAGGCCCTATGGCTGATGATTCAATATTTAACTATGTTCAGAACTTTATGGATGGGAAGAGATCAAGGGCAGCATTTTGGGAACTTGTAAAGTTTAATCATCCAACTCATCAAATTAGTTTCCATACTATTTCTGCTCTTGATACTCTAGACTTTATTGGAAGCGAGGTAGTGTATGGGAACAAAAAATAATAATAAACTATTTTTTACATGCAGCTTAATTGAATATATTGGAAGAAGGATGAAAAGGACAAGAAAAGAAATTACAGATGAGCTTGGGAAAGAGGCTATTGAAAGAATTTACGAGTACGCAGATGTTTTTCATTGTGAACCAATAGAAACGGTAGCAGTGGAGTTTATAGAAGAATATGGAATAACGCAAGGTGATTTTGATAATGAAAAGGAGTGCAGATATAGAGTTCCTGATTATTGGATCATGGGGGAGGTGTATGAACGTCTGATAGAAGATTCGTATTCAAATGAAGCGATAACAGATGGGATTTGGGAGGTTTATCATTCCTGGATTGATGATCATCTGTCAGATTATAATACGGATTTCTATTATCAGCCAAGGGATTATATAGCTGCATGCTATCGTTCGGGTGAAATTTTATCTTGAAAGCAGATAAGACTCCCACCGCTATAAGCGGCAGGTAAGTAATAAGTTCGTTCTGGCGGGAGTCTAATCTCCTTTCAAGGTAAAGCCGCCGGTGGATGGCAGAGGCATGTAGAGGTATTATGTCATGCGGAGCATGCGCGTGCCTCGCCGCAAGGACGCCAAGGCGTACTTGAGAAAATACGGGAAGGAGGAAGAAGTATGGGGATAGGCGTGAAAGTAAGGGTCTGGGGGGAGTATGCACTCTTCGGCAGACCTGAGATGAAAGTGGAAAGATGCTCCTACGATGTCATGACGCCTTCAGCAGCCAGAGGGATTTTGGAGGCTGTATACTGGCATCCCGGCATGCGCTGGGTGATTGACCGGATCTATGTGGTAAACCCCATACAGTTTACCAGCATACGCAGGAATGAGGTGAAAAGCAAAATATCCGCCAGCAATGCACTGGCGGCATATAATGGCGGGAAAAAACCGCTTTTTATCAGCACCAAGGAAGACATTGTACAAAGGGCATCTCTGCTTTTGTGCGATGTGGAATATGTGATCGAAGCGCATTTCGATATGACGGAAAAAGCCAATGCAACTGATAATCCTGGGAAGTTTAAAGACATTATCATGAGGCGGCTGAGAAGGGGGGAGTGTTTTCACAACCCCTATTTTGGATGCAGAGAATTTCCGGCTAATTTCAAGCTCTGTGAGGAAGAAGAAATATCAACGGCTTATGAGGATGTGGAAGAGAAAGATTTAGGGTTTATGCTGTATGATATGGAATATTTAGCCGATGGGGAGATCAGACCCATGTTTTTCCGGGCTGTTATGAAAAAAGGTGTATTAGATCTAAGAGACTGTGAGGTGATCCGATGATTTTACAGGCTTTGGTGAAGCATTATGAGACGCTTGCGGATGCAGATAAAGTTACAAGGCAGGGCTGGTGCCATGCGAAAGTGTCATTTGGAATTAACCTCTCAAAAGACGGAGATATAAAAGGGATTATATCACTAAAACGTGAAGCGGAGCGAGGAAAGAAAACAGTGTGGCTTCCTTCTTTAATTATAGTTCCGGAGATGGTTGCAAGGTCATCAGGAGTGTCTGCCAATTTTTTGTGCGACAATTCTAAATATCTGCTGGGTATTGATGCGGAGGGGACAAATCAAAGGGTATTGGACTGTTTTCAGGCGGCAAAGGAAAAACACCTGTCATTATTAGCCAATGTCCACAGTGAAATGGCGGAAGCGGTCAAAAAGTATTTCGAAAAATGGGAACCTGAACATGCGGCTGACAATCCAAAACTGCTGGAAGACTGGGATGAAATAACGGAAGGCGGTAACTTAATATTCTGTATGGGCTTAGACTATGCGCAAGACGACAGTGAAATAAAGAGCGCATGGGAGCAGGTGTTGGCAGCAGGCTCAGAACAGGTTACAGGGACATGCCTGGTAACAGGTGAGAAAGCGGAAATTACGAGAATACATAACACAATTAAAGGCGTGCCAGGAGCGCAGTCCAGCGGGGCGGCGCTGGTATCTTTTAATGCTCCGGCATTTGAATCATATGGGAAGGAGCAGAGTTACAACGCCCCGGTTGGTAAATATGCTGCATTTGCATATACAACAGCATTGAATTATCTGCTGGCCCAGAGGAATTACACCTTTCAGTTTGGCGACACGATGGTTGTATTTTGGGCAGAAGATGGGAATGAAGTTTATCAGGATATATTTTCCTGGTCAGTGGATCCGAAACCGGATAATCAGGAGACGGTACGCGGGGTATTTGATGCATTAAAAAAACAGGAAGCAATAGATATTGACGGAATTCAGATAAATACGGAGCAGGAATTCTATATTTTAGGTTTAGCTCCCAATGCTGCCCGGCTGGCTGTCCGGTTTTTCTATCAGAACTCTTTTGGGAATATTTTAAATAATATTTCCAGGCATTATGAAAGAATGAAAATTGTAAAGCCTTCCTGGGAGGAACGTGAATACTTGGGAATAGGCCAGATGCTCCAGGAGACGGTGAATCAAAAATCAAAAGATAAGAAACCTGTACCGAATATGGCGGCGATGGTATTGCAGGCTGTCTTATCCGGCGGCAGATACCCGGCCAATCTATACAGCAATACCATGATCCGAATCCGGGCAGAACAGGGAAAGATAACATGGGGAAGGGCAGGGATTATAAAGGCTTATTTAATAAGGAATTGCACATGGGGTAAAGGAGATGATTTTATGGGATTAAATGAAGAATGTAATGATGCGGCATATGTATTGGGACGAATTTTTTCTGTATTGGAAGCGGTTCAGGAAGAAGCGAACCCGGGAATAAATGCAACCATTCGGGACAGATACTTCAATGCGGCATGTACTACACCGGAATCTATTTTTCCTATCCTGATTAAATTAAAGAATAGTCATATCAAAAAAATAGATAGAACAAAAGAAGCTGCAAAAGTGTACTATGAAAAACTTCTTACGAATCTTATGGGAAAGCTGGATCAGTATCCAAAGCGCCTGACATTGGAAGAGCAGGGAAGATTTATGTTAGGTTACTATCATCAGGTACAGAAAAGGTATGAGAAAAAGGAGGATAAGTAAATGAGCGAAGTGATAAAAAACAGGTATGAGTTCGTCGTATTATTTGATGTAGAAAATGGTAACCCGAACGGAGACCCTGATGCAGGTAATATGCCGAGAATCGACCCGGAGAGCGGATATGGTATTGTTACAGATGTATGTCTGAAAAGAAAAATCAGGAATTATGTAGAGACTGTAAAAGAGGATGCGGAAGGCTACAGGATATATATCAAAGAAGATGTTCCATTAAACAGGAGCGATAATGAAGCATATACGCATTTGGGCGTGAATGATAAAACAATAAAAGAATTGAAAAAGAAAGATCCTGATGCAGATGTGAAAATCAGGGATTTTATGTGTGAGAAGTTTTATGACATCAGAACTTTTGGAGCTGTGATGACTACCTTTGTGAAAGCGGCGCTGAACTGTGGTCAAGTCAGAGGCCCGGTACAGCTTGGTTTTGCAAGAAGTATTGACCCTATTATCAGTCAGGAAGTAACAATTACCAGAGTTGCTATTACAACGGAAAAAGATGCTGAAAATAAGAGCACAGAAATGGGAAGAAAAAATATTGTTCCATATGCACTGTATCGTGTGGAGGGGTATATTTCTGCCAACCTGGCCAGAAAGGTAACTGGATTTTCCGAGGAAGATCTTGAACTTTTGTGGGAGGCAGTCATTAATATGTTTGAGCATGACCGCTCTGCCGCCAGAGGGAAGATGGCAGTCCGGGAACTGATTGTATTTAAACACAGCAAAGAATTGGGCGACTGCCCGGCTTACAAATTATTTGATGCAGTGGAAGTGAAGAGAAAGGCGGATGTTCAGTATCCGAGAAAGTATCAGGATTATACTGTAGAGATACATAAAGACATGATACCGGATTCTATAGAGGTGACAAGGAAGATATAATGGAATATTCAGAAGATGATTATCTGATGATATCAGGAATACAGCATTTTAAATTTTGCCGGCGGCAGTGGGCTTTGATTCATATTGAACAGCAATGGGATGAAAATGTCCATACGGTGGTAGGCGAATTAATGCACAAAAAAGTCCATGATCCATATTTAACGGAGAAGAGGAAAGATGTACTGATCACGAGGGCGCTTCCAGTGTCTTCCAGGATCATGGGAGTCAGCGGAGAGTGTGATGTGGTAGAGTTCCAAAAAAGTGAAGATGGAATCAAACTGCACGGACATCGCGGGCTATATAAAGTCTATCCGATTGAATATAAAAAAGGAAAACCGAAAGTAACCGAAGAGGACCAGCTTCAACTTACTGCACAGGCACTTTGCCTGGAAGAAATGTTTTCCATTCCAGTCCCCGAGGGGGCAATATTCTACGGTGAGACGAGAAGACGGGAAATCATTCAAATAACCGAGGAGCTTCGAAAAGAAGTGAAGGATATGTTTCTGGAGATGCACCAATACTACAACAGACAATACACCCCAAAAGTGAATTATAGCAAAGCATGTAATGCATGCTCTCTTAAAGATATCTGTCTTCCTAAATTGGGAAAGGCTGTTTCCGTGAAGGAATACATGGATCAGATGCTGAAGGAGGGGGAAGAATGAAAAAACTACTAAACACACTTTACGTTACATCTGAAAACAGCTATTTATCTTTGGATGGAGAAAATATTGTAGTGCTGGATTCAGAGAAAGAAGTTGGCAGACTTCCTCTGCATAATTTGGAAGGAATTGTTTCCTTTGGTTACCGTGGTACAAGCCCTGCTCTGATGGGAGCCTGCGCAGACCGGAATATTTCGTTATGTTACCTGACGCCGCAGGGAAAATTTCTGGCAAGAGTTTCGGGAAAAGTAAAAGGAAACGTCATCTTAAGAGAGCAGCAGTATGCAAGCAGCCAGAGCGAAGAGAAAAGTCTGGAAATCGCAAAGAATTGTATTATAGGAAAAGTACATAATGCCCGCTGGGTACTTGAGCGGGCCACAAGAGACCATAGCATGCAGATCGATGTTGAAAAGGTTAAAAGTGCGTCCGATAAATTAAGGAAATCCTTAGAACTTATTAAGTCATGCCATTCAAAAGAGCAGCTGAGAGGCTTTGAAGGAGAAGCAGCAAGCGTTTATTTCAGCGTGCTTGACGAATTGATCTTGCAGCAGAAAAAGGAGTTTACTTTTCAGGGGAGGAATAAAAGACCGCCATTGGATAATGTAAATGCATTGCTTTCTTTTGTTTATACATTACTAACGAATACAATAACCTCTGCGCTGGAAACCGTAGGATTAGATCCGTGTATCGGATATCTGCACACTGAACGTCCGGGACGGGCATCATTATCATTAGACCTTATAGAAGAACTTCGTGCTGTGTTAGCGGATCGCTTTGTACTGTCTTTGATCAATAAAAAGATTATTAGCGGAAAGAATTTTGATAAAAAAGAAAATGGCGCGGTCCTTATGGATGATGAGCTACGTAGAACTGTTTTGACGGAATGGCAGAATAAAAAGAAGGAAACTTTAACGCATCCATACTTGAAAGAAAAGGTTGAATGGGGTATGGTTCCCTATGTACAGGCGATGCTGCTTGCCAGGTACCTTAGAGGTGACTTAGACGGATATCCCGTGTTCATGTGGAAGTGAGGTGGGGGGCAATGCTGGTACTGATTACATATGATGTGAATACGGAAACGGCTGCCGGAAAAACCAGATTGAGAAAAGTGGCGAAACAATGTGTCAATTATGGAAGACGGGTGCAGAATTCAGTATTTGAGTGTATACTAGATCATGCACAGTGTGTCAGGCTGAAGGCAATATTATCGGAAATCATTGATGAGAACGTGGATAGTCTTAGATTTTATTATTTGGGCAATAATTATAAGACCAAGGTTGAACATTTTGGAGTCGAAAGGGGAACTTCTGCTGATCAGACGTTGATTATGTAGCATCCTATAGGTTCTCATTAAACAAGGAAGAAAGGCGTAGACTGATGGCAGAGTTTACTATGGAGTTACAACTAAAGAATGGGATTCATATGCCCCGCCTTGGCATGGGCGCGTGGCTTTTGGGTGAAAGTAAAAAAACGGAAACGGAAGAACTTGAGGCACTGCAGGCCGGACTGGATGCAGGCGTGCGTCTGATTGATACTGCCGAGATGTATGGGAATGGCCGCTCAGAAAGGCTCATTGGTGAAGCGATAAAAGGATACAATCGGGATCATTTATTTCTGGTATCAAAGGTCTTGCCGCAGAATGCCGGGAAACGGCATATTTTTAGAAGTATTGAGATGACATTAAAGGATCTGGAAACAGATTATCTGGATCTCTATCTGCTTCACTGGCGCGGATCAATTCCGCTGGAGGAAACGGTATCCTGTATGGAACAACTGGTGAAAGACGGGAAAATAAGAAGCTGGGGCGTTTCTAATTTCGATACAGATGAGATGGAGGAACTGTTCAGTATTCCGGCTGGTAGAAACTGTGTTGTGAATCAAGTTTTGTATCATCTCGGCTCCCGAGGAGTGGAGCATGATTTGCTTCCGTGGTTGACAGAACATAAAATCCCGTTGATGGCATACTGCCCTCTGGCACAGGCGGGAGATCTCAGAGGAGAACTGTTATCTGATGAGAGCGTCCGCAAGGTCGCAGAAACACATGGAATTACAAAAATGCAGGTTCTGCTGGCATTTGTGCTGTATAAGAAAAATGTAATAGCGATTCCGCGCAGTGGAAAAAAGGAACATGTTCTGCAAAACTGGGATGTGCGGAGAATTGAATTGACGGAGGAAGAGTATCATTTGTTGGATGAAGCTTTTCCGGCTCCGAAGCGAAAGACTTACCTGGATATTGTTTGAGAGGCAGATATTTCTTTGTAAAAGTTCAGTCAGGTCTGTGTACTTCTTACACGGATCGTACTAAAAAATGACGGTTTCATGTATTCTATCTTCGTTTCGTGCTATATATACGCTACTAATGACAGCACCCTTCATCATAGATGAATTTCAATGGGCTAGATGCGTAACAGATATGCCAAACTATTGCTTTTCGATTACAATATTACTGAAGGAAAATGTAGTTCACTGAGAGGCTGCACCATGGAAAACTTGGGGAAGATAAATACCAGTAGTCTGTTAATATATCAAAAACAATTGCTGGTGCGAATGTGTAGTAAACATAAATTCCCTGGGAGATTCGCACCATATAAATCTGTAAAGTGTTATTTTGAAACGAGAAAAAAGGAGGGGTGAGCTAAAATAATTGTAATTTCTAGGAAAATGTTATAGAATTATAGGAGAATTGTATAATTTTCTTGAATAAAAATTGTGCAATTTTGCTGTCACTCCCTGTGCGGGAGTGTGGATTGAAATAAAACCTGTCCTGTGTGGATCAAATTAGGATTAGTCACTCCCTGTGCGGGAGTGTGGATTGAAATATTAGCGCAGGAGGGTTTTAAATAACAGTAACCGTCACTCCCTGTGCGGGAGTGTGGATTGAAATGATAATTTTAAGGAGCTGCAGAGCCAGATTGACTCGTCACTCCCTGTGCGGGAGTGTGGATTGAAATGATAATTTTAAGGAGCTGCAGAGCCAGATTGACTCGTCACTCCCTGTGCGGGAGTGTAGATTATAGGAAAGATTAAAAAAGTAATGGTTGCAGAAGCGCGTATGATACAAAAAATGCCAAAGGTTTTGTCGTATATATGAAGAGATAAAAAGGAGTTGGAGTTAGAAGGAACTATGATGAAGACATTGAGAACATCTATGGAAGTAAAAATAATTGTCGTAAGATTCAGCAGCAAGGTAATAAATGAGCCTTGCTGTTATACTTTTACAGAAAAAGAAAAGATAATTTTAGAAAAAACTTCATTCTTTTAGAAATGTCTGCTATAATATAAACACATAAGATGTATTAATACATTTCATGCTAGTACATTGTATAATAATTAACTGCCACATAAGCCGACCTAAATTTCCGATAGCACTGCTCCACAAGCCTCAGCGTAGCCCACTACGCTTGCGTTTGTGGAGCAGCATTCTCGAAAATTTATCTCAGCTTATGGGGCCGTTACTTATTTTACTATGACTAGCAGGAGACTTATTACGATATGAGATGATTTAAGATTAGAGAGGTAGAAATGATGTTAGAAGCAAACAGCGCAGTGCCGTTGTACCAGCAAGTTGCGGAAGACCTGAAGAAAAGAATTGAGCAGGGGGAATTTCTTTCAGGGCAGAGCATACCCAGCGAAGCCAAATTATGTGAACAGTATCAGGTCAGTAGAATTACGGTGCGCAATGCGATTGCAGATTTGGTCGAACAGGAAATTCTTGTAACGTATCATGGGAAAGGTGCATTTGTAAGAACTCCTAAGATATCGTCCAGCTTGAGTACATTTAAAGGATTTACTTACTTTTGTAGTGAAAATAATATAAAAACTTACACTCACATGTTGGCAGTAGAGAAGCAGAAAGCGTCCGCGATGATTAGTAAAAAGCTTGAACTGGATGCTAAAGACAGTATCATATATCTAAAAAGACTTCGGCATGTGAACGAAAAGCCTGTAATGATTGAGCATGTATATCTGCCGTACAAAGGATTTGAATTTTTAATGAACACGGATATGGAAAATAAATCCTTATATGAAGAGATTGAAAAACATACGGGTCTGAGGCTGGAGGATAACTGTTATACGTCTATTATGCTGGAGACAAGCTTGACAACAGAGGAAGAGCGTGAATTAATGCGGCTTCCGGCTCCGGATGCAGTGTTTGTCCTAACTGAGACGATTTATATGAATACAGGTAAACCCGTTCATGTTACCAAGCAGATATTATCGGGGGAATATTTTAAGTTTTTTATGTCAAATAAAGTCAATCAGTTATCCATGAATTGGAAAAAGGTAAAGGACGGTAATATATTATAACACTTCTGATTAATCTAAACTGTTACAGTATAATTAGAAGATATTAGAAAGATTGGAGAAGAAAAATGGGAGAGGTTAATAAGAAAATTGATCACAAGAGCATGGTGCCAATGTATAAGCAGATTATAAATATTCTAAATGATAAGATTGCCAGCGGCGAATTGAAACCAGGAGATAAGCTGCCTTCAGAAGCAGAATTAGTGGAAACTTATCAGGTGAGCCGTATTACGATCCGTTCTGCTATAAGTGAATTAGAAGACTTAGGGCTGATAGTCAGATCGCGTGGAAAAGGAACATTCGTTGCATCGAAAAAAGAACTGTATTCTGCGGATGACAGGATTGGTTTTACACATTCATGTCAGCAGGAAGGGAAGACGGCCAGGACAGAGGTACTGGAAGTATCCTGGGTTTATCCGACGCTTTCAGATGTAGAGTTCCTTATGGTTGAAGAAGATACCACTATCCTGTGCACAAAAAGACTCCGTTATGTAGACGGCGTTCCTACCATGATCGAAACGAATCATTATAACAGCAAGTTTGCTTTTTTGGAAAAGGAAGATTTAAGCCAATCGTTGTTTGACATTTTGCGTAAGCATAAAATCGAAATGGGCAATAGTATTAGGACGCTTGAGGTCGGTTATGCTAATTCTCATGAAGCAAGCTTACTGAAAGTTAAAACAGGAGATGCGCTGTTACTATTTACAGATAGGCATCATGAAGAAAATGGCAATCCTTTGTTTGTTTCCAGACAAGTTTATTGTACAGAACGACTAAAATTTTATATTTAAGAAAACGTATTTTTAAAGAAAATTAATTCCAAAAGCGGCATTTTTAACAAAAAGTTAAAAATGCTGCTTTTATTATTGACAGAAAAACATCTTCATAGTAAACTTGATGTAACGAGATGTCATATGATGTATTATTATAAGAAAGGGATGGGTAAGGATGAATAAGATATTACTGGCAAGCCATGGCCCACTTGCAAAGGCAATGAAAGAAACGTCCGAGTTTCTATTGGGAGAGTCCGAGAATCTTTATGATATGTGTGCATATGTAGACGAAAATTCTAAGGATCTGCAAAAGATGATTGATAAGTGGCAGGAAGAAAAAAGGGAAGAGGATACATGGCTGGTGATTACGGATTTATTCGGCGGAAGTGTAAACAATGAGTTCATGAACCGGGCTGCGACAGATTCCTTTTATCTGGTGAGCGGTATGAATCTGCCGCTTATCCTCGCTGTGCTGACACAATCCGGGGACTTGACGGAAGAGTCGGTCAGACAGGCTGTGTCAGGGGCGGGAGAAGCGCTTATGTATTGTACGGACATGCGGGAACAGGATGAAGAGGATGAAGATTTTTAGGAGGGAACGAAGATGATTAAACTGGTAAGAGTAGATCACAGATTGCTGCACGGACAGGTTGCAATGGCATGGACACAATCGCTGGATGTAGATTGTATGCTGATTGCCAATGATGCTGTTGCAAAGGACGACATTCGGAAAACAACGCTGAAGCTTGCAAAGCCAAATGGAGTAAAGCTGGTAATTAAAAATATGGAGGATTCCATCGCTGCACTAAACAAAGGTGTAACGGATAAGTATAAATTATTCATTATCGTGGAAAGCATTGAAGATGCTTATAGGCTGACTTCCGGATATAAGAAAATCCGGTCGGTCAACCTGGGAGGATGCAAGCCAAAAGAAACTGCGGTAAAGACACTTTATAAGACGATTCCTATTACAGAGCGGGATGGAGAATTATTAAAAGAGATGTTAAGCGATGGGATCGAGGTTGAGATCAGGCAGGTGCCTGGCGACCAGAAACTTTTAGTAAAAGAGAATATGTAGGAGGGAAACTATGTTAGTTCAGGCTATTTTAATCGGATTAATCGGAATGTTCGTAACATTCGAATGGATGTTGGGAACCAACCTGGGCTCTCGTCCAATTATAACAGGCGTACTGGTAGGATTGGTTATGGGAGATCTGCAGACAGGAATTATCCTTGGGGCTACACTGGAAATGATATTTATCGGCTCTATCACGCTCGGGGCAGCAGTGCCGCCCGATGTAATAACCGGCGGTATTTTGGGGGCCGCATTTGCAATATCCACAGGGAACGGTGCAGATGTGGCGCTTGCCCTGGCTTTTCCGATTGCAACACTTTATTTGATTGTTGATAACGTGCTTACATTGGGCGTACTTCCTTTTTTTGTACATAAAGCAGATTCTTACGTACAAAAAGGGGATTTCAAAGGGATGGAAAGAATGCACATTCTGGGAGGATTTGTCGTAAAGAGCCTGCCTCGTGGGATTATTTGCGGAGTGGCATTCTATCTTGGGACACCGGTCATGAACCGGGTTTTGGAAGCGATCCCCTCATTTGTACAGGAAGGGCTTGTGGCAGCGGCTGGATTCATCCCAGCGCTTGGTATTGCTCTTCTTGCAAGAATGATCCTGACCAAAAAGACAGCCGTATTCTTCGTATTAGGATTTGCAATCAGTGCATATTTAAAGATTCCAATGCTCGGTATTGCCATTATGGCAGGAACACTTGCAATCATTCTTGTTCAGTTACAGGAAAACCGTTCAACAGCAGTACAGGAGGTAGAAGATGATGACTTCTAATAATAATGAAAGCAAGATAACAAAAAAAGACCTTCGTTCTATCTTTTTTCGTTCCCTTACCCTGGAATATTCATGGAATTATGAGCGTCAGCAGCATATGGGGTACTGCTTTGCAATGCTTCCGGTTATTCGGAAAATCTATGATAAAAAAGAAGAACAGATAGAAGCCGCAAAAAGGCATATGGAATTCTTCAATACAACGCCTTATGTGTCAACTGCCGTAATGGGCATTTCGGCGGCAATGGAAGAAAGCAATGAGAAAACAGATGATTTTGACACGTCCTCTATTAACAATGTAAAAGTGGCATTGATGGGACCGCTGGCGGGTATCGGCGATTCCATGTTCTGGGGGACTCTCCGTGTTATCGCGACCGGTATCGGAACCTCACTGGCTCTTCAGGGAAATATTCTGGGGCCGATTCTTTTCTGGTTGATTTATAATATTCCGGCATTTGCCGTCCGCTATTTATGTCTGAAATTCGGATATAACTTTGGAACCAGCTTCCTGAACAAGGTGGAAGAATCAGGCCTGATGCCAAAGCTTACATATGGAGCGGCGGTTCTTGGTCTGATGGTAATTGGTGCAATGATACCAAATATGATTACCGTCAACATTGCCGGTGCTCTGGGCAGTGGCGATGCAGCAGTTGCAGTGCAGGATATTCTGAATGGCATTATGCCGAATCTGATACCATTTGCAATGACCCTCGGAATATACGGGCTGCTGCAGAAGAAGGTAAAAGTATCATGGATACTTTTGATACTGACTTTGCTGGGAATTATCGGCGCATTCTTTAAGATCTTTTAAATATTGTGAAAAATGGGAGGATTATTACATATGGTGACTTTTGACGAAAATAAAATTTTAGAAAACGGAAAATATATCTATGATAAAAGAGCGGAAATTGAAGCAATTGCAAATGCAGTGTGCGAAAAAGGATTTGACAACATTTTGTTCACCTCTTCAGGCGGATCGCTTGCAATGATGCAGCCCTTTGACTACATGATTTCCGTTATGTCCCGCCTTAACGTACAGTCCCAGATTTCTGCTGAACTGCTGGCGGTTGGAAACAACCATCTTACAAATAAAACGTTGGTATTTATGGCGTCTAAATCGGGCGATACAAAGGAGACGATAGCGGCGGCAGAATATGTGAAGGAGCGTGGTGCAACGATTGTATCTGTACTTGGGGTGGAGGATTCTCCGCTTGGCAGGCTTTCTGACTATTCCGTCGTATACAAAGACGGACGCCCGCAGGAATATGTACTATATATGTTAATTGGGAAATTATTAAAAAACACAGGCTATTTTGATGATTATGACCAGTTCGCAGATGAATTGATTAATCTGCCGGCGGCACTTGTTTCTGTCGGAAAAGCCAGCGATGAAAAAGCGCGGACGTATGCCTTGAAATATAAAGATGATCCGTACCAGATATGGATTGGTTCAGGTAATCTTTGGGGGCCGACCTATTCCTTTGCGATGTGCGTACTGGAAGAGTCACAGTGGCTCCGCACGAAATCAGTGACCTCTCCTGAATTTTTCCACGGAACAATTGAACTGGTGGAAAAAGGCGTCTGTGTGGCATTGAATATGACAGAAGGGCAAACAAGAAAGTTAGATGAGAGAGTAAAGAATTTTGTTTCTCAGTATACGGATGATTTTACCGTATTTGACACTGCGGACTATGAGCTCCCGGGCATCAGTGATCAGTTCAGATGGATGTTGTCGCCGGTTGTAATAAATGCTGTGTTATCTCGTGTCAGCAAGAATTTTGAAGAAATTAGAAATCACTCTTTGGAAATCAGACGTTATTATAGAAAAGTTGAATATTAATTCTGGGGACGTCGCAAAGGATTCTAAGAATTTTGCGGCGTCTTCTTTTTTGGAGGAAAAATATGAAAATAGCAGGTATCGGTGATAATGTAATGGACCGTTATATGAATATGGGCGTTATGTTTCCGGGCGGGAATGCTGTCAATGTTGCAGCCCATGCCAGCAAGCTCGGCGCAGATGCAGCATATGTCGGAAGCATTGGCGCAGATAAAGAAGGGAAAATACTAAAGGAGGCCTTGGAAAGCCTTCATGTGGATTTGTCCCAATGCATTTTTGATCCGGAAGCAACAACCAAAAAATGTGATGTGAATGTCTACGATGGCGAAAGAAGCTATATTGGCGCCGATGAAGGCAGGAAATGGGCTCATACAACAACGATCCGGGATGAGGATGTGGAGTATCTTCGCTCATTTGACGTCATGCATACAAGCTGTAATGCAAAACTGCACGGCGATATTTATAAGTTAAAGGATCTGAAAGGGATGGTAACCTTCGATTTTTCGGTGAAGGATAAGTACAGGACACAGGAATTTCTGGATATGACCTGTCCATATCTGGAATTAGGGCAGTTTTCCTGTGACCATATGGAGGAGCCGGAGATCAGGGAGTTTTTAAAGAAGGCATATGCACATGGCTGCAGGAATGTATTAGCAACAATGGGAAGCCGGGGGCAGATTTTTTATAATGGGAAAGAATTTATTACAGGAAAAGCGTACTATGTAAAACCGCTTGACACAATGGGCGCCGGTGATTCCTATCTTGCGGCGCTGCTCGTGGAACTGTTGAAATCCGGCTGGAAAAAGGGCGCGGTGTTGGAGCGGTCTGTTATCTGTGGGGCTATGGACGTGGCAGCAAATTATTCTGCGCAGAACTGCCTGCAGGAGGGGGGATTTGGTTTTAAAAATTATATAGAAGGACATGGTGTGGCATGAAGTGGATTATATTTGATTTAGACGGCACATTGAGTTGTACGGAGAGTTTTATGGTTCCTGCGATACAGGACGCCATGAAGGCGTGCAGCATGCCTGTATGGCAGAAAAAAGACATTATAACGACCATAGGAGAACGGGTAGAGGCAACCAATCTGCGGCTTTTCGGAAAAGAAGACGGTGAAGAAGCAGGGCATTTTTGGAAATGCGTAGAGCATTATCAGAGGGAGGTCTATATCGGCAGGATGTGCACATACCCCCAAATCCCCGAAATGCTGGACCAGCTTCGAAAGAAAGGCTACCATACTGCCGTTTGTTCTAACGCAGAGCAGAATTATATTGAGGAAGTCTTGGAGAGGCTGAAACTGAATAGGAAGATAGATAAAATCCGGCCAATTATACCGGGGAAGGAGAAAGTGCATTCCCTGAAGGTATTTTTGGAGGACACGACCCCGGAATTTGCACTTATGGTCGGCGACAGGATTTATGACATTGAGGCGGCGCGGGAAAATCAAATTAAATCTGTGGGCTGCTTATATGGCTGCGGAACACATGAAGAACTGCGTGAAGCGGATTATCTTGTGGAAAAACCAATGGAAATTTTAAACATATTAGAGTGTGCTGAAAAAAATTAAAAAAATTTTAAAAAACCTCTTTACATATAATGTATTATGATGTATTATAACAACATAATACAAATTCAAAAAACAAGGAGGAAATAATATGTTTAATTTTGACATTCCACGGTATGAGAAAGTAGTAGGAGATGCGATTGCACTTAGGCCCCAGATTGAAAAGGCTGTAGATGAGATTTGTGAAAAGGGATATTCCAATATCTTCTTTATCGGATGCGGGGGTACATATGCGCATTCACTTCCGATGAAGTACTGGCTTGACACGACTTCCGACATCGAGACGCACAGTGTGATTGCAGCAGAATTCATGGCAGCGGGACATAAACGCTTTACGAAAGATTCCGTATGTGTTTTTTCTACCAGAAGCGGGAATACAAAGGAAATAGTAGCAGCCATCAAATACTGCAAGGAGGCGGGCGCACGTACAATGGTATATGTATCGAATGATAATACACCGGCTTGTGAATATGCAGATTACAAGTTTTTCAGTTTTGCAGAAGACGATTGCCTGTGCGAAGCGATCTATACATACATGATTGCACTGCTCGGAAGATTCCTGAAAAATGCGGGAACATTTGACAAATATGAAGAATTCATGGATCAGTACAGCTGGATCGTACCGTACCTTGTGAAAGCAAAAGAACAGTATGAAGACAAATGTGCGAAGATGGCGGCGGAGCATAAAGATACAGGGTACCATATGGTAATCGGTTCGGGTATGCTCTGGGGAGAAGCTTATGATTATGCAATGTGCATCCTGGAGGAGATGCAGTGGATTAAGACCAAGTCAATCCATGCGGCAGAATATTTCCACGGAACACTGGAACTGGTGGAAGAAGACACAAGCCTGATCCTGTTTTATGGAGAAGATGAGACAAGGCCGCTGATGGATCGTGTGATGAACTTCAGCCAGAAAATCACAAAGGTGATCAATGTATTTGATACAAAAGAAATCGAGCTTCCGTTTACAGAGGCTGAATACAGAAAGATCGTTTCTCCGATGGTTATGTATGCGATGACAGAAAGACTGAGCTGCCATCTGGAAAAAGAGAGAAACCACCCACTGACAACCAGAAGATATTACCGTCAGATGGAATATTAATAATGTAGGTACTGAATAAAATATAAGAAGTACAAAAGGGTGCAGATGGGTCTGCACCCTTTTGTTCACTTTCATTGTCCATTTTTTGTTTAGTTATGTAAAAAAACAGTAGCCATTTTTTTGCATTTTTGGTATAATTATAAATTAACGGGAGAAATAGTTACAAAGGGGAGTACAACTGAATGAAAGAAAAATTAATTAAGGGGTTTCTTGCGCTTGCCGCCCTCCTTACTTTTTCTGGTATGGAATGTAAGGCGGAGATTGCAGGGGACGATGCATTTTCCAATCTTGCCTGGGAGCAGGTATTTGAGGAGAATCTGATTGGGTCTGTGGGAGTGGTCCAGTCTATTTGTGCTACGGATGATTATATCATCTGTATTGAGAACACGGGAGAGAATCAGGATCCGGATGTCGTTTCTGCTTATTATAAGAATAAAGTGGACAAGGATGGCAACCCGGTGGAACAGTATTCACTGGCAAAACGGGTAAACGACATGAACTGGGAGCATGGTAATGGAATGGCCTACAACCCCGGTAAGAATGAGATTTATGTTGCATTGTATACTAATATTGATCCTGAGAACAGGGGATGCCTTTATGTAATGGATCCGGATACACTTGGATTTAAGGGCAAGATAAAGATCAGTGACAATTATAATATCCTTGGGATCGATTATAAAGAGGATACGGATCAGTATATCATCCAGACGAATGTGGATGACGGATATAGTTTTAAGATTCTGAATTCGGAGTTCCAGGTTGTGGACGAGCTGGGAAGTTTCCCGGAATCTGCTAAGGGTTATAATTTTCAGGATCTGGCCGTGTGCGGCGATTACATTTTTAATTTCCCGCTGACACTTGATTGGGGAACCGGCGATTTTCTGCACGTATATTCCATATCAAGAAGAACGATGGTAACTGCGCCGCAGCTGGATTTTCGTTTTGATAATATTACACACGATGAACCTGAATCTTTGTGCGAGATCGAACCAGGCGTATTTCTTGCTGCGGTCAATGTTACGAACACTGCCGGTGAGAGAAAGATACGGTTTTACAAGACGGAGATGCCCTACTATTTTCAGGTTACTGTTAAGGGCGAAAACGGAACGGTCAGCGAGAGCGGTAAGGTTTTGAGAGGGGAAAGTTTCCCCGTTACCTACCAGGCAGAGGAGGGGTATGAATTATCCTCACTCCTGGTCAATGGAGTGGAAGAGGATATTGCAAAATATCAGGATGGGTATTCACTCACCGATATACGAGAAGATTGTGAGATCCAGGTCTCTTTTACAAAGATTCAGCCGGCAGCAGTGCCAAAGGAAAATTCCGGCGGTACCCACATAAGGATACCGGCACCGGCTGCAGCAGGTTCCGCGGCTGGGGCATGCATGGTTATCGGATTTGTTTTTTTTCTTTTCCATATCCGTATGGAGAGGAAGAGAAAGTTATCCTATGCCAGAGAACTGCGCAGACAGATTATATTGGATATGGCTTAATAAGTGTTTGATCATTCGTGATACACGTCTGATGGACATGGTATATACCCGTAAAACGGGCAGAACCTTCAGGAATGAGGGTTCTGCCCGTTTTGCTTTTACAGGTTAAAACAGGATTTACTGCGTCAACTGAAGCAGCAGATCCAGTTCCTTTTGAGGCCACAGTCCAAGACCGCCTTCGTGGCGCAGAATATGATGCACCTCATCCAGTGAAGCATTTCCAGACTTCATTAAGTATTCAAAACGAGTACATACAATTGCAATGTTAAGCAGTGTTGCAGATGGTTCGGAAAGGTTCTTGGGAAAGGCCGTATCTTTCAGATTACTGTGATGACAGAGAATAATCGTATGTATATCTTCCGGCAGGAATTTTTCTGCGATTTCAGCGCCCAGTATATTATGTCTGTCGCTGTCATTTCCCAGATCGGTTATCTCACCGGGAAGCGATAAGTATCCGATATCTCTCAGAAGAACCGCATAATGCAGGGTCAGCAGATCTTTAGTTGAGAGCCCCAGCGTTATGCCAAGACGTTTTGTAAAGTAGGCACACCGCAGATTACTGATCTGGATATCGGGTTTACGCTGTGAAAGGGCACATAAAAATCCCTGCGTAATCTTTTCGAAAGAGATCATGTTCATCTTATCCTCCTGCATGAGCAGTACGGCTTTGATCTTGGTCAGAAGTTCGATGCGTTTGAAGGGCTTGCTCAGGAAATCAATGGCTCCGGCTTCAAGTGCGCGGATTCTATGCTGGTCTTCATTCAGAGCGGTCAATATGATGACCGGAAGTTCTCTGCACTGTGGCAGACATCGCAGACGCTCGCATACCTGATAACCATTAAGAGTGGGGAGCATAATATCCACAATTGCCAGATCTGGTTTTTCTTTCTCTGCGAGGCTGATCGCTTCCAGGCCATCCGTCGCAACTACGGCGGTATATCCGTACTTTTCTAAGATATCTGTCATTAGCATCTGACTGGCTATGTCATCTTCGACAACTAATATTTTAGACATATAAGTCCTCCTTCATAACTTCCATAAATAAAAACGAGCAATTCTGACCTTTAACACAATTATGAGTGTAATATGTGTTAAAGTCAAGAAAAATTCTGATTATTAACACATTCTGTGGGTGATGAAAATGAAAATTTACATGTACAGGGGAAAGAAAAATTTATGCGGTGAAAGAATTCGAATGGCACGATTAAAAAGGCGGATTACACAAAGCAACTTAGCTGCCAGGGTTCAGCTCGAGGGGATCACACTGGAAAGAGACAGCATAAGCCGCATAGAGAAAGGAACACGGTTTGTAACAGATTATGAGCTGAAAACATTTTCAAAGGTTCTTGGGGTAAGCATGGAATGGCTGACCACGGAAGATGCGCTGTAGTGAATATACTGCAGCGCTTTTTCTTATCTTATAAGGAAGTCTGCCTATAAGATAAGAAAAAACTTCCGCGAGTATTTCAAAAGATGGCATGTATGAATTTTTAGGACTCTGCAGGACTGTTATTCTCAGGTATAGATGGACAGACAGGCAGCACAACTTGGACAACCAGCCCATTGGGGGGATTATCTTCCAGCCAGATTTTACCCATATGCATCTCAACAAGACTCCTGCATATGGCCAGCCCCAGGCCCACACCTTGATAATTGCGGGTAAAACTTGAATTTACCTGCTCAAATGGATAAAAAACTTTTTCTTTAAATTCGTCTTCTATTCCAATACCATGATCAATTACGCTGATCGAGTAGATGGTTTCATTAACGGGGCGGAACCGAATGCAGATTTCTTTATTTTCTGGAGTGAATTTGATCGCATTTGATAACATATTTAACAGCAGCTGACGGATCTTTTGTATATCCCACATGGCTGTGAGGCCGGTATCCTCCGATTTTATATCGATTACAAGCTGCTGGTCCTTGCTCTGGATTAATGGCATGACTGATACGGAAACGCTTTCTATGATGTCAGCCACATTTACCTCTTCCAGGGAAAGGGTCTCAACATGTCTGTCCAGTTTAACAAAATGTAATATATCGTCTATTAATGCGAGCAGATGATTGCCGCTGTCCAGTATAACAAATATGTACTGTTTCTGCTTTTCGTTGAGCTCCCCAAATAATTCGTCATGAAGAATAGAGGCGAAACCGATGATGGAGTTGAGCGGTGTTCTAAGCTCATGGGACATATTGGCAAGAAACGCGGATTTGCACTTGTTAGCTTCTTTTAACTCGTCAATCGTATGTATAAGATACTCAGTCCGTTCCAGAACACGTTTTTCAAGAATCAAATTTTCCGCAATTAATTTTTGGGACATCGTGAGCAGGTCATCCGTAAGTTCCTGAATCTCTATTGGAACAAACCAGTTATCCCAGGAGATATTTTCCGGGGGTGTGCTGTCTTTGGCAATCGAGCGTGAGAATCTCTGCAGCTTATGCAGGGGAGCTGTAATACGGCCGCAGAGAACGCGGAGGACAAAAGCTGCAATGAGGATTAACAGCAGGGTTATTATGCTGATAAACAGCAGATCACCGTAACCAAGATCGGCAAACAGGTAAGTAGGTGCGCCGACCCCGATATTCCCGATTACTTCATTTTTTATGTTATACAGCGGATCGGCCACAATGATTCCATATCCATTCCTTTCATCCATTAGGATCTTTCCCTGCCAGCGTTTCCCTGCATTTGTTGTTTCGTAGAGTTCACTGTTCTGAAAGGAGCCTTCCAGGTAAGAAAAGTCATCGATATCGATATTGGAACAGATTCGAAGCCCTTTTTCTGCGCTGACAGACAAGTATGTACCGGGGACTGCGGAAGTATAATTGTGTGCCAGGGTATTATTGTTATTAATAAGGAAGCCGCCGACAATGGCTCCGTGCAGCCTTGTTCCATCATAGAGCGGAAAGAGGACCAGGTGCAGCATTGCCGGGATGTTTTCTGTATTAGCATTTAGCCGAACGCTTTGCCTGAAGGAAGGAGAAGCCCGATTGACAGACTCTGCCGATAGTATCTCCGTTGTATGTATGGGGGCAGTATCGTTTTCAAAAAATTGAAGCAGATAATCCAGTTCCCATTCTGTACCTGTCTGGTGGTCCGCACTGCACAGAATTCTGCCATGTTCATCTACTACAAGGTAATAACCGGGTTCCTGCTTATCTGCGAGCTTAAGGAGTTCATCTAAGGCCTGATAGTCTTTGCCGGCAATCAGTGCATTCAGGTCATTGTAATTGCAGATTCCGGCTAAGGTCTGCTCAATGGCTGTCTCGTGGATAAGCATCTGGTCTTTGGCTACGCTGAGGGCCACATCCAGGCGGGACAGGACTCCTTTATTGGCTGTCTTATAATTATGGTAAGCGATGATACTGCCAAGAGTTCCGAGTGTCAGGACAAGGATAAATAAAAATGCTATATAGATGTAGAATGCAATCGGTTTTTTCCTCATAATACCTCTCTTTCCGACAGGGCAGCTAATTCAGCATTTCGTAAACTGCGAGCTGTGTTCGGTTACTGAGACTCAGTTTTTTTAGAATGTTGCTAATATGTGCTTTTACCGTATGCTCACTGATCTGCAGATGGCCCGCGATCTGCTGGTTAGACATACCGATACTTACAAGATGGATAATTTCCTGTTCCCGGGAAGTCAGTTCACTGAGAGCTTCTTTATTAATCTTGATTTTGTCCTTTTTGTGGAATGTCAGTGCCAGGTCGTTGGAAGACATCAGGGAGAATATGATATCAAAACCGGACACGATCAGATTGGAAAGCTCGTAGAAATCGGTGGTTTCCGGATCGGAAGAGAAGGATTCGATATCATGAAATGAAGTAAAAAGTGCTTCCGTATTCTGATGCTGCGGCTGTGTAATGATAATGTAAAAATTTGCGTTATCCGTATCGGAGATGTCCAGTGGAAGACCCAGAGGGGCAATCGCATAAAAACACTGATAAGGACAGGTGGTAACGGTTAATGCTTCGGGAGGCCGCTGTGTCAGCCGTTTGGAAAAAACTTGACATACGCTGTCGGTATCCGTGAGTTTACTGTTGCAGAAAGGGATCTGGTTGGAGGGAATTGTGACAGGCTGGTTATCCACATTGTAAATGGTGATCGACACCTGAAAGTATTTGGAATACATATCCTGCAGCTGTTGTATTTTTGCCAGGGCGTATGCAAAACTTGTCTGTTTGGGTGTCATTGGGAGTCCTCCTCTTTCAAAATGAGTCGTTTACGGGATCTTCAGAGTAAAAGCAATCCGTAATGCTTGCCTGTGCTGTTTCATGTCTTTAATCCGGAAAATTCAGGGGTTCAGGAAAAACATTACGTCTTTGGATCAATACTCCATCAATCATACAATACCATAGATACGGTAAAAAAAAAATTAGAAATAAGTATTAGATTGGGCTAAATCTAATACTTTTGACCAGATACAGGAGGGGAATAGCACATTATAGCTATATAGAGAAAAAGCATAGATAAATAAGACTATTTGTGGAAGTTATCAGAAAAAAATAGGTAAATATCCTAATTTTCAAATATATTATTTTGAATTATACTGAAAATATAGATTATCGCATAGAAAGAATCCAGACTTTCGAGTGAAAAAAAGAGAAAATAAGAGGAGGTATTACAAAGTATGGAAAAAACAAAATCTCGCGTTCTTGAAATGCTGGAAACGGGGAAAACGGTAGCATGGCCGCCTACAGCAAATGCAGATAGGGAATTAACGGACTTTGTCCAAAAAGAAGTGGTAGGAAAGCCGTCTACTGATCGTACACAGAGGCTGTTCGACCATTTTCTGAATTCAAAATGCCGTTTTGACGGACAGATGCCATTGTTATATACCGAAGCGTGGAAAAAGTATGACGGCATGCCGCTGTATATCCGAAGAGGTCTTTCATATAAGTATATGATTGAGAATATGGACGCTACCGTAAAAGAAGACGAAGTAATCGTTGGCTCAAAGACACGTTTTACGCGTGGTGCAACGATGTATCCTCAGTTCTCTACAAAATTTATGATTGATTTCCTGAATAAGGCGGAGGATGAGGAAGCAAAACTCTTTTCTGTGAGCGGTGATGATGAGGCTCACAATATTAAAGAAGAGGGCTGGATCAAACTGGGGCAGTTGTTCTCTATCCGTGAAGAAGAAGTAGCGCCGATGAAAGAGTGCCTCGAGTATTGGAGCACACGTTCTATAGAAGATGTATCTGAGAAAGTAATGGAAGAATCCTTCCCATATTATAAAGATTTGAAACTGGCACAGAAAGTGGGGATATTCCCTGGCTCCGGCCTTGCATCCGGATGTGACGGACGCTGGACACCGGCATATGACATTATCGTTGAGCGAGGCCTGGAAGATGTGATTGCTGAATGTAAGCGTCATCTGGAAGAAGAACAGCCGATCAAAAAAGAGGGAGCAGAGAAAATCTATTTCTGGCAGGCTTGTATTTATACTTGTGAGGCAATCATTACATGGGCAAAACATTATGCCGAGGACGCACGCCGCCAGGCGGAGACTGCAGCTGAGCCCCGTAAGAGCGAGCTGCTTCTGATGGCGGAAGGCCTTGAATGGGCTCCGGCCAAACCGGCCCGTACATTTAGAGAAGGGCTGCAGGCTGCATGGCTCGGACATCTGATGGTATGGAACGATTCCATTTCTCTTGGACTGTCACCTGCGCACTGGGGTAAATTATTATATCCGTTATATGCGGCAGATCTTGAAGCCGGACGTATCACAAAAGAAGAGGCTCTTGAGCTTTGGGAAATCATGAGAATTAAGTTCAGTTCTGAAGAATATATCACGCCATCAGCATGGGCTGCTATGGCATCCTCCAACTCCTTCCAGCATATGACGGTAGGCGGGCTGGATCCGAAGACTGGACAGTGTATTGATAATGAACTAGAGGATATGATTCTTGAGGCAGGGGTGAATATTCCGACACCGCAGCCGACCCTGGGTATTCTTGTAAGCTCCAAGACTTCGGAACATCTGCTTTTGAAAGCGGCAGAGACAACGAAGGCCGGGTGCGGCTATCCCGCATGGTTCAATTATGATATGCAGGTTCAGCACCTTCTCTGGTGCCATGCGGAGGAGAACATTACGCTGGAGGATGCACGAGACGTTAGTATTGCCGGATGTGTTGAGATTGGTATGCAGGGTACCACACATGGCATTAACCATCCTGCATTCTATAATGAAGGAAAAACATTCGAACTGGCATTAAATAACGGTGTTGACCCGAGAACCGGCGAAGTTTGTTTCACAGGCTGTAAACCGATCACCTGTTATCAGGATGTCTGGGATAACTTTATTATGATCCGTGAGCATTATATGAGAGTTTACATGCGTTACTGGGATTTCGTAATCGGTATCTGCCGCGGGATTCATCCGAAGATCGCAGGTTCCGTACTGATGCATGACTGTGTAGCGGTTGGACGTCCGCAGGATGACAATGGATGCCGTTACAATAAGTCAGTCACACTGCTTGATTCCGGAACAGTAAATGTCTGCAATGGCCTTGCGGCAATGAAGAAGCTGATCTGGGATGAAAAGAAATATACATTTGAAGAATTTAAAGAGGCGATTGACAACAACTTTGGTTATAAGGTTGGTGCTGTTGCAGGTAACTTCTCTATGCTTAATCAGGAAATCGAGCCTTCATTACACATGAAATATGCGAAGATCCATAAGGATATCCTGGAGGCGCCGAAGTTCGGCAATGATGATGATTATGTAGACAATATCTTTGTAGATCTGTGGCACGACTATGACAGAGTCTGTGCATCAGAGATTACATATCTTGGATATCGTTGGCTGACGGCGGCATTATCTATATCTGCTCATGGGCCTCATGGCAGGGTTACCGGGGCTACGGCAGATGGCCGTCTGTCAGGAGTTACTCTTTGTGATGGTATTCTCTCAGCATCGCCTGGTACGGATACAAACGGGCCGATAGCGCTTCTCAATTCCGGAGTGAAACTGGATCCTACAGAGTATCGCAGTGTTCAGCTCAACATGAAGATTCATCCGAATGCGATCCGCGGGGACGAAGGAAGCAGAAACTTTGTAGACTTTATTAAATCATACTTCAATAATGGCGGCTATCACGTACAGTTCAACATCGTTGACTCGAATATGCTCCGCGACGCCCAGAAGCATCCTGAAAACTACCGTGAACTGATGGTTCGTGTTGCCGGATTCAGTGCTTATTGGTGCGAGCTTGGGAAACCTATACAGGATGAAGTTATTGCCCGTACGGAATACAATCAGGTATAAACCAGATGATTCATCAGCTAATTTAGATAAGTCTTTCAGCCTGGAGGAGGGGAGTGGTTTCTCCTCCTCTTTAAAATTTCGGTGAGGAGGAATGAAAATGAGTGAAAAAAGTGTAAAATTCTCTGGCTGGTCAGTGACGGGGGCGGCATTTGTGATTGTATTGTTCCATATGACAATCCGCGGTTCATTTGCAACGTTAATCAATGGAATGGTTGAAGCAACCGGCTGGTCAACCGCTGCTGTTTCAGCAGGCAGTTCAATCTTCATGGTGATGTACGGGCTCTTTGCTTTTTTCGTTGGGACATATATTGATAAGCTTGGCTGCCGTGTTACCTACACGATGCATGGTATTATCATGGGAGTTGGTTTATTCCTTTGCAGTTTCGCAAAAGAGCCATGGCAGTACTGGTTATTCTACGGTGTAATTGCCGGTATCGGTTCTGGTGCGTTCTGGGCTCCTATTACCTCTATGGTTCGTCAGTGGTTCATGGATAAGTTAGGTCTTGCAATGGGCCTTACAACAGCCGCTGCCGGTGTTGCCATGAGTATCGGGCCTCTTCTGTCCATGATTCTGATTTCAACGGCTTCATGGCAGATCATGATGAGAGTATTCGGTATTGTCCTGATGATAGGTATTACAATTGCGGCACAGTTTACCAAGAGTAAACCAGAGGCCTTTGGCCAGAAACCGCTGGGATATGACAACTTCATGGCAAAGATGGCAAAAGCAGATACCGGCAAGAAAAAAGAAGAGTTCTATGTCCCATTTAAATGGGCAGTAAAACACAAATCTTTCTGGACACTTGCATTGTTATGGTTCTTCTCTAACTTTGCTGAATTTATCGTATTTTCACATTCTATTAACTATGTTACAAGGGATCTTGGTTATGATAAACTTTCTGCAACCTATATATACTGCATCATCGGTCTGATGTTCATTATCTCAGCAGTAGTGGTAGGCGGTTATGTTGATAAACTGACGAAGAAGATGAGTGATCCGGTTAAGGCGCGTAAGAGAGTTCTTACATTCTCCTATGTCGGATGTGCAATTATGGCGCTGTGGCTGAATTATGGAGTCAGGCTTACTGCAAATGGCGGACAAAGTCACTGGGCGTTCCTGGCCTATGCAATTCTCTTCGGTCTTGTATATGGAATGTACATTCCGACAGTAGCAGGCTACGTCGGAGTTATCCTTGGCCGAAAAGAGATGCCGCCTGCTTGGGGGCTTATCTCACTGGTCGGAATGGCAGGCGGAGCAGGCATGGGTCCTTACGTTGCAGGCGCCCTTCGTGATGCGACAGGAAGCTACTTTGTAGCGATCTGGATTTCCGTAATATTCTACCTTGTAGCGTGTGTATTTGTTAATATAGCGAAACAGCCGTCGAGTGAAGAGGTGTGGGGCGATAAGTAGACAATTAGATTCCTGGGATTAGACAGCAGGGGCGGGGAATTCGGATTCCCCGATGCCCCCCCTGCGGCGCGGCTTAGAGCATGATTTTAATAAAAAAGAATACTTAACGTGAATAACCTGCTCAACTTTAGACGCTCTGGTTTATAATTTGAAAATTTTGTACTAAGCTGGTAGAAAGGAGAGCCGTCCGCCGGACTCGAAAGAGGATAGCAGGATGGTATGTATAGATATGGAAAATAAAGATGAGATGAAGGCATTGGTTTTTGATATTCAGAGCTTTTCGACCCATGATGGACCGGGAATCCGAACTAATATTTTCTTTAAGGGATGTCCGCTCACCTGCCTGTGGTGTGCCAATCCGGAGGGGCAGAAGGCAGTACCGCAATTATTCTACACAAAGATGAAATGTGCAGGATGCATGTTCTGCGCAAAAGTATGCCCCCATGATGCAGTTACGGCATATAAGACGCCTGAAGAGATCGAAAAATATGGTTTTGTCCGTCATGACAGGGAAAAATGCGATAAATGTAAGACGCATAACTGTGTGGAAATGTGCCTTCAGAATGCTCTGGAGATTACCGGAAAATGGATGACGGTTGATGACATTATGGAAAAGGTACACAGAGACGCTTCTTACTATGCGGGAAAAGGCGGAGTTACACTATCCGGAGGGGATCCTCTGATCTATCCCGAATTTGTGACAGAACTTCTGCGGCGCTGCAAGAATGAAGGAATCAATACGGCTCTTGAGTCCGAACTGTGTGTACCGTGCCGGAACCTGGAACTAGTCATGCCGTATATTGATCTGTATCTGACAGATATTAAGATTATAGACGAGCAGAAACATATAGAGATGACCGGAGTCAGCAATAAGCAGATCCTGGAGAATCTCCGTTTCATCGGGCATACCTGTCCGGAAAAGGCATGTCT
This sequence comes from Eubacterium sp. SB2, assembly GCF_001244405.1. Lineage (NCBI taxonomy): Bacteria > Bacillati > Bacillota > Clostridia > Eubacteriales > Eubacteriaceae > Eubacterium > Eubacterium sp. SB2. The sequence goes on along the minus strand of NZ_LN865153.1, from coordinate 663,691 downwards.
CCGCTATCCGATCATACCAGGCTGTACGGACTGTGAGGACAATGTTCATGCAATAGGAAAGTTCTGCAGGGATAATGGCTTCAGCCGGGTGAATATTCTGCCATATCATAAACTGGGCTCGTCGAAACATGAACGGCTGGGAAGTACGTATCTTCTTCCGGATGTACAGGCGCCGGGGGATGAAGAAATGCGCTGCATTGCGGATATATTGGAATCCTATGCGGTAAAGTGTATTATTAATTGAGTAAAAGGAAAATCATGTAACCGTTCCTGGTTCTGAACAGAGACAAATTCTTTTCCCTATATGGCAGTGCCGCGGCAATCTACAATGAACCGGCACTGCCCTTTCATTGTCATAAATCTTTTTTGCAGTATCAGGCTTTTCTCCCGTCCTGCCAAACTGATATTTGGCGGGATATGCCAAAAGAATTTAAATGAATATGACTTGACTCGGCTCCGATGCTGACTTATAATCAAATAAAAAGCGGTCAGACCGGTAAGGAGCAATATGGATTACAATAGAGAAACAGAAAACAAAAGATTACTATATTCTAAATTGTCGGATAAAATTTATCAATATATAAAAGATGAGAACCTGCGTCCCGGAGACAAACTGCCCGGGGAGCGGAAGCTTGCGGCAGAATGGAAAGTAAGCCGTCCCAGCCTGCGCGAAGCGATCAGGGAGCTGGAGAACCAGGGAATTGTCCATGCGGAAGTGGGAAAAGGGACATTCGTCACAGACTATGTGGAAGGCAGACAATTCAGCATCCACCTGGCTTTAAAGAATTTTCTGGAATTGTTTGAAGTAAAGACGGTATTAGAGCGTTACAGCCTGGAGAAAGCGATTCCCAACATATCAGAAGAGCGCCTGAACCAGCTGGAAGATATGGCTGTCCAAATGAATGCCATAGCGTCCACCGGAATTATGCCCAAAGAGATGGACCATCATTTTCACAGATATATTCTCGAGTGCTACGGTAACCAGGAGATGACCAATCTGGTCTGTAATATGATCGAGATGTACGAGACTTTTGATGATGAATTGTACGGATATTTTGAAGAAAAAGACTTTGATTACTTCCAGATCCTTCTAAAGACGTTCCCTTACCACCTGGAAATGGTTCAGATGATGAAAGAAAGAAACGTGGAAGAAGCACTGAAACGATACGATAAAATAGTGGCACTGGATTTGGAGATTTATAAGCGGATCGAGTAGGGGGAGGGGCGCTGAGCAAAAGGAGACCAGATTCCGGCCGGATCTGTGTATGTTATTTCAGAACCCGCACTGTGTGTTTAGAATCAGTAACAGAAAAAAATAGAGGGCAATATTTGATGCGGTCATCAAATATTGCCCTCTATTTTTTTCTGTTACTGATTCTATAGCACACCTAAACGATATCTTTCACCCGCTCACAGTAGTACTGTACAATTTCCCACTTTGCGTCTTCGGGAATTCTGTGATCCGGACAGGGGATATAGCCCAATTCTTCTGCCATTGGTTTTAGCCTTTGGATTTCTTCGTCGATGGCGGCATAATCAAGGGACAGGAGGTGTTTGCGCATACCGCCGATTCCTTTCACTTGTTTTCCATACTTGGAACGCCAAGGGGATATGCTGGCGTCCCAGGTACCTACTTCGATGGGAAACATGGTGTTGACTCCGTTTTCCAGCCAGGCGGGGAGGAGGGAATCTACCAGGCCGTCACAGTCTACGCTGACGATGCGGATATGATGCGTGTATAAAAGATCTGTGATCTTTTTGTAATAGGGGGCGGTGTATTCTTCAAACATCATGGGAGAGAGCAGGGGGCCGTTTTTGTAGCAGACATCTTCCCAGAAATGTGCATAATCAAACTGCACGCCTGTTTCCAGTGTACGCTTTACGGACTGATAGCAGAGATCGCCCACGGTGCGGAACATTTCCTCCAGCAGCTCTTCGTCATCGGCCATCAGATAACTGAGGCCTACGATTCCAAGATAATCCCGGATCCGGCCGCAGAGGCTGCCGCAGTGGAGGCCGATGGGGCGCCCCTTGGCCTGCTCTGCCTTTGCATATTCTAATTCGGCCTGAGAAAATCGCTCCTCTGTGTAGGTGAGCCTGGGAAGATAATGTTTTTCCCAGGAGTCTCTGTCGGTTAAGAGATGGTCTACTTCGGCGGGAATAGATTTTGCACCGGTTCTCTGGAGGACATAGACGCCGTCACAGTTCAGATATTTGTCAAAGCCATTGTCCAGGTGTTCTACTACTTTTTCCTCAAAGAAAGGAAATAATTCCGTCGTGGTTATACGGTTGGCATGCCATCCGAAATCAAACCCCAGCTTTTCGGAGAGAATGGCCTCGGCCTCAAAGGAGTACTCTTCGAGATCCAGTATGTCTTTGCTGACATGTCCCTCCCGGACCCATTTTTCAACGACCTCCGGCGTAAATCCAAAGTGTACAGCGGGCATGCGGTCCGGTTTTTCATAATTCATAATTGCGTGCAGACGTTCACGGTTGTTCATAATGACCTCCTATAAAATAATTGATTTATGCACTATCATTTTATATAATATTATCATCTATAACAAAGGAAATGTTTTGGATTGTTGCTTTAAAATATAGGAAAATTGCTATAAAGGAGACGGGATGAAACTACAATATCATTATGCATTGTCGGGAGATTCCTACGATGTGAGGCATACGTCTGGCGCGATTGCAAAGAACCTGAATTTTCATGTGGATTCGCTGGGGCATTACCATGCATATCCGGGATACTACACCGACAGAGAAGGGCTCGATACCTATCTGCTTTTATTTACTTTATCCGGTCAGGGGTATCTGGAATATCAGGAGCGGGAATATTTTCTGACGAAGGATACTGCGGCGCTGATCAGCTGCAGCGAACATCAGTTTTACCGCACAGAGTCTGAGGATTGGGAATTCAAATATATCCATTTTTATGGCAGCTCCGCCGATAAATACTATGAGATGCTGCGAACCCAGGGAGCAGTATTTCTGAATATTTCGGATCCCATCAGGATGAATGAACTCCTGAAAGAACTAAAGAGCTGGGCGGCCAAGAGCGGAGGATCCGCGGACATCAGGACAGCCAGTACCATGGAAAATATTTTTGCAGAACTTCTGGTAGAACAGCTGAATCCCAAACAGGATAAAGCATATATCCTTCACAGAAAAGCGATTATGGAAATAACCGATTATATACAGGAACATTATCAGGAAGACCTGACAGTAGATCTACTGGCAGATAAAGTATCCATGAGCAAGTATTATTTTATAAGAGTCTTCAAGAAAGCAACGGGGATATCCCCCTATGAGTATCTGAAATGCTGCCGTATCAATGAATCCAAGCGGCTGTTAAAAGAAACGGCCTATTCCGTGGGCCAGATCGCAGACATGACGGGATATAAAAATGTAAATATCTATATCCAAAACTTCAAACAATGCGTGGGGACAACACCGCTAAGGTATCGGAAGAAGGCGGTTTAAGGGGGGGGAGGTCGCCTGTCGGGAGCGGGACTTCTGCCGCGGCCCGGGAAACTTCTGTGTCCCTTTCCGGCTGCGGGCCGTTTGCCTAGGCTCTCTAAATAAAAACTACATCCGATTGGGAGGCACCGGCGGCATTCACCCCGCAATTCTGATGAATTGCGCGGCTCAGGCCGCCTTAAATGCTGCTTCGGAAGCAGCATTTAGCCTCCCAATCGGATGTAGTTTTTATTAAGAGAGCCTACGGCGCACTCTATGCATCCGGAAAGGGACACAGAAGTTTCCCGGGCCGCGGCAGAAGTCCCGCTCCCGACAGGCTAGGTGCCTCCTGGGTGGAACGAGCCGGTAGGGGGAGGGGCGCCAGGGGAGCATAATGGGAGAATCTTTTACAACCGGGGCTACGCACCCCAAAAAAAACGAATCCATCCACTGCCCCCGTAAAGAAGCCCCCGGCAAACGAGTTATCCCTGCCGTCTGGATGCACCAGCGAAATGAAGGGATGGCCGCAATCCTCCCAAGTGCACACATGCCGTTTTGAAGCGCTAAAGCGGACCTTAGAAATTCTTGGAATCCGACAGCCAAAAAAGCAGGGAGATTTTGTGATCACCAAATCACAAAATCATGCGGCCCAGCGCGAGAAATCATCCGATTTCTCGTGATGTGCCGCATGTGCCCTGCTTTTTTGGCTGGCGGCTTCCTAGAATTTCTTAGGTCCGTGTCCGCGCATCAAAACGGCATGTGTGCACTTGGGAGGATTGCGGCCATCCCTTTATTTCGCGTCCCCCCCTACGCACTCACTCCTTTGCCCCCCTTCCCGCATATAATGATCTGCTGAAGGGTGAATTCTGGAAGTTTGACGATTGTTTTTCCATCCTGTTTTTCTGTTTCCAGAATCCGGGTCTCAGGATATACCATTTCGATCTGTCCAACAGGCTGTGTGATCTCAAGGGTTCCTCCGCTTAAGGGATAGGCATCCCCGTGGAAACGCTTGGGAACCATGGAAATCTGGTGGATGATCCAGCTGTCTTTGGTCTCGAAATAAGCGGTCCTTATGACCTCGGGGAGGTCAGTTCGGTTCCGGACTGCGGGGGTGATTTCTTCCATTTCCAGAAGATCCCGGAATAGTTCATGTGGATATTGGAAGCTCTCCAGGGATGCCATGGTGAAAAAGTCAAAGGCCATGTAGTAGGTTCGGCCTTTCTCTATGCTGTTGCAGAGCAGGGCCGGAAGTCCTGCATCTTTTCCCGGCGGCGGGCTCCACCAGTTTACCCAGTGTTCTGCGTCACAGGCAACACAGGGGAGCACGAAAGTTAAAAGTGTCTCTGCTGCTGCAGCCGGTTCTGTTTCTATAAAGTGTTCGCTCACCGGTGGAGTGGTGCAGGACAGCAGGCCCGAAAAACTTCTGGTTTCTGTGTTTTTCAGGTAAGCGGACCAGCGGTTCGCGGTATATTCGGTATTAATAGCAGCATTTCCCGTTCCAAACAGCTCACTGATGGAGGATGCGGGACGCTTCGTGGAATCGGCGTTCCAGAGGCCGCTTTGGCCTGAACTGATGAGAAGGCCGCCGTTTGCCACATACTCTTTTAACAGTGCGGCGGTGTCTTCTTCTATGACGTAAACTTCCGGCAAGAGAAGCACATCGTACTGCGCCAGGAGTGACGGGGTTAATGTCCGCTCCGGCAGAACCATGTAGGGAACCTTGGCATGTTCGCACAACTGCATTGCACCCAGTACGGCATTCTGGTGCGGGTTGTGCCGCTTCATGCGGATAATGGCATCCGGATGAAGCGCGGGCAGGTTCACGGTCATGGACAGATCGCTCTGCAGGATGCCGGCACACTTAACAGGGCTGCGTCCCGTCAGATAGGGCTCCATTTTTTCGATCTCGGTAAATGCTTTTCCCAGGCGGCGGGCTTCCTCAAAATCCAGGGTGCCGTCAATGTGCTGGGAGCCGCTGTACATTCCGACGCGGCAGCCCTGGGCTGCGATCGAAGAAAGGTCACAGATGTATTCGTTAACGGAACTGTAGTTGTAGACCTGGGACGCTTCCCCGGGCACCAGGATCGGATACTGTCCGATGGCAGTGTCCCTCGCGTAGGCGGAGGAAAACCAGTTGTCCTTGAGCAGAGGCTCGGAAAACTGATAGTCCAGCATGTCACGGATTTCCTGCGGATAGTGGCAGGAAAAATTGATCGTAACAGCAAGTCCCGGATCAATGGCCTTAACCCGCTGCTTTAGTTCCTCCAGAAAATCTTTTGCGTTTTGATTTAAAAACTGTACGATATCGGCCTTGTGTGCCAGAATATCTTCGGTGGTTTCAGGAAGCGGATAGTGGTAAACAGAAGCAAATTTACTGCGGCAGGCATCACAATAACAGAGTGAAGCGCCGAAAATATCGAGAAACAGAGCGTCCGGTGTGTAATTTTTAACGATTTCTTCCAGCTGCGCGAGGCAGTATTCTCTGTACCCGGTCTGATAGCAGCAGAGGCTCCATTTGGCGAATTCATCGTCCCGGATCAGCGGAGAGCCGTCCGGCTGCCTTACACGCCATTCTGGAAATCTTCGGGCAGCACCCTCATCATATTCAATACAATAGTAGGCGACAAATTCAATGTCTTTTTCTTTCAAAAGAGTACTGACCTCGCGGATCCAGTCTCCTTTGATCCCTTGATGCTTCTGGGCTCCTTTGATATTACTTGGATAATAAGTTACCCCCCAGTGGTCCTTGCAGTATACCATAAGAGAGTCTATATGTGCAGTCTCAAAAAAATCCTCGTATTCTTTGATATCCAGATGGTTAAGTAAAACATCGGGGGGCTGCGGAGAATGATGGTCAATCAGGTAGCATCGCCTTGTGGCAGTGTATTTTTTACTCATCTTTTATTAAGCAATAGACAGTAAAAACTGTGTATTGCCTGCTCCTTTCTGAAATTTGGAAAATAGCAGTGCTAAAAAACTTAAGAAGTGAGAGCAGATAAGGGGAAGTATATTAAGCTAAGAATATAAAAATTAAACAGGGTTGTCAAGCGCATTTTAGAAGATGAGTGATAAAAAATAACCAAAAATGATGCAGATAAATTAGATAAAAAGTATAAAAATTACAAATTTATTGACAATTAATTGGTTAGATGTTAGTATAATTGCATAAGTGGTCAGACCGGAAATACCTCACACCAGTGACCGGCAGGACCAGGTAAGGGAGAAGTGTTACAAAAAAGGAAAAGAGTTCGGATCATTTGGTATTGTGGTCTGAAAAAACAGAAAAAGGAGAGGAAAGTATGAAAAAGAGATTATTGGCGGCACTCATGGCAGCGGTAATGGTAGGCGGTCTGCTTGCAGGATGCGGTTCATCCGAGAAGAAGGAAAAGACCGACTCAGATACGGCAAAAACAGAATCGGAAGTAACACTGCGTTTCATCGATGTCAGCCCCAGCCCTCAGCGTCAGAAGTATTACGAAGGCGTATTTGAGAAGTTCAAAGAGGAGAAAGGCATTACGGTTAAGTATGAGAGTGTTCCGTGGGATGATGCGGCAGATAAACTGACCGTGCTTGGAACATCCGGACAGCTGCCGGATGTTATTACAACACACCCGCTCTGGCTGGGACAGTTCACCGAAGCTGACTGGGTAATTCCGATTGATGATTATGTAGAGGAAAACGGCGACCAGTTCGTAGAGGCAGTACAGAAGATCAACTGGGCGCAGGAAAAAGAGAGATACGGACATGTATACTCCGTACCGGACGGTTTTATGGTTAAGGGTATCTTCTACAGAAAAGACTGGGTAAAAGAGATTGGATATGAGATCCCAACAGGGGATAAGTGGACATACGATGCATATTTTGATCTGATCAAGGCTCTGACGGACAAAGACCAGAAGCGTTATGGCAACTCTTTCAGAGGCGCCAGGGGCGCATTTGATCCGTTGCTTGCTTACTTACAGTCATTTACGGGCGGTTATGTATACGATGAGGAAGGAAACTTCATACTGAACACACCAGAATGCGTAGAAGCAGTAGAAAAATGGTGTGAGATCTATACAGACGGCTATGTGCCGGAAGATTCTGTTAACTGGGGATTTGTTGAGATGGTCGATAACTTTACCGGCGGCCTGACAGGTACAATTTCCAATGACTCAGAAGTGGCAATGGCTTGTGAAGAGAAGATGGATCCGGAACAGTGGGGCGTACTTCCGATGCCGGTATCAACCGTAGACGGAAAGATGATGAACACAGCAGGAAGCCCATATTCCTACACGATTGCAAAGACCTCTGAATATCCGGATGAGGCGCTGGAACTGATTGATTTCCTGGTTAGACCTGACAATAACATTGAGTACTGCAAGATGGGCGGCCTGATTCCGATCAAAAATGATGTCGGCGACGATGATACATATGGTGAAGACGGACCTTATGCAGTATTCTTAGACGAGCTGAATGACCCGAACTTTACAGTTCCGCCGATGTATGGCCCATTCAACTATACAGACCTGCACCAGGATATGTTCCATACTGAACTGCAGAAGTACCTGCTTGGACAGCAGTCAGCAGAAGATGTGCTGAACCACATCGGAGATGAGCTTACAACCAGAATGAAACAATACCTGGCAGATAATGAAGGATCTACGATTGAATCACCCAAGACGATGCAGTAGGCATTGGAAAGGAAATAATTAATCGTAAAGTGAGATATGAGTAACAGCTCAGGCCTGCCTGAACTGTTACAGATAAGAGTTAAAAGGGGGATTTAATGTGGAAACTTAAAAACATTAATCCCCCTGTTTTAGCTTCATAGTTAAAACCATTTGGGCTGCGCCTCGCAGCGGGAGTATCGGGGCATACATGAAAACGAACCGACAAAGGAGAGTGATACCTGCATGAAAAAGAAAATGGAACCGTGGTTATTTTTACTTCCAGTACTAGTTATTTTGCTTCTGCTGTTTGGCTATCCGCTGATTAACAGTATTATTATGGCGTTTCAAAATTATAAGCTGACTGCGCCAAATGATATCCAGTTTAACGGGCTTGAGAACTTTGCCAAGTTGTTTGGTGATCCGGACAGCATGATGATCCTGAAAAATTCCTTCATATATGTGATTGTATCCGTTCTCGGGCAGTTCCTGCTTGGGATGATGCTGGCGCTGGCGCTGAAAAAACAGTTCCGCGGCAGAGGGATTTACCAGTCCATCGTATTTCTTCCCTGGGCTTTTTCAGGGTTTGTAGTCGGCCTGATCTTCCGCTGGTCCTTTAATGGGGAATATGGTGTTGTGAATAACCTTCTCATGAAATTCGGCTTGACCGATCATAACATCGCATGGCTGGGCACGCCGGGATTCTCATTGGCGGTTGTCATTATGGCCATGATCTGGATGGGAATTCCGTTCTTTGCCATTATGATACTGGCGGCGCTGCAGTCGATCCCTTCCGATGTATATGAGGCGGCGGATGTAGACGGCTGCGGGACGATACGGCAGTTTTTCCAGATTACGCTCCCATACATAAAGCCAACACTGATTACGACGGTTCTTTTGCGGACGATCTGGATCTTCAATTCCCTGGACCTGGTGGTGATTATCACGGACGGCGGACCCGCAAACACCTCGCAGACGCTTCCGGCGTACATGTATTCAAAGGCGTTTGGATCCTATGACTTTGGATTTGCGGCGGCGCTGGGTGTGATTCTGATGCTGATACTGGGAATCTATGCGATGGTATTCCTCAAGGTTACCAAATATGATAAGGCAGGTGATTTTTAAATGAGCAGAAAAACAAAGAATGCAATTGGCGGAACCATACGTGTATTGATTTTAATTTTCTTCTTTTTACTGGTTGTGCTGCCCATTTACTGGATCGTAGTTACCTCCTTTAAATCCAGCGGCGAAATACTGGACCTGAATAACATCACCTATTTTCCAAAGGCATTTACGTGGAAAAACTATACGGATCTGTTTGAGCAGTTTAACTATGGTGTTCTGCTGAAAAACAGCCTCCTGGTATCTGTGGCTTCCGCACTGGTCGTAACTGTATTTTCCATGTTGGGCGGATATTCACTGGCTCGTTATAAGTTTAAAGGAAAACAGACAGTCATCCTCTTTTTCCTGGTAACACAGATGATCCCCGGGATTCTGGTTATAATCCCGCTGTACATCATTTTCTCAAAGATGGGGCTGATCAATACCCATATTGGATTGTTTATCTTTTACGTGACGGCGAATCTTCCGTTCTGTGTCATTACGATGCGGAGTTTCTTTGAACGGATACCGGTAACCCTGGAGGAAGCCGCCAGAGTAGACGGATGCACAAAGATGCAGTCGCTGTTTAAGATTGTATTTCCAATCATGTTCCCGGGAATTGTGTCCGTATTTGTATTCGGATTCATCGGAGCATGGAACGAGCTGATTGCCGGTTCTATCTTTATCAGCACCCCGGAGATGTGGACGATTCCGGTGGGATTGAAGACGTTGATCGGAAAATACAATGTAGAATGGGGCCTTTTGATGGCCGGCGGTGTTATGGCGCTGCTTCCTACTGCGGTCATGTTTGCGGCCATGCAGAAATTTATTGTGGAAGGTATGACGGCCGGAGCCGTGAAAGAATAGGTGGAATCTATGAGAGAAGACAGATTGGCAGTGACACATCTGGGGGAAGACCAGAGCCAGTATTTAAATGCGGTGGTTCCTCCGGTCTTTATGAATTCTCTGCATATATTTGACAGCCTGGAATCCTATGCGGCTCATGGGGAGAACGAGGCCTATGTTTACGGCAGGGCGGCGAATCCAACGGTGAACATCCTGGAAGAAAAGGTGGCTGCCCTGGAGCAGGGCAGCAGAGGGATTGCATTTTCCAGCGGAATGGCGGCGGCATCGGCGGCAATCCTGGCCGTGTGCCGTGCAGGCAGCCATATTATATGTATGCGGGATGTCTACCAGCCGGTAAAAAATATACTGAACACCTATTTTATCCCGCGCATGGGCATGTCGGTTTCGTACTGGGACGGAACCGATATGGATGTGCTGGAGGGGATGATTCAGGACAATACGGATATGATTCTGCTGGAAAGCCCGGCAACCTTTGTATTTACGGTAACAGATATAGCGAAGACGGCGGAAATCGCCAGGGCACATGGAATCAGAACTTATATTGATAATACATTCTGTACGCCGCTGTTTCAGAAACCGCTGACAATGGGCATTGATATCGTGATGCATACGATGTCAAAATACATTGGCGGGCACAGTGATATTATCGGAGGTATCCTCGTTGTAAAAGATGAGAATTTGGGGAAATATCTGAAGGAAACCGTCAGAGCGCTTTTCGGGGGCATTCTCGGGCCGATGGAGGCGTGGCTGGGGATTCGCGGGCTGCGTACTCTGCAGGTGAGGGTGGAAGAACACCAGAGGACCGCCATGGCTGTGGCTCAGTATCTGGAGAAGCATCCGAAGGTAGAAAAAGTATATTATACGGGACTGGCGTCGCATCCGCAGGCTGAACTGATTCAAAGGCAGCAGACGGGACACACAGGCCTTATGAGTTTTGTACTGAGGGAGGCGCCCGAAAAGGCGGCGGAGACAGTCAACCGTCTGAGGGTATTTGAGATCGGATGTTCCTGGGGCGGGTTTGAGAGTCTGGCGCTGTGCCCTCTGCTGCACTACAGCCAGGAAGAATTGGAATTTTTAAATCTGCATGCACATGACAGCGGTCTGATCCGCATTCATTGCGGGCTGGAAGGCGCAGATGTGCTGATCGAGGATCTGGAGCAGGCGCTGCAGGCGAGGTAACGGTATTTAGAGAGGGAATCTATGACAAATCGAGAGAGAGAACAGGCAACTTTGAATTTCGGCCGGCCCCAGGGGCGCGGATCTGTGGAGGAGACATTCTATCCATGGGATCTGACTGTCGGCAGATTTCACGGGGAGGGCCTTCCCGAAGCAATCTGGAAAGGGCTTATACAGCAGGAAGAGGAAGCCTGTGAAAAGTATTTTAAAGTGAGTTTTGGAGAGCCGGTGCTGGCGTACGAATCTTATCTCGGGTTTGATCCGGTCAGGCGGGCGAAGTTTCTGCTTCCCCATGGCGGTGATTCCGGACTGCGGATTGCGTCCTCAAGCGATTGGGAGGCGGTTCGGGAGACCTCTGAAAAAGAAGTCGCGCGCTGGTTTACCGATGAAAACATAGGCAAGGTATATGGAAGCCTTGCAAAAGGGCATAAAGACGGGGATTATTCTGTGCGCATGAATATAGAGGGCTTTTTCTGGGTACCCCGGGAACTGCTGGGCGTGGAAGAGCATCTGTATGCTTTTTATGACGAACCGGAACTCATTCATGAAATTAACAGTTTTACCCTGGAGATATATGAAACATATCTTCCAAAAGTGCTGTCTGTGATACAGCCCGATCTGATCTATATTCAGGAAGACCTGAGCGGGAAGAACGGCCCGATGATATCGCCGGACTGTTTCAGGGAGTTTGTGGGTAATTATTACAGAAAATTAATTCCTTTGTTGAAAAAACACGGCTGCGGCAATGTGTTTGTGGATACGGACGGGGATTTTATGAAGCTGATTCCTGAATTCATTGACGCAGGTGTAGACGGATTTCTTCCCATGGATGTGAACGCGGGCATGGATATTGCTGCTGTGCGCGGCAGCTTCCCAAACCTGAAGTTCGTGGGCGGTTTTAATAAGCTCTGCATTGCAGAAGGGCCGGAGGCAATAGACAGGGAATTCGAACGGATTCTGCCGGTGATCAGGCAGGGCGGGTATATACCCGGGGCCGACCATCAGGTGGCGCCTTCTACTTCTCTGGATCATTACAGATACTATATCAGCAGGCTGCAGGAAGTTATGAAACAGGCAGGGAGGTTGAATCATTGAATAAAAAGGAGATTAGAGACCAGCTGTGCCATCCCCGCAGCGAGACAAGGGGCAGGACGCGATGGTGGTGGTACGGCTGTGCGGCAGATAAAGAAGAAATTGTACGGGAACTGGATCTGATGCAGGAGGCCCGGATTGGCGGAGTGGAGCTTCAGATACTTTATCCACTGCAGCCGGATGATGAGGAGAAAGGCATACATAATTACGAATATCTGTCGCCGGGATTTATGGATATGATACGGTTTGCGGCGGATGAGGCGGCAAAGCGAGACATGCAGTTTGATCTGACCCTTGGTTCGTCCTGGCCTTTTGGAGGCCCGTTCCTTAAGGAAGAGTTAAGCGGACAGAGCGTTCTGCCGTTTACGATTGATGTAGAAGGGCCTTGCACCTTTTATAAAGATCTGACTACGGTTATCTATGGAAAAGTAGTCGGGGCCGTGCTTGGCAAGATGGAAGGAGCCCGTATGCTTCCGGAAACCATTGTGGATATTACGGAGCGGGTGGTGGATAAGTACCTGTTTAACTGGCCCTGGGGAACAGAGATTGGCGAGATCCAGGTGCCGGAAGGACTGCATAAGATCGTACTGTTTGTTTCCAGTGATAAGAAACAGCGGGTGCTCAAACCCCTGCGCGGAGGTGACGGGCTGATTATTGACCACAACAGAAAAGAGTCTCTGCGGGCATTTTTGGAATACGGCGGAGACCCGATTGTGGAAGCAGTGGGAGAGGGGAAGATCGGGAACTTTTTCTGTGATTCCATCGAAGTATTCGGGCATAACTGGACGGATATTCTCTATGAAGAATTCAAAAAGAGGCGCGGATATGAACTCAGGCCGTATATCTATGCGCTCTGGGGAGAAATCCGCGGGATGACAGAGCAGGTAAGATATGATTTTCAGAAGACCATGGCAGAGCTGACGGTGGAGAATTTCTTCCGGGAACTGACGGATTGGTGCCATGAGAAAGGCGCGCTCTCCAGAATCCAGGCGCATGGAACCTGGGGGGATATCCTGCAGGCATATGGCGCGGCAGATATACCGGAGGGAGAGACCTTCTCGGCCTTTGACAGATATGAAGTCAATACGGTGCACAGAAGGCTGGCTGTTTCCGCAGGCCATGTATATCACAGGCCGGTTATATCCAATGAATCCTTCACATGGCTCCGTTTTCCGCGCTTTGTGGTATCACTTGAGAATATCAAGGCGGCCGCAGACAGCATATTCCTGGATGGAATCAACCAGATTGTCAATCACGGCTATAGCTATAGCCGGGCGGACGGTGATGAGATGCTGGCTTTTTATGCATCTACCAACATCAACCATACCAATACATGGTGGAAATACTATAAAAATATCAGCGTTTATATCAACCGGGTATGTGACTTCATGCAGCGCGGCGAGCCAGTTGTTACGACGGCGGTCTATCTGCCCCAGCATGATATCTGGGCAGAGACCCCCCTTGCGGATACGCATATGTGCATGAAGCTGGATGAGAGACTGGATGCGGCCTGTGTAGATGCGGTCCATAAAGCGGGCTACTGGTTTGACTATGTAAATGACGATGTATTGGAACATTGGGATGCATATCTGTACGACACCCTGCTCCTTATAGAATGTGACAGAATTCCGATCAGTACAATGAGAAGAATCCGGGAATTCGCGGAGCATGGCGGTAAGGTGATTGCAGCAGGCCGGCTTCCGAAGAAATCCTGCGGACGCATTGGGTACGAGGAAAATACAGAAGAGGTCCTGAAGATTGGACATGAACTGCAAAGCTGCGGCAGAGTGGTGGTTACGGAAGATAAATATGGCAGCCTCATCGCGGAACTGCGCAGGGTGAAAGTACCGGATGTCAGGATCGGAATGCACCCTGATATGGTGGGATATGTGCATCGCAGAACAGAGACGGAGGATATTTATTTTATATCTAATATCAATAAAAAAGGTTATGAAGAAACTATTAAATTTACAAATAAGAGGAACGGATTCTGCGTATTTGATCCCATGAGCGGTCAGGAAAAAGCGATACGGTCTGTATCGGAAGAGGTGGACGGAATAGAAGTTAAATTATATCTGGAAGCATTTCAATCCCTGATCTTTGTATTTGGCAGCGGGATGGAACAGCCTCTGACTGAGACGAAGCCTGAGGAGAGCGGACTTCTGGATATTTCCTGCGGATGGACGTTGGAAGTACCGGAGAGATCTGTACAGAGAAGCTATGACCAGCTGGAAAGCTGGGAACAGGAGCCGGAGCTTAAGTATTATTCCGGAAGCGGCAAATATGTGAAAGAGTTCCGGATTGAGGAAGGTCAGTGGGAGAAATTTTCGGGTCAGGACAGGATTCTGCTGCAGCTTGAGCATGTTGGGGAAACAGCCGAAATCTATGTGAATGGTCAACTGGCAGATACCTTGATCAAGCGTCCTTATCAGACGGATATTACCGGATTGTTACAGGCGGGAGAGAACAAAATTGAAATTGTCGCTGCAAACCTATTGATTAACAGGATGATAGATCCGGGGTATCCGGAAAAAGAGCTCGAAAAGATGATCCCCCAGTGGCCATATGCGACCGGCGGGCTGGATCAGTGCAGAAAAGAAAGGCTTTTTAACTGGCGGGAGAGAGAGATGATCAAGGAACCGCTTCCATCCGGGCTTTGGGGGAAGATTAAGATCATGGGCCTGAGACAGAAGCATTATGTATACCCGCAGGGTACTCCGTAATTCATGCCCTGCGGGCGGATCCGCAGCAAGCTGCGGAATAAGGTATACCCAAAGGGCACCCCGTAATTCATGCCCTGCGGGCTGGCCTGCAGCATAGCTGCAGAATTAGGTATAGAATACACTGCCGGGAGCTGTGTAAAGTGCAGGAAACTGGATGTTGCTGCATTGAGGTTTGAAACACTCTCCGGGGCAGAGGTGAAAAGGAGTGGTTGGTATGGCAGAGCAGAATACAATGTGGGCGCTGGTGAAGGAGAAACCGGAACCGGGGCTTTGGATGAGACGCGTGGAGATTCCGCAGGTCGGTAAGAACGAGGTAAAGATCAAGATCCTGAAAACTTCCATCTGCGGAACGGATGTACATATATACAACTGGAACAAATGGGCGCAGGAGACAATCCCCATCGGCCTGACGGCAGGACATGAGTATGTCGGCGAGATTGTTGAAACCGGTGAAAATGTAGAGGGATTCTATGTCGGAGAAAAGGTATCCGGGGAGGGCCACATTGTCTGCGGCAAATGCAGGAACTGCCTGGCAGGACTTCCCCACCTCTGCAGGAACACGCAGGGAGTTGGAGTAAACCGGAACGGGGCGTTTGCGGAGTATCTTGTAATCCCTGCAACGAATGTGTGGAAGTGTTCTCCTCAGATCAAAGAAGAATTGTATTCCTGCTTTGATCCTTTGGGGAATGCGGTGCATACGGCCCTGTCCTTTAACGAAATCGGCGAAGATGTCCTGATAACAGGGGCTGGCCCCATCGGCATTATGGCGGCTGCGATCAGTAAGCATGTGGGGGCCAGGTATGTGGTGATTACGGATGTGAATGAATACCGTCTTGCGCTTGCCAGGGAAATGGGGGCCACCCGTGCCGTCAATATCGCAAAAGAGAATCTGAAAGACGTGATGTATGAGCTGGGGATGAAGGAAGGCTTCGATGTGGGGCTGGAAATGTCCGGAAATGAAGCCGGCTTTAACGATATGGTAAATAATATGAAAAACGGCGGAAAGATTGCGCTTCTCGGACTTCAGAAATCCAATGCCCAGATCGACTGGAGCAAGGTGATCTTCAACGGTCTGACCATCAAGGGGATTTACGGAAGAGAAATGTGGGAGACATGGTACAAGATGGATACTATGCTTCAGAGCGGGCTGGATATTGAGCGAATTATTACTCATAGGTTCAATATTAAGGACTACGAAGAGGGATTTGCCGTTATGAACAGCGGAAATTCCGGCAAAGTAGTATTGGATTGGACATCCTTGTATTAGAGCGTGTCTGACAATTCATTTGCCCTGCCGGTTGTCCGGTAAGCGGGAATGCTCATTTAATAACAGTTCATTCTTGCATGAACTGTTACGATTATACACGTTTTAGCGGTATAGAATATATTGATATTGGGAGGAAGACTGAAATGAAAAGAGAGGACGCTCTTGCATACTATAAAAAAGAAGTGGATGCTATAAAAGAAGCCGGCCTGTTTAAGGGCGAAAAGCTGATCACATCACCGCAGGGGGCTAAAGTAAAACTGGAGGACGGCCGGGAGCTTCTGAATATGTGTGCAAATAATTATCTTGGACTTGCCAATGACCCCAGGGTCATGGCAGCTGCTGCCAAATCCTATGAGGAAAGGGGATATGGGCTTTCTTCTGTAAGATTTATCTGCGGGACGCAGGATGTGCACAAAGAACTGGAGGCTGCCATCAGCCGCTTTTTCGGAACGGAGGATACAATTTTGTATTCATCTTGTTTTGATGCTAACGGCGGGCTGTTTGAGACCATTCTGACGGCGGATGACGCGGTGATCAGTGATGAGCTGAACCACGCCAGTATTATCGACGGCGTGCGTCTGTGCAAGGCAAAACGGTTCCGGTATAAGAACAACGATATGGAAGACCTGCGGGAACAGCTGAAAGCGGCGGATGAAGCGGGTGCAAGAATCAAACTGATTGCCACGGACGGCGTATTTTCCATGGACGGTATCATCGCGGACCTGAAGGGGATCTGCGATCTGGCGGACGAATATCAGGCGCTTGTAATGGTGGATGACAGCCATTCGGCCGGTTTTGTGGGCAGGACAGGGCGCGGGACAGCACAACACTGTGGAACCGAAGGCAGAGTGGATGTGATCACAGGGACCCTTGGAAAGGCTTTGGGCGGAGCATCCGGCGGGTATACCACCGGAAGAAAAGAGATCATAGACCTACTGCGCCAGCGCAGCCGCCCTTATCTTTTTTCGAATACGCTTGCACCGGCTATTGCCAGGGCCAGCCTGGAAGTGTTCCGGATATTGGAGAGCGATACTTCTCTGAGGGATCACCTGGAAGAGACCACGGCCTATTACAGAAAAGAGATGACAGAGGCGGGGTTCGATATTATCGAGAGTACGCATCCAATTGTGCCGGTGATGCTTTATGATGAGAAACTGGCGGGGGAGATGGCTGCTAAGATGATGGAGAAAGGGATTTATGTCGTGGCATTTTCTTATCCGGTTGTGCCTAAGGGGAAGGCGCGGATCAGGACACAGGTTAGTGCGGGACATACGAAAGATGATATTGATTATATTGTGAAGTGCTTTAAGGAAGTGCGGGATGAGGTGAAGGGGGACGCTGAGTGAAAGGCGAGTCTGGTTCCCTGCCGGGGAAGTGTATGCCATGTCAATGTCCTTTCCGTTCACGAAGAATCCGTAGGCGAAAAAGCAGGGAATATGGAGGGTGCTTGCCGCAGTTGGCCCGAATGCCGATGCATTCGCGCCGCCGGCGGCAACAGAATTTGCCTGGTAAGGCAAATTCTGCCCTCCATATTCCCTGCTTTTTCACCAACGGATTCTAACGCTTACTCTATGGACTTTGACATGGCATACACTTCCCCGGCAGGAAACCAGACTCGCCTTTCACTACGCTGGGCGCATCCGGGCGGGAGGGCGGCTTCACGGGAGAGTGATGGACGGGGGCAGCGTATTTGGGTGGGCTATTTGGAGCTTTTTTTTGGATTGTGATAATTCCTACTTGTCCTTTTAAAAAAAATAGTTATACTTATAAGTATAAACATATAGGAAAGTTGGGATGTTGCTTTATGGCAAGCAAATACGTAAAAGTCTACAGTGCATTAAAAAAGCAGATTGAGCTTGGAGAATATGGCGTAGGCCAGCTGATTCCCCCGGAAGGGGAGCTGATGCAGGAATACATGGTATCCAGGGACACGGTGCGCAAGGCGCTAGGGATGCTGGAAAACCAGGGGTATATCCAGAAGTCCAGAGGAAAGGCAGCGGTTGTTGTTGAGAAAAAGGACTACAAGTTTCCGTTCGCTGAGATTGCCAGCTTTAAGGAGCTGAATGAAAATCTGGGGCGGCGGACGGAGACAGAGGTGGAGAACCTGGAGATTCTGACGGATAAGAAGCAGATCATGGCAGTTTTTGAGGATGACAGGGAAAAAGAAGTCTATGAGCTGCTGCGCATCCGGAAGATCGAAGGCGAACGGGTGATTATCGACCATGATTATTTCAAAAGAAGCGTGGTGACGAACCTTCCTCTCAGGGCCTGCAGGGATTCTGTTTATGCATACCTGGAGAAGGAGCTGGGAATCCGGATAGGCTATGCCTCAAAAGAGATATCCGTGGAAACAGCAAATGATGAGGATAAAAAGTATCTGGATCTGGGAGAATATAACTTGGTGGTTGTAGTGAAAAGTTATACGTACATGCGGGACCATTGTTTGTTCCAGTTTACCGAATCGAGACACAGACCGGATCACTTCCGCTTTGTAGGATTTGCACAAAGAAAAGAATAGAAATTTATGAATGGTGCCAAAAATGAGTGCGGCACCATTTTTATTTTCTAAAATGCTTGACTAACAAATACGTATATGATAGCTTTATATTAACATATACGTATAAGTTAATAAAGGAGATTCACTTCAAAATAGGAGGAATAGGGAGAATGGCTGAGTTTTCAAAAGACGCTGAAAAGCTGTTAGAATTGATCGGAGGGAAAGAGAATGTGGTCTCTTTCACCCACTGTGCCACCAGAATGCGCTTTGTTCTCGCAGATGAGAAAAAGGCAGATGTAAAAAAGATCGAGGAATTGCCTTCTGTAAAGGGAAGTTTTACACAGGGAGGCCAGTTCCAGGTAATTATAGGTAACAAAGTATCCGTTTTCTTTGATGAGTTTTCCAGAATCAGCAGGATGGACGGCGTAGATAAACAGGAAGTAAAAGCGGCGGCCAAAGGCAAGATGAACCTTCTGCAGAGGGGCGTTGCGAACCTTGCGGAGATATTTGCGCCAATCATTCCGGCCATCATTGTCGGCGGTCTGATCCTGGGATTTCGGAATATCATCGGTGATATCAAGCTTCTGGAGGACGGCACCAAATCCATCACCGAAGTGTACCAGATATGGGCGGGAATCTACAACTTCCTGTGGTTGATCGGCGAGGCCATATTCGTATTCCTGCCGGTGGGTATCACATGGTCCGTATGTAAGAAGATGAATGTGGACCAGATGCTGGGCATCGTGCTTGGTATCACACTCGTCTCCCCGCAGTTGATGTCGGCAAGTGATTACATTGCTGCTGTGGAAGCCGGCGAAGCGGTGAAAACATGGGACTTCGGGGCATTCCACATCAACATGGTGGGATACCAGTCCCAGGTCATACCGGCCATCTTAGTCGGCCTTGTTTTCGCGGTGTTCTACCGGTTCCTGAAAAAACGTGTGCCGGAAATGATCTCCATGATTGTCGTGCCGTTCTGTTCCCTTGTACCGGCGGTGCTTTTGGCACATACCGTAATCGGCCCGTTCGGAAGGATGATCGGAGACGGCCTTGCAAGCATTATCATGGCAGGGTTCAGCTCCTCATTCAGCTGGCTCTTCAGCGGAATTTACGGGCTCCTGTATCCATTGCTGGTGATTACCGGGCTGCACCACTCTATGCTGCCGATCGATCTTCAGACCGTTGCGGCCATGGGCGGAATCTATACATTCCCGGTTGTAGCTTTAAGCAACATTGCACAGGCCTCCGCAGTTATGGCTTTTGTATTTCTTCATAAAAAAGACGCAAGGGTCAAAGAAGTGGGGATTCCCTCATTTGTATCAGGGTTCCTGGGAGTTACGGAGCCGGCAATGTTCGGTGTAAATTTGAAATATTTATATCCATTTATCGGAGCTATGCTGGCAAGCGGCGTCATGGGGATTATATCCCGCGTATTTGGGGTGATTGCAAACAGCGTCGGAGTCGGCGGTATCCCTGCATTTTTATCCATGCGCGGAGATAAGATGCTGATCTATATCGTATGTATTGTGATTGACATTGTTCTGGCATTTTTATTTACCATTCTACTGTCTAAGACCAAACTGAAAGATTACGGAAATAAATAAGAAGTACTTCAATGAACATAAACGAACATGAATTAAAATGAAGATTATGAATCGATAATCATTATGATCAGGAGACTGTGAGAAGGAGAAGATATATGAATTTAGGAAATAAAGTCGTTTATCAGATTTATCCAAAGTCATTCCAGGATTCCAATGGGGATGGCTTTGGAGACCTGGCAGGGATCATCAGCCGTCTGGATTATCTGGCAGAGCTGGGAGCAGACTACCTCTGGATTACGCCCTTTTTTGTATCCCCCCAGTATGATAACGGGTACGACATAGCGGATTACCGCAGGATTGATCCCCGCTACGGCACGATGGAAGAATTTGAAACCCTGGTAGCCGAGGCGGGAAAGAGGAATATGTATCTGATGATGGACATGGTGTTCAACCACTGCTCCACCCGCCACGAATGGTTCCAAAAAGCGCTGGAAGGAGATCCATATTACCGTGATTTCTTCATCATCAGAAAAGGAAAAAACGGACTGCCCCCTACGAACTGGGTATCCAAGTTCGGAGGGAATGCATGGAGTTATCTGCCTGAGACAGACGAGTATTACCTGCATCTTTTCCATGTGACGCAGGCGGATTTGAACTGGGAAAACCCAAATGTGCGAAGGGAATGCTATGATATCATACGCTTCTGGATGGACAAAGGGGTAAAAGGGTTCCGTTTTGACGTGATCAACCTGATTTCCAAACCAGAGGTATACGAGGACGACCTGATTGGGGATGGGCATACATTTTACACGGACGGCGCGAAGATCCATGAGTATCTTCATGAGCTGAACCGGGAGACATTCGGCAGATACGACGATATCGTTACGGTTGGAGAGATGTCGTCTACAACCCTGGAAAACAGCATCCGCTATTCCAACCCGGAATCAGAGGAGCTGTCCATGATCTTCAGCTTCCACCATCTGAAAGTAGATTACCCGTCCGGGAATAAATGGGCGGTGGAGCCTTTTAGATTCCACGATCTGAAGAAAAATCTTTTTACCTGGCAGAGGGAGATGGAAAAAGGCGGAGGATGGAATGCGCTGTTCTGGTGCAATCACGACCAGCCAAGAATCGTATCCCGTATTGGGGATGACAAAGAATACCGCCTGGAATCCGCAAAAATGCTTGCCACAACCATACACGGACTGCGGGGGACCCCCTATATCTACCAGGGGGAAGAGATCGGGATGACCAATGCCGGATACACGGAGATCGGCCAGTATCGGGATATAGAGTCCCTGAATTACTTCAACATCCTGAAGCAGGAAGGCAAGAGCGAGCAGGAGATCTACGAGATTCTGGGCAAAAAATCCAGGGACAACTCCCGCACCCCGATGCAGTGGGATGACACAGAACAGGCAGGGTTTACCGATGGAACCCCGTGGATATCCGTAATCCAGAATTATAAAGAGATCAACACACTGGACCGAAACCGGGAAGACTCTATCTTCCAATATTATAAAAAACTTATAGAACTAAGAAAAACCTATCCGGTCATTGCGGACGGAACCTTTGAAGCACTTCTCGAAGACCATCCGCAGATCCTGGCCTATAAGCGGGCCAATGCAGACAGCGAACTTTACGTGTTCTGCAACTATTATCCCGGGAATGTAGAAATACCAATGGAAATACCGGGAGACTGCAGAATCATCCTGTCAAACTATCCCCGGAGCAGTCGTTCCGTGCTCCGGCCTTATGAGGCAGTTATGCTGTATCGGGAGATTGGAACGGAAGAATAGGAAGCGGTGATGGCCGTTTGGCTTCCTAACTCCGCTTATACTTAGTGGGCGGTTCTCCATAATGTTTTTTAAATAATTTGCTGAAGTGGTAAGCATCGTCATACCCCACCATTTCCGCCACATTCTGGATACTGAGTCCGGGAGCTGCTTCGAGAAGCTCCCGGGCTTTTTCCATCCTTAGCTCAATCAGATAATTGATGGGCGTGTCGCCGGTCTCGCTTTTGAATATTTTAGAAAGGTAAAACGTACTCAGATACATATTACGGGCAATCCGGTCCAGGGAAATCTTTTCCTGGTAATGCTCATTAAAATAGCGGATCATCTGATTGACAACGTATTTTTTATTCGGTGATTCAAAGATACATCCCTTCGTATTCTTGATCCCCTCAGCCGCCTCCTTCTGCTCCCGGAGCAGCTGAAGAATCAGCTGGATGAGGTAGGCTTTCAGCATAAAATAGCGCCCCGGACGGTAGGCCTGGAACTCTTTCCCCATAGATGCACAAATGCGGAACACCTCCTGCCGGATGACTTCCTTCATGGGAAGAATCACATTCCCCCCGGGGAGTGGGAATGTGTTGGGAGGCAGATCCCGCAGATGAATATCCGAGAATGCAATATAATATTCAACGGCACTATCGTCGGGGCAGGTGTAAAGGCTCTTATGGTAGGCCCCCGGATTCAGGATGATCAGGTCGCCCTGTTTGACCGGGTATTCTTTGCCGTCTATGTAAAAAGTACAATGTCCTTTCTTCACAATCGACAATTCGATGTGTTCATGACAGTGGTAATTGTTTTCAGACTCCGTGCGCTTAAGTTCACAAAAAAACAAAAACGTGGGGTTCAAATCATCGTAGGTCAGATCATATTCCGGTCTGCACATATTGAGGCCTCCTAAAAAGTATTTAGATGCATTATACTCCATGATCCGCCGGATGAAAAGAGAAAATCGGGAATTAGCAACGGGCTTTAGTCCCGGGGCGGATGGGGACGCTCCATGAAGGGATAGCTGAAAGCCTCCCGGAGAACATCCATGTCCTTTCAAAAACGCGGCCGCGGACCTAAGAAATTCTAGGCGGGAAACAGCCCTGAAAATGGAGCACCACTGACACATCACGAGAAATCCGATGATTTCTCGCGCTGGGTCAGCTGATTTTTGGATTCGGAATCCAAAAATCTCTCCATTTTCAGGGCTGTTTCCCACCAAGAATTTCTAAGGTTCGCTTTGAGCGTTTTTGAAAGGACATGGATGTTCTCCGGGAGGCTTTCGGCTATCCCTTCATGGAGCTGGCGCATCCAACCGGCAGGAAAAGGACTCGTTCCTAAGGTGGGGCCTCAAACGGGGGCAGCGTATGGATATAGAATTGGCGGGACTTTTATGTCCCCAGTAGGTGTACATAAGCAAAGGGATACGGTTCCAGTATCAAAATAATTCAATACACATCTTGAAGATGAAAAGACACGCATAGCCAATCCACATCCGCTGCCCTGGTCCGGGATCCCACCCGGTTGGCGAGCTTTCCTGCCGATTGGATGAGCCAGCTTTATGACAGGGAGGCCGGGGAGGTGCTGGGGCTGTATATGCCGTTGCGAAATGCTGGAGTGCGCTTAGTGATTCTTGAACAGCCGATGCCGGATAGGCGGGGAACAACTTGATCTCCAAATCAAGTTGTTGCTGAACCCAGCGCGGGAAATCATCAGATTTCCCGTGATGTGTTCAGCGTACCCGCCTATCCGGCATCGGGTGTTCTAGAATCACTTAGCAGCATGGGTGCATATCGCAACGGCATATACAGCCCCAGCGCCTCCCCGGCCTCCCTGTCATAAAGCGTCCCCATCCGTCGACCAGGCTAAAGCTAGCCGACTAAATCCCGATTTTTTTGGTACTGTTTTGGCGGCATCCCCGTAACCCGTTTGAAGACTGTGATAAAGTAGTTATAATCATGAAACCCGCAAGCAAAGGCGATTTCACTTATCGGCATTTTAGGCTTCTCAACAAGAAGCTCCTTTGCTTTTTCAATACGCAGGTACCGGATATGATCTACGATCCCAATCCCATAGTTTTGTTTTGCAATCTCATAAAGCGTAGTTTTCCCGATTTGAAAATGTTCACAGAGCATCTGCGTATTCAGGTCCTCGGTATAGTGGTTCGCAATATACTCATCGATCTGTACGGGCAGGTCTTTTTGGCGTATGACGGCCATCCGTTCCAGACAGAGGTATGAGGCAACCGCCTGTAAGATATGGGAGGCGGATATGATAAAGTCCTCTGATATGATGGGAAGCTTATAACATGCGGCTTTTAACGCAGAAAAGTCGAGATGATATGTCCCGCATAGTTTCTGGATGTTTTTCCAGCCTTCTTCATGTGCTGTATAAGAGAATACGTGCCCGAAGAAGAGGTAGCCGATCAGGATGTTTCCTAAATACAGGGGCATGATACTTTCTGTTAATCCGGCATGGCACCGGTAGGTATATGCGGAGCGCCTTCCGACGGCAGTTTTGCAGGCATTGCGGTCGCATTCCCTGCAATTTGCTGCGGCCCTGGCATCGGTTCGGATAATCCGGCAGAAGGGGGCTATCTGCTCCGGATAAGCGGTTAGTTCACGAAAGGTCTCATCAAATACTGTGATGCGGATATGGGTAAGCGTGTAAAAGTCCTGCAGCAGAGAATTTAATTTTTGCAGATTAAAGGTGGAAATCATAATAAACCTCCTGTTGAAGTGTGAGTGACTATGAACGTTCTGAAAGGCAGCAAATATACTTCTGTTTATTTGTATAATACCATGTAAAACGAACAAAATCAAAGTAAAAAGAACAAATGCCTATATCATCCGACAAAAGGAGTTTATAAAATAGATTCATAACAGATAGAAAACAATGTTTAAATCCGAACTGAGGTAAAAGTGGTAAATATAAAGTTAACAGTTCACGAAAGGACTGAACTATTATGCATCCAAGCCATTGAAATTGGTCTACGGCGAAAAACTGGATGCCTGAAGCCACTATGTTTTCTTACAGTTTGTGCAGTAAATGCGCAGACCTGCCTGAATTGTTATACAAAAAAGAGCTGTTCTGAGGGGTTGGCGAAACCTACTTTTTAGAACAAAATCAAAGGAGGATTCACAATATGAAAAAAATGACATTTGCACTGTGTTTCTGCAACAGAGGATTTATGCCGGGCGAGCTGATTTATGAGGCAAGGGAAGACATGATTAAAGCGGTCACGGATGCGGGATATGATTACATAGCCATGGATGCAGAACTGACCCGGTATGGCGGGGTCGAGACAAGGGAAGAGGGCCTTTTATACGCAAAATGGCTGAAAGAACATGAGGGAATGTATGATGGCGTGATATTCTCAATGCCCATTTTTGCGGACGAGAACGGAGCCATTACCGCATTGCAGGACGCGGGAGTGCCGATTCTAATGCAGGCATATCCGGATGAAATTGGAAAAATGGATTTCCAGCACAGAAGGGATGCTTATTGCGGCAAGTTTTCCGTAACCGATGTTTTTACGCAGTATGGCGTGCCGTTTACGGTGATGAAACCCCATGTCGTTCATCCGCTGTCGAAAGCATTTGCCGGAAATTTGAAGGATTTTGCTGCGGTCTGCCGGGTAGTAAATGGCATGAAACGGTTTAACCTTGGCTGTATTGGGGCAAGGACCACGGCATTCAAGACGGTGCGGTTCGATGAGATTGCAATGCAGAAATACGGGATCAATGTGGAGTCGTTTGACTTATCCGAGGTGTTTTTCAAGGTAAGAAGTATGGCGGACGATGATGAGGCAGTTACTGCCAAAATAGAGCGCCTGAAAAATTACAGTGATTTTTCCCTTGTTCCGGAGAGTAATATGCTGACATTGGCGAAGATTGGGGTAGTGATTGACCAGTACATTGAAGAATATCATCTGGATGCACTGGCGCTGCGCTGCTGGAACGAGATGGAGACGGAGATGCGGGTATGCCCGTGCGTATTGCTCAGTGAACTGAATGACAGGGGAATTGCAGCCTCCTGTGAAATTGATATGTGTTCGGCGCTGACCATGCGGGCTATGAGCCTGGCGAGTGAACAGCCGACGGCCGTCCTGGACTGGAATAATAATTATGGCGAAGATGAGAATAAGGTGATTCTGTTCCACTGCGGGCCGGTTGCGCAGTCTCTGATGACCGGAAAGGGGACGGTCACCGAGCACAAGATGTTTGCAAAGAACGATCCGGGATCCGGCTGGGGATGCAATGAGGGGCGGATCAGGGCCTTTGATACTACGCTTTCCAATTGCCAGACCAGGGATGGGAAAATTATCGTATATGCAAGCGAGGCCAGATTTACAGACGACCCGATAGAAGATGCATTTTTCGGGTGCGGCGGGGTAGCGGAAATTCCTGATCTGCAGAACAAGCTGATGAAGCTGGCCAGAGGTGGATTTAAACATCATACTTCCATAGGCGCAGGACATATGAAAGAAATATTGAAAGAGGCATTTACTACTTATCTTGGTTATGAATGGGTAGAAATCGACTAGTACATCGTATAGTTAAGGATAAAGTTGCCGGCGGACAAAAAGCAGCTGCAGGTGGCTGAGAGCGGTTACCGGCAGATAAAAGCAGCTGCGGGCGGTTAAGAGCGGCTGCCGGCGGGAAAAAATAGCTGCGGGAGGAGGAAGATTATGAAAGTGGCGGGGCTGGATATCGGGACAACAGGCTGTAAACTGACAGTTTTTGACGAAGATGGTACTTATCTGGATGAATCCTATCAGGACTATTCTGCGAAAAGGAACGATGGTGCGCATGAAATAGATGCGGCTGCAATCATGGAGAGCGTATTCGGGGTGATCCGTGCAATAACGCGCACGCATCCGGACATTGCAGGGATTGGGGTGACCAGTTTTGGGGAGACCTTTGTTATGGCAGACGCAGAAGGGAATCCCCTGCATCCGGCGATGCTGTATACGGATCCGCGCGGGGAGGAGGAGTGCCGCTATTTGACAGAGCAGATGGATGGGAAGACCATTGCTTCTATTACAGGGGTAAAACCGCATGTCATGTACAGCATTTCCAAAATGATGTGGATGAAAAAGCACAGGCCGGAGATATACGGGCGGGCAGAGCATATCTTCCTGATGGAGGATTTTGTGGTGTTTGCGCTGACCGGCCGGGCTCAGATCGATTATTCTCTGGCGGCCAGGACGATGGCATTTGACATTACGGCGTTGAAATGGAGCCGTGAGATCTTTGCTCTTGCGGGAATCGACATGGAACTGATGTCAAAGCCGGTGCCCACGGGAACCAGCGCCGGAAGAATCCGGCCGGAAATTGCACAAAAGACGGGCCTTTCCAAAGACATGCAGATCATATCTGTGAGCCATGACCAGGTGGCTGCTGCTGTGGGATCCGGGGTGTTTTCATCCGATAAAGCGGTGGATGGAGCCGGTACGGTCGAGTGCATGACACCTGTTTACGACAGTATACCGGAATTGGAGGTCATGTATGAGGGAAATTACGCGGTTGTCCCGTATGTGCTGCCGGGAAAATATGTCTGCTATGCATTCTCTTACACCGGCGGAGCGCTGATTCAGTGGTGTGCAGATACACTTGCTAAAAAGGAGAAAGAGCTGGCAGAGGCACAGGGCATTTCGGTGAACGAGTTCTTAGAGCAATTGTATGAGGCAGAGCATGAATGCCCGGAAAATGCAGCCGGTACGGATGTTCCCATGCCTCCTACGGGAATATTGGTTCTGCCGCACTTTGCCGGGGCGGCCACGCCCTATATGGATACCGGGTCAAAGGGGGCAATCGTGGGAGTGACGGCCGCGACTACAGTCAGTGACATATACCGCGCATGTATGGAGGGTGTTGTTTACGAAATGATGTTGAATATGGAATGCCTGGAAGATGCGGGACTTCAAATGAAACGGCTGAATGCCACGGGGGGCGGCGCAAAATCAAAAGTCTGGATGCAGATGAAGGCGGATGCTCTGAATGTAGAGATCACTGCGCTAAAAACAGTGAATGCGGGAACTGCAGGGAGCGCGATGCTGACAGGAATTGCGGTGGGATGCTTTCAGAACCTGGAGGATGCGGCGGCGCATATGGTAGAGGAGACCGAAACTTATATTCCAAATCCGGAAATGACGAAGAAGTACAGGGAAGTTTATAAAAGATACCGGCAGCTGTATAAGGCAGTGCGCCCTTTGGTATGAATGGGCAGCAGTTCAGAAGTGTATGAATTGCCGTGTGAAAGGACAGCAGCTCGGCATTGTCGGAACTACCGCGTGAAAGGAGAATTTTGATGAACCCATATATCGGACATGATTCCCAAGTGTATGGAATCGAGGAACACCGCCTGGTGGGCGGTAAAGGCGATGGAATGCGTCTTCTGGAAATAAATAACGGAAAAGGGGCGGAACTGACGGTTGTTTTGGACCGCTGTGCAGACATCTCCCGGCTGCGTTACAAAGGGGTTAATCTGTCTTACTTCTCGCCCTGCGGCTATGTGGCCCCGGCGTATTATGATGCAGCAGGGGCAAACTGGCTGAAATCATTTACTGCCGGTTATCTGACTACCTGCGGGCTGCAGGCGGTCGGCTCTCCCTGCACGGATGAGGGGGAAGAGCTGCCCCTGCATGGTTCCATCGCCAATATGCCGGCAGAACAGGTATATTGGCTGGAAGAAGAGGGGGAGCTGGTGGTTTACGCGACGATTAGGGACGAGGGGATTTTCGCACCGAAACTGCGAATGTCCAGAGAGATCAGAGTCAGCCTTAGGAGTAATGAATTTTCGATTCAGGATACCATCGAGAATACCGGAGATACAAAGCAGCCCTTTGAGATTCTGTATCATATGAATATGGGCTATCCAATGCTTGATGAGGACAGCATACTGGAGATTCCGTCTGCCGAAGTGCTGCCCCGGGATGAGCATGCGGCGGAGGATATCGGGAATTGGATGCACATGATGAAACCGGAGGCAGGATATGTGGAGCGGTGCTACTACCATAAGTTCCCGGATAGAAACGGAAAAGCCGGCATATACCAGCCAAAGCTGGGAAAAGGGCTGGAGATTACCTTTGATGCAGAGGAACTGGATGGGTTTGTAGAATGGAAGATGATGGGAGTCCGCGATTACGTGCTGGGGCTGGAGTGCGGCAACTGCTATCCCGATGGGCGCGATGTGATGAGAAAGACCGGGATGCTGAAATTTTTGGAACCGGGAGAGAAAAAAACGTATCAGGTGAAAGTGCGTATGTTTGAGCGTTTGTAAAATATGGATGTACTAGAAAGGGTGAAACAAAAATGTTAGTATCGCTGAAGCAGATATTGAATCTATGTGAAGCAAAAAAATGCGCGGCAGGTTCTTTTAACACGCCGAATCTCGAGTCGGTTATGGCAGTGATTGGCGCAGCAGAGGAATTGGACGTGCCCGTGGTGATCCAGCATGCAGAAGTGCATGAGGAGATTATGCCGATTGAGATTATCGGGCCGATCATGCTGGAGCTTGCGGGGAGGGCAAAAGTACCGGTGTGCGTGCATTTGGACCATGGAGAGACATTAGAATATGTATGTAAAGCTTTGAACATCGGTTTTACCTCTGTGATGTACGATGGTTCGGTTCAGCCTTTTGAAGTGAATATGGCTAATACAAAGATGGTTGTTTCATTTGCGGCACAGACAGGGGCCTCTGTGGAGGCGGAGATCGGCTGCATGGGAAAACGGGAAACCGGAGCAGGAACAACTGGAAACGGGCCGGATCCGGAGAAGATTTATACAGATCCGGAGCAGGCAAAGCTCTTTGTGGAGGAGACGGGGATAGATGCTCTGGCCTGTTCCTTCGGGACGACACATGGGGTGTATATTACAAAACCCAAGTTAGACTTTAATGTAGTAAAAAATGTGCGCAGGAAAGTAGACATTCCAGTCGTCATGCACGGAGGCTCCGGTGTCAGCCCGGAAGAATTCCGCATGGCCATTGAGAGCGGGGTGCGCAAGGTTAATTACTATACATATATGGCGATGGCGGGAGGTGAGAAGATAGCAAGCCAGTTCCAAACGGGGTGTATTCCGGTTGAAAAAGGCGGGCGGCATTATAAATACTGCTATTCTTTGATCGAGAGCGATAAGGATACGCCGATTATGTACCATGATATTGTGCAGTATGGGACAGAAGCTATGAAAAGGAATTGTAAGGAGGCGATGGAGATATTTGCTATGAGGTAAGAGAGTTCTGATTAACTATACATAAAGAGGCGGCAGGAAAACACATGTGGTTTTCTACATTTTTAAGAGGGTGCTGCAAAATCATCAAAATGATGAGTTTGCAGCACCCTTGTTCTATTTTTTATATAAAAATTATTCTGCCCTCCGTGCTATATACGCATCGGTATTCGTGCAAAATACTACATTCATTGAACAAGAAACTACATTCTGCTTTTTCAATTAATGCTTATAATAGAGTATGTTTAGAAAAAGACAGGAGGTATGGATATGACGAAAAAAATGACAGAAGGCAGCCCGGCAAAATTGATTGTAATGTTTACGATACCTTTGCTGATCGGAAATATCTTTCAGCAATTATATAGCATGGTAGATACTTTGATTGTGGGAAGGACCCTGGGGGTCAATGCCCTGGCGGCGGTGGGCTGCACGGGGAGCATCAATTTTTTGATCCTCGGTTTTGCAATGGGAGTGAGCGCAGGACTGGCAATTATTACGGCACAGCGCTTTGGCGCAAAGGATGAGAAAGGGGTCAGAAGAAGCGTGGCCTCAGGAGCCTGGATCAGCCTTATGGTTACGGTCGTGCTGACAGCGGTTTCCGTTCCTATGACCAGGAAGATTCTGGAACTGCTGAATACGCCGCCCGAAATAATTGACGGTGCGTATGACTATATTGTTATAATATTCTGGGGAATAATAGCTTGTATGCTATTTAATTTTCTGTCGAATATTATCCGGGCGCTGGGGGACAGCCGGACGCCGCTTTTGTTCCTGGTTATTGCATGTGTATTGAATATTATTCTGGACTTTGCGTTCATACTTGGGGGAGGGATGGGGGTTGCCGGCGCGGCCTGGGCCACAATTATCTCACAGATGGTATCGGCACTCCTCTGCCTGTGGTACATCAAAAAGAAGCTGCCGATTCTGCATTTAACGAAGGATGACTGGAAGGTATCCGCATGGGATCTGAAACAGCACTTTCGGATCTCTATGCCGATGGGATTCCAGATGTCGATTATCGCCATCGGTGCTGTGGTGCTCCAGTTCGTACTTAACGGGCTTGGTTCCGCCGCTGTGGCAGCATTTTCTGCGGCACAGAGAATTGACCAGATCGCCGGTCAGCCTATGAATTCTTTTGGCACCACAATGGCTACCTATGCGGCTCAAAATTATGGGGCAGGGCGGATAGACAGAATTAAGAAAGGCGTTCTGCAGTGCAGCCTGATATCGGTAGGATTCAGTATTGCTGTGGGGCTTCTGAACATATTTGCGGGTTATCAGATGGCAGGCTTCTTTGTCGGGGCCGGGGAAGAGACGGTACAGTCTATGGCTCAGACTTACCTTCAGATTAACGGGGCTATGTACTTTGTACTGGCACTGCTGTTTATCTTCAGATTTACCCTGCAGGGGCTGGGGAAAGGCGTTATGCCGACTGTGGCGGGTGTGATGGAACTGATTATGAGGACATTTGCTGCGGTATATCTGACTGCGGCTGTCGGCTTTGCCGGGGCATGCTGGGCCAACCCGCTGGCATGGGCGGGGGCATGTATCCCACTGGCAGCGGCATACTTTTTGACTATGCGGCGGCTGTCTGCCGGAAACGGAAATGCGGATTCCGGCAGTGTGTGCAGGAAAGCTGAAACCAATGCCGCCTGAAAATTGCCTGTAGCATAAAAATAGTAAAACCCCGGTCAATGTTAAATTACTGACCGGGGTTTTACTATGAAAAATCAATCCTGTAAGTGAAGTATAAAGTTTAAAGTCATCATGATGTGCTCTGGTCTAGGAGTTCAGCCATCAGGTAATGCAGCTTTATAAAGTCAGGGGTAAAGCCTCTTCTCAAAGTTACCGGATACCGAGCAGCCTTCGGTAAATATCATAAATGCATTGGGATCAATTCCCCGCACAATTCTTTTTAACTGGCTGACCTCATATTTTGAAATCACAACGAACAGGATGTAGGAGGCCTGATTTGTATAGGCTCCGGCTCCGTCCCAGTTGGTGACTCCCCTCCCCATCTGTTCGATGATAGCCTGGGAGATGCCCAGCTTTTTGGTAAATATCATGACACTCATATTAATATTCTGGATATGTACTCTGTCGCAGGCGATGGAATATACAACGCCGTAAATCAAAGAATAAATCACGATCTCGATGTTAAACATCAAAAGGCATATTCCGTAGACGAAACAGTTGATGATGATGGAGACCTTGCCGACGCTGAATCCAGGGAATTTTTTTGAAAAGTAGATGCCCAGAATGTCCTGTCCGCCTCCGGAACTGCCTCCCCGGAGGATCATGCCGGATCCGGTTCCCGCGATAATACCGCCAATGACACAGGCGGTCAGATAATCGTCAATGACCGGGCTGGATGGAATCGGGATAAAGGTGAGCGCTGCGGTCTGGATAATAATGGTTATAATGGAACGTGCAAAAAAAATCCTGCCCATTTTACTCCATGCCAAATAGATCAGGGGCAGGTTGATCAGAAAGTAAATGATACCTGCAATATCTGTCTGCCCGAGAGAAAAGGGCAGTACTTTAATCACTAAGGTACGGATCAGCTGGGAGATTCCCATGAAGCCGCCATTATATAAAGATAGCGGTATGATAAATACATTCAGTCCAAATGCAAACATGACAGAGCCCGCAGTTGCGTAGCCCATACCAAACAGACGCTGCCTCTGCCGCTCACTTAAAGAATTAAAAAATGACATATTATTTTCCCCCACTAAAGCGATAAAGTTACCGATGTGTATATATTCTAGCACTTTGATTTCGGCAATACAAGACAAGATACTGCAAAATCTTATAATAGTTCATTATGAGTGTATAAATAGCCATTATAAGGGAAATCCCCGGCGTACGCCGCACATGGAGGTAGTCGGTCTGAGCAGTAATATATGTAACTGTTCTTGCCTGCATTACCTGTTACATATATGGAAAAATGCGCATAGTGAAAGAAAATAAAATGGTTTAATGTGGAAAAAAATCATGATATAATTATCTTATTTCATGGTTACTAAAGAGCGTGCCTAAAGAGCACTCCTAAAAAGATAAGAGGTGTACTTATGACTCAATGGTCACTGGCGGGGGAATTTTGGGCTTTTATAGTTATCGTAATTCTAATGCTGTATTTTTATGAGAGGCGTCTGGCCGTAAATGCCAGGGACAAGCTGTACCGGAACTGCCTTTGGATGTCCATGCTCTGCATTGGCCTGAATGTATCCAGTGTGGTGCTGCTTCAATATCCGGAACAAGTGCCGGGGTGGCTGAATATACTTTTGAACAGCGCTTACTTTCTGGCGGTTGTGGCTGCATGCTCGATGGTGGCGGCGTTTGTATTTATGATGATGATGGAGCATGTCTATGAAAAACACTGCCTGAGACGTGCATTTACGGGGCTCTTTGTTGTAAATATACTGTATGCGGCTGCTGTGTTGTGGAATATAAAGTCCGGTATCCTTTTTTATATTGACAGTGCTGGCATCTATCACAGGGGAAGGCTGAACGGGCTGGGCTACGCAGTGCTGGCAGTGGAAATTGGCATGATATATTTTTGTTACATAAAGAACCGTCCCAGCGTCAGCAAGTCGATGGTAAAGGTGATCTGTACGATCCCGCCGGTTACGGTTCTCTTATGCATGTTCCAGGCGCTCTTTCCTGAGATTATATTGAATGAGACCGCCATGGCGGTAGCCAATCTGGTTCTGTTTATCGGATTTCAGAACAGAGCAGTCAGAAGGGATTATCTGACTATGGTGGGCAACCGGGAGAGTTTTTATGAGAACCTTACGCTGAGGCTGGCCGGGAAACAGGAGTTCCAGCTGATTCTTCTGTCTCTGCGGCAGTATGATTTTGTAAATCAGAATTACGGGCATCAAAAAGGGGATGAGATTCTTTATACAATTGCGACCGGACTTGGCCGCCTGATACCGGGAGGAGAAGTATTCCGGTTTGGGAATGTGGATTTTGCTATGATTATTCCTCTGAAGTCGGCAGAAGAGGCCGCATCTAATTTCAAAACAGTAAAAAAACGGTGTGGGCAGACGTGGACCGTTGGAGATATACACGCTCACGTGCGCACCGTGTTTCTGTATCTGGAATATCGGGGAGAGCCGTGTACACCTTCGCAGATGATGGAGTATCTGGAATACGGTATTCGCAAAGCAAAAGAGAAGCCGGGAGCCTGTATTCATTTTACAGATGCGCTGCTGAAAGAATATGAAGAAGAAAAGCGGATTCTGGAGATCATGCAGCAGTCGGTGGAACAGAAGCGCTTTAAGGTATGGTACCAGCCGGTGTATCATCTTGGGGCGGGAGTCCGGTCCGCGGAGGCGCTTTTGAGGCTGGATGACTATGAGGGTAACCCGCTGCCGCCATCCAGGTTTATTCCAATCGCGGAGGAATCTGGGTTGATTGATGAGCTGAGCTGGATCGTTCTGGAGGAGGTGTGCTCGTTTCTGGAACAGAGCAATTCTAAACGGATAGAAAGCATATCTGTCAATCTGTCAATGCAGCAGTTTGCCGACATTGGGATATCTGAGCGGATTCAGGAATGTCTTAAACGTCACAGCCTGAGTCCGGATCAACTGAAAATAGAGGTGACAGAGAGGGTGCTTCTTCAGGATATGGGGTATATGAAGCATGTCATGCGGGATATGAACAGAGCAGGCATTGGGTTCTATCTGGATGATTTCGGTACCGGCTATTCTAACCTTTCCAGCGTGCTGGAGTTCCCGTTTGAGTGTGTAAAACTGGATAAGAGCCTGCTCAAAGAATTTCCTGGGAATCCGGATGCTGAGATGATGGTCAGGACTTTAACCGAACTTTTCCACAGCATCGGCAATCAAGTTGTTGTGGAGGGGGTTGAGGAGAAAACACAGGCGGAGCTGCTCGGGGTAATAGGAGCGGACCGGATACAGGGATATTATTACAGCAGGCCTTTGCCCCAGGATATATTTGCAAGGGAGTATAGTTGAAACTATTGTACTTCTTTCCAATAAACTACCAGATCGAACGGTTAATGTGAAATTTGAAAAAGGAGAAGGAAAAGTACTTTTGAATGAAATTTGAGTGAAGATTCCAGTGCAGTTGTAGGCTGAGGTGTGGCCATTTTTAACAGGATTACGATTATTTCTGGAAATAGATGATAATGATTGAACTGTGCGTGCACGATGGGGTATAATATAATTAACAATGAGGCGGTGTTATAATGTCAGAGATAAGGAGTTGATAATATGACAGACCACAACATTATTACCATTGGCAGACAGTTTGGGAGCGGCGGGCACGAAATTGGGAACCGCCTTGCAGAACGGCTGGATATTCCGCTTTATGACCACAACCTGATCCGGATGGCGGCTAAAGAGCTGAAGGTAAGCGATGAGGAGGCATCCCGTGTTGATGAAACTATACTGGGGAGGTTTTTATCCGCATATGTAGTCGGGACAGGAGATTATACGGCATTTATGAGCCAGGAAGCTTATGGTGTGCCTTTAAGCGACCGGATGTATGAGACGCAGACGGAGATCATTAAGAAGCTGGCGGCTCAGAGCTCCTGTATTTTTGTGGGCAGGTGTGCAGATTATGTGCTGGGAGATTATACGAATTGTATCAATATTTTTATTCATGCCTTTAAGGATGACAGAATACGCCGGGTCATGAATATCTATAAGCTGACTGAAAGACAGGCATGGGATAAGATCAAGAAAGTGGATAAGGAGCGCAGGCTTTATTATGAAGCGCATACCGGACGCGAATGGGGCAGCAGTGAGTCACATGAGATCCTGTTCAATGCCAGTCTGCTGGGAGTGGATGGAGTTGTGGACGCAATGGAAGCAATTTATAAAACCTGGGAAGGCAGAAAGTGATGAAAAAACATGGAAAGAAGATGATAGCGCCAGTCATTATAACGATTTTGCTGCTGCTGTATTTTATCGGGTTTGCGGCGGTGGTATTTATGCTGAGGCCCCCTCTAGCAGTATGCATTTTTGGCGCAGTCATACCTCTTGCACTGGCAGGAGTGGCGCTGGGAGTATGTATCCAGCGGATTAAAGAGATAAGGAGTGGAGAAGAAGATGATCTTAGTAAATACTGATTATATTACAGGAAAGAATTTTGAAATGCTGGGTCTTGTAAAGGGAAGTACGATCCAGTCAAAGAATGTGGGAAAAGATATAACACAGGGCTTTAAAACCCTGGTCGGCGGCGAGCTGAAGGCCTACAATGAGATGATGAATGACGCGCGGGCGCTGGCTACAAAGCGCATGACGGAAGAGGCGGAGAATCTGGGAGCCGATGCCATTATTAATATCCGCTATGCTTCCTCCGCAGTTATGGCCGGGGCTGCAGAAGTTATGGCCTACGGTACTGCAGTGAAGTTTACGGAACCGTAAGCAAGGCCTGTATTTTTATGAAGAATCAGATATGCAGAGCAGGAGATTCTGTCTGATATGGCAGAGTCTCCTTTGCGTATACGCAGGGCTTATGAAGAGGGATACCGGAAAAGACAGAATTATAATAAGGGGATGGATCAATGGACAGAAGAAACTGGAAAAAGAGAATTCTGGCTCTTATACTGCCGGCCTTTCTGATGCTTTTTGGATTTGCATCAGGTGCGCAGCAGGCCGACACGGTAAAGGCAGCAGGTGGGAATAACAGGCTGGAAGTGCATTTTATGGATGTAGGGCAGGGGGACGCCACACTGATTATGACGGACGGCCATGCCATGCTGATCGATGCAGGAAACAACGGTAAGGGTACGGCGGTTCAGAACTATCTGCAGAAACAGGGCATCAAGAAACTGGATTATGTGATCGGTACACATCCGGATGCCGACCATATCGGGGGGCTTGACGTTATCATATACAAATTTGACTGCGGAAAGGTTCTGCTCCCGGATTACCAGAAGAATACGAAAACCTATGACGAAGTAGAAGACACTTTAAAAGCTAAAAGCTATCGGGCGGCGCATCCGGCAGCAGGGGATACTTATCAGTTGGGAGACGCGGTATTTACCGTAACCGCGCCGGCTGATAAAAAATTTGACAACGCCAACGATTATTCGATTGCAGTACGGCTTGAGTACGGAAAGAATGCATTCTTGTTTGTGGGTGATGCAGAGGAGGATTCCGAGAATGAGATGTTGAAAAGTAAGCAGGATATCAGCGCCGATGTGTATAAGGTGAGCCATCATGGGAGTAAAACGGGAACATCCGAAGAATTTCTGGAGAAAGTAGATCCCAAATATGCCGTGATCAGCTGCGGGGAAGACAATTCCTACGGGCATCCCCACGCAGAGGTTCTGAATCTGCTGCGCCGGGAAGGCGTCCAGGTATTCCGTACAGACGAGCAGGGTACCATTGTGGCTGTTTCCGACGGCAGGAAAATCACCTGGAACATGTCCCCGGACGATAGCTGGAAGGCCGGTGAACCAAAGGGAACCGCCGGCGATCAGGACAGCGGTAGTCCGGGCACTGTGCAAAAGGCAGAGAAAAAGGCAGCAGGTACCAGGAGTGTGGATGGATATATTTTAAATACCAGTACAAAGAAAATCCATCGGCCTTCCTGCAGCAGCGTAAAAAAGATGGCGGAAAAAAATAAAAAAGAGACGGACAAAGAGATAGAGGAACTGAAAAAGGACGGGTATAGTCCGTGTAAAAAATGTCTGTAACCACAGAATAGGATTAGGGGGACGCCAGGCGGACTGTAAGGTCTTACTGTCTGAAGGGATATCTCCTGCGGTTGTCCGCCCTGTAGAGCGGCTTGGTATTGTTGGGAGTGCCGGTATGGGGGCATTGGAGTACTATCCGGAATTAATGCAGCTGGATGCTGCGCAGCGATTGAATTTTGACAGGCTGTCTCAGGAATGTGAAAAGATTTTGAAAGAAGAAGAGAGTAATGAACTGGATACATTATTTAAATTAGGCGGATCATCAGGCGGAGCAAGGCCAAAGGCATTAGTTTCCGTGGACGGTGCTTCATGGATCGTGAAGTTCCCTTCTTTATATGACCGCAGGACAATAGGGGAAGAGGAATATTGTTATATGAAGTGTGCCGGAAAATGCGGAATAGATGTACCGGAAGTGAGATTATTTCCATCAGAGTACGGTAAGGGGTATTTTGCAGTAAAGCGCTTTGACAGGGGAAGCAGGGGCAAAGTGCACATGATTACGGTAAGCGGGCTGCTGGAAACTTCCCATAGAATCCCCAATCTGGATTACAGGGATTTGATGAAATTAACATATATTTTGACAAAAGATAATCGCCAGCTGGAAGAGATGTATCGAAGAATGTGCTTTAATGTCTATGCACATAACCGGGACGACCACGCAAAGAACTTCTCATTTTTATATGATGAAGAGAACAGCAGATGGATACTTTCTCCGGCGTATGACTTAACTTACAGTAATTCTATTGTCGGAGAACATGCAACCTGTGTAAGCGGGAATGGAAAGAATCCAGGAGTAAAAGAGCTTGTCGGGACAGGGACGGCGGCAGGAATTGCGCAAAGCAGAGCGATGAGGATCGCAGGAGAAGTGGAAGAGATTGTGGCATATGAATTAAGGGGAATTCTGGATTCATATTCGTAGGCGGGGCGTATAAAATGTAAATGATGTGTGCAGGAGTGTATTTGTAACAGTTTAGGCCTGCTTGAACTGTTACGTGTATTTCATGAAATGTAAGCAGAGCCTATTCGTAGTTTGGGGCAGTGTGCCGATTACTATGGATAGGCTCTTTTTATTTTATAGGGAAGTTTGCCTATCAGATAAAAATGCTCTCCCGGCGGGATGTGCACTGTGGCGTAAGAGGCAGGTGCCGCTATGCGGCCGCCGCAGGCACGAGTTTCGCAGGCAAAAACTTATTTTTGTGCAATTTGTATAAAGTTTTTTGGGTTTTTGGAAAAATGATAAGAAAATGAAAGAAAAATATCATGTTTTGTGCGGATATGTTGATTTTTTTGATTAACTAGTGAATATAAAATAGAAATATCTTATTAAGATTTTATACTCATCAGAGCGGTTATTAATTTTAAGACGTAATAGGAGACGGCGAAAATAAGATCCGTATCAGATGAAAAGCAAAGAAAGGGGGCATGAAGCATGCACAGTCTGAAATTCATCAGCTGGTATGAAACGTTTCTGGGCGAGGATGGCCCGAAGGTTTATGCGGAGACTGTTTTGGATAAGCGGGAGATGAGAACGGTTCATATGTTTCAGATTTCAGGCAGCGAGATTACGGTTGAAGATGCTATTTTACAAAAGGATGATAAGGTTAAGGTCATCCGCCGTGTTCGTTCAAATGGAAAAGCAGATACAGGAATTGAAAAAAACGGGATTGCATTCGGTATGGAGATTCTACTCGGGGAGGGAAAACAGTTACGATACGGCATTCCTTCCTGCCGGTATTCTTCGGGACAGGCGGGGAAACATACTTATATGGAGGAGCGGCTGACGGCACCGGTCATTATGGCATATGATGAAAGTGCCAGGACAGCAGTATCTGTGGCCAGGACCAGGCCGCCTGCGGATACGGGAAAGGAAGAACGAAAGACAGGAGACTCCCGCTATCTGCACGAGACGGAGGTGGGATCTCTTGGATATGAATGGCAGGAAGGCAGGGAAAATATCCTGTGTGCCCGCTGGCCATATGAGGAGATGGAAAAGAGTGTGGCGCTGGATGCCAAGGGGACCCCTGTTCAGGCCTTTTACCCTATAACCGGGAATGCCTGGGAGATGGAGCTGCATTATGAACTCCAGCAAACCTGTGACAGAACATTTACTGACGGTTTGTATCACGTTTTTAAGGGGCTGGCAGAGCACTTTGAAACTGAAGGACACCGTACAGTCAGCCTTCCGTTTACTTTGGAGGAAGAAATTATCTGCCGTGAGACAAGCCTCATGCGGAGCTATCGGGAATTTGGAGATGACGGGGCGGGATTTTTCTTTCATTTTGATCCGCGCAAGGGGTACGGTTCCGAACCGTCCGGTTTTGGAACCTCTTTCAATACAATACCCCACAGCACGTATGTACACATTCTGGAATACGGTTTTACCGGCCGGCAGAATCATACGGCGCTGATCCTGGCCAGAGATAAAGGCGGTGAATGGATCGAAAAGGGGGAGAAAGTAGTGGACTTTTTCCTGAAGCACTGCATGAAGGAGAACGGATGGGTGTATTCACTTTATGACCTGGAACGGGAGGAGCCTTTCTTTTCCTTTGGGGATCCGGATGCTCCAAAGCTTCATTATATGGATTACCGGGGAGCAAAAGGGAACTATCTCAGAACAATGACGGAACCGGTAAATGATGTACTGGAATACTGCAAATGGTATCGGGAACAGGGGCGTGTTAAGCAACAATGGCTGGAGGCTGTCATGCGCTACGCAGACCTGCTGGTCTCTCTGCAGAATGAGGATGGTTCCTGGTACCGGGCGTACGAACCGGACGGTACTCCTGTTTTTATGCTGGAGGAACCGTGGATGACAGAGCAGGAAAGAGAACGGGGCCGAAAAGCCGCGTCAGCCATTCCGATCGTGTTTCTTTGTAACCTGGCAGAATATCTGTCCGAAGGGGAGTTCAGTACAGATGCTGCGAATACAGAGCCGGCCGGTTCGAAACGATCCGTCTATCTGCGCGCCGCAGTGAGGGCCGGTGAATATGTCCTTTCCAGGGGATGCAGGGAAGAACTCTTTCAGGGAGGCACGCTGGATAATCCCAATGTGGTGGATAAAGAGGCGGCACAATATGCGATGGCCGGATGCTGGCGCTTATATGAACAAACCGGTGAGAAACGGTTTCTGGATGGTGCGGTGACGGCCGGGAAACAGTTCGTGACATGGAATTATATCTGGAATGCACCGGTGAAAGCGGGAACAGTTCTTGCTGAAAAAAAGTTCCGGACAAAGGGAATGGGAGCCATCAATTCCATCTGGTGCGGAGGCGTGGTCGATATCTACTCCCTGTTCCATATCCGGGAGCTGTATCTAACGGGCCGGGAGACAGGGGATGAATTTATGATCCGGATGGCCGACTGGATCAGCACGGCCGCACATCAGATCATGTCCTGGCCGGGAGACCGGATGGGATTCGCAGATATCGGGATGCAGCCGGAAGGATTCGGCATATGCCCCCAGGGAATGGATGAGGGAATGATACAAAAAGGAGATATCTGGGGAACACTCGGATGGATTTATTCCGCCGGAATAGACGGCGTGGATAGATATATAAGAGAACTGCCTCAGGCAGAATAAAAGGAGGAAAAATGATGAAGAAAAAAGTATTGAGTTTGATGCTGGCGGCAGCTATGACAGTTACCATGCTGGCAGGGTGCGGTTCATCCAAACAGGAAGAGCAGAAGAAAACAGAAAAGTCGGATTCAGGAGCTGTTGTCCTGAATATGTACCACAGCTGGAGTACTGACTCTGAAAGGGGCGCAGCACTGGATAAGCTGATTCAGGAGTTTAACGAAGAGAATAAGGGAAAGATCGAGGTGGAAGTGACCGTAAATCCGGATTTCCCGGCATATCAGGAAAAAGTAAAGACCATGATCTCCACAGATACAACGCCGGATATCTTCCATTATAATTTTAACCCGAACGATCTGTCCAGGCAGGAATCCGGCAAGCTGATGGATTTTTCAAAGTATATGGATGATGAGTGGGCGGAAAGATTCGGTGAAGGGGATCTTGAGACACTGACCGTGAACGGGGAAATCTCATCCATTCCATTTGAAAAGGCGGGAGCAGTTTTTTATTACAACAAAGAACTTTTTGCGCAGGCAGGAATCGAAGAATTCCCTGACACGTGGGACGGACTTCTGGATGCATGCGCAGCATTAAAAGAGAAGGGAATCACTCCATTTTCCCTGTATACGGCGGACGATGCCTGGTATACATGTAATTTATTCACTTATCTTGCGGCAAGTTATGCAGGAACAGAGACGCTGAATGAGGGCGGAAGCATTGACACTCCGGAAATGAAACAGGCGGCGGAAATGCTAAGAAAATTCTGGGATTATACGACAGGGGATGCAATCGGGGCCAATTACTCCGTAGCCATGAATAATTTTGCTTCCGGCAAGACAGCCATTGCTATTGATGGACCGTGGCTGATCGGCTCCCTTTCAGAAATACAGGATAAAATCGGAATTGCGAAGGCGCCTACATTTGGCGATGGAAAAGTGGCTGAGAATTATCTCGTGACGGACGCACAGACACCGTGGGCAGCAGCTAAGACAGATGATCCGGAAAAAGAAGAGGCCATCGTTGCATTTATGAAATATATCACCTCTGAAGAAAGCGTGAAACAGCTGACACTGGAAGGTGCAGTTTTCCTTTCACCGAAGCTGAATATGGAAGACCCGGATGTAAAGAATACAGAAGGGCTTCTTGGAGAATATCTTGCCCTGAATTCTGTGGTAGAGGGAAGTACAGTTAATATCCAGAGAAACCTGACGACTACGGCAAATACAAAACTTCCGTCTCTTCTGGAAAGCCTTGCACTGGACAGTGTAACTCCGGATGAATTCATAGAGCAGCTGTCCAAAGAAAATCAATAGAAAAAGAAAGGGGCGGACGAACGATGAAAAGACGGCAGACCGTATTATATATGGCGCCTGCAGTGATTCTGATAGTTGCTTTCTTTTTGGGGCCGCTTTGTTATCTGGGATATGTAAGCTTTTTCGAGTGGAACGGACTTGGGCCAAAGACTTTTGTAGGAATCGAAAACTTCCGCTATGTATTCTCAGATCCGGTATTCAGGATGGCGTTTAAAAATACTGTTATCTGGCTTCTGTCAGCCCTGTTTTTACACATTCCCTTCGGGCTGCTTCTGGCGCTGCTTTTAAATAAGCAGCCCAGGGGATGGAAATTTCTGCG
Source organism: Eubacterium sp. SB2 (assembly GCF_001244405.1). Classification (NCBI taxonomy): domain Bacteria; kingdom Bacillati; phylum Bacillota; class Clostridia; order Eubacteriales; family Eubacteriaceae; genus Eubacterium; species Eubacterium sp. SB2. The sequence continues at coordinate 620,417 of NZ_LN865153.1, read as the reverse complement.
GGTGATGTATTTTATTCCCAATGTAATTTCAACGACGGCAGTTGCCTTTCTGTGGTATTTTATCTATCATGTTGATGTGGGACTCTTAAACAGTGTGCTGAAAAGCCTTGGGCTGGGAAAGCTGGCACATGCATGGCTGAATGATCCGGGAACCGCACTGATCTGTAATCAGGTTCCGTTTATTTTCTATGTAGGGCTGACAATGATTATATTCCTGACCCAGTTGTCTACCGTGCCGAAGGAACTGAAAGAGGCTGCCATGGTGGACGGCGCCACAGGATTTCAGATTGATATTCATGTATATCTGCCAATGATGAAACCGGCAGTCATTACGAATATTATGCTGAACCTGGCATTTTGCCTCAGGACATTCGAGTATCCGTTTCTGATGACGGGCGGCGGGCCGGCTAACAGTACAACGAATCTTTCTTTATATATTTACAGGGAGATGGTCGGATCCAACAGGTATGGGATATCTATGGTAGCAGGACTGATTACCGTACTGCTTGGTTTTGGGATTATGCTGCTGGTTAATGTGCTTCAAAGAGAAAGGAGGAGCCGTCATGAATAGCAGGAGAACACCGGGGCGCACAGTGATGTACATATTTCTTGCTGTGGTGCTTGTCTTTATGCTGGTACCGTTTTTATGGCTGCTGGTTTCTTCCTTCCGGCCCAACGCGGATCTGTTCAACGAACCGTTTGCGGTGCCGAAACATCTTTCGCTGGAGAACTTCAGGGCAGTGATGGAAAGCCATCCGATGGTATTATACTTTTTCAATACGGTGGGAGTGGCAGCCCTGGCAACGGTTATTTCGATCCTGTCAGCCACTTTGGCATCCTACGCCATGCTGTACAGATTCAGCAGCAGAAAAATCCTGACCGTACTTTTTTCCATGTGCCTGTTTATTCCAACCAATGCATTTCTGGTTCCGTATTATGTCATGATCAATAAAATCGGACTTTATGATAACATTCTTGGCATAGCGCTGGTGTATGCGGGCGTGAACCTGCCAATGAGCCTGATGGTTATACGGGGGTATATGGAGACGATTCCTGGAGAGCTTCTGGAATCGGCAAAGATAGACGGCGCAACTGCGGGACAGGCCTTTCGGAGGATTATACTGCCGGTTTCGAAACCCGGCATTGTTACGGCATGTGTATTTATCGTCATCAATTCATGGAATGAACTGCTCTTTGCAAATCTTTTGAACCAGAGCGACTCTTCCAGAACGATCCAGGTGGCGATCCGATCCTTTTTAACAACCTTTGAGGCCAATTATGCCTATGCGTTTGCTGCGATGGTGATTTCCATACTTCCTACCATTGTGATCTATGCAATGCTGACTGACAAGATTATAGGGGGGATGACAGCCGGCGCCGTGAAAGGCTAGTGCATCCCGGCGTAAATACTTCGAGTATAAATCAAAGGGGGCAGACCCCTCTGGTTGTATAGGGAGAATGTCTTATGAAAATTATGATAGTGGAAGACGAGGATAATATTCGTGAGGGACTGGTCTCTCTTCTGGACTGGAAGAAAGCGGGCTTTGACCCGCCTGCCCTTTTCGGGGGGGCGATCGAAGCGCTCGAATATCTGGAAACGGAAAAAGTGGATGTTGTTCTGACCGATATCTACATGCCGGTCTTAAGCGGCCTGGAGTTTATCAAGATGATACGGAAGGAGAACCTGACCTGCGACATCATCATTCTGACCGGGCATGACCGGTTTGAGTTTGCGCAGGAAGCCGTGGAGCTGGGGGTGAAGAGGTATCTGTTAAAGCCGGTATCCCCCGAAAAGCTGAAGCAGGTACTCGCGGACATCAGGAAAGACATTGCGGAGCGGATGAAGCTCATGGACTGGATTGCGATTGCCGAGAAACAGCTGGAAGAATATCTTCCGGTTCTGCGAAACCAATTCTGGAATGACCTGTTGGGGGAACGTTTTGCGGACAGGGAACAGCTGGAACTGGGCGCACAAAAAGCTTCAGTCTGTCTTCCGAAGCGGGAGATTACCTGTGTTGCTATCCGTCATTTTCATCAGGAGTCGAGCCTTACAAGGGAGGTTGCTCTGCGGCAGATTGTGGAGGAGATATTAGGAGATGCAGCTATTTACCTGATGCCCTATGACGGTACCGAGCTGGTGATCATGGAAGGCAGGCTGTTCCAGTTTAAGCTGGAAATCATGAAGGAATCCATTGCGCAGAATCTGGGGTTGGACGTATGCTTTGGCATCAGCAAAACGGGAAAGGAGCCGTTAACGATCGGCCGACTTGCCAGGGAAGCAGTCGAAGCGGCAAAGTCGATCCGGGACATACAAGAGGTGTATTACCTTTATTTTGCAGATATCGCCCTCAAACGTGTGGGCGAACCGGAATATCCCTATGCGGATGAGAAGCAGATCCTGGATATGCTGCGGTTTCATGACACCTTAAATGACCGGTTTTTGCGGACATTTTTCCATAAGGTCATGCCTCCCAAGTACCCGGTGGAGGAGTCACAGGTTATGCTGTTCCAGCTGCTGGTGGCTATGAACCGCACCGCAAACGATATGGGGATAGATGAACTTGACGAGTTCAGAGTTACCCAGAGCAGTATCATGAACTTTGACGGGATAGAAGAGGCCTTTCATCAAATGGCAGAGAGGATGATTCGAAAAAAAAGAAATTCTACCAGAAGATATGCGGAAGTGATCGCCGAACAGGTAAAAGAGATTGTTGACAGGGAGTATTCCAATCCCGATCTCTCCGTTAACAGCCTGGCCGACCGGCTTGCGCTGACGTCTAATTACCTGTCCAGAATATTCCGGAGCATGACGGGCGAGACCTGTATCGAATATATCACAAAGGTACGTATGAATGCTGCAAAGGAGATGCTGGAACATACGGATAAAAAAAGCTATGTGATTGCCGGTGAAACGGGATATAAAAATGCAAATTATTTCAGCGCAATGTTTAAAAAATACACCGGGCTGTCTCCGAAAGAATATCGGGAAAGGAGAAAAGGGTGAAACGCAGATTTAAATCCATAAAAAACAGGATCATGGTTTTTTTTATCGGAGTGGCGGTCTTTCAGATCGCCGCTATGGCGTTGTTTGCGGTTTTCCACCTGCGTCCGTCCCTGACGAAGATGTATGAAGAACATCTGGAAAAATTTACGGAGTCCGCATTCTGGGAAGTCACATCGGCAAAGATGAAGATTGAAAATTATACCGTGAATATGATCGGAGATTCCGACATTCAGGAATTTTTGGAATCCGCGGATAACAGCAGCAGGAATTATGTGCCTTCTATGACGGCCGAGATGCGGAACCGGATTCTGTCCTATACGGATTATGACAGTGCGATTCGGTCGATTTATCTGATCGATAATTTCGGGAGGATGTACAGTAACCTGTCCCATAAGGCCATATCAGGATACCTGGAGTCAAAAGAGGAACTGAGAGAAAGAAGCGACGCATCTGCCGTATGGTTTACGGATTTTGATGACAGCAGCATCGTTGTGTACCGGATTGTGAACAACAATACAACGGATCTGAAGCGTAAGATCGGCGCCATCTGCATGGTAATTGATAAGAGTCTTTTTGTGGACCGCATCCAGCAGCTCCTTCTGGAAGACACACAGAACTACTGCCTGGAAAGCGCGGACGGCAATTTCCGGATCTCGTCTGCTGCAGACAGGGACACATTTTCCGCAGAAAAATATATTATCAGTTCGCAAGATAACCGGATATGGAGGTTGGAAACATGGATAAATAAGGATGAGGCATATGCTTCTATTTATCTGATTTTCAAAATACTGGCTCTGGAGCTGATGGTTCTGCTTGTAATCAGCGTATGTATGGTAATTTATCTTTCCGGCAGGATTACCAGGCCCATATCAGACATCAGAAGTGCCATGAAGCAGATCGGAAAAGGCAATATGGAGGCAGAGGTGCCTGTCAGCGGAGAGGATGAGATCGGACAGCTCGCAGCCACCATGAACCGAATGTCGAAAAAAATAGGAGAGCTGGTGGAAAGGATCAGACGTGAAGAAACCAACCAGCGCCTTCTGGAACTAAAAGCCATGCAGTATCAGATTAATCCCCATTTTCTCTATAATACACTGGATTCTATCAGTATGTTTGCCCGGAAGAACCATGATGAACAGTGCGAAGAACTGGTGATTGCGCTTTCTGACTTTTTCAGGATCAGCTTAAGCCACGGACAGGAATTTGTGACACTCGAAAAGGAAGTGGAATATGCGGAGTGTTATCTGGAAATACAAAATATTCGTTTTCCGGAACAAATCACATGGGATGTCACCGTTGAAGAAGGGCTGAAAGAGATCAAAATCATGAAGTTTATTTTGCAGCCCCTGGTAGAAAACAGCATTTACCACGGTATCCGGGATGCCGGCCGAAAAGGGCATATACAGATATCCGCATATCGGGATGCCGGCGGCCTGGTCTTATGTGTTCGGGATGACGGGATCGGCATGCTGCCGCAGGAACTTACGGAGCTCATGGCAGATTTAGAGTCAGAGGAAATCAGAGAGAAGGATATCCATGAGGGCGGCTTCGGACTGAAAAATGTCCACCAGAGACTGAAACTGATGTATGGGGAGAAAAGCGGACTGCAGATACAAAGTGAATGGGAGGAGGGGACATGCATCACCATATATATACCATCCAAATCTGGAATTAGCGGCGAGCTTTAGTTTCGGCGCGGATGGGGGCGCTCCATAAAGGGATAGCCGAAAACCTCCCGGAGAACATCCATGTCCTTTCAAAAACGCGGCCGCGGACCTAAGAAATTCTAGGCGGGAAACAGCCCTGAAAATGGAGCACCACTGACACATCACGAGAAATCCGATGATTTCTCGCGCTGGGTCAGCTGATTTTTGGATTCGGAATCCAAAAATCTCTCCATTTTCAGGGCTGTTTCCCACCAAGAATTTCTAAGGTTCGCTTTGAGCGTTTTTGAAAGGACATGGATGTTCTCCGGGAGGCTTTCGGCTATCCCTTCATGGAGCTGGCGCATCCAACCGGCAGGAAAAGGACTCGTTCCTAAGGTGGGGCCTCAAACGGGGGCAGCGTATGGATATAGAATTGGCGGGACTTTTATGTCCCCAGTAGGTGTACATAAGCAAAGGGATACGGTTCCAGTATCAAAATAATTCAATACACATCTTGAAGATGAAAAGACACGCATAGCCAATCCACATCCGCTGCCCTGGTCCGGGATCCCACCCGGTTGGCGAGCTTTCCTGCCGATTGGATGAGCCAGCTTTATGACAGGGAGGCCGGGGAGGTGCTGGGGCTGTATATGCCGTTGCGAAATGCTGGAGTGCGCTTAGTGATTCTTGAACAGCCGATGCCGGATAGGCGGGGAACAACTTGATCTCCAAATCAAGTTGTTGCTGAACCCAGCGCGGGAAATCATCAGATTTCCCGTGATGTGTTCAGCGTACCCGCCTATCCGGCATCGGGTGTTCTAGAATCACTTAGCAGCATGGGTGCATATCGCAACGGCATATACAGCCCCAGCACCTCCCCGGCCTCCCTGTCATAAAGCGTCCCCATCCGTCGACAAGTCTAAAGCTAGCCAACTAAATCCCAATTTTTTTATTGACAATTCTGATGTGGCATGTTATATTACAAATAGAACAATAGGGGCTTGATTATGAATCTATTGTTGGACAGCATGATTCCCCGGAAGTATTTTCGGGGATGTTTTTTGATTGGGTACGGGGCTTTTCCCCACAGATTTAACAAGATAAGAGGACTCTCCCTACGCTATGGGGAAGAGATGAATCTCTTAAAACAAGAAGCCAGAAGGTAGGACCAGGAGGTGATGGCAGTGGCTGCAAAGAGAGATTATTATAAAGTTTTGGGAATTGATAAGAGTGCAGATGAAAACACGATAAAAAAGGCGTACCGGAAGCTTGCCAAAAAGTACCATCCGGATACAAATGCGGGTAACGCCCAGGCTGAACAGAATTTTAAAGAGGTTACAGAGGCGTATACGGTTTTAAGTGACGAAGAAAAACGTAAATTGTATGACCAGTTCGGCCATGCTGCTTTTGAAGGAGGGTTTGATGCCGATGCCGCCAAGGCATACAGCCGTCAGAATGGAGGAACACGGGAATATCATTTTGAAAGCGGCGATATGAATGATATTTTCGGGGATATTTTTGGCGATATGTTCAGGGGCGGCGGTTCAGAGGGATTCGAATACCATAATTATTCCGGCAGTGGGTTTGGCGGCGGAGGATATGGCAGAAAAACGTTCCGCAGGAAGGGCGCAGACCTGCATGCGGAAGTTGCAGTTACTTTTGACGAGGCGGTTTTTGGATGTGAAAAGATTATTACGCTTCAGAATCAGGATGGTATGACAGCACCTGTGCAGTCCCTGCAGGTTCGCATTCCGGCAGGTATTGAGACCGGCAAGAGCATTCGGCTGCGGGGCAAAGGGATGCCAGGCGCAGGCGGCGGTGAACCGGGAGACCTGTTCTTAAAAGTACAGGTCGGCGGGAAGGCAGGCTTTGAGAGAAAGGGGCAGGATATTTATACGACGGCTTACATCCCGTTTACGACCGCAGTATTCGGCGGGGAAGTGATGGTTGAGACTCTTTATGGAAACGTACTCTGCAAGATCAGGGAGGGAACGCAGTCGGGGACGAAAATACGGCTCCGGGGAAAGGGCGTTGTGTCCATGAAGAATCCGGAGGTGCACGGTGACCAGTATGTATGCGTGCAGATACAAGTACCGCAGAACCTGAACAGAGAAGCCAGGGAGAAATTAAGGGAGTTTGAGGCGGCCCAGCGAGGGGGAAGACAGTCTGCCTGATAATGTTGGGGCACGCCTGATGGGAGCGGGCAGCAGGACGGAGGGGAAGTATCTTCCGTTCCGCTGCTCTCTGCTTCCATCAGGCGTACCCATTTTTTATCTATGTGTCGAAAATGGGTTGTATCCTTTGGTTTATTGGTGGTATCATAAGAGAAAGTGTCGAATATGTTTTGGGCTCTGCAGTATATGCAGGATGGCTGAGCTCTGTTTGGCAGGGGTGAAGCCGTAGGTCTCAAAAACATGGAGCTTAAAGGAGGAAAAGGTATGAAAAGAGTGATCAGTTTCGTGGTGTGTCTGTGTCTGGCTGTGGGAATGCTGGCAGGATGCGGTGCGAAGGAGAAGGATGAAAAAAAAGAAGCAGAGGATATAACGGAGAATGAAAAGGGAGACCGTCAGATTACCTTTATGATTCCGGACTGGGGGGTGCCGCCGGATGAGATGCTGGCAGATTTTACAGGGGAGACCGGGATTGATGTTGTGATCAACGAGGTAAGCTGGGATGATATCCGGGATAAGATTGCAATTGCAGCTTCCGGCGGTTCATCTGCTGCGGATGTGGTGGAAGTGGACTGGTCCTGGGTAGGGGAGTTCTATGCTGCAGACTGGCTGGAGGAGATCCGGCTTTCAGAAGAAGAAAAGGCCGACATGCCTACGCTGGATACATTTACTATAGAAGGGAAAGTACTGGCTGTTCCTTATGCCAATGATTACAGGCTGTCTTATTATAATACCGAGCACTATAAAGAGGCCGGGATCCAGTCGGCGCCGGAGACATGGGAACAGGTATATGAAAATGCAAAAAAGCTGAAAGAAGCTGGTGTGTCTGAATATCCGTTTGCGATTCCGCTGAATGCGGAAGAAGCGGCGACGACTTCGTTAATCTGGCTGGCGTATACAATGAATGGCGCAGTATTTCATGAGGACGGTACGCTGATTAAGGACTCCGTGCTGGCGGCGCTCAGTTATGAGGAGAAGATGCTTCAGGAAGAACTGATTGACCCGGCCGATAAGACTTCGTCCGGTATGGATGCATACCGGAGGCTTTTATCAGGTGATGCCAGTTTTATGACAGGGCCTACATCCTTTGTGGCGAGAAGCAGCAACAGCGAGGAGTGCAGTATTGTAGGACAGATCGAGCCGATTCTGGTGCCGGGAAAGACCGGTACTTCAGAGCATACCATGGCGCTTCCAGAGGCGATTGGAATCACGAAGTTCTCCAAAAATAAAGAAGATGCCGAGACATTTGTAAAATGGTATACGTCGCCGGAGATCCAAAAAGAACTTTATAAAACGAAAAGCGCGATCCCAACTCATAATACGATCTTGGAAGAGCTCATAAACGACGGTTCAATCACAGACTCCGGCGCTATGCTGGAGGAGGCTGAGCGGATCTCGTCTCCGTTCCCCAACGGGGTACCGTCCTATTATGCAGAGATGAGCAATGCCATTTATAATGCGGTGAATAAAATGGCTCTTGGGGAATTGACTGCGGAAGAAGCCTTTGAAGAGATGGACAGTAAGATTACGGAACTGGCAGGAAAATAGTGATGAAAAAAGCATTACCATATCTATTACTGGCGCCCATGATGATTATCATGGGTGTCTTGGTATTTTACCCTGTGATTGTAACATTTTCATATAGCCTGAAAAAGTGGAAGCTGACAGCGCCCGGAGAGATCGAATTCATCGGTCCTGCCAATTATATCAGTGTATTAAAGTCATCCTCTTTTTGGTACAGTCTGCAGAATACCCTGTTTCTTGTCGTGATGATCGTTCTGCTTACAACAGTGATCGGTATAGCCGTTGCGCTTTTTCTGAATGTGGAATCCCGTGTATCCGGACTCATGCTTGCCGTGGCAGTGCTGCCCTGGGCGCTTCCGCCGTATGTCAACGGGGTGCTGTGGAAGTTCATTCTGAACTCCGGGTATGGATTCATGAACAAGCTGCTGATTACCCTGCATGTTGTGGATCAGCCGGTGGAGTGGCTCTCCTCGCGGTGGCTCCTGCTTTTGTCGGTTTCTCTTGTGGTTACTTGGCGGAGCATTCCTTTTATGGCCCTGGTGTGCCTTGCGGGAAGAAAAGCTCTGCCGGAAAGCCTGTATGAGGCGGCTAAGATCGACGGTGGCGGCAGCCTGCAGATTTTTCGGAAAATCACTGTGCCACTGATGCTTCCGTTTGTAGGAATCGGAATGACAAGCACGTCGATCACCGCGGTAAACGTATTCGATGAAATTGTGGCGCTGTCCGGTATGGGAGATCTGGGTAAGAATATAGTTGTTGAGAGCTATCTGACCACATTTTCCTTCCTCGATTTTGGGAAGGGAAGCGCTATCACATATCTGGTAATGCTTCTGGCCGGCATTCTTGGCATATTTTATCTGAGGAATCTGAACAGGGAGGTGATGTACGGATGAAAAGAAAAAAAGGGTACTGGTTGTTTATGATTCTTTTTCTGCTTTTTACAATCGGGCCGTTTCTGTGGGCCTTTCTGATTTCCGTGACTCCCGAGTACGGTATGTTTGGAAGGTCTGCAAATCTGCTGCCCGGGGATATTACCTGGGAGAACTATCGGAATCTTTTGTTAGGGACAGGGCAGCAGGGGCAGCTGTTTTATACGGGGATGCTGAATTCCCTGAAGGCTGTGGGTGTAACGCTTCTGCTGGGGATGCCGACGGCGCTGGCATCCGCATATGCGCTCTCGAGGATGGAATTCAAGGGGAGAATCCTGATCAAAAATATGCTGCTGATTACCATGGTAATTCCGGTTATGGCCACTATTATACCAATTTATAAAATATTTGCAGATCATCAGCTGCTCGACAATATGTTCTGGCTGAGCGTGATTTATGTAAGCGCTCTGCTGCCGGTGACAACATGGCTTATATCGAACTACTTTGCCACCATACCGAAAGAACTGGAGGAGGCCGCGCTGGTGGATGGGTGCGGAAGAATGCGTGCGTTTTTACGTATTATTCTGCCGGCTTCCGAACCGGTAATTGTATCGGCTGCACTGATCCTGTTTTTGAATACCTGGAGTCAGTTTCAGATTCCGCTGATTCTGGCTTCATCGCTGGCTACCAAACCCATTGCCGTTGTTACCTCGGAGTTTATGACAAAAGATGCCGTCCAGTATGGAATCACCGCGGCTGCGGGAATATGCGCTGTGGTGCCGTCGGCGGCTTTGGCACTGGGGATGAAACGGTTTCTTGTAGCGGGGATCATGGGGGGAGCTGTGAAGGAGTAAGGGGGGTACGCTTGTAAGAATGAGCTCCACGATGCCGCACAGCGGCAGGAGGACACATATGCCCGGGTGAGATGCTGCCCGCTTGCTAAGGGATTCCGGGACGGAAGAAGGCAGGGAAGGTGGACACGGGCTGACATGCCACGCGAAATCCTGATGGATTTCGCGCGTCAGGTCAGCCGAAAACGTAATTTGGTGATTACGTTTTCGTCCACCTTCCCTGCCTTCTTCCGTCCCGGAATCCCTAAGCGCGCTCTATGCACTTCACCCGGGCATATGTGTCCTCCTGCCGCTGTGCGGCATCCTGGAGCTCATCCTTACAAGCTGGGTGCATCCTGCAGGAAGACGGGAGAGGCGGATGGGATTGACGTGGATTGGCGTGGCGGGCGGGGGAGCTTATTTTAGTGATTTTGGCGGCCTGGGAGGCGGATGCTGATGGGGGATTTTTTGTGTTTTAGGAGGTGTTTTAGGATTACTATGGAGGATATTAGCAGCGTTCCGCAACGGAGCGTGGGGGATTGGAGGTGGCGGATGCTGGTGATGCTGAAGCAGAGGTAGGTGATGATTGTGCGCAGGAGGTGGGGGCGGATGATGATCAGCAGGGAGAATAGGAGGTAGAAGAAGGCGAGCAGGAAGAACGGGTATAGGTTTGGGAGGAGGCCCAACAGGCAGCCGAAGGAGACGGCTATGGCTTTGCCGCCTTTTGTGGGGTGCATGAATGGGAAGGCATGGCCGATGACTGGGGCTGCCAGTATGATGCCGAAGAGAGGGGCGTGGACATCCAGAATATGTGCGGCTGCACAGATGGGGAGGAATCCTTTTGCCAGCTCCAGGATGAGGACGATGGCTCCGGTTTTTCTGCCGGCCAGTTTGAATGCGTTAAAGACTCCAGGATTGTGGTCGCTGGCGGCCTCTCTGATGTCGATTCCGCTTAACAGCCTGGGAATCAGTTGGGCGTATAGGATGCTGCCGGATAAGTAACCCAGCAGAATAAATAGGTAATACATTATATTTCACCTCCGGATTTTCTGCAGATACGGCGCAGGAGTCTGTAGGTTTTGAGTGACGCGTCCCCCGGAATTGCTGCTGACTGGGCGGTGCGCATGGCTTCACAGCGGACGGGGTCCCGCAGCAGGCTCTGGCCCGCGGCTATCTGGCCGTAGAATTTGTCTGAAGTAACGGAAAGCCCGCGGACGGAGAAGAATTCCCGGTTTCTTGTTTCACAACCCGGGATGGGCGTGGTGTGGACGATAGGGATTCCTTTTACCGCTGCTTCTGTGCTGGTCAGGCCTCCGGGTTTTGTGTACAGCACATCACAGGCGTCCATGTAGGCGGCAATGTGCTCTGTATAACCCACGATCCTGACGTTGGCAGAACGGCCGAATTCTCCCGTCAGAATATGGTATAATTTTTTGTTGGCGCCGCAGATGACGATGATGTATTCATCGGGCTGAATTCTGCGCAGCAGTTCCGCGACGAACAGCTGGATCTTTCCGAAACCCATGCTGCCGCTCATGATCAAATAGACATGTGCGTTCTCAGGTATCTTACACATCTGCCTTGCTGCTTTTGGAACCCGGGGAGCCGAAAATGCCTGCCGGACCGGTATGCCGTAAGGTTTCAGCCTGTGTGCAGGGAGCCCCCTGGCAGCAAACTCTTCTTTTAGCTCTTTGTGCGGGATTATATAATAATCGCAGTCCGTTTCTTCCCAGAATGGAATGCAGGTATAGTCGGTCTCAATAGCAACTACTTTATGGGACAGCATCTTTTTATGCTTCATGTAGGTAAGTGTCTCCGCAGGGAACAGATGCGGTGTGGCGATGACATCATAATGGTGTTCCTCCAGATAGCGTTTCAGGGGTTTGGCGAGCATAGCGTTCGCATAGTATACGGGAGACTTGCGGTGTGATGAGCTGACAACCCCTCCCAGTCTATACAAAAAATGAAAAAAGCGGGGAGCATGTTTTACAATTGACACATACCCACCGCCCACGAAACGGGACACACGTTTACCCGCAAGCAGCATGATGTCAAGCATATCCGCTTCATCACCGTGAAGGCGGATACACTCCTGAAGTGCTTTTCCTGCATAGTTATGTCCTTCTCCTGTGCTGCATGATAAAATTAAAACTTTCATATAAACTCTCTCTGAATCTGATTAGTAGTCTCTCTTACAGGATATCCATTTTCCCTTAGAAATTTCTATTTTATTAAAAATCCGGCAACAAAAGTAACGAAAGGAATCGTCACCATAGACAAAACGGTAGTAAATGTAAATATTTCTGAAGCGTATGTATAGTTTCTTTTATAACGAATTGACATCATTGTCATTGTGGTAGCTGTGGGACATGACGCTGCGATTAATGTAGTATATGCAATGTCATGGTCTATACGAAGCAGGTATAAAAATACGGTGACTGCCAGCGGCACAGCGATCAGCTTCAGAAAGCTGACCCAGTAGATGTGCAAATGTCCGAATATTTTCTTCAGGTCAGCCTGTGCAACAGAGAAACCTGCAATCATCATGGCAAGAGGCGTATTCATATCTGCTATATAATTCATAGAATCCAGAACAGCGGAAGGAATCCGCAGCTGTGCAAAAAACAGAATCAGAGCGGCGCAGGTAGCAATGATCATAGGCGATAACAGCCCCTCCTTCAGCTGCCGCAAAGAGAACTTATTCTCCAGCAGGCTGAGCCCGTGAGTCCATGTAAACAGATTGAACATGGTCATATAGGCGGTGAGATAGAAGACTCCTTCGTTTCCCAGCACACTGTAGATCAGTGGAATTCCGATAAAGCCGCAATTGGAATAGATTGAGCCAAAGCGGTCGAGATAATAATTCGGGTTATTTTTCTCAGGTACCAGAAAGCGGGCAATCAAAATGGCTATGATATGGGCAGCAAAAGCGGCCGCAAATGCGATCAAAAGCCCTCTGACAAGTCTGGCGTCATAGTCTGTCTGATATACGGTAATAATCAGGCAGGGGTTGACAATCATAAGGAGCAGATTGGATATACTTCTGTTTCCTTCCTGGCTTACGATCTTCAGCCTGTAGCAGGCAAACGCCAATATCATAATAATGAGCATTTTCAGCAGTTGATTAAAAATTAATAGAAACATAATAGATACTTTACCCTCTCCTATAAGAACTACAGCTCCGGCAGCGAATACAATGTTTCAGCGAAACAGGCTGAATACCGGTATGCCTGACCGTCAGTTAACAACTCAATCAGTATACTTTATAATGCTTAAAAAATCAATCCTGCAAAAGTGGACGGTTACATTAAGATTGTACATCTTGCACAAAAACGTACTGCGGTTTTTGAGTATAGTGTGGAAAAAATCGTTGAATCTTGACTTAATTATAAAGAAATGATAAACTGTTTATGAAATGAGAATCTGATTCACATATACGAATCGGTGGAACGGAGTAAACTTTAAATGTGTCATTTTAAAGAAAAGAAAGGAAGGTACTTATTATGGCATTAATGGGAAGAAAGATTGCAGCAATCCGTGCTTATGTTGTCGAAGGAGGTGGCGCTGATTATCATGATCAGAGTGAAGATCATTGGATTGTTAAGCAGATTGCAACTCCTATGAGCATTTATCCGGAGTATAAGGCAACCAGATCCAGCTTTGGAATTAATGCGCTGAAGACTCTTGTAGTGGAAGTTGAGGCGGATAACGGTGTGACTGGATTCGGTATTACAACGGGCGGATATCCGGCGGCATGGCTGGTTATGAATCATCTTGACCGCTTTGTTGTGGGCAAGGATGCCAATGAGATAGAGATCATCTGGGATCAGATGTATCGTGCCTCTCTTTACTATGGACGTAAAGGCGTGGTAATGAACGCGATATCTGCAGTCGACCTGGCGCTCTGGGATCTGCTCGGCAAGTTAAGAGAGGAACCTGTATATGCGATGCTGGGAGGTAAGGTTCGCGAGGAACTGACTTTCTACGCTACAGGGCCGAGACCTGACCTTGCAAAGGATATGGGATTTGTCGGAGGCAAGATTCCGCTTGTTTACGGACAGGCAGATGGAATGGAAGGCCTGAGGAAGAGCATTGAACTGGCGGCTGATATGCGTGAAAAGTGCGGGGATGATTTCCTGCTGATGTGGGACTGCTGGATGGCGCTTGACCTTTACTATGCAAAACGCCTGATGCAGGCTTCTGCAGACCTGAAGTTTAACTGGATTGAAGAGTGTTTCAACCCGGATGATTACTGGTCATACCGTGACCTTAAGAAAGCAGCGGGTAACCAGATCATGGTAACAGGCGGTGAGCATGAAGCTTCCAAGTTCGGCTTCCGCATGTTGATCGAGGACTGCGACCTGGATGTCATTCAGCCTGATGTCGGCTGGTGCGGCGGTATGACAGAACTGATTAAGATCGGTAACATGGCAGAAGCGCACGGCAAACTGGTAATTCCTCATGGAAGCGGTACATACAGTTATCATTATGTAACAACAAAAACAAATTCACCGATCACAGAGTGCCTGATGATGGCGCCGCAGGCTGATAAGGTGGTTCCGCAGTATTATCCGCTGCTGAAGGATGAGCCAATGCCGGTTAACGGTAAGCTGAAAGTCAGCGACAAGCCGGGATTTGGTGTGGAACTGAATAAGGATAAGACACTCATTGAAGTAAAAAAGGGAACAAGACTGTAAAAGCAGCCTTTATGTAGGAGGGTAAAATGTCAACAGCATTTTTAATTATAAGTTTAATAATCGCAATCGCAGTTGTTGTATTGTTTATTATCAAGGCCAAGATGAATCCGGCGATCGCCCTGATCCTTGGTTCTCTGCTCCTTGGTGTTCTGACTAAAGTACCGCTGGTGGATATCACAGCCGCTGACGGGACGGTAACAACCGGCCTGGTTAACGTGATTAACAATGGTTTCGGCAGCATGCTGGGAAGTATCGGATTCCCGATCGGCCTTGGTATCATCCTCGGCCAGTTCGTAAGTGATACCGGCGGTGCAAGTGTAATTGCTGATAAACTGGTATCTGTATTTCCAAACAAATGGGCAATGTACGCGGTAGGTTTTGCCGGATTCGTACTTTCCATCCCTGTATTTTTTGATGTAACATTTGTAATTTTGATCCCGATCGGTGTAGCTTTGATGAAGAAGCTGAATAAGGGAATCGGTTATATCGTAGGAGCAATCTCTATCGGTGCCGGTGTTGCGCATACCCTGGTTCCTCCGACGCCAAACCCGCTGGTTGCTCCGGAGTATTTTGGATTCGATCTTGGTATTATGATCGCAGCAGGACTGCTGTTCGGTATTCCTATGGTACTGATTGCCGTTACGATTCATGGGTTCTTAATGAAGAAAGGGCTTTGGAATGCAGAAAAAGATGAGAATGGAAACGGCTTGGACATCAATGAGCTGGAACTTCCGGAAAAAATGCCGGGATTCTTCGTTTCACTGCTCCCGATCCTGCTTCCGATCATCTTCATTCTTTTGAATACAGTAGCAGGCGCTATGATGGATTCTGTTCCGACCTGGATTGATTTCCTTGGACAGAAGACAACATCTATGCTGTTGGGAACTCTGGCTGGTATGGTTATCTCTATTAAGTACCTGGGACTGGCAAAGACAGAAAAAGTAGCGACTACAGCCTTGAAATCTGCCGGGCTTGTATTCCTGATTACCGGAGCCGGCGGTTCCTTCTCCTCTGTAATCACTGCCTCAGGCGTGAGTGAAGCAATTAAGAATATGGTATCCAATATCTCCAACAATATCGTGCTGATTCTGCTGATTGGCTGGATTCTGGGACTGCTGTTCAGACAGATCACCGGATCCGGTACAGTGGCTTCACTGACCACATTTGCGATAATGCAGAGCGTTGCAGCAACCGTAGCTATCCACCCGGTATTTATCGCCTTGGCGTGCCTGGACGGCGCACTGTTCGGCGCAACGGTTAATGACTCAGGCTTTTGGATTGTATCAAATATGACCGGATTTAATTTTACCGGCGGATTGAAAACATATACTTTGGGGCAGGCAATTGCTTCGGTTGTAGGTATTATTCTGATTATTATTGTAGGTTTGATATCATGCCTGTTCATCTAGTGCAAAATGCATCAGGTATGACATAGGTATACGGCAGTATGCCGTAATGTACAGGCCCCTCAGAATTGAGGGGCTTGTGCACTTTATCATCATTTTAGTCATTCTCTTTTTAATAGGAAAAGAGGCAGTATAGAAGAGCCATGCAGAGCTCTTCAAAGTTGACAAGAAAAGTTGGGCGTGGTAATGTAATTTTATATTGAAAATGGGGAAGTCGCCCTTTGAAAATGAAAGGAGCAGGTGTTTTATATGGCGGTTAAATCGGCAGAAAGAGTATTGAAAATTTTCGACCTTTTAGAGGGTAGCTCCGATGGGCTGACGAACAAGGATATCAGCACTCGTCTGAATTATGCTCCAAGCAGTACGATAGCTCTTTTACAGACAATGGCGGAAAACGGTTACCTGGCGGTGGATGAGCAGAAGCGGTATTCACTGGGGGGCAAGCTGGTAAGCCTTGGAGCGGTAGCGGCATCCAGATTCGATATCGGGAGGATGGCTACACCTTATTTAAAGCATCTCATGCAGACGCTGGGTGAGACCTGTTTCCTGGGGGTTCTCTCGCAGGGAGAGATTGTGTATATTGCGAAGGAAAACTGCGAGCGGACGATTAATACAAATGCACAAATCGGATCCAGAAAGCCGGTTTACTGCACCGGTCTGGGAAAAGCATTTCTATCCTTTCTTCCGCCGGAGGAAAGCCGTGATATAATGAATGGGCTGAAATTTACCGCATTTACGGAAAATACGGTGAAGGGCGTGGAAGAATTGAGAAAGCAACTGCAGGAATTTCGTCTCCAGGGCTATGCGACGGACGACCAGGAGATCGAAGAAGGATTATGGTGTCTGGCAGTTCCGGTCTATGACGGCTACCATAGGATGATTGCTGCCCTCAGTGTATCGGGCCCGAAAGAGCGCATGATGGACAAGAAGGAACTAATCATAGCAGAGATGCTGAAGGCCGGAAAGAGTTTATCCAGAGAGCTTGGGTATCAGAAGGAGGAATAGTATAATGAAGAAACTGTGTGGCGTGAATCCGCCGGTCATCACGATATTTGATGAAAAGTGTAAGATAGACATTGAGGCAAGCAAGAGACAGGCGGATTTCCTGATCTCAAAGGGTGTGGACGGACTGGCATATCTGGGGACATCCGGAGAGTTCAGTATTATGACTGTAGAAGAGAAAAAGAATTTTATTAAAGAAATGATAGACCATGTCAATGGGCGGGTGAATGTGATCGTAGGTGTCGGAGATACCTGCCTTGAGAATACAATGGAGCTGCTAAAATATGTGGAGGCTGCCGGCGCTGACGGCGTACTTCTGATTAATCCGTATTTCAGTGTATACAGCTCAGAGATGGTGGAGGCATATTTTGGTTATGTGGCTTCCCATACGTCTCTTCCTATTATAATATACAATTTCCCGGATCTGACAGGCTATTGTTTCAATGCGGATGTGGTGAGCAAGCTTGTGAAGGATAACCCGAATATTGTGGGAATCAAAGATACGATCAATGATTTTAACCATGTTCTTTCTATGCAGAAGGTGAAGGAAGTGAATCCTGATTTTTCTGTGTTCTCAGCCTATGAGAACCAGGCTATGGGACTTCTGGTCTGCGGTGTGGACGGATTTATCAATGCAACCGCTAACTTTGCTCCTGAGTTTACGGTCAATACGTACCAGTCCGCAAAGAGGGGTGACTATAATGAGGCAGCTCTCTGGTTTAAAAAGATGGTGAATGCCATGGACATCTATGGTTACAGTACGCCGCTCTTTTTGGCATGTAAACAGGCTATGTACTACCGCGTGCTGAATCAGGACGGCCACGAGAGGCTGCCGGCTCTTTCTCTGGATGCAGAGGCTAAGGCTAATGTATATAATAAGATGAGAGAACTGAAACTGCTGTAGATGCAGACGCAGATTTGACAGATTGGAGAGGTAGCATAATATGATAATGGATAAGCTGGAACATTTCCGCTATTATCAGCGGTGTGTGCCCGAACTGTGGGATGCGGTGCGTTTTGTGGAACGTGTGGAGAAGGAACGCCTGCCGGCTGGCAGATACCCTGTCGGAAAGGGGTTCGCATTCGTTCAGGAGGGACAGACCCGGAGCTTTGAGGAAGCGGATTTTGAAACCCATGACAAGTATCTGGATGTGCAGATTCTTCTGGAAGGCTCGGAGATGTGGGAATACGCGGACAAGGCGGATCTGACGGTGAAGACACCATATGATCCCGACACAGATATAGAATGGTTAACCGGGCAGGGCGACAGAATACAGATGAAGCCGGGAATGTTTTACCTGGTTTATCCCACGGACGGACATAAACCCTGCTGTCATGAACGTATACCTTCCTCCTACAGGAAGGTCGTTGTGAAGATCAAGATTGACAAGCTGCTGCACGGAGTGAATACAGGCAGATCCGGAATGCAGCACAGGCGAATATCCTGGTAAAGGAGATACGAAGATGGATTTAAAGATTGATGATATAGTAAAACAAGTTCTCTCTGAGGTTGGGACACACAAAGAGAACAGGACAGCATTTACCCTGGAAAGAATGCCGGTGCTTACGGGCAATGAGACGGGGAGGAGTGCCGTGCTGGTGTCTCCTGAAAGTTATGAACTGAAAGAATATAAGCTGCCGGAGATCGGCGCAAAAGAGATTCTCGTGGAAGTGGAAGGCTGTTGTGTGTCACCTTCCGATACGATAGAATTCATGAAAGAAAAGAGAGTGGGCCAGGCGTCCCTTCTGGGACAGCAGGGAACCGGCCGCATCGTGAAACTGGGCAGCCCTTCTCTGCAGGATGCGGCAGGAACAGCCCTCAAGGTCGGTGACAGAGTCGTTGCCGTAAAAAAGGCCGGCGGAGCGGCCACCGCTTTCGGTGCAAACCGCGGCAGTGCAGGGAGCGGCTTTCACGGGTGGTATTCCAACTATGTAGTGCTCAGAGCCGATAACCAGATCTACCAGGTAAACGATCTGGATTTAGAGTCCCGTCTGCTTACAGAGACGGTCATTGCGGTAAACAGCGCGGTACAGAGGACTGTCAAGCTCGGACATCTGGATTCTTCAAAACGTGTTATCGTACTGGGCTGCGGCTTGGAAGGCCTCACAGCCATCGCCATACTGAATTGTATGGGCATATACAACATAATCGCAATAGACGGAGACGAACAGGCTCTCAAACTGGCTATAGAATTCGGTGCCAGGGAAAGCATCAATTACCGTAACAAAAACGGCATATCAGCCGTACTGGAAAAGATCCAGAAGTACTTCGGCGGAAGCCTTGCAGACGCCGTATTCCAATGCACCGCATCCCCACTGGGCCGAAGCACTGCAAAACGTTTCGCAAAAAACAGCGGCAGCATCTGCGAACTGCAATACGTCCTCGGCAAGTCCAAAACAGCCGTAAAACATTATGAAGATTCCATGCCGGCAGGAGGAAGATACTACACAACCCGCGACTACGAAGAATGCTTCAAATTCATGAAAAAAGCCGCCGAAAAAGACCTCCCCCTCTACCGCCTCATCACCCACCGCTACCGCCTCGAAGAAATCAACGAGGCCCACTGGTCAGCCATAAGAGGCGAGGGTCTGGCAATAGCCGTATTTAACAGATAGAAGTGTTTATCTCATCATTTACGTCTACTTCCAAAAACGCTCCGCCAATTCAGCCCGATCCACCGCTCCCCGTCTCCCGGCAGGATGCACCCAGCCCGGGGAACAGGGGCGTATGGGCTTTTCAGGGGCGTCAAGAAAGACGTGCTAGATTTACTTAAAGTCCAAATAGGCCGATTGCAGGATAAAAATATGATTTCCAAATCATATTTTTACTTTGACCTGACATGCGAAATCATCAGATTTCGGATGGCATGTCAAAGGTGCCTGCAATCGGCCTATTTGGACTTTTAGTAAATCTCACGTCTTTCGCCCGCCCCAGAAAAGCCCATACGCCCCTGTTCCCCGGGCGGCCCTCTTATATTTTATTGGATTAATGACGCCACGATTGTGCTTACGAGTTTCCCATCAGCCTTTCCTTTTACCTTCGGCATCAGTTCTTTCATGATCTTTCCTTTATCCTTTGCGGTTGGAGTCTCTATACCAAGATCGGCAAGCACACCCATCACGATTTCTCTGATCTCATTCTCGCCCATCATCTTCGGAGCATACTCTTCCAGAACAGCAAGACGCTTCTGGCATTCCTCAATAATATCCGTGCGGTCTTTGGGAGTCATTTCCAGTGTTTCCTTTGTCTGTTTAATCTCTCTTAGAATTACCTGGTTTTCCTCTTCCTCCGTCAGATCTGCCCGCTTGTCGATCGCCTTATTTTTCAGGGAAGATAACAGAAAAGAGAGAGCTGCCTTTCTTTCCTTGTCGCCGGCCTTCATAGCGGACATCATAGCGCTTCTTACTTCATCGATTTTACTCATGTTAAAATACCTCCATTTTGAAATTGTCAGAATAGTGTCGGATTTGCACGGGGGTCTGACCCCTTTGCAAAGGGGTCAGACCCCCCTGTTGATTCCGGACTGCAGTTCATCTGCCCATGTCTGCAGATTATAAGTATGCCCGTCAAATAGTTTTAAAATCACGCCGGTTGGGTTATCCTCGTTGGCAAATGCGTTGGCTTCGTCGGTATCCACATGCATGGACAATGCGAATTTAGGGCTGACCCGGACGACCACATCGGAAAAAATGAGGGAACGCTCATAGCTTGTGGTTATGACGAAAACGATATCGTTGTCCTTTACATGTGCCCTGAGGGCATCGATGGGCGTCATATGAATGTGGCGTTTGGCTACGATGACACCTTCCTTCAGCTCTACTTTTCCGTGAGGGCCCACGAGAGTGCATCCCGGTGTGCCGGCGATATCTCCGGACTGGCGGATGACGCTTGGTATGCCAAGCCTGCGGGCATCTGTAACGGATATTTCGACCTGGGTTGCGGGACGAAACGGGCCCAGTAAGATGACCTTTTCAAAGCGCCCTTTGGGGCCAATGACGGTCAGCCTTTCTTTGCATGCATACTGGCCGGGCTGACTGAGCTCCTTTGTATAGTTCAAACGTGCGCCGGGGCCAAACAGTTGTTCAAAGTCTTCCTGGGAGACATGGATATGCCTGGCGGAAGTTTCTATTGGAATTTTCAGGCTCATATTGTTTTCTCCATCCTGCGTATACTTTTTTATTTCATGACATGTAAATTTTAGCAGAATATAATGAGGTTTTCAATATCTACCTGGCGGTTTTGCAGATGGCGCATCCGATCTGGAGCAAAAATTCGTTCGCGGGCAGTTGCACTTTGACTGCGGCAGTGCATGAATTCGTGTGATGTAACGCAAAAGCTCCAGTAAGTAATTAAGATACCGCTAAGAAACGTGCCGGTCAGATTGACCTCGTGTTTTTGGCTATGATAATCTGTGTTAAGAGTGCGTAAAAATTAAGGCATGCAAAGGAGAAGTATGAGAGATGGGAATTAAGGATTTACTTGCATTACTGGGAGGGCTCGCTCTCTTCTTATACGGAATGCAGATGATGAGCAACGGTCTGGAGGCTGCGGCGGGCAACCGGATGAAATCAATTCTGGAAAAACTAACATCCAACAGAGTAAAAGGGGTGCTGGTGGGAGCAGGCATCACAGCGGTCATACAGTCTTCCTCCGCTACGACTGTTATGGTAGTCGGCTTTGTAAATTCCGGGCTGATGACATTGAAACAGGCTGTATGGGTGATTATGGGCGCCAATATAGGGACGACAATCACCGGTCAGCTGATTGCACTTGACATCGGCGCCATTGCCCCTATATTTGCCATCGGCGGTGTTGCGGCCATCATGTTTGTAAAAAACGAAAAGGTCCACCATATCAGTAGTATTTTTGCCGGACTTGGTATCCTGTTCATGGGCATGGATATGATGGGAAGCGCCATGGAGCCGCTGCAGAATTCACCGGCATTTATTCAGTTTATGACTACATTTAAAAATCCACTGGTGGGTATACTGATTGGGGCGGTATTTACCGCAGTGATCCAGTCCTCTTCCGCATCAGTAGGAATCTTGCAGGCACTGGCGGGTACCGGTATGATCCCGCTGTCCAGTGCGGTATATATTCTTTTTGGACAGAATATCGGAACCTGTATCACAGCGGTTCTGGCTTCCATCGGAATGAAAGTCAATGCCAAGCGTACAACCGTGATCCATCTAATGTTTAATATATTCGGTTCGGTACTGTTCACTCTGATCTGTATGTTTACACCGTTTGTAGCATGGATGGAGGCATTGGTTCCGGGAAACCCGGTATCCCAGATCGCCAATGTACATACCGTATTTAATATCGTAACAACCCTGATTTTACTTCCGTTCGGCGAATACATGGCCCAGGCTGCGGTAAAGATTCTGCCGGACAGCAAAAAAGAGGAGGAAGAAGATTACCGGCTGAAATATATTGCCAGATTCGAACCATCGTATGCCATCGGACAGAGCGCCGTCGCGATATCCCAGGTGGGGAATGAAGTGGGAAGAATGCTGGGGATGGTAGAAAAAAATATTTCGCATGCATACGATATACTCATGAAATACGATGACAGAGAAATGAAAAAGATCCGGGAAAGAGAGACTTACATCGATTATCTGAATCAGGAAATATCCGCTTATATAGTATCCCTTATGGCCAACGAAATGTCCATGTCCGACTCCCGGCAGATTAATGGATATTATGTGATCATAAGCAACCTGGAGCGGATCGGGGACCATGCGGTCAATCTGGCGGAATATGCGCAAGACTTAAAAAAATGGAACGGTGAATTTTCGGATATTGCCAGGGACGATTTGAAAAATATGAAAAAGCAGTGCCTGGAAGCTTTGCGTATCGTGAACAGGCAGGAAGAGGATGTTCCCGCCGTTATCCTGAACCAGGCGGCTCTGATGGAGCAGAAAATAGACGACACCAGAGAAAAATATTTTAAAAAGCAGATGCAGCGTCTGAAAAAAGGTAAATGCCGTCCGCAGACAGGAATTGTGTTCACAGAGATCCTGACAGATTTTGAAAGAATCGGCGATCATGTGAAAAATATAGCAGAACAATACGTGGAAATGGAAAACTGACTGGAGCACGAATATTTTCCTCTATTTAACAAATACTAGTAGAAGTGCTAATGATTACTAAGACGTTAAATGGAGGAATTTCTTTATGAAAGCTACAGGAATCGTAAGGCGGATTGACGATCTGGGAAGGGTTGTTATTCCGAAGGAGATACGAAGAACCCTGCGGATCCGGGAAGGTGATCCGCTGGAAATATTTACAGACCGGGAAGGTGAAGTAATACTTAAGAAATATTCCCCGATTGGGGAGCTTGGCACACTTGCCAAACAGTATTCAGAAAGCCTTGCCCAGACAATGGGATGTACAGTGTGCATCACCGATAACGACCAGATCGTGGCTGCGTCAGGCAGCGGAAAAAAGGATCTGCAGGATAAGTATATCAGCAAAGAGCTGGAGAAAGTAATTCAGGCAAGAGAACAGCTGCTGGCAAAATCCGACAGTGCCAAATATGCGGGGGTTGTGCAGGATGAAAAAGAATTCAAAGAGGAAGTCGTGTGTCCGATCCTCTGCGAGGGAGATGCCATAGGCGCGGTTGTTTTCCTGAATAAGGACGAAAAGAAAAAATTTGGCGAACTGGAGCAAAAAGTCGCAATGAGCGCGGCAGGTTTTCTGGGACGGCAGATGGAACAATAGATAGAGGTATTTACTCCCCGGCAAGTTGGGATGGCGGGGTGACGCGAAAGGAAGAGATAGCCGCAATCCGCCCAAGTGCACATATGCCGTTGCGAAATGCGGATACGAACCTAAGAAATTCTAGGAAGCCGGCAGCCGGGCTAGCGGGGTACAGCTGACACATCACGAGAAATCGGATGATTTCTCGCGCTGGGTCAGCAGATTTTGTGATTCGGAGATCACAAAATCCCCCCGCTAGCCCGGCTGCCGGCTTCTTAGAATTTCTAAGGCTCGCTTTAGCATTTCGCAACGGCATATGTGCACTTGGGCGGATTGCGGCTATCCCTCCCTTTCGCTGGGTGCATCCAATCGGCAGGGCAGGGCGCAAATGGGGAGGATCATTAATGGGGGCGGCGTATGGATTCTTTTGATGGTACATCATAGCTCCGGTAGATAAAAAGAAGAGTCATACCTTATTCTGCAGCTGTGCTGCAGATCCGCCCGCAGGGCATGAGTTACGGGGTGCCCTTTGGGTATACCGTATTCTGCAGTTTGGCTAAAGCACCCCTAAGCAGTGAATAAAGCAATGGGGATTATATGCCCCACCGGGCGAATCAATACACTGCGCCCGTTACGGAGCCCTCCCGGCAGGCAACCTTTCCTTCCGATTGGATGCATCTAGCAAAATGAAGGGACCGCCGCCAGCCTGTCTAATGCACCTATGCCGGTGAAAAGTGCTAAAGCGGACCTTAGAAATTCTTGGAAGGCGGCAGCCAGAAAAGCAGGGAGATTTTGTGATCACCGAATCACAAAATCAGGCGGCCCAGCGCGAGAAATCATGGGATTTCTTGTGATGTGCCGCCTGTGCCCTGCTTTTCTGGCTGCCGGCTTCCTAGAATTTCTTAGGTTCGTGTCCGCACTTTTCACCGGCATAGGTGCATTAGACAGGCTGGCGGCGGTTCCTTTATTTTGCGCCCCCCAAAAACGAAACTTGCCCGTCACACTCCGCTTTTTTGGGGATAAATGCATATTCCGGGAAGGACAATCATATGTTGTAATAGTACATAGATGGACGAGGAGGAATTAGATGGAGAATAAGACAAATAAGGGGCGGGGGGCCGAGGGGAAAGTCGTCTGGCTTTTAAAGGCTCTTTTGTGTGCTTATGTGGTGACGGGAATCCTTCTGCTTTTACTGACTCTGCTGCTTTATAAATTGAACCTGGATGAGGGGAAAGTAACGGGAGGGATTATCGTTATTTATGTTGTTTCCACATTTGTAGGCGGCTTTGCGGCAGGGAAGATGGCAAAATTCCGTAAATTTGCATGGGGGCTGACGATCGGGATTCTGTATTTTGGTCTGCTGCTTCTGATCTCTCTTGGAGTGTACCGCTCCATGCAGGGAAGCGGGGCAAATATACTGACCACATTCCTGCTCTGTGCGGGCGGAGGGATGCTGGGGGGCATGGTCTCCTGATGAATTAAGATATACAGGAGAATACGTGCGGGAACGCTTATAGACAGCCGATACCGTTCACGAAAAAAACACTTTAAAAACTACAGGCACTGTGCTATAATGTTACGAGGTAAATACATGCCTGCAGCATGAATATAGGAGGAGAGAACATGAAACATATTAAAACACTGAATACACAGACCTTAAACAATACAGTAAAAAAAGGCGGCTGCGGAGAATGCCAGACATCCTGTCAGTCTGCATGCAAGACTTCCTGCACAGTGGGAAACCAGACCTGCGAACATAAGAAGTAATATATTTGCAACGGGAAACAGAATATAAGCACAGCACTTACATAACGACGGATGGTCGGGCGTGTGCTGTGCTTTCAGAGTATTTAAAAGTACCAATCAGGGCAGCGACCTCGGCCGCTGCCTTACGCTTGTTACCGGGAATCAAAACCGGTAATGGCCTGAATTATGATGAAAGTGAGGGTATCTGTTGTGATACATCAGTACCAGAATAATGGATATAACATTGTCCTTGATGTGAACAGCGGTGCTGTCCACGTGGTGGACAAGGCCGCATATGATGTGATAGCATGTCTCGAGGCAATGAATCCTTCCCATACTGTGGAGTCTCTGCAGTCAGAAGAAACATACCGGTGTCTCAAGGAGACTCTGGGGGGGTCCTTGAGCGAATCGGATCTGCAGGAAGTGCTGGAAGCGGTGATCGGGTTGACCGAAGCCGGACAGCTGTTTACGGAGGACATCTATGAGGATTATATTGGGGAGGTAAAGCAGCGGAAAACGGTGGTAAAGGCGCTCTGCCTTCATATCGCACATGACTGCAACCTGGCCTGTAAGTACTGTTTTGCGGAAGAGGGGGAATATCACGGGAGACGTGCGCTGATGTCCTATGAAGTGGGCAGGAAGGCGCTGGATTTTCTGATTGCCAATTCCGGAAGCAGAAGGAACCTGGAAGTGGATTTCTTCGGAGGCGAGCCTCTGATGAACTGGCAGGTGGTAAAGGACCTGGTAGCATACGGAAGAGAACAGGAAAAGCTGCATGACAAGCATTTCCGTTTTACCCTGACCACGAACGGCGTTCTTCTCAATGATGAGGTTCAGGAATTTGTGAACCGTGAGATGGATAATGTCGTGCTGAGCCTCGACGGCAGAAAAGAAGTGAATGACAGCATGCGGCCCTTCCGCAACGGAAAGGGAAGTTATGACCTGATTGTGCCTAAGTTCCAGAAGCTGGCCGAGAGCAGAAATCAGGAGAAATACTATATACGCGGAACATTTACCCGGGGGAATCTGGACTTTTCGAAGGACGTGATGCATTTTGCGGAATTAGGTTTCCAGCAGATATCTATCGAGCCGGTGGTGGGGGAAGAGACGGATCCCTATGCCATACGCGAGAGCGACCTGCCGCAGATCTTCAGCGAATACGATACGCTGGCAAAGACAATGGTGGAACGCGAGCGAAATGGCGAAGGATTTACATTCTTCCATTTTATGCTGGATCTGGAAGGCGGACCGTGTGTGGCCAAGCGTCTGTCCGGCTGCGGTTCGGGAACCGAGTACCTGGCGGTGACGCCTTGGGGGGATCTGTACCCCTGCCATCAGTTTGTGGGGGATGAAGCATTTTTAATGGGAAATGTGGACAGCGGAATTGTGAAGCCGGAGATTGCAGATGAATTCCGCGGCTGCAGCGTTTACTCAAAGGAGAAGTGCCGCAGCTGTTTTGCAAGATTTTACTGCAGCGGCGGCTGTATGGCTAATTCATACAAATTCCATAATACAATCCACGATACCTATGATGTCAGCTGTGAGATGGAACGTAAGCGTGTGGAGTGCGCGATTATGATAAAGGCTGCATTGGCAGACGAAGAAAGGAATGTGACTCATGAAGAAAAGTAAAGGCGTTATCAGCCTGATTCTGACGGTTGTCCTGATTGCCCTTCTGGGCTTTACAACGATTGTAGGATTCGGGAAAACAGGTTCAGGCGCTGCAAAGAACATTAAACTTGGGCTGGATTTGGAAGGCGGTGTCAGCATCACCTATCAGGTAAAAGGGGACAAGCCGTCCCAGTCTGACATGGATGATACAATCTACAAGCTGCAAAGGCGTGTAGAACAGTATAGTACAGAAGCAACAGTTTACCAGGAAGGTGAGGACAGGATCAGCATCGAGATCCCTGGAGTTAAGGATGCCAACAAGATCCTTGATGAGCTGGGTCAGCCCGGTTCCCTGTATTTTATCCGGGAGAAAGACAGTGAAGGCAATGCAAACTACAGTCTGGATTCCAACGGCAAATACAAACTGGACAAGACAATTGAAGAGCTGCAGGAAGACGGCTCCATTGTTCTGAATGGTACGGATGTTAAGAATGCGCAGGCAGCGACCACCCAGGATGATCTGCAGAATAAGGAAAATATCGTACAGCTGTCTTTTACAAAAGAAGGGACAGAGAAGTTTGCCGCGGCTACAAAGGCTGCGCTGGCGGCTAAGGAGACCATTGCGATCTATTACGATGGAGAGCTGATCAGTGTTCCGAGTGTGAATTCCGAGATTAAGGACGGCGAGGCTCAGATTTCAGGCAGTATGAGCTTCGAGGAGGCGGACAAACTGGCTTCTACGATCCGGATCGGCGGGCTGAGCCTGGAACTGGAAGAACTCCGTTCAAATGTAGTGGGGGCACAGCTCGGTGAAGAGGCAATCAGCACGAGTTTAAAGGCGGGAGCTATCGGCCTTGCTATTGTATTTATCTTTATGTGCGTTGTTTATCTGCTTCCCGGACTGGCGGCAAGTATCGCACTGCTGATTTATACAGGGCTGATCCTGGTTCTGCTGAATGCATTTGACATTACACTGACCCTGCCGGGTATTGCGGGTATCATCCTTGGCATCGGCATGGCGGTGGATGCGAACGTAATTATCTTTGCCAGAGTGCGGGAGGAACTGACGACCGGCAAGTCCGTGAGGGCATCCCTGAATGCAGGTTTCCATAAGGCAATGTCAGCCATTCTGGACGGCAATATTACAACACTGATTGCGGCGGCAGTCCTGTGGCTCAAGGGAAGCGGCACTGTCAAAGGTTTTGCGCAGACGCTGGCCCTGGGTATTGTGGTTTCTATGTTTACTGCGCTTGTAATTACCCGTCTCATCGTATATGCTTTCTATGCCGTGGGTATTCACAATGAGAAAGTATACGGACGTGTGAAAGCGGAACGCAAACCTATCGATTTCCTCGGAAAGAGAAAGGTGTTTTTCGGAATCTCCATCGCGTTGGTTTTAGTAGGTTTTGTCTTTATGGGAATCAATGGAGGCCAGGGGAAGGGCGTTCTGAATTACAGCCTGGAATTTAAGGGCGGTACCTCAACGAATGTGACCTTTGATCAGGAATACAGCCTGGAGGAGATTGATCAAAATATCGTACCTCTAATTGAGGACGCAACCGGCGACAATAATGTCCAGGTTCAGAAGGTGGAAGGAACAAACCAGGTCATCTTCAAGACACAGACTCTCGAACTGGATAAGCGGGAAGCATTTAATAAGGCTATGGTCGATAATTTCAAGGTAAATGAGGATGAGATTACGACAGAAAATATCAGTTCAACGGTCAGCTCAGAGATGAGACAGGACGCGGTCATCGCGGTTCTGATTGCAACAATCTGCATGCTGCTTTACATCTGGTTCCGTTTCAAGGATATCCGCTTTGCAACCAGCGCGGTACTGGCGCTGCTGCATGATGTTCTTGTGGTACTGACGTTCTACGTGATCGCAAGAGTATCCGTTGGAAATACATTTATCGCATGTATGCTGACTATAGTAGGTTACTCCATCA
Source organism: Eubacterium sp. SB2 (assembly GCF_001244405.1). Classification (NCBI taxonomy): domain Bacteria; kingdom Bacillati; phylum Bacillota; class Clostridia; order Eubacteriales; family Eubacteriaceae; genus Eubacterium; species Eubacterium sp. SB2. The sequence continues at coordinate 591,259 of NZ_LN865153.1, read as the reverse complement.
ACGCAACCATCGTAATCTTCGACAGAATCCGTGAGGAGATGAAGACGAAGAAGCGCGGGGAGGATCTGGCTGTTCTTGTAAACAGATGCATCACCCGTACACTGACGCGTAGTATTTACACCTCATTGACAACATTTGTAATGGTGGCGGTTCTTTATATTATGGGTGTAAGTTCAATCAAAGAATTTGCACTGCCGCTGATGGTGGGAATTGTATGTGGAGCTTATTCATCTGTGTGCGTAACGGGAGCACTTTGGTATGTGATGAAGAAGAGAAGCAAGTAGAGTGGCGGCGGGGGCGCCTGAGAAAATCGGGATGCACCGCCGCTGTCCGGTGAGGCTTATGCTGATTCCGGAAACCGGGCGCTTAGCCTAGTACTGCGTTGCGCAATTAACAGTGATAAAGCACCTGCTATCTACAACAGGAGCACGTCTGCGAAGCTAGACGTAGGAACCGCTACGCCGTCGCTTCGCAGACGCACACCTGATGCAGATAGCAGGCACTTTATTCACTGCTAATTATGCAACGCCGTACTAGAAGCGCTAACTGCGAAAAAGCCGCATTTTATGGAACCGAGCGTATTCACTTTGAAAGCCGATGCTTTCTAAGCTCAGACGCTCTGGATAATTGATTCGGAATCAATTATCCTCCATAAAATGCGGCTTTTTCGCAGTTAGCGCTTCTATGGCACGCTATAGGCTTCCGGAATCAGCATAAGCCTCACCGGACAGCGGCGGAGCATCCCGATTTTCTCAGGCTGGACGCATCCTTGCGGGAGGGGGGGCTTGCCCGGAGGTTTGGCGGGGGCAGCTGATTGGGTTGGGAGACGGGGGAGCTTTTTAGAGAGTTTATAGTTACTATGCGCGGCCCCTGGGGCGTTAGTAGTAACTGTTTATATGCTGCGTCGACAAATTACGACAGGTTCTTGTTGACAGTGGGGTGTGTTTGTGGATAATATGGTACTGATATGTGTAATTCGGAGATGTTTTGGGGGATGCGCTTTTAGGGGCGGCAGTGAGTTGTTATGTTATGTACGGGTGTGCGGATGTGGTGATGTTTGACCAGGCTAATGGGTGAAGGCAATAGATGTGCACTGGGGTGCGGTATAATGTGTACGAGGAGGATAAAAGGTGGAGAAGTGGTTTGTTTCTATGAAGAAGGCGGATTTTAATGGGATTGCTGAGCGGTACCATGTTTCTCCGATTCTTGCGCGGCTGATTCGGAACCGGGATTTGATGACGGATGAGGAGATTGGGTTTTATTTGAATGGGACGATTGCGGATTTGTATGATGGAATGCTGATGAAGGATATGGATAAGGCGGTGGAGATTCTGGCGGAGAAAATCCGGGGAGGGGAGGCCATCCGTGTTATCGGGGATTATGATATTGACGGGGTGAATGCGACTTATGTGCTGCAGGAAGGGATCTCTAAGCTGGGCGGTGATGTAGATACGGATATTCCGGACCGGATACGGGATGGGTATGGACTGAACAGGATGCTGATTGACCGCGCCCTGGAGGATGGTATCGATACGATTATTACATGCGATAATGGGATTGCGGCTGCGGAGGAGATTGCTTATGGCAAGCAGAGGGGACTTACGATTATTGTGACGGATCACCACGAGGTGCCATATCTGGAGGCAGGCGGTGTGAAGGAATATCTGCTGCCCCAGGCGGACGCAGTGGTAGATCCGCACCGGGCGGATTGTGAATATCCTTTTAAAGGGCTTTGCGGGGCGGCAGTGGCTTACAAACTGGTGGAAGCGCTTTATGAGGTGATGCAGAAAGATGTGGATGATATTGATTATCTGATGGAAAATGTGGCCATAGCTACTGTAGGGGATGTGATGGATCTGACCGGTGAAAACCGGATTTTTGTGAAGCAGGGGCTGGAAATGCTGAAGCGTACCGGTAATCTTGGACTGAGGGCGCTGATTGAGTGTACGGGAGTCCCTGTGGACAGACTGTCGGCTTATCATATCGGATTTGTGCTGGGGCCCTGCATTAATGCCAGCGGCCGTCTGGACACGGCAAAACGCGCGCTGGAGCTTTTGAATGCACCGAACCGCAGAGAAGCAGTGATGCTGGCGGAGGATCTTAAGGCTCTCAATGACAGCCGCAAGGAGATGACGGAAAAGGGCGTGGAGCAGGCGGTGGAGCAGATTGAGAATACTTCTCTGAAGGAGGATAAGGTTCTGGTTGTTTATCTTCCGGAGTGCCATGAAAGTATAGCGGGCATCATAGCGGGAAGAATTAAGGAGAGATATTACCGTCCCACTTTTGTGCTCACCCAGGGCGAGGAGGGCGTGAAAGGCTCCGGGCGGTCCATTGAGTCCTACAATATGTTTGAGGAGATGTGCAGATGCCGGGCGCTGTTTACGAAGTTCGGGGGGCATAAGCTGGCGGCAGGGCTGTCCCTGGAGGAGGAAAATGTGGGCAGATTCCGTGAAACAATCAACGAGCTGGCTGTTTTATCTGAGGAAGATCTTCTGCCGAAGGTATCCATTGACATGCAGCTTCCTCTTGCATATGTGACCGAATCGCTGGTATCCGAACTGGAGCTTTTAGAGCCTTTTGGAAAAGGGAATACGAAACCCCTGTTCGCAGAAAAGAATCTGAAGGTGCTCAGTCCCAGGATTATCGGAAAAAATCAGAATGTTTTGAAATTTCGTGTCCAGGACAGGCGGGGAAACCAGATGGAGGCAATTTACTTTGGGGATGCGCAGGACTGCCTGGATTATATAAAGCGGAAAGACGAGTTGTCATTTACTTTCTATCCGTCTGTGAATGACTATATGGGTAAGAAAACGCTGCAGATTACAGTAGTAAACTATCAATAGCGCCATTTTAAGTTACTGTATATAGTAATTTTAGCAGCAATTCAGACAGGTTTGGGTATTTACTGCGAAGACCGTACGAAAACATGGCAGCAGCAGGCATCCGGCTCTTCGCAGGAGGCGAATTTAAATGAACTGGATGCGCAACAGTTCAGGTCTGTCTGAACTGTTTCCAATTTTATGCGTTTTTGCGTCTATTTATGGGGAAATAGTTTGAAAATTGTTAAAATAATGTTATACTTAGGGGTATGAAACTTACCATAGAAGAAAGGGGGAATTGATATGGCGGGAACTCCGGAATATGAATTACTGAATAAAAATCTGGAGATTGTGGATGGGCATGCTGTGAAAGCACCCGAAGATTATCAAGACCCTGAACAATTATATCAGGCTTTGATAGCCAGAGTCAGGAAGTATCACCCATCCGCAGATATTACCCTGATTGAGAAGGCCTACAGGACGGCTAAAAGCGCGCATAAGGATCAGGCGCGCAAGTCAGGCGAGCCGTATATTATACATCCTCTCTGGGTGGGCATTATACTTGCCGATCTGGAGATGGATAAGGAGACGATTGTTGCAGGTATGCTGCACGATGCCGTGGAAGACACGGAGATGACACTGGAGGATGTGGCAAGAGAGTTCGGCGAGGAGGTAGCACTTCTGGTCGATGGGGTCACGAAACTGGGACAGTTATCCTACTCCCAGGATAAGCTGGAGGTTCAGGCCGAGAATCTGCGTAAGATGTTTCTGGCCATGGCGAAGGATATCCGTGTGATCATTATTAAGCTGGCGGACCGGCTGCACAATATGCGTACACTGGAGTTTATGACCCCGGCTAAGCAGAAGGAAAAAGCCCGGGAGACGATGGACATTTACGCCCCGATCGCACACCGGCTCGGTATCTCCAAGATTAAGACGGAACTGGATGACCTGTCGCTGAAGTATTCCCAGCCGGAAGTGTATTTTGACCTGGTGAGGGATCTGAATGAACGCAAGACTGAGAGGGAGGAGTTTGTACAGCAGATCGTGGCTGAGGTTTCCACCCATATGAAAAACTCTCACATCGAGGCTAAGGTATATGGCCGGGTTAAGCATTTTTTCAGTATTTATAAAAAGATGGTAAACCAGAATAAAACGCTGGATCAGGTATATGACCTGTTTGCCGTGCGCATCATTGTGGATTCGGTTAAGGACTGCTATGCTGCGCTTGGCGTGATTCATGAGATGTACACGCCGATACCGGGGCGTTTTAAAGACTATATTGCCATGCCGAAAGCCAATATGTACCAGTCCCTGCACACAACACTGATGGGACCTTCCGGGCAGCCTTTTGAGATACAGATCCGCACGGAAGAGATGCACAAGACGGCGGAATTCGGAATCGCGGCGCACTGGAAGTATAAAGAAGGCGGCGCCGGAAAGAGCGTGAAAGCGCAGGAAGAAGAAAAGCTGAGCTGGCTGCGCCAGATTCTGGAATGGCAGCGTGATATGTCGGATAACCGGGAGTTTTTAAGCCTGCTAAAAGGCGACCTGGATTTATTTGCAGAGGATGTATATTGTTTTACCCCCAACGGGGACGTAAAGAATCTGCCTAACGGCTCCACTCCGGTGGATTTCGCATATGCGATCCACAGTGCGGTGGGGAATAAGATGGTGGGCGCCAGGGTGAACGGGAAGTTGGTCAATATTGACTATAAGATACAGAACGGGGACAGAATTGAGATTCTGACCTCACAGAATTCCAAGGGGCCCAGCCGGGACTGGCTGAATATTGTCAAAAGCACCCAGGCGAAGAACAAGATTAATCAGTGGTTTAAGAGAGAATTTAAAGAAGACAATATTATCAGGGGAAAAGAGCTGATCGCTGCCTACTGCAAGACAAAGTCTATCAATCCCCAGAATATCATGAAAGCGAAATATCAGCAGATTGTGCAGCAAAAGTACGGATTCCGCGACTGGGATGCGGTGCTTGCGGCGCTCGGGCACGGCGGTGTGAAGGAAGGCCAGGTCGTGAACCGCCTTGTGGAGGAGTATGAGAAAGAACATAAGAAAGAGATCACGGATGAAACAATCCTGGAGAAGATCTCCGAGGCGAATAACCAGAAGGTGCATATCGCTAAGTCCAGGAGCGGGATCGTGGTTAAGGGAATCGATGATATGGCGGTGCGTTTTTCAAAATGCTGTAATCCGGTGCCCGGAGATGAGATTGTTGGTTTTGTCACCAGGGGACGCGGCATGTCGATTCACAGGACAGACTGTGTGAACATGATTCATCTCTCCGAGACCGAGAGAGAGAGGCTGATTGATGCCGAGTGGGAAGAGACGGCAGCGGAAGAAAACGGCGGTCAGTATCTGGCGGAACTGAAGATGTTTGCCCATGACAGGCAGGGGCTTTTGATGGAGATTTCCAAGATTTTCACAGAGGCTAAGATTGACGTGAAGTCTATGAATATTAGAACGAGCAAGAAGGGAACGGCTTCTCTGGATATGGGATTTATTGTCCATGGCAGAGAGGAACTGAACCGGGTAATTGAGAAGCTGCGCCAGATTGAAGGCGTGATGGATATTGAAAGGACGGCGGGGTAGAGCGATGAAAGTAGAGAAGTTTGTTATTGGAATGCTCCAGACGAATTGTTATCTTGTACAGAATGAAGAATCAAAGGAATGTTTTCTGGTGGATCCGTCCATCTGTCCGGAAGAGCTGGTGGGCCATATAAAAAGCGAGGGACTCAAGCTGAAGGCAATTCTGCTGACCCACGGGCATTTTGATCATATTATGGGGCTTGATGGATTCCTGAAGGAATTTCCGGTTCCCGTCTATGCGCACGAGGAGGAGCAGGGGCTGCTAAATGATTCTGTGCTGAATGCCTCGGCAGAATATGGACCAGGCTATACCTTTTCCGATGCCGAGTATTTAAAAGACGGCCAGAAGCTGACAGCCGCGGGGATGGAGATCGAGGTGCTGTATACGCCGGGACATACAATCGGCGGATGCTGTTACTATATTCCTGCGGAAGGAGTCCTGTTCAGCGGGGATACCCTGTTCTGGACTTCCATCGGCAGAGGGGATCTGCCCACAGGAAGCTACAGCGAGCTGGTGCGGTCCATTCAGGATAAGCTGATGCGCCTTCCCGGGAAGACCAAGGTTTATCCGGGGCATATGCAGGAGACTACGATTGGTTTTGAGAAGATACACAATCCGTTTATTTGATATGGCAAATCCGGTTGGAAATCCCTTTACTACATGGCCAGTAACTCTCCAAAAATAACGTATAGTCAGGAATTTGAGTTTATTATGATAGAGATCAGCAGTAATGATACATTGTATATGTACAATTTGTACCATATCGTAAAAGCCTTTTTTCCGAATGAGGAAATCAGGCAGAAGGTGGATGACAGGCAAGAACCCCTGGTAAGACTAGTGTTGGAAGGGGGCTCTTGCTTTTCCATTACGAAGGAGCAAGCCGGGCATTCGGGGGACCGGCAGGAGACGAAACGGCATGTGACAAAACAGACCTATGATTATCTCAGCAGCGTGACCGGGAGGACACTTGCCTGGGGAATGCTGACCGGCGTCAGGCCGACGAAGCTGGCAATGCAGAAGCTGGAAAACGGTATGAGCAAAGAGGAGACGATCAGATCTCTGGAGGATGTATTTGGGGTCAGCCCACAAAAAGCGGCGCTTGGATGTGAGATTGCGCAGCGTGAAAGGGATCTCCTGGGACGGCTGGACTGCAAAAATGGCTGGAGCCTTTATGTAGGTATCCCATTCTGCCCCAGTATTTGCTCATACTGTTCCTTTGGATCGTCCCCGCTTAACCGGTGGGCGGACAAGATGGATCTGTATATGGAAGCCCTGTGTAAAGAGGTGTCGGCCATCGGCAGGGCGGCAGCGGGCCGAAAGCTGAATACGATTTATATCGGGGGAGGCACCCCAACCACGCTCCACGCAGCGCAGCTTGATCAGCTGCTAAGCCTTTTGGAGGAGGAATTTTCTTTTGACAATCTGCTGGAATTCACGGTAGAAGCGGGAAGACCGGACAGTATTACGGTTGAAAAGCTGGAGGTACTGGCGCGTCATCCGGTGACCCGGATTTCGGTGAATCCGCAGACCATGCAGCAGAAGACGCTGGATGCAGTTGGAAGAAGACACAGTGCCCAGGACGTGAAAGACGTGTTTTGGCAGGCCAGGAGACTGGGATTTACGAATATTAATATGGACTTGATTGCGGGGCTCCCCGGAGAGGACGCCGCGGATATGCGCGATACGCTCAGACAGATCGAGGAACTCGGGCCGGACAGTCTTACGGTTCACTCGCTTGCAATCAAAAGAGCCGCGAAGTTTGGGCAGGAGAACCGGGAAATAGACCTGCATTCCGGGATTGAGCAGATGGTGGAAGAGAGCGCCGCGACCGCGGAAAGAATGGGCCTTTTACCTTATTATCTGTACCGGCAGAAGAATATTGCAGGAAATTTTGAAAATGTTGGCTATGCAAAGGTTGACAAAGCCGGAATATACAATATACTAATTATGGAAGAAAAGCAGACAATCCTGGCTGCCGGAGCCGGTGCTTCCACGAAAATCGTGCTGCCGGAGAAGATTACCCTGGAGAACGGCAGGCAGACAAGTCTGGTGAGAATTGAAAATGTGAAGGACATTGCGGAGTATATCGGCCGCATTGATGAGATGATAGAGAGAAAAGGAGAATGGTTATGGCGTTAAAGAAAAAACCGGTTACCGGAATGAAGGACATGATGCCCGGAGAAATGGAAATCAGGGATTACTGTATCGGGCTCATTAAGGAAACATACAAGGCATTCGGATTTTCATCGATCGAGACCCCTTGCGTGGAGCATCTTGAAAATCTGTGCAGCAAACAGGGCGGAGATAATGAAAAGCTGATTTTTAAGATCCTGAAAAGAGGAGAAAAGCTGAAAATTGATGCGGCCCGGGAAGAGGCGGATCTTGTGGACGGCGGCCTGCGCTATGACCTGACTGTGCCGCTGTGCCGTTATTACTCCAACAATGCGAACGACCTGCCATCCCCTTTTAAGGCGCTGCAGATGGGAAATGTATGGCGTGCCGACAGACCCCAGAGAGGACGTTTCCGTCAGTTTATGCAGTGTGATATTGACATTTTAGGAGAGCCGGGCAACCTGGCCGAGATCGAACTGATCCTTGCCACATCCACCCTGCTTGGAAAGCTGGATTTTAAAAACTTTACCATCCGCATCAATGACAGAAGATTTTTAAAGGCAATGGCAGCATACAGCGGATTTCAGGAAACAGACTATGAAAATGTATTCATTACACTGGACAAGATGGACAAGATCGGAATGGACGGTGTGGCAGCAGAATTAGAGGATTGCGGTTATGCAAAAGAAACGGTGGAAAAATATCTTCAGTTATTTAAAGAAATTACGGGGGACGTGGAAGGCGTACGCTACTGCAAAGAGAAGCTGGAAGGCTTTCTCGAGGATGAAGCGGCGGCTTCACTGGAAATGATTATTACGAGCGTAGACAGTGCAAAAGAAGCGGATTTCAGAATCACATTTGATCCCACACTGGTGCGCGGCATGTCTTATTATACCGGAACTATATTTGAAATCTCCATGGATGAGTTTGGTGGTTCTGTTGGCGGCGGAGGACGCTACGATGAGATGATCGGAAAATTCACCGGGCAGAACACCCCGGCGGTAGGGTTCTCCATCGGCTTCGAGCGGATTGTCATGTTATTGCTGGAGCGGGGCTATCAGGTGCCGGCCAGCCGGGATAAAAAGGCATTTTTGATCGAGAAAAATATGCCACAGGAAGGTATGCTGAAAGTGCTGAACCTGGCAAAAGCAGAGCGCGCGGCAGGGCGGCAGGTTATGATCGCCAATATGAAGAAGAACAAAAAGTTCCAGAAGGAACAGCTGACAGAACAGGGATACGCAGACATCGTAGAATGTTATCGGGATTCCATAGATACTCTCTAAATGTGAAAAAAGTGTGAACGGGGTCTGACCCTTTTGCAAAGGGGTCAGACCCCTATGAAGAAAGGATGAATAGGAAATGGCTGAATCAATGAAAGGATTAAAGAGAACTCACCGCTGCGGTGAGTTGTCCAGTTCAAATATCGGTGAGATGGTAACGGTTATGGGCTGGGTCCAGAAGAACAGAAACAAGGGCGGGATTGTGTTTGTGGACCTGAGAGACCGTTCCGGTATTCTGCAGATTGTGTTTGAGGGGGAGGATAAGTCTGCCCTGATCGATAAAGCTGCGAAGCTGCGCAGTGAGTTTGTAATTGCCGTTGTGGGCAGGGTGGAAGCGCGCAGCGGCGCTGTGAATGAAAACCTTGCAACAGGAGAGATTGAAATCAGGGCGGATGAACTGCGGATCCTTTCCGAATCAGAGACCCCTCCGTTCCCGATTGAAGAGAACAGCAAAACAAAGGAAGAACTCCGCCTAAAATACAGATATCTGGATCTGAGAAGGCCGGATCTGCAGAAGAACCTGATGATGAGAAGCCGGATTGCTACACTTACCAGACAGTTCCTTTCTGAAGAGGGATTTTTGGAGATTGAGACTCCGATACTCGGTAAGAGCACTCCGGAGGGCGCAAGGGACTACCTGGTGCCGAGCCGTGTTCATCCGGGCAGTTTTTACGGGCTTCCCCAGTCTCCGCAGCTTTTTAAGCAGCTGTTGATGTGTTCGGGTTATGACCGCTATTTTCAGATCGCAAAATGTTTCCGCGATGAGGATCTCCGTGCGGACAGACAGCCGGAGTTTACCCAGATCGATATGGAGCTTTCCTTTGTGGACGTAGACGATGTAATTGATGTAAATGAAAGACTTCTTGCAAGACTCTTTAAAGAGGTGCTGGATGTGGATGTAGCGCTGCCCATTCCAAGAATGACATGGCAGGAGGCGATGGACCGTTACGGTTCCGACAAGCCGGATACCCGTTTCGGCATGGAACTCGTGGATGTGACGGAAGCGGTCAAAGATTGTGAGTTCGTTGTATTCAAAGGCGCCGTGGAGAATGGCGGGACAGTCCGGGGCATCAATGCCAAAGGCCAGGGCGGCATGCCGCGCAAGAAGATCGATAAACTGGTCGATTTTGCAAAAGACTTTGGCGCTAAGGGACTTGCCTATATTGCACTGCAGGAGGATGGCAGCATGAAGTCTTCCTTTGCCAAATTCATGACAGAGGATGAAATGCAGGGCCTTGTACAGGCAATGTCCGGCGAGCCGGGGGATCTGCTGCTCTTTGCGGCCGATCAGAACAAGGTTGTATGGGACGTTCTGGGAAATCTCCGCCTGGAAATTGCAAGACAGACGGAAATCCTGGATAAAAATGAGTACAAGTTTGTGTGGATCACGGAATTCCCGCTGCTCGAATGGAGCGAGGAGCAGAACCGTTATGTGGCAATGCACCATCCGTTTACCATGCCGATGGAAGAGGATCTGCAGTATTTAGATTCTGACCCTGGGAGAGTGCGCGCAAAGGCATACGATATCGTGCTGAGCGGAAATGAAATCGGAGGCGGCAGTGTCCGAATATTCCAGAATGACGTGCAGGAGAAAATGTTCGAGGTGCTTGGATTTACAAAAGAGCAGGCCCATGAGCAGTTCGGATTCCTTCTGGATGCTTTCAAATATGGAGTTCCGCCTCACGCAGGACTGGCATACGGACTGGACCGTATGGTAATGCTAATGGCAAAAGAAGACAGCATCCGTGATGTAATGGCCTTCCCGAAGGTAAAAGACGCTTCCTGCCTGATGACAGAAGCGCCGAATATTGTGGATGAAAAACAGCTGGGAGAACTGGGACTGGAACTTAAAAGCGCTGAATAGGAAGGTGGACCATGTATATTGTTGCTTATCGGCTGATTAACCTGCTCAATGATTCGGAATATGATTCTACAGAAGCCCACATTGCGGAAAGCCTGCTGGGGATGATCAAAGATATCGAACACATGCCCATAGACCAGGTCGCGGACAAATGCCACATATCAAAATCCACGTTGTCCAAGTTTGTAAAAAGACTGGGGTTTGAAGACTACAAGGAATTCCGTGACAATGCACGCAATGAAAAAAAGAGGGCAGGATACCATAACTACGAAGAAAAAGTCCCCATGGACAGATTCATTGAACAATACGGTATCGAGAGATTCCTGAGCGTTCTCTCGGGAGATATCGAACACTTCTTATCGGGCATAGACAGAAATCAGATCAGGGAACTCGCAAAAGCCCTGCATCAGTATAAAAAGGTGGCGGCATTCGGTTCTGTATATTCCGAGACCGTTGCAATGGATTTTATGTACGAAATAGCCGGAGTGGGTAAATACATCAAGACCAATATCTATGATGTCAAGCAGGAACAATATATCAACGAGGCCGATGAGGACACACTCATTATCATCTTCTCAAATTCAGGACAGTATATATACGAAAACGGGATGAAGCCCCTGGATCAGTCCAGGTCCTTCGTTCGCAAAACAAAGGGCAGGATTGCCCTGATCACCTCCAACCGGGAGGCTGCATCCGATCCAAGCGTCAGCTATCCGGTACTGTATCATTTCACAACCAGGGTGCAGAACCATCCCTTCATAGAACGAATCATAGCCCAGATGATTGTCGAGGAGTTTAAATGTATTGGAGGGGGGCGCAGTACAGGCCCATAGAACGCCGTCCGCCGCTGGAAACGGAGATAGGGGGATTGGGAAGCGGGGGTTCGGCTGTAAGCTGGAGTAGAGTAAAAAAGAAGGAAAACCGGGGTAACCTGGCCACATCACCCGAAGCCTGATGGCTTCGCGCGCTGGGGCCAGGAATTTTTGTGATTCGGAATCACAAAAATTACCCCGGTTTTCCTTCTTTTTTACTTTACTCCAGCTAACAACCGAACCTACGCTTCCCAATCCCCCTATCTCCGTTTCCAGCGGTGGACGGCGTTCTATGCGCTGTACTGCTGGGGCGTTCCGGGGGCGGGAGTTTAGCGGGGAAACTGAGAGTTTTTTAGGCGGGAGAGGCGGATTTTGGATGGGGATGCGGGAAGGGTGCCGGTATAGGATGAAAAGCACCGGGTTGGTTATTGTGCATTTGATCAATATATATCCTCATCTTAATTCTGCAGCCGGATATGCCTGTGCAGTCAATTTGATCCACTGCTCCCGTCCAAGCCGCTTCCATCTGCAAAGATAAACCCAAACTCCCGTCCGGATGGACCCAGCCTGACAGGGGCGGAGGGGGTGCCGGAGGGGGAAACTTTGCAGGCCTTTTTGAGCGGCATAGAGAGCGCCGTAGTATCACTTGATAAAAACCGCACCGGATGAGAAGGCTAAACTCTGCTTCCGAAGCAGAGTTTAAGCCGGCCTGAGCCGCGCAATTCATCAGAATTGCGGGGTGAATGCCGGTGGTGCCTTCTCATCCGGTGCGGTTTTTATCTAGTGATACTTGGCAAACGGACAGCCGCTAAAAAGGCCTGCAAAGTTTCCCCCTCCGGCACCCCCTCCGTCTCTGTCAGGCGCCCCTTCCCTCATCTTTTTGTGTAGACTACACAAATTTGGGGTATCCTATGCTTGCAATTTGCATAAAAAAGTTTCCAAATTGCGAAATTTTACACGTTAAAAAAATAATCTGTTTATAATTAGGACAATCTATTATGCATAATAAATTTATTTGAAGGGAGACAGAGTGTGGAGATGATTAAGAATTTTGAATGGCCGGATGACTATGGGAATCCTGAATGGTTTATGGAGGACCGCTTCGGGCTGTTCATACACTTTGGATTATTTTCGGCCGCGGCCAGACATGAATGGGTAATGACACTGGAGCAGATTGGAAAGGATGGATATCAGAAGTATTTTGACAACTTTAATCCGGATCTGCTGGACGCCAGGGAATGGGCAAAAAAGGCAAAGGCAGCGGGCTTTAAATATGCGGTGCTGACAGCAAAACACCATGAAGGATTTGCTTTGTGGGACACAGCACTCAGTGATTACAAGATTACCAATACGGCCTATGGCCGCGATCTGGTGAAAGAATATGCGGAGGCGTTCAGGGCAGAGGGCCTGCAGGTTGGCCTGTATTTTTCTCTGATCGACTGGAACCACCCGGATTTCCTGGTAGACGGGTATCATCCGGAGAGAAATAACAAAGAATATATTGAGAATCATCCGGGGGATATGGAGTCCTATACAAAGTTTATGCATGGGCAGGTCAGAGAGCTTCTGACCAATTATGGTAAGATCGATTATCTGTGGTTTGACTTTTCCTATGCAAACAGAGACTGGGGAGATTCCGTCGGAAAAGGCAGGGAAGACTGGAAATCCGAGGATCTGGAGAAAATGATCCTCTCCCTTCAGCCCGACATTATTCTGAATGACCGCCTGGATCTTGGGCGGGGCGTAGGAACTCCGGAACAGTATCAGCGTAATGCCAGGATGGAAAGCGGCAAAAAGCAGCTTGTCTGGGAGGCATGCCAGACGCTGAACGGAAGCTGGGGCTATGACAGAGACAATCTGGACTGGAAGACACCGGAGATGGTAACGAAGTTATTGATTGATACTGTTTCCAAGGGCGGTAACATGCTGCTGAACATCGGACCGAACGCCCGCGGCGAATGGGATGCAAAGACGGAAGAGATTTTGAACCGGGTCGGTGAATGGATGCGGCTGCATGGCAGGGCAATATATGGCTGTGGGGCCAGCGAGTACGATGTCCCGGCAGATGCACGCTTTACACAGAATGGGAACCGCCTCTACCTGCACCTTTTCTCATGGCCGTACAGAACGCTGCTGATCGAAAAGCTGGGAGGAAAGGTTGCCTATGCACAGCTGGTCCATGATAATTCTGAAATAAAATATATTCAGGACGAAGGGCTTTCCGGCAAGAGAAAATCCCATAAAGATTTAAACGCTGAGGTAACCGAGATTCATATTAAAGACAAGTTTGAGGATAACTCTCTGTTGGTAACCCTGCCGGTGCAGAGACCGGATGTGCTTGTACCGGTCATCGAATTTATCCTGAAAGACTAGAGGAGGAAGACATATGTATTATATCCTTGCTTCACACGGAGAATATGCAAAGGCTTGCAAAGCAAGCTGTGAAATGATAACAGGGGCTGCACCGCAGTTCTTTGTGGTCACATTTACCGAAGACATGACAAAAGAGTCTGTGGAAAAGGCTTACAGGGCAATACTGGCAGAGAACGGGGCCGATCAGTGTGAGGCCATCATTACGGACGTGCCGGGCGGCACACCGTTCAATGCGGCTGCACCTGTTATACATGAAAACAGCCGGATCGCGCTGGTATCAGGATTGTGCATGGGAATGCTTATAGCGCTGAATACAGGTGATACTCTGTACAGTGCGATGGAACAGGCAAAGGAAACGATCATGGGCGAAGGTGTTAAAAATGACAGCCAGCCGGAAAAGAAACAGGAGCATAAAGAGCCTGTTGAAAAGAACGGTATTGTAAACCTCAGACTGGATGAACGTCTGATCCATGGTCAGGTGGCAACTTACTGGACAAGGACACTGGGAGCAACCAGAATCATGGTGGTCGGAGATGACATCGTAAATGACGAGATCGCTAAAAATGCACTCAGGGCTGCAGTTCCGGCGGGTATGAAGCTAAGCGTGCTGACTGCTGAAAATGCTGCAAAGCGCCTGAATGAAGGTATTTATGCAGGACAAAGAGTCTTTTTAATTGTCAAAGACCCCTCTACGATTGTAAAACTACTTGAATATGGCGTTAAGGTTAAAGAAGTCAATATAGGAAATATGGGAATAAAAGAGGGCAGGGAACAGATTAAAAAGTCTGTCTACTGTACGCAGGAAGAGCTGCAGACAATTCTGTCCATTGAAGAATCCGGGGTTCCTGTATATGCACAGATGGTGCCCAACGATGAGAAAAGGAAATTTGCATCTTATTTAAAATAGCAGAGGAGGAAACAAAAAATGGAAATTCAAATGTGGCAGATTCTTGCATTGACAGCACTTGCATTCTTTGCAATTTGTGAAAACTTATCCACATCAGTTCTGGGAAACCAGCCGGTTATTATAGGTACGATTGCCGGAATCATCATGGGGGACATGAAGATGGGGCTGGCTGTTGGAGCAACCCTGCAGCTGATGATTCTGGGTGTTGGTACTTACGGCGGTTCTTCCATGCCGGACTACATGACGGGATCAATTATCGGTACGGTGTTTGCAGTAACATCCGGAAAAGGAATGGATTTTGGTATCGGACTTGCGGTTCCGGTAGGACTTTTGATGGTACAGCTGGACGTGCTGGCCAGATTCAGCAACGTATTCTTTGCGAAAAGAGTAGAGGCGGCTGTAGAGAGAATGGACTTTAAGGCCATTGGAAGAAATACCTGGCTGGGATCTTTGTCCTGGGGGCTTTCCAGAGCACTTCCCGTATTTTTAATGTTGATTTTCGGACAAAATCTGGTCAATCTGATTGTGGACTACATGCCGGAATGGCTGATGGGCGGACTTACAGTTGCAGGCGGACTGCTTCCGGCAGTCGGTATCGCAATCCTGCTGAGATACCTTCCGGTGAAGAGTTATATCTCATATCTTCTGGTTGGATTTTTTGCTGCTGCATATTTAAGTGTTCCTATGGTCGGAGTGGCAATATTAGGTACAGCATTGGCAGTCGTTGCATTTAAACAGTTTCTGGAGAAAAACCAGAAAGTAGTTACGGTTAATACAGGATCAGCTCAGGAGGGATTGTTAGATGGAGAATTTGAAGATTAATCAGGAGAAGATTACAGATCAGGATATTAAAAGGGTCAGCAAAAGATGGATTCTGGCATCCCAGATTACATGGAATTATGAGAAAATGATGGGTGTCGGTTATCTCTATGCGATCCTGCCTATATTGAGAAAGTTATACAAAAAGTCCGAGGACTTAAAAGAGATGATGAGAAACCATGTGCAGTTTTTTAACACCACACCGCATATGGGAGGATTTATACTGGGAATTGATGCAGCGACAGAAGAGTCAGGCGGTAAAACGGCGAAGGATGCAGCCAGTGGTATCAAGACAGGTCTGATGGGACCGTTTGCAGGCGTGGGCGACACTATTTTCGGAGTACTGATCCCAACCATTTTCGGTTCTATTGCAGCTTATATGGGACAGAATGGAAATGTGACAGGTGTTGTGATCTGGCTGCTTGTCAATATTGCAATACTGATTTTCAGATATTTTACAACAGGAATTGGTTACCGCGAGGGAACAAAGCTGGTTACCTCTGCAAAGGATAAGCTGGATGCTCTTACACACGCAGCCACCCTTCTTGGAATAACCGTTGTGGGTGCGCTGATCCCTACAGTTGTAAAGGCCAATATTGCGGCAAACTTTAAATCCGGTGATGTAACTTTGGAAGGCCAGGCAATTGTGGATCAGATTATGCCAAGCCTCGTGCCGGTACTTGTAGTAGCTGGGATTTATTTCCTGCTCGGCAAGAAAAAAATGACTTCAACAAAAGCAATTTTAATTATTATGGTGGCATCTATCGTATTCTATGCTATCGGATTATTAGCATAATTGAAAGACAAGGAGAGCGTTATGGGACTGGAATTTTTTGACAAGGCAAAAGAAGTTATGGAGAAACTGGAAAATACGCAGGCAGAGAATATTCATGCAGCCGCACTTTTGATTTCAGAATCGATCCAAAAAGGCGGTATTCTGCAGGCATTCGGCAGCGGGCATTCCTATGCCGGGGCGATTGAAGTGTGCGGACGAGCAGGCGGTCTGATACCAAGCAAGGTTATACGAGACAGAGCAGAAGGCATGTATGAAAGCGTGGAAGGCGTTGCGCCGTTCCTGATGCGCTGCGTAGACATACAGCCAAACGATATTTTCATCCTGATCTCCAACTCAGGGAGAAATCCAATGACGATCGAGATGGCAGAACATATTAAGAAAAAAGGCAACAAGTTAATTGTAGTGACAGCGCTGGAAGTATCCAGCAGTTCCACTTCCAGACATTCTTCAGGAAAACTGTTATATGAATTTGCCGATGTGGTTCTGGACAACCAGTCCACCTTCGGAGACGCCTCTCTGGACATAGAAGGGCTTGACAGCAAGGTGTGCGGTACATCCTCATTCAGTACATGCCTTCTTCTGCAGCAGACAATTTATGAGGCTGTGAAAGACATGACCGAAAAGGGATATGAGGCTCCGGTCTATAAGAGTGCGAATATAGATGGCGGCAGGGAGTTTAACAATGTCCTGGAACAGAAATATGCGGACAGAATCTGGCATATTTAAAGATATAGAGAAAGAGGGCCGTTTTTACGGTTCTTTTTCTATTTGATGTATTATATGAAACAGGAGAAACGGTGAGTGCTATTATGCTACGGCGTTTTCATTGCGCTGAAAAAACGAGAACCGGACAAAAAATAAGAAGACCGTGGCAAGCGGCAGAATGGAGGATGATATGAAGTTAATAAAAGATAAGAAAATATACACCGGCAAAGAAGTGATTTACCGGGGATATATCCGATTTGACCAGAAAATTACAGAAGTAGGTGATATGGAAAGCTTTACGGAAAAGGCCGGCGACGAGGAGGTTGCGACGGAAGGGAATATTCTGATTCCGGGATTTATTGATGTCCACAGCCATGGCGGATATGGTCAAGACAATATGGATGCACTGCCTGGAGAAATCAGCAGCATGGTGAATAAAATGGCTGCAGAGGAAGGGATCACTTCCTATTTCTGTACAACCATGACACAAACTTATGATAAGATAGAAGAAGCGATGAAAAATATCTGCAGTGCGGCAAAAATGAACCCGATCATCCAGGGAATCCATGTTGAGGGACCGTTTATTTCCGAAAAGTTTAAAGGTGCGCAGGATGCCTCTTATATTAAAAAACCGGATGAGAAAGTGCTGGAGGAGTGGAATCAGATCAGCGGCGGAATGATCCGGCTTGTGACATATGCTCCTGAGGAAGCGGACACACAGTTTGAGGCTTGGTGTGAGGAGCACAAGGTAGTCTTAAGCGCCGGGCATTCGAATGCACTTTATGCAGAGCTTGGACGCAGCCGTGCAAGCCATATTACCCATCTTTACAATGCACAGAGAGGCTTAAACCACAGAGAGCCGGGAGTGACCGGATACGGCCTTTTGACGCCGGGGGTGAAGGCTGAGATTATCTGTGACGGAATTCATATTGTACCGGAGATGGTGCGGCTTGCCTATGAAATAAAAGGAAGCGGCGGGATTGAACTGATCACGGACTCCATGAGAGCCAAGGGGATGCCGGAAGGTTTAAGTGAGCTGGGCGGACAGAAGGTGTATGTAAAGGATGGGACAGCCAGGCTGGAAGACGGTACGATAGCAGGAAGCGTTCTGACATTTATTCAGGCATTCCGCAATATCATGGACTTCACGGGGGCTTCACTGGAAGATGCTGTTCAGATGAGTTCTGTTAACCAGGCAGAAGAGTTTGGGCTGGAGCACAAAGGGATGCTGTCTGTGGGAAAGGATGCGGATATCCTTGTTCTGGACGGAGAATTTCATTTGAAGAACACATTCAGCTGTGGTAAATTAATATGTGGCTGAAATACATGGGCAGACAGTGATAATCAATTCGGATATTTATTTAAGGCAGAAGTGGGCATGAAAGGAGAAAAAATGGGAAAGTATGTATTGGAAGTATGTGCGGACTGCGTAGAGTCCGCAATAGCAGCGGAAAAAGGAGGCGCAGACAGGATCGAACTGTGCAGCAATCTGGTGATCGGGGGTGTGACGCCGGGACAGGCGTTATTCAAGCTGGTGCGCAAATATACGGATATTCGTGTACGTGTGCTGCTACGTCCCAGATACGGGGATTACTGCTATAATGATTATGAGTTTGAACAATTGAAAGAAGAAGTGCAGATGTACCGGGAACTTGGAGCTTCCGGGGCGGTTGTCGGCATGCTGAATCCGGACGGCACGCTCGATACCGGAAGAATGTCAGAACTGGTGAAAGCGGCAGGAAATATGGACGTTGCACTGCACAGATGCTTTGATGTATGCAAGGATCCATATAAAGCGCTGGAAGAGGCGGTATCAATAGGGATGAAGACGATTTTGACCAGCGGGCAGAAAGAAACCGGTTTGGATGGCCGGGATGTTTTGGCCAAGCTGGAGGAGAAGAGCGCAGGCAGAATCGAGATTCTGGCGGCCGGTGGAATACAGGCCGGGGTGATTGAGAAACTTGTACCGGCTGCCGGGATAACCTCCTTCCATATGTCTGGAAAACAGGAGGTAGAAAGCGCCATGCAATTCCGCATGGAAGGAGCCAGCATGGGCCTGCCGGAGAGAAATGAGTATCTGCTCTGGAAAACTTCTGAGGAGGCTGTCAGACAGGCTGCGGCGGTGCTGCATAAGATGTGTGGTTAGCAGCCGATATCGGGACGGCATGATGCGATATAGGAGCTTGATGCGATAAAGCATAAAAGTGATACATCCTGCTTTGCAATGTAGTATGATACAGGCCTGTTTATGGTTTAGGAAAACGATTTCCGGAACCAGACAGGCCTATTCAGTAAAACAGATATTTCTGTTTACAAGTGTATCCAAACTTACCTGAAATGTATCTGCAATCGATATCAGAATAAATATATCGGGGAGCCGTTTGCCGCACTCATAGGAGCACAAAGTGGCCCGGTGGAGATGAAGCTTTTCTGCTAAATGTAACTGTGTCATATTACGTTCTTTTCTCAGGCGCCGTATATTCTGGCCGATTGAATCATTAGTAATCATCGTATTTACCCAATCTAATTTGAAAATTTATGGACGTCCCGGGGGGGATTCTTTCGAACGTACCCAGGGATGATCTGCAGGTATTTTATTAAAAGACGCAATGTGTCTATTTTATATTACGGGATGTAGAAATACAAATGGAAAACACTGGTATATTCGTGGCATTATGGAGAAATAGACAAAGCGGCCGGTGAGGGCAGATTAAAGCAAGTTTGCAGAAAAAATAAAAAAGTTAAAAAAGTTTGAAAAAATTGTTGACAATACGGACTGCATATAGTATAGTAATTATTGTTCCGGTCAGGGAACACACAAGATACGCGATAGTGGCTCAGTTGGTAGAGTACGACCTTGCCAAGGTCGGGGTCGCGGGTTCGAATCCCGTCTATCGCTCTCAGTTATCCTTAAAAGGATACATGGATGGGTGTTAAAATAATTGTCTAAGCAAATTAGGTGATTATTTTAATGCCCATTTTAGTATATCAGATTCTCTACATAAATCTATTTATTTTCTGTCGTTCAGGCATTGAATTTTCAGCTGATTTCCAAGGGGAAGTACCTTGATAATTTAATAGACTTTATACCGGGGCATGTGTTATAATGTCCACACAAAAGGTGAGGTGGTAAGCATGTTCATATCAGAAGAACAGTTTTTGCAGGCAATTTCCGATATGATGGATAAAAAGCTGGATGCAAGGCTGTGTGAGATGCCGACGAAGGCAGAACTGGATGCAAGGCTGTGTGAAATGCCGACGAAGGCAGAACTGGATGCAAGGCTGTGTGAAATGCCGACGAAAGCGGAACTAGGTGCAAGGCTCTGTGAGATGCCGACGAAAGCGGAACTGGATGCAAGGCTGTGTGAGATGCCGACGAAAGCAGAACTGGATGCAAGGCTGTGTGAGATGCCGACGAAAGCGGAACTAGGTGCAAGGCTGTGTGAGATGCCGACGAAAGCGGAACTGGATGCAAGGCTGTGTGAGATGCCGACGAAAGCAGAACTGGATGCAAGGCTGTGTGAGATGCCGACGAAAGCAGAACTGGATGCAAGGCTGTCGGAGATGCCGACGAAAAAAGAAATGGCTGATAGTCTGTATAGACTCGAAAATAATCTTCTTGAGGAACTTGATTTTGTGCAGGAGAAAGCCAACAGACATTTTGAAAGGCTTGAGAACCGGATGGTTTCTCTGGAGTCAGCGGTAAATGCAATCAGAATAGAAAGCAGTACGATTAATCTGCTGGCGGAAAAGTATTCAGATTTAGAGACAAGAGTAAAAGGATTGGAACAGAAAATTTCATAACTGCAGGACACTGATTTCGTGTCCTGAGGCTTATATTTATATGGATTACATAGTACATGCGAAGGTGTAAAGTCTGTTAAGTTATTAAGTAAATGAAGCAGGATCGGTGTTTCTTTGGCAGGCTGTTCATTTCCGCAGCACAGACGGGGTGTTATAATGAAGGGACAAAAGATTAAGGCAGCGCTGCTCGGACTGGGTACGGTGGGGAAGGGTGTTTATAAACTGATTCAGAGAAGAGCAGATGTAATGGAACGCACGATAGGTGCGGAACTGGAGATATCACGGATACTCGTGCATGATATGAGAAAGAAAAGGGAAGGGATCGCTCCCTCACTTCTGACTGATAACTGGCAGGAGATACTCGCGGATGAAGACATAACAATTGTGATCGAAGTGATGGGTGGAATCGAGCCGGCCAGGACTATGATTTTGGAGGCTCTTCAAGCCGGCAGGCATGTAGTAACGGCCAACAAGGATCTGGTGGCAGAGTATGGCCGGGAACTACTGGACGCTGCGGAGGAGAATCATTGTGATTTTTTATTTGAGGCAGCTGTTGCAGGCGGGATTCCGATCATCCGTCCGCTGAAGCAGTGTCTGGCAGGAAATGATATTTCTGAGGTGATCGGGATCGTAAATGGGACTACCAACTATATTCTGACGAAGATGTTTGAAGAGAATATGAGTTTTGAGTCAGCGCTGGCGAAGGCAACGGAACTTGGATATGCCGAGGCCGATCCAACTGCGGATGTGGAGGGGCTTGATGCGGGAAGAAAGGTAGCGATCATGGCATCTATAGCATTTCATTCCAGGGTGCTATTTAAAGATGTCTATACAGAGGGGATCACGAGAATATCTCCGGAAGATATTGCGTATGCGAAAGAATTTGATAGTGTTATTAAGCTGCTTGGCGTAGCACATAATACGGAAACCGGGATCGAGGTGGGGGTATATCCCATGCTGCTGAACAAAGAACATCCGCTTGCATCCGTGCGGGATTCATTTAATGCTGTATTTGTTCATGGCGATGCGGTAGATGACGCGATGTTTTATGGAAGAGGGGCAGGTGAGCTGCCGACAGCCAGTGCGGTTGTCGGTGATATCATTGATGTGGCAAGAGACCTGCAGTATGGCTGTATGGGCAGAATCAGCTGTACATGTTACAGGGAACTGCCGGTTAAAGATTTTAGTGAGGTCAGGAATAAGTTTTTTCTGAGGATGCAGGTGAAAAACCAGCCAGGCGTGCTGGCGTGTATCGCACAGGTTTTTGGAGACCATAAGGTAAGCATTGCAAGGGTTGTCCAGAAGCATGTAAAGGAGAACCAGGCGGAACTTGTTATCGTGACAGAAAAGGTAAAAGAATATCATTTACAGGATGCTCTGACCGGACTAAAGGAAATGGAGAGTATACTGGAAATCAGTAGTATTATCCGCGAGTACTAGATCCGGCAATACAGGACTTTCATAAAAGGGGTGTGATGAAGTTGACACACCTCTTTTATAATGGTATAACAGTGTATAGCAAGCTATATATTGCCAGTACGGAAAGGAGAAAACCATGGAGCGAAGAAACCAGCCGATTGGATTTACTATAAAACAGATCAACAACGTCTTTGAGAAAGACTTGAACGGAAAGCTTAAAACTATTGGAATTACAGCTTCCCAGTGTGCGGTGCTGGATTATCTGTTTCATACGAACAAAGAAGAAGTGAACCAGAGGGATGTAGAACGCCATCTGAGTCTGAAGAATCCAACGGTAACCGGACTCTTAAAGAGGCTGGATGAAAAAGGTTTTATTCTCTGTGTCCCCAACGCAGCTGACAAACGGAGAAAGAATATTTATCTGACAGAAAAGGCATATGATATTCAGCGCAGGATGGAAGCTGACCGCAGAAAGATGGACAGAGAGATGACCAGAGGAATGACAAAAAAAGAGATTGCGGCATTAAACAGAGGTCTGGAGAAGATGCTTTATAACATCTCAGACCCATAAAAAATAGATGGGAATTTTCAGAATATTCAGAATATGGTAAGCAAAGGGGTCAGACCCCTTTGAGGAAGGAGCGACATGAGTTACGCAGATAAGGTTTTTATTGGAATGTGCCGGGATATTATTGATCATGGCACCAGTACGGAGGGGGAAAAGGTGCGTCCCGTGTGGGAGGATGGCGCGCCGGCTTATACAGTAAAACGATTTGGGGTTGTGAACAGGTATGATCTGAGGAAGGAGTTTCCGGCGCTTACGCTGCGCAGGACGGGGATTAAGAGCTGTGTGGACGAGCTGCTTTGGATCTGGCAGAAGAAGTCGAATAATATTCATGAGCTGAACAGCCATATTTGGGACAGCTGGGCTGACGGGGATGGTTCGATTGGGAAGGCTTACGGGTATCAGATGGGCGTGAAGCACCAGTACCGGGAAGGGATGATGGACCAGGTGGACCGGGTGATCTACGATCTGAAGAATAATCCCTACAGCCGCAGGATCATGACCAATATTTATGTACATCAGGATCTGCATGAGATGAATCTGTATCCTTGTGCTTATAGTATGACGTTTAATGTGACAAAGGAAAATGGAAGCGATAAGCTGACGCTGAATGCGATTCTGAATCAGCGGTCTCAGGATGTGCTGGCGGCTAATAACTGGAATGTGTGCCAGTACGCGGTGCTTGTCCATATGCTGGCGCAGGTTTGTGATATGCAGCCGGGGGAATTTGTACATGTGATTGCGGATGCTCATATTTATGACAGGCATATACCTCTGATTGAAGAGCTGATTTCCAGGGAGCCGCTTCCGGCGCCGCAGTTTTGGCTGAACCCGGAAGTGAAGGATTTCTATGCCTTTACGACGGATGATGTGAGGCTGGACCATTATGAGACACATCCTCAGATTAAAAATATTCCGATTGCAGTATAGAGGGGCAGTCAGAAAGCGCAGAACGTAGACGGAAGGCTTTTACAAAGTTACTGGTTTACTGCCGTCAAATACGGCATTTGAAAATTCGGATAAAACAGGAGGATAATATATGAAATTGATAGCTTCAGCAGATAAGAACTGGGGAATTGGCTTTAAAAATAAACTGTTGGTGAGCATTCCGACGGATATGAAGTTTTTCCGTCAGACGACTACGGGGAAGATTGTAGTGATGGGGCGTAAGACTCTGGAAAGTTTTCCGAACGGGCTGCCTTTAAAAAACAGAACTAATATAGTATTGACGGGCAACAAAGATTACCGTGTAAAAGACGCGGTTATTGTCCATACTCTAGAGGAACTGCAGGAAGAATTGAAACGTTACCAGTCGGATGATATCTATGTGATCGGGGGAGAAAGAATTTACCGCCAGCTTCTTCCTCTCTGCGATACCGCGTATATTACCCGGATTGACCACGCGTTTCAGGCGGACACATTTTTGCCGAATCTGGATGAACTGGAAGAGTGGACGATGACAGAGGAAGGGGAGGAGCAGACCTGCTTTGACCTGGAATTCAGATTCACCAAATACGAGAGGCAGGCATAAGAATGCAGCAGTTATCTTGCTGGGAAAAGGAAGTGGTGTTACATGGCCGGCATTTACAATGGAAATGGAAAAACAACAGCAGCGGTTTGCCGGAAGAGGACAACCGTTTTGCTGATGTGTCTGTTATTCGGTATGTCTTGCTTTCTGTCAGGCTGCTCTAAAGCAAAGCAGCAGGAAGGAACAAGCGCGGATGACCACAGGATCAAAGTGGTTACAACCATATTTCCCCAGTATGATTTTGTCAGGCAGATTGCAGGCGGCAGGGCAGACCTGAAGATGCTTCTGAAGCCCGGGGAGGAGAGCCATTCTTATGAGCCTACTCCTCAGGATATCATAGCCATCCAGAACTGTGACCTTTTTATCTATGTGGGCGGGGAAAACGACGAATGGGTGGAGGACATCCTGTCCTCAATGGACACAGGCAGGATGGCAACACTCCGCCTGGTAGACTGTGTGGATACTGTGGAGGAAGAACATGTAGCTGGGATGAAGGAAAATCACCGGGAAGAGGAAGATAATCCGGGGGAATATGATGAACATGTGTGGACATCTCCTAAAAATGCGGTGAAGATTGTGGATAACATCACGGAACTGCTGTGCAGTGCAGACGCTGATAATGCGGATGCCTATAAGCAGGATGCAGAAACCTATATACACAAACTTGAGGATCTGGACGCACAGTTCAGGCAAGCGGTGGAGGAATCTGACCGGGATACCATTCTGTTTGGGGACAGGTTTCCGTTCCGCTATTTTGCGGATGAGTACGGACTC
Source organism: Eubacterium sp. SB2 (assembly GCF_001244405.1). Taxonomy (NCBI): domain Bacteria; kingdom Bacillati; phylum Bacillota; class Clostridia; order Eubacteriales; family Eubacteriaceae; genus Eubacterium; species Eubacterium sp. SB2. Next base: position 566,080 of record NZ_LN865153.1, on the reverse strand, counting down.
AGGTATTATGCTGCATTTCCCGGATGCGCCTCGGATACGGAACCCAGTGCGGCCACCATGGCTTTTTTAATTAACAAAGTGAAGGAAGAAAAAATACCGGTCGTTCTAAAAATGGAACTGAGCAGTGATCATATTTCCCGGGCCATTGCAGAGGCAACAGGGACGGAAGTAAAAGTGTTTTACAGCTGCCATAATATCAGCGCGGAACAATTTCAGAATGGCGAAACATATTTGAGCCTGATGGAAAAAAATGTAGAGACATTAAGGGAGGCATTGTCAGATGGCACTGATTAAATGTGAAAACATTTCAATTGCATACGAAGGCCAGACGGTTGTGCATGACCTGTCTTTTCAGGTGAGTGAAGATGACTATCTTTGCATTGTCGGGGAAAATGGTTCCGGCAAGAGTACTCTGGTGAAAAGCATTCTGGGGCTGAAGAACCCGGTAAAGGGGAAGATTATCCTGGGAGACGGCCTTTCCCAGAATGAGATCGGGTATCTGCCGCAGCAGACGGATGTACAGAAAGATTTTCCGGCAAGTGTCTATGAAGTGGTACTGTCGGGGCGGCTGAACGGCCGGGGGATGCGTCCCTTTTATACCGGAGCGGACAAGCGCAGTGCAAAAGAGAATATGGAACTGCTGGGTATCCGGGAACTGGAAAGACAGTGTTTCCGGGATTTGTCCGGTGGACAGAAGCAGCGGGTTCTGCTTGCCAGGGCTTTGTGTGCTACCAGGAAATTACTGCTCCTGGATGAGCCTGTAACCGGCCTGGACCCGATTGTGACCCAGGAGTTTTATCAGCTGATTAAACAGATCAACAGAGATTCCCGGATTGCAGTGGTTATGGTATCCCACGACATTGAAAGTACAATGGAATATGCCAGTCATATACTGCACCTCCAGGAGACGGCCCTGTTCTTCGGGACGGCAGAAGAATACAGGAACAGCGAGATTGGAAAGGCATTTCTGGGAGGTGGACAGCGTGTTAGATAAATTAATTGAAATGTTCTCCTATCCGTTTATGGTAAGGGCCATACTGGTGGGGACAATGGTATCGCTTTGCTCTGCCCTTCTGGGAGTCAGCCTCGTGCTGAAGCGGTATTCCATGATCGGGGACGGCTTGTCCCATGTGGGATTCGGTGCCCTGGCCATTGCAGCCGCAGCCAATGCTGCACCGCTTACAGTGGCTATTCCGGTGGTGGTTCTGGCGGCGGTTCTTCTGCTGCGGATCAGCGGCAGCAGCAAAATCAAAGGGGATGCGGCTATTGCACTGATTTCAACGAGCGCTCTCGCGGTGGGAGTTATGGTGATATCAATGACCACGGGCATGAATACAGATGTCTATAATTATATGTTTGGAAGCATTCTGGCCATGAGCAGCGGGGATGTCAGAATGAGTGTCCTCCTTTCTGCGGCAGTACTGATTTTATATATTCTGTTTTACCATAAGATTTTTGCAATCACATTCGATGAGACTTTTGCTCTGGCAACGGGGGTAAAAGCCAATCTCTATAATACATTGATCGCCGTTCTCACAGCGGTTACTATTGTTCTGGGCATGCGCATGATGGGGGCGCTGCTGATTTCAAGCCTTATTATATTCCCGGCACTGACTTCCATGAGGGTGTGCAGGACATTTAAAAGTGTGGTTATAAACTCGGCGGTCATCGCCGTCGTATGTCTGTTTATCGGTATTACTGTCTCCTACGTATGGGCAACACCGGCGGGCGCAAGTGTAGTTATTGTAAATATCGGTGCGCTGTTGATCTATACGATTGTGGGGGCAGTGAAGAATAAAACCTTTCAGTAAACGGATGGAAAGGGAGGGCGTATGTTAGGGATGGAGGCAGTATTCATGGCAGTCTTCGGTCTGGTTTATTTTTTCCGAAAAGAGAGCGGCAGCAGGAAACCGCTCATATTTAAGGCACTGGCTACGTTTATGCCCGTACTGATGGCGCTTTCTTTTGCCGTATCTTCGCAGACTCCTATGGCTTGGTGGACCTTTGCTGGGATTGTCTGCTATATGGCTGCGGACGTACTTCTGGAAATATGGTTTCTGGCAGGCGTTGCCTCTTTCGGAGTGGGGCACATCTGTCTGATAACCGGTATTCTGCTGGATGGGTGTGGCTGGCGGAACACAGTCATTTTGTTTGTAATTCTGTATGGTTTTATGTTTTTGATTCTCAGGCCTCACCTGAACAGACTGGAAAGACGGCTGCTGGTTCCGGGTTTTGTCTATGCGGCATTGCTTTGCTTCATGGCGGCTTTTATGGCGTCCTGGGGGATGAATGACGGCAGTATGCCGGGGATCATCAGAGGAGCAGGAGGGATCTTTTTTGTTATATCGGATACGATTCTGGGTTGGAGCTATTTGAGCGGGAAAAGAGCCCGCTGGCACAGCGCGGTACTTCTGATGCTTTATTATCTGGCTGTATATTTTCTGGCGGTCAGCCTGTACTGAGGAGGGCTTTTACTCCCGGGGCAAAAGCTCATGATTCGAATTCCGATTATATTTTATCATTGACAAAGTGAAAAGCAGACACTATAATAAGTATAACTTTCAGCAGTTTAAAGCTTACCCAAAGGGAATTGTATAACAGAGGCCCTGCGGGCAGATTTTTATATACTGCGGAATATGGATTGTGAAATGCAGTGATAAGGAGGAGTACATAATTACCGGAAGCTAAGAGAGAAGGCGGCAGGTGCGAGTCTTCGTGAAGGGATTGTGGAAGTAGCCTTTGAGCAGTGGACCGAACAGGTGGAAGCCCAAGTAAGCTCCAACGTGATTCCTACGTTACAGGGAAGCAGTATCGGACAGTGGTTCCCGTACTGACAGAGTGCAGAGAAGATTTCTCTGAATTTAGGTGGTAACACGGATTGGATATTCGCCCTAAGCTAGCAATAGCTTAGGGTTTTCTTATGATATAGGAAATTCCTTTGGAATTTCCTATATCATAAAAACCCTCCGGGGGATGCACACGCCGCGATAAGGTATATAGCCGCAAGGCGGCATCGCGGCGGCGCCAAAATGTGCAAACCCCTCATGAGTGGGGGAATGGGAAGCCCATGTGGGCTTGCCCGCTTTGTTTTGATTTAGGAAATTCAAGGAGGTATAAGTATGAGACAGATTTCAGGAAACAAATTATTGGTTAAGGCGCTGAAGGAAGAGGGGGTAGATACCCTGTTTGGCTATCCGGGGGCATGTACGATTGACCTGAGCGACGAACTATACAGACAGGATGATATCAGAGTGATCCTTCCGCGGCATGAGCAGGCCCTTGTGCACGAAGCGGATGCTTATGCCAGGACAACTGGAAAAGTCGGCGTATGCCTGGTTACAAGCGGGCCTGGGGCAACCAACCTGGTAACTGGCCTGGCAACGGCTAATTATGACAGTGTGCCGCTTGTATGTTTTACGGGGCAGGTAGCCAGACACCTGATCGGAAACGACGCATTCCAGGAGGTTGATATCGTAGGTATCACCAGAAGTATCACAAAATATGGGGTGACGGTCCGCAATAGAGAGGACCTGGGCCGGATTATAAAAGAAGCTTTTTACATAGCCAGTACAGGGAAACCGGGGCCGGTTCTTATTGATCTGCCGAAAGACGTGATGGCAGAACTGGGCAGTCCGGAATATCCTTCTGATGTCAACATCCGGGGGTACAAACCGAATACTAATGTACATATCGGGCAGCTAAAGAAGGCGATTAAGATGCTGAACAAGGCAAAGAAACCACTCTTTCTTGCAGGCGGCGGAGTCAATATCGCCAGAGCAAACAGCATTTTTACTGAGGTTGCAGAGAAGACGAATGTACCGGTAATAACGACGGTTATGGGGCGCGGAGCGATTCCGACAAATCATCCGCTGTACATAGGCAATCTGGGAATGCATGGTGCGTATGCAGCAAATATGGCAGTCAGTGAGTGCGACCTGCTTTTTTCCATAGGAACCAGATTCAATGACCGTATTACGGGTAAGCTTCATGCATTTGCCCCAAAAGCACAGATTGTACATATCGATATCGACACGGCGGCCATTTCCAGAAACATTCATGTAGATATCCCGATTGTAGCTGATGCTAAGGAAGCAATCTTGAAAATGCAGGAGTATGTTGAGCCATGCAATACAACGAAATGGCTGGGGCAGATCGGCGAATGGAAGACGAACCACCCCTTGGATATGAAGAAGCATGCAGAGATGGGCCCGAAAGATATTATAGACGAGATCAACCGGCAGTTTGATGAGGCCATTATTGTAACAGACGTGGGACAGCATCAGATGTTTGCTGCGCAGTATGCGGAGATCACCGAGAAGAAACGGATCATCATGTCCGGTGGGCTGGGTACCATGGGATATGGTTTTCCGGGAGCGGTCGGCGCCAAGCTGGGTAATCCGGATACGCCGGTCATCGCTATTTCCGGGGACGGGGGTATGCAGATGAATATCCAGGAGTTCGCAACTGCGGTGCTGGAAGAACTGCCGGTGATCCTCTGCGTATTCAATAATGCATATCTCGGCATGGTACGGCAGTGGCAGAAGCTGTTCTACGGGAAGCGATACGGCATGACAAACCTGCGCTCCGGTGCGCTTTTCCGCAGGACCGATGGAAAAGAGATGCCCGAATACACACCGGATTTTATAAAACTGGCAGAGAGCTATGGGGCAAAGGGGATCAGAGTCACCAAAACGGAAGAAATCTCTGCTGCCTTTGAAGAGGCAAAGAAGAACACGAAAACACCGACCCTGATAGAATTTATCATTGATCAGGAAGAGATGGTATTCCCGATGATCCAGCCGGGAGGGACTCTGGAAGAGATGATTGTGGACTGTTAGCATCGAAAGGAGAGAAGAGCATGGAGAACAATACAAAAAAAAGATGGATCTCATTATTCGTAGAAAACCAGGTGGGTGTCCTGTCTAAAATATCCGGTTTATTTTCCGGTAAATCCTATAATCTGGACAGTCTGACAGTGGGGACTACAGAGGATCCTACCATTTCAAGGATGACGATAGCAACTGTCAGCGATGATGAGACATTTGAACAGATTAAGAAACAGCTGAACCGGCTTGTGGAGGTAATTAAAGTCATAGATTTTACAGACATTTTTGTGAGAATGAAGGAAATTTTGTATGTAAAGGTCAGAAAATGCACACCGGAAGATAAGGTGCAGCTCTTTCAGATAGCAGAAACATTCAAGGCGAGAGTGATTGACTATGGTAAAGACAGCCTCCTGCTGGAATTCGTTCAGACAGCTACAAAAAATGATGCGGTCATTAAGCTCATGAAGGAAGAGTTTAAGAACATTGAAGTCGTACGCGGGGGCAGCGTCGGCATCGAATCCATTAGTATGATGGAGCGTTAAAGCGTGCCGGAAGCCGGGCGGTTAGATGTGTAACAGTTCTGGCTCGCATAAACTGTTACGCCAGTGGAATAGCTTGTTAAGAAAAAACAGAGCGCACTCTTGAATTTTAATGGGAGAAGTATTATAATTGGCTCATAAACAGTGATTTGCAGAATGAAAGCAGAGGATCGGAGGAGTTACAGATGGATAAGAAAAACATTGACTGGGAGAACCTGGGGTTTGCCTATATTGAAACGGACAAAAGATATGTGGCTGACTTTAAGGACGGCAAATGGAACGAAGGAGGGCTGATTGACGACCCTAATATTACGATGAACGAGTGTGCGGGCGTCCTGCAGTATGCACAGACAATCTTTGAGGGGCTCAAAGCATACACGACGGAGGATGGACATATCGTGGCGTTCCGCCCTGATTTAAATGCACAGCGTATGGTGGACTCCGCGAAGAGACTGGAGATGCCTGTATTTCCGGCTGAGCGTTTCGTAGAGGCGGTGGTGCAGACCGTAAAGGCAAACGCCGCCTATGTACCGCCCTATGGGTCAGGAGCAACCCTGTATGTCAGGCCTTACATGTTCGGAATCAACCCGGTGATCGGTGTAAAACCGGCTGATGAGTTTCAGTTCCGGGTATTCACAACACCGGTCGGCCCTTATTTTAAGGGGGGAGTAAAGCCTCTTACCCTGTGTGTATCTGATTTTGACCGTGCGGCTCCATGCGGGACCGGGCATATCAAGGCCGGACTGAATTATGCCATGAGCCTTCACGCAATCGTAACAGCACATGCAAACGGATTTGACGAGAACATGTATCTGGATTCTGCAACAAGAACAAAGGTGGAGGAAACCGGGGGAGCGAACTTTATCTTTATTACGAAAGACAACAAGGTCGTGACACCGCATTCAGATACGATCCTTCCTTCTATAACAAGACGTTCCCTGCTCTATGTGGCAGAGCACTATCTCGGCCTGGAAGTGCAGGAGAGGGATGTTTATCTGGAGGAGGTAAAAGACTTTGCGGAATGTGGACTCTGCGGTACTGCTGCTGTTATCTCTCCGGTTGGAAAGATTGTTGACCATGGGAATGAAATCTGCTTCCCGAGCGGAATGGAGAAGATGGGGCCGACAATCCAGAAACTGTACGACACACTGACCGGTATCCAGATGGGACAGATTGAGGCGCCGGAGGGGTGGATTCAGGTAATTGTATAGTAAAAAAATTGTGTAACAGTTCAGGCCTGCCTGAACTATCAGAGAATTGTAACATTATATGAAAAAGCAATCCCGACAGGCTGTTGACAGCGAATAGGGATTGCTTTTTGTATCTTATAGGAAAGCCTATAAGATACAAAGGCCCTCCCGGCGGGATGTGCACGCTGCGATAAGGTATATAGCCGCAAGGCGGCATCGCGGCGGCGCCAAAGCGTGCAAGCCCCTCATGAGTGAGGGGGGAAACCCATGTGGGCTTGCCCGCTTTGTCATAGATTATCTCTCGGAGAACCGGTTGCGAACAGCTCTGTCTGAAGTGTCTCATTCATGTAGTATTTTGCATTGGATGCCATTACAACCTCTAGTTTGTTATACATCAGCGAACTGGACGGGTGAACCTTTTTAAGAAGATAACGGTGAAGAATTTTCACGGCAAAGTATCCCTGGTTAAAAGGTTCATGACAGATGGTAGCGGTGATATATTTATTTTTTAGCCGTTCAAATATATGTTCATTTAAATCATAGCCGACAATCACGGGAGCAGGGTTTAGGTTGAGAGCCTGCACCGCATCGGCCGTCTGTACAAGTGCGTCAAAACTGACATAGATACCCTGGAAATCCGGGGATTCCTTCAGGAGATCCAGCAGTACCTCATATACGCGGGAACCGTCACGGTTGAAACGTTCAATGCGTTTGATATTCAGGTGCTCATGCTTGGAGAGTTCCTTACGGAAACCGGTGATCCTCTGTTCGATTGCATAAACCGAATCTTTCAGGGTCAGCACGAGCAGATCGGAGCGGTCCGGAAGAAACCGGGAAAATAATTCCCCTGCAAGGATGCCTGACTGAATATAGTCACAACCGATATAGCAGAGCTGATTGGCTGTGGGGATCTCCACGTTGATGATGACAACCGGGAATCCGCTGTTGGAAAGCCGGTCGATCTCGCTTGCCAGCATCCGGGGGTTATTCGGAGCAACGGCTATTCCGTCGTATCCTTTCTGAGGAAGAGTGCGGATTAGTTCCAGCTGCTCTTCCGGTTTCATCATATCAGTTACAAAATAATCCACAATAACGCCCTGGGACGCCAGATCGTTCTGGGCAGTGCTGACTCCGCTCTGAACCTGGGCCCAGAAAAATGCCGGCTGGGAGAAGACAATGACTGCAATGTGGAATTCCTTTTGCATCACCAGTGAGCGGGCGGTTTCATTCGGAATATAATTCAGTTCTTTGAGCGCTTCCAGTACCCTCTTACGTGTCTCGGGTTTTACATTGGGGTGGTTGTTGAGCACACGGCTCACGGTCCCCCTTGAAATTCCTAATTTTTTTGCTATTTCTGAGGTTGTCATTCTAAACTCCTTTACTTATTGCTTTTATACAGACGTCTACCGGATGGTGATGCTCCATGACTTTTCACATGAGCAGCCCAAAGGCAATGAAATCAGATTTTTCTGCTGTTCCAGATCTTCGATAACTCCTTTTCGGGAAGGAAGGGAGCACCAGGGTTCGATACAAATATAGCCGGCTTCGGTTCTCGGGCAGTGCCAGAGTCCCAGATAAGGAAAGCCGTCGAACTGTACGTTCACAGAGTGAGGTGATTTATCTGAAGCAAGAGTGATCTCTGAACCGGCATTTTGAAGTATGAGTGCGTCTCGGTCAAACAAACTGTGTCTCAGCGCAAGTCTGCTGTCTGCGGCAAGCTTAAATTCCTCTGCCGCATCAGTTACGAAACAATCTTCTGAAAAAATCAGCTGCTCCGGACGGCAGCCGGACTCAAACTGCAGAACATAGTCTTCGAAGCACAGCGTCTGATCCAGAGGGACGAGGAATCCGGGATGCCCGCCCAGGCCAAAGTACATGGTTTCATCGCTGTGATTTTCGATGTGGTAGGTGATATGAAGTGTCTGTTCTTTCAATTCGTAGCAGATAGAAAAACGGAAGGAAAAAGGGTATTGCCTGATCGTTTCTTCCGTATCCTCGAAGTACAGTACAAGCCGGCTGTCGCTGCGGCTTTCGCATAACATTTCGGAATCTTTTAAAAATCCATGAATATCCAGGCTATAAGTCTTACCCCGGTAAGTATACTTCCCGTCCGTCAATCTTGCAACATAAGGAAAAATATTAGGCGCACGGTCCGCCCAGTATTCCGGATCACCCTGCCAGAGGTATTGTGTTTTATCTGGCGTGCAGATGGATTGAAGTTCGCCGCCGTGTGATGAGACATTAACATTTAAAAATGGATTGCAGATCGTATAGTTCATGTATAGAATCCTCCTTGTTTGATGGGCTTCAGACACAATACTTTTCCCAGAACGCTGTGAGTAAAGGCAGCGCCTCGTGCTCATAGTGAATGATTTTGACCGGACGGCTGAACTTTTCTGCGAGCTTTTGGGCAGCTTCACTGAGAGCAGTACAGGGAGACGTATACCACGCTTCACTCTTCAGTGTGTCTAAAGTTCTAATTTCCGTTATTGTACCATTTTCTACCAATAAAACAACATCAAACCAGATAAATTCTGATTTTGTTACAACAAAAAATACAATTTGCCTGTCATTTAAAAATTTTCCGGCATAATCCAGAGCTTTCCGGTAAAATGTGCCGGAACACTTTCTGCGGGAATAAATGTCGATCCCTTTATGGCAACTGTAATAATCTGTAATGAAGTCCAGATATTGCATTGTATTCTTCTCTTCCAGGCTGATACTTTGCACTGAGGTGTAGTAGCGGACAAGGGCAGCGTATTCAAGCACATGGATTTCGTCGATATCAGGATACAGCTCAAAAAGCCGGCAGGAAGGAAATTCTTCTGCCTGATATTTGGAAAAAGGAAGAGCGCAGGTCGTATTATCAGAATCTACAGCTTTACTAATAATTCCCTGATCATGCAGGATATACAATATTTTGCGGCGTGGATTCAGATACTCCATCAGTTCACCCAAATGCCGCCAGGTGTAAGGATAAATGTCTAAATATTTACAGTCAGGATGAATCATGGCAGTACCTCCCATATGCTGATCGAGTAGGCGGGCATACATAGAGAAATGGCATCGGTGCCCTCTTTGCAGCCGGCATTGTATTTGGGGTTAAAGGTTTTCTTTCCCGAGAATTCTATGGTGCATTCCTGTGTGCGGCTGAGTGTATTTGCAGCCCAAAGGAAAACCGTCTCATCCCGGTAATGGCAGCTAAGTTCAATCCCCTCGTCCCGGGTTTTGAATGGAACGGGAATATCGAGTTCATTTAAAAGCTGGGCATCCACCTTGCTACAGAGACGGACATTGTCCAGTCCTGCAGCCTTTTCCAAAATGTTACAGGGGAACATTTCCATGTTAAGATAAGGAAGTCCGGGCCCCAGAATCAGTGTTTTCCCGGCGTGTGCGTATGAAGCGAGAGCATCTTGTGCAGCTTCGGACATGAAGTCGTAGGAGGATGCAAAAATATAGTCATACGAAAGCATTTTTTGGAAGGGAAGGTGGGTGTCGCTGATGTTGAAATCGATCTGCAGGAGCGAAAGTTCCCGGATTGTATTTTCGATCCAGAATTCGGAAGCCCAGTGCGAGTTATCTTCATCAAAGTGTTCGAAACCAAATATATTTCCGATGGAAAACAGTTCCGAAGGAAGATTGAATCCGGGAGCGAAGGTATTCACATCCAAAGGGGCAAAGTCCATGGAGGATAAAACGGCTTTTATCCGGGCACAGTCATAATTCTTCAATACAAGGACTTTGGGTTTTCTAAAGAATTCCCAGTATCTGTTCTCGTATAAGAAATTCTGGAAGCGCCTGTAGAATTCGAAGTAACCGCTGCGTATTCGGTTATCTCTTGTAATGGGACTGCCCTGCCACCGGTCTCTCTCCACCAGCATATAATAATTAATTGCTTTCAGTCCGTTCATAAATGCATAGTATGTGGTAAATTCCTCCTCTTCCGGCAGAAATGTTTCGGGAAATTCAAACCAGACCCCGCTTCCGTATTCCGGCACAAAGGGCAGTATACTGCTTCCGCTCATATAGCGTATCTTTTCCCTGATTGGTTTTAGGGCGGTACGGTTCGGATACATGTCAATCCCGCAGATATCCACGCATTCGCGTTCGATACGGATGTTATCAACAGGCGTGTAGTAATGGTACCCGGTATTCTGATAAAAAGGCAGGCAGACCCCTCTTTCCCTCCACATATCTGCAAAACGGCGCAGGCACATGCATATCTGAAATTCTTTGTATTCTGCCCAGTCCAAATAATAAGGAAGATCCTCTCTGCAGGAACCAGAGAAGCCATGTGGCGGCTCTATCTCACTGAATTCCTTCCAGGAACTTCTGTATACGCTGTTCAGAGTCTCGATGGAAGTGTATTTGTCCTTCAGCATTGTGCGGTAAAGCGCCACAGAGTCAGGGTGGTAATCGGAAACATAAGGCCGCTCCCTGAAAAAATAGCAGGTTTCATTATCAGACTGTAGTGCAATAATATTTCCGTTTGGATAGGCATGTTTTCTTATAATCGGAGCGAGCGCATCGAAATACACTTCAACTTCCCGGTAAAAAGCCTCACTGGCATAACTGGGCACCGGGATCACCTTGGGCGAGTGAGGGAGGTTTACCGGCGTACGAAAAGGGGAACGGGCCTGAATGGCTGTATCATACACGATTCGTTTCGGGTAGCCAAAATAAGTCATCTCCGAGTTAATGTGGGGACCCGGGCGGACGTGAACAAAAAGACCGAGCTCTTCACACAGCGTAAGAAACGCATCCAGATCCTTTCTTTTATCAATCCTTCCGAAATCAAATTCCCCGCGGGAGATTTCATGTACTGACCATGGAATGTAAGTTTCTATAATATGGAAACCCATTTTCTTCACGTTTTCCAGAATATCCTTCCATAACGTGCGGTCCAGCCTCCAGTAATGCACGGCGCCGGAGTAGAGTGGTAGCAGTTCGCCATCCAGCGAAATGCCTTGAGGTGTAACTTCTGCTCTTTTTATCATGATACGTACTCCTTTTTAAAAATTGAATGTTACAAGATGTTACAAAACAAGGATTTGTATAATCGTATTATAACATTTGTAATATTAAGAATCAATATTAAAAAACTCAATCTGCTATTTTGACGAAAAAAACAGTTATAAATTGGCATATTTGCACATAAAAAATCAATTGACAGGACAGGAAATGTACGATATGATAAATGAAACAATATTACACGTGTACAAAACAAAAGTGGAGGAGAAACAATGAAGAAAAAGAGAATGATTGCGGTTCTGTTAACCGCAGCAATGGCAGCAACCATGTTTACAGGCTGTAAAACAAAAGCTCCCGAATCAGAGAGCACGGAAAGCAAGGCAGACAGCGGAAAAAAAGTTCTGACATTTAATACGAACTCCTGGGCTGCGCCGCAGAACGTTCCGGGTCTGCAGGAGCTATTTGACCAATGGGAGGAGGAGAATAATGCAGAACTTGAAATCACGATAGGAACGGATGATTACCTTCCAAAGCTTCTGCAGGATATTAATGCAGACAATGTGGCCGATATTTGTATGGTAGACGGCTCGAATCTGGCGGAAGTAGACAAAACCGGCGCAATGGTATCTCTGGATCAGTGGTTTACCGAAGAGAAAAGGGCGGAACATTATCCCTACGCTGCAGAAGGAAGCATGGTAGATGGGGAAGCAAAAGCAGTCTGGTTCCACGGCGGTCTCTGGAATCTTTATTACAGAGAAGACATTTTAAAAGAGGCGGGATATGACGCACCTCCGAAAGATTGGGACGAGCTGCTGGAAATGGGGAAAAAGCTGACGGTTGACGAAGACGGCGACGGCGTAATTGACCAGTATGGGCTTGGGATTCCTGCGTTTCCGGATGCCGTTACCTCTTGTACACTCCTGCCGTGGTTCTGGGGGCATGGTGAAGGCGCTGAGCTGACAGACGGAAAAGAAAAAGTGATATTCGGTGAAGGCAAGAGCTTTGATGCGATGCTTGATACCATGCAGTTCATTCAGAAACTGATTGATGAGAAGATCGTGGCCGAGGATATTGCATCTGTGAAGTTTTCAGACGTAGAAGCTAATTTTGTAGGCGGTCAGACGGCTATGGCTATTCTTGGAAACTGGCATTATCCTCTGATGAAAGATTCCGGCGGCGAAGAGTTTATCTCTAAGGTTGGCATTGCGGATATTCCGGCAGTTCCGGGGCAGGAGCCGTGCACAACAGCCGGAGGCTGGACACTTGCTATGTTTACCGATGACCCGGAGCAGCAGGAGCTTGCCTGGAGCTTCATAGATTTCTACAGAAGTGTGGAGGTACAGACACTTTTCACCAGAATCGGACAGATGTCAAGTCTGTTGGAAGTATATGAGCAGGATGAATTCAAGAATGACCCTGTTTGGCAGGCGTATTCCCAGGGCCTCTATGCGGCTAAGCCAAGAGATGCAGTAGCATTCTACAGTGCTGCAGACGAATCTTTTAAAGAGATTGTACAGAGTGCGGCTACCGGAGAGACTGATCTGGAGGGCGTTATCAAAGAAGAAGCAGAGAAAGCACAGAAATCGGCTGATGAGATTATGAAGCAGTAGAAATTGAACGAACGTGGAAATGGCTCATTTCAAATTTGCAAATGAGCCATTTTACGTAAAGGTTCAGACAGGTTTGAACCTTTACCATTTTCCAATAATAGCGAGGTGCAAGATGGGAAAATTTATTAGGAAGCATATATACCTGGTTTTCATATTACCTGCATTAATATGGATTGGGATTTTTACGATTTATCCGTTTTTCTATTCCTTCTATATTAGTGTAACAGACCTGAATCTACTTCGGATGGGGACTGAGGAAATCATCGGCATGAAGAATTATGTGGAACTGTTCCAGAACAAAGATTTCATACACAGTTGTGTTGTATCGCTTAAGTTCTCGGCAGTTGTAGTTGTGGGGCAGTTTACTCTTGGGTTTGCACTTGCCTTTCTTTTTCAGAAAAAGAGACCTTTTTCTGGTATCGGGAGAACAAGCGTCATACTGCCGTGGGTCGTACCGCCGGTGGCTCTTGGCCTTATGTGGAAATGGATTCTAAGAAGCGGAAAAATGGGGCTTTTGAATGCGGTATTAATCCAGCTCGGCGGCAGTCCTAAAGACTGGCTTGGCAGTGATATGGCCCTGACTACCTTAATGTTTGTCACTGTCTGGATCGGAGTTCCATTTACCTTTATGCTTGAGATGGCGGGGCTGCAGAAGATTCCGGGAGAGCTTTATGAAGCAGGCGCCATAGACGGCGCAAACGGGTTTCAGAAATTTATATATTTAACAATACCTATGATGAAGAGTACATTTTTGATTAACCTGATTATGATCACAATCGGTACCATCGGGTACTTTGATATTATATATGCCCTGACAGGGGGCGGACCTAAAAATGCCACAGAAGTACTGCCGCTGTACATGTATAATTCGGCATTCAAGTTCCACCAGCTTGGGCAGGGAGCGGCTATGGCTGTCATCATGCTCCTCATAAGCCTGATACTTACCGTTGTATATATGTTTGTATTTAAGGGGGAAAGTGAAGAATGAGAAAATGGAAAAAGAAAGCCAGGCCGGTCGGAGTATACATATTGTATATCCTTGTAATATTAGCTTTTCTAACACCAATATACTGGGTAATCATCACGTCCTTCAAACAGCCCGGAGATATGTTTGCTTATCCCCCGCAGTGGTATGTGTCTAACGGAACCCTTGCCCATTATAAAAAGGTGCTGTTTGAAACCATGATGCCGATAGGATTTCGGAATTCCTTTATTATCAGTTCTGCGACTGTTCTGATTGCGGGGGTTTTGTCTGTACTGGCAGCGTATGGGTTTTCCAGATATAAGTTCAAGGCAAATAAACCGCTGATGCTTCTGCTTCTGATAACGAAGATGCTACCGGCGAGTGTATTGATTGTTCCGCTGTACGTTATGATGAACAATATGAGGCTTCTGGATACATTTCCGGGGATTATAGCCGTATATGTATCCATAAATATTCCGTTCTCAGTCTGGATACTCAAATCGTTTTACGATTCCATACCAAAAGAACTGGACGAGGCGGCGCTGATTGACGGCTGTTCTACGTTCGGAACATTTACGAAAATATTATTACCGCTTACGATGCCGGGAGTTATCGCAACTTCGGTCATTACATTTTTTACCTGCTGGAATGAATTTGTCATTGCCATGACGCTGACGTCCAGCACAAAGATCCAGCCGATGTCAATCGGACTGTACACATTTATGACAGAACAGGGCGTAAAATGGGGCCCGATCACCTGTGCGACAGCGATTGCGATATTTATACCTGCCGTGCTGTTTATCATATTCCAGAAGCATTTTATTTCCGGCATGACAAGCGGAGCAGTGAAAGGATAGAACTATGAAGAAATTAAAGGCACACATGATTTGCCATACCCATTGGGACAGGGAATGGTATCTGACACGGGAACAATTCAGGACAAAACTGGTCAGGCTCATAGACGGGCTTCTGGATCTGGTTGAAGAGGTTCCGGAATATGTTTCATTTATGCTGGACGGGCAGACAATAGCGATCGAAGATTATCTGGAGATAAAACCGTATTGCAGAGAGCGTCTTTTCAACGCGCTGAAGACGGGAAAAATTATCTGTGGACCATGGTATGTTCTGCCGGATGAACTGTTAATCAGCGGGGAGTCTCATATAAGGAATTATCTGAAAGGCGCCCAGGTAACGGCGGAAGCAGGGCATAAAATGGCGACGGCCTACCTGCCGGACTCCTTCGGGCATCCGGCACAGATGCCTCAGATAGCAGAGGGGCTGGGGATGCATACAGTGGTATTCTGGCGGGGCGCTTCCAGTGAAATGGATAAGACGGAATTTTACTGGGAATCTCCTTTTCCGGACTCGAGTGTCCTTTGTGTCCATATGCCCCATGGCTATGGCAACAGCGGGAACCTGAGCAGTGATATGGATATTACCGTGCCAAGGGTGAAAGAACTCCTTGAAAGCCTGGGGGCAAAATCAACAACAGATGTGGTTCTTCTGATGAACGGCTCGGATCATATCATAGGGCAGAAAGATATCTGTGAGGTAGTCAGACAGCTGAACGAGCAGATACCGGAGTGTTGCATTGAACTGTCCACTATGGAAAATTACCTGAATGAACTTCGGGAACAGTTAGAGAAACGTACAAAGGGGTCTGACCCCTTTGAACTGACAGCCTTCCGCGGTGAGATTCGTTCGGGCGAGCGCTCAATGCTGCTCGGAGGCACACTGTCAAGCAGAATGTATTTGAAGCAGAGAAATGATATTGTACAGAATAAAGCGGAACGCTATCTGGAGCCCCTGCTTGCGCTTGAAAAACTGAGTGGACGGGAATTCGACAGCTGCGGGTATTTGGACTATATCTGGAAGAAGATTCTGGAGAATCATCCCCATGACAGCATCTGCGGATGCAGTATTGATGAGGTGCACCGGGAGATGATGACACGCTACGCCTGTGTAGAACAGCTGGAAGATACGCTGATGCGCGACACTATAGTGAGAAATGAAGCGAAGGGGCAGCGGACAGACACGAGGGCAGCAGAAATCTCTCTGTTTGAACCGTGCGTCAAAGAACAGCCGGCCTATGCGGAACTGGAGATCTGTTTGGACGAGACGCTTGTACAGTCTGTTGACTATACGAAGTCTGTGATTGAAGATTGTGAGAATCGTATCTGCCATCCGGAGATCCCGGCGGGAATCAGAATTACGGATGAGGCGGGAAGGAAGATACCACATGTTATTCTGGAGGCGAAGAAGGATTACAATACCTTGTACCAGGATCATACCATGCCGGAGATTTATAAGGTAAATAAGCTCCGCGTGGGCGTGATGCTTCCCGGCTTTACATATGGCTGCCACCAGCTGACGGCAGCGCCTTTTGATGAACCGTCTGTTTGGGCGGTCAGGACAGAGGGCAGTGCCATAGAGAATGAGTTCTACCGTCTGAGTGCAGGGGAAAAAGGGCTGCTCCTGCTGGATAAAAGGACACAGACGGAACACGAAGGATTTGCCAGAATGATCGATAAGGGGGATGCCGGTGATGAATATACATATTCATGGCCGGAAGTGGATCGCGAATGTACAATAGACGGTTCTGCACTGGAGGTTGAAAAAGAAATTCAGGCGGGTATCTGCCAGAGCCTGATACTCCGCGGAAATATGATACTTCCGGAAGCACTCAGTGAAGACCGCAGGTCAAGGAAAAAGACGATGGCCAAATGTTCTTTTGCCATGAAAATCACCCTATACACCGGGATAAATCGGATTGACTGTCATCTGGACTTTGAAAATAATGCAAGGGATCACAGGCTCCAGGTACAGTTTCCGTCAGGATTACGGACGGAAACCAGTGAGTCTTACCAGATTTTTGATATAACAGAGCGTCCCGTTGAAGTAGAAGTTCCGGAAAAATGGATGGAATATCCCCAGTCCACACATCCTAATCACGGTTATGTTGGAGTTCATGACAGTTGTGAGGCGATGAGTGTGGGAACAACAGGGCTTCCGGAATATGAAGCAGTACAGACAGAAGCGGGAACAGCCGTAAATTTGACACTTCTCCGGTGCGTGGGGTGGCTTTCCAGAACGGATTTGCTGACACGGCATGGAAACGGAGGCTGGACAATTGAGACGGAGGAAGCGCAGTGTATCGGGAACCACAGCTTTGATTTTTGTGTAGTATATCATCCAAACCGCACGGCCGAAGCCTTTGATGTGATAGAGAGATTCCGCTGCCCTGTCTATACGCAGTCTTTAAAAAGCGGGTGCAGGAGTCTCCTGACTGAAGAACATACGGGCAGTTTTATGAATAAGCTGCCAAAAGGCGTTCAGCTTTCAGCCCTGAAGATCTCGGAAAGGCAGGATGGAGTTATCCTGAGGATCTACAGCATTCTGGACAACAGGCAGGAAGTGGTTTTGCCGGTGCTGCCCGGAATGGATAAGGTATACATGGCGAACCTTGCGGAGGAAAAGCAGAAAAAACTGGAAGTGCGAAACGGAGAAATAAGATTTGATATCAAACCCGGACAGATTATAACGTTATATATCGATACAAAACCTTAGGAGGCGGAAATGAGATTCAAAGAGGATATTGATATAGTAAGAAAAAGACTGTATGCATTCTGGGACAGAGAGATGATAGACAGGGTACTGATATCAGTGACAGCCCCGAAAGAAAAGGGGAAAAATATTTCCATGTTCCATAATTCCCAAGATCTTACAGGAAAGCCCGAAGAGCTTCGGAAATACTGGGAAGATCCGGAGACAATATACCGAAATAACATGGAAAGGCTTGAAAATACGTTCTTAGGGGGCGAAACTCTCCCCATTATCTTTCAGAATTACGGAACCAGCGGGCACTGTAATTATTACGGGGCTGTCCCTGCTTATGGGAACGACACGATCTGGTTTGACCCGGTGTGGGAGGATTTATCTGAAGCAGAGGGCAGTTATACGGAAATACGCCTGAAACAACATCTTGAAATCACCCGCTGTCTGACGGAACACGCCAAAGACAGCTACTTTATAGGAATGCCGGACAGCAGCGGAACACTGGATGCACTGGGGCACCTCTACGGAACGGAAAACGTTCTGATGGATATGCTCTCCCAGCCGGAAGAAGTAAAGAAAGCAGTCCGGATTCTGAATGAAGGATGGATAAAAACGAATGAAATGTTTTATGGGATAACCGAGCAGCTCAATGGAGGCGGGGCACATGCCTGGATGCATCTTCTTGCTCCGGGGAGACTGGCGCATATGCAGTGCGATATGTCGGTGATGTTCTCGAAAGAGATGTACGGAGAATTCGTGGTGGATGAACTGGAACAACAGATGGAATGGCTGGAATACCCCGTGTACCATTTTGACGGTGTTGAACAGGAACAGCATCTGGATTACATACTGGGCCTGGAAAAATTGAAAGCAATTCAATGGACTCATGTCGCAGGACAGCCCCCGGCCTCCCATTACCTGCATATTCTGAAGCGCATGCAGGAGGCGGGGAAAGCCCTGATTATCATGGCGCCTCCGTCTGATGTCCCAATCCTGCTTGAACATCTTTCCGGGAAGGGATTGTATATTCATACAGAGACGGAGGAGATGGAGTCCGCAAAAGAGATTATAAAATATGTAGAGAAACACGGAAAGGAATAGATATGGAAAAAAGATACAAAGAATATCAGCATCATTTTCCGGCGGTTCTGAAGGGGGTGGAAACGGAAGGCGGAAACTTCAGAATCAAAGCGCTGGATAATTTCGGGGAATCAATCAACCTCTGCCTTAGCGCATTTCAGTCAGGGATCATACGGGTAAGGATTGCCAGGGGAGAATTCACACCGGTGAAGTATCCGGTAGTCAGAAGAGAATTTCTGCAGGAGGCATCTGTAAAAACAAAAGAGACAGAGGAAATGTACTGCATCACTACGGAAGAATACCGGATAGAAATAAAAAAATCCCCTTTTAGCTTCCGGATCTGCCATGCAGACGGAAGGATTGCCTGCCGGGAGAGCCAAAACGATGTGGATTCTGTGGGGGACGGATATAACCAGATACCACCGGCAGGGTACAGCATGGACGGAGACGAATTAAAGGGGATGAATCTGGGGTTTTTGCTTCATTATGATGAAAGTATCTATGGACTGGGCGAGCATTTTACACAGTTCGATAAGCGGGGGCAGACAGTGTCCATGCGGAATTTTGACACCCTGGGATGCAGGGATGAAACGGCATATAAGAACATTCCATTCTATATGAGCAGCTATGGCTATGGACTTTTTGTGCATCATCACGGAATCTTTGATTTTCATATCGGAAGTGAATCAGCGGCTACACTCAGTGCTCATATTCCGGACAGCTCGCTTGAATACTATCTGATTGTCAGACCGTCCCCGAAGGAGATACTTTCTGCCTTTGTAAATCTGACCGGGCCGGCTGTACTGCCTCCGAAATGGTCTTTTGGGCTGTGGTACTCAACGGGCTTTAAAGGGAATTCCGAAAAAAATGTGGAGGAGGACGCAAAGCGTTTCCGGTCGGAAAAGATTCCGTGTGATGTCATGCATTTTGACTGTTACTGGCTCAGAGAAGATAAATGGTGTGATTTTGTGTGGGATGAAGCGCAGTATCCGAACCGAAGCGCTATGATAGCCGGACTGAAGGAAAATGGCTACAAAATCAGCCTGTGGATCAATCCCTACGTGACAATTACCACGGAGATGTATCAGGAAGGAAAGGAAAAGGGTTACTTTGCAAAGAACAAAAAAGGAGAACCTTATGAGGCGGACTTATGGCACGGACTGTTGTCGCCCTGCGTCCTTCTGGATTTTACCAATGAGGAGGCATCTGCATGGTTTAAGGCAAAGTTGAAAACTGTGCTAAAGGAAGGTGTAGATGTCCTGAAGACTGATTTTGGCGAAGACATTCCTTATGATGCTCTGTTTTCTAACGGGATGACAGGAAAAGAACTGAGGAATGTATATTCCAGGCTTTATAATCAGGCGGTATTTGAGGTTTCACAGGAATGCAAGGGAGCGGGAAATGCTCTTGTCTGGGCCAGAAGCGGTTGTGCAGGTATGCAGCAGTTTCCGGTCTGCTGGTCCGGAGATCCTCATTCCAGCTACGAAGGGATGGCTGCAACACTGCGTGCAGGCCTTTCTATGGCGATGTCAGGAGTCCTCTTCTGGAGTCATGACATGGGAGGGTTTTATGGTGACGTAACAAAAGAAATCTTTATCCGCTGGTCGCAGTTCGGTCTGTTTACATCGCACAGCCGCCTGCATGGTACAACCACAAGGCAGCCATGGGCTTACGATGAGGAGACGACTGACATTCTCAGACAATTTATCAGTCTGCGTTACCGGCTGATGCCGTATATCTGGAAAACCGCATCCGAGTGTGCAGGAAGCGGACTTCCGTTTATCCGCCCCATGGTACTGGAATATCCCGAAGACAGAAATGTAAGAGGGATGTATGACCAGTATTTCTTCGGAAAAGATATCCTTGTGGCCCCTGTTTTCGGCGGCAGAGATGCTGTCAGGCAGGTATATCTGCCTGAAGGAGCCTGGGTGGAGATGCTGGGGGATAAACGGACCTATATGGGGGGAAAATGGTATTCTTTCACGTGTCCGCTGGATTATATGCCTGTTTTTGCAAGAAAGGAAGCTGTCATTGAAACGGAAGCTGTTAAAATGTATGTGGAGGATGAAAGATGTTACTGTTCACACCCTACGGGCGTGCACAGTAACGGCATCTGCCCATTTAAAGTCGCCTACGGCGAGGGGCAGATACCCCGAGACCATCACTTCAGCGGCTCCGATGCCGTGCAGCGAGGTGCACGGCACGGTCTGAACAGTAACAGAAAGATGACATCAAAAGAAAGAATGCTCTGTGCAATTGAGGGTGGGATCCCTGACAGACTGCCGGTGACGGTTCATCAATGGCAGCCGTATCATTTAAAAACATATATGAACGGAATGAGTGATATTGAGGCAAATAAAGCGTGTGGTCTGGATGCTTCGATCAATGTATTTTCTGTGTCAGGCGAAGAAAGCGATACGTGGAAAGTAAGCAGTACACGGGAGCAGAGGGAAGGCTTTTATGTGAAGCACTACACGATTGAGACGCCGGATGGAATACTGACGACCTCAGAAGGCATCAGTCCCATGACCAGCTGGGTGATGGAACATTTGATAAAAAAGGAGGAGGATATCCATCTTCTCAGGAAATACCGGCCCGTTCCAAAACTGGATCGAAAACTAGCTGTGCAGACTTATGATGCATTGGGAGAGGATGGTATATTAAGAACCTTCATATGGGGAAAACAGGGCGGCTGCTGGCAGGACGCCTGTGAATTGTATGGTGTCGAGAACCTGATACTGATGACCTATGACGATCCGGAGTGGGTACACGAGCTGCTTCAGATTTTATTGGAGCAAAAGCTGGCTTATATTGAGGAAAATCTGCCGGGGATGCCCTTCGACCTTGTGGAGACCGGAGGCGGAGCTTCCAGCAACACCGTGATCTCACCCGATATCCACGAAGAATTCTGTCTTCCTTACGATATAAAAATGCATGACGCCCTGAAAAAGCACGGGTTTCGTTCCGTCTATCACACATGCGGGGGGATGACACGGATTGCGGATTTGATAGCAAAAAATCACTGCAGCGTATCGGAGACACTTTCTCCTGTGGCAGTTGGCGGGGACATCGGTAACAGGGCGGATGAGCAGAAAGTTTACAATGCACTTCATCCGTTTGTGGGGCTGATCGGGGGAATGGACCAGTTCCATATTCTGGAGACGGGCACAAAAGAAGAGATCGAAACAGAGGTAAGACGGCTCTATGAAAGTTTTGGTCTGGACGGAGGATACATTCTGTCTGCCTGTGATCATTTTTTTGAAGTGCCGCCTCAAAACCTGCGCTATTTTTCCGATGCAGCTAAACATATTTTTTATTAATTTAAAATCTTTCTGACGGGGGGCGCACTGCAGCGTAGGAGGCTGCTGCTGCGATGCGGCCGCCGAAGGCACGGGTTTCGTGGGAGAAACTCTATTTGATGAGAGGAAAATAAAGGAGGTATCTATGATAGCGAGAGAACAGTATGAAGAATACAAAGTGAATACGCTTTCTGCACTCGATAAGGCAGGCATTGCCCTTACTGAAGAAGAAAAGAATCAGGTTGAAGTTGCTGATTTCGGGTTGAACCGGCTGGATGAAATCGGGCTGCAGGTTATTACCTATGTTAATACGCAGAGGTGCTGCGCAAAGGAACTGGTTCTGATGCCTTACCAGATCTGTCCGGAGCACAGACATCCGGAAATTGACGAATTGAAAGGGAAGGAAGAGACATTCCGCTGCCGCAGGGGAACGGTCTTCCTGTATGTAGGCGGATTTGCAGACAGCGGACAAAAAGAAGGGATTGCCGGGAAGATTCCAAAAGATATGGAAGAATACTTTACTGTTTTTCATGAGATCTGTCTGCATCCGGGAGAACAATACACACTTGCGGAAGATACCCTGCACTGGTTCCAGGCAGGAGAAGAAGGATGTATTGTCTCGGAATTTTCGACCAGAAGCGTAGACGAGGCTGACATTTTTACAGATATTCACATAAACCGCATGCCGCAGGTCGGAGAATAGGAGGCAGAAGTATGCAGGATTACAGCAGTCAGGCAGCCTATATCAGAGAACTTGCCAAAAAGCTTGCAGAACTGCCTGATACACAAGAGAACATCAGTAAGCGGAAACGCTGGGCAGATCATAACGATCTGAGATCCCCTCAGCAGCCGTTAATCTGGGTCTGTCCGGATGATGACGGCGGGTGGCTGGAACTTGTCCCGGAGTCTTCCCTGCAGTGTGAAGATCCCCTTCTGAGGGATATGGAGAATAAAATCAAAAAGTACCTTTACCAGGCCCGATACCTGAAAGATGATTTTGTGTTTGAAAAGCGTCTCTATTTTTCTTATCCGGGCACATACACCGGGTATCTCTATGGTAATGCCAGGCAGGAGACGGCATGGGGGATTTCCATAGTAAAACCGGAGATTGGAACGAATGCATACCACCTTGATAATTTCCTGAAAACAGAAAAAGACTATGAAACCCTTCTGAATCATGAAGTGGATTTCCTGCCTGATATAGAGACAAAGAATGCGATGCAGGAGAAAGCCGGAGACGTACTGGAGGGGATTCTGGATTTTGAGTTTCAGCTTCCCTACAGTGTTCTTGTACAGAGCCATCTGATAGAAATGGTACATTTAAGAGGCCTGGAAAATCTGATGTATGATCTGTATGATGAGCCTGAACTTCTGAACAGTGTGTTCAGACATATGGGAGAGAGTAAGGCAAGGCTGTTGAAAAGTCTGGAAGAAAAGCGGCTTTTATTTGATAACCGGATTAATATCTATACGGGTTCCGGGAGTTTAGGCTACACGAATGCTCCCTGGAAAGAGCCTGAAGACGTGAAGCTGAAGGATATGTGGGGATTTGCAGATGCCCAGGAATTCAGTAATGTTTCCCCGGAGATGTTTGAAAAATTCGCAATTGCCAACCAGAAGATTGGGCTGAATTTATTTGGAAGGGGATGCTATGGCTGTTGTGAGCCTCTGGACCACAAGTATGAGGCTATATACAGACATATCACAAACATAAGACGTCTGAGCGTCAGTCCATGGTCGGATATAGATGAAGCTGCAGAACAGATAGGCCAAAAAGCAATCTTTTCGTGGAAGCCGGATCCGTCCAAAATATGCACGGGATTTGACGAAAATGAAATACGGAAGTATCTGAAAGAAGTTGCTATAAAGACAAAGGACTGTTATATGGAGGTGATCTTAAAAGATATACGGACATGCGGACATACAAACAGGCATCTTGTAAAGTTTATAGAACTGGCCAGGAAGGCGTTTTCGTAATATAGCAACTTCCAGACAAATTTCCTATATCACAAACCCCTCAGGGGGGATGCACATGCTGCGAAAAGATATATTGCTGCAATGCTGCATTGCGGCGGGGCAAAGTGCGTATCCATATGATAACCAGAGAGGATATTAAAAGAAAGGCGTCAGTATGACAAAAAAAGAGAGAGTATCAGCGGCAATCCGGCATCAAAAAACGGATCGGGTTCCAAAAGGCGAACTGCATATTGACGCGGAACTTGCAAACCGGCTTCTGGGCAGGGAATATCCGCTGACCTATGAGTGTTTTGAGCGGGAGAAGGCGATTCGTGAACTTTTGCGGATGGATCTGGTTAATGTAGGGGAATGGCCGGAGTGGGAGCTTTCGCCAGGACAAAATGGGAAGCATCTGATACAGACTGTTTACGGCCAGATTTACGAGATGGGATCAGGAAGCCGGCGGCTTGTCAGAGCGGCTGTAGAAGAAATAGAAAATGCAGAGGCATACAAAAAGCCCGATAGTTCAAAAGTAACGGGGGAGATTGTAAAGCGTTTTGCACAGGAGACGGACTTTTTTGTGTTTGCTCAGATTGGCGGACCTGTCACACAGCTTGATGAAATGTTTAGTATGGAAGATTTTATGGTTTACAGTCTGACCAATACAGACGATATGCATAAGATTGCGGTAAAAGTGATGGAATATGAGATTGAGAAAGCCAAGATCTTTCTTGACAACGGGGCCGACGGGATCGTAATCGGGGACGATGTGGCCTTTAATACCGGTGTATTTCTCCCGCCCCATATTATGGAGCAGAATGTTTTTCCATTTTGGAATCAGGCTGTAAAAGAGATAAAAGCCTATAAAAATGTCCCTGTATTTCTGCATAGTGACGGAAATGTAAATGCTGTTTTGGAAAAAGTAACAGAAGCGGGATTTGATGGGATTCAGTCGCTTCAGCCATCTGCTGGGATGGATATCGGCGAGGTAAAAAAGAAATACGGTAACAGACTGTGTCTGTGGGGGAATATTGATTTAGACTACATAATGTGCCATGCATCACCGGATGAAGTCAGGGCTTCCGTGAAAGAAACCATCAAAAAAGCAGGAGCGGATGGGGGATATATTTTGTCAACATGTAACACTTTGATTTCGTCAATTCCTCGGGAGAATATTTATGCAATGATTGGAGTAGCAGAATAAGGTATACCTTATTCTGCGGCTATGCCGCAGACCCGCCCGCAGGGCATGAGTTACGGGGTGCCCTTTGGGTATACATTATTCTGCAGCTGTGCTGCAGATCCGCCCCGAAGGGGCATGTATTACGGGGTGCCCTTCGGGTATAGGATAAAAGGAGGATCAGGAAGTATGAAAAAATCAGGAATTCTAAATAGCGATATCTCAAGAGTACTCTCGTATATGGGGCATACAGATACCATAGCAATTGGAGACTGTGGGCTGCCTGTGCCAGAAGAGACAGAAAGGATTGACCTGGCTTTAAGAGAGGGGATGCCCTCCTTTATGGACGTGCTGGAGACAGTCTCGGCTGATATGAAAATCGAGAAAATTGTTCTGGCTGAGGAGATCAGGACTGACAATCCGATGGTTCTGGAACAGATCCTTGAACTTTGTGGAAATCTGCCGGAGCCGTGCAAGGTGGAATATATTTCACATGAAGAATTAAAACTTCGGCTTAAGACATGCAGGGCGGTGATCCGTACAGGGGAAGCGACACCTTATTCAAATATCATTCTGCAGTCCGGATGCAGGTTTTAAATAGGTGCAGGTATCGCAGCAAGGTCTAGTAAACAAATTTAATAGAATTTTTCTTGAATTCGCAGGAAGATTATGCTAAATTAAATGCACCCGGATGGGAAATATCCGGGTGCATTTCAAACATTCTTTATATCTAATCATTAGGATTTCATTCTTTTGGACAAATTCGTTCGGTAATTCAATGTAACAAAGGGTACTTTGTAATTCATACACGTAGATATATAAAAAAGCAATGTCATAAGTTAAATACCCTGGTTGCAATACTGAAGTATACCAGTATAGAGCAGGTGTCTACCATAGTAGTAATAAGCGGTGAAGCCATAATCGCCGGA
Source organism: Eubacterium sp. SB2 (assembly GCF_001244405.1). Taxonomy (NCBI): domain Bacteria; kingdom Bacillati; phylum Bacillota; class Clostridia; order Eubacteriales; family Eubacteriaceae; genus Eubacterium; species Eubacterium sp. SB2. The sequence goes on along the minus strand of NZ_LN865153.1, from coordinate 539,981 downwards.
TCCAGGTTCACCTTTCTGGCCAGCAGCGGCAGGATACACCCGATCAGCTTGGACAGGATGATCGTGATAACAAGGGAACACCCGATAACCAGAGCCAGCATCGAATCATGGTACATAATCAGGATCCGAATTCCGTTGGCCACTGCCAGTGCAACCCCGACGATGAGGGATACCCTGAATTCTTTGAATATTACTTTGAAAATATCCCGGAACTGAATCTCATTCAGCGCAATTCCCCGAATAATCAGCGTAGCACTCTGGGATCCGCAGTTTCCGCCGGTATCCATCAGCATAGGTATAAAAGAAACGAGCAGAGGGATAGCAGCAAACGCATCCTCATACTTTGTAATAATAGTCCCCGTGATTGTCGCAGAGAACATCAGGATCAGAAGCCATGCGATACGGTGTTTTGCGTGGCTGAACACGGAGGTCTCGAAGTAGGACTGTTCGCTTGGGCTCATGGCGGCCATCTTTGTGATATCCTCGGTAGCCTCCTCCACCATGACATCCATTGCATCGTCGAACGTGACGATTCCCACCATCAGTCCCTCGGCATCCAGTACCGGGAGAGCGAGCAGGTCATATCTGCGGAAGAGCTGAGCCACTTCCTCCTTGTCGGTGTGTGTGGAGACAGAGATGATTTCTGTTTCCATCAAATCCCGGATCAGCAGGTTGTCATCCGAGGTCATCAGTTCCTTGGCTGTCACAATGCCGATCAGTTTTCTCTTATCAGTTACATAACAGGTGTAGATCGTCTCTTTGTGAATTCCTGTTCTTTTAATATGGGCCATGGATTCCTCCACAGTCATTGACTGGCGCAGACCCACATATTCCGTCGTCATGATGCTTCCTGCGCTGTCATCCGGATAATTCAGGAGAAGATTGATCATGTTTCTCTCTGACTGGCTTACTGTATCCAGAATCCTGGTGACGAGATTAGCCGGAAGTTCCTCCAGCAGATCCACGGTATCATCCATATATAAGTCATCTAACAGCTCTTTTAATTCTTTTTCTGTAAACATTTCCACCAGATAAGTCTGCATGGAATTGTTCATATTGGCAAATACTTCTGCCGCTTTATCCTTGGGAATCAGGCGGAAAGCAAGTGCCAGTTCCCTGTCGTCTAAGTCCGAAAGAAGGGAGGCTATGTCCACTTCGTTCATGACATCCAAAATGCTCCTTACAGCTTTGTAGTGGTGCTGCGTAAGGAGTTCTACAAATATAACTTTGTCCATCATAATAACATCTCCAATCTGTATTCAATTCTAGTTTCTTACACGAATGATAACTGGCACCAGCGTCCATAACCTCACCACCTTTCTATAATGAAAAAAACCGTCACTGCCTGAACAGTGACGGAAGCATAGCATACCCGTATATAAAAATCCACCGTTCAAGCTTTAGCATCACAGGGCATATCAATTGCATTAGGTTATGCCTTCACGACATAGCCTGCTAACCAGCTCGTTGTGTCTCCACAATCTCGCGGCAGCAATCTCAGGAAAATCCAAATCCCTGTGGTAGCCTCACCTACCGAAATGTTTTATTTAATTATCCTTACCCATTGTAGATCAACAACAGAGATGTGTCAAGAAAAAACTGGAGATTAGTTGACGGGCTTTAGGGGGGGGCGATGGTTGGGGGGCGCGATATGAAGGGATAGCCGCAAGCCGCCCAAGTGCACATATGCCGTTGCGGAATGCGGACACGAACCTAAGAAATTCTAGGAAGCCGGCAGCCGTGAAAGTGGAGCACGGGCATGACACATCACGAAAAATCTGATGATTTTTCGCGCTGGGTCAGCCGATTTTGTGATTCGGTGATCACAAAATCTCTCCGCTTTCACGGCTGCCGGCTTCCAAGAATTTCTAAGGTCCGCTTTAGCATTCCGCAAAGGGCATATGTGCATTTGGGCGGCTTGCGGCTATCCCTTCATATCGCTGGGCACATCCAATCGGTAGTAAAGATCGTCAACTGGGAGTGACTCCAAATCGGGGGCAGCGTATTGATTCGTTTGGCGGTATTGGATTGCTCCGGTACACTGTGCGTTTTCTGTTCAGGTGGTGCGAAAATATTGAACATTAAATGTGAACTATGCCAAGGAGAACTTTCATGTGCTTTCAGTGCAACTATTCCCGTTTCTGTAAGTTTATACTCTTACCTTCAATTAATGGAGCCTTTCTGTTCCACCAGACGAATCAATACGCTGTCCCCCTTACGGAACCGCTTCTGGTCGACGAGCTTAACTGCCGATTGGATGCGCCTAGCGAAATGAAGGGATTGCCGCAGGCCGCCCAAATGCACATATGCCGTTGAGAAATGCTAAAGCGGGCCTTAGAAATTCTTGGAAGCCGGCGGCCGAAAAAGCAGGGAGATTTTGTGATCACCGAATCACAAAATCAGGCGGCCCAGCGCGAGAAATCATCGGATTTCTCGTGATGTGCCGCCTGTGCCCTGCTTTTTTGGCTGTTGGCTTCCTAGAATTTCTTAGGTTCGTGTCCGCATTTCTCAACGGCATATGTGCATTTGGGCGGCCTGCGGCAATTCCTTTATTTCGCGCCCCCCCTCCCATGTTCTAAGGCCAGATTCCCCGCATATTTTTGGCGTCAATGACGCGCTTAACTGAGATTAGATATGCCCCTGTACGCAGGGAGACTTTCTTTTCCCTGGCGATATCCCATACGGACTGGAATGCCTGATCCATAATCTGCTTCAGCTGCTCGTTTACATGCTCCTCGCTCCATGAAATGGACTGGATATTCTGGACCCACTCGAAGTAAGAGACGACAACGCCGCCTGCATTGGAGAGAATATCGGGAACAACGGCGATTCCTTTTTTATCGAGTATCTCATCGGCGTCAATGGTTGTGGGGCCGTTGGCGGCTTCTACGATAACCCGGGCCTGTATCTTATCGGCGTTGGAAGTGTTGATCTGGTTTTCCAGTGCGGCAGGGATCAGTACGTCTACATCGAGTTCCAGTAATTCTGCGTTGGAAAGATGGATGGCGTTTCCGTCGTGATATCCTTCCAGAAGGTTGCCACGCTTCTGGGAAAGGTACTCCAGGATGGAAGGAATATCCAGTCCGTCCGGGTTGTACAGGGCGCAGGATACGTCGCTGACAGCGACGATTTTTAAGCCTTTTTCAGAGAGGAGCTTTGCGGACACACTGCCTACATTTCCCATGCCTTGAATGGCGGCTTTTGTATTTTCCGGATTCATCCCCAGAGCCTTTAGAATGTTCAGGGTTGTAATCATGACGCCGCGCCCTGTTGCCTCGTTTCTTCCCAGTGCTCCGCCGAGTTCAATTGGTTTACCGGTGACAACACCGGGGACGCAGTGGCCTTTCAGCATGCTGTACGTATCCATGATCCAGCCCATGACATTCGCATTTGTGCCGACATCAGGTGCGGGAATATCCTGGTCTGGCCCTATGATGGGGGCAATCATGGCTGTGAAGCGTCTTGTCAGGCTTCGAAGCTCGGTTTCCGAGAGCTTTGTGGGATCGCAGATAATACCCCCTTTTCCGCCGCCATAAGGGATATTAACAACGGCACACTTGAAGGTCATCCAGGCTGCCAGTGCCTTGACTTCGTCGAGGTCAACATTCTGGTGATAGCGGATGCCGCCTTTTGCAGGGCCGCGTGATGTTGAGTGCTGGACGCGGAACCCCTCAAAGACTTTTACGCTGCCATCGTCCATCCGGACCGGTACGGCAACCTTCAGTTCTCGTTCCGGGTATTTCACAGCCTCATAGTCGCTGGGTGTATAGCCGAGTATTTCGGCTGCATTGCTTACAACAGAGAGCATGTTTTCGTAGGGGTTATATTTTGCTTCCATTTTAATTATCTCCTTTCTGTTTGCTTTAAAATTTCAGCAGGGACGAGATGTCTGCAAGCTGGCATCCGGGGTTTAAATCACATGCACGCATTAGAAAGTTCAGCTTATCGATCCGTTCACCGGAGCGGGGAGCTCCGTTTTTGATGAAGCCAACCTGAAGTCCTACGGCGAAATCCATCACTACATCTCCAATAACGCCTCCGGCTCTTCCGGAAGGAATTGCAAGCAGACCATGTTCCTTTGCAAAGTTATAGGCATTCATAGCCTCTGTGATGGTGCCGACCTGATTTGGTTTTAGGATAAAACCGTCCAGAGCATTCAGTTCATAAGCTCTTTTCAAACGATCTAAGTTTGTTACAATAAAATCATCTCCGATGATATTCGTTCTGGTAATTTCCTTATGTGCTTTTGGATAAGACTCCCAATCTTCTTCGTCCAGCAGATCTTCGATAAATACAAAATTGAATTTCTGAGTCAGCATCTTCACATAATCGATCAGGGTTTCGGCAGTCACGCGCTCTCCCTTTAAAAGGTATGTATTGTTCTTCCGGTCGTACATTTCACTGGAGGCACAATCGAAGGCAAAACCGATTTTTCCTGTGTAACCGCATTTTTCTACTGCTTCAGAGATCAGATTCAAATTCACTTCCGGATCGGCAGACGGTGATGCATATCCATAGGAAGGTGCAACCACTGGTTTATGTCCCAAATACCTTTCAATTACTTTTTCCAGCTCTTGGAATGTATTGATGCCCATTTCAACTGCTTCGTAAATATCCGATGCACCGTATGGCATGATGATAAACTCATTGAATGGCTGTGTTAAGTCTGCGTAATGACCGCCATTTATTACATTAAAACTTGGAACCGGGACTGTTTGGATGGTATCACCGGCGATATACTGATATAATGTCTGGCGGGATGCCTCGGCAGCAGCACGAAATACTGCGATGGAAGTGGAGTAAATTGCGTTTCCGCCCAGACTCTTTTTTTCTGGTGTGCCGTCCAGATCGATCATGATCTGATCGATTTCTTTTTGCCTGGTGACATCCATACCGCATAATGCAGGCGCAATCAGATTGTTCACATTGTCAACCGCTTTATGTACACTCAAACCATGGTATTCGTCGGGATTGTTATCCCGCAGAACATAGGATTCAGACATGCCTACCGAAGAACCGGTGGGGGCGCACCCTCTGCCGAGACATCCGTCCTCAGTTACGACATCCACTTCTACCATAGGTCTGCATTTACAATCTACAATTTGCCGGGCATGGATTGATTTAATATTTGAATTCATAGCCTTAACCCTCAACTTTCGGAATATATAGTACGTTAAAGTCACAGAGATTTGTTCCTGTATTGCCGGTAAATACAGTATCTCCTATTGCTTCTAATGCCTCATAGCAGGCATGGCCCCGAAGGGCGGCGTATACATCGACGTCTTTATCAAGCGCCTGCTGATAGCTTCTGGAGTCACAAATACCTCCGGCTACAGGAGTAGTTCCGTCTGTTCCTTCGGAATCAATGGACAGCATGCAGGCCCCTTTTGTCTTTGCTGCAAGAATAGAAAAACTTAAAGTCAGTTCCTGTCCCGGACCGCCATGTCCGGTGATTGTACTGTTGTCCAGAATTTGTGTTGTAGTTTCGCCGGAACTTAAAATGACACAAGGCGGTTTGATTGGATTACCATATGCCTGTGCTTCTCTGGCGATGGAAGCGAAGAAGGAACCGGCGTCTTTACTTTCCCCTTCTAAAAAGGAAGAAAGTATGATAGCTGGTATCCCCATCTCTTCTGCGATCTCCTTTGCATAAATGCAGGAATCAGGCAGTGTGTTCAGCAGAAAATAGGTGTTGTCCGGAAAAGCCTTTGGTGTTTCTCCTTCTGGTCCGACGTTCATGAGATAATCTACGACATTTTTAGGAAGACGTTCGGCAACGTTGTAGTCCCGTATGACTCTCCTGGCATCTTCTAAAGTGGTCTTGTCAGGTCCCATTGGAGTACTTGCATACTTTTCGTAGGGCACGCCGATATCACCGGTTGCTGGATTGCCCACAGCATCGCTGATACCAAATCCAATCAATTCTGCCCCGACAGACTGGATCCGTTTTGCGAGCATCCCGCCGTTCATGGCGGAAATATGACGCCGGATGGCATTGATCTCATAGATTCCCGCACCGGATTTCAGCATGACGTCTGTAGTTTTGATTTCATCTTCCAAAGTGATTCCTTCGATAGGACAGCTCATAAGAGCAGAACTGCCGCCGCTGATCACAACGATAAATAAGTCATCCGGTCCGGCATGATCTACCAGATCTAGGATTTTTAGGCAGGCTTTGTAGCCGGCTTGATTTGGCAATGGATGGCCGCCTACATATACATCTGTGTTTTGAAAATGGTCTGTTTCTTCCGCAACTTTTACAATTGCGATCCCTTTGGTCAATTTATCACCAAGAACTTCATCTACAGCCATTGCCATATGATTGCAGGCTTTCCCTGCTCCGAGCAGATAAATATGTTTCTTTTTAGATAAGTCCCATGATTTGGAACCGATATGCAATATATCGCCGTTGAGTTTCATAATACTTTTTATGCGGTAATACGCATCGAGACGCTGTAATGTCTTATCTGTGATTTCGAGGACTACCTTCCTCGACTCCACATCTCCGTGGTCAATCAGTTTGTCGTAATTCTTGATTTTTTTCATAGATAGAATCTCCTTTAAATCTAACAACTAGCTGGTTAAAATATTAAATAAAACAAAAAACAGGATAAAAATGAAGGAATGTATCAAATTATACTTAAAGTATATTGCGATATATCAAATATGTCAATGTTAATTCTGAAAAATAAAATCATATTGGTGTTAATGCATAAAAAATGAGCGTATAATTTGGTAAAAATGGAAAAGTGAACAAAAAATAAGATAATTCGATTGACATATGCAATATATCAATATAAAATGGATGTATTAAATAAAACATTTTAAGGGAACGAAATGAAAGACAAATTGTTTTAGTATGGAAGGAGAAAAAACATGTCACACAAAACAGAATTTCTATATTTATCAGAAAGCGACACTATTGCGGCAGGGGTTCTTGATGCGGAAAAATGTATCGACAATGCAGAGGAGGTCTTTACTTTATTAAGCCAAGGGGATTATTTGATGGGAGGCAGTAATCATAACAGTCACGGATTGGGTATTGTATTTCCAAAAGAAACTCCATTTCCGAATATGCCGGTTGCGGGGCCGGACAGAAGATTTGTAGCAATGCCTGCTTATTTGGGCGGACGTTTTGATGTATGCGGAAATAAGTGGTATGGATCGAATGCCGAGAATCCAAAGAAGGGACTGCCGAGATCTGTTTTGACTGTAACCCTTAATGATAAGGATACAGGCGAACCGCTTTCTTTTATGTCAGCCAATCTCTTGAGTGCCGCCAGAACGGGAGCTGTTCCTGGTGTAGCTGCAAGGCATCTGGCGAGGAAAGATTCAGAAGTGATAACAGTACTTGGATGTGGTCAGATCAATCGCTCATGCTTACGTTCGATCTTAACACAGCTGCCCAATGTTAAGAAAGTTGTGTGTTTTGACATTTTTGAAGCTGCAGCACAGAAGTTCCTGGAGTGGGAGAAGGAAGAGCTGGGAGTTGACGGTGTTGTGGAACTGGATCTGGAAGCAGCATTGAAAGATGCAGATGTGATCACAGTCGCTGCCTCAAGACTAAAACCATTATATGTGAAAGACGAGTGGATGAAAGATGGCGTTACTTTGCTGATCACAGGACCAATGCAGACAGATGATTCTTATTGGATCAATACAAAACTGATCTATGATAATGTAAGACTTCATGAGGCTTACGTGCAGGAAGCAATCGAATCCGGGGATAAAGCAGGTTATTATAAAGGGGTGATTGGAGGTCCTATTTATACTTTGATTGATGACGGCAAGATGCCGTCTCTGGAGGAGTCTGCCAGTATCGGAGAAGTGATCATGGGAAGCAAGCCAGGCAGAACGGATGAGAAAGAAAGAATTACATTTGTTGCTTGTGGTATGGCTACATTTGATGTAGGTCTGGGGTATGATCTATACCAGACCGCATTAAAGGAAGGTATCGGAACGAAATTAACGTTATGGGATGATCCGTATCAAAAATAATGTGCGAAGGGAGTAATGAAAAGTGTCTTTATCTTTACTTATTATGATCATATGCTTTTTACTGCTAATGGTAATTGGCCTGCCCATCGCATATAATCTGATCGTCACGACACTCGTTTATACAATGGTCGCGGGATTTGATCCAATCCAGATGGCAATCAAAATGTATGGAGGAATGAACAGCTTTTCCTTTTTGGCGGTTCCGTTTTTTGTATTAACAGGACAGCTCATGCTCAGGGGCGGATTGCTGGAGCGGCTGATTAAGTTTGTAAATGCATGGTTCGGACGGTTTAAAGGGGCGATTGCGATCGTTACGATCGGGGCATCTCTGTTGATGGGATCGATCGTGGGGCTTGCAGTGGCATCGGCGGCATCTCTGGGAGCATTTTTGATTCCAATGATGAAAAAAGAGGGGTATTCAGCACCGTTTTCAGCAGCTGTCATGTCTTCAGCTTCCTTGCTCGGACCAATTATGCCACCAAGTGTTTTGATGATCCTTTACTGTACGGCAGTGGGAAAGACTTCCATTACTGGTATTTTTATGGCCGCCGTAACACCAGCCATACTGATTGCTCTGCTGCAATGTATGGTGGCGCACCGTGTTGCCAAGAAAAGGGATTATGCGTCTTATGGTAAGACGACCTTGTCGGAGAAGATGCATGCCACAAAGTCAGCGATTCCGGCACTGGTGCTGCCAGTGATTATTCTGGGCGGTATATTCAGCGGCATTTTCTCTATCACTGAGGCATCTGGCGTAGCAGTTGTTTATAGTGCTATTCTTGCTTTCTTTGTGAACAAGAGTGTGAAGTTAAAAGATATACCGGATATGATAATCGAAGCGGCTTCAACATCCGGCCTGGTATTGATCTTGGCAGGTGCGGGAACTGCAATGGCATGGGGAATTGCCAATGAACGAGTGATGGATATGCTGATCGGACCAATGTCAGCTCTTCCGCCGTGGGTGTTCTTGCTGATTGTGAATATAGTAATGCTGATCTGCGGGATGTTCATGGATGATTATGCATCTACGGTCATACTTGCACCTATTATTGGACCGATTGCATGGGCTCTTGGAATCAATCCGTTACATATCGGAGTGGTATTTTGTGTCAATCTGGTTGTGGGACTTGCGACTCCGCCATTTGGAATCACCTTATTCGTTACAAGCCCTGTAGCAGGGGTAAAATTGGAGGAAACGGCCAGAGAGTCCCTGCCATTTTTGGCAGTGACGATTGGAGTATTACTGTTAATCACGTTTGTGCCTCAGGTGGCACTTTGGCTGCCGAGTCTGATGGGATATACAGGATAAGAATAGAATATTAAGGAGAGAAAGATTATGAAGAAAAATATAAAACGATTTTTAGCAGCAGCTCTTGTCCTCTGTTTCAGTGTTTCAGCAGCCGGGTGCCAGATGAAGACCACGAACAGCTCCGGCGGTTCATCGGACGGAGGGGCTGCAGAGGAGGATGTTTCCGGAAATTACGTGATCCGTATCGCGTGTGAGAACTCAGAAACCTATCCTGCGACTCTTGGACTTGAGGTCATGAAGGAATATATTGAAAAAGAGACAGATGGTAATGTTGAGGTAAATATTTATGCAAGCGGTCAGCTGGGAGGAGAGGAAGAAACTCTGGAGCAGGTAGCTCAGGGCTCTTTGGAAATGGCAGTTGCATCTTTTGCTCCTGTGGTGACCTATGATCCGGAATTTGAAGTTATGGATATTCCGTTTGTATATAATACATATGAAGAGGCATGGATGGTATTAGACAGCCACATTGGAACAGATATGCTGGATTCTTTAAAAGAATGTGACATGATCGGCCTTGCATTTATGGAGAACGGTTTCAGACAAGTGACGAGCAGCAAGGCTCCGATTACCGGCATAGCTGATCTGAATAGTCTGAAGATTCGTACGATGCAGAATAATAACCATATGGAATTCTTTGCAGCGCTAGGTGCAAACCCGACTCCGGTAGCTTTTTCTGAACTTTATATGTCACTCTCTCAAAATACGGTAGATGCTCAGGAGAACCCGATCGCAAACGTTACAGATAAGAAACTTTACGAGGTACAGAAGTATTTATCGCTGACAAAACATATCTATGACGCAATGCCATTAGTCTGCAATCTTAAGTTTTTTGAAAGCCTGCCTGGAAAATATCAGGGCATCGTGAAAACAGGGGCCGTACTTGGTATGGAATACAGCCGGTTCTGTAACGCAGAGAGGGAAGAACTAATCTTAGATGAAGTGACCAATCTCGGAATGAAAGTAAATGAACTGGATGATGCGGCACGCGAAGAGATGAAAGCTGTTGCACAGCCAGCGGCAATGAAATCAGTTGCAAAGGATATCGGCCAGGATAAGGTAGATGCATATCTTGCTGATGTTGAGAAGGTACTTAATGAAATTAGCGATTATTAATCGGGAGAGGGTTAGAAATGATTGAAGCATTTGACAAAGTAATAACGGTTCTTTATAAAATTATAAAGGTGATTTTATGTGTTGTCCTGCTTACAATGGTTGGTGTATTGATGGCTCATATTATTTTCCGTTATGTTCTGAACAATTCTCTGACCTGGTCAGAAGAACTGTTAAAAATCCTGCTTGTATGGTTCGGGATGATGAGTGTGGCGATCTTAGCTGTTCGAAGAGAGCATGTATCGATCGTGATTTTTAAAGAGCATATGCCCAAGAAAATGTCCGTAGCCCTTACTAAGCTGACACAGATTATTACAGTTGTGATCTGTCTGATCGTCATTTACGTCGGCATACAATATGTACTTGCAGCCGGACATCGTCCCACACCTGCACTTCGTCTGCCATATGGATATGCATATGCATCAATTCCGGTATCTTTTGTCTTTGTAACGATTTTTGAACTTCGTAATCTGATCGTAGATCTGACCGGCAAAGGTAATTATGCCGCAATTGAAAAAAAAGAAGAAGATTTGACAGGCGGCAGTGATATGAAGCTGGATTAAACAGAAGCGGATTCTTATGTTGCTGGTACAGCGGTTTTTATGCGGATAGCAGAGAAACGCTGTGCCAGTTTTTGTATGGAGGAATGTGGAAGATGTATCATTTAGAAAAAAAGGATCAGTGGATTTATACAGACCGGGAACTTGATATGATGGTCACAGTACCTTCAGGCTGGAACGCGGTCAAATTGGAGACGCCCAGGCTGCCGGCACTGCAAGATGAGGAAGCAGTAAAGAAGGCGATCAAATGCCCTGTTTATGGAAAATCGGTAAAAAATCTGGTTGTTGAAAAAAATGCAAAATCTGCATGTATTTTAGTATCGGATGCGACGAGAGCTGTTCCCACCGCGCGAATGCTGAAATATGTGGCAGAAGAGCTGCTCAACGCAGGTATTCCTTATAATCAGATTTACGTTTTTGTGGCAATTGGTGTCCATCGGGAAGCAACGGAAATGGAGATGAAAAGTTTTCTTGGAGATCTTTATGGCAGGATATCCATTGAAAATCATACGCCTTTTGACAAGTCTAATTTGATCTTTTTAGGCGAGACAAGTCATGGTACACCTGTCTGGGTTAACCGGAAAGCATATAATTGTGATCTGCATATTCAGATCGGAAAGGTAGAACCCCATGAATTTGCGGGATTTTCAGGTGGGCGAAAATCTGTTTTACCGGGCGTCAGTGGGGAAGAAACAATCTTGATCAATCACAGGCCGAAAATGATCCTATCGGAAAATGCAGTCATAGGGGTGCTGGAAGGAAATCCGGTTCATGAGGACATGGTGGAGAGTGCGGAAATATTCAGGATTGACTTCGGAGTTAACTGTATTATCAACAATCGGCTGGAACTTTCCGCGGTTTTTGCAGGGGATATGACGAGGTGCCATTTGGCAGCGATAGAATATATCAAAAAATATCTTGGCGTCAAAATGAAGGCTCCGGACATTTTGGTAACTACACCGGGGCAGCCATTGGATATTGATTTTTATCAGGCAGTAAAGGCACTGATAGCTCTTACAGAAGTTCTCGATAAAAAAACGAAAGTGGTATTGTACTGCGAATGTCCGGAAGGAGTGAATTCGGAAGATATGCTGGGAGCTTTTAGAAGTGGAGAGAGTCTTGAACAAGTAATTTCTTATACGAAAGAAAACTATAAAATTCAAATGGATCATGTTTTGCTGCTTTCAAAGGTTTTGAAGAAAAATGTTGATATTTTTGTATGCTGTAAAAATGTTTTTGATGAAGAAATCAGGGAAATGTTCATGACTCCTTGTAAGACGCTCCAAGATGCGGTTGACGAGGCAGTCAAGCTTACAGAGAAGAAGGAAGGCGAGATTCTGTTTTATCCGAGACCTCAGACCGGGTTGCCGGTTTTGGAATAGGGATTCATTCTATTTTAGGCGCTGCAGTGCTTGGACTGAAAATATTCCAGGAACTGCAGCGTTTTTATAACCCCAGGTAAAATCCCTGGTTTAGAATAGATTCTGTCCGTTCGAGAACTCTTTGTGACTCTGCATAGTTCTTCTGAGCGATGGCGGCAATGAGATAATTGGAAAGGCTCAAAGGAGCTGCGTAAGAATTTTTGTAGGAAAGACTGGAAATGGAACAAGGCAGGATGACATCGCCATATCCCTGAACAGCACTATAGTTTTGACTGGTAAAAAGTATGATAGTGACCCCCTCGTTTTTCAGCCATGAAAGTACAGTGGTGCTTAGCTTTGAGTATCGGGGAAACAGATAAGCAACACAGACATCTCCTGGCTTTGCACTTACGATTTCTTCCGGATACAACATTCCTACGGATTGAATCAGATGAATGTTTTCCCGAATTTCACTTAAACGGGAAGCTGTGTAGTAGGATATGGAGAAGGAACTTCTCATTCCCAAAACATACACCGTAGGCGCGGTAGAGATCAGATCGATCGCCTTTTGCAGATCTTCTACATTTTGTGCCTCCAGTGTAGACTGAATGTTATGGATATCGTTTTGGAAAGAATCAGCCAATAGCGTGTTCGACGGATAGTCTTTGTGCAGTAATAATCGTTCTGGAAGGCTGACTTTTGTCTGGAACCCGTTTTGAATATCTTTTTGCATTTCTGAATAACCAGTGTATCCAAGCGCTCTTGAAAAACGTATGACGGTCGTAGTACTGACGCCAATACGGTCTGCAAGTTCTTCTAACGTACAGAATGCAATGGAGTTTAGGTTATTGGATAGATAATCTGCGATTACTTTTTGAGAGCGTGTAAAATCATTATAGTTATTATTTAAGGCTTGTAAAAAATTTGACATACCATATCCCCTGCCTATGTGTAATATATGTAGATTCTATCATTTGTTGAAAGGGGTGTCAACGAATGAAGTGAAAACGTCTTGCTGCTGTTCACGCCCGAAGCGTGAGAACAGTAACAATGTTATTCCTGCGTTGTGAGGAAATAATATAAAAATCTGGAATGTAGAATTGATTTCTGGTATGATTGAAAAAAGAAAGAGAGGTGCTGTGTATGCCATTGCCAAACAAAGAGTTAGCGTTTGAAAGGACATCAGCGAAACAGAGGGTATACGAGACCGTAAAAGACTGGATTATTGAAGGGCAGTTTAAACCTGGGGAAAAGGTTTCGGATATTGAGATCGCAGATTATTTTAAAGTCAGCAGGACTCCGGTACGTGAGGCGCTGCAGCTTTTGGAAGCGCAGAAATTGGTGAAATCTTACCCGGGGAAAGCGACAATTGTAACAGAATTAGAGAAAGACGATATTGAAAAATGGTATCTGCCGATGGCCATGCTGCAACAGCTGGCGATCACACTCGCTGTAGAGAAGATTACACCGGCCCATATAAATCATCTCAAAAAGCTGAGTGATGTGTTCAAAGAGTGCATAAAAGAACAGGAAAAGCCCATGCCTATATTAAAAGCGGATAAAGCTTTCCATAGCTGTATATTGGAGGCAGCTGGAAATGAATACATTACGGATTTTTGCGATGTGCTGTGGATACATATTCAGAGACTGGAATACAGCTTCTTCCGGGACACTCCTTTGGAAGCATCTGTGGAGGAGCATGAAAGGATGATTAAGGTGCTGGAAATGAAAGACAGTTATCTGGCTTCTGTACTTGCAAAGGAACATTGGGACAGGACGGCATTGTCGATCCGTGAGTTGAATAAAAATGTGTAGGAGATTGGGTGTAGAGGAACGGATCTGTTTTATTTAGGATCCGTTTTCTTCTATTCACCATTTGTCATACTCGTGACTGTTTACAACCTGCGGGCGTGTACAGTAACGCATACTCCACGCTGAATCCACGCTGAAGACAGGGGAAACAGTTGTCTTGTGCCGAATGTTTGTGATATACTATATAAGTTATGACAAAAGGATTTTTCTGAAATATCGGGAGGCTTACAGGTGGAGGCTTATACGAGTTTTGCGTCCGTGTACGATACATTTATGGACGATGTGCCCTATGAGGAATGGGGAGAATATCTGCACGGTCTTTTAAAAGAATATGGGATCAATGACGGCCTGGTGCTGGATCTGGGCTGCGGGACGGGGACGATGACGGAGCTGCTGGCGGATCTGGGATATGATATGATCGGGGTGGACAACTCTGCGGATATGCTGGAGATTGCATTGGAAAAAAAGGTGGAGTCCGGGCACGATATCCTGTATCTGCTGCAGGATATGCGGGGATTTGAGCTTTACGGGACGGTTCGCGCGATCATCAGTATCTGCGATTCGGTGAATTATATTACGGAGCCGGACGAGCTGCGCCGCGTGTTCTTTTGGGTGAATAATTATCTGGACACGGATGGGGTTTTTATTTTTGATTTTAACACAGAATATAAGTACCGGGAGGTACTGGGTGATACGACCATTGCAGAGAACCGGGAGGAGTGCAGCTTTATCTGGGATAATTATTATTATGAAGAGGAGCAGATCAACGAATATGAGCTGAGTCTGTTTATAAAGGATCAGGAATCCTCAACGGGTGGTGCTGAGATCTACCGGAGATACCAGGAGACGCATTTCCAGCGGGGCTATACCCTGGAGGAGATGCGGGAGCTTGTGAAGACGTCCGGGCTTAAGCTTTTAGCTGTGTATGACGCATTTACCAAAGAGGCTCCGAACACTGAGAGCGAGAGAATTTATGTGATTGCAGGAAAAGGACAGAGAACAGGAGAATAGGAATGGAAGATTATATTGTAAGAGCAACCGCTGCGAACGCGCAGATACGTGCATTTGCCGCATCGACAACAGAACTGGTGGAGCAGGCAAGACAGCGCCACAATACAAGTCCGGTGGCGAGTGCAGCGCTGGGACGGCTTCTGACGGGAGGCGTGATGATGGGGAGCATGATGAAGAATCCTACCGATATCCTGACGCTGCAGGTGAAGTGCGCAGGACCCATAGGCGGACTTACCGTAACAGCAGACAGTCAGGGGAATGTAAAAGGATATGTAAATAATCCGGATGTGCTTCTACCCCCAAAAAACGGGAAACTTGACGTCGGAGGAGCTCTGGGGGCAGGTTTTTTAAATGTAATCAAAGATATGGGGCTGAAAGAGCCATATTCCGGGCAGACTGTACTTCAGACAGGGGAAATTGCGGAGGATCTGACCTATTATTTTGCAACTTCTGAACAAGTGCCCTCATCCGTGGGGCTGGGAGTCCTGATGGAAAAGGACAATACCGTCAAATGTGCAGGAGGATTTATCGTACAGGTGATGCCGTTTATTGAGGATGAGGTGCTGGAACGTCTGGAAAAGAATATTCAGAATATCCAGTCCGTTACAGCAATGCTGGACAACGGTCATACGCCTGAGGACATGCTGGCAAAGGTTCTGGAGGGACTGGAGCTGGAGATCGTGGATACACTTCCGGCACATTTTTCCTGCAATTGTTCCAAAGAGCGGATTGAGAAAGCGATTATCAGCATCGGGAAAAAGGATATCCAGTCCATGATTGATGACGGAAAGGATATCGAGGTAAAATGCCATTTCTGCAATACCGCTTATAACTATACGGTGGATGAATTGAAGGAACTGCTAAAAAAGAGCAGATAGAGACGCGGTAAATGAGCACTCTGCATTAAAAAAGGAGGAAGTCAATGAAACAAGGATTTGTGAAGGTTGCAGCGGCAACACCGGATATCAGGGTTGCAGATGTGCCATATAATATGAAGAAAATCTGTGAGGCAATCGGGGAAGCGGCGCAGGAACGGGCTAAGATCCTGGTATTTCCGGAGCTGTGCATCACCGGATATACATGCGGGGATTTATTTACCCAGGAAGTGCTGCTGCGGGACGCAAAAGCTGCACTTTTGAAAATCGCAGCATTTACGGCGGATAAAGATATTCTGGTCTTTGTGGGTCTTCCTCTTTGTGTAGACGGAAAGCTTTATAACGTAGCGGCAGCGCTGAACCGAGGCGAAGTGCTGGGGCTGACGACCAAGATGTTCCTGCCAAATTACGGTGAATTCTATGAGATGCGCCAGTTTACTCCCGGACCGGATACCGCCAGAGAGATCCTGTTTGACGGGAGCCTCGTTCCCTTTGGCCCTCAGATTCTATTCCAGGCAACAACGATGGAGGAACTGATCGTATCGGCCGAGATCTGTGAGGACGTATGGTCTCCGATCCCGCCGAGCATTCACGCGGCTATGGAGGGAGCCGTAGTGATCGTGAACTGTTCCGCCAGCGATGAGACAATCGGAAAGGGACGCTACCGCAGAGAACTGATCCAGGGGCAGTCAGCCAGGCTGATCGCGGGCTATATCTATGCCAATGCAGGGGAGGGGGAATCCACCACAGACCTTGTATTCGGAGGACACAATTTGATTGCCGAGAACGGGGCTGTTTTAAAAGAGGCGAAGCGTTACTGCAATGATATTATTTATTCTGAGCTGGATATTCACCGGCTGACAGGAGAGCGGAGAAAGAATACTACATTTAAGACAACCGGTGAGCGCAGCCTTATCCGGGTGCCGTTCTATATGGATATAGAGAAAACGGCTCTCACCAGGCATTTCCCGAAGCAGCCCTTTGTTCCTTCTAATGAGAAGGAGCGGGCAAGAAGGTGTGACGAGATTCTGACGATTCAGTCCATGGGGCTGAAGAAGCGGCTGGCACATACCCATGCAAAATGCGCTGTCGTGGGAATCTCCGGCGGGCTGGATTCCACGCTTGCGCTGCTTGTAACTGCACGGGCTTTTGAAATGCTGGGAAGAGACAAAAAGGAGATCATCGCCGTGACAATGCCGTGTTACGGAACCACGGACAGAACCTATCAGAATGCCTGCAAGATGGCGGTTCAGCTGGGGGCCAGATTGCAGGAGGTGCGGATTGCCGATGCAGTAAGCGTTCATTTCCGGGATATCGGGCACGATCCGGAGGATCACAGCGTAACGTATGAAAATGCGCAGGCCAGGGAGCGGACCCAGGTGCTGATGGATCTTGCAAATGAGATGGGCGGTATGGTTATCGGAACCGGCGATATGTCGGAACTGGCGCTGGGCTGGGCGACTTATAACGGAGACCATATGTCCATGTACGGAGTCAATGCGTCCGTGCCGAAGACGCTGGTGCGCCATCTTGTGAAGTACGCGGCAGATGTGACCAGAGACGGTCAGCTAAAGGAAGTATTATATGATGTTCTCGATACGCCTGTGAGCCCGGAACTGCTTCCGCCGAAGGACGGGGATATCGCGCAGAAGACAGAGGATCTGGTAGGACCCTATGAACTGCATGATTTCTTCCTGTATTATTTTGTGCGTTTTGGCTATGAGCCGAGCAAGATCTTCCGCCTGGCTGTGGAAACTTTTGAGGACAGCTACGACAATGTTACGATATTGAAGTGGCTGGAGACATTCTGCAGGAGATTTTTCTCCCAACAGTTCAAGCGCTCTTGTCTGCCGGACGGGCCGAAGGTGGGAACCGTGGCACTTTCCCCGCGGGGAGACTGGAGGATGCCAAGCGATGCGTGTGTGGCTGTGTGGCTGAAGGATCTGGAAAATATTTCGCTGATGGATACGCTGTAGAAATAAAAAGTACGGTTGGGGATAAGGAGGAATTGCAGGATGAAGCTGATCAGAACAGAGGAGGCAGAGGGATGTGTGCTGTGCCATGATATCACACAGATTATCCCTGGAGTTACAAAAGATGCGGTATTTCGGAAAGGGCATATCGTGACAAAGGAGGATATTCCGGTGCTGCTGTCCGTGGGCAAGGAGAATCTGTTTGTGTGGGAAAAACAGGAGGGGATGCTCCACGAAAACGATGCTGCCGAGATCCTGCGCCAGGTATGCCAGGGGAGCTATATGGAACCCTCGGAGGTAAAGGAAGGAAAAATCGAGCTGACAGCTGCCTGTGACGGTCTTCTGAAAGTCGATCGTGATAAACTGAACCGGATCAACGGCATGGGGCAGATTGTGGTGGCTTCCCGGCACGGGAATTTTCCGGTCAGAAAAGGGGATAAGATAGCCGGCATGCGTGTTGTGCCGCTGGTGATTGAGGAAGAGAAGATGGAGCAGGTGAGGCAGGCATGCGGAGCCGGCCCTATTTTTCAGATTCTGCCTTTCCGGAATATGAAAGCAGGAATTGTGACAACAGGAAGTGAAGTATATTATGGGAGAATCCAGGATAAGTTTACCCCTGTGGTGATTGAAAAGCTTGAGGAGTACGGGATCGAGGTTCTTGGAAACACCGTGTGCAATGACGATTCGGAGATGGTGACCGAAGCCGTCCGGGAGTGGCTCGGGCAGGAGGCGGACATGGTGGTCTGTACCGGCGGTATGAGCGTGGATCCGGACGACAGGACCCCCCTTTCTATCCGCAATGCCGCGGATGAAGTCATCACATATGGGGCGCCGGTTCTGCCGGGCGCGATGTTCATGCTTGCCTATGCCGGGGATGTGCCCGTGATGGGGCTGCCGGGATGCGTCATGTATGCCAAACGAACCATCTTTGATTTGGTTCTGCCGCGGATCGTGGCGGGGGAAAGGCTGACGGAAGAAGACTTTACGGTGCTGGGGCAGGGCGGGCTGTGCCTGTCATGCCCGCAGTGCATGTTTCCGAATTGTGGGTTTGGGAAATAGAGATTTGGGGCCGGTTTTGGGGGTGCGATGGGTGGGGGACGCTGAAAAACCGGGAATCCTGCCCCATACCGGGAGCATCTATGCCATTTTAAAAATCCGCTCCGTTTACGTAAGAGGCCCTAAAGGAAAAAACACAGAAAATGGCGGTCCAGCGGCATGCAGCCCGAAATTTGATAATTTCGGGCCTTAGGCCGCTTCAGGATTTGACGTGAGACGTCAAATTCTGCCCACCATTTTCTGTGTTTTTTCCTTAAGGGCCTCTAACGTAAACTCTAGGACTTTTAAAATGGCATAGATGCTCCCGGCATGGGGCAGGATTCCCGGTTTTTCAGCTGGTACATCCGGTCGCTGGGAAAAACCCGCCCACAGGAGGGGATCTAAAACGGGGGCGGCGTATTGATTCGATTGGCGGAATGTGTAAGGCCCGGTATGTTATTGTGGATTATGTTACCTTTTTTATAACTGCTGCTATATATAGAGTGTATATATGTAATTTCAGTATAAGACTATTGCGCTAATCCTATTGTCTAAAGAACATGCTATCTTCTTTACCTACTGGAGCTATTTTATACCACCAAGCGAATCAATACGCTGGCCCCGTTATAGCGCCTCCCCTGTTGACGCGCTTTACTCCCGATTGGATGAACCCAGCGAAATGAAGGGATCGCCGCAAGTCTTCCAAATGCGTATATGCCGTTGCGTAGTGCTAAAGCGGGCCTTAGAAATTCTTGGAAACCGACAGACGAAAAAGCAGGGAGATTTTGTGATCACCAAATCACAAAATCAGGCGGCCCAGCGCGAGAAATCATCGGATTTCTCGTGATGTGCCGCCTGTGCCCTGCTTTTTTGTCTGTCGGTTTCCTAGAATTTCTTGGGTCCGTGTCCGCACAACGCAACGGCATATACGCATTTGGAAGACTTGCGGCGATCCCTTTATTTCGCGCCCCCATCCGTCGCCAAGTCTAAAGCTTGCCAACTGCAAAGTTTATATTGACAGTAAATTTCTGAGGTGTTAGGATTATATATATAGAATAATAAAATGAGAGAATACTTATATAGGTTCATAATCGGATGGACGTTTCTACCAACTACCGTAATAGTTGACTATAAGTATCTGCGGAGGCATCTCTGCAGTTACTTGTGCGGCAGGGATGCGGGAAGGAGGCGTCAGCAGATGAATGAATCTATTTTTATATTAAAAGGAAATATTGTATACAGCAGGAGTGCAGAGGAACTGGAGATATGCGAACACGGCTATCTGGTCTGTGAAAACGGACGGGTGAAGGGGGTGTACCAGACTCTGCCCTTTGTGTATGGAGGAATTCCGATTACCGATTATGAGGACCGGCTGATTATACCGGGTCTGGTGGATCTGCATGTGCATGCACCGCAGTATTCGTACCGGGGACTGGGAATGGACATGGAGCTTCTGGAGTGGCTGGAGACGAATACATTTCCGGAGGAGGCGAAGTTCCGGGAGACGGAGTACGCGAAGAAGGCATACCGCATTTTCGTGGATCGTATGCGCAGAAGTGCTACCACCAGAGCATGTATCTTTGCCACTGTGCACAGAGAGGCAACCCTTCTTTTGATGGATATGCTGGAGGAAGCCGGATTAAGTACGATGGTCGGCAAGGTGAATATGGACAGAAACTGCCCGGATTACCTGCGGGAAGAGTCGGCGGAAGTATCTGCCGCGGAGACTGTGGAATGGATCAAGGATGTGCTGCATAAGAAATATAAGCATACAAGGCCGATCCTGACGCCCCGTTTTACGCCGAGCTGTACGGATGACCTGATGGAGCGGCTGAAAATGATTCAGATGCGCTATGAACTTCCCCTGCAGTCACATTTGTCGGAGAATCCGGGGGAGATTTCCTGGGTGAAGGAGCTCTGCCCATGGTCAGAGTTCTATGGGGATGCTTATGACAAGTTCGGCCTTTTTGGTTCGGACTGCCGGACGATCATGGCACACTGCGTATATTCGGATGAGAAAGAAATAACCAGGATGAAGGAGAACGGCGTATATATTGCGCACTGTCCGGAATCCAATATGAACATTGCCTCCGGTGTGGCTCCCGTGAGAAGGTTCCTGGCTGAGGGACTTCATGTGGGGATGGGAAGCGATGTGGCCGGAGGTTCTACGGAGAGCATTTTTACGGCTATGGCCCACGCCATCCAGGCATCCAAGCTCCGCTGGCGGCTGCTGGACGATTCCTTAAAGCCGCTGACCGTGGAAGAGGCATTTTATATGGCCACAAAAGGCGGCGGAGAGTTCTTCGGCAGGGTTGGAAGCTTTGAAGAAGGCTATGAGATGGACGCGGTTGTGCTGGATGATACAAGGCTGGAACATCCCCAGCCGCTGGATGTGAAAAAACGACTGGAGCGGATGATTTATTTCTCGGATGACAGAGAGATCTATGCAAAATATGTAGAAGGCAGCAGGCTGTTTTAACGTAGGTAACAGTCTGTCATGTGAATGATAGGATGCGGAGGTGGAAATATGGAGGAAAGGGAACACATTGTAGGGAAAAGTGTTAAGCGGGTGGATGCCTTTGAGAAGGTGACAGGACGCGCCAAGTACACGGACGACTTGTGCGATAAGAGCTCTTATGTGGCTAAGATACTGCATTCCACGGTTGCACACGGTATTGTGAAATCCGTTGATACAAAAGAGGCGGAGCGGATTTCGGGTGTTGTAAAGATTGTGACATGTTTTGACGTTCCAAAGAATTATTTTCCAACGGCGGGACATCCGTGGTCCACAGATCCCGCACACCAGGACGTGCAGGACCGTCTGATCCTGACGGACCATGTGCGGTTTTACGGGGATGATGTGGCGGCTGTGGTGGCTGAGAACGAAGTGGCCGCGGTGCAGGCCGTGCGTGCGATCAAGGTAGAATACGAGGAACTGCCGTTTGTGCTGGATGTCCAGAAGGCGATGGAGGCGGATGCCCCGCTGATCCACGAGGAGTATCCGGGGAATATTCTGAAGCACACGGCGATCAGGAACGGCAATTATGAGGAAGCGAAGAAAGAACCGGGCCTGATCCGTGTGGAGGGCTGGTATAACACACCTACGGTACAGCACTGCCACATTGAGAATTTTATCTGCTATGCCTATATGGAACAGGGGCGGATTGTGCTCGTCTCCTCCACACAGATCCCGCATATCTGCCGCAGAGTCGTAGGGCAGGCTCTGGGGATCCCCTGGGGGCAGGTGAGAGTGATCAAGCCATACATAGGCGGCGGGTTCGGCAATAAGCAGGATATCTTATATGAACCGCTCTGTGCATATCTGAGTACAGTTGTTGGGGGACGTCTTGTAAAGCTGGATGTATCCAGGGAGGAGACGTTTGTATCCAACCGGGTAAGGCACGCCATACGCACCCATATCATTTCCTACGTGAGGCCCGACGGCAGTTTTGCGGCCCGGAAGATCGAGTGTTTCTCAGATCAGGGGGCTTATGCTTCCCACGGGCACAGCATTGCGGCAAAGGGGCTGGGTGCATTTCCGCAGCTTTATCCCTGTCCGAATGTGGAGGGGGACGCATACACAGTATTTACGAATAAGCCGGTGTCCGGAGCCATGAGAGGTTACGGCATCCCGCAGGCAATGTTTGCGGTGGAGAGCCATACGGACGATGTGGCAAAGGCGCTGGGAATCCCGCCCTATGAATTCCGGTGGAAATATCTGATGCCAAAAGGATTTACGGACGGATTTTCTAAAAATAAGAACTATTATGATACCTTCCATCAGTGTATGGGAAAAGGAAAAGCATACATAGATTACGACAGGAAGCTTCAAGAATACAGCGGACAGACAGGAGAGATCAGAAAAGGCATCGGTGTGGCGGCTTTCTGGTATAATACGGGCGTGTGGCCCATCTCCCTGGAAACCTCTTCCTGCCGGATGGTGCTCAACCAGGACGGTTCCATACAGGTACAGGTGGGGGAGACGGAGATTGGCCAGGGTGCGGATACGGCATTCGGTCAGATGGCGGCGGAGACGCTGGGAATACCATTCGAACAAGTCCATGTCATGACCGTGCAGGATACGGATATCACTCCGTTTGGAACCGGGGCATATGCATCCAGGCAGACCTATATGGCAGGCTTCTCAATCAACCAGACGGCGGCGCTTTTGAAGAGCCATATTCTGGACACGGCCCAGGAACTGACCCGGCATACAAAAGAAAGCCTGGACCTTATAGACGGCAATATTATCCGGAAAGGAGACGGGGAGATTCTCATGAGCCTGGCGGAGCTGGCCACAGAAAAGCTGTACAGCCTGACGAACAACGGGCATCTGACCGCGGAGAGTACCTATCAGGCGAAGACAAATGCGTATTCCTTTGGATGTACCTTTGCGGAGGTAGAAGTAGATATCCCGGCCTGCAGGGCGGTACTGACGAATATCGTCAACGTGCATGACTGCGGGAAGCTGATCAATCCGGCCCTGGCCGAGGCCCAGGTGCACGGGGGCATGAGCATGGGGATCGGGTACGGACTGTCGGAAAGACTGATTTTTGATGAAAAAACAGGAAAACCGCTGAATAATAACCTTCTTGACTACAAGTTATCTACCTTTATGGATCATCCGCACCTGGAAGGCCATTTTGTAGAAAATTATGAGCCCACCAGTGCATATGGTACGAAAGCGCTTGGAGAGCCGCCGGTCTGTTCCGTTGCTCCGGCAATCCGAAATGCCGTGCTGCAGGCGACCGGGGTGGCCATAGATGAGATTCCGCTGACACCGCATATACTTTTCAGGCGGTTTAAAGAAGAAGGACTGATCTAGTACAGCAGTATAGTCCGCTATACTTGTTCGTGAAGGGAGGATACGAGATATGTATGATATGAAAGCGCTGTACGAGGCAGAGAGCGTGGCCCATGCCATTGCGCTGCTTCAGGAGCATCCGCAGGCCCAGATCATTGCCGGCGGAAGCGACGTTCTGGTACAGATGAGAGAGGGCAAGCGCGCAGGAGCAGAACTGGTAAGCCTGTTTGGCCTGGATGAACTGCGCGGGGTAAAACTGGAGGAGGACAAAACCATCCGCATCGGTTCCCTGACCAGCTTTTCCCATATAACAAAAGATTCAATTATACAAAAATATATCAACGTACTGGGGGAGGCCGTAGACAAGGTAGGAGGCCCCCAGATCCGCAACATCGGTACCATAGGAGGCAATACCTGCAACGGCGTTACCTCTGCAGACTCCGCATCCACACTTTTTGCATGGGATGCCATCATCGAGCTGACCGGTCCGGAAGGGATCCGGAAGCTGCCGATCCGGGAATTCTACATCAAAGCCGGGAAAGTCGATTTAAGGCCGGCAGAAATACAGACAGGAATCCTCATCCCCCGTAAGTCGTACGAGGGATACTGCGGGCATTACATCAAGTACGCCATGCGGGGAGCCATGGACATAGCAACCCTCGGCTGTTCGGTTAACGTAAAGCTTTCGGAAGACAAAAAGCAAATAGAAGATGTAAGGATCGCCTACGGTGTAGCCGGCCCGATTCCCATGCGTGCCGTCCACGCAGAACAGGCCGGCAAAGGCCGGCAGATCGAAGATTCTACTATAGAATTAATCGGTGACACCGTATTGGAAGACGTAACCCCAAGAGACAGCTGGAGAGCCAGCAAGGCCTTCCGGGAACACATCTCAAAGGTCCTGTGCAAACGGGCCCTGAAAGAGTCGATCCGTCTGGCAGGAGGTGTTTATCATGAGTGAAAAGCAATATAAGCTTATAAAATGCACAATCAACGGAGAAAAGCGGGAAACCATGGTAGATGTAAGGGCATCCCTGACTGACATGCTCCGTAACGACTACCGTCTGACCAGCGTAAAAAAAGGCTGTGAAGTAGGAGAATGCGGAGCCTGCAACGTCATCATAGACGGAGAATGCTACAACTCCTGTATCTACCTGGCCGTATGGGCGGACGGAAAAGAAATCCGAACCCTGGAAGGTCTCATGGGCCCCGAAGGAGAACTCTCCGACATCCAGCAGGCCTTCATAGACGAAGCAGCAGTACAATGCGGCTTCTGCACCCCGGGAATCATCATGAGCGCTGTAGAAATCCTCGAATCCCAAAAACAATACACAAGAGAAGAACTAAGAAAATTACTGTCCGGCCATTTATGCAGATGCACCGGCTACGAAAACATCCTCAACGCGGTAGAGAAAACAATGCGGGAGAGAGGGGGTGGAGGTCGCCTGTCTGAAACGGGGAGCGTGCTGCCGCCGGGATAAAAGTGTATGGGGGCTGGGAGTAACCCACTTATGGAGAAGTACTAACGCAAAAGACGCCGCCTTTTACGTAAGTACTTCTAAACCATGCGTTCTAAACTCCCAGCCCCCATACACTTTTATCCCGGCGGCAGCACGCTCCCCGTCTCAGACAGGCTAGGTGCCTCCAATCGGAGGGCCGGCAGCCCAGAAGGAACCGCCAGGCGGGGCCAGCGTATTAAACCGCCTACCCAGCACATAAACCCTTCCAGCAATTCATCGAACCGCGAGAGCGGGCACTGTCAAGTTGCCCGTACACGAGCCTGCCAAACAGTCCCCCTTTGCATATCCCCCACATTCCCAACCTAAAACTACTGGGTCGAACACGGGTCGTTTTGCCAGTTCAATACGCTGCCCCCCGTCACACCGCCATTCTAAAGCGGCTTCCCTATTACTGTCCGGTGCGGACAAAGCTAAGTAAAAGGCGAGGCAGACTCCCGGGGGAGCTGTCCATGCCATTTCAAAGTCCATAGAGAGCGCGGTTAGAATCCGTTAGAGAAAAAACAGGGAACTTGGAGGGCAGAATTTGTTTTCCAAAACAAATTCTGTTGCCGCCGGCGGCGCGAATGCATCGGCATTCGGGCCAACTGCGGCAAGCACCCTCCAAGTTCCCTGTTTTTTCTCTAACGGATTCTCCGCAAACGGACAGGATATTGAAATGGCATGGACAGCTCCCCCGGGAGTCTGCCTCACCTTTTACTTAGCGTCTCCACTACCTGCATCATCCGGAGCCGCTTCCAGCGGAACCTCTTTGTCTCTTGGCAGGATGATGTTTAGCAGGACCGCTATGAGTGTTGCGATTACGACCGGTGATTTTCCGAAGATTGTGACAAACCAGTCCGGAAATGCTGCCAGCGCGCCGCTTGCTTGTGAGATCCCCATTCCCAGTGCGGCGGCGAG
This sequence comes from Eubacterium sp. SB2, assembly GCF_001244405.1. Taxonomy (NCBI): domain Bacteria; kingdom Bacillati; phylum Bacillota; class Clostridia; order Eubacteriales; family Eubacteriaceae; genus Eubacterium; species Eubacterium sp. SB2. The sequence continues at coordinate 513,719 of NZ_LN865153.1, read as the reverse complement.
CCCTACGATGGATGTGTTGCGGTAGGACATATTTTCTGTGTTGATCAGCTTCATACCTGTCATGGCAATGGAGGCGAATACAGATACGGTTGCACCGCCAAGGACACTGTATGGTATGGTGGTCAGCAGGGATGAAAACTTGGGAATCAGGCCTGCTACCAGCAGGATGACCGCGGCCAGGCCGAGGACGCAGCGGTTGACTACCTTTGTTGTAGCAACGATCCCGACGTTCTGGCTGTAGGTTGCCGTGGGAAGGCCGCCCAGGAGAGCGCCGATGATGTTCGTGATTCCGTAGCCGACGATCCCGCCCTGCAGTTCATTGCTGGATGGCATACGGTTTAATCCGCCGCTTGTGGTGGCTGAAAAATCTCCGATGGCCTGGATGGCGTTGATGGCGAATAACAGTCCGATCGCTACGCAGGAGGAGATCTCAAATTTGATTCCAAAGTGAAGCGGCATGGGGAGCTGGAAAGCGGAGGCCTGGCCGATGGGGGTAAAGTCTACCATTCCGAAGCACAGGGCTACGATGTATCCTCCAATGATTCCGATCAGGATGGAGGCCAGTTTCCAGATTCCTTTTCCGTAGTGGTTTAATACGGTTACGATTGCGAGTGTTATGATCGCAACCAGCCAGTTCTGCCAGGAACCATAATCCGGGCTGCCTGTTCCGCCGGCCATATAGTTGATGGCGGTAGGGTACAGGGAAAGGCCGATTGTGAATACCACAGTCCCGGCGATCAGAGGCGGGAAAAACCTGCGGATTTTTTTAATAAATATACCTACCAGAATTGCCACGCAGCCGCCGACAATCTGTGCCCCGAGTATGGTGGGGATATCAAAGTCTGAGGCGATAGACTGCATGCTGGGCAGGTAGGCAAAGCTGATGCCCATGATGACAGGAAGTCCCGAGCCGATAGCAATCCACTTTGTTTTGATAAATGGAAACAGCTGGAGTAATGTGGACAGTGCGGATACGATCAGCGCTGCCTGGATCAGTATTACGGAGTCGCTTTCAGACAGGCCGCCGACTCCAGCAACGATGATTGCGGGCGTTACGCAACCCACAATCATCGCAACAACGTGCTGGAGGGCAAGAGGAAAGGCCTGTTTGAAATTAGGCACACCGTTAAGGTCAAATATAGTGGAACGGGTCACTTCTTTTTTCATGCGTTTATCCCCCTTTAAGCCTGACTGATTCTGGTGCCTGTGGTTCCCTTGATTCCGTCTTTGGCTTTTTCAAGAAGGGTAATCAGAGCCTGGCGTCCCGGCGCGGATTCCGCGAATTCTACGGCAGCCTGTACCTTAGGCAGCATAGATCCGGGGGCAAAATGTCCCTCAGACATGTACTGTTTTGCTTCCTTTGCAGTGATATTATCGAGCCATTTCTCGTTCGGCTTTCCATAGTTAATTGCCACTTTTTCCACAGCGGTCAGGATGATCAGAAAATCTGCATCCAGTTCCCGTGCGAGCAGGCTGCTTGCAAAATCTTTATCGATCACGGCGCTGGCGCCTTTTAGGTGGTTTCCCTGGCGGGTAACTGGAATACCTCCGCCGCCGCATGCAATGACAAGATCGCCAGATTCTACCATGGTACGGATCGTTCCGATCTCAATGATCTCCTGCGGTCTCGGGGATGCTACCACACGGCGGTAACCGCGGCCTGCATCTTCTTTCATGACATAGTCATATTTTTCTGCCATATCATCGGCCTGTTCTTTTGTTAGGAAACGTCCGATCGGCTTGGCGGGATTGCCAAATGCAGGGTCGTCCGCGTCAACGCGCACCTGTGTGATCATGGTTGCCACCGGGATATCATTGATACCGCGGTTCAGCAGTTCTTCGCGCAGGGCATTCTGCAGGTCGTAGCCTATGTATGCCTGGCTCATTGCCACGCAGACAGACAGCGGCGTATTGGGCTGCTGCGGGTCTTCGTGGGTCAGTGCCAGCATTGCGTTGTTTACCATTCCAACCTGTGGGCCGTTGCCGTGTGCGACCACGACCTCACAGCCCTCTTCAATCAGGTCTACAATGGCACGTGCAGTAATCTTTACCGCCGTCATCTGCTCGGGCAGGGTATTGCCAAGGGCGTTTCCGCCCAGCGCGATGACGATGCGTTTCTTTTTTGCCATTTTATTTTCCTCCGACATATGCGATGGTTTCTACTTCACAAAGAACTCCTTTTGGCAGATCCTTTACGGCAACACAGGAACGCGCCGGTTTTCCTACAAAATACTTTGCGTATATCTCATTGAATGCTGCAAAGTCGCCCATATCCGCGAGGAAACAGGTGGTTTTCACAACGTCTTTGAAGTCTGCACCCTGACTTTCCAGAAGGGCGGCTACATTTTTCATTACCTGTTCGGTCTGTTCCTGGATTGTTGTGCCCACTACTTCGCCGGATTCAGGTGAAAGCGGGATCTGCCCTGAAAAGAAAGCGATATCATTTACGATTATGCCCTGTGAGTATGGTCCGATTGCTGCTGGTGCGTTTTTTGTATCAACATATTTTAACATGTCAAATACCTCCTAATGTTTTTCTTCTTATTATACCAGTTACTGTGTGTGCTGCTTTTTATGTTTACGGTACGGCAAGGGTTTATTCAAAAACTCTTGGAGTTCCTTTTTCTTCCAGTTTCTTTAAAACATCGGCAGGATCTGCGAATTTTGCGAGGAAGATCATGGCTGCGATGATGTATGGTTTGTAGCTTGCCTCTTTGTAGAGAGGATCTCTGTAGCGGTCGAATACGCTGGCGTCCACTTCTCCGGTCTCGCAGCTTACGCCTGTGATGTCAGCCGGCAGGCAGTGCATGTAGAGTGCCTTTCCGTCTTTGGTAGTTGCCATAAGTTCTTCTGTGCAGGCCCAGTCTTTATGCTCAGCATTTTGTGCAAGAAGTTCCTTTTCCAGTTTAGAGATGCCGTCGAAGTCACCGTTTCCATAGAGCTCTGTACGTTTTTCCATGGCAGCGAAAGGAGCCCAGCTCTTCGGATATACGATATCTGCGTCTTTGAAAGCCTCTGCCATATCGTTTGTTTTTGTGAAGGTACCGCCGGATTTTTTAGCATTGTCCGCAGCAACGGCTTCTACTTCCGGGAATACTTCGTATCCCTCCGGATGAGCCAGGACAACATCCATCCCAAAACGTGTCATCAGACCGATGATACCCTGGGGAACGGACAGAGGTTTTCCGTAAGACGGAGAGTAAGCCCATGTCATGGCCAGTTTTTTGCCCTTCAGATTCTCAACGCCGCCGAACTGGTGGATGATATGAAGCATATCTGCCATCGCCTGTGTCGGGTGGTCGATGTCGCACTGCAGATTCACAAGTGTCGGTTTCTGTTCCAGAATGCCGTCTTTATTGCCCTGTGTTACAGAGTCAACCACTTCATGCATATAGGCATTTCCCTTGCCGATGTACATATCATCGCGGATACCGATAACGTCAGCCATGAAAGAGATCATATTTGCTGTCTCGCGGACGGTCTCGCCGTGGGCTACCTGAGATTTCCCTTCGTCCAGATCCTGAACTTCGAGTCCCAGCAGGTTGCAGGCGGAAGCAAAAGAAAAACGGGTACGTGTAGAATTATCGCGGAAAAGTGAGATGCCAAGTCCGCTCTCAAATACTTTTGTGGAGATATTGTTTTCTCTCATGAAACGGAGCGCGTCGGCAAGAGTGAATACTGCCTCCAGTTCATCATCTGTCTTCTCCCATGTCAGGAAAAAGTCTCCGTTGTACATTTCCTTAAAGTTCAGTGCGTTCAGCTTATCAATGTAATCCTGTAATGTTTTCATCGTAAAATCCTCCTAAATTTTGTGAATATTCTGAATATGGTGTGCAAGGGGGTCAGACCCCTCGGCAGAGGGGTCTGACCCCCTTGCACCTGTTTGTTAAATTATTTGCAATAAAGTGTCGGCAGTGCAGCGTATACAGCAGCGCATACTACCAAATCTGCTTTCCATGTTTTCTCGTTCGGAGCATGAGCCTGCGCCTCTGCGCCAGGTCCAAATCCGATGCACGGGATTCCATTTCTTCCCATAATGGATACGCCGTTTGTCGAGAAGGTCCATTTGTCGGTTAACGGACGGGCTTTTCTCATTGCCTCTGTCTCTGCGGTTCCGATTCTGGTGTCGCCGTAGAGGCTTGTGTATGCTTCCTCAAGTGCTTTTGTTACGGCGTGATCCTCCGGGATGACCCATGTCGGGAAGTAGCACTCGATCGGATAGGTAAGTCCTGTGTAGGAGGGCCTGTCGTAGTTGTACATGGAAACCTTTACGTCATCACCGTATTTTTTCACGCTTGGAAGTGCGCGGATCTCATCCAGGCAGCTCTCCCAGGTCTCGCCTGCCGTCATGCGGCGGTCCAGAGATACGGAACAGGAGTCTGCAACTGCACAGCGGCTGGGAGAGGTAAAGAAGATCTCGGATGTCGTGACAGTTCCTCTGCCCAGGAAACGCGCTTCTTTCCATTCCGGATTGAACTTTTCCTCCAGCATCTTGACGAGGCCTTTGATCTCCGTGCCTTCCTCAGCGTCATTTTCATTTAAAGCACGGATATCCTGCAGGATATCGGCCATCTTATAGATTGCATTGTCACCGCGTTCCGGTGCTGAACCGTGGCAGGAAACGCCTTTGACATCCACACGGATCTCCATGCGTCCGCGCTGTCCGCGGTAGATTCCGCCGTCTGTCGGCTCTGTAGATACAACGAATTCCGGGCGTACCTTATCTTCATTGATAATGTACTGCCAGCAGAGACCGTCACAGTCTTCCTCCTGGACAGTTCCGGTTACGAGAACGGTGTATTTGTCGCTCAGCAGTCCCAGGTCTTTCATAATCTTTGCCCCGTATACGGCAGAAACAATACCGCCGCACTGGTCGGATACACCGCGGCCGCCGATCTCTTCGTCGTTTTCATATCCTTCGTACGGATCAAAAGTCCAGTTCTCAATGTTACCGATACCTACAGTGTCGATGTGGGCGTCAAATCCGATGATCTTTTCGCCTGTTCCCATGTAGCCGAGAACATTTCCCTGGGGATCGATTTCCACTTTATCAAAACCCAGGTTTCTCATCTCTTCGGCGATCCGTTCAATATGTGCTTTCTCATCACAGCTCTCGCCCGGGAATTTTACAATGTCCCTTAAAAATTTGGTCATGTCAGCCTGATAACCTTGTGCAGCTTCTTTGATTTTGTTAAAATCCATGATTACTTCTCCTTTTTAGAATTTATTATATTGAAATTGCTTCGTTTAACGGTCATTTCCGCCCCACACGATGGATTCGTATCTCTCCGGATCTGTATCTCCTTCGGTGGAGAAGAGAAGGACTCTTGACTCTTCATTCAGTCCAAGATGCTCTCTTAAGTCTTTATATTCATCCATACACATGATGCACGCCAGCGCGCCGAACGGTGCGGCTCCGGATTCCCCGGAAGTAACAGGTGCATCTCCCTTTACCGGCGCTGCCAGCATACGCATGCCTTTTGCGGCTACCCAGTCAGGCGCTGCGATGAATGTATCCACATGGTTCTTCAGGATATCCCAGGAGATCGTGTTCGGCTCTCCGCAGGCCAGCCCGGCCATGATCGTTACCATATCTCCATCCACAATCTGGATGCTTCCGTCCCCCAGGGCAGCGCCCTTGTAGAGGCAGGCAGCGGCTTCGGCCTCCACTACGATAACTTTCGGAGGATTCTCCGGATAACGGTTGGCAAAATATCCCTGCACAGCTCCTGCAAGAGATCCCACGCCAGCCTGGATAAATACGTGTGTTGGTCTGCCGCAGCCATATTCCTTCAGCTGTTCATTCGCCTCCATTGCCATGGTTCCGTATCCCTGCATGATCCAGGCCGGAATCTCCTCGTAGCCGTCCCATGCAGTATCCTGCACCATAATGCCGTTTTCAGTCTTCGATGCCATGTCCGCAGCCATGCGCACACACTCATCATAGTTGTATTCCTCGATCGTTGCCTGTGCGCCTTCGGCGAGAATGTTATTGAGGCGGGTCTGTGTGGTGCCCTTGGGCATCAGCACGACGGCTTTCTGCCCCAGCTTATTGGCCGCCCATGCAACGCCGCGTCCGTGGTTGCCGTCCGTAGCCGTGAAGAAGGTTGCCTGGCCGAATTCCTTTTTCAGTTCTTCGGAAGTCAGCACCTGATAAGGAAGCTCAGAAACATCTTTACCCACCTGTTTGGCGATATAGCGCGCCATTGCGAATGAGCCGCCCAGCACCTTGAAAGCATTGAGGCCAAACCGGTAAGATTCATCCTTTACGTATACTTCCTTTAAGCCCAGCCGTTTGGCCATCTGATCCAGCCTGGCAAGCGGGGTGATACTGTACTGTGGAAAGCTTTCATGAAAAGCCCGTGCTTTTTCAACCTGGCTAAGCGCCATAACCTTCAGTTGTGCATCGTCTGTTTTAGGCATATGGTTCACTGCCCATTTGATTGATTCCATGTGTGAAAAACCTCCTTCTAACTATTTGAGCACTCACGGGAACTATCTTGCACCCATCTTTGCGGCTGATTTTCCGCGAGTACTCTATTTGCCTGCGTCCATGTAACTATAAAGTGTGAATTTTGAAATTCCCAAAAGAGAAGCAATTTTGTCTCCGGATTTAGTGATCAGAAAAGCGCCGGCGTTGTTCAGGTACTGAACGACTGCGACTTTGTCATCCTTATTCATGATAGCAACCGGTTTGCCAACGAGTGCAAGAGCCTGTTCGATCAGGGTATCCAGCAGCTCGTTTACATTGTGGGTGATTTTTGGGGGCTGGTTGTTATCGGTTTCCTGTTCCTTTTTTTGTTCCGTGCTGATGAATGAATGGATGGCGGATTCGACAGTGAGCAGTGAGGTGATGTCATAGTTAAGAGAAAATATGTAAGCGATGCTGTCATCATCATCCCTGATATACATGGTGCTGGATTTGAGAATCCTACCGTCTTCTGTCTTGGTGAGATAGGAAAGACGGTCCTGAATCTGTGACGGTTTCCGGCTCAGTGTCTCCAGAACCACGCTGGACGGTCCGTCGCCAAGCTTCCTGTTGGATACATGCCCATTCTCGATATAGACAATGGAGCTGTCCAGTTCTTTCTTTCTCAGATCGTGGATAACAATCTCACAGGAACTGCCAAACTGTACGGCAAGGCCGTGGGCGATCTGCTTTAATAAGTCTAATTTCTGGCTCAAAGTTACCATTCCTTTCGCGTGTGAGTATGGGAAATGATCCCGAAAACTTTTTGCTTCTAAACTCATCATAGCATAAAAAAAAATTAAATCAATACTTTTTCTAAAAATTTTTTAGGTTACCTAAATTTTTTTGAGATTCTGTATTGCAATTATCTTATATAAATGGTATTCTATATACAACAAAAGCAGTCCTTAAAAATCTGTGCGAAAAAGAAAGGCCTGTTTTTACAAAAGGATATACAAAATATAGTGCGACGTGCAAGGAAACCAACCCCCTTGTAGAATTTGTATACGCGGTGACATGCACCGGAAACCTTTAGGACATTTCATTAAGAAAAGGAGACGAATAGTATGCTTATTTTAGGAAACGGCAGGGTAATCACGCGTGACGAGATGAATCCGTATCTGGAAAACGGCGCTGTGGCAATCGAGGGAAGCACCATCCAAAAGGTGGGATCCTCAGGTGAAGTCAGAGCGGCATATCCGGAGGCGGAATTTATTGATGCCGGAGGAAAAGTAATTATGCCGGCATTTATTAATGCGCACGAACATATTTACAGTGCCTTTGCAAGAGGGCTTTCTGTAAAGGGATATGACCCGAAGGGATTTTTGGATATTCTGAACGGCATGTGGTGGACCATAGACAGGAATCTCACACTGCAGGACACATATCTGAGCGCTATGGCTACGTATATTGATTGTATTAAGAACGGAGTGACGACCATATTTGACCACCATGCCAGTTTTGGATCAATCCGGGAGTCCTTATTCCATATAGAAAAAGCAGCTAAGGAAACAGGGGTGCGTTCCTGTCTGTGCTATGAGATATCCGACCGGGACGGCAGGGAGAAGGCAAGGGAATCTGTGATGGAAAATGCAGAATTTATCCGCTATGCCCGGCAGGACGGAAGCGGGATGATAGCCGGAATGATGGGGATGCACGCACAGTTTACCATATCAGATGAAACCATGGAACTGGCAGCAGCAAATAAGCCGGACGGTGTGGGTTACCATATCCATGTGGCCGAAGGGATTGAGGATCTGCACCACTGCCTGAAACACTATGGGAAGCGTATCGTTGACAGGCTGATGGACTGGAATATTCTGGGGGAGAAGACCTTACTGGGCCACTGTATATACATTAACGGACACGAGATGGAGCTGATTAAAGACACTAATACCATGGTTGTACATAATCCTGAATCCAACATGGGCAACGCCTGCGGCTGCCCGCCGACGATGGAACTGGTGCACAGAGGCATCCTGACCGGTCTGGGGACGGACGGATATACCCACGACATGACGGAGTCTTATAAAGTAGCCAATGTTTTGCACAAACACCACCTGTGCGATGCGACGGCGGCATGGGGCGAGGTACCGCAGATGCTCTTTGACGGCAACGCTCAGATCGCAGGCAGATACTTTGAACAGAAACTCGGCGTTCTGGAAGAGGGCGCGGCAGGGGATGTCATCATCGTAGATTACGATCCGCTGACCCCCTTCGGAGCAGAGAACTGCAACGGGCATATCCTGTTTGGTATGAACGGGCGGAATGTAGTAACTACGGTGGCTAACGGGAAAATCCTGATGAAGGACAGAGAATTGCAGCATATCGACGAAGCAAAGGTGATGGCGGACTGCAGACAGGCTGCGGCAGAACTTTGGGGACGGATTAACAAGTAAAAGCGGAAAAGTGTTGCAAGGGGGTCAGACCCCTCTGCAGAGGGGTCTGACCCCCTTGTACTACCGTTTTCAGAATATTCAAATTATTTAGGAGGTTTACGCAAATGAGTGATATTATGACCCCGATGTCTTTCGGGCATTTAGTAGATTGGATGATGACGGAGCGTGAGAAGTCAGGCACTGTGTTCGGAGAGCATGCACCTTATCAGGCCGATTCCAGATATAACAGGACAATTTTCGGACGCCCGCTGGAGACTCCGGTCGGCCCGGCAGCCGGTCCGCACACGCAGCTGGCACAGAATATTGCAGCCGCTTATTATACCGGAAGCCGTTTCTTTGAACTGAAGACCGTGCAGGTGATGGACGGCGCCGAATTGGCGGCATGCGTGAGTAAGCCGTGCATCAAGGCTGACGATGAATGTTATAACTGTGAGTGGTCTACGGAACTCTACGTGCCGCAGGCAATGGAGGAATACATTAAGGCGTGGTTCCTGCTCAAGGTGATGGCAAAGGAGTTTGAGCTTGGCAGCATGGACGGATTCCAGTTTAACATCAGCGTGGGGTATGACCTGGAGGGGATTCAGTCTCCAAAGATAGACCGTTTTCTGAACACCATGAAGGATGCCGGAGATTCTGAAATCTTCAGGGATTGCAAAGCATATCTCCTGGAGCATGCGGACAGATTCCAAAAAGTAACAGAGGAAGATATTGAGAGTATCTCATCAGAGATCTGCAACTCCGTCACAATCTCCACACTGCACGGATGTCCTCCGCAGGAGATTGAAAAGATTGCAATGTACCTGGTTACGGAAAAGGGCTTCCACACCTTTATCAAATGTAATCCTACCTTATTAGGATACGAATTTGCCAGAAAGACCATGGATGAGATGGGATACGATTATGTGGCATTCGGGGACTTCCACTTCAGGGATGACCTGCAGTACGTGGATGCCGTTCCGATGCTCACCAGGCTGATGAAAGTGTGTGAGGAGCGTAACCTGGAATTCGGCGTGAAGATCACCAACACGTTCCCCGTAGATGTCAAACAGAACGAGCTTCCCAGCGAAGAAATGTATATGTCCGGAAAATCCCTGTATCCGCTCTCCATCTCTCTGGCCGCAAAGCTGGCAAAAGAGTTCGGCGGTAAACTCAGGATCTCATTTTCCGGCGGAGCCGATTTCTACAATATAAAGGGCATCGTGGACGCAGGTATCTGGCCGGTCACCGTTGCCACTACACTGCTGAAGCCGGGCGGATACCAGAGAATGTGCCAGATCGCCCGTATCCTGGAGACAGAGGGCGCTGTATTTGAAGGCGTAAGCATCGAAGGATCAAAAGCACTGGCAGAAGCCGCAATCGTGAGTCCCCATCATGTGAAGGCGGTCAAACCGCTACCATCCCGCAAGATGAACAAGGAGGTACCGCTTTTGGACTGTTTCGTGGCGCCATGTAAAGAAGGCTGCCCGATCCACCAGGATATCACCACATACCTGCAGCTTGTGAATGCCGGAAAATATGAGGAGGCAATGGAGGTCATTACAGAGAAGAACCCACTGCCGTTTATTACCGGAACGATCTGTGCACATAACTGCATGAGCAAATGTACCAGAAATTTCTACGAAGAACCGGTACATATCCGCGCTATGAAGCTGGAGGCTGCAAAAAATGGCTATGAGGCGTGGCTGGCAGATGTGTCGCCAAAGCCCCTGACAGAGAAAGGGAAAGCTGCCGTCATCGGAGGCGGCCCTGCCGGTATGGCAGCGGCATATTTTCTGAGACGCGGCGGCATGGAAGTTACCCTCTTTGAGCAGACCGGCTCCCTGGGCGGAGTGGTGCGCCACGTGATCCCGGAATTCAGGATCCCGGGAAGCTCCATTGACAAAGACGCAGAAATTCTTAAGGCAGCAGGCGTTGATGTTCAATACAATACAAAAGTAGAAAGCGTGCAGCAGTTAAAAGAACAAGGGTATGGTGCGGTCATATTTGCAGTGGGCGCATACAAATCGGGTATGCTGAAACTGGAGGCCGGCGAGACGATGAATGCGCTGGAGTTCCTCGGGGCGTTTAAAGAAACAGAAGGCAGCCTGGACATCGGGAAACATGTCGTTGTCATCGGCGGGGGAAACACCGCAATGGACACGGCCAGAGCCGCAAAACGGACCAAAGGCGTCGAGACGGTTTCTCTGGTCTACAGAAGAACCAAACGCTATATGCCGGCGGATGAGGAGGAACTGCTGCTGGCAATTGAGGACGGTGTGGAATTTCAGGAACTGCTTTCCCCTGTCAAACTGGAAAATGGCAGACTGGTCTGCAGAGTAATGCAGCTTGGCGATTTCGATGATTCCGGCAGAAGAAGTGTGATTGAAACCGAAGAGATCCGGGAAGTTTTGGCAGACACCGTGATTGCCGCCGTGGGTGAAAAGGTTCCGACAGAGCTGTACGAGGCGAATGGTATCCATGTAAATGAGCGCGGGAAAGCAATGGTTAACGCGGAAACCTGCGAGACAAACCTGGAAGGCGTCTATGTAATCGGAGACGGCCTGGGCGGTCCGGCAACGGTAGTAGAGGGCATAAGAGACGGCCGGAAGGCGGCAGAAGCAGTGATTGGACGGAGCCTGGCGAAAGATTTCGACAGGCAGGCGGACGAGGCTAAGGTCTACAGCCGCCGCGGCATCCTGCGGGATATGGAGAACGGGAAGGCAGAGACAGAGCGCTGCCTGGGATGCTCCAGTATCTGTGAAAACTGTGTGGAAGTATGTCCAAACCGTGCAAACATCGCCATCCGGGTGCCGGGTATGGCAAAACATCAGATTATCCATATAGACTATATGTGCAATGAGTGCGGTAACTGCAAGAGCTTCTGCCCATATGAGAGCGCCCCTTATCTGGATAAGTTCACGCTCTTTGCCGGAGAAAAAGATATGGAAGACAGCAGAAACCAGGGATTTACGGTAGTGGATAGGGAAAAGGGAGTATGCAGGGTGAGATACCTTGGAGATACTTTTACCTGGACAAAGGGGGAAGAGACAAAGCTGCCCGCGGGACTGCAGCAGCTGATTGAAACAGTCGTTCAAGATTACCCCTACCTCCTGGGATAAAAGAGCACAGCATAAAAGGCGGGGCACGGCCCCGTGAATAGTATCCAATAAGCGCCCATGCACAGAAAGACAGAAAGAAGGAATGGTTATGAAACGTTTGTTTAAAGGCGGAATCATCGTCAGCGGCGAAGGACAAAAGAAGCTGGACATCCTGGTAAAAGGCGAAAAGATTCTGGCAGTCGGTGAAAATCTGGAATTCAGGGACGCCGAGATAGAAGACGTCCGGGGCAAGTACCTTTTCCCGGGATTTATTGATGCACATACCCATATGGCTCTGGAAGTCAGCAACACCATAACTGCAGACAAATTTGACACGGGAACCAAGGCGGAGATTGCGGGAGGAACCACCTGCATCATAGATTTTGCCACACAGAACAAAGGAGAGACACTTGCCCGGGCGCTGGATAACTGGCACCAAAAAGCAGACGGACACTCCTCATGCGACTATGCGTTCCATCTGGCGCTATCCGACTGGAACGAGAACGTCAGCCGTGAACTGGAGCAGGTTGTGGCGGAAGGAATCTCTTCTTTCAAACTGTATATGACATACGACAATATGGTCGTGGATGACAAGACCATGTATGAAATCCTGTCCCGTTTGAAAGAACTCGGCGGAATCGCAGGAGTACATTGTGAAAATAAGGGAATCATAGATGCAAGGCTGGAAGAAGTTCTGCAAAAAAAAGGAAACCGCAGGGATGTCTCTGATTATCCGGGAACGAGGCCGCCGGCAGCAGAAGCGGAGGCCATCAACCGGCTGCTTAAGATAGCGAAGTGTGTGGATACACCCGTCATTGTGGTGCATTTGAGTTCGGCAGAAGGCTACCGGGAAATCCAGCGGGCCAGGGAAGAAGGGCAGACGGTCTATGTGGAAACCTGTCCCCAGTACCTCCTTATGGATGACAGCAAGTACTCCCTGCCGGATGGGGAAGGCAGGAAATACATGATCGCGCCGCCGCTGCGCAGAAAGAAGAATCAGGAGGTGCTGTGGAAGGCGCTTACGGAGGGCAGGATCCAGACAATCTGTACAGACCACTGCAGCTTTAATCTGGAACAAAAAAGCGCGGGGATCGAAGACTTCTCTCTGACACCGTGCGGAATGCCAGGCGCAGAAGAGCGTCCTGGCCTGATTTACCAGTTTGGCGTAAACGAGGGACGCATCACTATAGAACAGATGTGCAAATATCTGTCCGAGAATCCAGCAAAGTTATACCACATGTATCCACAGAAAGGAACGCTTTCTCCGGGAAGCGATGCAGATATCGTAGTATGGAATCCCGATACCGAGTGGATTCTGTCAAAAGAGTCACAGCAGACCAACATCGACTATTGCCCAATGGAAGGCACCAAGATTAAAGGCAGGGCAGAAAAGGTATTTCTGCGGGGCCGGCTGATAGCGGAAAACGGGGAAATTAAAATAGAAAATGCAGGGCAGTATATAAAGCATGGAGTCACGAAGGAAGCTGACAATTAAAGAAGGGCGGCACATGATAAAAGCATACCTTAATCCGCAGTTTACTGCGGATCCGCCCGAAGGGCATGCGTTACGGGATGCCCTTTGGGTATACCGGGAGGGAAAACTGGTACAGTTCCCCTCTCTTCTGGAGGCATTAAATATAGAAAATTCAACGGCTCCCGTTCTCTCATTCACAGGAGCGGGAGGCAAGACAACACTGATTACACGGATGGCAGGCGAGTATCTGCGAAGGGGAACCAGAGTTGTCGTGACAACGACTACCCACATGATGGCCTGGGATTACCCGTGGTTTCTTTTGGAACCCTCGGCAGAGAAGATGGAAAGAATCCTGGCTGACGAAGGCATGGTATGGCTGGGCCTGCCCGCCGGTGATGGGAAAATGCAGGCTCCGCCCCGCGGGTTTCTGCAGCAGGTTTTGAAAAAGGGATACCCGCTGCTGATCGAGGCAGACGGTGCGAAGAGGTTCCCGGTCAAAGCGCCGGCTTCCCATGAGCCGGTGCTGCTCCCCGAGACGACACATGTGATCAATGTCTGCGGACTGGACAGCCTTGGAAAGCCCATGGAAGAAGTCTGTTTCCGGCCTGAAATTGCTGCCGGACTGCTTCATAAACAAAAAACGGATCCGGTCACGCAGGAAGATATTGTAGATCTGGCGCTGGACAGCCGGGCCGGAAAAAAGCATGTAATGCCCCAAATGTCTTACCATCTGGTTTTGAACAAAGCCGACGGCGCGAAGGAAGAGGCACAGGCCCTGGAAATCTGCAGGTTGGCAGAAAAAAGGGGATTCGCACAGATCACAGTAACAGCAGGAGGAAGACAGATACAGAGATGAAAATACTAATTAAAGGCGCGGGGGATCTGGCAACAGGAATCGCTTCGCGCCTCTATCACAGCGGGCACCAGATTGTTATGACAGAGATCGCAGTTCCTCTGACGGTGCGCAGAATGGCGGCGCTTTCCAGAGCTGTCTATGAGGGGACGGCCGTCGTAGAGGATATGAAAGGCGTTCTTGTATATTCGGAAAAGGAAGCAGAACAGGTTCTGGCGGACGGGAATATCGCGGTGATTGTGGACGCAAACGCTAAAATAGCCGCTGGACTTCAGCCGGATGTCATTGTGGATGCAATACTGGCGAAAAGAAATACCGGGACAAGAATAACAGACGCCCCCTTTGTGATTGGGGTGGGCCCGGGATTTACTGCGGGAATTGACTGCAATTGTGTTGTGGAGACAAAAAGAGGGCACACACTGGGGAATATCTTTTATTCTGGCAGTGCGCTTCCAAACACCGGAATTCCGGGGGATGTGGGAGGTTATACGACAGAACGCCTGATCCGCGCCGCAGCAGAGGGGGAGATGCAGCCGTTGGCAGCCATTGGGGATATCGTAGAAAAAGGCCAGGCGGTTGCCGTTACCGGTGGAAAAGAAGTATATGCCCGGATGAGCGGTGTGATCCGGGGAATGCTTCAGTCCGGCGTCCGTGTAAGTGAAGGACTGAAAATAGGGGATATCGATGCGCGCTGCGAAAAGTCCCACTGCTTCACCATTTCTGACAAAGCAAGGGCCGTGGGCGGAGGCGTACTGGAAGCGGTAACCCGGCATGAACACATGAAGGGGAAATATGCCCTTGTCTTGCTTGCGGCAGGAAAAAGCACACGGTTTGGGGAAAACAAGCTCCTGGCACAGATCTCCGGCAGACAGATGTTTGAATACATGCTGGACAAAATCAGCGCGTTCGGAGCCTTTCCCACATATATTGTGACGGGATATGAAGAGATTGAAAAAAAAGCAAGGCGAAAGGGGATACGGGTTGTGAGAAACGATGAGCCTGGACGGGGGATTTCCCGTTCCGTCAGGCTGGGAGTGGAAGCCTGTACAGAGCAGTTTCCTGATATTCAGGGCATTCTTTTTTCCGTGTGTGATCAGCCCGCTTTGCATGCGGCCACGATCCAGCGGATACTCAATGCAGCAGGGCTCCACAGGGGAAAGATTATCAGCGCCTGCCATAAGGGCCGGCCGGGCAATCCGGTTCTCTGGGACAAAAAGTTCTTCCACGATCTCAGGCGGCTTTCCGGAGACAACGGAGGGCGGCAGATTATGTCCGGTCTGCAGGACAAAGTAAGATATGTGGAAGCACAGGAAGAAGAATTAAAAGATATTGACTTCCGGTCAGATCTTTCAGAATAAAGTTCCGGGAAACGTAACAGTTCAGGCTTGCCTGAACTGTTACCGGGAAAAGGAGGGTATTATATGTTCACAGTACATGTAAATGGGAAAGATTATCAGGCAGAGCAGGACAAAAAGCTGATGCGGTTTCTGCGTGACGACCTCCGTCTGACATCCGTGAAAGACGGGTGCAGCCAGGGCGCATGCGGCACCTGCACGGTTCTGGTAGACGGAAAGACAACACGTGCGTGCATTCCCATGATTTCTAAGATGGAGGGCAAATCCATTGTAACAGTTGAGGGATTAAGCGAAAGAGAAAAAGAAGTGTATGCTTATGCTTTTGCCACGGCCGGCGCCGTTCAGTGCGGCTTCTGTATTCCCGGCATGGTCATGAGCGCAAAAGGCCTGATTGATGTCAACCCGGATCCGACCCGCCTGGAAGTGATAGCCGCGATCCGCAATAACATCTGCCGGTGCACAGGGTATAAGAAGATTATCGACGGAATCCTTCTCAGCGCCAGAATATTCCGGGAAAATCTCCCTGTGGCGGACAACAGCGGCATTGCACTGGTAGGCGATGCAATCCAGAGGATCGATGCCAGAGAAAAGGTGTTGGGAACCGGAGAATATCCGGACGATATCTATCTCGACGGCATGATCTACGGCAGCGCAGTGCGTTCCGAATATCCCAGGGCAAAAGTACTGGCGATCCACGCGGAGGAGGCTCAGGCGCTGGAAGGCGTGATCGGAGTCTATACCGCAGAGGACATTCCGGGGCAGGTAAAGGTGGGCCACCTGAAGCAGGACTGGGATACCATGATTCCGGTCGGGAAAACCACGCATTACCTCGGGGATGCGATCTGTCTTGTGGCGGCGGAAACACCGGAGATACTTGAACGGGCTAAGAGCCTTGTGAAGGTGGATTACGAAGTGCTGGAACCGGTGCTCAGCCCCTTTGACGCCATGAAAGAGGATGCGCCGCTTGTCCATGCATCCGGAAATATTCTGGCACATGAGCATCTGGTCCGGGGAAATGCCGACGAGGTCATTGCCAATTCGAAATATAAAGTAACAAAGCATTACGAAACACCATGGACCGAGCATGCATTTCTGGAGCCGGAGTGCGCGGTCGCCATGCCTTTTGACGACGGGGTATTTATTTATTCCACAGATCAGGGTACATACGATACCCGGCACGAATGCTGTATCATGCTGGGACTCCCTCCGGAGAAGGTGATTGTGGAAAACAAACTGGTCGGCGGCGGATTTGGCGGAAAAGAGGATGTCAGCGTCCAGCATCACGCAGCGCTTCTGGCGTACCTGACCAAACGGATCGTAAAAGTAAAGCTATCCAGGCAGGAAAGCATTGTCATCCATCCTAAACGTCATCCAATGTGGATGGATATCACAACAGCCTGTGACGAGAACGGCATACTGACCGCGATGAAGGCGGTAGTCGTATCGGACACAGGGGCCTACGCATCCCTGGGCGGGCCTGTGCTGCAGCGTGCCTGTACACATGCCGCGGGGCCGTATAATTTCCAGGTAATCGATATAGACGGAAAGGCGGTGTACACGAATAATCCGCCTGCCGGTGCATACAGAGGCTTCGGAGTAACCCAGACCTGCTTTGGATCCGAGCGGAATCTGGACCTGCTGGCAGAGATGGCCGGCATTTCTCCCTGGGAGATCCGTTACCGTAATGCCATCCGTTCGGGACAGGTGCTGCCGAATGGACAGATTGCCGATGATTCCACGGGTGTTGCGGAAACATTGGAAGCCGTAAAAGACATCTATGAGAGCGAACCCTATGCAGGGATTGCCTGTGCCATGAAAAATGCGGGCGTAGGCGTGGGACTGCCCGACTGGGGCCGCTGCCGCCTGCTGGTAAAGGACGGAAAAATACAGATCCATGCGGGTGCGTCCTGCATCGGGCAGGGGCTTGGAACGGTTCTGACACAGGTGGTATCCGAGACGACCGGCCTGCCGGTTAACTGTATCAAGTACTGTCCGCCCAATACCGCGGATTCCCCCGATTCCGGAACTACCTCCGGTTCACGGCAGACACTGATTACCGGGGAGGCCGCGAAGCGGGCGTCGGAAGATCTGAGAGAAGAGCTGGCAGGGCAGACACTGGCAGCTCTGGAAGGAAAAGAGTATTACGGTGAGTATCTCGCCAAGACCGACAGGATGGGCAGCGATGTGCCAAATCCGGTGTCTCATGTGGCCTATGGTTATGCTACTCAGGTATGTGTCCTGAATGAGGATGGAACGGTCAAGAAAATGGTGGCGGCCCACGATGTGGGCAAAGCCGTGAACCCGGTCAGCGTGGAAGGCCAGATAGAAGGCGGCGTTGTGATGGGAATGGGATACGCACTGACGGAAAGATATGAGATCAAGGAAGGGTATCCGGTATCCAGATTTGGTACGCTGGGGCTGTTTAAGGCGGATAAGGTGCCGGAATTGGTATCCCTTATTGTGGAAAAACCAGGCGTGGACGTGGGGTATGGGGCTATTGGAATTGGAGAGATCACATCCATACCAACGGCGCCGGCTGTTGCAGGGGCTTATTATAAATGGAATGGAGAGTTTCAGACTGTATTGCCGCTGGAGGGAACTCCATATACCAAAAAGAAGTAAATCGGGAGTTAGTGACGAGCTATAGTCTCGGCGCGGATGGGGACGCTCCATGAAGGGATAGCCGAAAACCTCCCGGAGAACATCCATGTCCTTTCAAAAATGCGGCCGCGGACCTAAGAAATTCTAGGCGGGAAACAGCCCCGAAAAAGGAGCACTACTGACACATCACCAGAAA